>JAFRDH010000011.1 GCA_017403955.1 Mogibacterium sp.
TGTTGCTGAAAACAATGATATTATGCCGTGTCACATGCTGTCAAATGGTATTTGCAGAGAAAACGGAGTCAGTTCTCTTGCATGAGTGTTGTTAAGTAAGTATGATTTTTATCATGAGAAAGAAAAGGGAGGTATAAGAGAACATGAAAGATTACGAACTCGGCACAAAATGTGTTCAGGCCGGATATACACCTGGGAACGGAGAACCAAGACAGATCCCGATCATACAGTCAACGACTTTCAAGTATGATACCAGTGAAGATATGGGCAAGCTGTTTGATCTGGAGGCATCGGGGTATTTTTACACCAGACTTCAGAATCCGACCAACGACATGGTCGCAGCCAAGCTTGCAGTTCTTGAGGGCGGAACAGCAGCGATGCTTACATCATCCGGTCAGGCGGCTAATTTCTTTTCCTTGTTTAATATCTGTGAATCAGGGGATCACATAGTCTCATCCGCATCGATCTACGGTGGGACGTTCAACCTGATCTCGGTGACAATGGCCAAGATGGGCATCAGTGCAACCTTCGTTTCTCCTGACTGCACAGAGGAAGAGCTGAACGCGGCGTTCAGAGACAATACAAAAGCAGTTTTCGGCGAGACTATAGCCAACCCTGCGCTGACTGTTCTCGACATCGAGAAGTTTGCAAAGGCTGCACATGAGCACGGTGTACCGCTTATTGTAGACAACACCTTCCCGACTCCGGTCAACTGCAGGCCGATCGAGTGGGGAGCAGATATCGTTACACATTCAACTACCAAGTACCTTGACGGACATGGTGCCGCAGTCGGCGGAGCGATTATCGATTCAGGCAGATTCGACTGGATGGCGCATAAGGACAAGTTCCCGGGGCTTACGACACCGGATGATTCATATCACGGCATCATCTATGCAGAGAAGTTCGGAAATGAAGGCGCATTTATAACCAAGGCGACTTCGCAGCTGATGAGAGACTTCGGCAGCATTCAGTCACCGCAGAACGCGTTCCTGCTTAATTTGGGACTCGAGTCACTTCATGTCCGCATGCCTAAGCATGTAGAGAACGGGCAGGCAGTCGCGGAGTTCCTGAACGAGCATCCGAAGGTAAAGAAGGTCAGCTACTCCGGACTTCCGGGAGATCCGTATTATGAGGTCGCTAAGAAGTACATGCCAAATGGCGGATGCGGAGTCGTTTCATTCGAGCTCGCAGACAGAGACGCAGCTGAGAAATTCATGAGCCGCCTTAAATTGGCCGCGATCGAGACACATGTTGCCGACGCAAGGACATGCTGTCTGAATCCGGCTACGTCAACACACCGCCAGATGACGGATGAGCAGCTTCAGGCTGCAGGCATTCCTGCAGGACTGGTAAGAATGTCCTGCGGACTCGAAGATAAAGAAGACCTTATTGAAGATATCAGACAGGCACTTGATTTTTAGCAGGAGAGATTTATGGCAGAAAACAGGATCCTTATAGTGGATTTCGGAGGTCAGTACAATCAGCTGATCGCCAGAAGAGTTAGGGAATGCGGCGTTTACTCAGAGATCAAGGGCTTTGAATCCATTACTCTTGATGAGATACGCGGATTCGACCCTAAGGGCATCATTTTTACAGGCGGGCCACAGAGCGCATATGGTGAGAATGCTCCATCGATAGATGACGGCATTTTCGAACTTGGCGTTCCGATTCTGGGTATCTGCTATGGTGCACAGCTTATGGCATACAGACTCGGGGGAAAGATAGAGTCCGCACCTACCAGTGAATACGGGCGTACGGAAGTTGTTGTTGACGGCAAGGAGGGCATTCTCCGTACTGCTGACGATGTCAATGTGTGCTGGATGAGCCACACCGATTACATCAGCGAGCCGCCGCAGGGCTTCACTGTCACAGCTCATACTGACGACTGCCCGGTAGCTGCTATGGAGGACAGATCCAGAGGTTTCTATGCCGTTCAGTTCCATCCGGAGGTCAATCATACGGAGCACGGCGCTGAGTTCATAAGGAATTTCGTGCTCGATGTATGCGGCTGCGATCAGGACTGGCAGATGGGTTCGTTTGCCGAGACACAGATCGCCGCTGTCAGGGAAAAGGTCGGTGACGGAAAAGTCCTGCTGGCACTGTCAGGCGGAGTCGATTCATCGGTCGTTGCCGCATTGCTTGCAAAAGCGATCGGTCCTCAGCTCACATGCGTGTTCGTTGATCACGGTCTGATGAGAAAGAATGAGGCTGATGAGGTAACTGCCATATTCGGAAAGGAAGGGCAGTTCGATCTGAACTTCGTAAGAGTAGATGCGGCTGAGAGATTCTATGCCAAACTCGCGGGCGTTACCGAGCCTGAGAGAAAGCGCAAGATAATCGGCGAGGAGTTCATCAGAGTATTTGAAGAAGAGTCAAAGAAGATAGGCGCAGTCGATTTCCTTGCGCAGGGTACCATCTATCCGGATATCATCGAGAGCGGTCTGGGCAAATCCGCGGTCATCAAATCGCACCACAATGTGGGAGGCCTTCCTGACTATGTGGATTTCAAAGAGATAATCGAACCGCTGAGGATGCTGTTCAAGGACGAAGTAAGGCAGCTCGGACGCAAGCTGGGTCTGCCGGAATACCTTGTCAGCAGGCAGCCTTTCCCAGGCCCTGGTCTCGGAGTCAGGATAATAGGAGACGTAACAGCTGAAAAGGTGCGCATAGTGCAGGATGCGGATGCGATCTACAGAGAAGAGATAGACAAAGCCGGGCTGGCAGGAGAAATCAGCCAGTACTATGCGGCTCTCACCAACATGCAGACAGTCGGAGTAATGGGAGACTTCCGCACTTACGATCATGCCATTGCATTGAGAGCGGTGATAACATCGGATTTTATGACTGCAACGGCTGCTGAGATACCATGGAATGTTCTGCAGAGAGTGATGACGAGGATCGTCAATGAGGTCGACCATGTCAACAGAGTATTCTACGACCTCACGAGCAAACCACCGGGGACGGTAGAACTTGAATAGAAAAAACCGATAAATATGAAGCCGGTAAATATTTTCAGGGTATCGAGAATACGCGACGAAAAACTGTTCAATATCATGGAGAAGCATGAGGCCAGCGATCACGAGAATCATGTGATACGCATCCATGAGATCGAATCTCTTCGCATACTTGCGGATGCCCTTGCTGAAAATGGGGTAAAGATGAAGGAGGCAGACGGGTTCTATTTTGGGTTTGTGATACCTTTGATAGGCAAGGAATTTGATCTCCTCAAGGTCACAGGCAAATACTGCCTGAATATTGAGCTGAAATCACAGGATGTAGGCGAGGAGCAGATCCTTGCCCAGCTCAGGAAGAACCGCCATTATCTCACTCTTCTCAGAAGGGAACTCATGCTGTTCACGGTCGTTACCGATACACTTAAGTGTTACAGGCTTACGGATGACGGTGAGCTCGAAGCAACAGATATAAGGCAGGTAACCAGGGCCGTCAGAAAGTGCAGAACTGCATATCACGGCAATATCGACAAGCTGTTCCGCACATCTGAGTATCTGATCTCTCCTGAGGAAGACCCTGAAAGGTTCCTGCAGGGGCAGTATTTTCTGTCTCCTGCCCAGGACTATGTCAAGGCAGAGCTGCTCAGAGATATAGCAAATACATCTTACTGCGCGTTCTTCCATATATACGGGAACCCGTGTACGGGAAAGACTCTGCTTATCTATGACCTGGCAAAACACCTGTCCGACAGCGGCAGAACGCTGATAACATGCGGAGAGGAGCCTTCAGAAGGACTGCTGTCAATAAGCGATTCGATAGAAAACCTGGATTTTATTTCCGTATCTGAGATCTCCGCGCCTGAGCAAATCAGCGAATATGATTTTATTCTGATGGATGAAGCTCTGCGCGTCAGCCCGGAAGTATTCAGCATCATCATTGAGGCTGCTGAGAAATATGAGCAGGTCTGCATTTTTTCAACAGCTCCTTCCGCAGCTCTTACGGATCCTGAGCGCGAAAATGATATAGAAGGAAGGATACGCACCCTTGGTCTGGCCGGAGAATATGAGCTGTCAGAAAGGCTGAGGGTGAACATGGAGATACAGACATTCATCAGAAAGCTCATACATCTGGGTTACAAAGCTGAAAAGACCTATGAGTTCGAACACATTTCAGTCAATTATGCCAATAATACTGATGAGGCTCGCGACATAATCAGCTATTTCCGTGATAAGAGGTATTTGTTCATAAACGCACACATACAAGAGGATGATCCTTTTGCGGATCTGGAGGAAGATTTCAGGAACCGGCATATAGTCGGACGGGAATACAACAGAGTGGTCATGCTGATGGACAGTTCCTTCTCATATGATGGTGAAGGATATCTCCGGGGGATCCCGAAGCCTGATCCGGATCATCCGTATCCAAACATATTCTATGCAGGCATCACCCGTGTCCGCGAACGCCTTGCGCTGGTGATCCTGGATGCTCCGGAGCTGCTTAACAGTATACTTTCTATATTAGATTGAGAATCAGTAATGAATACGTGGTATACTTACGTCTGTGGGCAGGGACGGGATTGTTGATAATCAGTTTTTATTTTTAGGGAGAATCAGTATCATGGATAAGAAAGAAGTATTTGTAGACGTTTCTGCCAGACATATCCATCTGACAAGAGAGGATCAGGATGTGCTGTTCGGAAAGGGTTATGAGCTGGAAGTATACAAGGAGCTGGCAGGCGGCGGCGGATTTGCAAGTGTTGAGCAAATCGCAATCGTAGGACCAAGAAGCACATTCCCGAAAGTCAGGATACTCGGACCATGCAGGAAGCAGTCGCAGGTAGAAGTTTCCAAGACAGATGCAAGGGCTCTTGGAGTAGACGCACCGGTCAGACTCTCGGGCGACCTTGAGGGAACACCGGGAATCAAACTGGTCGGACCTGCAGGGGAAATCGAACTTAAGAATGGCGTTATCGTTGCAAAGAGACACATTCACATCGGAGCTAAGCAGGTAAAGGAATGGGGACTCAAGACCGGAGATATCGTAGCTGTAAAGGTAGAGACTCCTGACAGATCACTCATCTTCGGTGATACAGAGATAAGAGTACAGGATGAAGAAGACCTTGCGCTGATGCACATTGACACAGATGAGGCAAATGCTGCAGGAATGAGACCTATGAATGGTTTCATCGTAAAGTTCTGATCACTGCGTCAAACTGAAAGCAATATAAAAAGCGGCAGCCGTACGGAAGTGACGGCTGCTGCTTTTTTCATTTGTTTGATTCCGAGCTGTTTATGTATTTTATGAATGCCCACAGGCTTGCGGGAACATGTTTTATTGAGTAATAAAGCTGCAGAGTCTCGTTGAACACTCCTTCGAGAGAATATGCATACAGACCCTTTGTGTCAGTCGCTTCCTTCTCGAGCATGATAGAGAACCCCTGAGTGAGTTTAGTAAGGAGCGTCTGCTTGGCCTGGGATTCTACAACAGTGACGTTTTCAAATGATGCATCGAAAGTGCGCTGCAGTATCCTGCGGCAGTATTCGTGATAGGGCAGCTCCTGCGATTTTGTAATGAACGGCAGATTGCGTATGACTCCCTGGATGCTGCCGTATTTCTTTACAGCCTCTCCGGAACAGTAGATATAAGCATCACCTGACAGCACGTTGACCGTTCGCATGGAATGATCCTTCAGGGCTTCCCATACAAGGATGTTAGGGATGAGGACAGCGTGTATCTTACGCCTTTTCAGCTGGTCGTACAGATTTGTACGGCTGTCAAATGAGACTTTGAGCTCAATATCCGGATGGGTATCTCTGAACCTGCTGAGTATTGACAGGTCGAAGAACTCTCCATAGATGCCGATCCTGAGCTCGTTTTCGTTTACCTGCTGGAGCTGCTTCCTGAGGCCGTCATAATCTCTCACCAATTCTTTTGCGCCATCATAGAATGTGTGCCCCGCTTCAGTAAGAAAGCACTCCCTTGTCGTTCGGTAAAAAAGCTTCATTCCAAGCTCATCCTCAAGCTGCGCAATGTACTTGCTGACCGTTGTCTGGGCTACGTTACACTTCTCCGCCGCCTGTGTAAAACTTCTGCTGTTGGCAGCAGCAAAGAAGAGATCGAGTTTGTTTAGATCCATACAGAATCACCTCCGAAAATGAGTTTACAATGAATGGAAAACAAAGTAAAGCACAGTCAGCACGATTTGGAATAGATAGAAACTATTAACCAATAAGTTTCCTTGCAAATAGGTCGGGAGCAATTGACCGCGATGAAGGATTATGAAAAAATTAGAATGACAAAAGTTTAACAAGGAGGACGGCATAAATGATAACTCTCGGCATCGATATAGGATCGACAACTTCAAAGTGCGTACTCATGAGAGACGGGCAGGATATCATTGCCTCCAGTCTCAGGATCGGCGGCCTCGGAACCGAAGGCCCGGCAGAAGCGCTTGCTGAGCTTTGGGAAAAAGCAGGAATTACTTCCGAAGATGTGGACCGCACTATTGTTACCGGATACGGACGTAATAAGTATGAAGGCGCGGACGGAGAAGTAAGCGAACTTACCTGCCATGCGCTCGGCGGAAGGTGGGTTTTCCCTGAACTCAGAACACTGATAGACATAGGCGGACAGGACGCCAAGATAATATCTCTCAGCGAGAGCGGAAGAATGTCCAACTTCGTTATGAACGATAAGTGCGCAGCAGGTACCGGAAGGTTCCTGGACGTAATGGCAAATATTCTGAGAATGAATGTCGATGAACTCGATGAATGCGCTTCAAAGTCAGTAAAGCCGGCTTCGATCTCCAGCACATGCACAGTTTTTGCAGAGTCTGAAGTAATCAGCCAGCTCGCCAACGGAGTCGAAAGACCTGACCTTGTAGCGGGCATCTGCGAGAGCGTTGCATCGAGAGTCGGTGCTCTTGCGAGACGTGCAGGAGTAGTTCCAAAGGTCTGCATGTCGGGCGGTGTCGCAAAGAACGGAGCCGTCAGAAGAGCACTTGCAAAGAGCCTCGGAACAGACATCGATTTCGACCCAATGGCTCAGTACTTTGGTGCAATAGGAGCAGCACTGTATGCATACAGGCAGCTCACAAAATAAATTAATTTTTTAAGATATTGTAGGAGGAAGAAATGGCAGAAGAAGTCAAAAAGCCTGAAGAAGTCAAAAAACCTCGTAAGCCGCTCGATCCGAATTCGGCAAAGTACAAACTCGGAAAGATCGCGTCTGACGCCTTTGCGACAGCAATCGAGGCAAAGAAACAGGGCAAGCCTGTAGCATGGGTATCCAGCAATTTCCCTGTTGAGATCCCTGAGACACTCGGACTTGCTACAGCATATCCTGAAAACCAGGCAGCAGGCATCGCAGCAAGAGGCGCCGGAGAGCGCATGTGCGAAGTCGCTGAAGCTGATGGTTACTCAAATGATATCTGTGCTTACGCGAGAATCAGTCTTGCATATGCCAAGCTCAAAGAGTGCCCTGAGCAGGATGTAGCCATGCCGGATGTACTGCTTTGCTGCAATAACATCTGCAACTGCATGATCAAGTGGTATGAGAACCTCTCAATAGAGCTGGGCATTCCTATGATTATGCTCGACATCCCGTTCAACCCTGACTACGAAGTATCCGATGCAGAGGTCGCTTACGTAAGCGGACAGTTCTGGGATGCTGTTCACCAGCTCGAAGATCTTTTCGGACTCAAGTGGGATGACGACAAATTCGAACAGGTTACAGGATTCAGCTGCCGTGCAAGCCGCGCTTGGCTCGAAGCTACAGCACAGGCTAAATACACACCGTCTCCGTTCAACGGTTTCGATCTGCTCAACCACATGGCTGTAATGGTTACAGCACGCGGCAAGGAAGAAGCAGGAGAGGCTATGGAGACACTTCTCAAGGAGTACAAAGAGAACCACGAGAAGGGCGAGAGCACTTTCCGCGTAGAAGAGAAGCACAGAATCATGTTCGAGGGTATCGCCTGCTGGCCATATCTCAGAGCAACATCAAGAGGCCTCAAGGACCGCGGAATCAACATGGTAACAACTATCTATGCTGACGCTTTCGGATTTGATTACAACTCATTCGACGAGATGATCAGGGCTTACTGCAGCGTACCTAACGCTATCAACCTTGAGAAATCCAGAGATAAGAGAGTCAAGCTCTGCAAGGACAACAACGTTGAAGGACTCCTCGTTCACACCAACAGATCCTGCAAGCTCTGGAGCGGATTCATGGCAGAGATGAGCCGTCAGATCGGCAAGGAATGCAACATCCCTGTGACATCATTCGACGGTGACCAGGCTGATCCGAGAAACTTCTCAGAAGCTCAGTACGATACAAGAGTCCAGGGTCTCTGCGAGATCATGGAAGCAAACAAGGAAGCTAAGGAGGCGTAGTGATGATCCAGGATACAATCAGAAAATTCCACGAGGCAGCAACATCACCTCGCGCACAGATGGAAAAATACATGGCTGAAGGAAAGAAAATCGTTCTGACAGCTCCTGTATATACTCCGGAAGAAATCATCCACTCCATGGGATTCGTACCAATGGGAGCATGGGGAGCTGACATGGAGCTCAACAGGGCAAAGGAATACTTCCCTGCATTCCTCTGCTCCATCGTACAGTCGATCCTCGAGCTCGGTATCAATGGCGCATACAAGGGTGCGAGCGCTATCGTAATCCCTTCACTCTGCGACACACTCAAGACTCTCGGTGAAAACTGGAAGTACGCAGTAGACGATATCAAGTTTATCCCTATGACATATCCGCAGAACAGAAAGCCTGACTACGGCATCGCATTTACAAAGGCCGGATATGAAAGAGTTATCAGAGACCTCGAAGAGCTCGGCGGAAAGTATGATCCGGAAGCTCTGAAAGAGTCCAACAGGATCTACAACGATCATAACGCAGTGATGAGAAAAGTTGACGAAGCACTCGCAGTTCACCCTGAGATCACTGCTGCTGAGAGAAGCGACATATTCAAAAGCGCTTACTTCATGACCAAGGAAGAGCATACAGCTCTCTGCGAAGAGTTCCTTGCTGAGCTCGGGGAAGCTGGTGCTGAAGACAAGCTCGGTATCGTGGTAAGCGGTATCCTCACAGATGCTCCTCAGCTGAATGCGATCTTTGACGACATGGGAATGCACATCGTAGCAGATGACGTTGCAGCTCAGTCCCGTCAGTACAGGACAGATGTTCCTGAGATGGATGATCCTCTCCAGGCACTTGCAGTCAAGTTTGCAAACATGGACAACTGCTCGGTTCTCTACAATGTAAAGAAGCCAAGAGTACAGTGGATCGTCGATACAGCTAAAGAAAGAAACGCTAAGGGTGTCGTAGTGGTTATGACTAAGTTCTGCGATCCTGAAGAGTTCGACTATGTAATGATCAAAAGAGCCTGCGAAGCAGTAGACCTGCCGCTCGCACTCGTGGAAGTCGACAGACAGATGGTGCACTTCGAACAGGTGCGCACAAACATCGAGACATTCCGTGATATGCTGACGATGTAATAAGGAGGAAGAAATGAGTGAAGTAAGAAGACCTCTCGAAGGAATCAAGGTAGTAGAGCTTGCGACTTTTATCGCTGCTCCTTGCACCGCAAGATTCCTCGCCGACCTCGGAGCTGACGTCATCAAGGTTGAGGCTCCTATGGGAGACCCGCTGAGATACACAGCAGCCAACGAGGGCCGTCCTCTCGACCAGAAGGAAAATACATCCTACGATCTTGAGAACGCAGGCAAAAGATGTATCGCTCTTAATATCAAGTCGCCTGAAGGCCGTGAAGTGCTTGAGAAACTGATCGCTGACGCAGATGTGTTCATCACAAACAACCGTCAGCCGTCGCTTATCAAAAACAAGCTTGACTATGACACACTTCATGCAAAATATCCTTCACTCGTATACGGATTCATCTCCGGATACGGCGAGAAGGGACCGGACAAGGATCTTCCGGGATTCGATTTCACAGCGTTCTATGCAAGAGGCGGAATCCTCGGACCTCTCAGAGACAAGACAAGCACACCGATGCTGACAGTCCAGGGATTCGGTGACCATCAGGTTGCTATGAACCTCGCAGCAGGAATCCTGGCTTCTCTGTTCAAGGCAAAGATGACAGGTGAGGGAGACCAGGTAGTTGTATCTCTCTTCCACAGTGCTGTATGGGACGTTTCCCTGATGCTCCAGTCCAGCCAGTACGGCGCAGACAGCTGCAAGTTCCCTATGGAAAGATGGGAGAACGGCAACCCGCTCACAATGGTCTACAAGACAAAGGACGAGCAGTGGCTGCAGATCGCAATGCCTCAGTATGACAGACACTATCCTGTATTTATGCAGGCAGCAGGACATCCTGAGATGATCGATAACCCTAAGTTCTTCCCGCAGAAGAACCTCTATCCTAACAGAAAAGAGTTCTCAGAGTGGATTTCCGCACTGTTCCTGACAAAGGACTGCGCTGAGTGGTGCAAGCTGCTCGACGCTGCAGACATCCCTTACGCAGTAGCTCAGAACTGGGATACTCTCCTGGTAGACAAGCAGGCATGGGCTTCGGATATTTTCTACGAGATGCAGTACAGCAACGGAAACAAGCGTACTCTCGTAAGACCACCGGTCATGTTCAAGGAAAACGGACTGCCTGAGTACAACAGAGGACCATATCTTGCTGAACATACAGAAGAGATCCTCGGACAGTACGGATACACTGATGAGGAGATCTCAAAGATGCTCGCAGACGGAGCAGTAAAATCGATGGATCCTGCTCTCAGAGACTGATCCGGAATAAA
>JAFRDH010000012.1 GCA_017403955.1 Mogibacterium sp.
ATGGTGGAGATGGTGGGAGTATCTCAGTATCTTTTCTGCGTAGTATTATTTGCGACAGGTCAGGTACAGTATGATCCCATCTTGTGCGATAACACCCTATGTATCATAGAGTTATCATGCTTTATCTATTAATACTTTTCTCTATACTGTTCCATCACATCCACGAAAAGTTCTTTAGTAGTCGGCGGTGTGTATGTTATAGCGTTTGCCCCGGCCCTTATCGTCTCTCTTATGCTCTCCGGCGTACTCCCTCCGGATGCTATAATCGGTACGTCCGGATACTTTGAGTCTATCATCCGGACTATGTCAGGCGTCCTCTCTCCTGCAGCGACGTTTATGATAGATGCACCATGGCGCAGTCTGTCACGTATATCTGACCTCTCGCCGGTAACTGTGATCACGACCGGTATATCGATTGAAGTCGCTACCAGTTTAAGGTCGCGGTTGCTCGTCGGGGCATTCAGCACCACTCCAAACGCGCCCTGGCTCTCAGCGTCTTTTGCCAGCCTCACCGAGCGGAGGCCCTTGGTTATACCTCCTCCTATACCGGTAAATACCGGTACTGCAGCGGCTCGTATTATAGCGTCGCTTATTGACTGCTGCGGAGTGAACGGATAAACAGCGAATACTGCATCTGCATCACAGTTTTTGATGATAGCCAGATCCGTTGTAAAGACCAGGCTTTTTATCCTGCGTCCGAAGATCAATATGCCACTGGCCTCACGTATCTCTTTTGGCATGATCAAAATGTTGTGTCTGAGCCTGCTCTGTATGGATGGTATTATCTCCTCGTCTTTCAGCGCTCTGTTCAGTTCTCCTGCAAGTCGTGATATTTCAGGATTCACACTCGTAGGACTCTTTATCACCTTCCTTATCTTTTCTCTTCTTGCCATACGTCTGTACCTCCTTTAAAGATATCAAGCTCTGACCTGAGTATATTTAGAGATACTAACATATGAGCGGAAAAGGATTATGACCGGAAGATGAATAATAATTCACGGAGCCTTCAGAAATAAACAGCCAAAATAAAACTATGGCTACATCTGGATTGACATAACCATAGCCAAAAATGTGGTGGAGACGGTGGGAAGGTCCCGCTGTCAAGGATCTTCGTCCGGCTGCGCCGGCGCTGTCGCGTCCTTGACCGCGGTTTTCCAGGTGTCTGATCCAGCATACACCCGGATCCGAACCCACCTTGTGATCTTGGACGTGGATTCGACCTCGATCATTTTCCACCAATGAAAATGGACCCTGACGGGTCCTTTTCATTGGTGGACGAAAGAGGAGTCGAATTCTCTGCTAAAACTGCTGTAAGCATTGAAAATACTGCATTCCGATTATCCTATGCTTTCTATATGCGACCATTTCCGCGACTATTGACCCTCTGATTTCTATTTCTGTGTAGTTCTGTATAGGTCTGCGTGGATAGATCACAAATAGTATATTTCCCAGATTACTACTTAAGTACAAGTGGCGGGTTTGTCAGCAGTGTACATATTGCTTCTCTATAGGCGTCTGTATCCATAAGCCTTGCAATTGTCGTGATACGCTTGCCAGCATCTTTGCTGCTGGCTCCGCAGTGATACACTTTCATATCTTCAGTTTCATTATCAAGAATAATGTATCTGTCATGAGTTCTGTCCTGCGTTTTTATGAAATCAATAGTCCTTGTCGGGTATTCTGTAAGAAAGTCATTATATTCTGATAGTTTCAGCAATTTGAGTTTATTATCACTGATGATCGTCAGCTGAACTCCCGGCCTTGCATGTACAAGGTGCTGCAGAGTTTTAGTACCTATGTAGTCATCGATGATAATTATAGACTTCTTTGCACTCCGATATATCTTCTGGTAGGCTCCGTCTGCTTTGAATGGCTGACCGTCAAGTATCAGGATCTCTTCATTTTGGGTACTCCGATCGAAGAGCTTCATAAAATCAGAAAGCTCAGCCCTGGTTATCATCTTACCTTTTATGCTCTCAATGTTTTTTGAATTGTTTTCAACCCTTTCCGCAAGCGTGTAATAATCAGCCTGCGAAAGCATGAGCTGTTTATTCTCGATGATATAGTCTTTCATGCCTTTAAAAAGTCTTATCAGCGTTCTGCTCTGTTCTATAGCGAGTTCGCCTTTCAACACTGTCATAAGCATGTATATTCCCTGCTCGGTGAATGCATATGGAAGTTTTCTTCGGCCACCCCAACTTGATGTGAAAAAATTGCACTTCAAGTTTTCAAACTCTTCCTCAGTCAATTGAAACATGAAGTCATCGCCTCGGAATCGTTCCCTATTATTTTGAACTTGCCTGTTAAAATAGCGGGTTTCATATCCATAAATCTCCGCGAGTTCAAAATCAAGCATCACCTGGGTTCCACGTACAATGTATATCTTGTCTTTAAGTAATCGCTCATCAACAACCATAATCTCGCTATCCGCCATGTTAACCTCCTTAACAAAAACAGCACCAGGATGCGTGCCATAATCACGCTTATCCTGATGCACTCCTGCCTGCAACTGGCCCGATCGGAAAAGACCTAAATATTCTTAATTATGAACAGAGAATATCATAGTTCAGCTCAGCAAGCAATAACACAAAGGCACCTGCCGATAAAACCGCAAGGTTTCATATCGCGCAGATGCTTCACAATGGTGGACGCAAAGGTAGTCGACCCCTTACTCTGAGTCCGGGAAGCTGTTACAACTGCTGCAGTCTGAGCATTATGTGCTTTCAATCCGCAACCGAGGCTGCGACCTTTTCGTCACAAATTCCTATTGTTGTGTAGTTCTGTATGGGTCTGAGTAGATATATCGCAAATAGTATAGCTCCCGGCATGCTCATTGTTACTTAAGTACAAGTGGTGGATTTGTCAACAGCATACATATTGCCTCTTTATAGACATCTATATTCATAATCCTTGTGATTGTTGTGATTCGCTTGCCAGCATCCTTGCTGCTGGCACCGCAGTGATATATTTTCATACCTGCAGTGAAGTTATCTAGAACGATATACCTGTCATGAGCTCTGCTCTGGGACTTTATGAAGTGTATCGTCTTTGTCGGATACTCTGCAAGGTAATCATTATACTCCGAAAGTTTCAGCAACCTTAAGGTAATGTTTCTTTAAATGTAGCTGCTTCAGAATATCGTCAATATGATCATAATAGTATTGCTGAAAACTGGAATAGCTTGTCTTCAAGCCCTGCCAGATATCAAAGCCATTACCGACTATTATAAGTGTGTCTATTGGTAATCTCATTAAACTCCTGAAGCATCTTCATTACAGTATATGAAGGCTATGCGACTGCTTATTTTTCTAATTCCATTAGTAAATCGTCGAGCTTTTCTAGCAATAGCTCTGAAGGATCGTCGCCTTTCTTTTTCATATTTAGCATAGTTTCCAAGTCTCCTGCTTCTAGAATCAGTATCAGTTTACCCGATTCTCGGAAGCATCCTTTTGCTGCCCAATACGAATTTTCATCTGCACCATTTGCGCACACGACAATAGCAACAGTCCGTAAAGCTTTTGAATATAAATATTTTTCTGTAGTATATATCTGCTCTTGTGTAATTTCTTTTGAGTAATTCTTAAACTCGAATATAACGTATTTAGAGAAAAAATTGCGCTCAACAATTCCCCAGAATGTACTGTAATGCTTATCTTTGATTCTACAAAGTAAGTCAAATCTATATAGGTTGTTATTTGATTGCTTTTGGTTTCTCCATAAAGTCAGTTGATTACTAAATATAGTTTGTAATAGGTTCTGGCAAATAATCTCAAACTCTCTTGAATGTTTTTTGCCTGCTTTGCAATTATGCAGTTCATTGATCAGAGTGTCCTCATACTGTTCGTGTTCCAACCACGGATATAGTATTTCGGATTGTACTGGTCTAATATCATCGATATTGTATGTAGTTGCTGATACTAGGCGTATTCTTAATTCACTATTAATTGGAGTAGCAGCTATAAGATTTGATATATCTACTACTTTTACATTACTATATTTGGTTTCTATCTGTATCCTAGTCTCACTACTAACAATCCCATTAAAGACAATGATAGCTTTTATATTCCTTGAAGTAGCAGCTTTTGCACTTAGCTGAATTATGTACTCCAAGGTAAGAACTAATTCATGATAATCTCTATGCTGGCTCTTAACTTCTATACCATAGTTTTCGTTATTATAAGAAGCAATGTAATCGAAGTAATAGTCTCTCTCGCCAGAATCTTCTTTTACTACATATCCAGCTTTACTGAATATATTTTTTACTACAGCAGCAAATTCACTGTCATCATATGACCACATAGTTCTACTCTCCATGTATATTAATAATAATGTCATCATTCTGGCTATAAATTAGATTTGATGACATATCAATTCTTCAATGCTTACCCTATCAGTCTCTGCGGAAGACGTCTCTTATATACCTCTTTACTATATCCCCTGCGGAACGCTTAGCACCACTGAATCCTGATCAGTTATGAAGTAAATTGCTTTCATCGCTCTGGTCATTGCCACATACATTTCTGTCGATGAATAACTATTATATGCGTTCTGCCCTACCTTGCTCAGATCAATAATAACACAATCAAATTCCAATCCTTTGGACAGAAGAGTTCTTGATGCAAGCCTGCTGAATCCCGCATATTTACTTTGATTGCCTGGAATCATCCGTATTTCCTGCGCTGCCTGTGTGATAGGAATGTTCAGGTCCCTCGCGCGCCTTATCGATCGATACATCTCAGTGAAGAGTTCTCTACGATAGACACGAAAGACAGGTTCCTTCTTGATCCAATCTAGAACTGCTATCAACTCATTGTGACCGTGGTAATTATATAGGCTCTGCATTTTAGTTCCGAACTCAGGATATTTTGAAATTCTGTGAAAATCAAAGTCCCCATTTTTGATATGTCTTTCGTAAGATTTCAGTTCTGTTGCAATTCCACTGGCGCACTCTCCGATAAAATCAAAAATTGCATTGGCCATTTCGTAGCCATCATCAGTATCTAACATTTGCGTGTGTTTATAGAGAGTCTCTAGATTCTGTTTCTCATCGTGCTGAAAGAGTCCGCCTGTGCTCTTAGAGAATGCAATTGTATCTAATTCCCACTTAGCAATATAGAGAACTGATTCATATTGGTTTACCAATCTATAGAGTCTATTGTCATGAAGCTCTGATGTGCTTATTCTATGAACTGCATCCTGATCTGGCACCGTGGAAAGCCTTACCTTTTGTCCATCTAACCCTGGCAGTAATTGTTCTCGTACTTCATCGAGATACTGTCCGAGTGCAGGGTTCGTCTTTTTCCATCGCCAAGGATAATGTTCAACTGGAATAACATCGAAGCAAATATTCTTCCAAGATACCAGCTTCTCTTTGAAGCCAAAGATTGCCTGTAGTGGATCTCCAAGAATATAAACTGGTATAGTTTTGTTTAATTCAACGAATATTTGGTGCTGCACAAGAACACAATCCTGATATTCATCAACTATTACACAGCTATAGGTTGTCTCAATAACAGACCTTGCCCACTCATTCCGGAATATTTTCACTGCCCCAGCGTGAATCATCGGATAAAACCTGCTGTCTGTCATTTTGATAGCAGTGTTGATTTCCGCAGTCTCTGGATAGGCCTCGCACCACTTCATGCAAAAAGATGCAATCGTAGATAAATAATATTTTTCCTTCGCGATATTCTTTCGTCTCATCCTATTCTGTAATGCGTCAACACCTGCGTTTGTATGGGTAAGAACCAACTTTTTTCCTGGCAGTTTGTCTACTAGATCAGTTATCATCTCGGTTTTGCCATGACCAGCTGGAGCAATAATAGCAGCATTATGTTTTGATTGAATCAGGGCAATCTCTTCAGTTTTCATGATTAGTCACCCATTTTAGAAGGTTCATTATAGTACTTTTGAAATAGCTTCCTTCTTCAAGCTGATCTTTTGAAGAGAAAATTATATCTCCTATGTCCTCTCCACGATCAATCCTCTTAAACCATGCACCTTCTACCTTGTTTTTCTTCTTATTGAGCTTGCCTTTTGCAACCTTTCCTATGCGGTGCAAAACATCAATGCTAACTTCACCATTATTGTTTCCAGAAAGAATGATTGCGTCGTCTTCAATTCGATACTCTTTTACTTCATCCTTAAATTCATTATTTAAGTGAGCCTCTACGCTTTGAATTCCTTTAATCTCTACAGCATAAGCGAGCAGTTGTTCAGCACACTGAATTGACGCATCATGGAATAATTGTTCCTCAATTGCATTCCCCTTCTCCCAAGAGAACACTTTGATTCCCAGTTTTTCAACTTCTTTTTTCTCTGCCTCTTCGCTATCAATATCAGAATCCATAAGAATACAGCAATCATAGCCACAGCTTTTTAGAAGTCTGGCGAGAGTGAAGAATTTATTTCCACCGCCACCAAGAGCGGTTCCAACTCCATAATGAGCGAAACGTGTCCCTGTATTTGCATATAGTTTTTTATCGAGAGAGCGTAACAGCCCAATTTCAGTTTTTCCCTCACAGACAATTATACGTTTACATAGGAACGAATCTGGCTCTCCACGAATAATTCCCTGAATGTCCCCTTTTATGTTTTCAACTGCATCAAGTTTATGAATTTTAAGTTCTCCTGCTTCGTTATTTACCACACAAAGCTCACCAACACCACACTCACAGACAACGCTACGTGAGTGTGTAGTCATTATAAGCTGACCATGATCTTTGAACTGAGACCTGAACTGATTAATCAGCGAAGAGATGCGATACGGTTCAAGTCCAGTCTCCACTTCATCAACAAGGACGAGGGTACCTTCATCGCAGGCATTGACATTCATACCGATTGAAAGCAATCGCTTGCTGCCGAGTCCTCTCTGTGCAAACGGGACCCTGTCATCAAAAATGCCAACGGTCGTTGAATATGATCCATTTTGCATCAGAAGCCGGTTATGAATCTCACCATTAAAGCCTACGCCATACTGCTTTCCAACCTCTTTCAATGTCGGACCCATCTTATCTAACGCCTCTAAAGTTGTGTTTTCAACTGCTGCTCTCATAGCTTTGGTAAAGGCATTATGCAGAATTTCACGAGAATCTGCATATTTCTGAAGTATTGAACCTCTTCCCCATTGAAAATCCTTCTCATGGTCAAATCCGACTACTCCAAATGAAAGAAGTCGTCGATCCTTCTGCCCGATTGGTTTCGGATCTGTACGATCGGTAATCACATTCCACTTGGGTTCCAATGTTTCATCGATTGTGAGTTGAATAGTAAGAATTGTTGTGCCTGTATCTGTTGGCTCGTCATCCTCACCCAGACAAACTTTTGCATAATCTCTGAGATAAAGGCCAAACCTGTCTTCCTTGATCAAGGCTTTTGGAAGCTCTGTAATGCACACTGTTATTTCTATAGGTTCAGCAGTATCACTATTATAGAAATCAGTATCTGTGGCAATCAAGCTCCAAGACGGCCATAGTGCCCACTCAATAGCTGTAAGAAGAGTGGACTTTCCACTATCGCCTGCCCCAATGAGGCAGATAACCCGAGAATCGAGCGGAAAAAGCACAGATGCATGTTTTATGCCTCGAAAGTTTTTTATTTCTATATTTGTAAGCTTCACTGTGTTAGACCTCCCTAAACGCTGTCACATCCTTGATCATATACTTGTTAATCAGATTGACTGAGCGTCTTATAATATCAGTCTTATTGATATCCATAAACACGAATACCCTGATATCAATCTTCCTGATCCGGTGCTCGCTTTGCTAAAGTATATATCGTTGGCTCTATAAGTGAATCATTTATGAATTTCAATGCAGGCGCGCAATCAATAGCAGCGTGTATCATATTACAATGATTATTAACAATATCTGCTATTTTAGCCTCTCCATTATTTGAGCGGAGCTCACATTTTATCAAATCACACATTGTAAGCATCAATGATAACACTTCTATATCAGAAATGTTCATCAGTCCATACTCCAGCATTATGGCGCTCTGTGATTCTAGCGCATATATTTCATCAGCAATATCATCAATAAAGATTCGCATTGAAATCAAGTAATCATGGCAAAAGTCGGGGTCATCTGCAACAAAGCGATATGCACAAGTGATCCATTCATGCCATTTCCTTGGGCTTTCATCTTTAAGGTGTTTTTCTGTATGAAGTACAAGTATTTGAAGTCCATAGTTAAAGGCTGATGACAGTTTGTTAAATAGAATTTTGCGATTCTCCTTCGTCTGTTCAAGAGTTTTCTTCGAATCTGATTCTGCTATCAGCCATGCAACCAACGTAGAAGAGAATCCGCCGCTACCCAATCCTGCTAGTATTGCAAACCAGGTGCTTTCCTGCGCTATTCCAAAGCAAGCTCCCGTTATCACAATAAATGCACAGAGCAGGACTAAGTATCTACCTCTATTTGGTTTGAATTTGACCTCTGTATCTGTTTTATATTTTCCGCACTTCATTATTATTACATTCATTCCCAAGTGTTAGCTCAGGATTAACTCTTATCTGTTATTCGCCTGTTGATATTTATTATAACATCGTGTTTGAGCGTCCGCAGCGATAGATTAAATATCCATTCTTGCAGACCTGAAGGAAATCTCCTGTGTATAGTACACTGAAAATACCAAAAGAGCATCAAGGAATCCACACTTTCCTTATTATCTTTCACTTGTATATGTATACTTCCTTTCATGTGCTGACTTTTTTCAGCACTGATTATTAGCTCATAGTAGAAAGGAGATTATATGTATTCAAGTGAAATCAAAAATCAGGCAATTGATTTACACAACAGAGGTACGCCTGTCCCTGAAATCTGCAAGCAACTTGGAATAGGTCGCAGCACCTTGTTTCTATGGTTGCAGCAAAATGATTCCAATCACCCCAAGACTATTCCAAGAAAAGAATATTTGGAAAAAACTGAATTGGAGCGACTTCGATTAGAGAATCAAATATTTCGCACTTGCGGCTGCACTCCGCTATCTCCTCTTTCGGATAAGCTTGCGGCCATTGATCAGTATAAAGACCGGTTCAGTGTGTACCGTTTATGTAAAACTCTGGAGGTGCTCAAATCAACTTACTACCACCATTCCCTTCGTTCTCCGGAGAAAACGCAAAATCAACTTATGGATGAACAGCTAAAGCCTCTGATATGCGAAATATTTGAAAAAAGCATGAGAACGTTCGGAGCCCGGCGAATACGGATAAAACTACGAGAAAGAGGATTTATAACAAGTGAGAAACGAATCAACAGGCTTATGAAAGAGCTGGGATTAAATGCAGCAGGCCCTAAACCCATGCTCAACTCAGCTAACGACCGGCAATACAAGTATTATCCAAATAAGCTTAAAGGAAAGTTCCTGACAGATGCGCCCAACAAGATTTGGGTCAGCGATATTACCTATATAAAAATCGAAGGCTGTTTTGTATATCTATGTGTAGTGATAGACCTGTATTCGCGTAAAGTCATCGCCTATAAGGTATCTAAGAACATTGATACTGATTTAGTGAAGCGGACCTTTTTAACAGCATTTGAATCACGAGGTCACCCTAGAGCCCTGACATTTCACAGTGATCAAGGCACTCAGTACACATCCTATGCATTTCGTACCCTTCTAAGATCCAAAGGTGTTACCCTCTCATATTCAAGACCGGGTACCCCTCACGACAATGCTGTTGCCGAATCGTTCTTTGCATCGATAAAGAAGGAAGTTTTCCGGAAGTATTTTTACACCACTAAAAAAGCTGTAATAAAGGCGGTTGAAGAGTATGTGGAATTCTATAACGATTACCGCCCTCATCAGCGACTAGGATATCTGACACCGAACAAGGTCGAAGATGAATACTACAGTCAAAATAAAACTATGGCTACATCTGAATAGACATAACCATAGCTTGCTTTTTTTACCGCTTGCGGTATGAGTCCAAAACTCTAGGTACAAAATACCGCAAGCATTCCAAATGGTGGAGACGGTGGGAATCGAACCCACGTCCAAGAGTATTTCCGGACGACTTTCTCCGAGCGCAGCCGGATATTTGGTTTCGCCTTATGAGCGTCACACGGCAGACTATCATAAGGCTATCCCGCTTGTCCCTTTTACGCTAGCAGGAGGTTACGCAAAAGGTTTCCTGCATGAATGACGCCGGTTACTGGGCCTGCAGGTGAACTCAGGCCGACGCGCGGGGCTGAACTATGCAGCCAGTGCGAAATTGTTGTTTGTTTTTGCGTTTCTTTTTAAACGGGTACTTTTTACGTGGATCACCGCCACGGCTCGCTTATCCTCGTTCCACACACCTGTCGAAACCAGTGCGTCCCCGGAATATGACGGAGCTGTTATTCGCTCCGTCTTGAGATATTATACCAAATCGTGATTTAAATCAACCCGCCGGGGGATTTTTTACCACGGCTGCATAGCTCCGCCTTCTTCCGCCGGTCTGCAGGTCTTCGCGTAGATATTGAGGCAGCCTTTGCTCTCCTTGAGCGGTGGCTGTACCCAATTCTTTCGTCTCTCTTCGATCACCTCATCCGGGACTATCAGATTTACTGTTCCCCCGTTTATATCGATCTCAATTACATCGCCTTCTTCGATGAGAGCGATAACGCCTCCTTCATAGGCCTCCGGTGAAACATGTCCGATGACACATCCAAAGTTGAATCCTGAGAATCTTGCGTCCGAAATCATTCCGACACTCCGATGAAGGCCTTTGCCTATCAGCGCATCGATACTGAGCATAAGCTCCTTCATACCGGGCGCTCCTTTGCATCCCTCATAGCGTACCACCATGATATCGCCCGGCACTATGTTGCCTGACATGATCGCATCGAAAGCCTCTCTGTCATTTTCGAAAACTTTGGCAGGTCCCTTGAGATATTTCACCTCTTCATAGACTGCTGTCGGTCTCACGATCGCTCCCTTCGGAGAAATATTCCCGTGGAGGATCTTGAGTCCAGGCTCGTTGAAAAGCGGTTCATCGATCGAGCGGATCACCTCTCCGGTGCGGCCCTTCACTTCAGAAAGAAACTCGCCGAGTGTCCCTCCGCCGATTGCCGGTACATCCAGATGAAGCTTGCTCTCAAGTTGTTTCAGCACATTCGGTACACCTCCCGCGTAGTGAAAATCGACAACGCTGTACGGCCCGCTCGGTATCACCGCATTGATGCAAGGTATCTCAGCAGCGTATTTGTCAAAATCATCGAGGCTGAGTTCTATTCCGAGTTCATATGCATACGCAAGAAGATGCAATACGACATTCGTAGAACCCGCAACAGCCATATCGAACATGATCGCGTTCTCCAACACGTCTTTGGTGATGAGCTGCGATGGTTTGCGGTCTGCGAGTACCTGCTCTACTATGAACCTGCCAGCCTCCCTTGCCTGCCTCAGCTTTTCGGCATCAGTTGCAGGGATAGTCGCAGTACCCGGAAGGACCAGATTGATCACTTCGCCCACCATTTGCATGGAATTTGCGGTACCCATCGATGGACAAGCGCCGACACCAGGGCAGACATTACCTTCCATTTCCATGAGTTCCTCTTCAGTCGCTCCTGAGAATCTCGCCGCATCAAGGTCTGATTCTACTACAGTTTTGCCGCAGTGGTGCCCTGCCTGCATCGGACCTCCGGTAATGACGATCGAAGGGATATCGAGCCTTGCTGCCGCAAGATAGCAGCCCGCGATAATGTTGTCGCAAGTCGCGACCATGGCAAGGCCGTCAAAATGATGGACTTTGGTCACGAACTCTACCGACATGCAGACGATGTCTCTCCCGACCTGCTCGTACTTCATCTCTTCCGAACCATTCGCTATATTCCCGCAAGTCGCAGGGATACCGAATTCCACCGGAACGCCTCCGGCCGCCCAAATGCCCTGCTTGACAGCTTCTGCGACCTGCCTCAGATGTGCAAATCCCGGCGAACCCTCCATGAAAGCATTCGGAACACCGATAATAGGCTTTTTCCTCAAATCCTCATCCGTGTAACCTGTCGCCTTCATCATCACACGCCTGTGCGCTGCATCCGCACCATTCCAATATGACTTATCCATAAGTGCACCTCGAACTCTCTGTTTCCCCATGTACCTGTCAACTGCATTATAGCATGAAATAAGGGGCTGCGCAGTTGCAGCCCCTCGTCTGATCGGAGTCTTCTCCGATTGCTATTTTGCTTTAACTCTCTTCACTGTAGACCACTTTGATATGTGTACTGACCCTCCGGATTTCTTGTAAGCTCTTATCCTTACATAGTATATCTTCTTGGATTTTAGTTTCGTGATCTTCTTTGATACAGCAGATTTCTTTGCATATACAGTCTTTACTCCAGTCTTGAATTTCTTATCCAAGCTGTATTGTATCTCTATCTTTGCTATCTTCTTTTGATTCTTCTTGCTGACTTTTTTCCACTTTACGGTTGCTGCTTTCTTAGAGGCTTTAGGGTTGGCAATCTTTACCGCAGGAAGAGTAGGTGCGAGCTTATCGATTGTCTTAGTTTCTACCTTTCCACAAACTGAGCACTTACGAGACTGTTGTCCGGCAGCAAGTTCGGTAGATTTCTTTATGGTAGTCCAACGGCAGAATGTGTGGCCGTTCACGCATGGATCATCTGTTGCTTCATCATCAGTAACGGAATATGTCTCAGCGCCTGTAACAGTGAATATATCACCGTCTTTTTCAATTGTTACAGATTCATTCATTGTTCCGCTAATCCAAGTTGTATTTAATTCTTTGTCTTCATATTCTTCGTACTTAATTGCAAAACCAGACCCTTTCTCTCCATCAATTACTATAGAATCATCCGTTTTATCGACAGTAACATCACCTTGTTTGTCAAGCATAACAGTTATTGAAGCATTTTTTTGTGCCATTTGTATTTCCGCATTAGGTGGAACACTTTCAAAAGTGACCGGATATTGGTTCCCCATCAACCAGCACACTGTGTTCTCATAGTAATCCTCTTCATTTTCATTATCAGCTATTTTTGATAAAGGAATAATATCGTCAACTGCTTCATCCCATAGATTAGCAGCAGTAACTATATACTCCTTATAGTGAATTTTTGATATTTTGCTCTCAATAAATGATTGTGGAAGAGAAATAATCGTGTTGGCATCATCTTTAATCCCTGTCCATTGATCTGAACTCATTCCAGTCCCGGATTTATATCGGTCAATGAAATGCTGGACAATTTCAGTTGAATAGTATACATTGTAACCATTTTCAGACGAATAATATTTATTATCACGCTCTCCTTCCGGTATCAATAAAAACAGCATAAACGAATTGAAATTTCCAGGAGTGCCATATAATCGCATAACAACGTTTCCGCAAGGTGTATTACAATCGTATACCCCAATGTCAACATGGTCATCAGCTACATTTGATATTCCCAAAACAGCAAGAGCATGCCCTGGTTCTATTTTCAATTCTTCATCTGACAAACTAATTATCTTTGACAAACTAATCAATACAGGCTCACCTCCATTAAAGTGAAAATCACGTGCAACTTCATATAGGCCGTTTAAATCATCTTTATGCGATCTCTTATTTATCTGACCATCAGCAGTGTATTGATAGATGTGCGCTGTTTTTATAAAGTTCATGGCAGATTCTTTAATGTAGTAATTATATGAATCCTTTGATACTTCAGCTAATAACGCAGTATATCCAGATAAATTGCTGCTATCCTCATAATATGTCACAGGTGCAAACCCTTTAAAAGAGGAAAGAACACTAAGCGCCATACCAAAGCATAATCCGCCTTCCCCTCGTTCTCCATTGTGCATTACTTCGTATAGTTTGCCCGCACTACCGTCATCTTTTGTTTCTAGAAGAACTTTACTTGTTGCTTTATCAAAAAATACTTCATAATGATTAGTATTTAAATCTTCAGTAGTTGGGTTTTTAAAGTTCCATACATCATTATAATAACTAATTGGTAAAACTGGATCTGGATCTGGGTCATCACTCGGGTCAACGCTTTCATCTGTGTGCACATATGTACGGTTACTAAGTTCAGGAATCGATGTATTTGCATTATAGACATTGCCTGAAGTTGAATCCTTCATGTTCACAGGGAAGGCTGGATAATATCCGTCAGCTTTTAACTGCTCACTGTATACCCACGTGCCTGTTTTGAGAGACCTCAAAGAAGTGCAATTATAAAACATTTCGCCTAAGTCATCCGCATTTGAAGTGTCAAAGCTGCTGAGATCCAGCGAAACAAGGGAGTTGCAACCACTGAACATACCCAGCATATTTTCGACTTTTGATGTATTAAAACCGCTCAGATCAACACTCGAAAGGCTTCCGCAGTCCATGAACATACTCATCATATTACTGACTTTTGATGTGTTAAAGCTGCTGAGATTAACACTCGAAAGGCTTCTGCAGTCCATAAACATTTTGCGCATTACCGTTACATTTGAGGTGTCAAAATTGCTGATGTCTAAATTACGCAATGCTCTGCAGTTGCAAAACATTCCGCTCATATCAGTAACTTTTGATGTATCAAAACTGCTAAGATTTAAGGTCTGGAGGCTCACGCAGTCACAGAACATAGCCCCCATGTTTGTCACATTTGAGGTGTCGAAGCTGCTAAGGTCCAGGGAAACGAGTGAGCTGCAGCCACTGAACATTCCTTCCGGATCCATCACACTGTAATTTGATCCCATTTCGGTGATCCCGGATGTATCGAAGTTGCTGACATCAAGCACCTCAAGGCTCGTACATCCATTGAACATATTGCCCATATAAGTCACCTTGGAAGTATTGAAATTGCTTAGATCAAGCGTTTTCAGTGCTGTGCAGTCCTGAAACATACCCAGCATGTTCGTAACATTTCCAGTGTCAAACATACTTACATCAAGCTGAGTAAGCGCTTTGCAGCGATTAAACATATATTCCATACTTTCGGTACTTGATGTTTTAAAGCTGTTACTAAATACTACTGATTTCAGAGCCTCATCACCACTAAACATAGCTTCCATGTTCGTAACATTAGATGTGTCAAAGCTGCTGAGATCAACACTAGAAAGGGTACTGCAGTCCTTGAACATTTTTCTCATTGTTGTTACATTCGAAGTGTCAAAGTTGCTGAGCTCTATATTACGCAATGCCTTGCAGTTGCAAAACATCCCGCTCATATCGGTAACTTTTGATGTGTCAAAACTACTAAGATTTAACGTCTGGAGGCTTGTACATCCATAGAACATAGCACCCATATTTGTCACATTTGAGGTGTCGAAACTACTAAGGTCCAGGGAAACGAGCGAGCTGCAAACACTGAACATTCCTTTCGAAGCCGTCCAATCGATGTATTCTGATCCCATACTGGTGATCCCGGATGTATCAAAGTTGCTGACATCAAGCACCTCAAGGCTCATGCATCCATTGAACATACAGTCCATTTCAGTTACCTTAGAAGTATTGAAATTGCTTAAGTCAAGCGTTTTCAATGCTGTACAGCCAGAAAACATATAGCTCATATCTGTAACATCAGTCGTATCAAACCCGTTGACATTAAGTTGTGTAAGTGAGCTACACCCATAAAACATGCGGTTCATATCTCTAACGGAAGATGTAACAAACCCGTTGACATTAAGTTGTGTAAGTGAGCTACACCTATAAAACATTTCGTGCATGTCAGTAACTTTGGATGTATCAAACCCGCTGACATTAAGACTGCTCAGTGACTCACAGTCTTCAAACATATATGACATGTTCGTCACATTAGATGTGTCTAGTTTACTGAGATCCAATTCCTGAATTTTTACGCAGCCGCGAAACATGCTCTCCATATCATTGGCTTCGGACGTGTCAAGTTGACTTAAATCGGCACTCACCAGCTTACTGTATCCTTCGAACATAGAATAGCAGGTAGGTGCTTTGACGACGCCTGTAGTACTGAATGAGATAATGCTGCTTTTGTATGTTTCCCACTCAGGCGAGGACCATCGTTTCCAATCGTTCAGTTCTCCTTCAGATACGATCAGATTACCATTTGCATCAATCACCCAATCACATGTACCACATGTGCCTGAAGCTATGTTATCGCCTGTTTGTGCTTCATTAAGATTCATCTGGCGGGCTTGCGCAGCATTATTCACCAAGTCTGATTCATCGACAGGCAGCTCCTGAGTATCTTCAGCGATAATATCTTCTGCATCACCACTGGATTCTGAATCAGCAAATGCCATAGCTGGCATATATGCTATGGTCATTACCAATGCTAGCAGTATTGCGATTATTCTTCTGCTCTTCATTTTTCCTCAGCCTCCGTTTCTATCTCTCCGTCTTACTTGTCGTTGATTCCTTAAGAATTCAGTGCATTCAAAAGGTCATCAACCGGAAACAAATACTGATTTAACTATACCGCCTGCGTCTTTTCATTCATTCAAAATAAACAGTAGTTTTTGACATACACCAAATCAGGGCTGCGTTTTGGCAGCCCTGACACAGTTATCGTCTTGCGATGTTTTATTTAGTTTTCACAGTCTTAGCCTTGCTCCAAGCGGAGTAGTAGGTCTTTCCCGCTACGGTTCTGTAAGTACGGATGCGTACATAGTATTTCTTCTTGGCCTTGAGCTTCTTAACTGTTGCTTTGACCGTCTTATTTTTCTTTACTGTGACCGTCTTTGCACCCTTGAAGTTGCTCTTCAGGCCGTACTGAATCTGGTATCCTGTCGTCTGTGTTGCCTGTTTCTTCCAGATCGCTTTGAATGACTTCTTACCTGCAGTCACCTTCGAAAGTGTCGTTCCCTTAGGATTGATCAAATATGTAAGAGTCTTGACTCCGGTGTATGCATCGCTGAATACAACTCGTACGTTATATTTTCCAACATTTATACATCCGCTCGGATAAACGACCTCATACATATCAGGGTCTATCTTATTTCCGTCAACATCCAGAATAGATACTCCCGGCTTCTGAGCCTTTCCGCTGTAGGTAAATGAAGCCTTTGCCAGCTTGATTGCTCCGATTCCCGGAATAAATGACGACTTTACATATCCGCAGTCCTTGCAATCCATTTCAGCTTCGCCATCTTCACCGAATGTGGCTTGCTTCTTTACTTTAGAAATGCTGAAGTGATGTCCTTCAATGGCTTCTTCATCGCATCTTACGCATCTTATAATGTGTGAGACACTGTCAACAGATGTGCAATCGCCCCAATTATGTCCCGTTGCAGATAATACGAAGCCTTTTTTTACGGTCTTTCCACATTCTGCGCACAGCGTATCACCTGTATATCCGTTATCTGTACATGTTGGAGCCTTATAACCCTGTAATTCTGTATTCTCATGAGTGCATTCTTTCTTCTCTACCACTATAACGATGCCGAACGTGGTGCCGTACTGTTTATTGACATAATAAAGTGTGCTTTTCCCAGCTTTGAGCGCGGTATATGTTCCATCTCCATGATAGAGCAGAACATCTCCATAGTATGAACAATCAGACCAGCCAGCAGTCAGATCTGAGGTGGTAAATTCTGCTGAACTGAAGGTATCTCCTTCTTTCGCATAATAATACTTTGATGAAGGTCTTTCAAGAACGACAGAAGCATTAGACTCATTGCCCGCAGTGTCATATACGTAGAACCTGACCTCTATTGTTTCACAAGTGGTACGTTTTACCGTGACCTGTATTTTCGTATCGGAAAGCCAAGTCAGGTTCGCAACGAGTGGTCCGACCATGAATTGATCTCCCATCAGATATCTTACATTTGCATAACCTCTTGTCTTATCAAGCGTGTCATTATCGCTGACATCTGCCTCGATTATCACTTCCTGCACATCACACTTGATCGTTTTAATATTCTTGATCTGTGGCTTCTGAGAATCAGAACTACCGACTGTGAAGGAAATCGTGCTGCTGTTTGCGCTATTAAAGTAGCTGTGCGAAACTACATATGCTTTGTAGTTACCTGCAGGCAAGCTGATGCTGGCTGAAGTTGAAGTCAGATAAGTCTTGTTATAAGTTTTCTCAGTACCTCCAGATGAATTTAACTTCGTGACCATCAGGTCATACCATTTTACTTCCCCACTTGGTTTGGTCCATGAAAAAGAAGTGTTCGATGCTTCTGTATTTGCGGTAACGCTAAGTGTTGATGCTCCAACTGCCGTGTGTTTGTATATATTGAACTGTTCTGCGGCGGAATTTGTAAATCTCCATATCTGCAAATTGGTACCGGTTTCACTTTTCGCGGAATCAACATTTAAGACGAACTCTGATGCTGAATTCCTGATAATGTAAGATCCATTGCCCTTGCTGTCTGGATCATATATGAGCCATTTCTGTTTAGCTGCACCGGTATACGATGTTCCGAGCTTCACATTGGTTCCGGAAGTTGTTCCCACAGCTTCAAGAGGTCTGTTATCATAATATGGATTCAGTATCTGATAGCTTCCATCACTATTTCTTATGAAGTGCCAGTGCTCCGCTTTGTATGAAGCGCTATGAATATGGTCCGAGGTTACCTTTTCTCCATTCTCCACATTCCAGGAGCTTGGATTGACAGATGGCGCTACCCATGTGCTGCTCAGTACCATCTGAGCATAGAAATCCGCTCCTATATTAAGTGCTCCAAGACCACTATACCATGGGCTGCCGGAAGTAGTAAAATCCGGTCTTATATAACATGCGGCAGTGCTTGCATACCTTTCTTTGTATGCTGCAGCCTGTCCAGTCAGAGTGTTTGTTTCAATTGTTGAAATAGTTCCTCCCGAGTTAACTCTCCAGACTATCCCTATATGTCCAAATGAACTATTTGCATACTCTGTATGCAGAGGATCCCATCCCATCTGTACTCCTGGTGCCCATACAACTACGTCTCCTGCTTGCGGATTACTATAAACTCTTTTCCACCCATCAGGAAGGGCATTGGATCTGTAGTCACAGGCATTTCCTGATTTTGTTCCACCGGTCAGGTACTTGTAGTATGCAAGGATCAGATCTACACATTGACATCCATTTGCGCCGTCTACATCCTGACACCATTTTTCGTTACCACGTGCTGTTGCCCAATTAACGGCATCCTGCTGGGTATGTCCGTTTGTTCCCGCATATATATCCTGAGCACCAGCTGAAACAATCAGCAATATTGCAATTATAATACTGAGTAAAGCACTAATTCCCTTTTCTTTTAGATAACAAATACTGCTGTTCATAATAATCTCCTGTTTCTATACACTGTCTTGTTCTGCCTTTATTTCACATTGAATAAATTCACAATCTTTATACAAGTATAAATATATATTTCCGTTGCTCATTTGCTTTCAAAATAAACAGTAGTTTTTGGGCAGAATAATAGGGGCTGTTTTGCAGCCCCCGATTAATCGAAGTATTCGTCGTCTATGTCATCTATGTATCCGTTTTTGGATGATTCTTTATTTGATTTCTTTGAGGTTTTGCTCTTGCCGGACTTGGATCCGGATGTTCCGGCTGTGTTATTGTAATATACAGGTTCCGGCTTGGTCTCAACTGTCACGGTCACGCTTTTTGTGCAGCCTCCGGCTGAGATGTCCACTGATGCCGTTCCCGGAGAGACTCCCACGATCAGGCCCTCCTCAGTTACAGCCGCCACGTTTGGATCGGAGGAATCATAGGATACCGGTTCTTTGCTGAATTCATCAGGTGAAAGGACTGGTTTGAGCTGATTGGTCTCACCCTCGATGATCCGTATCTCAGATTCTACCCCTTTGATCTTACTTACCTTAGGCACCACAGAGATGCTGACTGTTTCTTTATACTCTCCGGACGACAGCAGAAGATCTGCTTCTCCTACCCCGGCTGCTGTGATCTCGCCTGCATCATTCACGGTGAAAATGGTTTCATCTGATGAGGCAAAATCGATCATCTCGTCTTTGAACCAGTCCGGTTCAATGATATATTCCGGAGACAGCGATTCTCCTATATATATCTCCGCGCCGGATTCGATCCCCGAGATGTCTTCGATTTCTTTCGGGATCATCGCCCATACCGCGCCTGCCGCCACTGCCAATATCAGTACGGCTGCCACAATCAGCAGTCTCCTTCTCGCTTTGCGTCCCATCCGTAGCTGCAGCGCTGCCAGAGTCCCTGTGAAACCACGTCCGCCTGAATGCATCCCGTCTCTGATTACTTCGAGAGCCTTGTGGAATTCGGCGGCTGTTTTGTATCTGTCAGCTACATCGGCAGCACAGGCTTTCAACACCGCTGCCTTAAGATACGGCGATCCGTTCTCAGGAGGTGGAAGTTCTTCTTTGCGTACCCTCCTGCCCAGAGCTTTTTCATTATCCTCGTAAACGACTTCTTCGGGATAGCTAGGCATGAACGGAAGCCGCCCGTTGTTGAGGTACTTATACATGACCAGACCGAGTGAATAGATATCCGCAGGCATTCCGTAGCCTTCGCCCCTGTAGACTTCAGGAGCCATGTACACAAGCGTGCCTTTGTGTGAGAGGTTCATTTCGGTCTCTTCGATGATCCTTGCTACGCCAAAATCTCCGAGTTTGTATTCGCCGTCTTCGGTCACGAAGATATTGTCGGGTTTGATGTCACGATGGAGCACGCCCGCTGCCTCACATGCCATAAGCGCATCGGTAATATCCAGGCCGAGTTTGAGGACATCCTCTTCATCCATTTCATGATCAAGTGCATGATCGATCAGCGGATGGAGGAGCTCCATCCGGATCAGGATATCATTTCCGAGCCCGTCTTCATGCGGAATGATCATATGATTGCCATAAGTCACTATATGATCATTATCCTTGAGGCGTTCCATGAATTCATATTCATTCACGAAAGTCTGCGTCAGTTTGTCATAATAGGTAGGCAGATTTTCTTTGCTGACACCGCTCGAAAGTGCGCGCCTGACTTCTTCCTGATCCTCCGGAAGGCGGATGACCTTGAGTGCTGCCCGCTGCTCAGGTACTGCGGCTTTGGTGATTTCAAAAACACGTCCGATCGAGCCCTGCCCGATCTTGCGTTCGATCTTCCAACCGTTCAGGAACGGCTCATATTGCCTGTATTCTTTATTATCCGTTCCTGCATTCATAACTCGTCTTGTTTTCCGCTTCCTTACTTCTTGATCTTGACCTTTCGGATCTTGGAGAATGGTCCGTAGACTTTCTTGCCATTTACCTTAGTAAATGCCCTGACTTTATAGTAATACTTCTTGCCCTTCTTCAGGCCGGAGTGTGTGATCGATTTGACTTTTGCGCTCTTGGTGCTTCTCTTGTGGAACTTCTTCTGGCCGGGACTCTTGATGTATATCTCATATCCGCTGGCACCGGCGACCTTGCTCCAGACGATCTTAGTCTTGCGCCTCTTTATATTCTTAGCCTTGAGCGACGGCTTTCCAGGCTTGACGCTGATCTTAACTTTGGCTGAAACTGCTTTGAAGTAATTCGTTTCCCTGGCACGGATCGTGATGACCGCAGTTCCCACGCCTTTCAGCGTCACGATGCCTTTCTTCGAGACAGTCGCGACCTTCTCATTGCTGCTCTCGTATGTCAGTGGGGTCTTGGCTGTCGCTCCGATGGCAAAAGGCTTGCTGCCGAAAGTGCAATTGCGGCTCGTTGTGACATTGATCTTCTGATCAGCCGGCATGACAGCTCTCTCGAAGACAAGATGGAGGATCTCCGCATTTTCCTTGTAGAAAGCCTCTCCGGCAGAGTCAATGTATCCTATTATTGTGATTGGCTGACCTTCAGGAAGCAAAGTACCGGCATCCTTAAGGATGTCAGGCATGATCGACTCGACAGTATCCGGAATGGTCAGCTCCCCCAGTCTGCTGCATCCTGAAAATGCATAATCGTCTATGTATTTCGTTCCCTTATTAAGAACCGCTTTTTCGAGATTCTGGCAGGAAGCAAAAGTGTATTCGCTGATCCTCTCAACTGTGCCCGGCACCTCGATGCTCGTTATCCCTGAAACATAGAATGCATAGGTTCCGATTTCTTTCAGAGAATCCGGCAGTTCTACCGACTTAAGCTGTGAATCGGAAAAGAAAGCCCAGTTTCCGATCGACTCCAGAGTATCCGGAAGTACAATGTTTTTGAGTTCATAGCAAGTGCTCAATGCATAGTCTCCTACGGTCGTGACCCCTTCGGGGATCATCAGAGTCTCAAGCCACTCATTCTTCTCGAATGCATAATCCGAGATCACTGTTACACCTGAAGGGATCGTGAACTCTTTGTCCTGTTTCTGAGCAGGATATTTGAGAAGGGTCTTGAATCCGGCATCATAGAGGACGCCTTCATCTGATGCGTAATTGGCGTTGCCGTCTTCTACATTATATGCTGCAATGCGCTTGCATCCGGCGAAGGCATCTGATGGCAAAACCTTTAGTCCTTTCGGCAAATTGATCGTTGTAATGTATTCGCAGCCGTTGAACGCATTTTCCCCAACGATATCCAGCGCTGAAGGCAGAGTTACCTCCTGAAGCCCATTGCAATATTCGAAAGCTGATTTTCCGATCGTTTCTATCGTGTCCGCCATGCTGACAGATTTAAGGTCGCAGGCATACTGGAACGCATAGTCCCCGATGGTTGTGGTGCCCTCTGCGATCTCATAGTCTGCCGGTTTTGCGCCATCGATAGTGCGGGCAGGTGGATACTTGATCAGAGTTGTCCCATCCTTAGAGTAAAGGACACCGTCAACGGATCTGAAATACTGATTTGTCTCATCCGTATTGATATATTCGAGTACTAAGCAATTAGTGAATGCGTCCTTCGCGAGCGATGATACTCCGCTGGAAAAATTGACTTCCCTGAGCCTGCCACTCGGATTAAATGCTTCATTGCCGATGGTTTCAAGTGTCTCCGGGAATGTCAGCGTTACCAGCCCCGAATCCGAGAAAGCTTTCTCTCCAATCGTTTTCAGACCTTCAGGAAATTGCACCTCCGAAAGACCTGCATTGGAGTAAAACGCCTTGGTGCCAATGGTCTCCACTCCCGCAGGAATGACCACCGTTTTCATCTCTTTTACTACTGATGCACCATCTTCTTCATATTCTTCATATGCGTACATAAAAGCCTTATAGCCGATTTCCTTTACGGGATATCCGCTGATAGTGTGCGGTATCACAACCGTGCCGTCCGCAGGTATCGTTTTCTTGTCGCAGCCTGTGATAACGGCATACTGCTCACCTTCTGCGCCTTTAAGACTGTACATGAAAGTCATCCCGGTCTCTTCGTCCTGGAATTCTTCCGCATAGCCCGTCAGAGGCATACTGCAGACAATAAAAAGCACCAATACCGCTATGAGTATCGGTGCTGTGATTATGTAGTTTCTGAAGCTGAAGCAGTGTATTCTGTCAGTACTATCCATAAATAATTTCCCATCCTGTAATAATGCGTTATTAATATTGTATCATATCAGGCGGTTATTCTGTGATTATTCGTTGGAATACGGGAAGTCTTCACCTCTGACACGGTATTCGTGCAAAAGGTTCTGCCTGAGCTGCAGCATCTCTGTAACTGCAATGCGTTCTTCGTCCGGCGTCATACTGCCACTGCCTTCTATGCAGATCTCTTTGAACCTCCTCTGCATCGGATGTGCATCGTCCCACAAATCAAGCATCATAAGGAGCATTCTTTCATCAGCATTATCCGAGTCGAGCCTGCCATATCCCATTTTGTCCAGATATTCATTAATATCTCCGGCTGACATTCCAAGAGCCAGACACATCGCAATATGCGTTTTGCGTCCTTTAGGGACCGGCTTGATCCTGCTCGTCCTCTTTCCTGTCCTTTTGTCCAGAATATGGATAGTTTCGGAACCTGCAGACAGATAATTGATCATCGAGTCATCAAGGTACCCTCTCAGAGAATTCAGTCTACCCGCCTGTGCATCGGCCCTGGCTCTCACCCGGAGAATACTGTCAACATATTTGAGGAGGAACCCACGGGATTTTGCGTAAGCTGTTTTGAACGCATCCATATGGTCAACGACAAAGCCTTTGAGCCCTTCGAAAGCCGGATCGTACGGCACGGCCAATAATGCTGCTTTGACATCTCCGGTATCCGCATCCTCCCGGATATCCTGATTGTAAAGATCAGAATAGATCTTCAGAGCCTCATCCAGGCAGCGGTCATACATCTTATAGTAATTGACGCTTCTGTCCGGGTCTTTGTAATTGCAATTGATAAGATAGATCCACACCAGATCGCCAAAAACATCCTTCGCATAGAGCTTATGCTTCTTGCCATATTCGACGATCCACCTGTCGATCTCACTAAGCGGGAGTTTGTAAGCCATCCCGATACCGATCAGAGTGTTCACTCTCTTAGGTACTTTAGTATAGATAGCAATATCCCTGCTGTATTCGAGACCCAGGTACTTGCAGACATCTTCGATCCCGATCCCCGTAGTGAGGATCAGGTTGTCCAGCTCGTCTTTCCAGTATACAAGCTGAAGCTTCCTGTACAGATCTCCTCGCTTCTGTGAATTAGTGCTCTTCTTTATATTGACCAAAACTATTCCCTCGGAATTATTATTTCCATTACCGCAAACCACGGCGCGGCTCATTCGCGCATTGTTTAATTATAACATTGCCTGTCCTCATCCCATTCAACAAAAACAGTAGTTTTAAAGGCATTGCCAAGCGATGGAAAAGAAAAGGGACTGCGGGGCAGCAGTCCCTTTCGCAAATGTTTCGGCTTTCTTATTTTACTTTTTCGTCTTCACGGTCTTGGCCGGGCTCCATGCTGAGTAATATGTCTTGCCGTTGATAGTCCTGTATGTCCTGATTCTGACATAGTATTTTTTCTTTGCTTTGAGCTTGGCTATCTTCTTGGTTACTACCGAAGCACCGGCTACATTAACTGTCTTCTGGCCTGAAGTGAACTTGCTGTTCAGCGCGTACTGGAGCTGGTATCCTGTTGTGTAACTTGCCTGTTTGGTCCACTTAGCTGTGAATCCCTTTTTGGCTGCTGTAAGCTTCGCAATTGATGTGCCCTTAGGGATCACGGTATCCGCAAGTTTGGTTTCCTTGGTGCCTTTGGCATCACTGAAAAGCTTGTGGCACTCGGTGCATTCCCAGTATTCAATGCTTCCTGCTGCCTTAAGTGTAGCAGCAACTGCTTTGTGCTGTTTGAGCACATGGCCTCTGGCAGGAACATCTACGATCCTCTTCTCGCCGCAGAACCAGCACATCTGTCTCTGTGTCCCTGCGGAATGACAATCAGGGAACTCAGCAGGCATCGTCAGCCACATGTGTTCTATACCGTGGGTTATGCAGGATTCGTTCAAACGGAACCATGCATCAGTTTCACTTATTTCATTGCCCTGATACTTTGCGAATACTCTGACGTTGATTTCATTGACGTCGAGTTCTATCATTTTGGCTCCGGTCATTTTGATCGATTTCTTGTCAGCGCTGAGGCAGTCGTTGAATTCGCTTGCAGGGATCTCGAACTCTTCATCCGATCCGTCGCCCCATCTATATCCGGTAAAAGTCCACTCGAGATCCAGATTGCTGAAGTCACTAAACTCGTTCGTATTGAGCGTTATGGTCCAATCGCTGTCATCATAGACGTTGGCATCATGCTCATCGAACCACATGTCGTAATTATTCTCTCCAAAGTAATAATTATGGTGTAAGTCTCTTTGTTCAGTATGTCCGTCTTCGAACTGTTCCTCCCACGTTGCAAAAACATCTACATTCGTGTCCCAGTTATTGATTCTTTTGAGAGTAAAATCTCCGGAATTAGGATCCCCTCCGATTTCGAAAACATTCGGATCCGCACTGACTTCAAACGTAGCGTTCTCAATTCTGGAGCGTGAGCTCTGGCCGTCAAACTTAGTATATCTGAAAAGATCCAAATGAACGCCGCGAGTTTCACCTACATTGATGTTTTCGATCTCCAATGGCTCTAAAGAATAGAAATCATTGGTTATCCTCACCCAATAGTCTCTGAATATCTCCTCGCCGTTGTCTCCCTGCAAAGTAACTCCTATTTTTACGATTTGATCGTAGTAATCTTCTCCCACCGGCATATCCTTAGCAAACAGCGTAGCATGGTGCGGGTCACCGGGATCGACCTGCAGTTCAGCGAACTTTTCTCCGTCTTCGAGCAGTTCCCATTTGAGCGCTTTGTCCGGAAGATCATTCCATTCATCACCGTGTTCGTTGAATTCCACACTCTCAACCCTTGCGAAGAAATCGAGTTGGTCGCCCGGCAGGACTCTGTCAAATCCATTAGCACTCCAGAGATCGAGGTTATAGAACTTCTCGCAAATGTTGATATCAAAGGTGTATTGTTTTCCTTCACCGTATATATCCGAATAACTGACAGTAAATGTTACCTTATGCGGCATCTCCAGATTAAGATTTCTTTTGATCCTGAAATACCACCAATAATCATCGCCTTCCTCGTCGCGCTTGAATTCTTCGAAGTATGCGAGGTCTGCCTCATCAACGATGACATCATTGACATAGTATTCACCTCTGTAATCCGGGAATTCAGCACAGTCTGCCTCTGCACCGTGTCTTCCGCTGACTCAGGTGTCTCTGCCCCGTCTCTCGGGACGATCCGATAGTTAATTTCCCCATCAGAGTACAGTACTTCCTGTCCGTCTCCAATGAACTCAAGATCTGCCCATCCTCCGTCCTCTTCGCCATCGTCAGCAAAGACAAAGGAAGGAATCAGGATCATAGTAAGAATGAGAGAAAGGACTATAAGAAATAATCTCCTGTTCTTTTTCATATGTAATACCTCTTTTCTCATAACTAATCTTAATCCTCACATGCACAAGCATGATCACTTATGGAATTATTGTATCAGATGGAGTGCATATATTGTGCAAATATGGGTACAATGTACAACACAATACAATTAATACCGGCTCAACTGCAAGTAACAAAATACACCGGCCATTGCTTAGTATGGCCGGTGTCGTGATTTGCTAAGGTAAATGCGCTGTGCTAAAGGTTGGCTGAACCGTATTTGTTAAGAAGATCGTGCTTGAGGTTCCAGAGCGGCTTTGAGAGGTCGACATAGTATGTCTGCGGGTTCTCAAATCTCAGGAATTCGCCCCAAAGTTTATCGATCTGCTCGGTGCAGGTCTTTCTGATCTGCTCGATATCCGGTTCCTCATATACGAGTTCGCCCTTTTCGAAGATAGGAACGAGAAGTTCAACCGCTGTGTAATCATAAAGCACCTTGCGCTTCCATACAGCGTTAGGGTCAAATATCTCGAATGGCTTGCCGTCCGGAATAGGCTCATCACGAAGCATGATGACATCTGCAAGAGCCTTGCCGTGATCATTTCCGTAGAATCTGACTACCTTCTTGAATCCAGGATTGGTGATCTTCTCTACATTCTCGGAAATCTTCATCTTAGGAACGAGCTCGCCGTCTTTCTTCTGAATACCTGACAGCTTGTATACTCCGCCGAATACAGGTTCCGATCTTGCCGTGATGAGTCTCTCGCCTACACCGAAGGAGTCGATCTGCGCGCCCTCAAGGATCACATCACGGATAATGTACTCGTCAAGCGAGTTGCTGATGACGATCTTGCAGTCGGTCAGTCCTTCTGCATCGAGGATCTTGCGGCATTCTCTGGTGAGATAAGTGATATCTCCGGAATCGATACGGATCCCCATTCTTTCAGGCTTGAGTTCTTTGAACACCTTGATAGCGTTAGGAAGTCCGCTCTTGAGTACGTTATATGTGTCGATCAGCAGAGTAGCATTCTGCGGATAGAGTTCAGTGTATTTTTTAAATGCCTCATATTCGCTGTCAAAACTCTGTACCCAGCTGTGCGCCATTGTGCCGAGGGCCGGTGTACCGTGGTTCCTGTCAGCGATGGTACATGCTGTTCCGGCACATCCTGCGATATATGATGCTCTTGCTCCATAAACTGCGGCATCCGCACCGTGAGCTCTTCTAGTTCCGAATTCCATGACAGGCCTTCCCATAGCGGATCTTACGATCCTGTTTGCCTTCGTGGCGATCAGGCTCTGATGGTTGAACTGCATGAGGATGAATGTCTCTACAAACTGAGCCTGGATCAGAGGTCCTTTGACGATCATTACAGGTTCATGCGGGAAAATAGGATATCCTTCAGGTACCGACCAGACATCACAGCTGAATTTGAAATCCAGGAGGAAATCAAGGAATTCTTCTGTGAAGCAGTTCTTGGATCTGAGATATTCTACGTCTTCTTCTGTGAACTTGAGTCTCTTCATGTATGCGATGATCTGCTCAAGTCCTGCCATGATGGCAAATCCGCCGCCATCAGGTACTCTTCTGTAAAATACATCGAAGCAAGCTTCTGCATCTTTGAGATCCGAATTGAAATAACCATTCGCCATTGTGATCTCATAGAAATCAGTCAGCATCGTAAGATTGTAATCGTTAAGCATGATAGTGTTCCTTCCTGTCTTAATGCTTGATATCTTTGTTAAAGTGACTGTCCCTAGCCCTGAGGTTCAGCCTGAGTCGCTTCCTGTTCAGCTGCCTTGTCTGCCTCTGCGGCATCTGATTCCTCAGCATCTTCTAAGTCATCTGCTTCCTGCTCGTACGCAGCCTGCTGAGCAGCCAACTGCTTCGGATAATCCAGAATTATTCCCATTCGCCAATAGATGATTCCGGATGCGATCGCAACTATTATAATCGCAAGCAGAATATCATTGATATCGTGAAAGAAATTCTTAATTGCTCTCATTTTGATTCTCCTCCGGGTTCTTCCCTCTCAAATCGTAATTATACAGTCAAACCTGTTTCTTTGCAATGATATGCCTAAGCATCCGGGAAGTGCGCATCCATTGAAATCTGTTTTTCTTGAGTAGGTTACAGCAGAGTGCTATAATTAAATGGTTCTACCTTGATCCGGAACCACTATATTTCAATGCTTTGACGGGCAGCACAGGGAGTAGGCATGCGTGAGATAACTATCACAGCAAATGATTCAGGGCGGAGGCTCGACCGATTTCTTCGTAAATATCTCAGGGATGCTTCTCTTGGGGAGATATACAAACTGATCCGCAAGGATGTCAAGGTAGACGGCAAGCGCAAAGACGAGTCTTACATTCTGAACGAAGGCGAGATCCTGAGCCTGTATCTGTCCGATGAAGTGATTGAAAAACTGACCGGTCAGGGTCGTGGTGCAGCCTCACCGACTTACGGAGCAAAGAAGGCCAAGCGCCAGTTCAAGATCATTTACGAAGATGAGAATATCCTTGTTGCAGACAAGCCGTTCGGTCTTCTGACTCACGGCGATGCCCACGAGAAGAAGAATCATCTTGCCAATCAGGTCAAGGATTATCTGATCGAGCAGGGAGAGTATGATCCGCGGAATGAGAAGGTTTTCTCGCCGGCTCCTGCGAACAGGATCGACCGCAACACCACAGGTCTGGTGATTTTCGGCAAAAATTCAGCTTCGCTGAAGGCTCTCGGTGAGATGATCCGAGAGGACATGGTGAGCAAGTATTACCTCACGATAGTGCATGGTGATCTCAATGAAGAAAAAGTTCTGACGGGCACGCTCATCAAGGATGGATCTTCCAACAAAGTTACCGTCAGGAACGGCGATCAGGGGCAGGATGGTCTCAGCATCAAGACTATCGTCAGACCGATCGATCATTTCCGCTACGGCAACGGATCCAAAGCAACTTTGGTCGAAGTACAACTCGTGACGGGGAGATCGCATCAGATCAGAGCGCATCTTGCCAGCATCGGACATCCTGTCATCGGAGACATCAAATACGCTTCCGCTTCTGTAAGAAGAGCGAATGAGTATATAGCAAAGAATTACCACCTGACAACGCAGCTTCTGCACGCATACAGGCTGGTGATAGACGAAGCCGCGCAAGGACTTGAATACCTAAGCGGCAGGGTTTTTGCAGCACCGGTTCCTCCGGTATTTGCAGGTATTCTGGAATCAATGCGTTCACGAAAGGGATCAGAAATTGGATAACGACAACAGGAGATATACAGAGCCTAAGCATATGGCAGATAATACTACTAATACTGAGAGCACGGGCAGTTTCATCAAGAGTCTGCTGATAGATATTGTTATTGCCATAATTCTGGCTGCGATCGTGCTCACTTTCATCAGGCCTACTATCGTCAAGCAGTCATCGATGGAGGATACGCTTCATGAGAATGACTACCTGATTATGTACAGACTCGCTTATAAGAATCACATACCTGAGCGCGGCGATATCGTCATATTCCAGAGTGACCTTGTCGATGAAAGCACCGGAAGAAGCAAGCTTCTGATCAAGAGAGTTCTCGGACTTCCGGGTGATGAGATCTCGATCGTAAACGATCAGCTGCATATCAACGGCGAGTATTATAAAGAAGACTATCTCAAAGACGGTTACACTCCGGCGTTTGAGATCCCTCGTGCGGGAGAAGTCTTTACGGTACCGAAAGGCTCATACTTTGTTATGGGTGACAATCGTGTAGGCAGCGTAGACTCTAGACGTTATGAAGTCGGCTGCATTGTAGACAAGCAGATCAAGGGCAAAGTAATACTGAGGCTTTTCCCGTTCAATAAGATACAGAGGTTCTGATGCCAAAACATTCACGCAAAGTAATAGCTAACAATAAGAAAGCATTTCATGAATATTTCGTCGAAGAGCGCTATGAGGCAGGTATCGTGCTCACCGGAACTGAGATCAAATCCGTTCGCAAGGGCGGAGTCAGCATCAAAGAGAGTTATGCCAAAATAACGAGCAAGGGTGAGCTTGTCGTGACGGGAATGCATATAGCTCCATACGAGCAGGGCAACCGTTATAATGTCGATCCTCTCCGCGTGCGTACTCTTCTGATGCACAGGAAAGAGATCAACAAGCTGTATGGAACGCTCAAGACTCAGCAGGGCCTGACGCTTATCCCGCTCTCGGTATATCTCGATGAGAACGGCAGATGCAAAGTGGAGATCGGTCTTTGCCGGGGCAAGAAGAATTACGATAAGCGAGAAAGCGAAGCAAAGAAATCCGCTGAGCGCAAAATGGACAAAGCGATCAAGGCATCGAGAAACAGATAATAAGAATACTAAAACGGCGCACCCTGCGAAGTGCGCCGTTATTATTTTGCGTGAAAATGGCGATCATCAGCGGAGCATTTTCTTAAGGTATTGCCCTGTATATGACTGCGGTACCTGAGCTACCTCCTCAGGTGTTCCCTCAGTCACGATATATCCGCCTTCGTCTCCACCCTGCGGTCCGAGATCGATTATATGGTCGGCCTGCTTGACTACATCGAGATTGTGCTCGATCACGACAACTGTATTGCCCTCGTCCACGAGCCTGTTGAGCACGTACAACAGCTTCTCAACGTCCGCGAAATGCAGTCCAGTAGTCGGCTCATCCAGAATGTAAAGTGTCCTGCCCGTGCTTCTCTTGGAGAGTTCTGTCGCGAGCTTGATCCTCTGTGCCTCTCCTCCAGAAAGCTGTGTTGAAGGCTGTCCGAGGCTGATATATCCGAGGCCGACATCATCGAGTGTCTTGAGGTATCTGAGGATACTCTGCTGATTCGCGAAGAACGGGATAGCCTCTGAGACTGTCATGTTCAGGACCTCAGAGATGTTCTTGCCCTTGTATTTGACTTCCAGCGTCTCGTGGTTATATCTTGCGCCTCCGCAGACTTCACAAGGAACGAATACATCCGGAAGGAAGTTCATTTCTACTTTGATGATTCCGTCTCCACTGCAATGCTCGCAGCGTCCGCCCTTGACATTGAAACTGAATCTGCCCGGATTATATCCTCTTACCTTCGCCTCAGGCATCTCGGCAAAAAGGTTGCGGATGTGTGTGAACATTCCGGTGTATGTCGCCGGGTTGGATCTTGGAGTCTTGCCGATCGGAGACTGGTCGATATTGATCACTTTGTCGAAATTCTCGATGCCGCGGATCTCCCTGAATTTGCCCGGTCTCTCCTGAGTACGGTTCGTCACACGGGAAACACCCTTATACAGGATCTCGTTGACAAGGCTCGACTTGCCGGAACCGGACACACCTGTTACGAGCACAAGCTTGCCTGCAGGGATCCTGACATCTATATTCTTGAGGTTGTTCTCCTGAGCTCCGATGATATCCAGGTACAGACCGTTGCCTGTTCTTCTGTATGAAGGGACCTCGATGCGCCTCTTGCCGGACAGGAACTGGCCGGTGATCGACTCCGGACAATTCTTGATATCCTCTATTGTGCCCTGTGCGACAAGTTCGCCGCCGTTGACGCCTGCGCCCGGGCCGATGTCTACGATATGGTCAGCTGCATACATCGTATCTTCATCATGTTCTACGATAATGAGTGTATTGCCCATATCCGTAAGGTTGCGGAGTGAAGCGAGGAGTTTGTCATTGTCGGCCTGGTGGAGTCCTATAGAAGGTTCATCCAGGATGTATAGTACTCCGACAAGTCCCGAACCGATCTGTGTCGCGAGCCTGATCCTCTGAGACTCACCGCCTGAAAGTGTTCCTGCCGCTCTGCTCAGAGTCAGATAACCAAGTCCGACATTCTTGAGGAAGCTGAGTCTTGCCTTGATCTCTTTAGTGACCATTCCGCTTATCTTCTTGTCTCTCGGAGAAAGTGTCTGATCAAGGTCCTCGAAGAATCTGAGTGCCTGGACTACAGAAAGGTCCGTGAGATCGATGATATTCTTGCCACCGACAGTGACCGCAAGAACTGTGTCTTTGAGCTTCTTGCCGTGGCAGACCGGGCAAAGCTCCTCTGTCATCAGATCAGATATCTTCTCTTTGACAAAATCGGAGTTCGTCTCTCCCCATCTGCGTTCGAGGCTCGGGATAACACCCTCAAAGGTGTGATTCATATGCGAGACCCTGCCGGACCTGCTTTCGTAAGTGTATTTGAGTTTCCTTGAGCCTGTCCCGTGGAGAAGTTCGTCTTTGAACTTAGGCGGGAGTGCTTTGTATGGGACTGAGAGGTCTGTCCCGTGGTCTATTGCAAGGCGGGTAAGCATCTGACGGTAAAACCCCATAGCATCAAGGGTCGAGAAAACATTGCCGAGAGCGCCGTTCAGGATGCTCTTATTCTCATCAGTTACGACTGCTTCGTCAGTGATCCTCAGCGTGAATCCAAGGCCGCTGCAGCATTCACAGGCGCCATAAGGAGCATTGAATGAGAACATTCTCGGTTCCATTTCTTCCATTCCGATGCCGTGATCCGGGCATGCGAACTTAGTTGAATATGTTACGAGAGTCTCCTTCTGCTCGGCGAAAAGCTTGCCGTCAGGTGCAGCTTGTCCTTCTTGTGTCATGTCCTGTGCAACCTGAGCTGCTGCATTCTTGTCAGGAAGGAATATAACATTACAAATGCCCTCGCCTTCTCTTATGGCGATCTCAAGCGCTTCTGCGATCCTGCTCCTGTTATCCTCACGGATCACGATCCTGTCGATCACGATCTCGATATTGTGTTTATTATTCTTGGCGAGAACGATCTCTTCATCATCGAGCCTCTTCATCTCGCCGTCTACTCTTACTCTGGTGAATCCATCTCTTCTTATACGTTCGATGACTGCCTTATGCTCACCCTTGCGTCCTCTTATGACCGGCGCGAGGACTATTATTCTTGTACCTATGCCATGCGCCTGGATGTTCTCGATAATACTGTCGATCGACTGGCTGGTGATCTCACGGCCGCATACAGGGCAGTGAGGAATGCCTATCCTGGCATACAAAAGCCTGAGATAGTCATATATCTCTGTAACTGTTCCTACTGTGGACCTCGGGTTCCTGCTCGTAGTCTTCTGATCGATACTGATAGCAGGTGAAAGGCCGTCTATCTGCTGAACGTCAGGCTTCTTCATCAGTCCGAGGAACTGCCTCGCATAAGATGAAAGGGACTCTACGTATTTCTTCTGTCCCTCTGCATAAATCGTGTCGAATGCCAGAGATGATTTGCCTGAGCCGGAAAGGCCGGTCAGAACGACCATCTTGTCGCGCGGGATCGAGACGTCTATTCCCTTGAGATTGTGCTCTCTGGCACCCTTGATGACTATGTTCTTTTCCATTCGTTGTACCCTTGTGTGTATTGTTGCTCCGCACTATGCCCTCATGCTGGCGCGAAGCTCGAAGAGAACATCTCTGAGCTCGGCAGCCCGCTCGAAATCGAGCTGCTTGGCAGCTTCTTTCATGTTCTTCTCTATCTCTCTTATTGTCTCTCTGAGCTCGGCTGTCGTCATAGACTTAGGATCGGTCTTAGTTGTATCTGCGTGATACTCGCCGGTCACTCTTGCAACTTCTCTGACAGGCTTGACGATTGTCTTAGGCACGATGCCGTGTTCCTTGTTATAAGCCTCCTGAACACTGCGCCTTCTCGCGGTCTCATCGATACACACCTTCATCGCTTTGCTGATGTAGTCTGCATACATTATGACACGGCCATTCGCATTACGTGCAGCTCTTCCGACAGTCTGGATGAGCGATGTCTCGGTCCTGAGAAAGCCTTCCTTGTCAGCATCGAGAATCGCAATGAGTGAGACTTCCGGAAGGTCTAGACCTTCTCTCAGAAGGTTGATGCCGACAAGAACATCGAATTTGCCGAGTCTGAGGTCTCTTATGATCTCGAGTCTCTCGAAATTGTTGATCTCTGAGTGCAGATATCTGACCTTGATGCCCTGTTCCGACAGGAACTTGGTCAGATCCTCGGCCATTCTCTTGGTAAGCGTTGTAACAAGGACTCGCTCGCCGCTCTTCGCTGTCTTATATATCTCTGCCATCAGATCATCGATCTGCCCTTCTGTCGGGCGGACCTCGATCTCAGGATCGAGCAGGCCTGTCGGCCTGATAAGCTGCTCTGCAGTGACTCCGCCCGACCTGCCAAGCTCGTAAGCAGCAGGTGTAGCCGAAACATATACGGTCTGCCCTGTCAGTTCCGTAAACTCTTCGAACTTGAGCGGACGATTGTCGAATGCCGAAGGGAGTCTGAAACCATATTCAACGAGGGATTGCTTCCTCGCGTGGTCTCCGTTATACATCGCGCGGAGCTGCGGAAGCATCGCATGTGACTCATCTATGATCGTAAGGAAATCCCCGTCCGGGAAGTAATCCAGCAAAGTGTACGGTCTCTCGCCGGGCTTGAGGAAGTTGATGTGTCTTGAGTAGTTCTCGATGCCCTTGCAGGTACCGACTTCAAGCATCATCTCAATATCATAATTGGTCCTCTGCTCGAGTCTCTCTGCCTCGAGGAGCTTGCCGTTCGCTCTGAACCAGTCGAGTCTCTCACTCAGTTCTTCTTTGATCGAGGCAACCGCTCTCTGCATATCGTCTCTGCTGGTAATATAGTGGCTCGCAGGGAAAATAGAAATATGAGATCTCGTCCCTGTGACTTCTCCTGTCACAGGATTGATCTCTCGGATGCTCTCGATCTCATCCCCGAACATCTCTACACGTACGGCTTCCTCCCCGCCAGCAGGATAGATATCTATGACATCTCCTCTGGCACGGAAGCTGCCTCTCTGGAAATCTATATCGTTCCTTATATACTGGATGTCTGTGAGTTTCCTGAGGAGATCCATTCGCTCGATCTCCATTCCCGGTCTCAGACTGATCAGCTGATTGCGGTATGAAGACGGGCTACCGAGTCCGTATATGCATGATACAGAAGCAACAATAATGACATCCCGTCTCTCCAGCTGAGCTGCAGTTGCAGAGTGTCGCATCTTGTCGATTTCTTCGTTGATGTCGGCGTCCTTCTCTATATATAAGTCTGTCGAAGGAACGTATGCCTCCGGCTGATAGTAATCGTAGTAGCTGACAAAATACTCAACAGCGTTGTCCGGGAAGAATTCCTTGAACTCTCCGTGGAGCTGTGCAGCGAGTGTCTTGTTGTGGGAAATGACAAGAGTCGGTTTCTGAACAGCCTCTATGATCTTGGCCATAGTAAACGTCTTGCCGGATCCTGTGACACCCATCAATGTCTGTGCCTGTCTTCCTGCAAGTATTCCGTCAGCAATCTCTCTGATTGCCTGCGGCTGGTCTCCTGTTGGAGCGAAATCACTTACTACTCTGAACTTTCCCATATATTGAGATCCCCTTCTCCGGATATGTCCTGTACATTATCTTTTGATTAGAAAAAAAATTCAACCCCTATTCGGAGGTTGAATCAATTATATCACACGCTGTTTCTGCGAACAAGTGTTCTGACTCTAAATGCCCAGAAAATCCCTTATCGCCGCAGCATCGTTATAGCCTTTGTGATAAAGCGCTTCTATCATCTCGCGATCTTTGGTCAGTGTCTTCATTCCACCGATATCGTCAGGCGCCAGAATAAGAAGTCGTCCTTCTTTCTCATACTCTTTGGCAAGACGCAGCTGGTAATTATATATCTCAGCCCTCATCTTCATAGCTTTGGCAGCGTTCGGATATTTCGTCCGCAGGATATTTGTCGTTACGCGGTCTTTCTTAGGCGATCTTTCGAAATCTCTCGGTCTTGTCAGGATCAGCACGACTTTATCACAGCCGTCCTCGAAACACTTTCTGACAGGAATCGGATCAGAGATCCCTCCATCGAAGTATCTTGTACCATTGACATAATATGGCTGATTCGCGGCAGGTACGCAGCTTGAAGCTTTGATCGCGCCGTAATCATCCTGACTCATGTCAGTTTTGTCAAAATAATGCGGTTTGCCGCTGATGGAATCAGTAGCGACGATTTTGAATTCCGCAGGATTCTTCATGACTGCGTCAAAATCGAGCGGACACTCTCCGTCTGAGTTCGACAAAGTGCCATAGACATATTCAAGATCCACGAAATTGCGGGTCCTGACATAGTTCTTCATGCTCATGCACTCTTCACGAAGATCATAGTCCGTATAAAATTTGATATTCCTTCCGCGCTGCCCTGCCAGAAATGTCGAGAGATTAGCGCTTCCTGCCGAAACGCCGATGCAGTAATCAAAGCTTACATCGTTGTCCAGACACCAGTCATATATTCCTGCCCCGTAGGCATCTCTCATGCCTCCGCCGACATCGATAATACCCGTTTTCATTGCTTTATACACTTATTCACCCATTTGATAAAGTTGTCTATGCTGTCGCCTGTACGCTCGGCTTCCACATGGCCCTGTCCCCAGACGGTCGCAAAGTCAACGATTTCTGCATTTTCATTATTCTTAAGTGCGAGCGCCAGATCTACTTCGGACGAAAGTGCACAGTCGGTCTGTTCGATCCCTGATCTGATGCGCCAGAATCTGGCAACTTTGCTGGATCCGTATCCGCCTTTTGACTTGAGTAAGTAGTACAGCGGAGTATACATGTCCACTCTGACATCGATCGAATTGCCGAATTTGTCTGTTTTGGAGAAGTCAGCTACATAATCTCCTGCATAGCGGCTGTTGAGCTGGTTGAGCATCTCAGTAAGATACGGGTCGAAATGCGAGCCTTTTCCATCTCCGTAGCCAAAGAGCAGATTTTCTGTCTGTGTGCAGTCGAGCTGGTCGATAGCGCCGATGCCTTTTGTCGCCGGCTTGAACACTTTGACAAATCCTGCAAGATCAAGGATCTTGGCTGTATTCTTCTTTGCGTTGTACTTGATCCATTTACCGTCAGAATTCAGCTTGTCGATGTAGTCTGCAGGAGTCTTATATGTTCCTGTCAGCTTCAGTCCTCCGGCAGTAGTTTCTTTGACCTTATATGGGAACTGCGTATCCTTGAGAAATCTGTTCAGCGATTTCTGTACAACAGACTTCATATAGTCATAATATGAGCCTGCCTGAAAGATCCCTTCCTCGGATTCATCCAGTGAAAGCAGCTCGCCATCAGGGTCCCGGAGCTGTGCTTCATCAAGACAGACTGCGAATTCGGCAGCAAGCATATCGGAAAGATTCTTTTCTTCTTCTGACAATTCCGTACGGGTCGATCCCATCATCCATTCATACGCCTCGTTGGCAGTTTCAAGATTAGTGACCGGACACCAGCTCGCCGAACCAAGCACAGCGTCACTTACGCCCGAAATGGCTCCTATCTCGGTCAGATAAGGATCATAAAGTATACTGTCACCTGATGCGCCCATTATTGCAGATTGCGCGCCGCCTCCGCCCATTCCGAATGTAAATATAGACTCTTCGTCTCCCGGGATATTCTCCCCGTTATATCTGAGGTATCTTACTGCAGCCTTCAGATCCGTAACGCCTGCAGGGGCTCCGGCGTCCCTGCCCCTCATTCCGGCATGTACGTAGATAAAGCCTTTCTTGGTGAATCTGGTCACCTTTATATACTCCGTCAATGCATCCTGCTGCTTATACTCAGGAGTGTCGACCGGCATCACGATCGGGGCGGTAAGAGGTGTATATCCTTTGATTTTGACGGTCTCTCGTATCTCACAGGTATATGTTCCGTCTTCATTTTTCGTTCCCGCCATATACGGACCCGGAACGAAAACCGCCAGCGTTTCAATGCCGGCATCCGCAGGCTTCGTACAATACGGCAAACCGATCTGATAGAACACGTCATCCTTTGAGTTGTACTGCCATGCGCTCATATCGAACATGCCGTCTTCCTTGTCCTTGGCCCCGCTGTCTTCCTGTCCGCTTGAGTCCGGCTCAACATCGTCTCCACCTGAAGGCGCGCAGGAAATAAATGCCACCGAAGCGGACATAATCATTATTGCAGTCAAGAGTATAGCTAACCACTTTTGTTTCATTGTTATTCCTCTCGCTACGGCTCGCAGTACCCGCATGGTGTATAGCCTTTGGATGTAAGTTCTGATCTTGTTGCTGTAACTTCTTTGCGATTCCTTGCTGAAATCTGCTTAGCGCCGTCACAGGACGGGTAATGGAATACACCGGATCTCGTGTTGATGACATAACGCCTTGCATCCTGCGCAGCCTGCTCCGCAGTTGTAACGATGCCTGTGTTGTAGTCTATCTCTGCTCCCGGAGTGACGTTGAAGCAATATACATTGAATGATATGCCGGCCCCTCCGTCTTCAACAGACCAAGCCATCATGTTGACCCCTCTCGCGACCTTCTCTTTGCCTGAGAAAACAGGCTTGGCCAGATACAGGACATGATTGCCGGTATCCCAGATATAGTGCTCTACCTCTTCTTCAAGAGGCCTCATCCCGTCATAATTCAGATAATGAGTACCGGTTATCAGATTCCTCTCGTTAGCATTCTCGTTGCTGAGAGCCCAGGCTATAAGGTGGGCACGTTCCCAGTTCTGAGCCTTGGCCCAGCCGCTCGGATGGATGGAACTTATGTCTCCTCGTTCCTCCCCACCGGGCGGCATGGTCTCTAGTCCGAGACATCCGTATGCAACTGTGCATCTTCCCAGTTCGTCAAGCTCTCCATAATACTCATACGGCTGGAGTTTGCGTGAATCTACTCCGCTGAGTGTCCCCGGAGTCTTCCACTTGCCTCCGCTGTTCACAAGGCCCGCCTTGTCGTACATTTCCCCGGGGAAATCCGGAACATTGTTGTTCAGTGCTACATAGTTGCTGCCGCTATATTCCGGCAGTCCTGACTGCTCTTCTGCAGAAGTTCCGCCGTTATCCGACCATTCCGGAATATCTCCGCCATCATCACCGGTGCCAAAATACTTTATGACAAACAGCCCGCCTGCGATCAATAGGAGCAATACAGCAAGAGCCAGCATACGCTGGCCCTTGTTATTTGTCTTTGTCTGATCACTGCGCTTGCTGCGGCTCATAGACTAGTTCTCGCTGTCTCTTTCTGCTGCGATCTGATCTGCTGTCATGCCTGCATGAGCTGCAATACCGAGCATCTTGTTCTTGAGTTCCTGCTCGATTCTTGCGAGTTCCTTCTCAGCTGCAGCTCTTGCGATCTTGCCCTCTGCCTGGATCTGCTGGATCTCATCAAGAGCACTGATGAGCTGCATGTTGGTGTGCTGCAGAGTCTCGATATCTACGATACCTCTCTCGCTTGCCTTTGCTGTATCGACTGTGCTCTGGTGGAGTGCCTCAGCATTCTTCTTGAGCATTTCGTTTGTAGCATCGGTAACAGCCTGCTGAGCCTCGATAGCCTTCTGTGTATGATAGTTGTTCAGAGCAAGTACCATCTGTGTCTTCCACATTGGGATGACATTGATGATCGTTGAATGGATCTTCTCGGACATGATCGTGTCGGAGTTCTGTACCATTCTGATCTCAGGAGCTGCCTGGAGGCAAACAGTTCTGGAAAGCTCGAGGTCATAGAGCTTCTTCTCGAATCTTGTGATCATGTCAGCAAAATCCTTAGCTGCCTGTGCGTCCTCAGGAGAGTTGGTCTCTCTTGCCTTTGCTTCGAGAGCAGGGAGTTCTTCGTTCTTAGCCTTCTCAAGTCTGAGCTTTCCTGCCTCAATATACATAGATACTTCTTTGAAGTACAGTTTGTTCTTATCATAAAGCTTGTCCAGCTGAACGATATCCTTGACGAGCTGCTCTTCATGTCCCTCGAGGATCTTGACGAGTCTGTCGATATTAGCCTCAGTTGTGCTGTACTGAGCTTTGAGTTTCTCAAAGTTCTTCTCTGCGCTGCCAAAGAGTTTGGAGATGATGCTCTTCTTCTCTTCGCTGTTGCTCTTGAGCTCAACGATAAGTGATGTGAGGACCTGACCGGTTTCTCCCATATCCTTGTCTCTTACGCTCTTGAGTGCTCCGTCAGCAAAATCAGAGACCTTGCGCTGTGCGCTTGCTCCGTAGCTGAGAACTGCGTTGCTGTCAGTGATGTCGATCTTGTCAGCAACAGAGAGGATCTGTCTCTGTTCATCAGGTGTGAACTGTGCAAGAGAGTTTTCCTTCTTGACCGGTTCCTGTTCTGCTTCGAGGTCGATGATCGGTGCATTTTCAATAGCTGCTGCCTGAGCTGCGATGTCATGTGCCTGCTCTACGACCTGCTGTACCTGCTCATTAGCTTCTTTGCTCATTAATTCAGGCATAAGTTCCAAATCTGTCATGTTAGTCCTCCTGTACTCGGCTCATAAGAGCCTTCTCTGTATAGTTCAAATGATTATTTAATATCAAAATCTGAATCGAGCAATCCCTTGCTCGCGAGTGTCGTCTGGAGCATCCTGATATCTGTCGAAATATCCATGATATCGTCCTCATGGAGTCTCTCAAGCAGATTCTCTGATGCTTCTGTTACAGAATCGATCAGTTTGATGAGCTGTTCTTTGATATCTCTTGCCTGTTCCTGCAGATAGTTAGGGTTAGCATTGATCTCAAGATCTCCTCTAGGTCTCTCACTCGCACTGGAATCGAGATTAGCGATCTTCTCGTTATATTCATCTGTAAGTCTTACGACCTCAGGATAATACTTCTCTCTGAACTCCTTGACCTGGTCAGCGAGATCAGGTCTCTCCTCAACTCTCTTGTCGATCTTCCTTGTGATGCTTCTGAGTTCTTTGAGTTTGACCTTGATCTCTTCATCATCAGTCATTGTGATCAGATCATCGATAGATTCAGGTACGGCACCCTTATCTCTTGCAGCCTTTCTCTTAGCTTTCCTGTTGGCTGCAGCTGACTTCTCTATGGACTCAAGAGGCACACCGTTTCTGGTCATTACGAGAAGTCTGTTATTGATATCTACATATGCCTCCTCGAAGAAACCGGATACTATCATCTTCTGGAGATCGTCCGCGACCTTCTCAGGGGATCTTCCTACATGAGCTGCAAGATCATCGATCGATGTATTGCCATTGTAATTGATCCTGGACTCATAAGCACGTATACGCTTAGCTCTGGTCGAGTATATGACCTTGAGAACTCCTGCTGCTATGAATGCAGCCGCTGCAACGCATCCGTACTGGATCACTGCTTCAGGTGAACCGATCGATCCTGCCGCAGCCATAGCGAACATGATTCCTGCGATCACTCCCGCCATAGTCCAGCCGGACTTGCCGAGTCTCATCTTGTTGAGCTTCTTCTGAGTCCTGCGGCTGGCATACGACTGTACAGGGTTCTGTACTGTACGTCCGCTGTTGCGGTTCACATTCCTGACCTGAGGATTCCTTGTCGTGGTCGTCTCTTCCGTTCTGACTGTACCACTGCTCTTCCTGGTAGTTGTTGTTCTTGTCGTCGTTGTTCCCGAAGGGGATCTTGTTGTGGTGGTCCTGGTTACCGTAGTCTCAGGCATTCCCCCTGTTCCGAACAGTTCACCGAATACTCCGCCGCTTCCGTCAGAGCCGGTCACGATATCTCCGATATCTTTCAAAGTCGATGAGAAACCATCCGATGGAATTACGTCATATTCAACTGATTCAGAATACATGACAAAGGAGATGCTCCTGACATCAGGTGGTAAAGCGATTCTGGACTTGAAGTTTTTCTTCTCTCCGTTCGCCCACTGACCGGCATTTATCCTTGATGTACCGAGCACTCTGCCATCCGCCTTATTCAGGATCTTGACTCTGAATGAGAAGTGTGAAAAATCAAAGCCGGAATTATTCACAACAGAAAAGCTGTAATTGACTTTGCCGTCTTCTGCTCTGGAAGTCTTGGTAGTTCTCTCCGCAGACTCCTTGAAGTCGCTCTCAAACCATTCAATAACAGCTTGACGATCTCTGGTCATTGTAGCTAATGCCATTTGTGCTTTCCTTTCTATCCTACTTATAACAACGGGCCAATTCTGATGTAATTGGAAATCGGCCCGGAAATTACAAACACACTAATGTAGTTATTATACCATAACTCAGTGTATTCAATATATATTACGTTGGTTCACTATTCAGAAAAATTCAGGCTGTAGTCAAGAACGACATCTTCTCCATCTTCTGTATGTCCGATGACTTCATAAGCAGTATCTTCGAGTTTATTTTCTATAGAAACGAAGTTCTCTCTTCCTGCCAGAGTGTTCATCACAGCAATAATATGGTCATTGATCAGAGCTGTTCCGTTGACTGCAGAGATAGTTCCGTCCTCAAGAAGGGCCAGAATAGTCCTGAATCCTGCGTTGCCATAGTTAACGATGCAGACATCTTTGACTTTGCCGCTGTTTGCAAACGGATAAATTCCTTCGCCATCCGGGTCATCCTTCATTTCGTTCTTCCTGAGATCCTCCGTAGGAACAAGAAGAACCGTTCCGTCTTCAAACAGTGTGATCGACTCGATCTGAAGAGGCACTTTTGCATCAGTATCTATTTCATCGATCGTCTTAACGACAGCAGGGCCTTCTTCGACCTCCTGAGTCATTGCAGCATCTTCGATTTCTTCCTCTTCTTCTGCTTTGTTTCCGCATGATACCATGCAAACCATCATTGCCATCGCGAGCATGAGCGCGAGAATCTTAATCAGCTTATTTTTCATATCTTATTATCCCTCTTTATGTCTCAAGAAATCCGCACCGGATCTCATAATAGTAAATCAAAACATCACGGGTTATTATACCACATAGGACGAATTACTTACGATGATAATATTGTGAAATTTTTCCTCAATAAAGCGGCAAAAAAGGACCGCATCAGTTCATTACTGTGCGGTCCGAATAATTGTTGATTGATCTGCCCGGCTGCATTAGCCTCCGAGGTATGCCTTTCTGACTTCATCAGATTTGGCGAGTTCTTCACCGGTTCCTGAAAGTGTGATCCTTCCGGTCTCGATTACATATGCTCTGTCGGCTACACTGAGTGCCATCTGCGCATTCTGCTCTACAAGAAGGATGGTAGTTCCGGCTTTATTGAGGTTCTGGATGATCTCGAAAATCTGATCGACCAGGATCGGAGCAAGTCCCATTGACGGCTCATCGAGCATCAGAAGTCTCGGATCAGACATAAGTGCTCTTCCCATAGCCAGCATCTGCTGTTCGCCGCCGGAAAGTGTACCTGCGATCTGCTTGGTTCTCTCCTTGAGTCTCGGGAACTGATCGTATACATACTCGAGGTTGTGCGAGATTCTGTCAGGCTTGGTTACAAATGCACCCATCTGAAGATTCTCTTCTACTGTCATCCCCTGGAAAATACGTCTTCCTTCAGGGACGTGTGAGATTCCCATCGAAACAATCTTGTGCGCCGGTGTTCTTGCTATCGAGCTCTCCAGGAATTCGATATCGCCGGTCTTGCTTCTGAGAAGTCCGGAAATAGTATGGAGAGTAGTTGATTTGCCGGCACCGTTAGCGCCAATCAGAGTTACGATCTCTCCTCTGTTTACGTCAAAGGAAATACCTTTGATAGCATGGATCGCGCCGTAGTAGACATTGATGTCTCTTACTGTAAGTACAGTACCCATTACAGCACCTCCCTTCTTGATGGAACTTTTGTTTCCTTCTCTTCAGGCTTCTTTTCCTCTACAGGTTTTTCAGGAGCCTTTGCATTCTGAGTTCCGTCATATTCATCTGGTTTGAGGTCGACCTTAGACGCAACAGTTCCTATCTTGAGAGCGTCTTCGATATTTTCGTGGCTTTCCTCTTCATTCATCTTGCCTCTGCTCTTGCCGAGGTAAGCCTCGATTACCTTAGGATTGCTCTGGATCTCAGCAGGAGTTCCCTTAGCAATTGTACGTCCGTAGTTGAGTACTGCGATTCCCTCGCAAATACCCATTACCAGATTCATATCGTGCTCGATGAGAAGGATAGCGATCTGGAATCTGTCACGGATCTCCTTGATCGTTTCCATAAGTTCGGCTGTCTCAGAAGGGTTCATACCTGCAGCCGGCTCGTCAAGCAGAAGCAGTCTCGGCTTAGTTGCCAGCGCTCTCATGATCTCGAGTCTTCTCTGCGCGCCATATGGCAATGATCCTGCTCTGTAGTTTGCAGTCTTGGTCATTCCGAAGATCTTGAGGTACTTCATGGCTTCCTTGCGGATCCTGTACTCTTCTCTGCGATACTTCGGAGTGTGCAGCATTCCATCGATCAGACCATAGTCGGTAGTATGATGAAGAGCGACTTTGATGTTCTCTTCTACAGTGAGCTTGTCAAAAAGTCTGATATTCTGGAATGTACGAGCCATTCCTGCCTTGTTGATGTCTACGGTTTTCATGCCCTTTGTGCTCTTACCGTTAAAGAAGATCTCTCCTCTTGTCGGCTCGTACACCTTAGTAAGCATGTTGAAAATAGTAGTCTTTCCGGCACCGTTCGGTCCGATAAGACCTGCGATCTCGGTTCTTCCGACTGCAATGTTGAAATTGTCAACAGCTGTCAGACCTCCGAAGTCGATCCCCAGATCCTTTACCTCAAGGATCGGTGTCTTGTCCTTATCTCTCTCCTGAAGGAAGGCTTCCGTAACGACTTCCTGATTGTGCTCCTTGGCATCTACGAAAACAGCACGTCCGCCGACATTGTCGTTATAGTAGATCTCCTGTCTGTTCTCATAACCGTGTCCGGTATCGGTGGAGTCCATGTCAAATCTCATATCTCTGTCGTCTGCCATTTACGCCACCTCCTTCCCCGGTTTTGCTTTGTCTTTCTTAGGCTTGAGCTTGTCAACAAACCCTCCGACTCTTGCTTTGATCGTTGGATTGTATGTGCAGATCATTACTACAATGAGTACGATCGCATAAGTAAGCATTCTGTAGTCAGCGAACTGTCTCAGCGCTTCAGGGAGTACGGTCAGCAGTGCTGCAGCGATCATGCCGCCCCAGATGTTTCCGATTCCGCCAAGTACAACGAATACCAGAATCAGTACGGAAGTATTGACGTTGAATTTTGTCGGAGCCATGGTGCTGTAACCCTGAGCGAACATGCAGCCGGCCATTCCGGCAAGTGCTGCACTGATGACAAACGCCATGAGCTTATATTTTCTGACGTTGAGTCCGATGGATTCGCCTGCGATACGGTTGTCTCTGATGGACATAATTGCACGGCCCTGTTTGGAGTTCTTGAGGTTGAGCACAACAAATAAAGTAAATGCTGTGAGCAATGCTGCCGAAGTGAATGATGCTGTTTTGATAACACCTGTAGCTCCGATAGCACCGGTTATGATCCTTCCCGAAGTGTCTACACCGTCGATCGTATGGTTGAATGCAAAGCGCAGTTTGCCGTTTGCATCAAGGCCAAAGTACAAAACGTTCATCAGGTTTCTGACGATCTCTCCGAAGGCAAGTGTAACGATCGCCAGATAGTCGCCCTGCAGTCCGAGGATCGGGATTCCTATAATAAATCCCGCCAGACTTGCTATCAGAGCGGAAGCGATCAGAGCAATGACAAGCCTGACCGGTCCGGATGAAATAGATGTTTCGAGTATCCTCGTTACGAGGATGCCTGAGAAAGCTCCGACCGCCATAAAGCCGGCATGTCCAAGTGAGAGCTCTCCTGAAAGACCTACAACCAGGTTAAGTGCTATAGCAAGTGACATGTAAACGCAGATCGGAACGAACTGTCCCTGAAGGTTACGTCCGATAATTCCTGCTGCTGCACCTGCCTGAAGTACGATATATCCGATAATGAGGATGCCATAAGAAATCATGGCTTCCTTCTTGTATTCACTTCCTTTGACTGCGCCTTTGAGCAATCCTCTGGTGTTCATTTTGATTCTTTTCTTCGCCATGACACACCTCTATACTTTCTCGTTGATCTTCTTGCCAAGCAGTCCTGTAGGCTTGATCAGAAGAACTATGATAAGACATGCAAATACGATCGCATCGGCAAGTTCTGATGAAATATATGCTCTTGAGAAAATCTCAATAACACCCAGAATAAGTCCGCCGATCATAGCACCCGGAATCGAACCGATGCCTCCGAATACTGCTGCAGTGAACGCCTTGATACCAGGCATAGCGCCTGTTGTCGGCATCAGTACAGGGTAAGCAGAGCACATAAGCACGCCGGCGATCGCTGCCAGACCTGAGCCTATAGCAAAAGTAAGTGATATAGACTGGTTGACATTAATGCCCATCAGCTGAGCTGCACCATTATCCTCAGATACAGCACGCATAGCTTTTCCGGCTTTTGTCTTATTGACGAACAGGGTCAGCACGATCATTATGATAATGTTAGCCAGAATCGTAAAGAGAGATTCCGGTGTGATCGTAAGTGAACCATTCGCTGCATGGATAGTTTGGAATCCGCGGAAAAGGCTGTTGAACATTCTCGGGTCAGCTCCCCACAGGAGGAGTGCTGCGTTCTGCAGAAAATATGACACGCCTATCGCTGTGATCAGTACAGCTAACGAACCTGTACCTCTGAGCGGACGGTATGCCAGTCTCTCAATAACAATTCCAAGCACTGTACATATTGCGATAGCGATCACAAGTGATACCCATGCATTAACTCCCGCGTGGTTGGTCAGGAGGAACGATACATATGCACCAACCATGATGACATCGCCATGAGCAAAGTTCAGCATCTTGGAAATTCCATATACCATAGTGTATCCAAGCGCAATTATGGCATATACACTTCCCAGGCTCAGGCCTGAAATCAAACTGTTTAAAACACTCATATTCTGTTCCTTTTTATATGGATATAGGGGTGCTGCGCCAAATAATGCAGCACCCCCTTTTCATTTAGCAACTATTCCCACTCAGTCATTTATAGATTTACTGTTCAACGTACTTTCCATCCTGGATCATGCAGACCTTAGGTGTCTTGTCAACTTCACCTGCTGCATTCCACTGCATTTTCTCAGCTGTGAGTCCGCTTGCTGTGAAGTCTCCACCTGTGAATACGCCGATCATTGCTTCGCAGATCTCATCCATTGATGCATCTGTTCCGAGGCCGGTCTTAGCGAATGCATCATAGATTGCATATACGCAGTCATAAGCGTCAGCTGCGAACTGGATAGGTGTTTCGCCATAAGCATCTTCGTAAGCCTTTACGAATGCCTGAACATTCTCATCTTCTGAGTAAGGTGTGAACGGTGTCAGAAGCAGTACGCCTTCTGCCAGTGATGTATCGAATCCGTCAGCTCCGAGGATTCCGTCCATTCCGTCTACGCCGAAGTATGTAGGTGCATATCCGATCTGAGCTGCCTGTGTCATGATGTTAGCAGCAGGTGCGTAGTAGATAGGGAGGAAGAGCAGATCAACGCCTGCATCCTTCATTGTGTTGAGCTGAGCCTTGAAGTCTGTAGTTTCATCAGTAAATGTAGCTTCTGTTACAGTCTTGCCGCCTGCTTCATACTCTGTCTTGAACTTATCGCGGATACCGGAGGAGTAGTTATCAGCGTTGTTGTAAATGATACCTACAGTCTTGTCTGCGAAGTTTGTCTTGATATATTCAGCGGAAGCGATTCCCTGGTTAGGGTCAGAGAAGCAAAGCTGGAATACATTGTCATTTCCTTCTGTTACAGCCGGGCCGGAAGCAGATGGTGTCAGAGCGAATGTTCTGTTAGCAAAAGCTTCTGCTGCTACAGCTGTACATGGAGTTGTTGTTGTTGATCCTACGAGAACCTGCATTCCGTCGTCAACCAGCTTGTTGTAAGCATTAACTGACTTCTCTGCATCGTGCTCGTCATCCTGCCACATCCACTCGAGCTGAACGCCGTCCGGATTAGCTTCATTGATTTCCTTAACAGCGAGTTCGCCGCCGTTCTTAACTGCAAGACCATAAAGTGCTGCCGGGCCAGTTGATGGTCCGATTCCGCCGATCTTCAGTACTCCTGCACCGCCTTCAGCGTCGCCGCCATCACTTGAACCGCCGCCGCATGCTGTCATAGCGAATACCATCATTGCCGACAGTACTACGACAAAATACTTTTTCCAATTCTTTTTCATTGTCTTTCTCCTTCTAATACCTTTAATTTGATCTGGCTGACTGGAGTGATAGTTGATATGTTACTTTTTGATTCCCCGACTCATTATTAAAGCCCGCATCGCTGCGGGCTCAACAGTCTGGGTCAGAATATCGTTCTCAGTACTTACTGTCGCCCTACAGCACAAATCCGTCCAACTCGAGTCTGCCGACCAGAAGGACACCGATAATGCTGATAATGACGACACTTGATGTAAAGTACATATAAGAACTCCTTTCATTAAGTACAGTGCGATAATAACATTGTGAAGATTTTGTGTCAACACTTTTTTGTTGAAAAACTCAAAATTTGCGCGCTAATTTGTGTACCAAATACAGAACAAATTTGAATCTGGTGAAAATCCTACGAATACCGCCTATTTGTCCTTCTGTTTTGCCAGAAGCGCGGCTCCATAGGCGCCTGCGTATCTTCCGTCAGGCATTGCGAGCGCGGTCTTGCCGAGTTTCTTTGACAGGAGAGATGCAAAGAATTCGTTGTTACTGAAGCCTCCGGTGATGATCACGGTATCCTGGAGTTCCTTTCTCTGCACCAGTGTTGCGACCTTGAGAGCAACAGAATCGATCACGCCCGCAGCAAGATCTTCACGGCTCCTGCCTTCTCCCATGTAATTGATGACCTCGGACTCCGCGAAAACAGTACAGAGCGAGCTGATCGAGATAGGTTCTCCAATCTCAGCAAGTTCAAACAGTTCTTCGATAGTCAGTCCGAGACGGTTTGCCATGACCTCGATAAATTTGCCTGTGCCGGCTGCGCATTTGTCATTCATGAGAAAATCGATCGGTTTGCCGCCGACAACATTTATGTATTTGGTATCCTGTCCGCCGATATCGATGATAGTGCAGTCTCGTCCGATCATGTTATAGCCGCCGATGCCGTGACACGAGATCTCTGTGATCACGTGGTCCGCATATTCAACACTGATACGTCCATAGCCTGTTGCGACTACCTTTGCATCGTCAAGATCATCGTATCTCTTCTCAAGATCCTGTTTGATGATCCCGGCAGTGATCTTACTGTTCCATCCTGTCGGCAGGACCTCGAATACCGGCTCTTTGCCCTCTTCGAGAATGCAGACCTTTGACGCTGTTGATCCTATGTCGATTCCTATATATTTTCTGCTCATATAACCAGTCCTTTACTTTTTATCTTATCCGTACTTGTGACGGGTATTATCGAATGTATTATTCAGGCCTTCTATGGAAATATAATTGAGGTTGCCTGAAGAAGCTATTTCTTTGATCCTGCTCACGTCTTCGCCTTTTACAAGGAGCGAGACCCCGCAGCATACACTGAGTTCTCTGGGTGTCGGACTGATCTGCGCATACAAAGAATTGCTCTTGAGAGTCCTGTACATCGCCATTGCGTCCGTGTGATTCTGAAAAAGTATGTAATAGTGTAAATATTCTGACATAGCGTGGTTATTGTATCATAACTTTGCACATTTACGAAACAATGGGGCGGAACCCACTCCGCCCCATATGTTTCTTTTTGATGTGCTTTTTTCAGTATTAGCCAAGAAGCTCGATGAATGCGCCGATTCTTGTCTTGAGCTGCTGAGCATCGTTGTCTGTGTAGTCTGTCTCGATTCCGAGGAATGGGATGCCTTCTGCTTTGCATCTTTCTTCGAGGCTTCTTCCTTCGATGTCATATGTCTGGCAGAACATGAGGTTGACATCGATGACTCCGTCAGCCTTGCTTTCCTTAGCCAGTCTGATGACGTCATCAGCTCTTGCTGTGTTAGGAGTGAAGCATGCGCAGTTGATACCCATGTATCTGTCAGCGATGTTCTGGATCATTTCGTCCAGAGTAGCGCCGCTCTCATCTACCTGATTCTCGAAATATCTTGTTCCTGTGCAGGTCTCTTCGCAAACTACTACGCCGCCGCTTGTTTCGACGAGGTTATGGAGCTTCCAGTTTGGAATTGCCATAGGTGTTCCGCTGATGAGGATCCTCTTCTTGCCCTCAGCAACACTGACGCCGTCTGCAACTCTCTGATCGAGTTCGTCGCACAGTTTGTTGACCATTGCTGTGAATCTTGCAGGGTCATCATAGTAAGCGATCTGGCTGATGAGCAGTGTATCTGTTCCGGAGATAGGAACGTTCTTATTCCTGCGGAGTGCATACAGTCTCTCAAGAGCTGCTCTCTTAGCATTGATCAGCTTGATTGCCTCGGCGAGCTTCTCTTCAGTGACTTTGTTGCCGGTTACTTTCTCAACGAGTTCCTTAAGATCCTTGATCTCGTCAGCCCACTTCAGGTAATCCTTAGGTCTCTTCATCTGTGGAAGATCCATTACATGGAGCGGAACATCAGTGCCGAGGATCTCATAAGCTTTCTTCTTTCCGTCGCATGTATTCTCGCCGATATATACGTCTGCGAGTCTGTAGAACGGACAAGTTTTATCGAATCTTGCTCCAAGCATAGCCTTGATCAGCGGGCATGTGTTAGCAGGGAGATATCTCTCGCCGCCAGGTACCCAGAACTGGGAGCCTGCGCAAAGTCCGGTAGCGATAGCGCCTGCTGCTACGATCACTTCATCAGGAACGTAAGCACAGAAAGTACCGAATACTTTTCCGCCGTTCTTACGGAACTCAACGAGTTCAGCCGGTCTGAGTCCGTGAACATCAGCAAGAACCATATCGAAATAGTCCATAGCTGCAGGTCTGTTCTCCTGGGACATGAATACATCGCCGATAGCGCCAGGAAGAACTGCACAAAGCATGTCATGCATCTCAAGGTTCATACCAAGCTCAGCCCACATTTTTTGATTATCAGCCATAATATTTTCTCCTCTTTATCAATCTCTACTGCTTTTCCGGTCTGCACAATTCTCTGCATGCAGACTTGGCGAAGAAGCTATTGCACACTTCACACCAAGTACATGCACGTTTTTTGCGTACGAAAACGCAGCAATCAAGTGTTTACTTGTAATAATTCTACTATCTGATTTCACAGCACGATAATTGATTCCATCTATATCAGGCAGCAGGTCTATTGTTTTCATTTATATCCAACTGCGCACCTATAGTTTTGGCCGACACAAGCTATTTTAGTCGGCACAAGCAACAGCGGAGATTTGGCACCACCGCATTATAATACCGGTGCATCGGCGAACTGAGAAAATACTGCATATGCGAAAGAGCTACAGCATTTCAATACATTGCAGCTTGCAGTTGTATGTCTCAGGAAATGAAAACTAGCGGGACATTTGCTTAGAAGCAATACATTGTATGGCTCGGGAGATGAAAAAGAGAAATAATTCGAAGCAACTTAAGAGGCTGTCACAAATGTGACAGCCCTTTGTCTGTTGTATGTCTGTGCAGACCATAGACCTGCCATCGATCATGATCATTCGCCGACTTTGACTTTTCTTCTCTTGATCTTCTGAGTCGTTGTCTTCTCAAAAGGTTCAGTTCTGAGGAATACCTCTTTGATACGCTTGTATTTAGGCATATCTGCGCTGATTGTCTCGATGTCCTCATTGACGATCGCCTTGATATCATCGCCTTCCTTGAACTGTTCAGGGTCGTATACGATAGTTGCAACCAGTCTGTAATCGTCGCCGTCTTCCTGACCGCTGACGATATTCTCTACAACATACGGCAGCTTGTCGATAAGAGCTTCGATTTCTTCCGGATAGATGTTCTTGCCGTTCTTGAGAACGATTACGTTCTTCTTACGACCTGTAATGAAGATGTATCCGTCTTCATCGATTCTTGCAAGGTCTCCCGTGTTGAACCAGCCATCAACAAACACATTAGCGTTCGCCTCGTCATCATCGAGATAGCCCTTCATAATATTCGGACCTCTCGCAAAGAGTTCACCGATGCCATTCTCATCAGGCTCGTTGATCTTGACATCTACGCCCGGCATCGCATGTCCTACCGAACCCGGTCTTCTGTAGAAGTAGCTCTCAGAAGCAATAGTCGGTGCAGTTTCGGTAAGTCCGTAGCCCTGTACTGTAAGGATTCCGAAGTCAGTAGCGTACTCGAGGATCTTAAGATCAAGAGCAGCGGCTCCGCTGATGAGGAATCTCAGCTTTCCGCCGAGTCCGTCAATAACGTCTTTGAAGATCCTGCGTCTTGCATCGATGCCGACCTTCAGAAGAGCTTTGGAAATCTTACGGCCCATCTCGAGTTTCTCGAGTTTGCCTTCCTTCTCAGCTGTCTTGAGTACCTTGTTGATAATAGACTCGATGATCAGAGGTACGCAGAAGAATGCGCTGATACCGAATTCAACAAGCTCTTTCTGGACATATTTGAGGCCGCTGCAGAATACATTGGTGCAGCCGTTGCTCAGGAACATCAGTGTGCCTGTACAGCCGAATGCGTGATGCAGCGGAAGGAAGATCATGACTACGTCATCTTCGTAAATAGGCTCTACCTTCCTCATTGCAGCGATACATGATGCGATATTACGCTGGGTAAGCTGAGCAGCCTTGGCATCTGCAGAAGTACCGGATGTGAACAGAATGATATCCGGCGCATCTTTGTCGATGATCTTGAACTGGCTTCTGTGCTTCTCAACCAGCATTCTGAGTCCCGGAAGTTTATCCTGTGTGATGTCAGACATCGGGATCAGTGTATGCGCATTGATGCCTTCCATCTTGCTGATCTTCTCGAAGTCCATGGTGAGGCTGTCATCATAAACAATGGCATCTGCTTTGCACTTCCTGAGTGAATTGATGATCTCATCTTCCGGAAGGCCTCTGTCAAGCGGCACAACGGTTCCGACGTTCACAACGATCCCGTAGTATGCGGCCATCCACGGATAAGAGTTTGGTCCTATGACAACGATTCTCTTGTCCTTGAGTCCGAGTTCGATAAGATAAGCGCCGACTGTATCTATGTCCTGTCTGAACTTGGCAAAAGAAATCTCCGTCTTGGTCTTTCTGTCTTTGCTCTTGTAGATAAAGGCAGTCTTCTCTGCATAATGCTGGACTGTAAAGTCCAGGATCTCCTTTATGTTCTGGAAATCAATATCATATTTGCATTTATACTTTCTCATTAGCAATCTCCCTAAGATTCAAAATCCCTCTCCTACTATTTTTTACAAAATCTCATCGGTGATTGCAGGCAGATCGAAAAGGTCTTACACCCTTATCCGCTGTTATAGCCAGCGTGGTCTCAATCTGCAGCAAGGACTATTATTGTTTTAATATTATCAAATCCACATTCAATACGCCACAGTTTTGTCAAAATGGAGCTTTCAGCCTGATGCCTGAAGCGCAAAATAAAACTTCCCCGTCTCAGCGGGGAAGCCGTTTTTCAGTCTGTAAAATCGCTCAGAATTCCGGTATTACTTGAGGAACCAACGGAACCCGAATGGTTCGAGCCAGTATTCTGTCGTCGGAGCATCACTCCTGATATACTGTCTGTCAGGTTCTGTAAGATCCTGCCAATCCGCGGATTCGATCTCTGTTCTGCAGTATTCGTTGGAGAAATTGAAGATCCCAAGCAGAGTCTGCCCGTTGTATTCACGCTTGACGCCGAGCACCCTGCTGTCACCGGTGTTGAAACCGTACAGATAAGCATCGGAATGGAATACTTCGTTTGACTTTCTGATCTTGCCAAGTCTTGTAAGCTCATGGAAAAGAATCGATGCGACAGATGTGCCGTCATTTCTCTTCTCAGCCAGATCCCATCTGAAGTTGCCTCTATGGATATATCTGCTGTCTGCCCACTTCTTCGGATCGTTGTGGTAGTCATAGTCATTCAGCATACCGATCTCGTCACCGCTGTACAGAACCGGAATTCCTTTGAGTGTCAGCATCCATGCATGAAGCATCAGATCAGCGCCGATCGCTCTGGCAAGAGCCTCTTCATCGCCCTCCCACAGCGCTGCCTCGATACCGCAAAGTGAAGCAGTAGTTCCGCAGAGTCTGGCATCTCTTAAGATCTCTGAGTCATTGTAAAGCTCGCCTCTTGAAGGGCTTCCAGGCCATTTCCCGGTGAACCAGTCATTCAGATATTTCTTGTGAGGCGCCTCGCCCATACCGAACCAGCCAAGATAATTATAATCAAGGCCCCAGCCGATATCGTCGTGGCATCTCAGGTAATTCTGCCAGAGGCAGTTATTCGGAAGTCCGGACAGGAGGTCTATCTGATGTCTCAGAAGCCCTACGTCTCTTGTTGCAAGAGTGTGCCAGATCGTGCACATCGTCGTTACGTTGTAGAGGATGTCGCATTCCGGCCTTTCAGGTGAACCGAAATACGGAACGACTTCCTTAGGTTCCATAACGACTTCGCCGAGCAGAAGCACTCCCGGACATACGATCCTGCAGGAAAGATTCATGATCCTGACAAGGCTGTGGACCTCTGGGAGATTCCTGCAGTTAGTCCCGAGTTTCTTCCAGATATATGGAACAGCATCGAGTCTGATGACATCCATTCCGCGGTTTGCCAGATACAGCAAATTATCCGTCATGTCGTTGAGTACCATCGGATTCGAATAATTAAGATCCCACTGGAAAGGATAGAACGATGTCATGACGATCTTGCCGCAATCATCAAGATATGTATAGTTGCCCGGTGCAGTCTCAGGGAACACCTCAGGGAGAGTCTTCTGGAACTGATCAGGAATTGTCCAGTCATCATAGAAGAAATATTTGGACTGCGCTACAGGATCACCGGCTCTTGCTGCCTTTGCCCACTCATGCTCATCACTTGTATGGTTGAGTACGAAGTCAAGGCAAAGCAAAATGCCTCTTCTGTGGCATGCTGCGGAAAGTGCCTCAAGGTCTTCCATCGTTCCGAGGTCAGGACGGACCTTGCGGAAATCCGCTACAGCATATCCGCCGTCGCTCTTGCCCTCAGGCGAATCAAGCAAAGGCATCAGGTGCAGATAATTGATCCCGCACTCTTTGAAATAAGGAAGTTTCTCTTTGACCCCGTTAAGATCTCCGCCGAAGCACTCTGTATAGAGCATCATACCGAGCATATCGCCCTTATGATACCAGTCCGGTGTCTCGCTTCTCTTGATATCCGTATTGCGAAGAGAATCCTTTCTCTCCATATAATTACGGCGCAGCATATCTATGAAATATTCGAATGCTTCTTCGTCATCGTAAAGCTCCATAAAGAGCCATTTCAGTTCATCGATATTCTCCGCCAGTCTCTTTTCAAAAATATCTGTTTTCTTGCTCATTTTATCTACTCTGATCTAATATTTCTTTCGGTTAAAGGTTGATTTCTTCAGCTCTTGGCATCGCAGGGATAGCTCCATGGCGAGAGCAGGTCAGCGAAGCTGCCTTGTTTGCAAATACTACGAAGTCCTTGAGTTCATCCCATTCAAGCTCTCCGCCTTGTCTCAGCTTTCCTGCGAGTTTGCAGAGTGTTGCTCCGAGGAAGGTATCGCCTGCACCGTTTGTATCCGCTACTGTTACGCTGAAGCCCGGAACTGTGGCAAAGTTATCTCCGCTTCTGATGAAAACTCCGTCCGGTCCGAGCGTCACCAGAACGAGACTTATACCATAATCAGCCAGAACCTTAGTTCCTACCTCAGGATCACTTGAGCCTGTCAGCATAACCAGCTCTTCATCAGATACCTTCAGTATATCTGTAAGCGGAAGGAGCTTCTTCATCATTATTACGGCAGTCTCTTCGCTTTCCCAGAGCGACGCTCTGTAGTTAGGATCATAACTGATCAGTGCGCCGTTTTCTTTTGCGTAACGGACAGCAGATTCACATGCAGTCCTTATCGGCTCATCGGTCAGAGAAAGCGAACCTACATGAAGGATGAGCGGGAACGAATCCCTGATCGCTGAGATCGCTTCGTCTTCAGTAAGCTGTGTGTCCGCGCCGGGGTTCCTGTAAAATGAAAATTCACGCTCTCCCTTGCTATCAATAGATACGATAGCGAGAGTAGTCGGAACTTTGTCGGATACATACAGTCCTTTAGCGTCTACACCTTCTTTATCGAGTACAGCCTTGAGACTGCGGCCGAAGACGTCATTCCCGACTTTGCCGACAAATCCCGTATCCGCGCCGAGTCTTTTTGCTGCTACCGCAACATTCGCAGGTGCGCCACCCGGATAAGCCGCAAATATTCCGTTGCCGTTCTCGTCGGTTCCGGTCTGTGTCAGATCTATTAATAATTCTCCAAGTGTAAGAATATCTGCCATTCTTCTATTACCTTTCATATACTTGATCACCCAGTTGATCTGAATGTCAGAGATGGTTGTTAACTAATATATTATACACCTGTTAAGGCATCATGTCTTGTATTCCGCCCGTACAAACCTATAATTCGATAGTATATGCTTTGGCATCCATGATCGCGCTTCCGTATGCACTGAATGATATCCTGTCAGCTTCAAGAGGTGTGTAATATGTGACTGACAGGACCTCTCGTCCGTTATTGACGAAGATCTCCGCGCTCCATCTGTCAAGCAATATTCTCAGCGAAATGCTTCCCTCGCGACTACCCACTCTGATACTGCGGCGTCTTGTGATATTTTCCGCCTGTCCGGAATCCTTCCTGTCTATTGTAATGACTGAACTGTCAGGTCTGAACCTTATCTCCGTATGGAATTCATCATTGCCGGCAAAGCGCATGTCGAATTCTTCAAGAGAGCATGTTCCTGCAAACGAAACTGTCTTAGGCTTCACTTCCAGTTCTATATCAAGGACTCGTCCTGAAATTCCCGGCAGTGAGATCTCCTCTTCTCCCAGCTCAACTCCGCTGAATTCGACGAGATCCTTTCTGTATTTTTCAAGTTCCCTGACCGGCCACTGATAGAGTCTTCCGTCCTTCTGGCTGAGTTCTCTCGGTATCGTCATCTGTCCGAATATCCTGAATTCATCCGGTTCATGGAGCATTCCCATGCTCGGATCCTGCATCCATCCGAACATTACCATTCTTCCGTCAGGTGTCTTCATGACCTGAGGGGCATAGAAATCCAGTCCTCCGTCGAGCGGCTGATAGAGATAGTTTCCTTTATTATCTTTGTAAGGTATAAACTCCTCTTTGTCCTCGTTATAGATACCAAGTATGTAGCACACGTTGTTTCCCTGAGGAAATCTGACCGAGCCGTTTGCCTCTTCTGCCTGCATGTCCATAGGGCTTGCGATCAGGACCTGGACGCCGTCAAGGAAGAAGAAGTTCGGGCACTCCCACATCACTCCGATCCTGCGGTTATCTTCAAAGAGGACTTTTTCAAATTCCCAGCTGAAGGCATCATTGCTGCGGAACATCAGCAGCTGAGCGCCGCTGTTGCTGAACGATTCGGAGTCACGTCTGCGGCCATTAGCTACTACTGCTCTGTATGTACCGTCCTTCGCGGTGAAGATAAACGGGTCTCTGAATTCATATATATCGCCATCTTCCGCGAGTTCTTCATCAGCAATTACAGGATTACCTGCAAACTTAACATACTCACGGGAACCATTCTCATCCGTTTCAAGTGTTGCAACACACTGAGTCTGTCTCCAGCGCCCTTCAGCATCCATTCCCACAGGCGAGCAGCCTGTATACATGAGCAGATGTCTTCCGTCAGGGAGAATCATAGCAGAACCGGAGAAGCATCCCGCACCATCATATTCAGTATCAGGCGCCATAGCTGCCGGGAGGTATTCCCAACTGATAAGATCATCGCTGACTGCATGTCCCCAGTACATTGGTCCCCACCATGAATTGTATGGGTGGTACTGGTAAAACAAGTGGTATTTACCCTCAAAGAATGAAAGTCCATTAGGATCGTTGAGCCAACCTATGCGTGGCGAGAAATGATACGCAGGTCTTTCTTCCCGGCTGACCTTTGCTCCTTCTCTCTCTTCATATTCTCTTGCTGCAGCAAGTTCTTTGCTTACCATGCTTACATCTCCAATCCAAAAGTGTTGTTTTTTTGCTAATCATTATTTTAACATAATAGCCAATTCACCTAAACCCATTATGCAAAGTATCACTCAACAAAAAAGAGGAGATCCTGAGATCTCCCCTTATGATTGGAAAGTAAATCTTACCACTCTTTCCAGAGCAGGCTGAGTTCTGTTTCCTTGTCGAAGAGCTGGAGCTTGTTGAGGTCAAGCGCCATTGTTCCTTCCATACCTACATAGAGGTCAACGTCGGAAGCAACTCTTGCTGTGCACTGCTTGCCGCCGAGTGTGAAGTACAGATAAGCTTCTGCGCCGAGGAGCTCACGAACTTCGATAGGTGCCTTGATTGTGCAGAAATCCTTTTCTTTGCCTCTTCCGTCGAGGAGATGCTCAGGTCTGATACCTGCTACTACTGTCTTACCTTCATATCCTTCAACCGCAGCTGCCTTGTCAGCAGGGAGTTTGATCTTGAATCCTGCGATATCAAGGAATGTGTCTGCGCCTTTCTTCTCAACAACAGCATCGAGGAAGTTCATCTGAGGTGATCCGATGAATCCTGCAACGAAGAGGTTGCATGGCTTGTTGTAGAGGTGTTCAGGTGAGTTGATCTGCTGAACGATACCATCCTTCATAACAACGATTCTTGTACCGAGTGTCATAGCCTCAGTCTGGTCGTGTGTTACGTAAATGATAGTTGTGCCCAGTCTCTCGTGGAGCTTAGCGATCTCAGTTCTCATCTGAACTCTCAGCTTAGCGTCGAGGTTTGACAGAGGCTCGTCCATGAGGAATACCTTAGGGCTTCTTACGATAGCACGGCCCATAGCTACACGCTGTCTCTGGCCGCCGGAAAGAGCCTTTGGCTTACGGTCGAGAAGTTTCTCAAGGTCGAGGATCTTAGCTACTTCGTTTACCTTAGCATCGATCTCATCCTTAGGAACGTTTCTCAGCTTGAGAGCGAACCCCATGTTGTCTCTTACTGTCATATGCGGATAGAGAGCGTAGCTCTGGAATACCATCGCGATATCTCTGTCCTTAGGTTCTACGTCGTTCATGAGAACGCCGTCAATCTTGAATTCACCTGAGGAAATGTCTTCAAGGCCGGCGATCATACGCAGAGTTGTGGACTTTCCGCAGCCGGAAGGTCCAACGAAGATAATGAATTCTTTATCTTCAACTTCGAGGTTAAAATCGTGAACTGCATGGAAGCCGTTCTCGTAAACCTTCTCAATGTGTTTCAATGATAAACTTGCCATGTTTTATTCTCCTTTATTCCAATATACACACATAATCGGTCAGATCTATACAGATTTATCTTCTGATTCTAGATCTTCGAAAATCCTGTTATACAGTATCGTACACATATATCCCGGAAGCGTCAGTCCGAAAATAAGGAAAAACAACGATGCTGCTTTATAGAGATATACAAGAATCAGTATCCATACGAGCCAGATCACAGCCATTCCTGCGGATCTTGGCAGATTGCTTATTGCGAGCCTGACCGCGTTAAGAATCGTACCTGCTACTGTATTCTCATATCTCGACTGCAGGGCGAACATGTACACACACGTTACGAAAATCATAACAGCGATAATGGTGATTATGATCATCATCAATGTCGCGATTCTGGACTCTGAGCCATGCAGTGCCATGAGGTCTACGACTGTAATGGCAACTGCTGCCAGCGCCAGCAGTCCTTCAGGTATGCCCTGTTTAAAATTTGCCCTGAAGGATTTTCTGAACATCCCTGTGATATATGACTCATCCCCTCTGTACATATGAAGCAGCACATAGTTCATTGCTGTGAGTGCTCCACCTGCAGTGATCACCGGCAGTGAAAATATTATGGTGATGACATTGAGTATCACCAGATCCACCAGCGTTGAGAGGAATCTCATTACCGGATTGTTAGAATCAAAGAATTTATCCATTCGTTACCTATATGCTCTGACCTGATACAACTTAGCCCTTAACAGCTCCTGAAGTAACTCCCGCAACAATGTATTTCTGCAGGAAGAGATACAGGATGAGGATCGGCAGCATAGCCAGAACAAGGGCTGCCATTACCAGACCGATGTCTGTTGAATATGTACCATAGAACTGCTGTGTGGCAATAGGAATTGTGTAGATTGCCTTGTTTGTCAATACTAAGCTTGGCAGAAGGTAGTCGTTCCAGAATGCCATAGCGTCAATGATAGCTACTGTTGCGATTGTAGGCTTGAGCAGAGGGAAGACGATCTTCCAGAAAGTCTGCCATCTTGTGCAGCCGTCGATGAGGGCTGCTTCTTCAAGCTCAAGAGGTATATTGGTATGAATAGCTCCGTGGAACATGAATGTAGCCATGGAGACCGAGAACCCAACATGCATGAAAATCAGCGTAATACGGCTGTTGAGTATTCCGAAGATTCCTCCATATACCGATACCAGAGGTACCATCAGTACCTGGAACGGAATAACCATCGATGCAACCATCAGCGCAAATACTGCTGAGCACATTTTCCACTTGCCATTACGTACGATGACGAATGATGTCATAGCGGAAACGAGGATGGTGAGAATCGTCGAAGTAATTGTAATGATGAGTGAGTTCTTGAATACGTTGAAGAAGTCCATCTTAGCCATAGCTTCAGGGAAGTTCTTCAGCGTGAATCCGTGAGCACCAATGAGTGCGAGCGGACTTGTTACGATATCTGCTTTGTCCTTAAAAACGTTTATCAGTACCAAAAGGAATGGCATGATGAAGAAGAGGAAGAGCAGAACCAGCACGATCATCATAATAACATGATTTCTTTTCTTAGCTGCTGCAGCTTTTTCATTCTGAGTCATTATGCTTCCACCTCTCCTTTCTTACCTACCATAACCTGAGTAATACCAATTACAGCGCATACAACGAACAGGATGAGGGCTTCAGCCTGGCCCATATCATAGTTCTTGTATGTGAACGCTGTGTTATATACGTGCATAGCTGCCATGATCGATTGACCATACGGATCGCCCTTTGTTAATGACAGGTTGACATCGTATACTACGAAGCATCTTGTGATGCTCAGGAAGATGCACTGTACGAATGATGAGCGCATCAGTGGAATTGTAACGTTACGCATAGCCTGTGCAGGTGTGCATCCGTCGATCATTGCCGCCTCTTTGAGTGAGTCAGAGACGCTCATGAAGCCGGCTACATAAATCAGCATCATATAACCTGCATACTGCCATACAGAAGCAAGTATCAGACAGAACATAGCACCCTTAGGCGAAGCGAGCAGCGAAGGAACCTGTTCTCCTCCAGCTAAAGCTGTACCGATTGCTACAAATGCTCTGTTGAAAACGAACTTCCATACATAACCAAGTACGATACCGCCAATCAGGTTTGGAATAAAGAATCCTGCGCGGAAGAAGTTCTGTCCCTTAACACCACTTGTTACAAGATACGCCATAGCAAACGCAAGAACGTTGATAAGTACTACGGCGAATACTGAGTAAATAACAGTTCTGCCCATTGCCAGCCAGTAATCATGATCAGCAAATGCTGCTGCATAGTTGGCGAGACCTACAAATGGCTTGTGAGGCGATACACCGTCCCAGCTGGTGAATGTCAGGTAGATACCATAGATGAACGGAACGATTACAACTGCACAGAACAGAGCTGTTCCAACACCGCCAAACATAAGATACTGTCTGACCTTATAGCTTAATGTGTTCCTTTTCATTATTGTCCCCTTGTTAATCAAATCCGTAACAGCCGGTTTCAGATATCACGTAAGAGGCAGCCTTTAAGAGAGCTGCCTCTTACCGTAATTAAAACCAACAATTACTTAAGGTCAAGAAATTAGTGTTCTACTGGTGTTGTGCTTGACCAGTAAGCCTCGATAGCTGCAGCGAGCTCTTCACGAGTGCAAGCGCTGTCAAGATACTTCTTCATCTCGATACCGAGTTTTGAATAGTGATCATCAGGGTCATAGTCATAGTTAGGAACTGTCATGCCAGCATCAACATATTCCTTAACAGCCTTGCCGATGTCGTTTGTGCAAGGAACTGTGTTGCTCTTGAATGGAGATACCATACCGCATGTGTCGGATACGAATGTCTTACCTTCGTCAGAAGTTGCGAGCCAGTCAAGGAATGCCTTACCAGCAGCCTGGTCAGCTTCTGAAGTGTATTCGCTTGCATCAACATAGAAGTACTTGGAACCGCCGCCTACGAGCTTGCCAGTGTAGTCATCCTGTACGTTCTGTGGAACAGGCATGATGCCAACAGGGCCATTGTAGTCATAAGTCAGCAGGTCATTCCACTCCCAGCATCCGCCGAACTGGAATGCGTCCTTACCTTCGGACATAGCCTGGTGAACGAGTTCGTCCTCTGCATTGCTGCCCTGAGCCTTGAACATGTTGTACTCCTTGAGGACATCGAATGTGTCCATAAGAGCGTTGAACTTAGGATCGTTGATGAGGTCAGCCTCACCCTTGTACAGAGCCTGTACGAATGCTTCAGGATCTTCTCTCTCTTCATATACCTGCTGCAGGTAGTGAGCTGCGAGTGACCAGTCCGGTCCGAGAACAGCTGTAGGAGTTGCCATTCCGGCAGCTACCAGCTTGTCGAGCAGAGCCTTGAAGTCGTCAAGAGTCTTGATGCTTGCAGGGTCAAAGTCTTCGCCAAGAGCAGCCTTGATTGCAGCTGAATTGTAGAGAATACCTCTGCACTCGATGCAAGTCGGGAATCCGAGAACCTTGCCATCTACTGTGATAGCATAGTCAGTATCGCCAACCCATGCGCAGTCTGACATATCAGCACCATACTGCTTACCAAGTGAATATACGTCCTTAGCATCTACCATGTTGATGGTATATGGAGCCTTGGAAGCATACTTGGTAGCCAGGTGAGCTGCTACTGTGTCCTGTGAATAATAAACTTCTACATGGACACCAGTCTGCTCTTCGTAAACCTTTGCAAGGTTTTCGAAATCTTCCTGGATCTCATTCTTTGAGTTGAACAGTGTGATTGATGTGCCGTCTCCAGCTCCGCCGCCGGATGAACCGCCATCTGAGCTGCCGCCGCCACATGCTGCAAGAGCGATCACCATTACAACTGAAAGCATGAGTACCATCAGTTTCTTAATGCTTTTCTTCATTTTTTTCCTCCTAATAAAATCTAGCATTAACATATTGTCCGACACCACAGATTCGATGGCTTCACATTCAGCGGTTCCTCTGTAATGATCAGAAGCACCGAACCATGTGGTTGTATGGCATCAGAGAGGTAGCTACTTCTCTCTGATACAATATCATCACCATCTTCCAGGTTGAATCGGTATTGAAATAACGATCCTGTTCCAAATAGCTCGGCAAGATCATAGTGGATCATGATTTTGTGATCTGTCGGGTTCAGAACATAGAACAAATTCCAATCATGAAGTGAGTGGGTGATCACGATTGCTTCCGATCCGTTCGTCAGGAACGGGAACGAGGCTCTGGTCTTACCTGCCGGTCTGATCAGCCTGAGAAGGTCCTTCCTTGGCTCTGTCAGATCCGTTACAGGGTCTGATGTTGTGATCACTCCGCCGGACAAAGCCTGCAGCAACGCGAGGCTAATGGTCTCGGCATCAGTCAGATGAGTTCCGAAATCCCGCAAAATAACCGCATCCGGGTCATTCTGCCAGAAAATATTATTGAAATAATTGTCAAACGGGAGTTCCTGAAGCAGATTCTCCGGCCCGTATTTATCAGACCACTGAGCACCTACATCGCCTGCTATCCGCATCCCGTCAGCATAGCCGATGCACGGCATGAACGGAGCGATACTCCCAAGCAGGTAACTGTCCTCGCCTATCTCTTCTCTGATCATCGCAAATGCGTCTCTCAGGATCTCTACAGAGGTAAGCGAATTGTCATATCTTATTACTCTGGATGAATCAACAAGACTCCAGAGAATGAAGTCGGTCTTGTAAAGTGTATATCCCCAGGCCCTGAGTGTCCTGAAGACTTCCCTCAAGTAGGCAAAAGCCTCCGGTTCAGTAGTGTCCAATATGTAATAATCGTTGTCCGTATTGCCCCAGATCTTAGGCTCTGTGTAGCTGCGGAAAATGACATATGGCGTGTTGTCCTTGTTGCGTACGATCCAGTCAGGATGTTCGCGGTACAGTTCTGACTTATCCCCGACCAGGAAAGGAGCGATCCATATCCCCGGGGCATATCCGGCTTTGGCTATCGACGCTGCGGCCTTGCCGAGTCCTCCCGGGAAACGATGGTTATGAATCATCCAGTCCCCTATATGAGGAGTATAACCAGCATCGATCTGTATATATCTGAAATCAACAGGGTCGGCGCCGAGTTTGCCGAGGAATCCGTCAAGCGTCTCCTGATCGAGATTCTCATAATGGTAGTACCAGCTGCACCAGTGGAAAGCCGGTTCCTGCCATGTCCTTGCGTTCATCTCAGAAGCGATCGCTTCTGCCGCCCGTGTCATGCAGCTGACAACATCCGCTCCCTTTATTATATGGAGCTCCGGCAGTTCGATCTCTCCGGAAACAGTGCCCTCAAGATCAAATGCTGCTGTCAGATACTTATTCTCTGAATACAGAGTCTTCTTGCTGCCTACTGAGAATGAAAGATTGAAGCGTCTGTGGTCTGCAGCAAAAATCGCTATCGCTTCTCTGTCTGAGCAAAGTCCCGTGATCCCGTGAGATGTACGGCTCACATTATCTATTGCATAATAGCCGGAAGGGCCTTCCATACCGTAGCCCTGAACATATACGTGATCCGCATTGACAAGAACTGCGTCCCCGACCGGTTCGATATCGTGTACGGTTCCTTGGCGGATATCGGCTGAAGTCATCAGCACGAGTTCATTATCCTCCGCTCTGACACGAAGGGTTATGCTGCCTTCTGCAATAGTGTATCGAATGAAATCATCACCGCTTGTTATTGCCAGTGGAACAACAGGCTTTTCGTTTACATATGGTAAAACTCCGGTAAGAACAATACCGCCGGCGCTTAATTTCAGAGTTCCATTGGTTATTGAATAGTTGAAGTCATTCATCCGTTCCAGATAATCGATTTGTATATAACACTATAATAACGACAAAATGTATTTTATCAGTTATTAGCCTTAAGGTATACCATTATTTTTAAAAAAACTACCACTTGGTCATTTTTTTAAGCATATTCCTGTAACTGCCTATCCAATAAGATATAGAAGGATTTTATCAGTTAACAGAATGGTATGTCAATTTGTAATATAATTGCTCATGAAGCTTCTTACCGCTTCAAGGACCTTGTCAAGATGGTAATTGTAGCAATGATCATCTCCCGGAATGATCACCAATTCAGCATCGCTGTACTTACCTGCAGCATCTATCGCATAGCGGACAGGGATCGCCTCGTCTTCATCTCCGTGTACGATGAGCACCGGCCCTTTGTATTTTCGGATAGCTTCATCTACATCCAGCATCTGTGCCGCGCGTATGTAATTTCCATTCACTCTCATGCCGTCAGCTACCGGCAGATAATCCGGAATATGATCAGGATCGAACCGGAATCTAAGCGCATTGCCGGTTCTTGCACCTTCTGTGATCATCACTGCCGGTGAAAGCGGGAGGATCGCCTTGAATGTATCCGGTTTCATGCCCCCGAGCATGATCGTAGTGACACCACCTTGCGAATGACCGGCAACAAACAGGTCCGTAACGAAATCCAGAGACTTCGCATAGTCAGTGACTGTCATTGCATTATTCAGCCATTTGAAGAGGTTGTGGTTCTCGAATGTGCCGCCGCTCTTGCCATGTCCGTACATTTCTGCTCTCAGAGTAGCGAATCCCATTTCATTCAGCGTGCGTGCGATCGCCGTGATATGACGTTCTTCCATGTGTCCGGTCAGGCCGTGTATAACGATCACCAGCGGGCACTTTGACCCTTCTTCATAGCCATCAGGCATATCGAGCTTGGCATGCAGCTTGATGCCATCATCATCTATATAGAACTCTTTCATGCTTCCAACTGCCCCTTTCTATTTACTGACCTTAGCGATCGCGCATTCATACGGGAGATACTTTCCGTCCGCAGCATCTCTGCCCAGGTTTGCAAGTACAGGCTCTTCACATCTGAACGGAAGCCCGATCTCCGTTTCTTTCTCGAAATTGCAGATAACGGCCCATTTCTCATCGCCCAGAGTACGGGTATATACAAAATATTCATCATCCGGTTTCGAGATGACTTCAACATCTCCGTCCGCAAAAGCATCATTAGCAGCGCGGAGAGCGAGCAACTTCTGATAGAACCTGTACACTGATTTGTCCGAAGCGAGATCGTTCTCTACGTTGACCTCGTCAGCGCGCGAGTGATGCAAAAGCCAAGGCTCTGCATCTGAGAAACCATGTCCTTCACTGCTGTCCCAGGCCATCGGGTGTCTTGGGTTATCACGGCTTCCGAAATTGACTTTTTCCAGAGCCTCTTCAAGGCTGAACTTGCAGATCATATCCTTGTAATGCCCGAGACTTTCGACATCGTCAAACACTTCGATGCTGTCATAGTGCGCCGCAGGCATGCCTATCTCCTGGCCCTGATATATAAAGGAAGTTCCTTTAAGCATGTATACCATCGCAGCGATATCTGTCGCAGCCTCGTATCTGAGTTCTCTGTCGTTGCCTATACGGGAAACAAACTGAGGCTGATCGTGGTTCTCGATGAAAAGGCTGTACAAAAGACCGTTAGCAGAAGTTTTCCTCTGCCAGTTCACAAGATAATCCCTGAGAGTACCGAGGCCGTCTTCCTTTGGAGTGAACTTGTCGGCGCGTCCGCACTCCATATGGTCAAAGATGAATATAGTAGACAGCTCATCTCTGTCAGGTGCGCAATGAAGAACTATGTCTTCGATTTCATTTGTATGCCCTTCGCCGACCGTGAACAGGTGAGAAGTTTTCTCTCTTCCGAACAGTGCGCGTATGTATTCATGCAAACGAGGTCCGAGCTCGTTGCAGTCATTTTCAATATCCTTCGAGATGCTGTCAATTACATCGACTCTGAAACCGTCGCAACCTTTGTCGACCCAGAAATCCACTACATTCTGCATTTCCTTCACTACAGCAGGATTATCCCAGTTCAGATCTGCCTGGCCCACCGCGAATGTATGAAGGTAATACTGTCCGCGCACATCATCGAATTGCCACGCGCCTCCGCCGAACGCAGATTTCCAGTCATTCGGAGCTTCGTCAAACCAATAGTAATAATCACTGTAAGGGTTGTCCTTGCTCTTGCGGGATTCCTGAAACCATTTATGCTGAGTAGACGTGTGATTAGGAACAAGGTCGAGGATCAGCTTCATGTCTCTCGAATGAAGTTCTCTGATCAGCTCGTCCATATCATCCATTGTGCCGAACTCATCCATTATATCCGTATAATCAGAAACGTCATATCCGTTGTCCTCATTCGGACTCTTGAAGCACGGGCAGAGCCAGACAGCATTCGCCCCGAGATCTTTTATGTAATCAAGTTTGCTGATGATTCCTCTGAGATCTCCGATCCCGTCTCCGTTTGTATCTTTGAAACTGCGAGGGTATATCTGATATACCACCATACGCCTGAAGTCTTTGTATTTATCGTTCATGAAGTCCCTCTTCCTTAAGGCCCAAATCACGGCCTTAATAGCAATTATGTAATATTGTTTATGTTACAGCATGCCCTGTGATTTGAACAGTAATATTTTTACCCTGAACACAAAAAACACTTCCGCACTTAAGTGTAAGCGGAAGTGTTTCATTCAGTCATTCTGACTAGCCCGGTGGCCACTGCATCGCTCTCTTGCCGAGAATGTGGATGTGAAGGTGTTTCACCGTCTGCTGTCCGTCTTCGCCTGTATTGATAACACATCTGTATCCGTTATCAAGGCCTTCCTTCGCACAGACTTCTTTGATCTTGAGCATCATGTGTGCCATGAGATCCGCATGTTCATCAGTGAGGTCATCAAGTGAAGCAACATGGATCTTAGGTACCATAAGCATGTGAACAGGTGCCTGAGGTGCCGCATCACGGAATACTGCTATCTTATCATCCTCGTAGACCATGTCTGTTGGAATGACGCCGTTGGCAAGCTTGCAGAAAATGCAATCATCCATTGATCTTATCCTCCTTATTAGTTTGACATACATACGCTGCAGGAATTATCACTCTACAATTACCGCCTTGCAGCCGTCTCTGAATATCTGTGTTAATTGTACTCTGCAAAAGCTCCCAAGTCGAGTGTAATTCTCGTCATGGTCTTCAGGCAGCTCTATATATACCTTAATATAGTTACCTGTATAACCTGTTATGAATCCGTCACGGTTCTCTTCCGTCAGTACAGTATGCACGGTCCCGAAGTTGCCGGTCATGAACTTGCGCGCAGTTGCAGCAGCTTCTTCTTCGAGTCTGTCGGATCTGTCATTCTTGATCTCGCCCGGGACAAGATCAGGAAGTTTCTCTCCGACAGTTCCCTTGCGAGGAGAGTATCTGAAAACGTGAACCTTTCCGAATTCCGCTCTCCTGACAATATCCAGAGTATCCTCGAAATCTTCTTCAGTCTCTCCGGAAAAGCCTACGATAATATCAGTTGTGATACCGTAGAGCGGATCAAATTCTCTTATAGCCTTGACGATATCGAGGTATTCGTCCCTTGTATAATGTCTGTTCATCGAGCGGAGGATCTTGTCGCTACCATTCTGTACGGACAGATGCAGATGATGACAAAGCCTGCGATATCTTATTATCTTCTCTACATGATCCTTATCAACGACCGTAGGTTCAAGCGAGCTGAGTCTTATGCGGAAATCATCGCCTTCAGGCATCTCGATAGCATCAAGCCTTGCGAGTATTGCTTCCATAGGAGAAAGTCCATTAGCCTGTTCTTCCTCTGTAAGCTCATGGCTAAAGCCTTCTTCTGTTCCATAAAGAGCAGTGTTGATCCCTGTCAATACTATCTCTCTGTAACCGGAGTCCAGCAGCATCTTTGCCTCTTCGATTATTTCTTCCGGTGCTCTGCTCCTTACCGGGCCTCTGGCAAAAGGTATCAGGCAGTAAGAACAGAATCTGTCGCAGCCTTCCTGTATCTTGATGTATGCTCTTGTCATGCCTGACTCGCTAGAGGCAACCAGTCCCATGTCCTCATAGTCCGTCAGTTCATTTCTCGGTATTACATAGATATCCGCAGCATTATCAGGTCTGTGATTACTGCCACTTCTCTCCTCGAGCTTCTCGAAAACCAGATCACAGATCTTAGCCTTCTGCCCGTTTCCTACTACCAGATCGACCTCAGGCAATGACGCGACCTCTTCAGGCTCTACCTGAGCATAGCAGCCGGTGACGACGATCAGAGCGTCCTGATTCATTCGCTTGACTCTTCTGATGTATTGTCTCGACTTCCTGTCAGCTATATTGGTAACAGTGCATGTATTGATTATATAAACATCTGCCGGTTCTTCCTCACCAACGCTCACAGCTCCGCGTGATATGAAGGATTCTCTTATCGCCTCAGTCTCGTAGTGATTGACCTTGCATCCTAATGTGTGAAAAGCTACTCTCATTATTTCCTCTTGATGAACAGTATGATTACTGAATCGTTGTGTGCTCCCTTTCTGTCAAATGAGTCTACCATTCATCAGTTGGAGGGTCAACATGAATAGCGTCTTCATAAACGGCCAAGGCGTGATTTAGAACGGTTCATAGGCTTCATCCGCTTCTGTACCGGCATCCACCATCATATCAGGCATCTTAGCCTCTTCAGCCTGACCGGCAGAAGCGATCCCGAACCTCTTACCGAGGATCATCGCAAGCCTTTCCGCTTCTTTCTCGAAAAGTGTTATGCCCTTGGACATTCTCTCGTGCTCCGGATCCCATTCCCTGATATCGTACTTTTCGATGCCTCCGTTCCAGGCTACGATATTGACTTCACGGTTCCATCCGTTCTTCTGTGTTTCGATCACTCCGAGGTGTTCCACGATTCTGAATTCGATCTCCCCGTTCGATCTTCCGTTGAAATTATTTGCCATTTTTTCCTCCTGTTCCGCCGCTTTAGATAAGCAACTTTTTGATGTGCACATATAGTACTCTTTTCTCAAAAAACTGTCGAACGAAAACCTCACGCAAAACGACATAAACCTCACGAATCAAAAAATAATTCAAAAAATACAAAGAAGAACAAGAAAAGCACCCGCTCAGTGTTACCTGAACGGGTGCAAATTTTACTATTACCTTTGTAATTACGAAGTAATTATTCGATAATTTCTGTTACAACGCCAGAACCAACTGTTCTTCCGCCTTCTCTGATAGCGAATCTCAGTCCTTCTTCGATAGCGATCGGTGTGATCAGCTCGATCTCCATTACTACGTTGTCACCAGGCATGCACATCTCTGTGCCTTCCGGAAGG
>JAFRDH010000013.1 GCA_017403955.1 Mogibacterium sp.
ATCATCTTCTGACCGGCATAGTTGATGTACAGATATGATTCTGATCCCATCATCTCATCAAGGTCAATATATGCATCAATAACATTGCCCTCAGAGAAGAACTGTTTCTCAGCATGGAAGTCTTCAGGTCTGATACCAACTACGACTGTTTTGCCGACATATGGCTCAAGTTCCTTCTTGTCTGAGTGGATCCTTGCTTCGCCGAAGCAGAGCGAGAAGCCATCTCCTGCCTTCTCGACTGTTGCATCGATGAAGTTCATCTGAGGCGATCCGATAAATCCTGCCACGAAGAGATTGTCAGGATAATCATACAGATTCTGCGGTGTGTCATACTGCTGTATAATACCGTCCTTCATGACACATATCCTGTCTCCCATTGTCATGGCTTCAGTCTGGTCATGAGTTACATATACAAATGTAGTTCCCAGCTGCTTGTGCAGTTTGCTGATCTGGCTCCTCATCTCTGTTCTGAGCTTGGCATCGAGATTTGAGAGCGGCTCATCGAGGAGGAATACCTCAGGATTTCTTACCATAGCTCTCCCGAGCGCTACTCTCTGGCGCTGTCCTCCGGAGAGAGCCTTAGGCTTTCTTTCAAGATAAGGCTCCAGACCGAGAATTGATGCAGCCTCTCTGACCTTGCGGTCGATCTCATCCTTAGGTGTCTTGGCAAGTTCCAGAGCAAAAGCCATATTCTTGTATACACTCATATGCGGATAGAGCGCATAACTCTGGAATACCATTGCAATATTTCTTGATTTAGGCGGGACTTTGTTCATCAGCTTGTCACCGATGTACAGCTCACCATCCGATACTGATTCAAGGCCTGCGATCATACGAAGCGTCGTTGATTTACCGCAGCCTGACGGTCCGACAAGTACTACGAATTCCTTGTCTTTGATCTCAAGGTTGAGATCCGGAACAACCGTAACCCCGTTATCATATGTCTTAACGACATGCCTGAAGCTTATTCCGGCCATATCGATTATCTCCTTCCGTCTATTTCATGACTAGCTGTTCTATTACCATCATGGATATCTCAGATCTGCCTGATGCTGTTCCCCGGGATCAGTATGAACGGGATCACCTCGTGCACAGCGCTTCCGCCTCTTATCATATCGATCAGTATTTCGATACTTCTGGCAGCAATTGCCTCCCTGTTCTGTCTGATCGTTGTCAGCCTCGGAGTTACATAATCTGCAAGATCTATCCCGTCAAATCCTACTATCGACAGGTCTTCAGGAATACGGATTCCTCTGTCAGCAGCAGCTCTTATGGCTCCTATGGCTGTTACATCACTCATAGAATATATTGCAGTGACATCCGGCATCTTGCGAAACAGCTTACCTGCAGCGCTGTATCCTCCTTCAAGACCGAAGTGGCTCTTCTCATACTGCCTGAACTCATCGAATTCAATGCCATTTCTGGCGAATGCTCTCCTGCAGCCGAAAAGCCGCTCCTTGGATGCTGTTGATGTCTCCGGATTGCCGCCGATAACGCCGATTTTGGTATGTCCATGCTCAACAAGCATGTCGATGATGTGTTCTGCGGCGCGCCGGTCATCAGTCGTGACACTAGACAGATTTTCAAAGCCCAGCTCCGATCCATCGATTGTGACAAGTACGCATGGAACATTAATTCCCGCAAAGCCGCTCCTGAAGAACTTCAGATTCGCACCAAGGAAGAGAATTCCCTCAGGCTTCCTTTCCATGCAGATACGCTGTGCAAAGTCTACCTCATTATCGTCCTCATTGAGATAGAATACATCGCATTCGTATTCGAACTCATCCAGTTTTCTCTGGAAGAGTTCTGTCAAAGCGTTGAACAGCATATTCTGAGTTCCTTTGAGTAGAACCGCTATACCTCTTGTCCCACGCTGCTTGAGCAGCTTCGCATTGCCGTTCAGCTGGAAATTGTATTTATCAACCACGGCCATGATCTGCGTTCTTGCTTTGTCAGATACATTCTTGTGTCCGTTCAGGACTCTCGATACTGTACCCACCGAATATCCGGATTCTCTCGCTATATCCTTGATAGTAATCATTTTCTCTACCTGCCTGCAGTTCTATCCCTTGACAGCTCCGGCCGCAACTCCCTTGATGATCTGCTTCTGCCCGAGCAAATATACTATGATAATAGGAATTATTGTCATCATGATGCTCGCCATCATTGGTCCCATCTCAACTTTACCATAGCTGCCTCTGAAATACTGTATCAGCATAGGAATTGTCTTATATTTCTTGATGTCAAGAACGAGTACAGGCAGGAGGTAGTCATTCCACACCCACATTGCTTCGAGAATACCTACCGATACCAGTGTCGGCTTGAGGATCGGGAATACAACGAGGAAGAACGTCTGTATAGGATTGCATCCGTCTATCATCGAGGCTTCTTCTATCTCCAGCGGGATAGACTTCATGAAGCCCGCGAACATGAATACCGCAAGTCCCGCACCGAAGCCGAGATAAATAATCCAGATGTTCCATGGTTTATTCAGGTCAAGGCTGTCAGCTGTCTGGGAAAGTGTGAACATTACCATCTGGAACGGTACTACCATCGAGAATACGAACAGATAGTAAAGTGCACTTGTGAACTTGTTCTTAACTCTTGTGATATACCACGCACACATCGAGCAGCAGACCAGGATAGCAGCCACTGATGTCAGCGTGATCAGTACGCTGTATCCGAGACTTCTTGCAAAGCCCTGTGCACCGAGTGCATTGATGTAGTTAGTGAATCCTGCAAAAGTCTCTGATGTCGGAAGATTGAATATATCCGATGTTCCGATAGCGCGCTCTTCCTTGAGAGAGTTGATCAGTATCATGAATATCGGATACAGATATGCTACAGCCAGGATAGAGAGCAGGATGACCCATATATGGTCTGATAATCTGGTTTTCTTTTTCATCATGCCTGTACCTCCCTCGAACGTGTAGCTCTAAGCTGTATCATCGAAATTACTATTACCAGAATGCAGAACAGAACTGCCTTACTCTGTCCATATCCCTTCCACTGCATGCCTGCACGGGCGTAGAAGGTATTGTAGATATTGAGAGCCAGCATTTCTGTTGAATGCTTAGGAGCACCTGCTGTCAATGCTAAGTTCTGGTCGAACAGCTTGAAAGAATTAGTCAGTGTAAGGAATACACAGATAGTGATTGAAGGCATGATCATCGGCAGTTTGACCCTGAAGAAGGTCTTAGCCGGGGATGCGCCATCAATCGCTGCAGCTTCCAGTATATCGTCTGGAACGTTCTGAAGTCCCGCAATATATATGATCATCATGTAGCCTATCTGCTGCCAGCACATGAGGATAATCAGTCCCCAGTAGCCTGCTGTCGAGTTGAGAGCCAGCAGAGGCTTTCCTACATTTGACAGTATACAGTTGATGAGTATCTGCCAGATGTAGCCGAGTACGATACCGCCGATCAGATTCGGCATGAAGAATATCGTACGGAAAACATTCGTCCCCCTCAGTTTTCGTGTCAGCAGCAGGGCAAGCCCAAGACCGCCGACATTGATAAGAATGATTGAGACAACTGCAAAGCTTACAGTAAATACGAATGAGTGCCTGAAGGCTTCATCTGTAAGCGCATATTTGAAGTTGTCAAGGCCGGTCCATTTGGCATTGCTGACTGTTGTGAACCTGCAGAAAGACAGATACAGTCCTTCAATGAATGGGATCACAAAGCCTATGACAAATGCTGCGGTTGTCGGGATGACGAATATCGGAGCGTACTTTCTAAGTGCTTTGTCCATTGTTCACCTCATCCTGTAAGGAGAAGAGGCAGACAGATTAACTGCCTGCCTCTTCAGTTGCTTAGGTTTATTTAGGATAATTATATGTTGATGCTATTTAAAGGATCCTATTAGCCCTCGTTAGCGAGTGCATACTCTGAAGCCCAACCATCTACGAATGCAGCCTTAACAGCATCCCAGTTAGCATCTGTCTGGTCTGCAGCATATGCTGTCAGAGCTTCGCCAAGTCCATTCTTCCACTCTTCTGAAGGCATTGTTGTGAAGTTCCAGGAAACTGGTGTCAGACCAGCCTCTGTGTTGGCAACGTCCTGCTTAACAAATCCATTGCTGGACTCAACAGCAGCCTTGAAAGGAATTGTGAATCCCATCTCGTTAGCCATTGCTTCTGTTCCTCTCTCGGAAGTTACGCACCAGTTCATGAAATCAAGAGTAGCCTGAATGTCTGCTTCGCTTGCATTTGAGTTTACGCACCAGAAGTTCTCTGTACCTGTGCAGAGACCCTGATTTGCCTCATCTCCTGCTCCGATGTAGATAGGGATCATTGTAACGTCGTCCTCAGCAAGGAGTCCGTCGCCTACAACTCCGCCCCACTCCCAGGAACCATTCTGATAGAATACAGCTTCTCCGGAAGTGAATTCATTTCTGGCGTCATCGCCGGTCTTATTAGCAAGTTCCTTAGGATCGCATGTGCTGTTGTTAATGTAGAGATCCCAGATTGCCTTGTAATTATCAAGATAAGTTCCCTTGATAGCATCAGTGGACTCAATTCCGTCATCCTGATACTCGAAATAGATCGGGAGGTTAGCAAGGTGGGTCTTGAATCTCCAGTCTGAAGATCCATCCATGCCTGCTGATGTGAATGCGGAGAATCCGAGTTCATCGCTTCTTGCTGTGATGTCCTCTGCTACTTTCTTGAGGTCGTCGAAAGACTTGATATCATCTACAGTGTAGCCTGCCTTCTCAAGAAGAGCCTTGTTTGTGATAATTCCGTATGACTCGATTACATATGCAATTCCGTCAACCTTGTCACCGTCCTTGAGCGCATATGCATCGCTTGTCAGCTGTCCGTATACATCCGTACCTGAGAGGTCATAGCAGCTGTCTTTCCAATTTGCAAGACCAACAGGTCCGTTTACCTGGAACAGTGTAGGAGCATCGTCCTTGCCCATTTCAGACATGAGTGTTGTCTCATACTCACCGGATGCTGCTGTAACTACTGTTACAGGAACGCCAGTCTCTTCTGTATACTCTGCAGCAAGAGTCTGCCACTGCTCATCCTGCTCAGGCTTGAAGTTCAGGTAATAAACCTTGCCGGTCTCATCTGAAGCTTCCTCACCGCTGCCGCCTCCGCAGGATGCGAACATCATGCATGTCATTGCAGCAATAAGAGCCAAAACAAATAACTTTTTCTTCATGATTATTCCTCCTAGAATAAATCCAACAAGTAATTAATTTTCGGGATAATTGAATCGTTTCCAAATTAAGGTTATCCCTTCTGTGTTTAATTTTAATAAAAACAGTCCGGAAACGCAAGCGTTTTTTGCGATTTTTTCTGGATTTATTGTCCTAATCCAGGGATGATCGGTATTTTGAGAATGTAAGTCATTGCTGTTTTGGAAACGATTACACAGTGTTGTTTCATCTAATATCCGTCCGGCAGTCTGCCAATGATAATCCTGGACACTAAAAAAGAGAGCCGTTCATAGAACGACTCTCGAAACGGCTCGTATGCCGCATATATGGCGGAGAGAGGGGGATTTGAACCCCCGCGCCGG
>JAFRDH010000014.1 GCA_017403955.1 Mogibacterium sp.
GATATCAGGTGCTGATTGCTACCCATCTGGATCGCGACCATTTGCACAACCACCTGGTGTGTTGTTCTGTTTCATTCATTGACGGAAAGAAATTCAATGACAACAAGGCTGCGTACAGCAAACTGCGCAGGTTATCTGATGCGATATGCCGGGAGGAAGGCCTTTCTATTATAGAAAAGCCTCGCGGAAAAACTCCACGGCAGATCCACTTTGCCGAGAAAAACGGCGAGCCTACCAGATACAACCTTATGCGCGAAGCTATAGATAATGCGGTTTCACTCAGCACCAATTTCCCAACGTTCATAAGTCTGATGAAGCAGCAGGGATATATCATCAGCTACAGTTACTCAAGAAAGTATCCGACTATCAGGTCAGTTAATTCTCAGAAGGCTGTACGACTTTACCGGCTTGGCGAGGATTATGAGCTAGACAGGATTGTTCAGAGAGTCAATGCAAATGATTATGAGGCCGCAGCAGCTAATCGCGAAAGGCATATCATGTCCATGAAGTCTCCAAAGCATAAACGCATCCGCATCAACGGCACAAAGAAGACTGCACGAAAGATTGGCGGACTCTACGGACTTTATCTTCACTATCTGTATCTTCTCGGTTACAGGCCGAAGAAAAAGCACAGGCCGCTCTCACCTGAGATGCGGGAAGCCGGACGTATGTGTGATAAATACTCTGCCTGTGCCAGGCTTATGGCACAGGAACATCTCAGAACGGATGAAGATGTGAACGCTTTCATATCTGGTTCTGAACAGAAAATGGCGGAGCTTTCCGAAACCAGAAACAAGGTAAGAAATAAACTGAGGCGAGCTTCAGATCCTGCTCAGATAGAACATCTGAAGGCTGAAAGAGACAGCTTTACTGCCGAGATAGGTAGACTGCGCAAGGATATCCGGACTGCTGAATTCACACTTGAAAGAAGTCAGCAGGTACAAAAGAACATAGAAATAGAACTCAATGCATGCGGAATGACCCGCAGCAGGAACCACAGAGATCGAGATGGGAGGTGATAACTAAGTTCATCACTTTATTTTTTTGCTGTAATTATGAATATGACGGGAGGTGTTTAGATGACTGACAGCAAGAAAGAATTCCTGCTGAAAGCATCAGCACCTTCTGATGCCGAAGTACTGGAATTCATAACACGTTGTCCGGATGAATGTTTACAATTCAGAAATGATGATGGTAGTATTGATCTGGACGGCGTGAAAGAATATATGACTAAAGCACGCAAGAACAAGATCCTTGACAATTACAGAGGACAGATAAAGAAGCTTAACGGCAAAGATCAGCGGTACTATATCAAGTTAAAAGACGAGTCCCGCAGCGACGGAAGGTATACTATCAAGGCTGTGACTGAGGAAGAATTACTTGAAAAGGTATTCCTGTGGCACCTTGAGAACGTTGAAAAGATCAAAGAGCCTACACTTGCCAGCATCTTTCCTGAGTTTCTGGAGTACAAGAAGAAGACGACCTGGGCTGAGTCTACTGTAAAAAGGAACCTGTCAGTATGGAAGAATCACTATAAAGATACTGATATTATCAATGTTCCTATAAGAAAGATCAGGCTCAAGCATCTTCAGGAATGGGCATATGGTCTGATCAAAGATCATGACCTGACTCAGAAGGAATTCGGTAATATCGCCACATGGATGAAGCAAATGTTTGAATATGCTGCCATGGAAGAGATCATCGACAGGAACCCATACACGATGCTCAAGATCACCAATCGCAATGTATTCCGTCAGCCGGAGATCAAGTCGGATGAGAACAAAGTTCTCTCTCCCGACATGGAACTTGCTCTCTACAAAAAATGCTGGGAGCTGTTTGAAAGCCAGTACTACCCTGTTCATCAGCTTCTGTCGCTGGGCATTATAATGCTGTTCCAGGCAGGTCTCAGGCCTAGTGAGCTCGTTACTCTGCGTTATTCCGACATTGATGGTGACGAGATCATCATCAGAAGATACTACTCAGATAAAGCGAATGAGATAAAGGAAAACCGCACCAAAGCCGGTCACGGTTTCAGGCGTATCATCCTGACTTCGCTTGCCAAAGAGCTGATAGACGCTGCCAGGAACAGGCAGATTGAGGAAGGAATAGAAGATCCTGAATATATCTTCATGATGAATGAGCAGTTCAAGAGTTTCTATGACCGGCTCCGCAAGACCTTCCCTGTCATCTGTAAAAGCATAGGGATCCCTCAAAACACTCCGTATTCTGGCCGGAGAACATTCATTTCATCGCTTATTGACGCGAATGTTAACATCAGGACCATACAGAATTATGTTGGTCACAATGATGCCAGAACAACTCTTAATAACTACTGTTATGACAGGTCTGCACGGGAAGAAAGAGCTAAACAGCTTGAAAATGCCCGTGTTCAGATCTCTTTCACCGGGGCAGCATAAGCTGTACCCATCTGTACCCAAAACCGAAGCCAAGAAAAAAGCCCTGGAACTCAGTATTTCCAAGGCTTTTATGGCGGAGGACATGGGACTCGAACCCACGGGGCTGTTACGCCTTACCTGATTTCCAATCAGGCTCCTTAGCCACTCGGTCAATCCTCCAAATCGCTATTACTGCAAATCGCTTTTTATGTTTTATTGTGCTGTTTTATCTGACCAGCCTGATTATGATACCACACTGTGTACATAATTGCAACAGTGGAATTTGTTTGTTTTCAATATTTTGCTTGCATCTTGTTCTGTTTGAGTCTATTATTAGTAGGCACGACTTTTAAGAAGTGCATGTGAGTTCGAAACCATCCTCACAATAAACAAAACTAAGGAGACTAATTAATATGCGAAACAAAAACATCCAGTTGATTGTGCAAGGCGGTTTGATTGCTGCGCTTTATGTAGTTCTCACATACGTATTTGCACCTTTTTCTTTCTCAGAGATCCAGGTTCGTATCTCTGAGGCACTGACTATTCTGCCGGTGTTCACGCCAGCGGCAATTCCGGGCCTTTTCATCGGATGCCTGATCGGCAACACTCTCGGCGGAGCGGTTCTCCCGGATATCATTTTCGGAAGTATCGCGACTCTGCTTGGAGCCATCGGCACCAGAGCACTGAGAAATGCTCACCCGTTCCTCGCTCCTGTCCCGCCGATTCTTGCTAACACAATTATCGTTCCATTCGTTCTGCGTTATGCATACGGTATCCCGGCACCGATTCCTTTCATGATGCTGACGGTTGGTGTCGGCGAGGTCATTTCCTGTGGTGTATTAGGTCTTGTTCTTTACTATGCACTCCGTTCCCGCAGAAAGGCGATTTTCGAACAGTAATAATCAATAAGACTAAGAAAAAGCTTAGAGCGGACCACTATTGCCTGTCCGCTCTTTTGAATTGTGCTGATATCATGCGCTGAGTTTCTGTGTGTTGTACAGCTTGGAGTATTCTCCGCCTGCCGCCAGGAGTTCTTCGTGTGTTCCTGACTCTGTTATCCTTCCGTCCTCGATAACGATTATACGATCGGCGTTCTTGACAGTAGCAAGTCTGTGTGCAATGACCAGTGATGTCCTGCCTTCAGCAAGCTGGTCAAAGCTTGATTGTATTCTTTGCTCCGTAACTGTATCAAGTGCCGAAGTCGCTTCATCAAGTATCAGTATCTTAGGGTCTTTCAGGAATATCCTTGCGATCGAAAGACGCTGTTTCTGTCCGCCGGAAAGCTTGGTTCCTCTCTCCCCTACGTACGTGTTGAACTGGTCAGGCATTTCCATTATATCGTCATATATCTCAGCTCTCTTCGCGGCTTCGACTACTTCATCATAAGTCGCTCCCGGACGTCCGTAGCGGATGTTCTCAAGAATGGTCTCAGCGAAGATAAAGACATCCTGCTGGACTATTCCAATATTCTCGCGAAGTGATGTCTTGGTCACGTCACGGATATCCTGTCCATCAATGAAAATACTTCCATCGGTTACGTCATAGAACCTCGGTATCAGCTGGCAAAGTGTGCTCTTGCCTCCTCCGGATGGTCCGACTACTGCGACCTTCTCGCCGGCCTTGACGTGTAGATCGAGGTGTTCGATGACTTCGGTATTCTCTTCATATGAGAAGGATATATCGTTTACATCTATGTTGCCTTCTGTTACGACGATCGGCTTTGCATCAGGTTTTTCAACGACTACAGGCTTCATTTCCATTATTTCGTTGAATCTCTTAAGGCCTGCCATGCCGTTGGCAAAGACCTCCGCGAACTGAGCCAGCTTACGGATAGGTGATACGAAAGTGTTTACGAACAAAGTAAATGTAATGAGATCGATGTAGTTCAGTCTTTCTTTCATGATGAGAAAGCCGCCGAAGGTGATGACTACTGCAGGCATGATACCCATGAAGAATTCCTGAGTCGCAAAGAATCTGCCCATTGCCCTGAAGTAGATCCTTCTTGCCTCGATATATGAGTCATTCGAGTGAGTGAATCTGTCATGCTCGACCTCTTCATTAGCAAAAGCTTTGGATGTTTTCATGCCCGACAGACTCGTCTCGATATCCGCATTGATGCCCGCAAGCTTTCTCTTGACCTCTACTGAGGCTTCGCCCATGCTTCTTCGTCTCTTCATGACTACTATAACGAAGATAGGCAGCAGAATCGCTACAACTGAAGCGAGCCGCCATTCCATGTAAAACATGAAAGAGAGCGAACCGATTATTGTCAGTGTGGAAATAAGAAGGTCCTCAGGACCGTGATGTGCCAGCTCTGTGATCTCAAACAGGTCTCCGGTAAGTCTGCTCATCAGTTTGCCGGTACGGTTCTTGTCATAAAATTCGAAGTCGAGATCCTGAAGGTGGCTGAAGAGTGCTGACCTGATATCCGCCTCGACAAGGACACCGAAAAGATGTCCGATATACGTCATCAGGAATTGGCCTACCGATCTCAGCACATAGAAAAACGCCATGCTGAACATGAGCGCAAAAAATGGGCCATATAATTTGTCAGGAAGCATGTCATACATCGCATGTCTTGACACCAGCGGGAATGCCAGATCTATTGCTGCAACTGTAACAGCACAAAACATGTCAAGTATGAAATACTTCCTGTGTGGCTTGAAAAACCGGAATAAAGTTTTGATCATCGCCATAGATTTATCCTCTTTGCCGTTCTCTGATCAGAAGTGCTCATCGTCACTGGAATCAAAGTAGCCCTTGCTCGCGCCGGATTTCTTTTTGGTCTTGGTGCCTGATCCGGAACTTTTTGTACTTTGCGTATATGTAGGAGTATAAATCACCGGGTCTGATACTTCAATCTCTGTTTTGAAATCGCAACCTCCGGATGACACTGTGACAACAGTCTCACCCTCCGAAACGGCAGTTATGACGCCTTCTCCCGATACTGTTGCGACCGATTTATCCTTAACTTCATAAGTCACAGGTTCTGATGCGAATTCCTCCGGCTTCAGCTTCGGTTCAAGTGTCAGTTTGTCTCCCGCAGTCAATGATATCTCGTCATCTATGCCTTCGATAGAAGTGACTTTAGGTATTACAGTTACAGTGGCTTCTTCAGAATATTCTTTAGCGACAAGAAGCAGGATCGACTCCCCGGGCGAAACAGCGTGGATCACTCCGTTATTGTCTACTGTGAATACGTCGGTATCGCCCGATGCAAAAGTGATCGGTTCGTCCTTGAACCATTCCGGTTTGACAGCATATTCAGGAACAAGTTCTTCGCCAATATAAATTTTCGTGTTTTCATCAAGCCCTGTTACTTCAATATCTGTAACATCTCTTGGGATCATCAGACATGCAGTGCCGAAAGCACAAAGACATAGAAGTGCGATCGTTGCAGCGATTACAAAACCTTTTTTTCTTTTATGTGGTTTCGGAACATCTGCGCCTCTGCTTATCGTCTCCAGAGCTTTCATCATTTCTTCTGCAGTCTTATATCTGTCCTCCACCCGGTAGGCACAGGCTTTGGTCACGACTGCCCTGAGAGCATCAGAGCCGTTCCTCGGAGCAGGAATGTCTTTGCCCCCTATCCTCGCAGCAAAAGCTGCTTCAGCGTCTCTGTATTCTACAGGCTGCGGATACATAGGCATGAGCGGCATTCTCCCGTCATTGAGGTATTTGTACATGACAAGACCGAGAGAATAAACATCAGCAGCATGTCCGTAAGGCTTTCCCCAATAAATCTCCGGAGCCATGAAGCTGAAAGTTCCTTTTCTGGAAAGCGAAGCCTGAGAACCTTCTACCATGCGTGCTATACCGAAATCTCCGAGTTTATAGCTTCCGCTTGGTGAAATGAAGATGTTCTCAGGTTTAATGTCTCTATGGACTATATTGTACTTATTGCACAGAACAAGCCCACTGCATATATCAATACCGAGTCTTATGATATCGGCTTCATTCATTTCACTATGAATAGAGTGACGTATCAAAGGCGTCAGCTCTTCCATTCTAATAAGCAGATCCCAGCCGAATCCGTCATCCTTCTCGATTATCTCATGGTCCTCATAGCTAACGATATTGCTGTTGCCTTTAAGTTTTGCAAGAAGCTCGAATTCCTGAGTCGTATTGCTGAGAATGTCCCTGAAATACTTCTCCGCTTCACTGCGCGACATACCGCCTGCCATCATTGCTTCAAGTTCTGCCTCTCCGTTTGCAGGAATAGAAATTGCTTTCAGGGCAGAATAAAACACATTACCGAGTGCGTCTTCACGTCTGATGCGGTAAAGATGTCCTTCCGCACCGGATCCGAGTTCTTCGGTTATGCGCCATGATCCGAATATTGGTTCATACTTGGAATAATAACAGTTCTTCATTACTTGACTTTTACAGCTATTGGCTTGGAGAACAAGCTGTAGTACTTCTTACCTCCTGCTTTGACGAACGCTCTGACCTTATATCTGTACTTGCGTCCTCGTGTAAGGCCCCTGTGTGTGACAGACTTGACCGATGCATTTTTAGTAAGTGCCTTAACGTACTTTTTGCTGCCTGGATATTTGATATACAGTTCATATCCACTCGCGCCCGGCACCTTGCTCCAGGTTATTTTGTTAGTTTTTTTTGATTTTTTCGTACACTTGATAGACGGTTTTGCAAATATCGACTTTACAGTGATGGATTTTGATGCTGAATAATAATTATCTGATGCAGCAGCTCTGACCAGAATTCTGACTGAGCCGGGCCGTTTGAACCTGACCCTGCCGTTTCCGTCTACTGTTGCGATCTGTGTATTGCTGCTTGTGAAAGTGAGCGGCGTTGCCGCGGATTGAGAAAGTGCTATTGATTTGCCGAATGTGCCGGCAAAAGATGTATTACCGTATATGCTCTGATATTTTGGCTCGGTATGCGTGTTCCCGCCGTTAACATTGGAATTGTTGCCCGGGTCTGAGTTGCCCGGGTCTGAGTTGCCTGATCCGGTATCATTGCCCTGTTGTATTACTGTGAAAACCACCCTGTAAGTGCAGTCCTCGTGTGTATCGCTCTCAGGGATGTGTACAGTTACACCGCATGTTCCATAGTCTTGGACAGACAGTTTACCAACTGATCTGAGGAAATCTTTTTCATTGGTTACCTTCAGTATCGCTTCGTTCTCAGAAGCGAAAGTGACCATCGGATCATTCTCCACATATATATAAGGATCTACATCGTAGTCATAGATACTCACTTGCCATTCATCGCCGGCCTTCGAGAGCTTTTTTGCACTGTTCTCGTAATGGATCGGAAGTTCGCAGCCTTCTTTTACGTCTGCCCAGTAGAATACCTGTATATTTGTTGCCTTCTGCGTATCTTCAGCCTGAACTTCAGAGCACAAAAACCCGGCACTCAAAACGAGCGCAAACAAAGTCAGCATTATTATTGAAAATGCTCTGAATTTGTTTCTCATGGATATTTGATCATCGCTACTGCGTCAGCTTCAATCAGCTGTACGGGTATTCTTCCTCATGCGATGCATATTCTTCAATGAGATCTGATTTGAGCTGCAGCATACTGTCTACTGCTTCGAATTCTTCAGCATCTGTCAGGATCACGGTAGCATCCCCATCAATATTCTTTTTCTTGAATTCTCTCTGTACAAGGTGTCTGTGTTCCCAGTCAGTGAGGAAGGTCATCAGCCGGCCTTCTTCCTTGTCAAGCATATTCAGCGGTGCGTATCCCATCAGATCAAGGAAATGATTGATATCATCTATTGTCATACCCAGAGACAGACAAAGGCTGATGTATTTCTTCCTGCCCTTAGGCACATGTTTGATATTGATCGTACGCTTGCCTGTTTTGCGGTCAACAACATTGATCGTATCACTGCTTCCGCTCAGGAAGTTTATCATGCTGTCATCAAGATAGCCCCTCATAGAATTAAGGCTCTTGATGGTTTTGTTGGCAGGATTCCTCCTGCATGTCTCTATTATACCTGTAACATATTTGTCAAGATAGGAACGCGGTTTGCTGTATGCGGTCTTGAAAGCGTCCATATGTGTTGCGACGAACGATTTGATACCATCATATTCAGGGCCGAATTCCGCCTGACCCAGACTTATCTCTACATCAGCAGTGTCCTCATATTTGAGAACTATCTCATCCCATCTCTCGCAGAACACTGCATAAGCGACAGACTGATACTCTTCATATCTCAGGAAATAGTTGATATTGTCCAAATTGTTCAGATTTGCGTTGATAAGATAGATCCAGACCAAATCTTCACTTATATCCTTGGCGTAAAGCCTTCTCTTAGAGGCAAATTCCGTGATCCAGTTATTGATAACATCGACACTCTGATGAAATGCCATGCCGATACCTATATATGATTTACGGCTTTTAGGAAGTTTGACGTAGAAGCTCACGCCCGCTTCGTTATATGACGACTGCATATAATCACATACTTCCTTAAGCGAAACACCGGTCTCTTCTGATAATTGGTCGAGAATACGTTTCCATCTGCGAAGTTTGTGCATACTGTTTAAATCTCTCAATCCTATTCTCATGTTCAAAAACGTTCAATAAAATCAGTTGTTCAAGGTATAAAAAATGTGGGCATAAAGTTGCGCCCACATTTATTGTAGCATCAAGAACGAACAATTTCATCCACAAAACCATTCTTATTCGTAAATCTCCCAATGATTTGTCTCAAGTGCCTTCAATGCTCCCTCTGCAAGAGCTCGCATTTCTTCTTCACCAGGGAATCTCAGGATCGGTGCGATCTTGCTGACATAGGAGCTGATCTCTTCGCAGAATCTCTCAGAATAAGCCATTCCGCCTGTGAAGATGATAGCATCGACATTGAAGCGGAGAACTGCAGACATCGCTCCGATGTCCTTAGCCAGCTGGTAAGCGATAGCCTTGAATGCCATCAGCATCTTCTCATCGCCATCATCGAATGCCGCATTCTCAACATCTCTGAAGTCCTTGGTACCTGTGTAAGAATAGATACCTGCTTCCTGTCCGATGATTCTCTTGACATCAGCCTTTGTCATGCCTTCTTTGAAGCAGAGGTTGACAAGAGCGTTTGCAGGAAGAGCGCCGCCTCTGTCCATACCCATAGCACCATCGTCCTTGACGTTATTGACATCGACGACTTTGCCCTTCTTATGAGCGGCTACAGATACACCGCCTCCGAGGTGGCAGATGACGAGGTTGAGTTCTTCGTATGCTTTACCAAGCTGCTTAGCTGCCTTTCGTGCAACTGATTTGTGGTTCAGCGGATGGAAGAATGACTGTCTCTCGAATCCCGGAAGGCCGAGGCCTGAATATCTTGCAAGCGGCTCCATTTCGTCTACGCATACTGGGTCTACAAAAAATGCCGGGATACCTACTGAATCAGCAAGTTCTTTCGAAATATATGCTCCGAGGTTAGCAGCGTGCTCACCATAAGGAGGGTTTTCGATATCGCGAATGACCGCGTCGTTTACTTTATATGTTCCTGAAGGAATATGTTTGAAGAGTCCGCCTCTTCCACAGATCGCATCGAAGTCCTCAAGCTTGTAGCCCTTCTCCTCTATGGTCTTCAGGATCGCTTCTTTTCTGAAAGGTGCCTGAAGAACGACATGCGGATATTTAGCGATCTCAGCTGCGTCATGGTCGATACCTACACGCATTACTTCCTTATCATCTTCGAAAACACAAATTTTGGTTGAAGTAGCACCAGGGTTAATAACTAGAATTCTCTTCATGAGATTTTTACTCCTTTCGGCATATGCCTGAATAAGAATTAGGGGGTTAACACTCTAAATATATACGCTGATCAGCTAATCTTCAAGTCCCAATGCCGCCATATCAATTTATTGCTTGTCTTCAAGACGGGCTATAAGTTGTCCTGATTTGACGCTGTCTCCCTCTTTGACATATATCTTTGCAATAATACCATCGCCCGTGGAAATAACATTCGTTTCCATCTTCATGGCTTCGATGATCGCTACAGGCTGTCCCTGCTTAACCTGGTCGCCTTCTTTGACCAGTACTTTGATGATCGTACCCGGAATATTGGCACCGATTTCTTTATCATCGTCCTGATTAGCGAACTGGATCTGCGAGCCTGCGACAGATTTGGTAAGAGCCTGCTTGTCCTTGATCGAAACGACTCTTCTGTATCCGTTTACGGTAAATGTAAGGTCTCTGTTTCCGGCTTCGTCGGTCTTCCCGATATCTTCGAGAGTGACTACCAGAGTTTTGCCCGGCTTGAGCTCGATCTCTACGGTCTGTCCCAGAGCGATACCGTGGAAGAATACATCACTTCCCATGTTGCGGAAATTGCCTTTTTCGCGGAGTTTCCTGATATATTCGTCGAAGACCTTGCTGTACATTGAATATGAGACCAGTTCCTGATCCGTTGCTTCAAGTCCGAGATCTTCTTTGAGATGTCTGGCAAATTCTTCGAAATCGTCCGGCGGCAGGAGTTCACCCGGTCTTACGGTGATCGGCTTCCTGTCCTTGAGAACGACTTTCTGAAGAGCCTCAGGGAATCCGAATTCAGGCTGTCCCATCATGCCTTCGAAGTATGTGACTACGCTGTCAGGGAAATCAAAATCCGAACCTTTTTCGACAATATTTTCAGGTGTCAGCTCATTCTGGACCATGAAAATAGCCAGGTCGCCTACCATCTTGGATGACGGTGTTACCTTGATGATATCGCCAAGCATTTTGTTGACCTTGACATACATGTCCTTGACTTCATCGAATTTGTATCCTATGCCAAAACTCTCGACCTGTGGCTTGAGGTTGGAATATTGTCCTCCCGGGATCTCAAGTCTGTAGATCTCAGCTGTTGTGGCTTTGAGATCAGATTCGAAATCACAATAAACAGGTCTGACGTCATTCCAGTAGTCTGATATCTTCTGGAGTCCTTTGTAATCCATTCCGGTATCTCTTTCACTGTTCTCAAGCGCTGCGACGAACGAATTGAGTGCAGGCTGAGATGTAAGGCCGGACATGCTGTTGAACGCAGCATCAACAATGTCGACACCTGCTTCTGCAGCAAGCATCAGAGTAGCGACTCCATTGCCTGAAGTGTCATGTGTGTGCAGGTGGATAGGAACAGCGACTTCATTCTTCAGTGCCTTGATCAGCTTGAGAGCTGCGACCGGCTTCAGAAGTCCTGACATATCCTTGATACCGATTATATGAGCTCCCTGTCTTTCCAAAGTCTTTGCCAACTTGACATAATAATCAAGTGTGTATTTGTCTCTCGTGGTGTCAAGAATATCTCCGGTATAGCACATTGCAGGTTCAGCTATACCTCCGATATTGAGGACCTCATCGAGAGCGACTTCAATGCCGCGCACCCAGTTCAGCGAGTCGAAGATCCTGAAAACATCGATCCCAGCTTTGAATGCTTCGCGGACAAATTTGCGGATAGTGTTATCCGGGTAGTTTTTGTATCCTACTGCATTTGCCCCTCTTATCAGCATCTGCATCAGGACATTAGGGATCTCATTTCTCAGGACTTCCAGCCTCTCCCAAGGATCTTCTCCGAGGAATCTCATCGCTACATCGAAAGTCGCACCGCCCCACATTTCATATGAAAACAGGTCTCTTCCATAGTACGCCATTGCCGGAGCGATCTTCTCCATATCTCTGGTTCTTACTCTTGTAGCAAGAAGCGACTGCTGAGCGTCTCTGAGAGAAGTATCGGTTATAAGTACTTTTTTCTGCTTGAGAACCCACTCGGATAATCCTTTAGCGCCTCTTTCTTCAAAGATCTGCTTGGTTCCTGTGAGCTTCCAAACATCGTACATGTCGACTTCCGGTACATGAGGGACATTGAATGTGCCCGCCTTGTCCTTACGGCCGTTGACGACCATATCTCCGAGGAAATCAAGGACCTGAGCTTCTTTGTCAGCGACTGCGCGGATATTGAGAAGTTCCGGATTATGTTCGATGAATCCTGTGTTGCAGTCACCGCGTCTGAATGTAGGATGATTGAGAAGGTTGAGCAGGAAGCCGATATTGGTCCTTACTCCCGTGACCTTCATCTCCTTGAGCGCACGGATCTCTTTGCGGCACATGCCCTCGAAAGTCCTGTCATAGGCACAGACCTTGAGCAGGAGCGAATCATAGTACGGTGTGATCACAGATCCCGTGAACCCGTTACCTCCGTCGAGTCTGATGCCGTTGCCCGATGCTGAACGGTACTCAGTGATAGTACCGGTATCCGGCGCAAAATTATTGGTTGGGTCCTCAGTCGTAACTCTGCACTGGATAGCATATCCGTTGATCCTGATATCATCCTGACTCTTGATATTGATCTCATCAGAGTCAAGCGGGTATCCTTCTGCAATGAGAACCATTGCCTGGACCAGATCGATACCTGTAATAAGTTCTGTTACCGTGTGCTCGACCTGTATTCTTGTATTCATTTCAATAAAATAGTGGTTGCCGTCTTTGTCGACCAGGAATTCGACTGTGCCCGCGCTCCTGTAGTTGACTGCCCTGGCTATTTTGAGAGCATCTTCACACATAGCCTGTCTCTGCTCTTCGGTTATGCAGAGAGCGGGTGTGAATTCGACAACCTTCTGGTGACGTCTCTGTACAGAACAATCTCTTTCGTACAGATGTACCACATTTCCGTATTTATCTCCGAGGACCTGCACTTCAATGTGCTTTGGCTCCTCAATATATTTCTCGATAAAAATGTCGCCGTTTCCGAAAGCCTTGACTGCTTCATTCTGAGCGCTTCTGAACTGCGGGATAAGGTCTTCCTCCTTGCGGACGATCCTCATTCCTCTTCCGCCGCCTCCTGCTGCTGCCTTGAGCATTACAGGATATCCTGCAGCATTGGCGAATTCTACAGCATCTTTGTCATCTCTGATCGCAGCTTCTACACCCGGAATACAAGGAACACCTACTTCATCAGCAACAAGTTTGGACTGGATCTTATCACCGAGTCTGTTCATCATCTCATGTGTAGGTCCGATGAAAGCGATCCCTGCTTCTTCGCAGGCTCTGGCAAAATCTGCGTTTTCCGAAAGAAAACCATAACCCGGATGGATAGCATCGCATCCTTTTGACTTCGCCATTCTGATGATTTCGTCTATATCAAGATAAGCGTCGATCGGACTCTTTCCTTTGCCGATCTCGTATGATTCATGTGACTTAGTCCTGAAAAGTGAATTCTTATCCTCTGCAGAATAAATAGCTACAGTCCTGATCCCCAGCTCCCTGCAGGCTCTTATGATACGAATCGCGATCTCACCTCTGTTTGCGATGAGCACCTTTCTGAACTTCTTTATTTCAGGCATTTCCCCCTCCTGGCGGTGATAATTATCTGTTGCGGTTATTGTATTTGCGGCGTTCGAGTTCTGTCAGAAGCTTCTTTCTGAGCCTGATATCCGTAGGTGTTACCTCTACAAGCTCATCATCGCTGATGAATTCCAGAGCTTCTTCGAGAGAGAAAACTCTAGGCGGTGTCAGCTTGATAGTCTCATCACTGCCTGCGGCTCTCATATTTGTAGCCTTTTTGGCTCTGCACGGGTTTACTACCATGTCATCAGATCTTGCGTTCATTCCTACGATCTGGCCTTCATAGACATGATCCTGAGGTTTGACGAACATCTGGACTCTTTCCTGGATAGTGAAAATAGCATATGCTGTGCAGTGCCCTTCTTCCTGAGCGATCGCAACTCCGTTCACTCTGTCAGGGATTTCGCCCTTCCACGGCTCGAATCCCTCGAATCTTCTGACCATGGTGCCTTCACCATGAGTATCATTTATGAACTCTGTTCTGTAGCCCATCAGGCCTCTTGTCGGAGCTGTGTATATGATCCTCGAATAGCCGTTCCCTTCGGACATCATCTGCTTCATCAGTCCTTTGCGGAGATTCAGCTTGGAGATGACGGATCCTGTGTATATATCCGGTACACTGATGACAACTTCTTCAACAGGCTCGAGTTTCTCGCCATTCTCGCCTCTCTTGATGACTACTTCAGGCTTGCTTACAGCAAGTTCGTAGCCTTCTCTTCTCATATTCTCGATCAGGATCGAGAGATGGAGTTCGCCTCTTCCTGAGACCTTGAATGAATCAGTTGTGTCAGTCTCCTCAACAAGAAGTCCTACGTTGACCTCGAGTTCCTTGTTCAGTCTCTCTCTTATATGTCTTGATGTGACATATTTGCCTACTTTGCCGGCAAACGGTGAAGCGTTGACCATGAAATTCATGGAAAGTGTCGGCTCTTCTATGCTGATAGTGCCGAGTGACTCAGGATGATCCGGGTCGCAGATCGTTTCGCCTATCGAAATGTCCGATATGCCGGATACAACTACGATATCTCCGCTCTTTGCTTCGCTTACAGGTGTTCTGCTGAGTCCCTTGTATACGAAGACCTGATTGATTTTGGTCTTGCTGACTGAACCGTCTTCCCTGGTGACTGCGACCATCTGTGCTTCTTTGATCGTTCCTCTGGTGATCCTGCCGATACCGAGTCTTCCGATATAGTCATCATATGCAAGTGTGGATACCTGCATCTGAAGCGGCTCATCATCAACATCCGGATACGGATCGCAGTGATTGACTATACATTCGAGCAGAGGCTCAATATTGAGACCGCCGAAACCCTTAGGCGACTTCTTGATTTTCTCTCTTCCTTCGCCAATAGAAATACCATCGACCTCGGACGGATCGTTGACAGCGATTCCCTGACGGGCTATTCCGTACAGGATAGGGAAATCCAGCTGGTCATCGTTTGCCTCAAGATCCATGAAGAGTTCGTATGTCTCGTCTACGACTTCGTCTATTCTCGCGTCTTTCTTGTCTATCTTATTAATGAAAAGTATAGGATTGATGCCCTGCTGCAGGGATTTGTTGAGTACGAATCTCGTCTGCGGCATTGGTCCTTCGCTGGAATCTACAAGAAGAATAACTGTGTCTACAGTTTTCATGATACGCTCGACTTCAGAGCTGAAATCTGCGTGTCCCGGAGTGTCGACTATGTTGATCTTATAATCCTTATACATAATCGAACAGTTCTTGGAGTAGATCGTGATGCCTCTTTCTCTCTCGATGGCGTCAGAGTCCATAACACAATCGACGACCTGTTCGTTGTCTCTGAAAACCTGTGACTGTGCGAGAAGTGCATCTACAAGAGTTGATTTGCCTGCGTCTACGTGTGCAATAACGGCTATGTTGATTATTTTCTGTTTATCTGACATTAGTGATTATCTCCTGTGATAGTGCCTGTTCATATCTGTGTATGCAGTTTCGATAGTTCTGGCAAAAGATCTCAGATCTCTTGCATAGTCTATCGTTGTCGGTTTTACTCTCAGGTTGCTGAAAGCATGACCTTCTATATCATCGCTGTACCAGTCCGGTTCCGGAACATCCAGCGTCAGGAACGAGATCGCCCATGACTCCTCAGCTCCGAAAGTCAACGCATATAGCATCATATCGTAGTAATATTTGTCATCCGCGAGATGATTCTCAAGTAACTCTTTAGGTGTCGGATGATAGATGAAACGCCTGAGCTGTCTGAATCTCATGACGAGAGCTGCATTTCCCTTTCCTCTGGCTCTCATGATCACCGTCAGGAATGCAGAAATACATATCGTAGCCATTACAACAAGTGCTGCGACCAGATGACCGGTCTTTCTGACGACTCCGAACGCCATATATAGCGCAAGACAGCCGATAAGACCCATCGCGATCATTTCTTCGACTTTGCCTGTGTTATTGGAAGAGGAATACTTCCTGTCATCCGCAACACACAGAAGACATAGAAGACCCACAGCCAGAATTCCGATGATCAGAGACTCGATGTAGTTGACAGGAAGATACTGATAACGGTATCCGAGTGTATTTGTTACAGCTAGTCCTACACCGATCATAACGATACCGGCGATGCGGAATCCTCTCGATAGAGGTGTATAAGCCAGCATTTCTTTGGATGTGAATCCTGCAGCGACATCATCCTTTATAGCATTGATGATCCTGATCAGTCTCTCTCCGAACTGATCCATATCAAGGCCCCTGCCTTTGTATACATCTTCGAAGAGAATATTGTATGCATTACGGATCAGTTTCTCCTCGCCATCAGGATCCTTGAGCCTTATGAGTCTGTAACGCTTTGGCTCATATTCGCTTATTCTGAGGTAACCCTTAGTCCCGAAATAAAGAATCAGTCTGACGAGGTCTCTGATGTCCATCTCGCTGTTGAAAATGTATCCGAGTTCAACAGGTGATACGCCTTCTATCGGCTTGGTCTCTAAGGTCCTCTTGAACTTAGGGTCTCTGCCTCCGATGATCCACATGATCAGAAGAGCGAGTGTGACCGTTCCCATGACCAGGATCATTGCCAAAATAGCCCAGACTCCGTCAAGCGCACCTTCCCAGTATCCGTCTTCCAGACGAGTCTTGACAGTGATACCGAAATTCTCAGGTATCTTGCTGCCTGTGATCTCAATACAGTGTGCATCTTCGTGTGTCTCATATGTGAGACGATTCTCTGTATCCTGAACTCCGAGCTGCCCTGCATAGTACTTGATATCTTCAAGCGGGAAATCCTCAGGGAACTCTACTATGATATTCAGATTGCCTATCGGCTGTCTCCACTCAGGGAGGAGCACACTAAAATAGAACAGGTCACTTTCAGGATCTCTGTCGGCGAATTCCATGACTTTGTAGGAGATCGTGTATGTGTGAAGTCCTACACTGAGCGCAGCAGGATCAAGGATCGTCACCGTACTGCCTTCAGTTGCCACCTTAGAAGAAAACGCCACATCTTCGACGTTGACATCCTTCATTCTGAAAGAACCGCTCGGTATGGCAAAATCGATCCTCTGAAGTGTGTCCGGGATGTTTACTGTGACCTTTTCTATGACTGTTATCGTATGATCCTTGCCAACGGCAGCATTCATAGAATAATCAGTCACCTCAAATGCGCCTCCGGCGACACCTTGTTTCGTTATGTTGTTAAGCGCGCTGCTTCCGGAGCTGTCTTCTTCGGCGTAGACGTTAAATGCCGGAATCATCCCTATTGTAATTGTTATTGTGAGCATGAGCAGTAAAGCCATGATCAGACTTCTGCGTATGCGTTTACTTCTGATGTATTTCATAATATATTCAAACTCTCTTGTGTTATTTCGTTTTTCATTCCTTTTCAGGCCATAGACATTATATTTTACAACGAATAGCTGAAGAATTCAAGGAAAGCATCCGGGATGCATGATATGTATATACTTGAAGAAGGGACTTTCAGAGTGTAAAATCCGATGTATAAGGAGGTTGGACTAATGAAGAGAAGTGATTATATTTCGTGGGACGAATACTTCATGGGAGTAGCTCTCCTGGCTGCCAAGAGAAGTAAAGACCCAAGCACTCAGGTCGGAGCATGCATAGTAGATTCCAATAACGTGATCCTGACCACCGGATACAACGGTTTTCCGATCGGCTGTTCAGACGATGAATTCCCGTGGGACCGCGAAGGTGAAGTGACAAAATATCCTTTTGTTGTGCACGCAGAGCTGAACGCTATCCTCAATGCTTCGGGCAAATCACTGCGCGGCTCAAGACTCTATGTAGCACTTTTCCCATGTAATGAGTGTGCCAAAGCCATCATTCAGGCCGGAGTCAGTGAAGTCGTCTATCTCTCTGACAAATACGCGGACACGCCTGCAACCAAAGCATCCAAGATGATGCTGAAAGCAGCCGGAGTCTCGCTGAGACAATTCAAGCCTCAGATCCAGGAACTTACCCTCGACTTCAGAATCGAGAACATATAGCCTGATCCGAACTACTATCTATTACTGAATGGAGATCCTGAAATGAAAATGATTATTACGGCCCCTAAGGGCAAAATGGCAAGTCTTATCGTTGCCGATGCAGCTAAGAGAGATGATGTTGAGATCGTTGCGGGTATCGGTCCTGAGGGCAGAGATTATATCGGAAAAGATATTGGTGAAGTCGCTATGACAGGGACCCTCGTCGGCGCTCCGGTCGTAGATGACATCGAATCCGTCATTGATCAGGCGGATGTTGTCTGCGATTTCTCGACAGTAGAGCTGGGAATGGAAGTTCTCGATGCCTGTCTGAGGCACAAGAAAGCTCTCGTCGTAGGAACGACCGGCTTCAGTCCTGAGCAGAGAGCCCGTCTTGAAGCAGCTGCTTCAGAGATCCCTATCATGATCGCTGCTAACACAGACAGAATGGTGAATGTAATGAGAAAGCTCCTCATGGACGCAGCCAGGGAGCTCTATGAAGATACAGATATTGAAATTATCGACATGCATGATAACAAGAAGCTTGACGCGCCGAGCGGAACTGCGAGAGAACTCATCGAGAGCATGGGGGAAGCGATCGGCAAGGATCTTGTTGAAGATGCTGTTTACGGTCGCCCTCTCGGAAGACATCCCCGCGAAGAAGGCAAGGTCACATTCCATGCGATCCGCGGCGGAGATACCCCTTCAAGCCACACAGTATTTTTCTTCGGTGAAGGTGAACGTCTTGAGATCACGCATCACTGCCTTAACTGGAAAGGCTGTGCCAAGGGCGCTGTCAATGCCTGCAGATGGATGGTCGGCAAGCCTGTAGGTCTCTATGGGATCAGAGAGTCGATGGGACTCTGATATTTCTTAATAATATGCCATGCGGCTCTGATTCCGTCGCACGCAGCTGATGTTATTCCTCCGGCATAACCTGCTCCCTCACCGGCAGGATATATGCCGGAGATATTACTTTCTCCGGATCCGTTTCTGACTATCCTTACAGGTGAAGAGCTTCTCGTCTCTACAGCTGTCACTACCGCATCCGGATCATCATACCCTTCGATCTTTCTGCCGAAATCAGGAACGGCTTCTCTTATCGCCTCAGCAGCAAACTCAGGCAGTGATGCTGCAACTTTTGTATTTTTGTCATTGAGGAAATCTTCCATCCTGCATTTTGGCGGTTCATAATTCCCGCCGCCATTTTCAAATGCAAGTCTCTCGTATTTCTCCTGGAATCTGACTCCCGCAAGAACATCATCCGAGTCAAAATCCTCTATTCTTACGTCACAGAGTATGCCGCTGTTTGCGGTCCCGCTGTCACGTTTTCTATTGCTCATTCCATTGACGCATAGCTCACCTTCCCGTGTCGTACAGACAACGACCTCTCCTCCCGGGCACATACAGAAAGAATATACCCCGCGGCCGTTCGATGCTTTGTAAGCCAGCCTGTAGTCTGCCGGAGGCAGTTTTCCTGCGTTCTCTGCTCCGTATTGAGAAGCATCGATCATCTCCTGAGGATGCTCCATTCTGACACCAATACTGAAAGGCTTCGGAGTCATTTCAAGTCCGGAGGATAAGACCATGCTGAAGGTGTCTCTTGCGCTGTGACCTACTGCAAGAATAAGCGCTTCCGTTTCGAATATCTCTTTGGTCTGATCACCGGCATCATCAGTGCTGACCAGAACAGCGCCGGTCAATTTCCCGTCCCTCAGGACAAATGAATCAAGCTTTGTACTGAACCTGACTTCGCCCCCGAGCTCAATGATTTTGTTCCGAATATTGACTATCACTGTCCTGAGAACGTCAGTCCCTATATGCGGTTTGGCAAGATACATGATGTCCTCTCCTGCTCCCGCATCCCGGAATTCAGTCAGGACCTGTCGTATAAGGCTGTCCTTGATACCTGTTCCGATCTTTCCGTCAGAAAAAGTACCTGCGCCGCCTTCACCGAAGAGCATATTAGCCTCCGGATCGAGGACGTGGTTGTTTCTGAAGGCCTCGACAGCTTCTATTCTCCTGTCCATCGAAGGGCCGCGTTCTATGACGAGCGGTCTGTAGCCTCTTGATGCCAGTTCGAGTCCGGCAAAAAGTCCGCAGGGTCCGAGTCCAACGACCAGCGGTCTTCCGCGCATTACGGACGTTCCACTCTCAGGCGCAATGATCCGTTCCTTTTCTTCATCGACGATGCTCAGGCCGTGGACCTTTTTGACTCGAAGTTTTTTTGCTGTAACGAAATCGACCGTATATACGAACTGTATATACGGCTTCTTCCTTGAATCCGTTGATTTCCTCCTGATCTCCCATGAGGTTATATCACCGGTCCTGATGCCTGTCTTTCCGGCAATTATCCCCGGAAGATCCGATACAGGCACATCTATATTAGTCTTTATCTCACTTATTCTATATCTCATCTGCCCCTGACATTGCTTTGTCCGCTATAGCTCCGGCGGCTTTCATCCCTGTGATCCATGCATTGCTGAGATTGAATCCGCCGCATGGGAAGTCTCTGTCCGCGAGCTCGCCCGTCACATACAGTCCCTTCACGATCAGGGATTCGCATGTCATTTCATCGAGTTCATCTAAAGCAACACCGCCTGATGTAGCCTGAGCTTCTTTCCAGCCCCTGATTCCTTTCGGGTGGAACGCAAGATCGTGAACTGCGCTGCTGATCGCATCTATAGCCCTGTCGGTCAGATCTGCGAGAGGGATCTCGCCAAGGTGTTTATTCCGGGTGTGTACACCGGCAGTATCCAGTACGAATGCAGCGATATTGCTCTTGAGTACAGTTCTCAGAACAGCTCCGGTCTTCTCGCCTGCGAAAGCATTCTCACGCCTGTCTCTTAAGAATTCCTTGATATCGCCGTCAGGAAACAGATCGGCCTTGATCACAAAGTTCCCAAGGCTCTCCCCGCCCGCTCTGTCATATCTCATGAATCTCGTCATGTTGAATACGCATATTCCGGACAGACCGTATTTTGTGAGCTGTATCTCTCCTGATTCTTCGAAAATCTCAGCAGGACTTACGTTGTCTTCGTTCCCGTATTTATATAGCGTGACGACGCCTCTTGTTCTTGTTCCTGCAAGAGTGATACCGCAAGGCTTTCTGCCTTCCGTCCATTCTTCGCATTCTATTGAGGTCAGGACCGGGACCGGAGTCACGATCCTGTGACCGAGCCCGCGCGCGAGTTTATATCCGTCACCGGTAGTTCCGTATGAAGGACCCGCTTTGCCTCCGAGTGCAAGTATGACATTATCCGCGATGAGCGACCTTTCGTCAGATCTGCCTTTACGTTCCTTCATGACATAGCTCACACAAAATCTCCCGGTATCGCGGCTCGCGTTTTCTACGGCAGTTACCTCAGCTCCTGTGATGATCGATGCACCAAGTTCCTCTGCTCTTGCTATAAGAAGCTCTGCAACATCGGCAGCGGATTCGGAATAAGGATAGACGAGGCCGTTTTCATAAGTCCTGGTCATGATGCCGGTCCTCCGGAAAAACTTCAGTATCTCTGTGTATCCTTCCGCTCCTGTATTAGTGATATTGCAGCGTCCGCTTCCTGTAGCCCTGATCTTGCGGGCAGGCTCTTCGTTCTTTTCAAGTACAGCAACACTCAGCCGTGGCGCTTTCATCCCCAGCTCTATCGCTGCAGCAAGTCCTGAAGCCCCGCCGCCTATTATCGCTACATCGAATCTTTTGTCACTCATGTGCTATCTGTCTGTACTGCCGAAGCCGCCGTTCCTGGCTGCATCTGAGCCTGCGCCTTCAGGAATCTCATATTTAACTACTATTCCCTGTACGAACGGTTTGCCCTCAGGCAGTTCGATCGTAGTATTCGAAGGATTCTCGAGGCTTATGATAATATGTCCCTCATTGTCGGAATCACAATAATCCGCATCGATCACTCCGACTGTATTGGACAGTCTTATGCCATATTTGAAACCGAGACCGCTCCTCGGGAATATGAGCAGCACTTTGTCTCTGTCAGCAGGATCCTGATCTGTGACCCAGCGGATACCTGTTGCTATACGGAACTTACTCCCTGCCTCGAAATTGAGGTTGAAAGGCATTAGAAAGTCACAGCCTGCTGAATTAGCTGTCGCCTGACGCGGAAGTTTGATTGCTTCGAACCACTCGCGGAGGTCTTTCTCTGGGAGTCCTTTGATCCCGCAGTCCTTCTTCCATCTCTCGAAAGACACTTTTTCAAAATGAGACATATTTCTCTCCTCTTATCTCATGCTCGCTCCGCTGACTGCAAGTCTGAGTTCGCCTGCCATGTCAGTATCTTCCCACTTGACGCCGAGCTCTGTTCTGCCCATGTGTCCGTAAGCAGCCAGCTGTCTGTACTGAGGTCTGTCAAGTCTGAGCTTGCGGATGATGGCAGCCGGTCTCATGTCGAAATGTTCTCTGATAATAGCTGCGATCTTGTCGCTGTCGATGATTCCTGTGCCGAAGGTATCTACGCTTACAGAAACCGGCTCAGCAACGCCGATAGCATATGCCAGCTGGACTTCACATTCATCAGCTATACCTGCAGCTACGACATTCTTTGCGATATATCGTGCCATATATGCTGCGGATCTGTCGACCTTTGTAGGGTCTTTGCCGGAAAATGCTCCGCCGCCGTGTGAAGAATGTCCGCCGTAAGTATCAACGATGATCTTGCGTCCTGTAAGTCCGGAGTCTCCCATCGGTCCGCCGATGACAAATCTTCCTGTCGGGTTGATGAAATACTTGGTGTTCTGGTCGATCAGTTCAGCCGGAACTACAGGCTTGATAACATACTCGATCATATCATTTCTGACCTGCTCAAGACTTGCATGCTCTTTGTGCTGAGTCGAAACTACAATAGTATCGATCCTGGTGACAACACCGTCTTTGTATTCAACAGTTACCTGAGTCTTTCCGTCCGGTCCGAGATAAGGGAGTGTTCCGTCTTTGCGGACCTGCGTAAGTCTCTTGGCGAGCTTGTGTGCAAGCTGTGTGGAAAGTGGCATGAGTTCTTCTGTCTCGCGGCATGCGTAGCCGAACATCATTCCCTGGTCGCCTGCTCCGATAAGAGCATCTTCACTCTTGACCTTGCCTTCCTTGATCTCATAGGACTCATTGACCCCCATTGCGATGTCTGATGACTGCTCTTCCATATGTACGATGATGTCGCAGGTATTGCCGTCAAAGCAGACTTCTTCTGAGTCGTAACCGATCTCGCAGATCGTCTTGCGTGCAATTGCTTCATAGTCTACGTCAAAATTGCCCGAAGCTTCGCCGAATATCATGAGGAAACCTGTCTTTGTAGCGCATTCGCATGCAACGTGTGCCTTCGGATCCTGCGCAAGGATCGCATCGAGCACTGCGTCAGATACCTGATCGCATACTTTATCAGGATGACCTTCTGTAACTGATTCTGATGTAAATAATCTTTCCATTTGTTCTTTTTCTCCTGTCTTATGTGCTGTTGCCCCTCTTGTCAGCCATAAAAAAATCCCTCTGCCGCACGCAGAGAGACACACTACCTCATCTGCCGGAGAATGGCTGATCTCCGTGGGAATTGGCACCTTCACTTCCTGTGAGGTTGCCGCGAGATCATAGGGCCCATTCCCTCCCTCGCTCTTAATAAGGCTGTATATATTATAATCGGTTGGATCAATAAGTCAAGAAATTCATGCTCTGCTTCTTGGTATTTTTGTGATGCAAGTATGCCGGAATTGGTATATACTAACTTTCGACAATATCAACAGAGGGTTTGGGATGAAAGGTAACAGAGAAATCTTTGCAGAAGGATATAAAAATGGTATACCGATCGGGCTCGGCTATTTTGCCGTGGCCTTTTCTCTTGGTATTGCTGCGCGTGACTACGGATTCACCGCTGTGCAGGGGTTTCTCGCAAGTCTCCTGACCTATGCTTCTGCGGGACAGTATATGGGATTCGCTCTTTATGCAACGAATGCTACATTAATAGAACTCATCGTTCTGACATTCATTATAAATGCCCGATATCTTCTGATGGGTTTTGCGCTCAATCAGAGGATGCCTGAAGGCACACCGCTCTCAAGACGGATACTTGTCGGTTCATGTATCACTGACGAGATTTTCGGGATAACGATCGCAAGGCCGGGAATTCCTACACCTTATTACACATTCGGAGCACTTATTGCAGCTGTTCCTCTGTGGGCTCTCGGAACGGCGCTTGGCATTTCACTCGGCAACATTCTGCCTGCAAGGATCGTGAGTGCTCTCAGCGTTGCTCTCTTCGGTATGTTTCTGGCTGTCATAATCCCTCCTGCACGCAAAGACAAGGCCGTCGGAGCAGCTGTGCTTGTAAGTTTTGCCTGCTCGCTTGCCGCAGTCAAGCTTCCATATATATCAGATCTCTCACAGGGCAACCGCACGATCATCCTGACAGTGCTGATCTCTGCACTCTTCGCTGTTTTATTCCCTCGTACTGACAAGACGGAAGGCGGTGAAAGTGATGCAGAATAATGCTTATGTATACATTCTGGTGATGGCATTGGCTACATGGTTCATGCGTGTAGCGGCATCGCTGATCATGAAGCGCCCAATCAGGAACACATTTCTTCAGTCTTTCCTCTACTATGTCCCATATGTCACTCTTGCAGTCATGACTTTTCCGGCTATCGTAGAGGCAACGCAGTCACCTGTAGCCGGCGCAGCGGCCCTGATAATAGGAATACTCGCTGCATGGTTCGGAGCCAGCCTCTTCAAAGTCGCTGTCCTATGCTGCGCAACCGTTTTCATCCTGGAATTCTTTCTCTAAATACCAAAAGCGGCTGATGTCATCTCAGCCGCTTTGTTTTAATTCCGGATACCTTTTGGAGTATGTAGTGTACGTTTGGAAAAGGAGGGTAAAACATGAAGTACGAATAGTATCCGGTCAGTCTGTCCATTTTTTCCAGTTCTTATCTCTTGGACGGTCCTTGACAGTCTTATGAGCACCGCAGCGGAACTTAGGGATGTAATGCGGTTTGTCTGCAAGTGTTGCTTCGAGCGAGCTGATTCTTGCAACGATGATTTTTTCTTTCTTGTTCTTGCTCATCTGTCTCTCCTTTCGATAAGATTTCTGTTTGATTTCCGGTGTCTCTCACCGCTTTGTGACTGTATGATACCACGCTGCCTCATCGGCTTCTGAGGGAGGGGGGGATTTTTGCTTTTCCCTAAACACATTGCATGTCTGCAGGCTTAATTAGTATAATTGAATAGTTAGAATCATCTGAAATGAGGTAATAATAATGCCTGAGTTCAAGCTCGTTGATGGACGTCTTTCTGAATACTACAATCACTTCGGGGACTATCGTCTCGTCTCATGCCAGGCGACGGACACACGTCTTATGGGTGTTGTCGCGCTCAAACTGACATGGAGAGGCAAAGAGAAATCACGCTCCCATTACTATCAGGTGATCCATCTTGATTATTCAGAATACGGTATCGATGAATATCTGGAATTCGAATGTATTCCGGGCACTGACACTTATGCAGACAACAAGGAAGAAATGAACTATCACTGGAATCATTTCATCAATGTTATGGGCGGCGAGGTCGTCACGATATCTGCAGATGCGATGCTCAAGCTGATCGAGCTTGCAATTCCGCTTGCTTCGGATGATATCGACCGCGAATATGACGATACTACGAATTCGGAGTTCAGGCATCATGCCCTCATGCGTCTCGATCTGATGAAAGCAGAGCTGGCAAAGGCAGGTGTTACTTCGGATACATGTACCGCAGCCGCGTCGATCTATGCAACTTCTCCTGAGAAACTCGCTTCATGTGAGACGATCAATTATTTTATCATGCGTGTTATCGACCATGATTTTGACGCGGCAGAATTCCTTTCGGTGATGCCGAGGGAAGAAATCGAAAACTGTATGCTCGCTGAGCCCGGGATCCAGACTCTTGTCCGGAGCAGCATAACCAGGAGCTCCGTCGATGTCGATCCGCCGGAGGACGGGATCTCTTATCCATACAGGTGCAGGATCACAACTCTTGGCCGAAACGGGTATTATCATGCATCATTCGTTATCTGGCTCAATGCAGATTACAAGACTCGCAATGCCAAGGTATCAGATATACAGGTCGGATCTCTGGTCAAGCTTTCAGAATATGAATCCGCCCTTCAGGTAGTACAGAAAGAATACATTACAGTATTCGAATGTCCGGATAATGTTCTCAATCATTTCAATATTGAATATATAGGTCCCATGTCCGGTGCTGATCCGGTCGTGGTGCCTAATGGCTGGCTCTATACCGCATACAAAAAAGACAATTCACATGTCAATAAGACAGAGTACAGACTCGGTGATGATGTCTTCGGATATGCCCTTCTGAGCATCGGAGGTCAGTTCATCCTGATGACTCATGATATGACAAGCATAACGACTCTGGACAACGCGGTTCTGTACTCACTGTACTCTCCTCAGATGAGCGCATCGGGGAGATATCTGCTCGAAAAGACTCCGGTCTTCCATACTCTGTGTCATACACCGGGTGCACTTTTTGAAGACCTTATCGAGCCAAAAAATGACTGAAAAAGGACTCCTACATTAGCAAAAAAACAATGCGGCCGAAATTTGTTCGATTTTTTGCTTCAATTTTTCAACACGACTGAAAGCCAACAATTTACAATATTTTGGCGCTTTTCCACACAAAAAACAGAAATCGTATACATTTTTATCCACTATGGCATGTGGAAAACTCCACATCCTAAAACCCTGCAATTTCAACGGTATTGAGGTTTTTTCCTCAATGTCAACAGGATTTATCCACAGTTTTTGAAAAAATGTTTTTGGCGATTTTGTTCGATTTTGTGAAACGCGTGAAACACTACAGAATGAGGTTAAAAATATGTCAACAATAAGAATTTATCAAACAGACAGATACATGACAGAGAACAAAGCTGAAATCACAGCAGTGCGTGAAATCAACGGTTTTGACACCTTCACCTGTACTCAATCTGTCTTCTTCCCTGTCGGCGGCGGGCAGCCTTCAGATACCGGAACAGTATCACTCGGAGACAAGGTTTACGAAGTGGTCTCAGCGTCGGACAATGGTCTTGAATCTGATGTCTGGCACCTGACTGATGCTCCTTCGGGTACTTTCCACACCGGAGATGAAGTCACTTTGACGATCGACTGGGATGTAAGATTCCGCAATATGCAGCGCCATCTCGGAGAGCATATGCTCAGCGGGACCATGCACACATTGTTCGGCGGAGTCAATAAGGGATTTCATATGGGTGAAGATTTCATAACCATAGATATCGATCTCGGAGGCAGGATGCTGACAAATGAAGAGCTCGATCTTGCAGAGCGCACTGTCAACGAAGCTATCTGGGCGGACCTGCCTGTGACTGTCACATGCTATGACGACTACGAGTCATCCCTCGAGATGCCTGTCAGAAAAGCTGTTCCTCATGATGGAAAAGTCTATGTTGTTACCGTTGGCGATCTGAAAGACCCGTATGACTGCATAGCATGCTGCGGCACCCACCCTGCTTCAAGCTCAGAGGTCGGACTTCTCGCTATTTACAAGTGCGACCCTAACAAAGGAATGAACCGTATCTTCTTCGACTGCGGCAAAATGGCCAGAGACAAGCTCGCAGCGGATTCCCGTCTCCTTGCCGAAATAGCAAAGAGATATTCATGCAGTACATCAGATCTCATGAAGCGCCTTGACACAGAAGCTGAGAATATTTCAGCACTCAAGGCAAGGATCGCCGGCCTTTCATCATATGTAAGAGATGCAGAGCGCACCAAAATAATCGAGGATATGACTCTGTCTGTCGGTGATGTATATACCTATTCTTCAGACATCCTCAGCGTAGACGAGCTTCTTAAACTGGGATTCTCTGTGATCGAGGATACGAATGATCAGATCCTTCTGATGATGCACCCTGAAAGCCTGACATGCCTTGTTTTCTCCTCAGGTGAAGTCAAATGCGGAAAGCTTATCAAGGAACACGCTCCGGAATTCGGCGGACGCGGCGGCGGAAGGGACGATAACGCACGTGCAGTATTCAGATCAGCTGCGGATATGCGTGCCTTTGCAAGCGCTGTAGAAAAAATGTTACAATAAATGTGCCATAATATGACTCAAAGATCATTAATATGCAAAGGAGAACTACTATGTCAGACTCGAAAGACAAAATCATAGTTACTATAGACAGGGAATTCGGAAGCGGCGGTCATGAGGTAGGAAGAAGACTTGCAGATAGACTGGGGATCAAGTTTTATGACGAAGAACTCATATCAAGAGCTGCTGCTGTGACAGGATATCATGAAGAATATATAAGAGAAAACGATGAGAAGGCTCCTGACTATCCGGTAGCTACATTCTTCTCAGGATTTGAATCATTCCAGCTGTCACCGTTCTCGAAGATCCAGGAAGAAGAGTTCAGGATCATCAGAGAGATCGCTGCCGAAGAAAGCTGTGTTATCGTAGGCCGCGCTGCTGATTATATCCTCAGCGAAGAACCTCATGTCAGCATTTTCATTTTCGCGCCGATCGAAGAACGAGTAAAACGCAACCTGGCGATTTCTCCGATCAAGCATCCGGAAGAGCATTATGACGCAGCAAGTATGGAAAGATACGTAAAGCAGATCGATAAGCAGCGCCGCAGATATTATGAATTCTATACCGACAACAAGTGGGGCGGCAGAGATGTATATGACCTTCTGATCAATACAAGCCGCGCAGGAGTTGCCGGAGCAGTCGATATTATCGAAGCATATATCAAAGGCGGCAAAGGTCTCGATCTGCTCTCAGATGTACCTGAAATCAAATAATAAGCTTAAACTCTTTTAAGATAATCTATTTCTGCCGGGCTCAGTTTGCGGCACTGTCCTATGGCAAGTTTGCCGATTGTCAGGTTGCCGAGCCCGGTCCTGCAGAGTTCAAGAACAGGATGTCCGACCGCTTTAAACATGCGGCGGACTTGTCTGTTTTTGCCTTCATGTATCGTGATTTCTGCAAGTGTCGAATTGCGGTCGTGCTTTATAAGATGTACTTCTGCAGGCGAAGTCACGAATCCTCCTATATCCACACCCTTTTCGAGCATTTTTGCTTCTGCAAGTGTTACGATTCCTGCTGCCCTGACCAGATATTTCTTAGGGAATTCTCCGGATGGATGCATGAGCTTGTTGGAGAGTTCTCCGTCATTAGTAAGAATGAGGAGTCCTGATGTATTATAGTCAAGTCTTCCGACAGGGAAAACTCTTGTGCTGTCAGGTACAAGCTCTGTCACAACAGGTCTTCCCTCTTTGTCAGCAGTGGATGTTACATAACCTGTCGGTTTGTTGAGAAGATAATAAACTTTCTTCTGTGCAGGTGTGATCTTGTTCCCGTCGACCTCGATCACATCCCCGTCCTGAACATGATAGCCCGGATTTTCCAGCACCTGTCCATTGACACGCACTCTGCCCTCGCCTATCATTTCATCTGCCTTACGTCTGCTGGTTATGCCGGCTGCTGCTATATATTGATTGATCCTCATTGTCACTATTCCTCTTCCTGTGGTGCTTTGCTTGCTTCATCTTCAAAATCGAGTGTCATCTGTCCATACATCTCATCATCAGGTGTCCTGCGGAGCTCTTCATATTCCGGTACCTCCGGCAGATCTTTGAGTGATGTGAATCCGAACTTCTTAAGGAACTCTTTTGTCGTAGAGTATATAAGCGGTCTTCCGACTGCTTCAGATCTTCCGGTCACTTCAACAAGGCCCTTGTCCACAAGTCCGTCAATAACTCTTTCGCTCTTGATCCCTCTTATGGAATCTATCTCCGATCTGGTGACAGGCTGACGATATGCGATGATTGCAAGTACTTCAAGAGCAGCCTGGGAAAGTCTTTTGACTCTTACAGGCGTGCAGAGTTTCCTGACAAAAAGGTCATTTTCGACATGAGTAACAAATCCGAAAGAATCGTCCACTTCGCGGATCCTTATTCCCCTGCCCTCCTGCTCATATTCATTCTGAAGCTCTTTGAACAGCTCTCTGACCTCGGATCTCTCTGCTTCGAGAACTTCAGCCGCGTCTTTGACATCGAGCGGACCGCCCCACATGAACATCATTGTCTCAAGAGCGGATTTCATTACTTTTCTGCTATACATCTGCCTGCTCCTTTCCGGCACCGGAATCGCTATCTGCTGTAAGTTTGCGTGTGACGGTTATCTCGCCGAAGTTTTCTTTCTGTTCTGCGTCATATCCCTGGTTCCTGATCATCGACAGGAGTGACATGAATGACAATGTCACATCGTACCTGTCAGGCTTATCAGGCAGCAGTTCTGTAAAGGAAACTTTACATTTGCCCATCCTGAACTTCTCCTCCAGTCTTAAAGTCATATCCTCGATCCTGGCCTCGATCGTTTCCTTGCGCTTTCTTACGCGCTGATACCTTTTGGAAACTTCTTCGACCTTTTTCTTGCGCGTCAGGAATAAAATGAACGCATTGACCATCTGCTCCTCAGTCGCGTAAAGGATCTCCTCAGGATTCTCAAGATATTCCGACATATCCTCAGCCGGTTTCTCATGTATCGCCAGATTGTATTCCTCCTGCTCAGCGAGCATTTCTGCGATTTTCTTGGTTCTGACATACTCAAGAAGCCTTCCCTTCAGCTCTTCGCGAGGATCCTCCTCGATCATGATCTCGCCTGCTTCTGTCACTCTCGGAAGGAGCATGTGAGATTTGAGCCTGATCAGCACGGCTGCGAGAACTATGAACTCTGTGTCTACCTCGACGTTAAGTTCATCCATCTCTTTGAGATAGGCTATATATTGTTCCGTTATCTCAGCGACCTTGATATCGTATATATCCATCCTGGCATTCTCCAGGAGATATACGAGGAGGTCGAACGGACCTTCAAATTTATCGATTCTGACTTTGTACACTAAAGTTCCCTTTCTTTCAGAAATATATCTCTTTAAGATAAAGCCCCTGCGGAGGTGCTGTGAAACCTGCTTTGCCTCTGTTCCGGCTCTCGATTATTTCCGGCAGATCTTCAGGCGATTTCCTGCCGGATCCTACCTCTACGAGAGTGCCGACGATTATGCGGACCATATTATAAAGAAAACCATCTCCCGTTATCTCGATAATGATGCTCCGCTCATCAGCCGTTATCTCAAGGCTTGAAACAGTCCTTACCGTTGTCTCTCGCGGAGTCCCTCCTGCCGTTTCGAAGCATTTGAAATCATGAGTCCCGACGATATAAGAAGCCGCCTTTTTCATTGCTTCGAGGTCAAGCTGATCTGCGTCGGGATACTGGAAGGCTTGCTTCCTGCGGAAAATGTCTCCGGTCTTGTCGATGATATATCTGTATGTCTTGCCTTTGCATGAATATCTTGCATGGAAATCATCAGGCATCACTTCTGCTGAAATGATACGTATATCCCCCGGCGCGCCGGATCTTCCTGTTCCGCCTGCACCGAATCTGCGATTCATGACCTCAGGGAGTTTCTCTACAGGCATCGGACAGTTCCATTCGAAACTCGCGCACTGCCCGAGAGCATGCACGCCGGCATCCGTCCTGCTCGTTCCATGGATAGGCACATCCTCCATTGCGATGTACTTAAGCACATGCTCTATCTCTCCCTGGACCGTTCTTGCTGCAGGCTGTTTCTGCCAGCCCGAAAAATTCGTCCCGTCATATTCTATTTTGATCAAAACATTCTTGCCCATATTTTATGATTATGTGATTACAGCACGAACAGGAAGTCCGTGAGGTTCCATAGGAAGAGAAAATACACTGTTACTGCCGCGCATGCTGCGGGCATCATCGCATTGGAATCCCTGATCGTGCCTCTCCCTGTGATGATCAGTACGAAAGCCTCCAGAGCGAACAGGAGTGTGGTCAGAATATAAATAACGACGATCCCTGTCGGTCCTGCAATAAGGCCCATACACGTGAAAAACTTGATATCCGCCCCGCCAAGCGAGCCGGTCCTGAAAAGAAGCAGTCCAAGTCCGAATATGACAAGCGATATCCCGAGTCCTATACCTGCCCCGGCAAAAGGCTCCCACCATTTGTCATGATAGTTGATGAAAGCTACAGACATAACGGCCAGACAAAGGCTGAACTGATCAGGCACAACTTTGTAAAGCTGATCCGATATCGCCATCAGCAGGATCACGCACAGAACGCACATGACGGATATCTCAAACCCTATACCTCCGCCTCCTCTGACAGCCAGATATATTCCTACAATACCAAAATATCCGGTGAATGCGTATTTCCAGGGTGTGCTGGGAAGTCTCTGCCGCCCTTCATTATCCGCCTTGACAAGATCCGGCGGAATTATCCGGCGTATCTCGCCGGTTATCTCCTTAGCAGGATCATTTTCATCGTAGTCTTCGAACCATTTTGCCCTAATATTATTGAATGCCACAACACTGCCGTTCCCGAAGAATACGGCAAGTGCTATGGCAATCACTATTCTGATTATTAAATTAGTCTCGTAACTCATTAAGTAAATCAGTGCCTCCCGGCAATATGAATCATTTGTATCGGATACTATTTAGCGATGCAGTCATCAAGGAACTCAAGCATATCCTTATAAACCACATCTCTATCTGTCTCATTGAGGATCTCATGTCTGTCATCCTCATACAGTTTGATGTCGACTCTGCAAGGTGAATTCTCGCTGTATACCATGAAAGCCTTGCGAACGCCCTCTCCCCAGTTGCCTACAGGATCCTCTGCGCCTGATGTGAACAGAATCGGGAGTCCCACCGGGAGATTCTTCATTCGTTTGAGGTCGTGAGCCTTCTCCATTCCACTGAACATATGGTAGTATCCGTTTGGTGTGAAGCGGAATGTGCACCAAGGCTGTGCTCTATACCAGTCGACGATCTTTTCGTCCTTGGTCAGCCAGTCAGAAGAAGTTCTCGGGTTCTCGATCTTCTTGAGGTAAGAGCCAAATCCCATAGCATCCAGCATTTTGGCTGATTTGCCGACTTTGTTCTTCCCGAGGAGTGTCGCGACAAGCTTGCCTGCCTTGAGTGTGGCATTAGGCATCCATCCTGTTCCCATGACGATCACACCTGCGAGATCCTCTGCATATCTGCCGTCCTTCTCAGTGATGTACTGGCGGAGAAGGAATGATCCCATGCTGTGTCCGAGCATTGTATACGGGATGTCAGGAAACTCGCCATGTGTCATGAGCCTGAGCTGATGGATATCAGAAATGACCCATGCGTTGCCGTCTTTTCCGAAATACCCATGGTATTCATCGGATATAACTGAAGCACCATGGCCGAGGTGATCCTCTCCTACAACAAGATATCCGTGCTCAGTCATGAACTTAGCAAAATCGTCATATCTGTCTATGAATTCGACCATTCCGTGAATGATCTGCAGGATAGCCTTAGGTTCGCCTTCAGGTTCCCATCTGATTGCATGTATCTGAGTCTTGCCGTCAACTGACGGATAATAGAATTCCTTCTTAGTCATAACATCCTCCCTCTCATGGATGATCCTGTGAATTCCCATACTGTCAGTAATTATATCATAGTATAATCAATCGCCGTTCACTTTTTTACTCTTTTCCGGCTTCGCTCCATGATACTGATAGAACTGTGTTTCGATAGTTCCGTTGTATAATTTGCGTCTGCGGTCAGCTTTTCTTCCGGTCTCTTTGTCGATGAATTTCTCGAGCTCTTTGTCGGATGTGATCAGGAAGAACGACCAGTTCGGGCAGTCCTTGATTAGTTCCGCGAGATGCCTGTAGATCTGTCTGATCGACTTATCATCCCCTATACGCTTGCCGTAAGGCAGATTGGAGATCACGACGCCGCGTTCTTCTTTCGAGACACCCTTAGGTATTCCCGCACCAGGCTCCCATTTATTCATGTCCATACAGATGAAGTCGATATCGTCTGCCACGCCCGCCTCATCTGCATTATCCTTAGCCGCTCTGACCGCTCGCTTGTCTATATCCATAGCGGTGATGCTGAGTTCAGACTCAAAGTCTGCAGCTTCATATGCAAGTTTCTTCTCTTCTTTCCAGATGTCCTCAGGAATCATTTCCCAGTCTTCGCACGCGAAGTTCCGGCTGAGTCCCGGGGCTATGTTCCTCGCGATCATCGCAGCCTCGATAGGGATCGTTCCCGAGCCGCAGCACGGATCGACCAGGACTCTGTCCTTACGGTAAAAGCTCAGCTGCACAAGCGCAGCTGCGAGCGTCTCTTTGATAGGAGCGGCTACATCGCTGACTCTGTATCCTCTCTTGTGAAGACCTGCTCCGCTGGTATCGATGAGCATCAGGAAATTGTCCTTGTGCGCTATGAATCTTATTCTGTATTCCGCGCCCGTCTCCGGAAGTCTGTCCATGCAGTAAAACTCCCCGAGCCTTGCGGCTATTGCTTTATTGACTATGCTCTGACATGCCGGAACACTGTGAAGAACGGATTTGACAGAGCCTCCTGAAACAGGGAATCTGCCGCTGACAGGTATGATATCCTCCCATGGAATACCTTTGGTCTGCTGGAACAGCTCTTCAAAAGTCGTCGCATGGAACTCTCCCATACGGATGTATACTCTGTCCGCTGTCCTTAGCCACAGATTGGATCTGACGGCAGCTCTCTCATCGCCCATGTATGTGACCCTGCCGTCTTCTGTCTTTATTATCTTGTATCCGAGTGCCTCGATCTCGCGGCGTACGACTGCTTCAAGGCCGAATGTTGCAGTAGCAACTAATTCCAGTTTCATATTTGATCACCAAATTACCGGGGTAATTGCCCCGGTATCTATCAGATAACTATATCTACATCGAAATCAGATTTGTAAAGTACTACCTTGCCTGACTTCCTTGTCTTCTTCATGTCGATCACGCGCTGGTTCTCTGACCCTCTGTAGATAAGTGTCAGATTGCGGAGACTCTCTATATACCTGCCGTCAACAAGGATGTCAAGAAGTCCGAGAAGCTCATCCGTCTCAGGATCATGTCTCTTCTTAAGTTCTTCGAGAGTATATCCGGTATAACTCATCAGAGACATTCCGGATTCTTTGATCTTCTTGCCGAGTTCGAGGAGTGCAGGCACCTGTTCAAACGGTTCTCCGCCCGAGAAAGTGACTCCGCGAAGATGCGGGTTCGATTTGATCTGAGTAAAGATCTCGTCTATCGTCATTTCCGTGCCGCCGTTGAAATCATGTGACTCAGGATTATGGCATCCCGGGCATCTGTGAGGACAGCCCTGTACGAACAGGACATAGCGGAAACCCGGACCGTCTACTATCGATTCGGGCTCGATACCGCATACTCTTATTGTTCTGATTGCAGATTGTGTATCACTCATTTCCAATACGCTTTCCTTACATGTTTCATATACAAAAAGAGTCTCGCAACATAACGCGCTGCAAGGCTCTTCGTATTACGATCTTAGTATCAGGATTAGTTCCTTGTCAGTCCGTGCTTAACTCTGTCTTCAACTTCTGCTCTCTTGCCGTTGTTGAATCTGTCAAGAGTACCTACGAGATATCCTGTGATTCTTCTGATTCTCTCAAAACCTACGCCTTCTCCGACCTGACCGTTAACGTTCTTTACAACCTTATTGTTCATCTCTCTTACCTCCGTAATAATTCCGCACTTATTATAGTCTCATTGGCCCTGTTTGTGAAGCTAAATCTATGTATGTTGTTGTTTAATTTATCCGGGTGACACTCTATATTGTGTCACCCGTTATTTCTTCAATTAGTGGATGCAGTCGCAAGGTACCGGTACACTTGGGAATTTCATCCTGAGTTCGTTCAGTCTCTCGATCGAAACCGGCTCGCCTTCTCTTCTTCCACAGCGTGGGCAGACATCATCGATAACACCTGTGTATCCGCAGACAGGGTCTCTGTCAACAGGGTGGTTGACTGAGCCGTATCCGATGCCTACCTTCTGCATGTGTCTGATAACAGCCTCGAAAGCTTCAGGGTTCTTGGCTGTGTCTCCGTCGAGCTCTACGTAACTGATGTGGCCTGCGTTGGTCAGATCATGGTAAGGAGCCTCGATGTCGAGCTTCTCAAACGCACCGATCGGATAGTATACAGGAACATGGAATGAGTTAGTGTAGTAAGCTCTGTCTGTAACGCCCTCGATCTTGCCGTACTTCTCTCTGTCGATCTTGACGAATCTTCCTGACAGTCCCTCAGCCGGTGTAGCCAGAAGTGTGAAGTTAAGACCTGTCTCAACGCTCTTCCTGTCGCAGAACTCTCTCATGTGCTTGATGATCTCGAAAGCCTTCTTTCTCGATTCTTCACTTTCGCCGTGATGCTTGCCTGTAAGAGCCTTCATTGTTTCAGCGAGTCCGATGAATCCGATCGAAAGTGTTCCGTGCTTGAGGATCTCCTCAACGCTGTCATCAGGTCCGAGGTTGTCTGAATCGATCCAGATGCCCTGTCCCATCAGGAACGGATAGTTGCGGCCCTTCTTGCTGCACTGGATCCTGAATCTGTGCAGGAGCTGTCTTGCTACCATTTCAAGCATGTTGTCGAGCTTCTTGTAGAAAACGTCAAAGTCTCTGTTCGATTCGATTCCGAGTCTAGGCAGGTTGATCGATGTGAACGAGAGGTTTCCTCTTCCGCATACTACAGCCTTACTCGGATCATGGCAGTTGGCCATTACTCTTGTACGGCATCCCATGTAAGCTACTTCTGAATTGTAGTCGCCTTCTTTGTAGAACTTCTTGTTGAATGGTGCGTCAAGGAAGCTGAAGTTCGGGAAGAGTCTCTTTGCGCTGCATCTTACTGCGAGCTTGAAGAGGTCGTAGTTCGGATCTCCCTCGTTGAAGTTGACGCCCTCTTTGACCTTGAAAATGGATACCGGGAAAATCGGTGTCTCGCCATTACCGAGGCCTGCCTCTGTAGCGAGCAGGAAGTTCTTGATGACCATGCGGCCTTCAGGTGTTGTATCCGTTCCGAAGTTGACGGAGCTGAATGGCACCTGTGCACCTGCTCTTGAGTTCATGGTGTTGAGGTTGTGGATAAGAGCCTCCATAGCCTGATAGGTCATCTTGTCAGTTCTTGCCCATGCAGCCTCGCCTGCCTGCTCATTGCATCTGATCAGGACTTCTCTGTCGATACCGAATGTGTTGTCTGCCTGATCGAACCACTTACCGAGCTCTTCTCCATATGTCTTGGTGTTGCTGATAGTCGGTGCTGGTGCTTCTGCCTTGATCTTCTGTGCGATAGCCTTAGCGTCTTCGTACGGGCAGTCGAGCTTGGCAGCGATGATCTCTGTGAGTGCGGAGAAATACTCTTTGATGTATGTTCTTGCAACGCCCGGAGCCATTGAGTAGTCAAAGTTAGGAACAGACTGTCCGCCGTGCATCTCATTCTGGTTAGCCTGAATAGCTATGCAAGCCAGAGAAGCGTAGCTCATGATCGACTGAGGCTCTCTCAGATAACCGTGACCGGTGCAGAAACCGTCCTTGAACAGTTTGATAAGGTCTATCTGGCAGCAGGTCTCTGTAAGCATATAGAAGTCCTTATCGTGGATGTGGATGTCGCCGTTGATGTGTGCCTTAGCGATATCCTTCGGAAGAACATAATTGTCCACGAAGTACTTAGCACCCTCAGAACCATACTTGAGCATTGTTCCCATCGATGTATCTCCATCGATATTGGCATTCTCTCTCTTGATGTCTGCGTCCTTTGAATATGAATATGTGAGTTCGTTATAGATATTCATCAGATCAGATTCTGCTTCTCTGATCTTAGCGTGCTCGGCACGATACAGGATGTAAGCCTTGGCAGTTTTCTCATAGTCGTATTTGATGAGCATCTGCTCTACAATATCCTGGACCTGCTCTACAGTGCATGTCTCGCCATCGAGCTTTTCTATTACTTTCTTAGTCAGATAAGTAAAGTCGATGCTTGTCATCTTCTCGCCTTCAACAGCCTTGTTAGCTGCATATATAGCGTTAAAGATCTTAGACTCGTCAAAGGCTACTTCTTTACCGTCTCTTTTGATTATCGTGTTCATATCGTGTTCTTCCTTTTCGTTCTCTTTCGTTCTTCTTCGTTCTTTTTGTTAGTTCTTTTCGCGTCTTCTTTTCGCGTCGGATACCGGAGTCTCCCGGCATCGTCTCATCTCCCTCTCAGCAGTCCGCGCAAAGGCCGGAAGCGCCTTTCGCCGAACACTATATATTGTAGTTACGCGATTATTGCCTGTCAATATGTTGTTGTGATTTTTTGTATTTTTCTTTTTTGACCACAATATGTTGTGTTTTGTTCTTTTTGATGTACTTTGTCGTTCCGAACAGATTTCAGCGATTTTTCCTGTGTATCAGAACAGTCAGATCCGGCTGTTCCGCTCAGAAAAGTTGACGCATAAGATTATACCTGATTTTCTGAAACGCTTGATTTTTTCGGTTTTCTCAAGAAACGATTTACAGATATCATTATATCGACAACAAAATTCACCCCCTGAGAATCTGTATTTTCTCAGGGGATGAACGGCTTTTTTCAGATGATTTCCGGGGGTTCTAGTAGACTTTTTTGCCTAGTGCAAGTTGTATCAAGTCTGATGCCATGATTGCGGTCTTGTTCCTTTCATCAAGGATCGGATTGACCTCAACGAGGTCCATGCTGATCAGTTTGCCCGAATCAGCAATCATTTCGGCAGCCAGAAAAGCTTCTCTCGCTGTGATTCCGTCAGGCACAGGAGTTCCGGTACCCGGCGCATACTCAGGTGTTATCGCATCTACATCGAAGCTCAGATGAATGCCGACTGTGCCTTGCCCGGCTATCTCTATAGCCTCCTTCATGACAGCGTACATTCCCCTGCGGTCTATGTCGGTCATCGAGAAGACATTCATTCCTGCTTCCTTCATTCTTGCGGCTTCAGGTTTGTCGAAATCATGACCTGCTACCTGCACGCAGTGTGCCGTAGGTACGAAATGTGGTGTCTGTCCGAAATCGACCATGCTGTCAGGTCCCCATCCGCATACAGCTGAATATGGCATCCCATGCATATTGCCGCTGAGTGTGGATTTTTCATTGTTCCAGTCACCGTGGGCATCGATCCAGATGATTCCTATCTCGCCTTCATTCTCATAATGTTTGGCGACCGCAGAAACACTTCCTGCAGCCACGCTGTGGTCTCCACCGAGAACGATCGGGAAATGCCCTCTTTCAAGAGTTGCCTTGACCGTCTCATACAGATGCTTGTTAGTCGCATTGACCTGCTCGAAGTTGATCATGTGCCTCAGGCTCATCCCGTCATCCGGAGGGATGATATCGCCCTTGTCATATACGTTATAACCAAGGGCTCTCAGATCCTGCTTGAGTCCGGCATATCTTATAGCCAGTGGCCCCATAGCAACGCCTTTTCTCGCTGCGCCGAAGTCGATTTGCACACCGATAATATCCAGATCCTTTTTGTTCATAATAATAAGCTCCCAGAATATATTTAGTGTGGTTCATTCGTTCAATGTACCACATATAGAATAACGCGGCACAGAACAGCTTGCAAGTTCTTTAGAAATGCATTACAGATCACCAGCTGAAACTGATGAAAAGACCGTAGTTTGGCATTTCCGTCCTTTGGCATATCTCCTTGCCGAGCCAGTCTGCATTGGGATTGATCGATTCAAAGAAGCGCGGCTTTCTTGTCCCATATATAATATGATCTGCTCCGAGCTTAGTATACGATACATCGACATTAGAGAATCCGGAATCGACAAGCTTATTCTTGATAGTGGAAATTGCTGCGTCTATCTGATTATCTGTATAGAAACACACTTTATCGACCGATTCACCGGTTCTTTCCAGAATGCTGAGAATACCTTCTTTGTACTGACCGAAATCTTCGATCCTGCTGAAGGTGATCGTTCTTCCGGTATATGAAGGGTCTATATCGAATGGCGAATGGACCTGCGGTTCTTTCAGAAGTCCGTATCCGTAATCGTTTTCATATATCACGGAAAAGTACCCCTCAGCTCCACGTTCTGTTTTGCTCAGACCTTTTGCAAAATCTATTACTGCCTGAGCAACATTCTCTGCTCCGAGTTTCAGAAACTCGATGTTGTCCTGCTCAGGCTCATAGTTGTTTCTGAATTCATCTGCTATTGACATTTATTACACCTCCATACAGCACTATTATTTAACTGTTATAGTACACTTTGCAGTTTTACCTGATTTGAGAGTCACGGTAATGACAGCTTTGCCTTTTTTCTTTGCAGTGATCTTGCCTTTTGCTGAGACTTTGGCAACACCAGGCTTGGAGCTCTTGAAACTCTTGATGGAATCGCCTTTGGCAAGGCCGGTCACCTTGAGTGTATATGACTTACCTTTCTTGAGAGTCTTCTTGGCAGCAGAAAGCTTGATAGTTGGTGTCAGCTTCTTAACAGTCACTGTCTTACGGCTTATCTCTGTTCCACATTTCTCGCAGTATGTTACAAGATCATACGATCCTGCTGCCAGAGCGGTAGCCGCCTTGTTGTTTTCCTTCACAGCAGCGCCTTCAACATGCGATGCGCAATATCCGATCCATTTGACCTTGCCGCCATACCCCGAATCAAGAATGTCTTCTGTCCAGGTCTCATTGTCGGCAGGATAGTATGCTGTCAGGTTGCATGCGTAGAATGATCCGTTCAGTGGTGCAGGGAAGTCCCCTTCAAAATACACCTCATCAAGGCCGAAACACTCTCCGAAGCAATATTCCATCTTTTTGACACTTGCAGGGATAACTGCTTTTTTAAGGTCTGTACAACCGTAAAAAGCTCCGTATCCGATTTCGTCTACACCTGAAGGTATCTCAATTGACTTTAGCTTACAACAAATACTAAAAGCACCTGACGGTATCTTTTTAAGAGCATCCGGAAGTTTTACTGACCTCAGTTCATCAGAATTTGCAAAAGCATCTACTCCAATTTCTTCTACACTATCCGGAATAACAAGGTTCCTTACAGAGCTGGATGCAAACGCTGAATCACCAAGGGTTTTAAGTCCATCAGGTAAATCGATCACTGTGATTCCTCTGCATCCGTAGAAAGCTGACCACTCGATTGTTTCAAGATCATCAGGGAAAACAACTGCTGTGATACTGCTGCATTCGTAGAAAGAGTGCCTTGGGATCTTTTTCATGCTGACCGGAAGCCTTAATGTCGCAGCACCAGTACATTCATAGAATGCATATTCGCCAAGTTCCTGCAGGCTGTCGGGCAATATAATGGCCTCAAGATTCTTGCATCTGGAGAATGCACTGTATCCTATTTTATGCAGTCCTTCAGGAAATGTTACCGTCCTGAGATTGTCACACTCAGATATAGCATAATCTCCGATCGACTCAACGCTCGGAGGTAACGTTACTGTCTCAAGGCCTTTGCATCTGTAGAAAGCGTAAGATCCGATTTTTGTGATACCGTCTCCAACAGTAATAGTTTTAATAATATCTTTTGCAAAGAACGGACTGCCGCTATAGTTATAATCCGGAATATCTCCTGTTCCCGTAATGCTCAGATTACCTTCTTCATCCAGCGTCCAGCTTATATCGGTACCGATCGTTCCTGAAGAGCTGTCTGCGTACACAGCAGCACAAGCAGCAAAAATCATAACTGAAATAATAGTTACATATACAAATAGTCTTCTGATCTTATTCATTGTTCAATTCCCCCTGCCTGATTATCAACGCGTTGATTGTTCGCCTATTTGATCTTTAACTTATTGATTGATTAGTGGCACGATTTTTTTAATAATACCATAAGCAAGAATGCTTTATGCAATTTATATATGAACACCGGATAGTGGCGGCATCTTGTCCGTGAGGTAAGGCCGGTTCAAAAGTACTGTCTATCGTCTTTTGGAAAACAGAAAAAGAGGAGGAAAATCTCTCCTCCTCCTCTCTGAAATGTTTGATTTTTCAGGGCCTGAGCTTTTAATCAGAGCGTCTCTTCAGAAGTCTGGTAAATATCTTACCGTGTCTTGCCTTTACTTTCTTCATTTCTGAATAACTCAGCATGTTCAGGGAAATATTCAGGTTGATTGCGGCACATATCATGGCAGCCATAGCCAGCCAGAATACAAACAGATCTTTGATGAAATATCTTTTCTCTATTTTCATAAAAGGTCATCTCTCTGTCAGAAAACGCTTATCTGCCTTGAGAAAAAGCTTAGCCGAAGTATCTCTTCAGAAGTCCAGCAAATGCCTTGCCGTGTCTTGCCTCGTCTCTGGCCATCTCGTGAACTGTGTCATGGATAGCGTCGAGTCCCTGTTCTTTAGCCTTCTTAGCAAGCATTGTCTTGCCGAGTGTAGCACCGTTCTCAGCTTCAACTCTCATCTCAAGATTCTTCTTTGTGCTGTCTGTGAGAACCTCGCCGAGAAGTTCTGCGAACTTAGCTGCATGTTCAGCTTCTTCAAAAGCAGCTGTCTTCCAGTATTCGCCGATTTCAGGATAGCCTTCTCTGAATGCTACTCTGGACATAGCAAGATACATACCAACCTCTGAGCACTCTCCCTCGAAGTTTGATCTGAGATCTGCGATGATTTCAGGATCAACGCCTTTTGCTACTCCAAGAACATGCTCAGCTGCCCACTGAAGCTCGCCTTCTTCCTGCTTGATGAACTTCTCTGCAGGAACCTTGCACTGTGGACATCTTTCCGGTGGTGTATCGCCTTCATGAACATAACCGCAAACGCTGCAAACCCATTTTGCCATAATTATTTCTCCTCTCTTTTCATAAGAATTAGTGACCGGGTGCAAATGCCTCCCGCTCTACTATATATACACATCGAGTTTATCACACCATGATATTCAACTACAAGTAAGGTATTTCATTTGTACAAAATAGTGCATCTGAAAAAAACAGCGACCGTTTTTGTCTTTTCTTGCTTAATTGTTCGTACTATGGTATTGTATTTTGAGTAGTTTATCGGATTAATAAGAGGTAACTGTCATGAAAATACAACAGTCAGCTGAAGACTATCTCGAGACTATGCTGATGCTCGAAGAGAAGTATGGCTACATACGTTCAATAGATATAGCTAAGCATCTCGGGGTCACTAAGCCAAGCGTATCTTATGCTGTCAAGAGACTCAAAGAAAGCGGATACATAACAATGGAAGCGAATGGTCCGATTTCGCTGGCTCCTCCGGGACGCAAGATCGCCAACAGGATCTATCAGCGTCACAAAGCTCTGACATCCTTCCTCAAAATACTCGGGGTCGATGAGGATCAGGCAGAGGAAGATGCTTGCAAGATCGAACATGTTATTTCTCATGATACATATGTAGCTATCTGTAAATTTGTAAATGAAAACTCGGATGTAGTGATCGAAAACTACGAAGACGAATAGCGCAACGTAAAAGGCGGCAGGTGCCGCCTTTTGTATTGCATATTATGTGATCGATGATTACTCTTCAGGCTGATCGAAGAAGAAATCCACGGTTTCTTCTTTTTTGTCATTATTCTTAACAAACTCTATTTCTCCCTCATTTTTGAGCGGTGCCTTCTTAGGAGTTGTGTTCTGATTTACAAATTCAGGGTAATCATTCTGAGTTTTCTTAACTTCAGGCTCGTTCTTGATAACGTCGAAATTGACAGTCTTTGCCTCACGTGCACTTCCCGTTCTGTTGTCATTGATCCCCATCGGTCCGTAATACTGCGCATCGCCAAAACCTGTGATGCAATAGAAGACCGGTGAAAGGAACATATAACCTAATGCCCAGACGTCTGACTGTCCGTAAGCACGTGCTGTTGCTTTGGACATTACATACAGATAATAAAATCCCAGGATCCATCCTACTATTGGAATAATGAATACAAATAATCTCAACCAATACCATGGATTGCCCATAGTGATCTCGCAAAGCTTATAAGTATTGTAGAAAGGAATAATTGCCGGCCATCCGTCCTGACCTGCTTTTTCAAACATTTTCCATAATCCGACGATTGCTGCTATCTGAAAAATAAGTTCCATAGTGTAGCTTGTTGAACTCTGATTCTGTGCATAACTGAGAATTGTGTCCATCATATTAAAATACTTCTCCTTCTGATTATTCTTTATTCAACGCCTGCTGCTTCATCCATTGCAGCATCGTATTCTGCCATAGCATTCTCTATTTTCTTTTCAGCCTCTTCCTGCCCTTCAAACCCAAGTTCAGCTGCGGCTTCTTCCGGTGAAGCTTCAAGAATGATATCTACAGTCTCAGGCTGCTCTTCGAGAGGAGATGGTGTCATAAAAAGGCCGCCTTCGTCTCTTTCGGCTTCATATTCTGTCTCGACTTCATTCTCGACAGCCTGTCTTACAGCCTCTTTATATCTCTGTCTCTGTTCTTCTGCTTTTCTCTCTGCTTCGCTTTGCATGTTCTGAAGGCTCTCACCGAATTTCTTTGCTCCGGTGATCAAAGCGATACCACCTGCAACAGCAATTCCGATAAGCTTGATAAGCTCCTCTGCAAGATCTGAATCTGCAGGTTTTCCGGCATATCTCATCTTGTCCGGTGTTCTGAGGTCAAAGGATTTCTTGTTGTCAGGCATGTTATACCTCCTCTCAAATACCTTGTATAATTTACGATTGCATTATAGCACATTATTTTGCGCTTAGTTCATATACATCTGTTCTTCTTGCCGAAAGAAGCGGCAGGCTCTGCCTTACTTCTTCTATATAATCAAGATCGATCTCGGTTATCGTGATCCCCGGCTTCTCGTCCATTTGCATGATTACCCTGCCCCATGGATCTGTAATGATCGAATGTCCATAGGAAACATAACCGCATTCAGGTTTTCTTGCCGTTGCAGGACCGACCATATATACCTGATTCTCAACAGCTCTCTGTCTGAAGCCCAGTTCCCAATGTGCAGGTCCTGTCGTCATATTGAAAGCCGCAGGATTGAAAATGACTTTAGCTCCGTTAAGCGCAGGTATCCTCGCACTCTCAGGGAATCTTATATCAAAACAGATGTTGACGCCCATCTTGCACCATTCAGTATCAAATGTCGAGAAGCTGTCGCCCCCTGTCAATGTGTCAGACTCTTTGAAAGACTGCCTTCCGACTATATTGATATCGAAGAGATGCACTTTGCGATGCTTGCCTATCTGATTTCCTTTTCTGTCAAATACATAGCAGGTATTGTAGATCCTGTTCTCTTCATCGCACTCAGGGATAGAGCCGCCGACCAGATACGCATTGGATTTGCGGGCGAGTGTCGACATTGCGAGCCAGGTGTCCCCCATCTCAGGTTCCGCATACTGCGGGAACAGCTCGGTTTTATACAGACAATTCCACATCTCCGGGAGACAGATGATATCTGCTCCGTCTAATTTGCCGCTTCCAATTATTTCGGCAAAATTCTCGATGTTTTCATATTTGTCTTCTACAACATCGAACTGTATAACTGCTATTTTTATTTTACTCATTTCAGCTCCTTTCCTTCCCCCACGGGGAGCTTTATCAAAGTAGAGATATGATTGCGGCTCCGCCTGTCATCAGGATCATTCCGGCGACTTTGGCCAAAGTGACCGGTTTCTTCTCTATTCCGAGGAATCCTGCCGCATCGATCACAAGACCTGCAGCCATCATCCCTACGAGATTGAGGATCGTCACGACTCCGGTCCCGAGCATCGGCGCAGCTACTGCATTCCCTGCAACGATGACTATCGCGAGTCCTCCGCCCCCGATCATCCAGAATCTGAAGCGGACCGGTGTATCGACCTGACCGTCATCGTATATGCCGGCCTTTCCTTTCATCACAATAACAATAGCTGTTACTATGATAGCTGTGATCAGGCCGACCGACATAGATATCAAGGTGGCTTTGAGTGCCGATCCGGCAAAACCTCTCAGTGCTCCGTTTATCGCAACCTGAGCTGCACAGGCAAATCCGCAGAATATGGCGAGTATTACATACAGCAAAACAGATTTTTGTGCAGATCCGCGGCTTCCGGAATTTCCCCTGCTGTTTACGAGCCAGATCCCGGCGAAAACGATCAGCGCGCCGAGCAGTCTCATCAGTGACATCGGAGCTGCCGGTGAATAGAACAAACCGAAATGGTCCACTATCAGTCCGGTCATTATCTGCCCGAAACAGATAAGCATTACATTAAGTGCACTTCCCAGTTTTGGCAGACAAATAATATTAAGGATAACGATCGCAGTTCCGCATGCTCCGCCGAGCCAGATCCAGAAAGGCTCTCTTGCTATCGTACCGAGAGGGATATACAGATTCCTCTCAACCACCAGGATCACAGCTGCGAGCAGAAGTGCAGCGACTATAAAATTGACGATCGTGGTAATGTACGGTGACTTGAAGTCTTCTCTTATTCTGGCATTCACACTTGCTTGTGTAGGCGAGGCTGCTCCTGCGATCAAACCCAATAAAAAAGCTAACATTTAATAATTGTCCAGTCCCTTAGTTAAGAATCAACGTGTCACAATAGAGACAACGCTTGTTTCCTTCTTCATCTATATAATATTTCTGTTCAAGTTCCTGCTCAGTCCTCATGATGCATTTCTTGTTAGGACAAATGCCGCCCATATGGACTTCACCCTTCTCCCAGTAGCCTGAATGTCCCGGTGTCCCGGCCTCATCAAGAAGTTTGAGGATAAGGGCCATTCTCATGAGTTTGCCGTTCAGGCATTGCTTGAAATAGCAGGCTCTCGGATCATCATCGACCTTGACGCTTATCTCATTTACTCTCGGCAGCGGATGGAGAACCGCCATGTCAGGCTTTGCCATCTCCATTTTATCTACTGTCAGAGAGTAGCTGTCTTTGAGTCTCTCATACTCATCAGGATCGTCGAAACGCTCTTTCTGGATACGTGTCATATACAGAATATCAAGCTCAGGAATCGATTCTTCAAGGCTAGTCGTGACCTTGAACGGAACTCCTGCTTTCCTGAGTGCATTCTCCGCGTAGTCAGGGAGAGCAAGTTCCTGAGGTGAGATCATGACGAACTCGTTGCCTTCATATCTTGTCATTGCATTGATGAGAGAATGTACAGTTCGTCCGTATTTGAGGTCTCCGCACATTCCGATCTTAAGTCCTGACAAAGTACCTTTCTCTCTATATATTGTGAGAAGGTCTGCCAGCGTCTGTGTAGGATGGCAGTGTCCGCCGTCGCCTGCATTGATAAGAGGGATCGACGCATTATTTGCAGCTACAAGTGAAGCGCCTTCCACCGGATGTCTCATTGCGATGATATCCGCATAGCAGGATACGGTTTTGGCTGTATCTGCCACCGACTCTCCCTTTGCAGCGGAAGAGTTCTGCGCTCCGGAGAACCCGATAACGGATCCGCCCAGCTCAAGCATTGCAGCCTCATGTGAAAGTCTTGTTCTCGTTGACGGCTCGAAGAAGAGCGTCGCGAGCTTCTTACCATCGCACTTATGTGCGTATTTGGCAGGGTGAGCATCAATATCGATGGCAACATCCATCATTTCATATAATTCCTGCACTGACAGGTCAAGTATGTCGATTACACTTTTCATTTTTCCAGTCCCTTTATCCTGTGATCCAGCTCTCGTCAGAAGGGTCATCGCGGAATGCAAGGAGTCTTCTGACATCGGTTTCGCTGATATAACCCTGCTCAGCTGCTACTTTGGCAACAGTGTCAAAATTAGTCAGAGATATCCATTCGATCTCTGCCTCTGCCATCCTGTCTATTCCCTTCTTCATGCCGTATGTCATGATCGATACTACGCCGAGAACCTCTGCGCCTGCATCTCTGAGTACTTTGACAGTATCTATGCAGCTTCCGCCCGTCGAGATCAGATCCTCAACTACGACGACCTTCTGACCTGCTTCGAGTCTGCCTTCTATCTGATTGCCTCTTCCGTGATCCTTCGCTCCTGATCTGACATATCCCATAGGAAGTCCCATGAGATGTGCTGTTATTGCTGCATGTGCTATACCTGCAGTGGCGGTTCCCATAAGGACCTCTGCCTCAGGAAAAACAGCCTTGATAGTCGCTGCAAGAGATTCTTCTACGTCAGTTCTGACCTTCGGAGCGGTGAGAGTGAGTCTGTTATCACAATAAACAGGGCTCTTGATCCCGCTTGCCCATGTGAAAGGCTCTTCAGGTCTTAAGAAAACGGCTTTGATGCTGAGGAGGTCTTCAGCTATCAGTCTGGCAATTCTTTCTCTTTCGTTCATTAATGATATATCCCTTCTTAAAAACTAATCTATGAAATCTTCGCGGCATTTGGTATATGCTCCGACCGGCTTGTCTTCTCCTGTTATCGAGCGACCGACAACGATATAGTCAGCGCCTGCTGCTTTGGCAGCTGCAGGTGTCATGACTCTTTTCTGATCGCCGACACTATCGCCTGCAAGTCTGATTCCCGGTGTGACTGTAAGGAAATCATCTCCGCAGACTTCATGAATGATCGCAGCTTCGTGAGCAGAACATACGACTCCATCAAGTCCTGCTTTCTTAGCATTAAGTGCATACTCAGCTACAACATCCTTAAGAGGTCTGTCTATGAGCAGTTCCCTGTGCATGGTCTCTTCATCTGTTGAAGTCAGCTGCGTAACCGCTATGAGCTTAGGCTTGTCGGCAAATCTGGCAGCTCCGAGCATGAGTCCTTCTTTTGCGGCTTTCATCATCTCTATTCCGCCTGCAGCATGGAGGTTCACAATATCCACTCCATAGTCTCCCAGTACCTGCATAGTCTTCTTGACCGTATTAGGTATGTCATGAAGTTTAAGATCCAGGAATACCTTATGGCCCCTCTCCTTGAGAGTCTTAATAATAGCAGGGCCTTCTGAGTAGAAAAGCTCCATACCTATCTTGACAAATGGTCTGCTGACGCTGATGGAGACATGATCACAGCTTACGACTTCGCTTCTTATCTTATTGAACTTATCGAGAAACCTGATGACCTCTTCCGTGCTTGCAAAATCACAAGCAATTATTACATCTTTTCCCATTCCATTCCTCCATTCAACATAATGCCTGCTGCGCTTTCTGATAAGCGCGCATATATAATGATTATACAATAAAAGTGCCTTCAGAAGACACTTTTATATGCAAGTAATATTCGATTCAGTGTGCAGCGCCGATGATCTCACGGAGGCTTCTGATGCCGTACTTCTCCATAGTTCCCGGCAGATCGGCGATAATATTCCTTGAAGCGAACGGATCGACAAGATTTGCTGCGCCGACCTCAACTGCGGTAGCGCCTGCCATCATCATCTCTATCACATCTTCCGCGGAAGATACACCGCCCATTCCGATGACCGGAATGCTGACCGCATCAGATACCTGATAGACCATTCTGAGTGCTACCGGGAAAACTGCCGGTCCGGAGTAGCCTCCGGTAGTATTCCTGAGCAGAGGCCTCCTGCTCCTGAGGTCGATCCTCATTGCGAGCAAAGTATTGATAAGACTGATGCCGTCAGCGCCTGCAGCTTCGCATGCTCTGGCCATTTCGGCGATATTCGTCACGTTCGGGGTCAGTTTGACAATAAGTGGTTTATCGGTCACTTTGCGTACTGCGCTAACTACTTCTCCTGCCATTACAGGATCTGTGCCGAAAGACATCCCTCCGCCGTGCACATTCGGGCAGCTTATATTGATCTCGAGCCACCCAACCTGCGGTTCTTTCTCCAGTTTTGAAGTGACAGTGACATACTCATCGATCGAGAATCCGCTTACGTTTGCCATAACAGGTTTATTGAAAACTTTAGCGAGTTTGGGAAGTTCTTCGGATATGACTGCATCCACACCCGGATTCTGCAGTCCGACAGCATTCAGCATGCCTGACGGACACTCTGCGATCCTCGGTGTCTCATTCCCGAATCTTGCCTCGCCTGTCGTTCCTTTGAAGGAAAATGTTCCGAGGCAGTTTATATCATACAGCTCTGCGAACTCATATCCGTATCCGAAGGTACCTGAAGCCGGTATGACCGGATTATCAAGTTCAATACCGCAGAGTGTCACTTTTGTATCTACTTTTACCACAGTATCTCCTCCGTTCTGAGTACAGGTCCGTCTTTGCAGATCCTCTTATAACCGGTGATGGTCTTGCAGCTGCATCCCATGCATGCTCCGAATCCACATCCCATTCTTTCTTCAAAACTCATCTGTCCTGCTATGCCTGCAGTCTTGAATACTTTGTCATAAACAGCCCTGAGCATCGGTCCCGGGCCGCATGTGTAGAAATGTGTGAAATCTCCGCCGGCTGCATCAAAAGCATCCGTCACGAATCCTCTGATGCCTGTACTTCCGTCAGCAGTTGCTACCAGCACTTCACATCCCAGCGAACTGAACTCATCCACATAATAGATCTCTTCAGAAGTATTGAACCCGAGGATCACTGTGACTTCACAGCCCTTCTCTCTCAGCCATTTTGCGGCAAGATAGAGAGGCGGGATACCGACGCCGCCGCCGATCAGGAGTGGTCTGTCACCTGCTTTATCAAGATCGTAGCCATTTCCGAGGCCTGTCAGTATGTCAAGAGTTTTGCCCGGCGCAAAGGATGTCATTTCCTCTGTGCCGTGTCCGAGGACTTTGTAAATAATAGTCACAATTCCGTCCTCTACGTCATTCACACTGATCGGACGTCTGAGGAAATGTCCGTCAAGTCTGATGTTGATGAACTGGCCGGCAGCAGTGATCGCGGAAGTGTCGCCCTCGAGCGTCATACGCCAGGTCGTCGGAGTCAGCCGGGTATTCTCTTTAATAGTAAAATGTCCTTGCTTCATTGTTACCTGTCTGTATTTTATGCATCGATCGTAGAAATAGTCTGTGTCGTCTCTTCGAGTACATCAAGGAGCACGCGTACTGTGTCGAGTGATGTGAAGAGCGTCGCGTTGTTCTCACTTGCGCACTGTCTGATGAGAGCGCCATCATTCGCTGTGACGTGATCGCCCACCTTTCTTGTGTTGATGATGTAAGCGATATGTCCGTTTCTGATCGCATCGAGGATCTCATCCGAGCCTTCACTGATCTTCTTGAGCGCTCTTGTTTTGATACCGTTTTCCTTGAGGTACGCAGCTGTTCCAGGTGTTCCTTCGATATTGAATCCGAGGTTGTAGAATCTGCGGATCAGCGGAAGTGCTTCTGCTTTGTCATCGCCTGCGAGTGTTGCGAATACTGTTCCGTAGTTACGGAGAGAAGTTCCGGATGCTGTCAAAGCTTTGTAAAGTGCTCTGTTGAGCTTGTTGTCGTAGCCGATCGCTTCACCTGTCGACTTCATCTCAGGCGAAAGATATGTATCGAGGCCCTTGATCTTGTTGAAGCTGAATACAGGTACCTTTACATAGTATCTCTTCTTCTCTTCAGGATAGAGGTCGAATATTCCCTGCTCTTTTAACGTCTTGCCGAGGATGACTTCTGTCGCAATATCCGCGAGGCTGTAACCTGTTGATTTGGACAGGAATGGTACTGTTCTCGAGGACCTCGGGTTTACTTCGATGATATATACATCTTCTTTGTCATCTACGATGAACTGGATGTTGTAAAGTCCGATTATGCCAATACCTTTGCCGAGTGCCTTCGCGTACTGAAGGATCTTGCCTTTGACCTTATTGCTGATCGAGAATGTCGGATATACGGAGATGGAATCTCCGGAATGGATACCTGTCCTCTCAACGAGTTCCATGATGCCCGGCACGAATACATCTCTTCCGTCGCAGATAGCATCAACCTCGACCTCTTTACCGAGGATATACTTGTCGACAAGTACAGGCTTATCTTCGTCGATTTCTACAGCTGTCTTGAGATAGTGTCTGAGCTGCTTCTCATCTCCTACTATCTGCATAGCACGGCCACCGAGTACGAAGGAAGGTCTTACGAGTACAGGATACCCGATCTCCTTTGCAGCCTTGACGCCGTCCTCGATCTTAGTGACAGCATGTCCTTTCGGCTGAGGTATATTGAGTTCCTCGAGTACTTTCTCGAATCTGTCTCTGTTCTCAGCTCTGTCGATAGCCTCACAGTCAGTTCCGACCAGCTTGACGCCTCTCTGCATAAGAGGTTCTGCCAGATTGATTGCTGTCTGGCCGCCGAGTGTAGCGATGACACCTTCAGGCTTCTCGAAGTCGATTATTGCCATTACATCTTCAACTGTCAGAGGCTCAAAATAGAGTTTGTCCGCAGTTGTGTAGTCAGTCGAAACGGTCTCAGGGTTGTTGTTGATGATGATAGCTTCATATCCGGCGCGCTTGATGGTCTGAACAGCGTGAACTGTCGAGTAGTCGAATTCAACACCCTGACCGATCCTAATAGGTCCTGCGCCAAGAACTATTATCTTCTTCTTGTCTGTAAGTCTCGATTCATTCTCACCTGTATATGAAGAATACAGGTAAGCTATATATTTACCTGTGTGGAGAGTATCAACCATTCTGAACACAGGAATTATGCCGTTTTTCTTTCTCTTGCTGTAAATCTCCTCTTCGCTGAGATTCCAGAGCTTGGCGATTTCTTTATCTGAGAAACCGATGATCTTGGCTGCCTTGAGAGTCTTGACATCATTGACACGATCCTTGAGGGTCTTCTCCATGTCGACGATCTCTTTGAATGCCTCAAGGAAAATCTCTGTGATCTGTGTAACCTTGTGGATCTCTGAGATCTTGATACCGCGTCTCAGAAGCTCTGCGATAGCATACATATTGTCATCCCTGAATTCAGAGATGTATTCCATCAGCTTGTTTCTGCTCATTCCGTCGAACTTCTCGAGGTGCAGGTGGCATACGCCGGTCTCAAGTGAACGGATGGATTTGAGGAAGCTCTCTGTAAGAGTTGATCCGATGCCCATGACCTCGCCTGTAGCCTTCATCTGTGTTCCGAGTTTGTTGGAAGCATCAGCGAATTTGTCGAACGGGAATCTCGGGAACTTCGCGACTATGTAGTCAAGGCTCGGCTCAGTGCTGCCCTTACCTCCGGCAACTTCGATCTCATCGAGAGTCATACCGACTGCGATCTTGGCAGTAACTCTTGCGATAGGATAGCCGGATGCCTTTGAAGCAAGTGCTGATGATCTCGATACTCTAGGGTTGACTTCGATGAGGAAGTATTCGCTTGTCTCCGGGTGGAGCGCGAACTGTACGTTGCAGCCGCCTTCGATCTTGAGTTCACGGATGATCTTGATAGCAGAATCATTGAGCATCTTGAGGTCATGATCATTCAGCGAAAGTATAGGAGCGACTACGATAGAGTCTCCTGTATGGACTCCGACAGGATCGACATTCTCCATTCCGCAGATAGTGATGGCTTTGTCTGTTCCGTCACGCATTACCTCGAACTCGATCTCTTTATAACCCTTTACTGACTTCTCAACGAGTACCTGATGTACCGGAGAGAGGTTGAATGCGTTGATAGCTATATCTTCGAGTTCCTTTTCATTGTTGGCAAATCCGCCGCCTGTTCCTCCGAGTGTGAATGCAGGTCTGAGAACTACCGGATAGCCTATATCCAGAGCTGCTTTCTTTGCCTCTTTGATGCTGTATGTGATCTCGCTCGGGATGACCGGCTCACCTATGGACTGGCACATTTCCTTGAAGAGCTCTCTGTCCTCAGCTCTTTCGATTGACTCACTCGGCGTGCCAAGGAGCTTGACCCTGCATTCATTAAGAACGCCCTTCTTTTCAAGCTGCATTGCAAGGTTCAGGCCTGTCTGTCCGCCGATTCCCGGAACGATCGCGTCAGGTCTTTCATATCTGAGGATCTTGGCAATATACTCAAGCGTTAGCGGCTCCATATATACCTTATCTGCGATCGAAGTGTCTGTCATGATTGTTGCAGGATTGGAATTGCAGAGAATTACTTCAAATCCTTCCTCCTTAAGAGCAAGGCATGCCTGTGTTCCTGCGTAGTCAAATTCAGCAGCCTGTCCGATCACGATCGGGCCGGATCCGATAATAAGTACTTTCTTGATATCTGTTCTCTTAGCCATACTGTTCTCCTTGCCTATATCGATCTGTATACGAATTTAGTTATTATCTTGCTTATGTTGTGAGTCTAGAGATGGTCGCTCAGTTTGTAGACAGGCTTGCCATCGCAAACAGTCAGCACGTTCATTCCAGTGACTCTCCAGCCCTCGAACGGAGTAGCTTTGCCTTTGGAGAGAAAATCGAGTTCCGGTGTGATCGTCCACTCTGTGCTCATATTCCAGACTGAATAGTCGTTTCCGAGAGGTATACCGAATCTCCTGCGAGGATTATATACCATTAGATCCTCGAGTTTCTCCAGGCTTATTATCCCCGGAAGTACCAGATATGTGTAAAGCAGCGGGAAAGCTGTCTCTATGCCAACGATCCCGAATGCTGATTTCTCAAGTCCTCTTGACTTCTCCTCTGCCGAGTGAGGAGCATGGTCGGTTGCGACGCAGTCGATCGTTCCGTCTATTATGCCTTCTATAAGGGCATCTCTGTCATCGGCGCTCCTGATAGGCGGATTCATTTTCCACTTGCCGTCTTCTTCGAGCATGCTGTCATCGAGCAGCAGATAGTGAGGCGCTGTCTCACATGTAACATCGACGCCTCTGGCTTTCGCTTTGCGGATTATATCTACACTCTCTTTTGTGGAAATGTGGCATACATGATAAGCGCATCCTGTTTCCTCAGCCAGCTCAAGGTCTCTTGCGATCTGGCCCCATTCGGATTCGGAACATATACCCCTGTGTCCATGTTCAGCCGCATATGCTCCGTCATGGATATATCCGCCTCTTAAAAGGCTATTGACTTCACAATGAGCTGTGATGATCTTTCCGAGAGACTTGGCCTTCAGCATTGCTGCTCTCATCATGTCATCCGACTGTACGCCGTGTCCGTCATCAGAGAAAGAAATGCACTTGTCAGCCATTCCGTCAAGATCAGCAAGCGTTTCGCCTTTCTGTCCGATTGTGATAGCCGCATAAGGATAAACATGTATGCATGCGTCTTTCTCTATGATGGAGATCTGCTCATCAAGATGCTCTATGGTGTCTGCAACCGGTGCCAGATTAGGCATCGTGCAGACTGCTGTATAACCGCCGTGTGCAGCTGCTTCACTGCCGGTCTTTATAGTCTCTTTATAAGAAAAACCCGGTTCTCTGAAGTGTACATGCACGTCACAAAAACCGGGAATAATGGTGTATTGAGAAGAGAGGTCGATCCCCGCTTCCCTCAGCAAATCTATATTGATAGTCGGTTTGAATTCGATACTGGATTTTGTCTTTCGATCCATAAGAAACTCCTTAATTTTTAAATCGATATAAGATAACACGAAGCGGGCGGAAGCGTCAAGACAGCAAAATGTGAAATTTTTATTGCCTGTAAAGAAATACAAAAAGTTTTCTTTACAACTCGAACAATTGCCCCGGTCTGCACTTGAATCATTCTATCCTGCAGCTGTCAAATGTCTTTGATCAGGAGAAGTTTCCCCTCACGGATCGTGATTTCTGAAGTTTTTCCGGGCAAAACTTCATTGCTTGTCGCATACTGATAATTACTTGTGATCTCGCCGTCTTCAAGTCCGAATCTTGCATTTTTGATAGTGACTCCGCGTGCAACCCCGGTCATATTGATAAGTGAGAAAAACGGATAACGGTCTTCAACAAACGCTTTGCCCGGAGTGCCGTCATTTCCGGCAGAAATGACTTCGAACTCAGAATAATCATCCACTGCCGTGACGTTGCATCCATGATCTTCGAGATCAAACATCAGGTAAGTATTGACTAGTGTGTGATCCATCCTTGACCCGAAAACGCCAAGAAGCAGGAAATCTGTGAACCCTCTCCGCCTTCCTTCTCTGGCTGCATACACAGTGTCTGTATCGTCTTTAGCAACAGGGAGCACAATCGTCTCTATGTCAAGATGAGGATTCTCGTGCGAGTCAAAATCTCCTATCACAAGAGACGGGCTCTTGCAGAGTCCATCCATGTGTCTGAGACCACAGTCACAGTATATTAAATAATCATCATCGCGGAGATATCCTTTGATACGTTCGTAGCAGCCTATATCCGCGCCTCCTACAATAACGCATCTTCTGTTTGTTTTTGCCATGCCCATTTATTTTGCCTTTTCATCTCCTGCATCATCCGCAGAGATAATATCCACTACTGTTAATTGATCGCCGTCTACCCTGAACCTTATATCCCACTTGCTGAACGAAAGACCGTAGATGTATCCCGGCTGTTTCTCATATGCTCCCCTCGGGTCCAGCTCGAGCATCTGTATAAGCCCGTCTTGTTTGTCTTGATCGATACGCCCAAGCAGTTCTTCAGGAATCGTAACTTCGAGCCTTGCGAAAGGAGTTTTGTCCGTGAAGCCCCCTGCTGCGTCGGGATGACTGTCCGAGTAAGCGATATACGGCTTGATATCATAGACCGGCGTCCCGTTCACAAGATCGGCGCCTGTTACTATGAGTCTGAGTTCTCCATCCGTCTCGATCCTTTTGAGCCTCACGCTCGAAAGGCCTAGAGAATTAGGTCTGTACGGAGATCTTGTCGCCCAGACGCCTTTACGCACCTTACCTCCGAGACGCGGAGGTCTCACGGTCGGCGACCATTTCACAGGTGCAGCTTCCATGTCGACCGCATTTTCACTGAACCCCCAGATCAGCCAGATATATGTGAATTCTTCTAGCCCCCTCAGAGCGTCGGTATTACTGAATTCAGGCTCTATAACAACAGCCTGCTCCAGTTCTGTCACAAGCCCTGACTGTCTCGGGACTCCGAATTTTTCATTATAATCCGACCGGATACGCGCGATCGGCCTGATAGTATATTTGTCCGAATTATGCATTTTCCCCGGGATCTATGCCTCGTGAACAAGTTTGCCGTTGATATCTTCGATAGTGATAGAGAAGCAGAGTGTTCTTGCAGCGTCTTTGCTGATCTCAGCCTCAACATATTCCGGAGGGCATGGGAATTTGTCACAAAGCTTGCGGCTCCACTTGACGATCTCATCCTTATCCTCGATCAGCTCTGCTTTGCCGAATATGATGACGCTCTTGACATATTTCGCCCAGTCGCCTTCCTTCTGAAACTCCTGTCCAAAGACGCAATACGATACTTTAGGATCTTTTCTGATAGCATCGACTCTGTGTCCGAAATCCGCTCCGTGGAAATACAGTTTGCCGGTCTCCTCATCAAAATAATGATTGATCGGGACTCCGTAGGGATACCCGTTATCTCCCTGCACAGATAGCACTCCTCTGGTCTCTTTCTTGAGGACCTCGATGATTTCTTCCTGTGAAAGCGCCTGAGGGCTTCTTCTCATTGGTCTGAACATAGTCTTACCCTTTCTGTTCTTAGTCAGTTATATCGATATCCGGTGAAATATTGATCGTGTATTCAGGGAACATTTTGTCGAGTTCCTCATGAAGAATTTCCAGTCCGTCTTTATGCCTGATATCGAAGCTCATAACAACATCGAATCTGATATCTTTGTTCTCTTCATCTATATAGAATCCATGCATCTGAAGAGCCCAATCATGCGCCAGTACGACTTGCTGTATTTTATTACGGATAGCCGCAACTTCTGTGCTTGTGGTGTTGTATGAGTAAACGCCGACCGCAGTCATTATAACGCCTGTCTCATGGTAGATCTTGTTCTGTACGCGCCTTGTCAGTACATCTACCTGCTCGACTGTCATGACATCCGGAAGTTCGAGATGTACAGATGCATAGAACTTGCCCGGGCCGTAGTTGTGGAGGAAAAGGTCATATGCACCGAGTACTTCAGGCTCTTCTACAAGCAGTTCCTTGATCCTCCTGGAGATGTCTTCATCAGCTCTTCTGCCAAGGATGTCCTTGATCGTATCCTGTATCATCTCAAAACCGGCTCTGATGATGAATATAGAGATAACTACACCGACATATGCTTCAAGGGATATTCCCGTAGTGATGTACAGGATGGCTGTCAGAAATACTGCGAGCGACAGGATCGCATCTGAGAGTGCATCTGTTCCGGATGCGATGAGTGCTCCGGAATCAGCCTTCTTGCCCTGTGCCTTGACATAACGTCCGAGCAGGACCTTCGCAACGACTGCAGTAGCTATGATGATCAGTGATGCAGTCGAATAATCCGCAGCTTCAGGTGTTATGATTTTTTTGACAGATTCTACAAGAGACGTTATTCCGGCATACAGTACGATCGCCGAAACGACCATAGCGCTTAAATATTCTACTCTGCCATGTCCCAGGGGATGCTCTTTGTCAGGTTTCTTGGTAGCCAGCTTGGCTCCGAGAATCGTTATAACTGAAGATAAAGCATCCGATAAATTGTTGACCGCGTCGAGTACTACAGCGATCGAGTGGACCGCAAGTCCTACTGCTGCTTTGAAACTTGCAAGCAGTATGTTGACTATGATTCCGATGACGCTGGTCCTGATGATTATTTTCTCACGGTTTTGTTCCATTTAATGATCTCCTGATTTTCCCTTAATAGTCCCTTCTTATTCAACACTGATGATGAATCTCAGCTCATAATCCATTTCTGCAGGATAGCAGTATTCAGGCGCGGTCGCAGGTCCGCAGATCCCTGTTCCGATACCCTGCTGGAAAGCAGATACCGTAACATATGTTCCGGTCCTGACCTCATCCTCTCTGTGCTTCATGCCAAGCAGCTCAATGTCGCTGTAAGGCTTGATCCCCAGTTCAAATGCAGAGCTTACTGCAGTGAAGGTTATCTTGTTCTTGCCGTTGCTGACGCTTGCCCACCTGCAGTCACATCTGTTGCCGCTCTCCTGCGGTTTGATATTAGGCTCTGTCATATCCGCCACCTTACAAGATACATGCTCGATCTGTGCCTGATCTTTCATGTCTGCATATGACTCGCCGTTTCTTGCATAATATTCTACATCGTCATATGAAGAATCGAGCATATATGCTTTGCCGAATCTAGGCAGATTGCCTTTGCCCTTCTCGCAATGGAGCTTGCTCGTAACGAGTATACCCTCTTCGCAAAGCTCATATATATCTGTACAAATAAATGAATGCTTCTTGCAGATGATCTTAGTGGTCACCTTGAGATATTCATCACCCTTCTCGTATGACAGCACCTGCTCTCTCTGTTCTGCATAATCCCTCATGCTGTTCCTTAGCCCGAAGAATACAAAATCGTTGTCTGTTGGCGCACGGAACAATATAGTATACGGATCGCCTGCGGTGAGTGTGATGTCTCCGAGATTCAGAGCGAATCTGTCACTACCCGCATCGAGTATCTGCGGAAGAGGCTTGCTGCCGACATCCTGAGGGATTCCTTTAATACATTCTGCAAGCATCAGCTGCTCGCATCCGACCTCGAGTCCTGTTTCTGTATCTATCGTAGTTATAGTAAGTGTGCAGTCTGTTCCTGATTCCTTCGCCGCCTTGAGATGAGGCTCTGAATCAAGGAGAAACTGAGAGCCGGACAAAGGTTCAGTGAAAACTACTTTGGTCTCTTCGGACCCATCGCTCCATTTACATCTGAGCTCGTATCTGCTTCCTCCGGTGAAGGCTTTCGTATTGAATGCTTCGAATATATTGTTCCTGATATGTTTCACTCTGATCGGCCTGTATATGAACTTGAGGATCCTTGCGCCGGTCGATGGCGTGCGGTCAGGATAGAAGAGTCCGTCAACACAGAAATTGCCGTCATGCTCCCATTCTCCGTGGTCGCCTCCATATGTATAGCTGCCATCCTCATGGAAAACTGCATGGTCGACCATCTCCCATACACATCCGCCCATCAGATTGTCATAAGCATAGATCTCTTTCCAGTAATCCTCCATGCCGCCGGGACCAACGCCCATCGCGTGTGAATATTCACAGAGGAAATACGGTCTGTCGCAGAACTGCCTGATCTTACAGGTCTTCTCTCCTACTTCGTGAACTCTCTGAACTGTAGGATACATCTCGCTGGCAACATCATAAGCCTTCCGCCTGCAGTGTACTGCACTTTCATAATGCACCGGAATGCTCGAGTGGCTCTTGATATATTCATACATTTTGTCTGTATTGCAATATCCGCCCGCTTCGTTGCCAAGACTCCACATGACGATCGAAGCGTGGAGCTTATCTCTCTGGTATAAATGTATCGCGCGGTCAAGATAATGAGCTTCCCACGCAGGATCGTGACTGATACGGTTGTAGCTCGGAGGAAGCTTCATCGAATAAGTACCATGCGCCTCGAGATCTGCTTCGTCAACGACATAGATACCGAGTTCGTCACATACCTCGAGAAGATACGGATCCGGAGGATAATGCGAAGTACGTACTGTGTCTATGTTGTACTCCTTGCAGATACGCATATCGCGTTCTATCTCCTCCGGAGTAAGTGTGTAGCCGTTAGTGCAGCTAGTGTCGTGATGGTTGACGCCATGGAACTTGAGTTTATTCTCATTGAGCAGGAAGACCTGGTTCCTTATCACGATGCGCTTGAATCCTACTCTTGATTTGATGCAGCAAGTAGGTGTCTCAACATAGAAGTCATACAGGTAAGGTGTCTCCGCACTCCACTCGAATACTCCGAGATCATTGAATCTTACTTCTGCATAACCTCCTTTGGAATGGACTGTTTCAGTTCTCTTAACACCATGTCCTTCGAGCCTGAATGTGACATCTGTGTCTTCGAGGACCCTGGCTATCGCTGTAGCTTTGTAGCCTCCTGCAACATGGAAAGTCCTGAAATCCACTTCACTTACATCTGTCTTGTCGGATATCCTGAGAAGAACATCTCTGAAAATACCGTTATTGCGGAACATATCCTGACATTCAAGGTATGTGCCGTTGCACCACCTGTGCACTATGACGACCAGCTCATTCTTTCCGGCGGTAATATACGGATCGACACAGAATTCCGCAGTGTTATGAGAACCTTCAGTATATCCTGCAAACTTTCCGTTGACATATACATCCGCACAACTCGCAACACCGAGGAACGACAGAACATACTGTTTTGACAAGTCATCGGCATCGAAGAATGTCCGGTATACTCCGACATAGTTATACTCTTCTCCCGGATCGACCCACATAGGCTTTGCGCCGTGATCAGCACCTACCCAGAAAAAAGTCTTGCCTACTTTGCCGGTGGTAGGTATAGTCGGAGGGTTATACGGGAACTGATATCTCGTATTGACATAGAACGGTCTGTCGTATCCGCGGAACTGCCAGCACGACGGAACGTCGATCGTGTCGAACTTGATTGAATCTGTATCGAGCACTTCGGGCATCTCCGCCGGTCTGGGATAAAATTTGAAGTCCCAGTCACCGTTCAGGCATACGACTTTAGGCGATTTATATCTTTTCTCAGCAGGCGAAACGCTGTCTGCAGAAGCCCTGTCCGGATAAGGGATGAAGTAGCTCCTCGGCTCAAGTGTATTCACCTGAATAGTATCGAAATCATGGTAATTGTAATTATTGACTCTATATTTCATATCGGACTCCCTCATTGATATAGTTAAGGTAATGATACCATATTTAGCGCTCCTTCGCATCTTGCCGATTGGATGCATATTGCGTTACAATAGTCCGGTAACGTTATCAGTACATAAGCCGAGGTTAATATATGGACAACAATAATACCAGCAAAAATAAGGCTTCCGGAGGCGGACGCACGATCTGTCTGCTGAACGATTCCTTTCCTCCTACTATAGACGGGGTAGCAAACGCTGTCCTCAACTACGCACGCATCATCGAAAAGAATCACGGGCACTCTCTTGTAGTGACTCCGCAGGTACCGGGTGCTGACGACAGCATTTATGATTTTTCGGTCGTAAGATATCCGAGTATAGACACGCGAAAACTTATCGGCTATGTTACAGGATATCCGTTCTCACCTGAGGCATCATACAGAGTCGAAGCAGAACATGCAGAGGTCCTCCACACTCACTGCCCTGTCACATCATGTATTCTTGCAAGGCAGCTCGCAGAGTCTATCCATCTTCCGCTGGTACTCACCTGGCATACCAAATACGATATCGATATTGCGAATGCTGTAAAGAGCAAAGTACTTCAGGAAGGTGCTCTTCAGGCGCTGCTGAGGAATGTTAACGCATGTGATGAGATCTGGACCGTAAGTAACGGGGCCGGAGAGAATCTCAGGTCTATCGGATATGAAGGTGAATATATCGTTATGCCTAACGGCGTGGATCTTCCTCATGAACATGTATCTGATGAACTGGTGCATGAAGTCACTTCCGGGTACGATCTTCCTGCAGATGTTCCTTGCTATCTCTTCATCGGAAGATTGATGTGGTACAAAGGTCTCAGGATAATACTCGACGCTCTTGATGAACTCCGTGCTTCAGAGATCGATTTCCGTATGGTTTTCGTCGGAGCCGGCGGAGATGAAGCTGAGGTAAAAGAATATACACAGAAGCTCGGACTGAACTCAAAGGTCTTTTTCACCGGAGCCATTTCAGACAGGGAGAAACTCCGTGCATGGTATACTCGCGCGGATCTCTTCCTCTTCCCTTCGACCTTCGATACAAACGGTCTTGTCGTGCGTGAAGCTGCTGCAAGCGATACAGCTTCTGTGATCATAGAGAACAGCTGCGCTTCCGAAGGCGTTACAGATAATCGAAATGGTTTCCTGATATCTGAGGATGCGGGTTCACTTGCAGCCAGACTCAAAGAGCTTGCTGAGTATCCTGAGCGTATGAAAGAAGTCGGCGAAGCAGCCGGCAGAGAGCTTTATATTTCATGGGAAGATGCAGTCGCCAATGCTTATGACCGCTATGAAGTCGTTATAGATAGGTTCAAAAGCGGTCTCTACGGTGTTCATGATCCAATCAGGGGCTCATGGATGCAGTCGCAGGGCGAACTGATGCAGATAATCGGAAGTATAGGAGCGACCGGCAGAGGGATTCGCAGAGACATAGAGAACTTCCAGAATGAACTCGATATGAACATGCGCTCAATGCGCAACAAAGCCCTGACAGACATGATCACTGCAGGCTACGAAGCTCATCAGGAATTTGAGTCACGCAAGAAAGAAGCCCTTGACAGCATAGACTCAGCCCGCAGGGAATTAAAAGAGAATATTGAGCAGATCAAAGATCAGATACAAGAAAAAACGGACGAGCTCTGGGAGATGCTCGACCGTTATCTGTAGATCAGTTATTCTATTCTTCCGGCATCGATATTGCCATGGAGTAGTTACTGTATTCTAAGTCATCTGTTACTTCCTTTATGATAGTGATACCTTCAGGCATCACTATTTTTTCGTCTTCACTCTTGAGTTCGAGTTCCATAATGGCCTGTTTCTTCCAGCCAGGGAAGATATCGATCTCGAAGTATCTGTTGTTTTCAGTCAGAAGATACCTGGTCTTATAGATTGGTTTTCTCTCAGGATCTGCTTCTACAAGAGCAGCGAGGTATTCTTTCTGAGAGATCCTGCGTTCTGTCTCAACTCTTGAAACATCTGAGATGCGGCGCTTCTCTGTCCTGTAGAAGAGATAGTTGCCGTTCTGTCCTCGCTGCCTTACTCTTATCTCAGTTCCCTCAGGGCTCATCAGGTATGTCTGGATTATATCTACTTTGTCGCAGTTAGGCTTGTCCTCAAGCGCCTGAAGATCAGGATACTTGATCAGATATTTTCTCTCGATCTCCATCGGCTCAGGCTCACCGAGAAGAGCAGCGATCTCAGCGACCAGCCTTCTCAGCTTGTCCTCGAAATCTGTTGAATTATCTATAACTCTGAGATGCGGATGACCTGTCCATGCGGCTATGAGTTTATCATCGAGCGCAGCAGCCTGCTCAGGGGTCTCTCTCCTTGCAGCATGACCGGCAGTCGTATATGCATCTATAGCCCCTTTTGCTGCAGTCACCAGATGGAAAACACCGTCGTACTGGTCGCGCTCTTCGACTTCATTGGTATCCAGCGCTCTCATTGCAGCATCGAACTCCTGCTGAGTCATATAAGCTTTGTTGTCCAGCATACCGCGGTCGCAAACGATCAGCACTTTGCTTGTATCCATCGTCTTCGCAGCCTGCTCGAAAACCTCTTCCTTCGCTTTCTGGAGTTTCATCTGGCATTTCTGATAATCGAGATTGCTGCCGCATGTCCACGGGCTGACTCCTCCCCCGATGAGTTCGGTCGCTGTTTCCGGGATGAAGAGAACTTTGTAGCCTCTGCCTTTTTCAGCGAACTCCTTCTGTATCCAGCTCATCGCTGTAGTCTTCCCTGCACACGGTCCTCCTGTGAGAACGATTTTGGTGATCTCCATTCTGTCTTTCCTCTCCTGCATTGCAAGCATTTCTTCTATTGTTATCTCAAATATTGCGGACAATTTGCGAAGCTGTTTAAGTGATGGTTTTGACCTTCCATTCCCCCACTTTGAAACAGCTTTGTCGGTAACACCGAGTTTGTAGGCAAGAAGCTGCTGGGTCATCCCTGCCTTCCTCCTGAGTTCCGTCAGATAATTCCCGAACTCGTAATCATTCATTAATTGTCCCTCCAGACTCTCTTTCTGAGCACTTCGCACACCGGAACAGCGGCGATCATCATCACAGCATCAGCTGTAAAAGCGTAGCTGTTTTTGGCGGCTCTCAGTGCAAACGGCTGAGCATACAGCAGGCACTCTGTCAAAGATTTGACCCCGAGTATCCCGGTCGCTGTCGCTAGTACTATTATAACAACCATCAGCATCCTTCGCACCCATGAAGATTCAATTTTACTGATCCTTTCAAATGCAATCCCGCATATGATACCGATCACAAGATTCCCGAGTGTCCATCCAGGCATACCCCTGAGTCCCGAAGTTATCAGGCAGTAGATCACGACTCCCATTGTTCCGGTTATGACTCCCGGAAGCGGCCCGTACAAGTAGCAATAGACCATCATCACAACATATCCGAGGCAGAGATAGTAATTCTCGAAAACAGGGACCTGAATGCACATAGTTAGTGCCACGAACAGTGCGATCCCAATGCCGCAATAAGTGATAAACCGAGTAGGATTTTTCATCAAGTAACTGTTACTCATTTTGCTGACCTCCAATGTTATTTACCATGCATCACGGAGAACTCCCCTCCGCAATTAAATTGTAAACTCGGATGTCAGAGTATAATAGTACCCTCAGGTATACCGGCGGTAGAGATGAAAAAAGCTGTCGCACTTATATTGTGCGGCAGCCCCTGAGTGGTGTCATATATTCCGGAAATGTCAACGCGCCGTCATTTGCGGGTTTTGTTCTTCAGTTTGATGCACACTACTGTGATCACTACTGCTGCGGCAAACGAAAGTACGCCAACCAGGATGTATCCTCCTGCTCCGGAATCAAGCAAAGATGATCCGGTAAAACCGTTGTTGTCTATCGTCTCATGCAGCACATTCATTTCTTTGAGCACGGTGATCAGCCCCACGAACAGGATCAGAGAAAACACAGACATAATTGCTATTGTCCGTCTCTCCTTCTGTCTCCTGATCTGGCATGCTCTGGCATGCATGAGATCCAGCCTCTGTTGATTAGTTCTCATAGTCTTAGCGCCCTGAATTATAATTAATCTTTTAACAATAGTCCCTTCACTTTATTAGATGCAGTCAGAACAACATTTCCCCTCTGCTGCGTACCAAAAAAACAAGAAAAAACATGATGTAAAAGAATGTCAGAAAGAAGCTTCCTCACTGACACGATAGGATACATAGTATATGATTATGGCGGATGCAAGCGGGATCATGTAGCCGATGAAAGCTGCAAATCCTGACTGCGTGACAAGCAGGTTGAATATGCCGTGGTATGCTATCGTAGCTGCTATAAGGCCGATGGTCCCTGCAGCACGCAGGTATAGTTTGTCCCACAGATAATAGATTCCCCATGCTACGATCATTCCGCATGCTATATGCATTGCGCCTGTCCCGAATCCACGGATAAGCAGATGAGAAATGCTCGATGCGCCGTTTTCTGTCAAATAGCATACGTTCTCGAATGTAGCGAATCCCGCAGAGATCAGGATGATACTGTTGAGCGCGGATTCTCTGCGCGGCTCGAAAACAAGCAGATAGAAAAGCGCAGGCATGAACTTCATTATTTCTTCGACTACCGGAGAGACTTCGAAGGAGGTCGAGATCCTGTCAAGACCCATAACTGCTCCGGTAAAAGAACTTATATATGATGAAAGCAGACATGCAGTCATTCCCAGGAGGAGAAAAACCATGTAAGCTTTGCGCCTTGATCCTCGGAGGCAAAGTGCAGAAATCAGTATCGGTGCAGCGATACAGACGAAAATATTCTCTATATAGTTCATCTGTTCACCGCCTTTCTGATAGCAGGTACCATCATCAACAGAAGCACAGTATTGAAAATGTCCAGCCAGTAATATGGATTCAGCAAAGTATTGCCCATCCAGAAACATGAGAAGGTCCACATAACATATTCAGAAATACAATATATCATTACGAGAGTGTACAGAGTTTTGCGCTCGCCCTTGTCACCTGCTTCAGCAGATTCAGGCCGGCTCAGGTATATCAGACCTCTTCCGCTTCTCAGAATAAGTGCCGTCATAAAGAAAAAAGTGACCAGATTTCCGATCAGATCCCCGGCCTTCCATACAAAGAAGACCATCATGAAGAACGTACAGACCGGGAAAATCCACAGAGATTTGTATTTGTTATATCTGTGTATCGCTTCTTCTTCGGTGGTCAGCATCATCAGGAGAATATCGAGGAACAGGAATCCGGAATACCAGCCGATCTCCGAAATGTAGAAAATAGCGTTTCTATGATAAAAGAGGTTCACGAGCATCCAGTAGATATCTGCCATCAGGAACACAGCAAAAAAGAAGGCCGTGACCGACCATTCCCTGCTCCGATACCTGAAAGCATTCCTGAATGATATTACAAATGCCGGCATCAGAATAATTATCTGGAGAATGTTGATAAGAACCTCTATCACTTCCTGCCCTCTTTGCCGAATTCTTCGTTATATTTGCGCAGACGATAACACAAAACTGTTACCAGCGCCCCCAGGATGAATGCGATGATCCCTATAACAACAAAGCCAAGTACCGGCGAATCAGCAAGTATACTGCCGGAATATTCTGATTCCTCTCCACCGCTGACTCCGTTCATCAGTAGAGGCATGTTAATAGACAGTGCGATTATCAATACAAGAGAAGCCACGGCAGATACTGCGCCAATGACATTTGCGCGTACCATACGCTGCCTGGTTTCGATTTCTGCAGCCTTTCTGTGCATTGCTTCTATTCTTTCCTGACCTGTAAGCATTTTTCTTTCCATTTTTTTAATATGAGCTTGTTACGCCTTCTTTGCCAAGCTCACGTCTCATCAGTTCTTTGCCCTTCGCGAGCAGTTTATCGATCTTCTTAGCAGACACACCCATGACTTCAGCAGCTTCTGCGTATGTCATTCCTTCATAGTAAACAAGCCACAGTGCTTCTTTTGATTTAGGATCTATCCGCTCAAGGCACACATGCAGGATCGCATTTTTTTCATTGTTCCAGACGATCTCGTCAGGAAGATTGCCATCCGCGATCTCATGGTCAAGTGTCTCCATACTGAAGATGTCTGCTCTCTTGATCACGCTGTGAAATCTTGATGCGAGATTTCTTCCTGTGCGGAACAGATACGCTTTGAAATTACCTTCTCTGATCAGAGGTTTCTTGACCATGATCCTGGCAAAAGCTTCTATCATCAGGTCCTCTGCATCATGCAGGTTATGAGTATATCCGTTCAGATAAATCAGGAGAGCATCGCCGTAGCGCAGCATCAGTTCGTCATACGCAGTCCCGTCGCCTGCTCTGAACGCAAGGTACAGTTCGTCATCACTGCGCATGGTTACCTCCTTCCGGCTTCAGCTCCGCTAAAAAATATACAATCAATTATTTGGAGATATTATATATGATTGAATTACGAAGGAAAAGACCCTGCGCCGATTCGATTTGAATCAGCGCAGAGCCTGAGGAAGATATGATCGATCCCTTTTCCGAGTTTTATTACTTCACTTTTACCTTGATCGTTACTGTCTTGACTGCGGAAGGACCGTAGTTGGCGTTACCTGCAGCCCTGACTTGTACCTTGAGCTTATAGGTACCTTTCTTGAGCTTTTTCTTAATAGTGATCTTTCCGGTCTTTGTATCGATCTTGAAGAACTTTTTGTACTTCTTGCCCGTCACACTTACCAGCTTATATGTGAGTTTGCCCTGTCCCTGACGTGTAAACTTGATGGCTTTAGCAGCAGTCAGAGTCTGGTTTTTCTTTTTTACAGCTTTGTACTTAACTGCGACTGTCTTGCCTGCAACACTAAGCGGATTGGCGGCCCTATTGATTTTATAAGATACTGTTACCGAGCCGGTGCAAAGACCGCTTCCGTTCAGTGTCAGGGAGTATGTTCCCGCATTCTTCGAAGATGCATTCGACCAGTCTGCTATATAGTCCACTCCCTCTTTAAGGACATATCCGTTTACGGACAATACTTCAGGTTTCTGTACGCGTCCGTTAAATGTGAAGGCTGACTTTGAAAGTTTTACTTCAGCCCCGGTGATATCCATTCCTCCGTTTTTCAGAAGCTCGATCCTGCTTTCCATGGCTTCGATCTCTTTTACATTTACAAGAGTCTTTGCGGCATCACTCAGTGCTTCATAAGCTTCCCTTATTTTGATGATCGCAGGCTCATCGGCAAGAGTGATGTTCTCGATTGCAGGGATCTCAGTCATCATGTCGATCACTGCTGAAGCCTTGAGCTGATCTTCTACAGAAATACTCTCATCATTAGTCGGAACTGTAACTCCGGAAAGCGCATATCCGTAAACCGGGACATCTTCTGCTTTGCCATTGACATAGCGCTTGAGGCCTGAAGGCCATCTTGCCATTCTGAAGGAGAAATTGTATTCACCCGGCTTCAATTCTTTAGGCGTATCATACTTTAATGAATTGATCTCGCATGAAACACCGGTTTCCGTTGTTTGCGTTTCTGATGTACTGTTGCCGGACATGTACTGAAGAGAAGTAGACAATCCGACATATACGGAAGCTGCTCCTGCATTCGGACCCATAGCAATAGTGGCGTCATATGTGAATCCATGGGACATTTGCTCAGTTATACCTGAAGAGTAGCCTGTTATCTTTCCCCACGTTACTGAATCTGAATTATGTCCGAGGCTCAGGGCATTCTTCTGAATGAGTCTGTATGCGCTGTCTGTTTTGAACAGACTGTTATTCGATTTGATATAGCTCTTCGGATCGCCCTCATGGCCGAGCCATTTGTTGTTCAGTATCCCCAGTTTATGGAAATCGGAGGAGTACTTAGCCATCGTTTTGTTGTAATAAGCCGCGAACTCGTTATATTCTTCAATACTGAGCGATTTATAATCCGGTTCACAAGGTACCGTGATAACGATGCACTCATCTTTCCAATTGCCATCTTTTGACTGGATCTGATAATTGTAACTGATCACCGGTTTTCTCATCAGAACAACCACATCTTTTTCCTTGGCATTCCAGCCTACTTTAATAGAATCAGAAAGTCCGCTTGTGAATTCCGTTGTCCAGTCAAGAGCGTATCCGGCGGTAACTTCCATCTGGATCGCCGGACTCTCCATTCCTGCGACAACTCCCACACCATAGGAGACACTCTCTGACTTTGAGCTCTCGAACTGATATGTATTGGTTACCTCGTAGCTTGTGCTTGAAGAATCTGTTAAGTAATCTTTCACCTCTTTGAAATAAGGAGGTGCCTGAAGTACGCACATGACTTCAGGGTCTGCATATATCATGCATTTATCTTTATATCTTGCCAGAACTCCGTCATTATCGCAGTCTGCAGCAACAACGATGCAGTTGAGGCCCTTTTGCTCATCAACAGAACCCGAACGATTGTCTTTACCGCTTCCCGGCCACGAATAAGAATCGTTCATCTTATCTCGAGCAGTTGAATAATAGTTTCTGGCTATTCCTGTGACATTATTATAGTTTTTGCCACCGACAACGCCTCTCAGATAATCATAGTTCATCTTGCCGGACGTTTTGCAGCTTACAGTAAATGCGACCTGCTCATAGCCCTGGCTATTCCCGTCGAAGTTCCCTGCGGCTGTAGACTGGATGAACATGTTCGTTGATGATTTACTGGTGAGATTGTCCTTGTTATCACCATCGTAAGCGAAATAATCAGGTGTATGTACTGCACTCAGTTTACCGCCGTCATATTTATAAAGAGTACCGGCAATAAATACTTGCTCCGGATTCCCCGGACCATTTACAGCAACACACTCGACAGCTGTCTTTGACCAGATGTCATCACCCGGATAAAAACCACTTTCTGTCCATGGATTCATAGCGGTTTCCGTGTAGTATTCCAGGTCATCTGTATCATTTATGATGGAAACTAACAACTTGCCATTATAGAAGTCGCGGATCCTTTCAGAAGTATCCTCATCCTTTTTCTTCTGCAGTATCAGAGTACCTGCTGTGACGATCTCATCCTTGCCGTCCTTGTCGATATCTCCTATGCTCATACCAGGAGACACCTGAGATCTCCAGTACCAGCCTTCCTTCCATCTCCAGGTCCCGCAACGATGATCCAAAGTATTGGTCATACTATTTTTGCTCTTTGAACCATATGAGATACTGACAAGAGGACGATATGTTTCAAGCTTAAGGCTTTTATCTTCATAGTTGCCGATATATGTAAGCGACACAAGATCGTCCAGGCCGTCACCATTGATATCTCCGGTCCCCAGCTCGCATGCCATCTTAGTCTTCTTAGTATTCATCTCGGCTAAAGCATTAGAATAAGAGTCCTTGCGCAGTGCCCAGCCCTCTGAGCTGGTCTTTCCTTTGTAATAGCCGATTTTGAATCCCGGATACTGGCACTCAAGCTCAAAAATCGAAACGCAGTCCGTTCCATCACAAGAGCAGAAAGCTACGATCGTGTCTTTTCCGTTTCCGTCATAGTCTCCTGCTGTTATGGAAATGAAGTTGGCCGCTTCATAATCAGTGACTGATTCAGATTTCATCCAGTTGCACTTCGGGCCGAATTCGAACTCCGAGGTCCATCTGCGGTTAACAGTATCATAGACCCAAACGTAGCATCTTGTACTGCTTCCGTCCTGATACACACCGATGAAAGCGATATGATCATCCCTTCCCGTTCCTGTCGGGTCGAAAGACTCAGCCTGCACAAAATACGCTTTTTTGAGCTTTGCAGGAGGCGCTTTCAGAGCGCTTGTCTTACTCCCGCTGAGAACATTATCAGTGGATGCTTTATTCAACTTATCGAAGAAAGTGCCTATATCTCCACTGCTCTCTGAATTCGTTTGATAGAACAGCAGCTCTGACTGTTTGTTCAGAAAGAACGGCACATCTTTGCCGAAACCATACGGCTCATAATCGGGATCTGAATACTGATCCAGCTCTTTGGTCATCATGTACTGATCGTAAGTATCATTCCGTTCATCAGCGGCATTCACTTCTGACATTCCCAGTGCAGGAGCCATCGCCACCATCATGAGAGCTGCCATCAGAACAGCCAGCAACCTGATTCCTTTCGTCCTTTTCATAGCATTTCCTCCTTTTTAAGAATACCTCTTATATTTATAGACACAAAAACAACGGGGTTTCCCCCCGTTATCCGGAAAAAAAAATTGAGCGGACCATTGTAGGTCCGCTCTCTGTGAAAATCGCTGTATTGACTTGTGATCAGCACTATTTGCTCAGCTTCTTGCCGAGTTTGCTCTCTTTGTATCTGATCTTGATCTCTCTTGGCAGTGCGTATGGCAGAATAGCTTTGAGCTTGCCGTTCTCTGCTGAGTACATTCTCGAAGCAAGAGGATGATCTCTCTCGAGCTTGATCGCATCGAATTCGCACTTTGTTGTGCAGAGTCCGCATCCGATACATCTGTTGACATCAACAGTGGTAGCTCCGCACTTGAGGCATCTGTTGGCTTCAGCTCTGATCTGTACTTCTGTGAGAGGTTCTCTGAGGTCATGCCATGTCTTAGTAGGATCACCATCTCTGTGGCCCGGTTTCTGTCTTGGCATGTTGTCATAGCTCTCTACAAGGATATCGTCTCTGTCGAGCTCGATGATCTCTCTGAGGTCACGGCCTACTGTCAGTCTGTTAGGGCCCTGATCCTTATGTACGTATCTGTGAAGCGAATCAGCGATCGGTCTTCCTGTTGCGATCGCATCGATAGCGAACTTCTGTCCTGTTACGATATCTCCGCCTGCGAAAATGTCTTCTTCTGCTGTCTGGAGTGTCACAGGGTCAGCTACGATCATTCCTCTCGGGCTGATCTCTACCTTAGTTCCCTCGAGCATCTTGCCAAGATCAGGCTTCTGGCCTGTGCAGTAGAGTACTGTTGTGCACTCGAGCTCTGCTGTTTCGTTCTCGTCGAACTTAGGATCGAATCTTCCTTCTGCATCCTTGACTGATACGCACTTATGGAACTTGATACCGCAGACCTTGCCGTCCTTCGACTTGATCTCAAGAGGTCCCCATCCGCCGTTTACACTGATGCCTTCCTCTTCGCACTCTGTTCTGTCTTCAACGCCCATAGGGAGTTCGTCATAGCTCTCAAGTGCATACATATATACCTTGTCTGCGCCGGATCTTACTGCTGTTCTTGCAACGTCAGCTCCGATGTTGCCGCCGCCGATGACTACTACATTGCCGCTGAGCTTGCCTGCCTCAGGGAGTTTGCCCTGCATGAGAGCAACTTCATCCTCATTGATGATGCGCATGAAGTCAATACCAGACATTACGCCTTCAGCATCCGCTCCTTCTACAGCAAGCTTACCGCCGCTCTGGAGTCCTGCTGCGATATAGAATGCTGCATAGCCCTGATCTCTCAGCTGCTGGATGGTGACGTCCTTACCTACTTCGCAACCTGTTCTGAACTCAACGCCCATCTCCTTCATGACATCGATCTCAGCGTCAACTACGTCTTTCTCGAGTCTGAATGAAGGGATACCGTATCTCAGCATTCCGCCAAGGGCTTTCTGCTTCTCGAATACTGTTACCGGATAGCCTCTCTTACGGAGATAGTATGCTGCGGAAAGTCCTGCAGGACCTGCTCCGATGATAGCCATCTTGTACTCATCGCCCCAGAATCCGCCGATCTCCTTGCCGCACTCAGGCACGAATCTGCCTTCAGCCTTAAGTTCCTGTGCTGCGATGAACTTCTTGATCTCATCGATAGCTACAGGCTGGTCGATAGTTCCTCTTGTACATCTGTCCTCGCATCTTCTGTTGCAGACAGCGCCGCATACTGCAGGAAGCGGGTTGTCCTGCTTTATAAGTTCAAGAGCTTCTCTGTATCTGCCCTGATCTGCCATGTTGATGTATCCCTGTACTGACAGGTTTGCAGGACATGCAGCCTTACATGGCGATGTTCCTGTCTCATAGCAGTTGATCTTGGCATCTTCTCTGTAGTTCTTATTCCATTTGTGAGGTCCCCACTTGACTTCGTTAGGAAGCTCGCTGAGTGGATACTCTACTGCCTGTCCGTTCTTCTTGCAGAGCTTCTGGCCGAGCTTAGCAGCACCTACCGGGCAGATCTCTACGCACTTGCCGCATGCAACGCACTTGTTGTGATCGACATGTGCTCTGTAAGCGGAAGCTGACATATTAGGAGTATTGAAGAGCTGGGATGTCTTAAGCGCATTGCAGACTGTGTTGGAGCAGTTGCAGATACCTACGATCTTGTCTTCACCGTCGAGGTTTGTGATCTGGTGGACATAGCCTGCCTTCTCAGCCTTGCGGAGAACTTCCATTACCTCTTCATAAGTTGCATAACGTGCGTCCTTGCCGGTCTCAACGAGATACTCTGCCATGTCGCCTACTGCGATGCACCAGTAATCTTCGATCTCGCCGCCGCCTTCGCCTCTGATTCTCTGCTGTCTTCTGCATGAACATACATCGAGGCAGAATTTGTCATATTTCTTGAGCCAGTATGAAAGCTTTTCGTATGAGATAGCCTTGCTCTGACCTTCGATAGCCTTCTCAACAGGGATAACATGCATTCCGAGTCCGCCGCCGCCTTCAGGAACCATGTGGGCTACCTTGCCTACAGGAACCATCGAAGCATAGTGGAAGAATGTAGCGACTTCAGGATGCTCTTCCATGAGCTTTCCTGTCATCAGCATATATTCGCCTGATCCAACTACCCACTTAGGGATGAAGTACTGCTTCTCGTTCTTCTTGTTCTCACGGTCATACTCCATGAGACCCTTCTTGCAGATGCCCTCGGCCATATTGAGAGCCTCGGTGACTGTCATGTTGTTTCTCTTAGCAAGTTCTTCAACGGTCAGCTTGACTGTTCTTTTCTTCTTGAAGTTAAGCATGAACTTGACTTCGTCAGTTGTGAGAAGCTTGTCAAGAAGCCAGAAATCAGGCTCGTTGTTAGCCATTTTCTCCGGCTTGCCGGCCATGCCGAGATCATCAGTGATCATTGCGGCCAGCTGTCTGATCAGTTCCTCACGCTCTTTATCTGCTACTTCGTATGTTTCCGGCAGATAATCCCAGTCATTGAAGAAATAGTCTTTAAATCTTTCTGGTACCATAATTCTTTTCCTCTCTTAGCAAAGCATTGAAACAGTAATGCACTTTTACTGATTTGATTTTACCACACGTTCAGCAATAAAAAAACAATCCCCTCATGGGGGATTGTTCTAAATTCATACATTAGAGATCTGCGTTAAGAAGATCAGTGTCAATCGGATATCTTCCGAAAATCCTTGCTGCGTCCATCAGGGCCTGAAGGTTCTCAGCAGGTGTGTCCATCGGAGTCTGGCATCCGGATGTAAGTGTGAAACCATTAGGTGAGTCCCACGCCTTTCGGATACACTCTTTGCTTGATCTCAGGACATCCTGAGGTGTTCCGAGTCTTATCACATCTACAGGCGGCACATTGCCCTGGATCGCCATGTGAGGTCCAAGTACATGTTTAGCCTCTTCAAGATCCTCGATATTGTCGAGTCCGAAGCATCCGATCCCTGTGTTATTGAGGTCTTCCCACAGCTTGCGGGATCCTCCGCATATATGCAGACCGCAGCCTCCGCCGTTCTTCTTGATAAAATCGACATTGTGCTGGAAGTAAGGCAGCGAGAACTCTCTGTACTGCTTGACTCTGAGAAGCGACGTCGTGCTTACCGGGTCAGCAAATCCGATTCCGATTCCCATCTCGAGCATTCTTGCGATATATCTCTCGTTGTTCTCGGTGATCACTTCCATAAGCTGCTTGACCTTGTCAGGCTTTTTGATCATTCCGATGAGAAGATTCTCAGTTCCGACTACCATTGCAGCGATAGTGAAAGGACCGGTTACAGTACCGCTTACAGGCACTTTGTCTCCGAGTTTCTCCTTGACCATTTTAAGGCCTTTGAGGATAATAGGAAGTCTTCCGTCTTTGTCAACATCGACGAGTTTAGCCTGATCAACGTCATCAAGACTTGCAAGCGCAGGAGTCTCGAGCTGAGCGATGTTATGATCATAATATTTGATCTTTGAACCCATTGCTTCAGCCATTCCTCTGAGAGTTGTCGAAAGACCTGCACCATCCGAATGGAATGTGTCATAGATGTACTGCTCGAGTTCAAGCATTTTCTCAGATGAGAAATAGTAATCCCTGACCTTGAGGCCGATCATCGGTGCCAGAGTCTCTCCAGTGTCGATGCAGCACATGATACGATCGACTTCCTTGCCCTCACTGAGGAGCTTGTCTCTCTCTATTGCTGTGAGTTCGTCTTTAGGAACTACGAGTCCGTGTCCGTATTGTTCAATGATATTCATATTAGAGGTCTACCTTGTTCTCTTCCCAGTTCCACTTTCCCTTGAGGGTCAGCTTCTCGAATGAAGGTACGAAGTAGGACAGGATCGCAAATGCTGCGAGGAGGAAGAGGTACCAGTTGTTAGGAATGATATCCATAGGGCTTACTCTTCCTTCGCACATGCTTGCTACTACGAGGAACTGTGCTCCGTAAGGAATGAGTCCCTGCATGATGCAAGTGAACATGTCGAGGATCGAAGCTGTCTTACGAGGGTCGATATCGTACTTCTCGCTGATCTCTCTTGCCATAGGTCCGTCAACGATGATAGCAACAGTGTTGTTAGCTGTAGCCATGTCTGTAACAGCAGCAAGTGCGGAGAGTCCGACCTGAGCTGACTTCTTGCCCTTGAAAGTCTTGGACAGGATGTCTATGAGCCAGTTGAGACCGCCATAGTGCTTAGCCATCTCTGCGATACCGCCGCAGAACATGGACAGGAGGAATACTTCGATCATTCCCTGGAATCCGCCCCAGATGTTTCCTGCGAAATCCATGAATGTGATGTCTCCGTAGCACATTCCGATGATTCCTGCTGAGAAGATACCGATAGTCAGTACCAGGAATACGTTCATTCCGATAAGTGCAAGTACGAGTACGAGCAGATATGGGATAACCTTTACGAATGAGAACGGATCAGCCTGGATCGCCTGTGCAGATTCAGGTCTTCCGAAGATAACGAGCAGGATGATTGTAACTACTGCAGCCGGGAGTGCGATCCAGAAGTTAGTTCTGAACTTGTCCTTGAGCTCAACCTTCTGAGTTCTGGTTGCTGCGATAGTTGTATCTGATATCATTGAGAGGTTGTCTCCGAACATAGCTCCGGAAACTACAGCTGCCATAACGAGTGGGAGACTGAGTCCGGCCTTGTCTACCATACCAAGTGCGATAGGAACGATAGCTCCGATAGTTCCCATTGATGTACCTGTTGCTGTAGCAAGGAAAGCTGCGATAACGAACATACCTGCTGTGATCAGGGATGCAGGGATGATAGAAACTCCCATGTTAACAGTTGCGTCAACTCCGCCCATTGACTTAGCTACTGCTGAAAATGCTCCTGCAAGGAGGTAGATCATGAGCATGCACATTACATCCTCATTAGCTGCGCCCTTAGCAAAGATCGAAAAGTTTGTATTGATGCCTGACTTGTAGTTCATGATGAATGCTACAAGTACTGCGATAAACATTGCTACTACTGCAGGGAACTGATAGAATGCCATTTCTACACCCTTAGACTGAAGGATGATACCTGCACCCATGTAGATCACGATGAACACCAGGAATGGGATCAGCGCCAGTCCACTGCTTTTTCTCTGTTCTTCCATGAAATTAACTCCTTTTCTTTTAATGATTCTTTTCGATTGTTAGTTATTTGTCATAGTGACTTTTTTATTATATTCACTTGCAGAAATATGTGAAATAAAAAAAAGTGATTCAAGCCAAGGCATTTTTCCCTTTTTGTTTATAATTGTCAAATTTTCCATATGATTATCTTGTTTTATTGTTTCACAAAACAAAACAGCAGATGTAAGAGACATCTGCGTTAAGGTTTTTTAATAAACGTGTTTAAAAATTGTTATATCTATTTCAACCTGACCATCTATCTTCTGAGAATCCAACCGTTTGATTTCTCGATCCTCTCAGCTGCGTCGAGGTTGCGCTGTACTATCCTGAAGTCTATAGCAAGTTCTCCTCCGGATATTGCAACAGGTACCTCTTCATCGAAAGAATACATATGTGCCAGATCATTACTGACATAGTCATATACCATGATGGTCTTCTTATCCGGATCAACGATCCAGTATTCCTTCACACCTGCACGCATATACCGGTTGAGCTTGATAAGCATATCCATTCGCTTGCTGGAAGGCGACATTACTTCCATGATGAAATCCGGGGCGCCCTGTGTCGGAGCATGCTCACCCTCCTTCATCACCTTCTCACATACTACAAAAAGATCCGGCTGTACTCTATCCTTCTTTTTGTCATCGAACTCAACATCAAGAGGCGCCAGATAAGGCATGCATTGATGTCCATGCTCTGACGCATAGTTACTCATTATCGTATACACAGTGCCGGCTATCATCTGATGTATCGATGTAGGAGATGCAAGATCATAGACCACCCCATCGATCAACTCCACCCGTATCTCGCCTGGGATCTTGTCTAGATCATCAGTAGTATAGTCACCCTGCTTCCTGATCGGTATCTTGTATCTTGGATGAATGGGAAGTCCTTCTTCCGACATCTCATACTTGCCGCCAAAAGCATCTGTAGTATCTGTTGTATCAGGATCACCGGTCCCACACAGATCGTATGCGATCCCGGAATCCTTCACTTGTATTACTTCATGTCCAAGCACATCATAATATGTATCATACCTGCTCCTGTCTGCACGCTTAAGCGCAGCCTCAAGAGCCTCCATTGTCTTAAATTGTGGGCGTCTGGTCGTCCCGGAGAAAATCTTCTGAACAGTCGGAAGAGGAACCCCCGATCTCTTAGAAATCATTTCATAGGTGTATCCCAGTCTCTCTCTGATTGCCCGCATCTCTTCAACTGTCATCATAATTGTTCCAACCCTCTCTGATACCGCCATATAGATACCATTTATATACCAATTATATCATTATCACACCATTTATCAACATGAATATCAGAAATCAAAAACGCGGCCCGGGTTCAGCCTACGTCGCGTTTCTTTTCGAGCACCTTGACCGGGTTGCTCTATAACCCAAGTTTTACAGGTCCGTATTCCCTCACGGCATCCATAAAAGCAAGTACATTTTCCTTTGGCGTATCGACAGGGATGTCGCAGCCGGTACTTACTATATAGCCGTTAGGCGAGTCTGCACAGTCTGCTATATTCTTAAGGACTGCTTCTCTTACCTCTGCAGGTGTTCCCAACATCATGATATTGATAGGATCAACATTTCCTATGATAGGAACTGTTGGTCCGGCGATTTCTTTCGCCTTGAGAAGCGGGACCTTGGTATCTACGCTCAGCATGTCACATCCGGACTCGAGCATAGCTGTTGTGATCTTGTTGGTGTTGCCGCAGATGTGATACCCCATTGCGACTCCATGCTTGTGGATCGCCGGCGCAAGTTCCTTGGTATAAGGCAGCACCAGTTCGCGATATGCTTTTTCGCTGATAATGTCTCCCGATGCAACCGGATCACAAATGAAAATATCGACCCCGCATTTTGCGAACTCTTCACTTACGCTTATGAGTGCATCCGTAGAAAATCTGAGCAGTTTGCGGACAAGTTCAGGCTGTTTTCTTGTAGCGATAAGCAGTTTCGTAATAGGGAAAATACTTGCAGCTGCTGTAAGCGGTCCGGTAAGGCTTGCGCTGGTCCCGACAATACTCCCCATATCTTCAACCAGCATTTCGCAGGCGGTACAACAAAGATCCATCCACGGATCATTTTTCCTGAGAACACATTCAGGATCGAGATTATCAACATCTCTAAGATCATCCAGAACGTGCTTTACTATAGGTGGTGCAATATCCTCAGGATCACCGAGCACGGTTCCGCAGGCCTGTCCTATTCCATGAAGGCCGTATTCAATAGAAAGCCCGTCAAGCTCCAGCATTTCATATGCTTTTTTCTGCACATAAACCTGATTTTCAGCTGAAAGCCTCTTGAATCTGGTTTCCTTACCGACAAGTCTCGGCCCTACAGAGTCTATCATCGGCATAGCAGGCAGTCTGTCGACCTCTTTACCGTCAAAGTAAGCCTGCATGCGTTCATTCGAAGTCATCTGATCTTTTCGTTTTGTCATATATTTTTCCCCCATAACTGGCCGGTAGTGTCAAACTACCTATATTAAAAATATCTTCAAACACTTGTATTTCAGGAGGTTGAGCCATTTCCGCATAAAAAATGAGCAATACCCCCTTTTTTCTGTATAATGGTAGCTGCGAAACAAACCTCAACAGAAAGGATTTATTGCTCATGGCCATTATACAATTACTTCTCGATGAA
>JAFRDH010000001.1 GCA_017403955.1 Mogibacterium sp.
CGTTCTGGGCTTTGTCAAGTTTTTTCCCTAGGTTTTATGCATTTTTACCGTACTTAAATCATTATTCAATTTTCAAGGTACATTGCTATTGCCTTAAGTTGACGATAGCTTGACGACGGTGGGGACGGTTCTCTGTCTCCTCATTAGATGTAGTTCTTTTCTATGCTGAAACCTCTTCCATAGACACTGCTTGCTTTGGAAAGCACAATAAATGCCTCGGGATCTTCGCGCCTGATTATCGTTTCCATCTTGTGAAGCTCCCTTGGGGATATGACACAGTAAAGAACATCTGTCTCAATGCCGAGATATCCTGTTCTGGCATGCAGCATTGTAACTCCGCGGTCCATATTTTCCAGTATGGCACTGCGGAGTTTTTCAGGGTTTCTGCTGATTATCTCGATTTTTGTCCTGCTTGCGCCAAGTGTAAGCAGTTTGTCGAGAGTGAGAGTATATACCATAACAAGCAAAATGCCGTAGAGGATTGCCTGTTTCTCCGAGAAAAACATCTGGCCTGCTAGTATGCTGAAGTCGAAGACATACATGCTGACGCTGACCGGTATACCGAGCTTTTTATTCAGGATCAGCGGCGGTATATCCATTCCTCCGGTGCTGGCTCCGAGTCTTATGATCATAGCAAGACTCGCTCCGATGCACAGTCCTCCGAACAGGGCACACAGGAGCTTGTCATCAGTCAGTACAAAGTCTCCGGCTGCGCGTTCAAGAAGCCCCAGCATAGCAGGATATGCAATAGTACTTACTAAAGTGGTAAGAGCGAAAGTCCTGCCCAGTATCAGCATGCCAAGCACAAACATGACGATATTGAAAATACCTACAAATGCAGAGACTGGTATGTTGCCGAAGTGATTGGCGATCAGCGCAATTCCTGTAGTGCCGCCTGTTATCAGACCTGAAGGCAGGATGAAAAATACAACTCCTGCAGCGTACAACATATTTCCCATTATTATTACTGCGATTTTTGCTCCGGCCTTGAAGATAATACTGTTGCTCCTGACCATAATTCCTCCCTTATTTCTTATGAATTTGATCGAAAAAAAGATCCACGCGCCAAGGGTCAATTTTCCCTGACAAACGTGGATCGAAGCTTTCGCTTAATACCTTTACCATATTTCAGTGCCTCACGCACGATCAGAATATTATCTCAATATTTTGATGAAGTCAATAACACTTTCGATTATTATTAAGTCAGAAACTGACACTTCGACAGAAGGAACGAAGCTGAACTTGAAAAGACAATAAGGCGTTGTGAAATAGAGAAGGAAAATATGAGATTGATAAAAAAGGACAAATTGCCCGCAAGTTTCTGCGGAGCGGATGTTAAGCTCTCTGTGATGGGAGCTTTCAGAATAGTAGAAGATATGGTAACAGAACTGATGGGTGATCTCAAAATCGACGGAGTGACCTGTATGCGCGAATACGGTGCAATGTGGGTCTTCGTGCGAAACCGCATCGAGATCCACCAACAAATAGGCTGGATGGAAGAGTATACTGCCAAATGCAGCATCAGTTCATTCTCAAGAGTCAGACTCTATATCGATACAGTCCTCGAAAAGGAGGACGGATCTGTCGCTCTTGCATCAAGACTGGAATTATGTGCTTTGGATCTTGAAACGGGAAAAATCAGGAAAGCGAATACTGTGGGCGTGGGAGATAACACTCCGCCTGAAGAACCAATGGCAGATATCAAATATTCAAAGGAGAAGCCGGTACGGGCAGAACACCTTGATACATTCAGAGTAGGGTCTACAGATATCGACTTCTGTTACCATACGAACAACATATCTTATGTCGGATTTTTCATGGATCAGTACAGTACAGATCATCTTGTTGAGCATCCTGTCAAATCAATAGAGGTGCAGTATGTGAACCAGACTCATGAGGGAGATACGTTAGAATTATACAGATGTGAATCACAGGAAACTGATGCATATACTATAGAACTGAACGGCCAGACGGTTGTAAATTGCCAGATCAGATGCCGATGATAAATTGTATTGACACCGTGTCAGAATGCGTGTATATTTACTTTGTGACACGGTGTCAGAATACGCAAGGAGGCAATATGAAAAATTTAGGATTTGGCATGATGAGACTGCCGGTTATCGGCGGTGACCCGACAAACTTTGACTATGAGAAACTGAACAAAATGGTAGATGCTTTCCTCGAAGCAGGCTACAACTACTTTGATACGAGCTATGTGTATCACAACGGAAAGAGTGAGGAAGCAGCACGAAAGGCATTGGTAGAGAGACATCCGAGGGATTCATTCCGCATCGCGACGAAATTCCCTTCATTCATCCCTATGTCTGAAGAAGATGTAGAAAAGACATTTGCTCAGCAGCTTGAAAATGTTGGCGTAGAGTATTTCGATTATTATCTGCTGCATAACCTGCAGACAGTATGGTATGACGGAATCGAGGGAAAGGGTGACGGATATTTCTTGTCAGAGCACCTTTTCGATCACGCTAAGAAGTGGAAAGATGACGGAAAGATCAAGCATCTCGGCTTTTCATTCCATTCCTCACCTGAACTTCTCGACCGCGTGCTGAATGAGCATCCTGAAGTGGAGTTCGTACAGATCGCACTCAACCCTATCGACTGGGACAGCGATTTTGTAGCAGCAAGAGAGTGCTATGAGATAATCCGCAAGCATGGCAAGGATGTGATCGTTATGGAAGCAGTAAAGGGCGGCGGACTGGCAAAACTGCCGACAGCCGCAGAGGAAGTGCTCAAGGCGGTTTGCCCTGACAAGTCGATCGCTTCATGGTCGATCAGATTTGCTTCGCAGCTTGAGGGAGTCATAGCAGTCCTTTCCGGAATGTCGACGATCGAACAGGTCAATGACAACTGCAGAACAGCGAACGAGGCACAGCCTCTCAATGAAAAAGAGACTGAGGCACTCTGGAAAGCGATGGAGATCTACAGAGAATGCACACCTTTCCCGCCTGCAGAGCTCGAGAAATACCGCGGACTTACATGGAACGGTGTTTCGGTGCATTCGATACTTCAGGCATACAGCATTTGTCTTGTGCAGCCTGACCCGACATGCATAGATGATAACAACTACTTTAAAAACAAGCTGGCTGAGGTCTCGCATCTCGATATCCACAGTGAACTGCCTAAACAGGAAGTCATCAGAGCTGACGGCATGAACGCAACATATATCGTAGAGGAAGCGGTGGCTTATCTCCAGCGCAATACATTCTAAACTATGCATCGTATGATGTAATTGGAGGCCGGTATGCCAAAAGGTTCACCCGAATTAACAGCAGCAAGAAAAGACGAGATAATGGATGCCTGCGAGTGCCTGTATCAGACGATGAACTTCAAGGACATCACTCTGAAAGAGATCGGAAAGGTGACGTCTTTTACGCGCACATCCATATACAATTACTTTCAGACCAAAGAAGAAATATTCCTTGCTCTCTTCGAAAGAGAGTACAGGAACTGGACCGATGCCCTTCGATCGATTGCGTCCTCGAGTGAGAAATACGATACTGACAGACTTGCAGCCAAGATCGCTGAGTCGCTGACTTCGAGAGAACTCATGTTGAGACTGCTGTCAGCGAATCTCTATGATCTCGAGGATAACAGCCGCATTGAGAGACTTGTTGACTTCAAAAGGACATATCTCAATTCAACAGAGGCCATGGATGCGATATTGGAAAGGCAGTTCCCGGGAATGAAAGATAAAGAACGCAGATCATTACTTCTGACTATTTATGAGTTCATACATGGCGTCTATCCATATGCATATGCAACTTCCAAACAGCAGGAAGCGATGGATGAAGTCGGTGTGCGCTACGGTGAATTCACGCTTTACGAGCTGGCATATGACGGACTCAGGAGAATCCTTAAATCTGTATGAAAAGGGTAAGTGAATTATGAGAAAAATACTTTCGATTTTGATGATAGCAATGCTTTCATTATCCATACTCACAGCATGCGGAAGCAATGGTGAGGAAACGGCTGCTGAAGAGCAGAATTCAGCAGAGGTAACAGAGCAGGAAGATACAGAAGAAGCTGAAAGCAGCGATTCGTCCGCTGCGGAAACTCTGGTAGTATATTTTACAAGAATCGGTAATACTGACGGCGGTTTCCCTGAAGGCGTCGATGCAACCACAAGTGCAAGCCTTCAGCAGACAGATGGAGGTCTTAAAGGAAACGCGCAGCTGATCTCTGAGTGGATCTCGGATGAGACCGGAGGAGACATGTTTGCAATTGAATCAGAAGAAATCTATCCTGCAGACTATAACGCTACTGTCGACAAAGCCAGTAAAGATCAGGCTGCTGATCTGAGGCCGGCCCTTAAATCGCATGTAGATAATATGGATCAGTATAAGACCGTAGTGATCGTATTCCCGAATTGGTGGGGCGATCTTCCGATGCCGGTATACTCATTCTTTGATGAATATGACCTTTCGGGCAAGGAAATCATCGTTTATGTCACACATGAGGGAAGCAGATACTCAGGAACTATTGACACTATTTCCGAGCTCGAACCGGAAGCTGATGTCAAAGAAGGTCTTTCGATACGCGGCGGTGAAGTGGCAGACTCTGAAACTGAGGTACGTGACAGCATATAATGAGCAAACGGACTACTGTTGACATATTAATGATCCTTCTGATGCCGCTTCTGATGGCATATTCGCTTATAGGCGAGACTTTCCATGAGATAGCCGGCACTGCCATGCTTGTGCTGTTCATCATGCATCATTTGCTGAACAGAGCATTTTTCAGAGCAATCGGAAAGGGAAGGTATACGGTAAGGCGGACTCTGCGCGAAGCAGTGAATGTGTTTCTGCTCGTGTTCATGATACTACAGCCACTGACAGGTATCATGATGTCCAGGCACCTATATACATTCCTGCACATAGGCGGAGCTGCACAAGCCAGACAGATACATCTTTGCCTGGCATACTGGGGCTTTGTGATGATGAGTTTGCACGCGGGTATGCATATGGGACCGTTGGCAAATAAAATAAAAGCGAATAGCTCCCGGGCAAAATTGGTTGCGGGTATCTTAGCTGTAATTGCTGTATACGGAGCATATGTCTTTTTCAGCAGAGGCTTTGCAGACTACATGCTGATGCTTCAGCAGTTTGCATTTTATGATTTTGATGAGCCTGCATTACGATTCATACTCGATTACGTAGCAGTTTTGGTGTTGTTCATAATGCTGGGGTGGTTAACGCAGCGCAGCTCATCAGGGAAAAAAACAAATTGTATTTGAGCACAGATGACCCGGTGACCCTGAGATCAACTTCTCAGGGTCCATTTTTGTTGTTTTTTAACGGATGTTTTCTTTAATATAATTGATCACGGAGCGGGCGAGAGGTCCCGCTCCTTTTATTGACCTGATACCGATTCCCAGTGATCTGTACGATTCCGGATCGAGCATCCTGTATTCATAGCTTCCGGGGAATCTCTCAAGAGTCAGTTTAGGGAGAATGGATATGCCAAGACCATGCTGGACCATGGCAAGCACGGCAAAGTCGTCCTTGGAGCGGTATTTGACAAAAGATTCAAGACCTGCATCAAACAGGATCTTGTTAGCGTCCGTATCATATTCACGGTAAGTCATGATCAGAGGGTGGCCTTTAAGCTCATTTAGTGGAACATAGTCATATTCTGCAAGGACGTGATCAGGCGGGAAAACAACTACCATCGGGTCTTCCAGAATAGGAATGAAATCAACTTCATTATTTTCCGGAGCACTCATGAGTGCCAGGTCAAGATCTCCTGCAAGCAGACCGCGCAGCATCTCTTCCTGTCCGCTTTCTACTATGTTAAATTCCACTTCAGGGTATTCCCTCTGATAGTACCCGATCACCTGAGGGAGCCATGTAGAGGAAGTGCTCACATATGAACCGATCCGAATCGAACCTCTGTGAATACCGCGGATCTCATCGGCTTCCTGCAGGAATCTTTCTTCCTGAGCGATCATCGAGCGCATCGCAGGTATGAGCATTTTCGCTTCGCTTGTAGGCTCAACCCCTTTTTTTGTCTTGATGAGAAGCGGGATCCCGAGCTCATCTTCGAATGATTTCATCATCTGCGTCAGATTGGACTGAGTGTATCCGAGAATCTCTCCGGCTCTTGTGAAACTCCCACTGTCGATCGATGTGAGGAAGACTTTTACCATTTTGAATGTATTCATAGCAGCCTCTTTTCTGTAATGAAGCATTAATTGCTGAATTCATTCTATATGTTAAGAAAAATAATATCAATTATTATAACTATTAATTTTTCAATTATGAGTCTAAACGCTATATTGGTATCATAGAGAAAGAGTGTGTGGAGGACCATTATGAAAAAGGATCTTGGATTAAAAGAATTACTGGTAATGGGCGGGGCTCTTTTTTCGATGCATTTCGGTGCGGCATGCATGCTGTTCCCGGTCCAGTGGGGTAAAGATGCAGGTACAGCGCTGTGGCCTATGTTTGCAGGCATCCTCCTTTCAGGAGTGATATTGCCGTACACAGGATACCTGGCTCTTGTCAGAGGTAATGGCACTTTCCTTTCGCTGATCCAAAGACTTTCAGGCGGCTTCGGCACATTTTTCGCAGCACTGACTATATTTGTCATAGGACCGCTTTACATGGTACCCCGCATGAGCGCAGCGGCATGGGCTGCCATTGTACAGCTCACCGGACTTGAGACAGACAGCTATTTGCCGGCGATAATCTTCGCTATCGTTTTTTATCTGATCACATACTGGTTTGTAGTGAATCCGGGCAAAGTAATAGACAAAATCGGGAATCTGCTGTTCCCGGTCCTGATCGTAGTTGTGACCGCGGTGATAGTAAAGAGCATCGTCAGTCCAATATCAGATGAGTGGGCTGCGCCATCGTTCACTCAGAATCCGGTGGTACACGGGTTCCTTGAAGGGTATGCAACAGCAGACCTTCAGTGCGCACTGCTCTTCGGAATCATCGTTGTTCATGGAATATTGAATGCGGGAATAGAGGAAAAGGCAGTCAACAGAAATCTCATCAAAATAGGGATAGTCGGGCTTGGTCTGCTTGCGATAACTATACTCGGACACATGATCGCCGGAGCTAATACAGGAGGTACTATCGACCTGACGCTGTCAGCGCTGTATACAGAGATGGTCCTGCAGCTCTGGGGAAGTTTCGGCGGGATACTCTTTAATATAGCCCTTGTCGCAGCAGCTCTGACTACTGCAGTCGGCGCAGTGTCATCGACTTCCGAGATCTGGGAGGAGATCCTTCTGGAAAAGAATAAACGAGTCTTTACATACAGGAACTTCTGCATAGCATCGTGCGTGCTGTCATGCATTGTATCGTTCGCAGATCTGAATACCATTGTCAGGATCATCGGACCGGTACTTGATGCCTGCTATCCGGCAGCGATCGTAATTGCTTTGTACTATTGCCTGTGCAGAAAGCCTGATGACCAGACAAAACTCCGGGCAGGTAACTGGGCAGTTATAAGCGCATTTCTGATAAGTATCCTTCAGCTAGCGGTCAGATACAGCGAGATGTTTGATTTGGGCTGGGATATGCTGAGCAGGATATATTACGCGTTCCCGCTGGCAGGATACAGTCTTGCATGGCTCCCGGTCAGCATAATATTGTACGCGGTCATAAGTATCCTTAAACCACATTCATGACATAATTTGAATACATAGAAAAAAGCTCACTGCTGTTTTGATGCTGCAGTGAGCTTTTTGATTATTTCAGCTTCATTCCGTCTTTGAATGCTTCACCGACTCGTTCTGCTACTTTGTAGTATCCGTGTGTATATGGATCAAAAGCAATGGCATTGACAAGAGACATATCAAGCTTTCCGTCAACAAATACTTTTTCGTCAGCTGTGACATTTACGACTTTGCCTATGACACCGCATCCATATTCATTGTCCTGATATTCAATGAACTCACATTCAAGACAAAGCGGGAATTCATTGATCACAGGGGCGTTGACAGTTTCTGCCTTGCATGCGGTAAGTCCGATGCGGGCAAATTTGTCCGGGACTCTGTTGCCGGATTCTACGCCGAAATAGTCTGCTTCTATCAGATGATCTGCATCTGCAATGCTGACCGTAAATGCACCTGTAGCTTTGATGTTCTTTACTGTCTTATGGGATTCTGTCAGGTTGAGGGCTACAGTCCCTCTTTCCTGCATAGTTCCCCATGCTGCATTCATGACATTGACGCTGCCGTCTTCGTTGTATGTTGCCACCATAAGGACAGGCATCGGGAAAATACCTTCCGTGATATTAAGCTTTTTTCTCATTCTCAGTACCTCACTTCGCTAATTGGTTTGACAGGAATCAATCTCCTGATTAAGATTGTAACTGTGCAGGATTATAATTCAAGTACTGATATTAATGATAGGTACTATCCCGGAGGAAAGTGATGATAAAAAATTATATCGAGAATGCTAATTTTGAGGAAACGGGATTCAGCTATACGCTTTCGCTGATTTCAGGCAAACATAAAATGGTGATCCTGTACTGCCTTATGGAGTACGGGACTGTGAGATTCAATGAACTTAAGAGGTATTTGAAGAATATCTCGGATAAGACGCTCAGCTCAAATCTGAAGGAGCTTGAGTCGGATCACCTGATCATCAGAACGGAATATCCGCAGATACCGCCTAAAGTCGAATATAGTCTGAGCGACAGGGGAAAGTCACTGATGGAGGTCCTCGACCAATTGTGCATATGGGGAGAGCAAAACAGAGAGTAGATTCTATCGTGGCAACGATCGAATGAAAATGCACATTTTGTATATTAAGTCAATTTGCTGTGATAGAATCAGTGTTAGATTTATCGGGGGTAACGGAAAATGTGGAAATGTCCAAAGTGCGGCCGGGAGTTCGCTAAGCAGAATCAGGATCATTACTGTGTCAAACCGCAGAATATTGACGAATATATTTCAGCGCAGGACGAGAAGATACAACCGGTACTGAATGAAGTAAGGGCGATACTCAGGGCTGCGTTACCTGAAGCAACAGAGCGGATCTCTTGGTCAATGCCGACATACTGGAAGGGGAGGAACATCATACATTTTGCAGCAGCTAAGAAGCATCTCGGCATCTATCCGGGTGATGAAGCGGTAGCTGCATTTGCCGAGGAACTGACGGATCTTGAAGTAAGTAAAGGGACGATAAGGATCCCATATGACCAGCCACTGCCTGCTGAACTAATTGATAAAATTGCCAGATGGTGCTATGAGCATTATTCGCGATAATGCTGCAGCACGGATACTTTGACATATGACGATCGACGATATATACATCCGAACAATAGAAGACCTTGAAAATGCGGTCACTGAACTCGGCTTCCTTCCTTTCTTCGAGAATTCGCTTCCCGGATTTTCCATTGAGGAGCATGTTGACCCGGGCATCTGGTTCAGAACAGATGACGGACCATGGGAATGGAAGGGCCCGGTGATCAACGAACTGAACTGCGCTTACGGAAAGTTTTTTGAGAAAAAGGCTGCGTATATAAGCCCGGAATGGTTCCCAGACTTCGCCAATTACAGGCGGAACGGATATGATTTTGATGCCAGATTTGATGATGGCCTGGTGTTCCATGGAGATAAGGTGCTGTATGACCTTATCGACAATAATGCACCGGTGCTTTCCAAGAGACTCAAATATCTCGGCAATTACCGCAAAGGCGGAAACAAAGGATTCGATACGATCATAAACCGGCTGCAGTCTCAGGGATACGTCCTGATCAGCGACTTCAGATATATGATCGACAAGAACGGAAATGAATATGGCTGGGGCGTTGCGGAATATTCTACTCCGGAACACTTCATGGGGAATTCATTCACTGACAGCGTGTACAGCAGAACTCCGGAAGAGTCCTTTGAGAAGATGGTCGAACATTTCCACAGGATACTTCCGTATATCGATGAGAATAGAATCAGGACATTCCTGAAGTGAGGTAAGGTGCAATATGAAGAAAATAACAATGTTCCACATTGACGAATGCAGGTACTGCGATTTTGCAAAGAAAGCTATTGCAGAACTCAGAGCAGAGAATCCTGCGTATGAGAACGTTGAGATCGAAATGATCAATGAAAATGAGCATCCGGAGATCATAGAGAACTACGATTACTGGTCGGTGCCGAGCCTCTTCATCGGTCATGACAAGATCTTCGAGGCAGCGCTCTTCATGCCGTACGAAACGGTCAAAGAAGGCGTGAAGCTTGCATTTGATAAGGCAATGGAGTAGACACCAAAGACAACATAGAGATTGAATTACTTTGACGAGATGAATATAACGCAAACTTTTTACGACAATATGGCGTCTCAGTATGACAAGCTTTTTCTTGACTGGGAAGCAACGACGCATGAGCAGGCTGAGATCCTGGATAAGATATTCAGCAATCACGGGTTCGACAGAACGGCTCATGTTCTTGACTGCGCCTGCGGCATAGGAACTCAGGCAATAGGTATTGCCTCGCTTGGTTATGAGGTGACTGGAACTGACATAAGTGACAGAGAACTTGAGGAAGCGGGAAAAAGAGCTGAAGAAAATGGCGTTCAGATCCGTTTCGGGCATGCTGATTTCCGTGCGCTCGAAGACTCACTTGAAGAACAGTTCGACATTGTAATAGCAATGGATAATGCGCTCCCGCATATGCTTACAAGAGAAGACCTGAATGCAGCGGTAAGCAGTATCACAGGAATGATCAGGGATGGCGGTATATTTGTTGCCAGCATCAGGGATTACGACAGTCTTCTTAAGGACAAGCCGCCATACTCCCCGCCATATATACACAAAAGAGCCAATGGACAGAGGGTTTCTTTCCAGACCTGGACATGGAACAATGACATTTATCACCTTGTCCAATATATAATCGATGATGATGAAACCCTTCAGATAAGCAAATTCGAATGTGATTACAGAGCTACACTGAGGGAGGAACTGACTGCGCTGCTCAAGTCAAACGGATGCAGCGAAGTCGAGTGGCTGTTCCCTGAAACAACAGGTTTCTATCAGCCGATAGTAGCAGCAAGGAAAAAATAAAATGAAAAAAGTAATAGCTATAATGATTCTCTGTATGAGCGTTGTACTCTTGGCTTCCTGTGGAGGCAGTGCAGGTGATAAGGCATCAGTCTCTGAAAATCCGGGCAATGCTTACCGCGTGATCACATGTGATGAATCCGGCGCACCGGTTGCAGGAGTTATGGTGCAGCTCTGCTCCGATCAGGTTTGTCAGATGGGAGAGACAGATGCTGACGGCATAGCAACATTTGATAGTGATGAGGGTATTTATACTGTACATATCTATGCTGTACCCGAAGGTTTCGCTGAAGATGATACAGAGTATCCCGTACCTGAATCATTCGGAGATGTCAATATCACTTTGAAAGCAGCGGAATAGAATCCCGGAGATAAAGGGCGATGAAACATACTTAGCAGGTGGCCGGAAATGGACAGAAAGAAACTGATCCTATCTATTCAGTCCGCATTATGCGTGCTTTGGGTTGTCCTGATGGCAGCAGCGGCGATACATATCTACAGAGACGGCCTTGCATATCAGGCGCAGGGTCATCCCGATGCATGGATATTCACAAGAGAAAAAGTGACAGCAGCTTTCGGCAGATATCTGCCGGTGCTGCTTCTTGCGGTCCTTACAAATATCGTAGGCGTGGTCATCGGCGTACGCGATGAAAATCAGGACAAACCTGTCGCAGACCCGGATACAATTGCACTATATAAAAAAGAACGCGAAAACAGGCGTGACGCAGCAGAGGAAGCAGCACGGAAACAACGTCTCAGGATCGCACGGATCGCAGTTCTGATAGTTGCAGTGATTTTTGTGATAGCAGGGATCATAAACGGCAGCATGGAAGACATGCTCATAAGAGCAGTGAATATTTGTACGGAGTGTGTCGGCCTTGGATAGTCAGAATTCAGCAAAAACTTCATGGCGGGAAAGGTGCCGTCCGGGCAAACGCAGACTGATCCAGCTGTATTCAGCAGTTCTCTATAATGCTTATGCCAAGGGATTCATCAAGGGCGAGATATACACAGGCAATACCAAGTTGATGTGTGTGCCCGGATTGAATTGCCATTCATGTCCTGCAGCAATCGGCACATGTCCGCTGGGCTCACTTCAGAACGCGGTGGCATCGTCAGGAAACCGCGCGGGTTTTTATGTATTCGGTATCATAATGCTCTGGGGACTTATGCTGGGACGTACCATTTGCGGATGGCTCTGCCCGTTCGGTCTCGTACAGGAACTGCTGCACAAGATCCCGACGCATAAGATAAAGAAGAGCAAGGTAACACGTATTCTTTCATATCTCAAGTATGTTTTTCTTGTTGCGTTTGCGATAGCAGTTCCGCTTTGGTTCGGTCTTAAGCATGGCAAAGTTGTACCGGGATTCTGCAAGTACATCTGCCCTGCAGGTACACTGGAAGGTGCTGTGGGGCTCCTTTCAAATCCGGACAATGTCGGCTTCTTCAAGATGTTGGGTCTATTATTCACGAGCAAGTTCGTTGTAATGCTGATTATTGGGCTGGCATGTGTTTTCTGCTACAGATCATTCTGCAGGTTCATTTGCCCGCTGGGAGCAATCTACGGAATGTTCAATAAGCTGGCTGTGATCGGGGCCAGGGTAGATGCGGACCGCTGTACACACTGTGGTGCCTGCGTCATGAATTGTAAGATGGATGTCCGCCATATAGGTGACCATGAATGCATCAATTGCGCTAAGTGCATGGATGTCTGCAGGCAGGATGCGATCTCGCTGAAAGCAGGTAAGATCACTTTGATCGCTCCTTCAGGCGGATGCGCTGACGACAAACCGGATTCTGCGGCAAAACGGGCAAAAGGCAAGCGTATAGCATGGACTGTCGCTTTGGTGGTTCTTGCTCTTGCGCTGCTATGGTATAACATCCCGGATAAGTCACATAGTTCTGCCAACGGCGGCTATGCTGTTGGTGATGAGCTGTCCGACTTTACAATAGAATGTCTGGATGGAGAATCTTTCCATCTTGGCGATACACGCGGCAAGGTGACATTTATTAATCTCTGGGCTACATACTGCGGACCTTGTGTAGAGGAACTCCCGCATTTCAATGAGCTGGCAGGAGAGCATAAAGATGATGTCGCCGTGCTGGCGGTACATAGCTCAATGTCAAAGGATGACATACCTGCATACCTTGCGGACAAAGGCTGGGACAACATTCAGTTTGCGCTTGATACAAAGGACGATCTTGTCTGGAATATTGTCGGAGGAAGTTCGACGATGCCTCAGACGATCGTGCTGGACCGGGACGGAAGGGTCATTTACAACCAGGTAGGCTCCGTCACGCCGGATCTTTTGGCACAATTGTATGAACAGGCTTCAGACTGAAGCTTCCGGTTCTACGGAGCGTGGTTAGATGCCCGATCTCCTTTATGATAGATTTGCCTCATAAGGAGGTACGTGACATGGATAAATATGTTACAGGAGCAGTAATACGCAGGCTCCGTGAAAGCAAGAAACTGACGCAGGAAGAACTGGCGGACAAGATTTTTGTCAGCAGCAAAGCGGTGAGCAAATGGGAAACGGGACAGGGATTCCCGGATATCAGCCTGCTCGAACCGCTGGCACAAGCTCTGGACATCTCCGTTATTGAACTTTTGTCCGGAGAGGATATAAGAAACCAGAACAAGTCATCCAATATCGCAAAGGTCAGGTTTTACGTATGTCCGGTCTGTGGGAACGTGATACAGTCGATAGGAGAGGCTGTAATAAGCTGCTGCGGGATCACACTTCCGCCACTTGAGCCGGAAAAAGCAGATGATGATCACATGATCAGGAAAGAGATCGTTGAGGATGAATACTTTGTATCGATCGATCACCCGATGACGAAGGATCACTATATTTCTTTTCTGGCGGCTGTATCGGATATGGGCGTGCAGTTCACAAAGCTTTATCCCGAAGGGAATGCCGAGGCAAGATTCAAGATCAACCGCGTCAGAAAACTATATGCATATTGCAACAGACATGGACTTTTTGAGCTGAAAAGATAGTGAGGGCATAGAAATGGAGTTCAGATGGGAAGATGGATCTGAGATCAGAACAAGTGTCGATAACAACGTTATTGTAATATCTGCAAATAAAGAAGGATTGCTCTCGCTGGCCAACCATTTTAAGGATCTGGCTGAGTCCGGTCCGGGCGGACACTTCCATCTGGACGAGCATAATTCGCTTGAAGACGGATCAGCAGAGCTGATCGTGGAGAAAATACTATAGGAGAAAATACCGTATATGAGAGAGGCAGGTGAATAATATGGCTATGAAGAGACTGATTATTGAATTCGGGCAAGGCGTTGACATGCACGGCGGAGATCAGAATAATGCAGTACTGAAAGCGACAAAGGATGCCATCCATCATTGCTGCATGGCAGGTATCTCAGAGATATTCGGGATAACTGACCGGAAAACGCAGGCATATATCAAGGCAGATATTTATGCGCCTCATCCTGAGGATGTGGATCCTGCAGTTGTGATCGACTATCTCAGCAGATGGAATGTTGAAGCCGAGGTACATCATGGCGGCGCTAATCCGGAAGGCATTGCGCTTGACGGCAAACCGAAAACAGAAATCACTATAGCTATCGTAGCACTGACAGTCTATGTGGAGGCATAGAAAAATGACAGATAAAAGCGTATATGTTGCAAGTGCGGGACAGACACATATCCCGTTCCGGGATAATACAGGAGTTGCATTCAAACCATTTGAGAAGCCGGCACGACCGGATCCGCCGCTGGCCGGACTTGAACTTACAGAAGAGGCAAAGGCAAAAGGCTATGCTCTGCCATCCCAGAGACATCATTTCCTTCCGGGACTGACAGCTGAGATGCTTGACTGGTTCTGGGCAAATATGGAAAAGGGGTATTACCTGTGGGCACCGGGCTCGCATAAACGATTCAACTGGCTCAGGACTCCTTATGAATATGGCTTCGAAGATTCGGTCCATATTATTGCGGAAACGACTGATCCGGCTCTGCCTGTTTTCGGCGGAGAAGGCGTCGAGATACACAGACTCCATCTGCATGACTTCTATCCGTTCACCACTGCTCTGAGCCATGTTATCTGCGAAGGTGTTTTCAATGATGCAGGTGAACTCGTAGACTCAACTGTACATGAATGGGAGGACGTACCGGGCGGTATCGTTCACATAACAGCGACCGTAACGAATACAAAGGCATCGATGCCTCCGGGATTTGTTCTGGATATCCTCAGAAATGATCCAGACGCAAAACTTGTTCCTAATTATGCGACAGATCACGAGGACTACGAGGCCAGCCAGTGGCCTGTTTTCCTGCCGAAACTATATGAACTGTGGAAGGACCATCCTGATCCGTCACAGAATGTACAATGCAACCTCGAAGTCGAACTCGGCTCAGATGGCAAATTTCATTACAAAAATATGTAAAGATTCTTGATCAAGGCCGCAATATGCGGCCTGTTTTAATAATATGTTGTGGTATTATAGATACTGTCGTATTTTGTAAAAGGAGAAATCGTTAGTTGAAAACAGAAGATATCAGAAGAATAAGAAAGAGAATAGATGCAACACTTGGCAATTTCCGCAGTATTTACGGCTGCTATGTCAATGGTGCAGGTGAGATCGTAACGACTATGGAGATCCCTGTGCTTGAAATGGAAACCGAGGAGAGAGAAATGTATTCTACTATCCTCAAGAAGGTTTTGTCAGGCACACAGGGAAGAAATCAGATCAGCATTGAGATGCCGACTGACAAAGTAGGCAATAGTGATGAGCACACGCTTTTGATGGCACTCAAGAGTACTCAGGCAAGAGATGAGAACATGAGGGACCTTCTGTATCAGAGGATCATCGAATCGCTCGATATGGATGGCGAAAGTTACGTGATAATACTCGCTGCAGATACATATGACCTGTATACTAAGGATGTCAAAGACGAGGAGTGGTCGGAAGAATCAAACGAGCAGTTCGAGTATTTTATATGTGCGATCTGTCCTGTCAAAACGTCAAAGGCAGTGCTCCAGTATCTGCCGGGTCAGCAGGAATTCCGCGGCATCTCCACAGGATCACTTCTTTCGGCACCGGCGCTTGGTTTCATGTTCCCGGTCCTCGAAGAAGGAAGCTCGGATATTTATCAGGTCCAGTATTATACTAAGAGCAGCTCAGAGAATCATGGAGAACTCATAACGGCTCTGTTCATGGTAGAGAACCCACCGATGGCCGCAGAAGTCCAGAAAGAGACATTCAATTATACTTTGGCTGAATCCCTCGGCAAAGACTGCAGTCTGGATATTGTCACAACACTGCAGGCGCGACTCCTGGCAAGAGCAGAGGCGCTCAAAGAAGAGACCCCGTCTGCTGTAGCGGAAGTCGACATCGAGGACATCGGAGAGATCCTGACTGATAAGGGTATTTCCGATGAGAAAGTCAAAGAATTCAGTGAAGCAGTGGGCGAACGTTTTGACGGTGCAGGCACTTTCAACATAGGCAATCTGGTGCAGAAGCGTGCTTTTGAAGTCAAAACACCTGAGACCAGGATCATAACAGCCTCGGAGAATGCCCTCAGGCTCAAAGTAAAAGAGATCGATGGAATCACATACATTCTGATACCTGCCGGCGAGAGCGTGACAGTCAACGGAGTCGAGGTTTCAGTTCTGACCGAAGAGAATAAATAGAGATAAGAAACAATAGATGGAAGAGATCAGGCAGGACAACAGAATAGATCTTCTGAACGGCAGTATCGCAAAGGGTCTGTTCTGGCTTGCTTTGCCGATAATGGGTTCGCAGTTCGTCGAAATGGCATATAATATGTTTGACACTATGTGGGTCGGACAGATAGGAAATCAGGCAGTGACAGCAGTCGGAACAGCCTGGTCATATATGTGGATCAGTCAGGGCGTTGCGATGATACCTCAGATCGGCGGACAGGTAATGGCAGGTCAGGCGATCGGAGAGGGCGATATGTCCAAGGCCAGAAGATATGCGAGAGAATCGATACAGCTGATGCTCGCTCTGATGATCGCTTTCGGGCTCATTTGTATCGTTTTCAGACATCAGCTCATAGCCTTTTTCCATCTTCATGATATGCTCACGGCTGCATCTGCTGAGAGATATCTTATGTTAGTCGCTCTGGGTTATCCGGTGATGGGCTTCAACTTTGTGATGCAGGGGCTTCTTACCGCAACAGGTGACAGCAAAACGTCCTTCAAGTACAATGCGGTCGGACTTGTCCTCAACATAATTCTTGATCCGCTGCTCATATTCGGGATCGGACCTTTCCCTGAGTGGGGAGTAAACGGCGCAGGGATCGCGACTGTTTTCTCTGAAACGATAGTCGCCATTATCTTTGCAAAGTTCATCATGCGCGATGACTATCTGTTTGCGGATTTTGACCTGTTAGCACGTTCAGACAGGGAGGAGATATGGTATGTGGCAAAACTCGGAACTCCTCCGGCGCTCTTTTCTATAGCCTTCGCATTCATCACGATGATAACGTCCAGATTCGTTGTGATATATGGTGATGCCGCTATAGCGGTGCAGAAGATCGGAGGCCAGATCGAATCTGTATCCTGGATGAGCTCAGACGGGTTCGCATATGCCATGAATTCCCTGACTGCACAGAACTACGGAGCAGGCAAATTCGACAGAGTCAGGGACGGTTTCAGGACCGGTACGTGGATGATGACAGTATACGGGATCGCTGTCACAGCACTGCTGATAGTAGGCGCAGCGCCGATCTTCAGCATTTTCATCAATGAACCGGAGGTCATAGCAGGCGGGGCTGATTATTTACGTATCGCCGGTATATCGCAGCTGTTCATATGCTACGAAATAGTCACTACGGGTGCTTTCAACGGCCTTGGCAAAACAAAGCTTCCGGCTGTCGTCAGTCTGATAACGACAGGTTCAAGGATACCGTTATTCTTCGTTTTTGTACCGTTAGTCGGAGGCATAAACGGGATATGGTGGGCGATGACGATAACAAGTATAATTAAGGGAACGATTCTTTTCGCTGCATATAAAAGGGAACTTAAGAGATTGAATTGACAAAGGGTATTATTATGGATGAAAGATTTGATTTACAGCAATATCTTACCGAAGGAGTAGAGCAGGTAGTTAAGGATGCGCTTAAGGCGACACTGAAAGATCCTCGCGAAAGTGCGTTTCTTGTAAAATTTGCGGCTGCCTGTGCTCATGCTGCCAAAAAGAGAGAGGCGAATGAAAAGGAAGGGCTTCACGTACCTTCTTATCTGATCGCCAGCATCACTTCAAGCTGCAACCTTCATTGCGAAGGCTGCTATTCAAGGGCAAACAACGCAACGATCGACTGTGAGCCTTCAATGCAGCTCAATGCCGATGAATGGCAGAAGATCTTCAAAGATGCAGAGGATCTCGGAGTCAGCTTTATCCTACTGGCAGGTGGTGAGCCTATGCTGAGATGGGATGTTATCGAATCTGCAGGCAAAATGCAGAAGCTGATGTTCCCGGTATTCACAAACGGCACATTCATGACCGACAAACACATGGACCTTCTGGACAGATGCAGGAATATCGTTCCGGTGATAAGTATAGAAGGCGGTCGTGAGGAGACTGACGCAAGAAGAGGCGAGGGCGTCTATGATAAGGTCTCCGGCGTCATGGACAAGCTCTGCAGCAAAGGGATAATCTACGGAGTGTCCGTAACCGTAACTAAAGAAAATATCGGAGAAGTTTTCTCGGATGAATTCCTCGATTCGCTCAGATCACGCGGATGCAAAGCTGTATTCTATATCGAATTCGTGCCGGTATCTGAAGAAGGTTCGCATCTTGCTCCTGATGATGCTGACAGAGAATTCATGGCCGGGCGGATCGATTCACTGCGCCGCAACAAGCAGGATATGATATATATTTCATTCCCGGGAGATGAGAAAAGCTCGGGTGGATGCCTGGCTGCCGGAAGGGGATTTTTCCATATAAACTCTCATGGCGGAGCTGAGCCTTGTCCGTTTTCACCATATTCAGATATAAATGTCAGGGACACATCACTCAGAGAAGCACTTGAGTCTAAGCTTTTCACTGCGCTGAGAAGCAGTGATATCCTGACGGATGATCACATCGGAGGATGCGTTCTTAACGAAAAAAGGGATCAGATCGAATTATTACTGCAGCAGAAATAAGCGAGGTGTGAATTATGATCAGAGAACACGTGATCGTAGGTCTGGGAACAGAATTCCCGCTTCAGGGGATCAAGACTTTTCCTGAAGACATATCAACTCCTGTTCCGGCGGTCGTCATGGTCCACGGCTCAGGACCGAGCGACAGGGATGAAAGGGTGATGAAGCTTACTCCTTTCAAGGATCTGGCGGATGGGCTCGCCGGAAAGGGCATCGCCTCTATCCGTTATGACAAAAGGACTTTTGCCCACAGGCGCAAAATGGCCAGACTCAAGGACCTGACTGTCAAAGAGGAGACTATCGAAGACGCGATCCTCGCACTTGAATTATTAAGAGAAGATCCTCGGATCGATAATGACAATATCTATATACTCGGGCATAGTATGGGCGCGATGCTTGCACCAAGGATCGATGCTGAAGGCGGGAATGCCAAAGGCCTTATCATGATGGCAGGCACTCCTTACAGACTGGAAGAAGTAGTATTAAGACAGCTGAAACAGAGCCGGGGGAGCAACTCTGCCCTGAAATGGGTCATCGGTCTTGAGAATAAGATCATTGCAAAGCAATTCGCCGGACTATATCAGATGACTGATGAAGAAGCGAAGAAAAAGAGATTCGGGGGCACATTGCCGCTGTACTATTTCAAGGAAATGGGACAGAAAACAGCGACAGATTATCTGCTTGAGAATACTAAGCCCGTTCTGATAATGCAGGGAGAAAGAGATTTTCAGGTGCTGGCTGATGATGACTTCAGGAAGTTCCGTGAACTTATCGGGGATCGTGAAAATACAGAATTCAAACTTTATCCGGGACTTGATCACGTATTTGTTGAGGCTCTCTATGACGACATCCTCAAAGCCTCTAAAGAATATTCAGTAGAGCGCCATATCGGCGAGGCCGTGACCGGTGATATCGCAGAGTTCATTATGCAGCACAGATAACATTGTTCTTAAGGGGGAAAACTATGAAAGTATATGACGAGGTATGGGCTGTGGAAGCAAATCGCGTCGTTCAGTTTTTCAAAGAACATCGCGGTGATGTAACGATAATCACTTTGCCTGACAAAACTGTCGGATCGATGACAATGCCGCAGACGCAGGTGATCATCCAGGGAGAGAACGCTGACGAGCTGTACTGGCAATTCCGCATGCATTTCATGACGGCAGGAGGCTAGAAATTAATACACAATTTGAGCCCGCATAAAAAGCGCGGCTCTTTTATTTTGCTCGTAAAAATGTGATAATAAGAGAAACTTGCATTATCACAATAAAGGGAAGGATTTTCTGATATGAGAGATATCAAAGACGACCTTAAAGATATTTATCGCGATTTCTACGGACCGGGCTCAGATGACGATACACCGAGGATCGACCACCATCTGAAACGCGATTCCGCACATAATGACAGACGCAGGGATCTGCCTGATAACAAGATCACTCCGAAAGATGATCATAAGGACAGCTCCGATTTTCAGGAACTCGAGACCGAAGTCGTGACTCAAACTGAATTCAAAGTTCAGACCGCACCTGCAGCTAAGGAAGAGAAGCCTGCTGAACCTGAGAAATCAGGCATGGAAGAACTCAACGAACTCATTGGACTCAAGACTGTCAAGCATGATGTCGAGGAACTTGTCGGGCTTGCCAAAGTCAGGAAAATGCGTCAGGAAAAGGGCATGAAAACAGTCCCTGTTTCACTGCATCTTGTTTTCTCCGGAAATCCGGGAACAGGCAAAACTACAGTTGCGAGGATCCTTGCTAAATTGTACAAAGAGATCGGCATTCTCTCGACCGGACAGCTGGTCGAAACCGACCGTTCCGGACTTGTTGCAGGCTATGTAGGACAGACCGCGATCAAGACTCAGGGCAAGATAGAAGAAGCAATGGGCGGAGTCCTCTTTATCGATGAGGCCTACACTCTCAATCAGGAAGGTGAGAACTTCGGTCAGGAGGCTATCGACACGATCCTCAAGGCGATGGAAGACCATCGTGATGAGTTCGTAGTTATAGTTGCCGGTTATACTGAACTGATGAAAGCTTTCGTAGAGAGTAATCCGGGCCTCAGATCGAGATTCAATAAATTCTTCGAATTCCCTGATTATACGGTCGATGAACTGCAGGCGATATTCGATCTCCAGTGCAAAAAATACCAGTATAAACTGACGGAAGAGGCCGAGAAGGCAGTTCGTGAGGAGATCATAAGACTAGAGGCGTTCAAGGGCGAGAACTTTGCTAATGCCAGAGAGGTAAGAAATCTCTTCGAGAAGATAATCACCAACCAGGCAGCAAGGGTCTCAAATCTTGAGAATGTCGATGAGGAGACACTGACGACGATCACGATCGAGGACCTCAAAGACTCGGAAGACCCTGCGGATAACGCAGATACGATCAAGCTAGAAGTATATGAAGCTCCGGAAGAACCGACAGAAACTCCTGAGGAACCTGTGGATCCGGAAACTGACGATCAGGAGAAAGGCGAATAATGAGACCATTTCTGAACGCCCGCAATGAGAATATTCAGATAGGGGACACCGATTGCGACTATATCAGTTTCGGAAATGGCCGCAATGTTCTTATCATGCTTCCGGGCGTCGGAGATGGATTCAAGACTGCGAAAGGTGTTGCAGTTCCTTTCGCCCTGATGTACAGGAAATTCGCTGAGCATTTCAAAGTCTATGTCTTCAGCAGACGCAATAAAATGCCTGAAGGCTTCACAACAGATGATATGGCTGACGATATAAGCGAGATCATGGAAAAGCTTGGGATCGTATCAGCCCATGTCTTCGGTGTATCCCAGGGCGGCATGATCTCACAGAAGCTGGCGATCCGTCATCCTGACAAAGTCAGGAGTCTTGTTCTTGCGGTCACCGCATCAAGAGCAAATGATGTCATGCGGGAGGCGCTCGGAACTTGGCTTGAAATGGCAGACAAGGATGATTACAAAGGCATCATGATGGATACTGCCGAAAGGTCATACACAGGGTCATACCGGGATCGCGGCAAATTGATCAATAATTTCATCGCTCTGGCCAAACCGAAAGACTACACAAGATTCAGGATACTTTGCAATTCATGTCTTGAGCATGATGCATATGATGACCTTGACAAAATAACCTGCCCGACATTTATCATCGGCGCGGGTCAGGACATGGTGCTCGGACGGGGAGCTTCGATCGAGATGAATGAAAAAATAAAAGGCAGCGAGCTGTTTATTTATGAAGGCTACAGTCACGGTGTTTATGAACAGGCAAAGGATTTTAATAACAGAGTCCTTGGATTCCTGACACTGCAGACGATGTAAAGGGACCGGAAGTAATGGATAAAAAAGGGAAAGAGGCATTGGCAGGCGATGCTATGATGCTTGGGGCTACCATGATATTCGGGGCTATTACGATTTTTTCCAAGCAGATTTTGGCTGAGCTTGAAATCTTCAACATGGTGGCGCTGAGATTTTTGATAGCGTTTGCGGCCTGCTTCATCGTATTCCGCAGGCGTTACCGCTCAGTTGACAAAGAAACGACCCTCCACGCGGCAACATTGGGGACGTTTCTTTTTGTTTCTTATCTGTGTATGGTGATCGGCTGTAAATATACTACTGCGTCAAATGCAGGATTCATGATGAGCCTTGTTGCATTTTTTACACCCCTTATAGTGTGGGCTCAGGAAAGGAAGGCTCCGTCGCTCAGGCAGACATCAAGCATATTGATCACATTGATCGGTGTCGGCCTTATGTGTCTCTCGGGCAGCCTGACACTTAATAAAGGGGACGCTGCATGCATACTCAGTGCATTGTTCTATTCCTTACAGATGCTGTATACCGAAAGATATGCAGAAAAGCATGACCATGTTGTGCTCGGGACATTCCAGCTGATCTTCGTTGCAGCATACGGACTTGTTTTATCGCTCCTGCTTGAAGACAGCTTCAGACTTCCGGCAAGCCCTGCGGGATGGTGGCAGCTTATGTATCTTGCACTGGGATGCGGCGCGCTCGGATTTATCTTGCAGACCACCGCGGAAAAACTGAGTTCTGCGGGACACAGCACAGTAATATATGCTTCGCAGCCTGTATTCGTGGCAGTTTTCTCCTACCTGATGCTGGGTGAATCTATCTCGGTCAGGCAGATCATAGGGATCATTATAGTATTCGCCGGTGTCCTGATAACGGTAAAACCGGCAAAAGACGCTTCAGAGGCTTGAAATGAGTAATCTTATAACAAAAACAACAGAGCTGGCTATGGCAGTCACTCTCAAATATATAGAGCAAGGAGATACCGTCATAGATGCCACGTGCGGGACCGGACAGGATACAGTCTCGTTGGCGGTGGCAGTGGGCAAGGAAGGAACGGTCTATGCTTTCGACATCCAGAAGAAAGCTCTGCTCCTGACAGAAGCACGTCTTCGCGCTCACGGCTTTTCGAATGTACGTATCATACCGGAATCTTTTGTATCGATGAGATCCCATATAGCCGGGGGCAGTGCGGCGGCTGTTGTGTTCAATCTGGGCTATCTGCCGGGAGGGGACCATAGTATAACGACAACAGCTGAAACGACCTTAGAAGGGCTGAAATGCGCGCTGGATACGATCCGCCCGGGTGGGATCGTTACGGTCGTGCTGTATGACGGCCATGAAGAAGGATCAGCAGAGAAGAAGCAAGTCCTTGAATGGGCTGAGTCACTTGATACGAAAAAGTATCATGCTGCGTATGTAAGCCTTCTGAATCAACAGAACAATCCTCCTGAGATCCTATGGATCACAAGGAAACACTAATCAAGGAGATCATCATGAAGTTTATTCATATAGCGGATCTGCATCTCGGGAAATCAGTACACGGAGTCTCAATGATAGAAAACGGTGATCAGGGATACTGGGTGGACCATTTCATTGAGGTCCTCAGAACAGTTTCACCGCATGCTGTCCTCATAGCTGGGGATGTTTTTGACAGGAGTGCTCCGTCAGAGGATGCAATAGCACTTTTCAGCAGAATGATGACTGCGATAAATGATCTTGGTATACCTGTGATGACTGTTGCAGGCAATCACGATTCAGTCCACAGACTGTCTTATGTAGGACCTGTACTGTCAAAGCAGGATCTTTTTTTCTCGCGCAGTCTTACGAATTCATATGAACTTGAGCATGTGACCATAACCGATCCCGACAATGGAGAACCGGTCACATTCTGGCTCATGCCTTATGTTTTCCCGCTTCTTGTTGCAAGAGCCATGGGAGATGAAAGTCTCAGGGACTATGACTCTGCAGTCAGAGCACTGCTTGCGGCACAGCCAATCGATTTCAGCAAAAGAAATGTTCTGATCGCTCACCAGAACGTGACATTCAATGGTCAGGAGGTCGAAAGAGGCGGATCAGAGTCGATGGTCGGAGGCGTTGGCCAGATAGATGCGTCAGCTTTCTTTGATTTCGACTATGTTGCTCTCGGACATATTCACTCTGCTTATCCTGTAGGGCGCGAAAGTATCAGATATGCAGGAACGCCTCTCTGCTACCATTTCAATGAGACGAGGCAGCAGCAAAAGGGTCCGGTCCTTGTTGAGATGGGGCCAAAAGGTGAACCGCTCAAAATCGAGACCATAGTTATAGAGCCTCTACATCCTATGAGAGAGATCCCGGCTGACAGTTTTGAGAATATAAGGGACAGAGAACTTGAGAATAATAATACCGGTGAATACATCAAAGTGACTCTGAACGACAGGCGTGTATCTCCTGAGATCTGGACATTCTTCAGAAATCTTTACAATAGCAGGGGAAGCATATTGATGGAGCTGACATCCGAATACAATCAATTCTGCGGATCTGTCTCCGGAAAGTCTTCAGCAGTGCAGGATAAAAGTGTGGAGGAACTGTTCGCTGAATTCTATACAGAAAGGAATAAAGGGGAACCGCCTGAAGAAAAAGATATTCAATTGATGAAGTATGCAGGCGAACTCATGCGCAATGCTAAGGAGCTGAACAAAGTCCCTGAGCCGGGCAGCGTTGACGCGCTAATTGATTTTCTGCTGAAATCGGAGGATAAGTAATGAGACCATTGCAACTGGAAATGACTGCATTCCTGTCATATGCCGAGAGAACAATCATACCATTTGAAGATATGTCTCACGGGCTGTATCTGATCGCAGGAGAGACAGGCGCAGGCAAAACCGCAATATTCGATGCGATCTGTTTTGCGCTGTACGGCGAAGCAAGCGGCAGCGACCGTACAAAGAAAATGATGCATTGCGAGAAAGTATCTAAGAAAGAAGACTCAAGAGTCACTTTAAAGTTTTCTCAGGGCGACAAGATCTATACTGTAGAAAGGACCATACATTACAGTGAAACACGCGGTAAGAAGGGGGAATTCGGAGACCCTAAATTCGGCGCAACACTGACAGAACCTGATGGAAATACTCTGAAAGGTTCTGATGCTGTAACTGCAAGATGCACTGAGATACTGGGACTTGATTCGAATCAGTTCCGCAAGATCATCATGCTTGCTCAGGGAGAGTTCGCTGAGTTTCTCAAATCTGACAGCGACAAGAAGATGGAGATATTCAGGCAACTTTTCGACACGTCCGAGAGTTTGTATTATCAGAATCTGTTTGCCCAGGCAAAAGGAGTCCTTGAAAAACGAAGATCTGCAAAACGACAGGATCTGGATTTTCTTATTGGCTCGCTTTTCAAAGTCCCTGATGCAGAAGATGGCGAAGAGGTGCTTTACCTGCCGGGCGATCCTGAGCTTCTGGTCAAACTCAGGGAACTTACTGATAAAGAGAATGCCGCAATTGAAAAACTGAAATCGGAAAGAGAGGAAATCGATCAGGTGATCACTGAGCTGACTACACTGAAAGGTGCAGCAGAAGAGGTGAACAGCCAATTTGATGACCTGCAATCTCATAAGAAACATATGGATGACCTGCTTTCTGTGTCTCTGGAATTCGAAGAACGTGAGAAGTCCCTTCACAGGGTAGAGCTTGCGGTACATAAGATCGAGCCGCTTCGCAAAGACCATGATGAAGTGCAGGATTCCCTTGTCAAAACAGAGAAAGAAGCAGAGACTCTTTCGCAAGAGATCGCAAGACTCGGAGCAGATCTTGAGGCACAAGAAAAAGTAGTAAGATCTGACGAGGAGACAAAAAAAGAAATAGAAGAGCTGACTGCACGAATTGAGGTCCTGAGTGGGCAGATACCGAAATACAAAGAGATAGACGACAATCTGGAAACGAAAAAAACTCTGGATCTTGAGATAGAAACTGCAAATGGACAGAAAGAAACAGTGCAGACAGAGCTCGAACATGAAAAAGGGGAACTGACTTTGCTCAAGGACCGCGTCAAAGAGTTGAGTGACATAGATGTCAGAGCAGAGGCACTGAAAAACAGATCCAACACTGCAAGCGACAATCATAAACTTCTCTCCGGCAAGGATGGAGTCAGAAGCGAAGTTCTCTCAATAAAGAATGACATAACTAAGCTCTCAAACGAGATCAGATCTCTCAGTAAGTTGACAGAAGAAGCCGGTAATGCAGAAAGCGTGGCGCATTCTCTGTATTTGAAATTTATATCAGGTCAGGCAGGCATTATTGCTGATGAAATGCGTATGGAGCTTGAGGAGAAAGAAAGCACTGTATGCCCTGTATGCGGAACAAGTGTCAGAAGAGCAGATATAGGCAATCTTGCAGAACGCGCGGAAGAAACACCGGATGAAGAAACGGTATCAGAAGCAAGGACGAATGCGGAGAACAAGGAGAAGAAAAGAAGTGAGAAATATACTCAAGTCGAGACACTGAAGACAAGTATTGAGAGCAGGAAAGCCAGCACTCTCCAGAGAGCCCGTTCCGTTCTTGTTGACTGCTCAGACTGGGAAACTCTTGCAGACGAAAAGTATCTTGAAAGTGCTGTAGAGATGGCTCGTAAACTCATGGACGAACTCTCCGCAGAACTGAAAAATGCGGAGAAACTGCAGGAAGAGCGGAATAAATGCACGAAAGACATACTGGACAAAGAAAAGATTATTGGTAACCTTGAAGAACAGATCAGGATCCTCTCAGAACAGGCGGCAGAAAAGACATCCAGATCAAGAGAAATCGAGGCAGCGGTCAAAGAAATGAAGAAACCGCTGGTCTACGGCTCGGAAAAAGATGCACAGGAAGCATTGGATAACATGACTGAAAAGTCAGCCGCCAAGAAGGCTGCTGTTAAGGCACACGAGGATGCGCTTCAGAAAATCAAAGAAGCTCTTGCCGGAAAGAAAGGCAGTCTGAAAGAGAAAAATAATCAGATAGCAGACCTCACTGAAAGGTCTGCAGATACACTTTCACTGCTGAATGCTCAAATAAAAGCATGCGGATTTAAAGATCTCGAAGAAGTCTCAGATGTGATGAGTGCAACCGGAGAGATGGAAGGCGAAGTCTGGATCAAGCACGAACAGCAAGCAATTACTGATTATATAAATGACAAAGCAGTGACCGGAAAGCAAATAGAAAGTATTGAAAAACGCATCGAAGGTAAATCGTATACTGATATCACTGTTCTGGAGCGTGATCTGGAAGAAAAAGGAAACCTCCGCAAAAGAATAAATGATGATGTGAATTCTGAAGAATCACTTCTTGCTAACCACGTGAGTGTTCTTGATCAGGCAGCGGAGATCATTGGGTATCTTGACTCCACAGAAAAAGCCTGGCGAAGGATCGAGAAACTCGGAAACCTGGCAGTAGGAGAGAGCGGCGCTTTGGGAAAACTCAGCTTCGAACGATATGTCATGGGTTCTGTTTTCAGAGAAGTCATCGATATGGCAAATATCCGGATGGAGCAGATAAGTGGTGGTCAGTACGAGCTGGTTCATAATATTTCTGCAAAGCGTGCCGATTCCAAAACAGGACTTGAGATATTTGTGCGCAGCATTGATCCTGAACAAGACGATTATGCCGGAGAACTGAGAGATTCCAAATCTTTATCAGGCGGAGAGAAATTTTACACATCAATGTCTCTGGCACTTGGACTTTCAGATGTAGCGCAGAGCCATGCGGGAGGAAAGCAGATGGAATCACTCTTTGTCGATGAGGGCTTCGGGACTCTCAGTGATGTGAAACTCGATAATGTTCTTTCTGTTTTTGAACAGCTTACGACAGGGGACAGATTCGTAGGAATCATTTCCCATCTTGAAAAGCTGGATGAGAGCATCCCACAGAAGATCCTTGTGACAAAGACTTCCAAGGGCAGCAAAGTAGAAATGGTAGTATAGACCCGGGGACACAATCACCCCTCTGCATGAGCAGGGAATCAGATACGTGTACTATCTTAGTATAGAATACGTATTTCAATCATCAGCTGAAAGGCAGGTGCAGTCATGGGAAGATTTTTTATCAGCTATGCAAGTGAAAATAAGAGTATTGCAGATGCTATCGTTGAATGCTTCGAAAGCGATGGCATGAAGTGCTGGTATGCTCCGAGAGATATCAGACCGGGCATCGAATGGGCAGAGGGCATTGTAGAAGGTATCGAAGTCTGCGATACGCTTATTCTTGTACTGACAGAATATTCTAATATATCTCCGCAGGTCGTCCGCGAAGTCAGCCTTGCTGTATCGAGGAGTTACACTGTAATTGCTTTCAAGCTCACCAACGTCAAACTGACGAAAAGCCTGGAATACTATCTTGCGACACCGCATTGGATGGATGTCGTAGGCAGGAATCTTTATGATTCCATAATCGAACTCAGAGATTACTGCCGTTATAATGCTGATGAAAGCGGGGATTTTCGCCCTGTCATCGATGCTTCTTCTGATTCTGACTATTCAGAAATGGATCTTGAAACGGTCAGGAGAAAGGCTTTGCTCGGAGATCACAGAGCTCAATTTGAATTATCTGACAGATACCGTCTTGGGAATGGGGTCATTAAAAACAATGCCGAATTCGTCAGACTTCTGCGCTTGTCAGCAGAAGCAGGCAATGCAGATGCTCAGAACCGGCTCGGATATTGCCTGGAATACGGCATTCATATGGATCCGGACATCGCTGCAGCAGTAGAACTTTATCGCAAAGCTGCAAATCAGTATGATCCTAAGGCGCAGTACAATCTGGGAAGATTATACGAATCCGGCAAAGGTGTCGATAAGGACTTCACAGAAGCAGTCAGGCTCTATATGCTTTCTGCAGATCAGGAATACCCAAGTGCTGAATGCGCACTCGGTCTTTGCTATGAGTATGGAGACGGGGTGAATAAAGATCTCGAGATGGCTGTTCTTATGTACAGAAGAGCAGCTGACCACGGTGACAGTATCGGGCAGTGTAATCTGGGTTATCTCTACAAGATCGGAAAGGGTGTTGAACAGGATACCTGCGAAGCGGCAAAACTGTTTGAACTCGCGGCATCTAAGGGCAACAGGCGTGCTCAATATGAAATTGCCATTATGTACCTTGATGACAATGAGGATGGCGGAAATACGGAAAAAGCCATACAGCTCCTGACAGAATCAGCCGGTAAAGGTTATGAACGGGCAAAGGTAAAGCTTGGAAGCATATATTACAAAGGCGATATCGTTGAGAAAGACTATAGTATTGCCAGAAAGTATTTCGAAGATGCTGCACAAAAGGGAAACGACAGCGCACAGTTTTATCTTGGATTGATCTATTCTAACGGATACGGAGTAGAGAAGGACGATAAAACAGCTGCAGAATATTTTACAATGGCTGCAGAAAGTGGTCATACAGGTGCTTGCAACAATCTTGCGATAATGTATAACGACGGCATCGGTGTTGAACAGGACCTCAGCAAGGCTGTTGAATTATACAGGCGTGCTGCTGACAGCGGCGCTGAAACAGCTATGTTCAATCTGGCGCTTATGTACCTGAATGGTGAAGGTGTCGATAAAGATCTTGAGGAAGCTGCAAGACTTTTTGCTGAAGCTGCAGAAAGAGACTATGTCAGTGCTATGCGCAGACTCGGAGAATGCTATTACTATGGCGAAGGTGTAGAAGAAGACAATGACAAAGCATATGAGTGGTTCAGCAAGGCCGTAGCAAATGGAGACAAACGTGCTGAGGCATGGATCGGTGTCTGCTACAGAGATGGTATAGGAGTGGAAGCTGATTATAATGAATCAGAACGCTGGTTATTAAAATCACTCGAAGAAAAAGACTCTGCGTGGGTACATTTGATGCTGGCGCGTCTTTATCTCAAACAGGAAAGATACGAAGATGCGATCCCTCATCTTGAAATCGCTGCTGCAGAAGATTACGCTACAGCTCAGTATGAACTCGGGATGTGCTATTTCAACGGGAACGCAGTAGCAAAGGATTACGGAAAGGCATTTGGATTATTCGAAAAAGCTGTTGTCCATGAGCATGCCAAGGCTGTGCGTATGGTCGGTGTATGCTGGCAGCATGGACTGGGAACGGAACAGGACGAGACTCGAGCGACGTTTTATTATACTATGGCAGCATATCTGGGCGATCCTGAGGCTATTGAGATCGTTAAGATCGATAATAAGTACAATCAGATCCTTCAGGCACTTAGTATCATTAACTATTCCAATGCAGCAAAGCTTATCAAAACGATCAAGGGCATCGTAGATGACGGAACGGCAGCCAGATTTACCGACAGACAGAGAGATGATGTGATCTATTATCTTGAGGAAAAGGCACGTGAAATACGTGACGAAGCTATCCGTAACGGCGTAGCAAGATACGATCCTGATTTTGATTACGATGCCCGCAGAATGCGGGAACTTGCCGATAGAATACGGGAAATGCAGCATAATTAACCATTATTGCCGAACGAAATCATTGCTTTGCTCTATAATATTCACAGTTTTTAACACATATGCGCAGTCACGGAACAAAAACCGGGCTGCGTATTTTGTTTTGTATTGCAGTGTTTCTCTGAAAAGTGGTAAAATAATTTGTCTTTTGATGAGGCATAACTCATATTTACCCAACAAGACAGGAGGAACATTAAATGAGCACAGAGAGAAGAGTTGGAACAGTATCTCGCGGCATCAGATGCCCTATCTTCCGCCAGGGTGATGATCTGGCTGCACAGGTTGTTGAAAGCGTTCTCGCAGCTGCTAATTCCGATGGCTTTGAGGTCAGAGACCGTGACATCATAAGCATTACGGAATCAGTAGTCGCAAGATGCCAGGGCAACTATGCATCAGTTGACGACATCGCAGCGGATGTTAAGGCAAAGCTCGGCGGCGGGACGATCGGCGTAGTATGGCCGATTCTTTCCAGAAACAGGTTCTCTATCTGTCTCAGAGGTATGGCAAAGGGCGCCAAGAAGGTCGTAGTGATGCTTAGCTATCCTACTGACGAGGTCGGAAACTCTCTGCTGACTCTGGATCAGGTCGCTGAATCAGGCGTAAACCCATATTCAGATGTACTTGATGAGAAGAGATACAGAGAACTGTTCGGTGTTAACAGACACCAGTTTACGGGGGTCGATTATGTTGAGTTTTACGGAGACATAATTCGTGAGATGGGAGCAGAGCCGCAGATCATTTTTTCGAACAAGCTTGAAGCGATCCTTGATTACACCAATGATGTTATCAATTGTGACATCCACACAAGATTCAGAACAAGAAGGAAACTGAAGGAACTCGGAGCCAATGTTTACGGCATGGACGAGATCCTGAATGCACCTGTCAACGGAAGCGGATACAATGAAAAGTACGGACTTCTCGGAACTAACAAGGCTACAGAAGACACTGTCAAGCTTTTCCCGAGAGACTGCCAGCTTCTGGTCAACAAGATCCAGACCATGATGAAGGAGAAGACAGGAAAGCATGTAGAAGTCATGGTATATGGCGACGGAGCATTCAAAGACCCTGTAGGAAAGATCTGGGAACTTGCAGACCCTGTAGTATCACCGGCTTATACAGCAGGACTTGAAGGAACACCTAATGAGCTCAAGCTCAAATATCTTGCTGATAATGATTATTCCAAGCTTTCAGGAGAAGAACTGAGAAAGGCCATCTCCGAGGCTATTCTCAACAAGCCTGAAGAGAGCCTTATCGGCAACATGGTTTCCGAGGGAACTACTCCTAGAAGACTTACCGACCTGATCGGTTCACTCTGCGACCTTACATCAGGTTCCGGAGACAAGGGAACACCTGTAGTATACATTCAGGGATATTTCGACAACTACACAACGGGACTATAGTATCCAGCAACACGACAGCTCATAATACCTTTGCAAAGAATGGTGTTATGAGCTGTTTTTTTTATTATTAATCTCTAATAATGTGATACAATCAATTTAATATGAAATATTATCTGTCACGATCTAAGCGTCTTACAAGGAGGAGCGACGGACATGAAAAAGATGGAAGAAAAGATCCTTTCTGAAGCGACTGTCCTGCCTGGCGGAGTTCTCAAGGTCGGAAGCTTTCTGAATCAGCAGATCGATACGGTTTTTCTCAAAGAGATCGGCGCGGAAATAGCCAGACTTTTTGAGGATTCCGGTGCGACCAAAATACTGACTGTTGAGGCATCGGGAATAGCTGTAGCTGTAGCTGCAGGGATGGCCATGGAACTGCCTGTAGTATTCGCCAAGAAGAACATGACATCCAATATGACGGGTGATGTGTACTCTGCGGGCATCTATTCCTTCACGCATCGCGTTGAAAAGGACATTATGGTCAGCAAAGAATATCTTCCTGAAGGTGAGAAGATCCTCATCGTTGACGATTTTCTTGCGCACGGAAGCGCTCTGACCGGGCTGATCGACATAGTCAAACAGGCCAAGTGCGAAGTGGTAGGATGCTGCGCTGTTATTGAGAAGGGCTTCCAGAATGGCGGAGCGAACCTCAGGAACAGAGGCTACAGACTCGAGTCACTCGCTATCATAGATGAGATGACAGATGTATCTATCATTTTCAGAGAGGATGGATTTACCTCGCTGATCTAAATTGTTTGAGAGGGAAATGAAGTAATGGAAACAAGACATGACAAACTCGTCAGACTTGCAACAGAAATGTGCAAGGGCGAGCTCAAAACGGACGAAACTACGGCTGAATATCAGGTGCTGGATTATCTCCTGACTGATGATGAGCTCGATCTGATGAGTCAGATGAAGATCGTTACACCTTACACCGCAAGAGCACTTGCCAAGAAAGCCGGAATGCCTGTCGATAAGGCCAAGAGAGTTCTCGAAGGAATCGCAGACAAGGCTTATTTCATGGATATCAAGATCCCTAAGACAGGTGCTAAGCTGTATCTGCTCGTACCGTTTGCTCCGGGAATCTTCGAGTTCCAGATGGTAAGACCGGGATTTGTCGAAGCAAATCCCAAGATCGCAGAGCTCTTCAAAAGACATGCATTTGAATCGTACGCAGATGTAGCTCCGACACTTCCAATGGGTGTAGGTATCATGAGAGTCATACCGGTAGAGAGCGCTCTCCCTGCAGATACTAAGCGCGTGACTATGGACAGGATCAGCACATTGCTTGAGACTACCATAGGCGGACAGTTCTGCATCGTCCCGTGCCAGTGCCGCAAGGTACGCCGCATCATGGGCGAAGCAACCGGAGATCCGGAAGAAGGAATGTGTCTGTATACAGGACCTCTTGCGGATTCGATGCTCCGTCACGGAAGAGGCAAGAAGATCACCAAAGAAGAAGCTTACGCTCATATCAAGAGAACAGAAGAGATGGGGTGCATCCATCAAATCACTACTCTTGAGAACGGCGTTACGTTCGCTATCTGCAACTGCCAGCCGAGCAGCTGCATGGCGATCGGCGGTGCCACATATTACGGCACTCCGAACCTTTCAAGAAGTAATTATGTATCAGAAATCGATGCTGAGAAATGTGTAGCATGCGGACAGTGTGTTGAGGTCTGCGCAAGTAACGCTCTGAGACTCGGACAGAAGATCTGCTCGAAGACACCGATCGTCCATGTTCCAAAGGAACTTCCGGACGATATCGAGTGGGGTCCGGAAAGATTTGACCCTGACTACCGCGACCACAGACAGAATGTCGTAGAGACCGGCACCTCCCCATGCAAGACTACATGCCCGGCACATATTTCGATTCAGGGATATATTAAACTTGCCGCTCAGGGCAAGTACATGGACGCGCTTGAACTCATCAAGAAAGAAAATCCTTTCCCTGCAGTCTGCGGAAGAATTTGTCCGCATAACTGTGAGAACGAGTGCACCAGAGGTCAGATCGATCAGCCGATCGCTATCGACGAGATCAAGAAATTCATTGCAGACAAAGAGATCGACGCGGATCAGAGATTCGTTCCGAAGAAGTTCTGGAATCATGATTACAGAGTAGCTGTTATCGGTTCAGGCCCTGCAGGACTTTCCTGCGCATACTTCCTTGCTTCATACGGCCATAAAGTAACCGTATTCGAGAAGGAAGTAAGACCGGGCGGAATGCTGACAAACGGCATCCCTGCATTCAGACTCGAGAAGGACGTTATCGATGCAGAAATCGACGTCCTGAGAGCACTCGGCGTCAAGTTCAGATGCGGTGTTGAAGTTGGTAAAGACGTTACGATACCGGAACTCCGTGAGCAGGGATTCAATGCGTTCTATTTCGGGATCGGACTTCAGAATGGCGGCAAGCTCGGTATCAAGGGAGACGATGCAGAGGGCGTCATGACAGGTGTTGACTTCCTCAAGAGCATCAACAGAGGAAATGATGTCAGCCTGAAGGGCAAAGTCGTTGTCATCGGCGGCGGCAATATCGGAGCTGATGTTGCACGTACCGCTATCAGATACGGTGCGGACAGTGTCGATCTGTACTGCCTTGAGTCTTACGAAGAGATGCCGATGGGCGATGAGGACAAAGCTTTCTGTGAAGGCGACGGGATCACGATCCACGCAGGCTGGGGACAGACCGAGATCATAACGAAGGCAAAGAAGTGCAAAGGCATCAAGTTCCGTAAATGCGTATCTGTCAAGAATGAAGAGGGCAGATTCGATCCTAAGTTTGATGACAGTGTGACAGAAGAAGCTGAATGCACGACAGTTCTTTACTGCATCGGACAGCGTCCTGACTGGGGCAAACTCCTGACAGGTGTCAATGTAGAGCTCGATAAGAGAGGCCTTGTCATTGCAGATCCTCTTACATACCAGAGCTCAGAACCTGATATTTTCGTAGGTGGAGATATTTACACCGGACAGAAGTTCTGCATCGATGCGATCGCTGCAGGTAAGCAGGGTGCGATCTCGATCAACAGATTCGTTCAGGAAGGACATGACCTCAAGATCGGAAGAGACCGCAGAGAATTCAAGGCACTTGACAAAGCAGACATCGATTACGACCAGATTTGCTACGACAATACTTCCAGACAGGTACCTGGCGTGAATCAGGCCAAAGTCCTCACTAAGGCTGACGAAAGACTGACTTTCACAGAAGAACAACTCAAGAAAGAAACATCACGCTGCCTCGGATGCGGTGCTACTGTTGTTGACCAGAACATCTGCCTCGGATGCGGAGTCTGCACAACAAGATGTAAATTCGACGCGATCCATCTCATCAAGAGATACAATGAACCTGTACACGCTCTGCGTTTCCGCGACAAGTATGTAGAAGACTATCGCAAACAGAGAGAAACAAGAATTGAGATCAAGCGTATGAGCAGATCAGACAAGGCCGGGAGAGAATAACGATGCATGAATTGACTCTTTTGTTCGGAGTCGCTGATCAGGTCGGCAGAGTAGTCAAAGAAAATGACATAGACCATGTCGATGCTGTTGTGCTCGAGGTAGGCGAGGCAACTGCTGTGGTTCCGGAGTTCATGTATGACGGTTACTCAGTCATCTCAGACGAGTATGATTTCCTGAGAGGATCTGAGCTGATCATAAATGTTGTCAAGGCAGTCGGAAGGTGCAGGAACTGCGGAAAGGAATATGAGATCGCTCCGAATGAAGGCAAATGCCCGGAATGCGGGAGCTTCTCAAAGGAAATCATCGCCGGTCAGGACTTTCTGATCAAAGAAGTTCGTCTATATGGTGATTGTTGACTAACAGTTTCATCCGTCATAAAATAAAAACGATAATTAATTGTACATTTCTTCATTAGATTATGCTGTTAATGCAGCTGGAAAGAGGTGAAATATGGGATTATTCGATAAACTCAAAGGCAAGAAGGACGAAGCAGAAGCAAAGGCCAAAGAAGCAGAAGCTAAGGTAGAAGCTAAAGCAGAAGCAAAGGCTGAAGAAATAAAGGCTAAGGCAGATGCTAAGGTTGCAGAAGCAAAAGCTAAGGCAGAAGCAGAAGCTAAGGCTCTCGAAGAAGCTGCTCTTAAGGCTAAGGAAGAAGCAAGACTCAAAGCTGCTGAGGCAGTAAATGCAAAGCTTGCTGATCTCAAAGCTGCTGAAGAAAAGGTCGCTGAAGAGCTCAAGGTAGCTGAAGCTAAGAAAGAAGAAGAGAAGAAGGCTGCTGCTAAGAAAGAAGCTGACTCCAAGTACAAACTTGAAGTTGACGGCAAATTCGGACCTAAGACAATCACTACAACACAGCACGTTCTTGGCATCAAGGAAGACGGACTTTGCGGACCTGAGACAATCAAGGCTATCCAGAAGAAAGTCGGAGCAGCTGTAGACGGAGACTGGGGAACCAAGACATCATCAGCAATGCAGAAATTCCTCGGTGTTACTGTAGACGGAGTAGCAGGACCAGAGACATTCAAAGCATGGCAGAAATGGCTCAACGAGCAACTGTAAAGTGCTACCGGGTGTGCCACCGGGACGGTTCTCTTTTGACACATTTTCAGAAAAAAAGGGGCGGTGCGCTAGGCTAGGCACCGTCCTTTATTCTTTTGAGATTTCAAGATATCCGCCGTTGTTACCGGATATCCAGCCGATCCAGGTCTTTCCCTTGGTAAGACTTGCCATTACTTCGATTGGTTCTTCCTCTTCCGCTTCATCTGTCTCACCGGATTCCGCTGCTTCAGCTTCTTCGGCCGCTTTGGCAGCTTCCGCTCTCTCGCGCGCTATTCTGGTCAATTCTGTATCGACAAGAATAAGCTTTCCGTCTTCGACTCTCCACTCAACATCTTTCACGATGCCTTTGCTGAAGAGCTTTGCTTTTCCGCCTTTGAACTTGTAGTCACAGTAGGTAACGCTGCTTCCGGAGTTCATGTAATTGGTCTTAGTGATGTATTCTGTATCATCGATCAGGACAAGAAGATTGTCTCTTGCGAAGTCATTTTCGAAATTCGATGTGTGATATTTTCCGTCTTCCTCATTATATGTCCAGCTGGTCGACTGGCTCGAGGACATTGTGGAGTACTGAACATATATCTTCTTGGCAGGTTCAAATGCGGTCATCCAGCCAAGAGGATCGAAGGAGAGCTGTGTCTTTTCCTTCGGTTCCGTTCTGAAACCCTTCTGCTCAAGCGCTGCAGGGACCTTGCTTCCATAAAGGATGCCCCTGTGTTCGATCGAGACTGATCTGGTGTAATCTCTGTCATACAGACCGATCTTGCTGTCATCGAAAGTCATCTGATTGATATGATCGACTTTATCTTTTCTGAAAACCGTATTGGCTCCGACATATTCTCCCTTTTTGGATGAACTCTGTCCCCAGTGAATGAATACGGAGTCAAAGAGTTCTGAGAAACGAATATAAGGAGGGCGGGCACTTCTCATTGGTCCTATGATCTCAGGAAGTTTGTTGGAATCAGCATAGAACCAAAGTGTTCTTGTGATGCCTCCTTCAACTTCACCCTGAAGCACGATGTCAGGGGAGTAATTCGGATCGTCCAGACCCCACTGAGGTCTTGCGTCAGGCGTGTTTTCAACTACAAACGCAACACTCCTGCGGCTTGAAGCACTCTCATCATAGCCGTCCTCGGCGGTCTCACCGGTGAATAAATTGGTGAGAGTCACGACTTCTTCGGTTTCTTCCGGCTCGGGTTCCTGCTCATTTCCGGAACATGATGTTATGAGAAAAGCCCCCATGCCTATCAGGAGAACAAGACCGAATGCTATGAAAGCCTTTAATTTATTTCTGCTCATTGGTTACCTCGGAATATATATAAACTTCATTTCAGTCAACGCATATTATTACATATTGTATAATACCGAAAAATTTTACAAAAAGTGATATAGATATTCAATTATTAAGAAAAAACTTTTCAGCACAGGAGATACTCTTCACTGAGCATTCAATTGTTTACCATTAGGTCAAAATGTGGTAAAATATTTTAAAATTTCCGTGTTATTATTCGGAAATCAGAAAAACAATTTTTCGATAGATGGGATGTTATATGCTAAAATTTTCTGAAATGCCTTATGAGAGGCCGGATATCGACTCTGCAAAAGAGGAGATGAAGAACCTTACTGAAGAATTCAAGTCAGCTGCTTCATATGAAGAGGCGAGAGACTGCTTCATCAGAAAGGACAGGATCACACGCCATTTGATGTCGGTATCTACTTTAGCTGAGATTCGCCATTCTATAGATACAAGAGACGAATACTACGATGATGAAGTAAACTTCTGGAACAGAACTATGCCTGAACTCCAGGAGTTTCTTGACTTGTGGACGAAAGCGCTCTGTGCGTCCCCGTTCAGACAGCAATTATCGGATGAATTCGGCGAAGTAGTCTTCCTGAATGCCGAGCTCGAGCTCAAATCCTTTGATACCAGCATCATTCCGCTTCTCCAGCAGGAGAACGATCTGACTACCGAGTATGCTAAGCTGATCGCGAGTGCCGAGATCCCGTTCAAAGGAGAGACATATACGATCGCACAGATCGGTCCGTTCAAGAATGATACGGATGATGAGACCAGGCTTGCGGCATGGAAAGCCGAAGGCGGCTGGTACATTGACAACAAGGACAAGCTTGATGAGCTTTACGACAAACTCACATGTATCCGTCATGAAATGAGTCAGAAACTGGGACTCAAGGATTATGTGGAACTTGGTTATTACCGCATGACAAGGAACTGCTACGACAGGAATGACATCGAGAAATTCCACGAAGCTGTTCAGAAATATATTGTTCCGGTTGCTGATGCAATCAGAAGAAAACAGGCTGAGAGACTGGGCATCGAGTATCCGATGAGCTTTGCAGACAATGCTCTGATGTTCAGATCCGGCAATGCCAAGCCTGATGGAGATGCAGCCCATATTCTTGAAGTCGCCAAAAAGTTCTATGATGAACTTTCACCTGAAACAAGTGAGTTCTTCAGAACTATGACTGAATATGAGTTGATGGATCTGATCGCTACAGAAGGAAAAGAAGGCGGCGGATACTGCACCAGTATCCATGACTACGAGGCACCGTTCATTTTCGCCAATTTCAACGGGACCAGAGACGATGTCGAGACAGTCACACACGAAGCAGGACATGCTTTTGCCGACTGGATGAACCGCACCAGGATCCCTGTAGAGACTGTCTGGCCGAGCATGGAAGGCTGTGAAGTACACTCAATGAGTATGGAATTCTTCGCATGGAAAGCTGCAGAAGGATTCTTCGGACCTGATGCAAGAAAGTTCAGATACAGCCACCTTGCCGAATCTTTCATGTTCATTCCTTACGGAACAATGGTCGACCATTTCCAGCACATCATCTATGAGCATCCTGAACTCACTCCTGATGAAAGACACGCAGAATGGAAGAAACTTCTCGGAGTTTATATGCCATGGCTCCGACTTGACGGAGATATTCCGTTCTATTCAGATGGTATGGGATGGCAGAGACAGTCGCATATCTATATGTGTCCGTTCTATTACATAGATTACTGCCTGGCTCAGACCGTAGCTCTCGAGTTCTGGTCAATGATACAGGAAGACTATGATGAAGCATGGAAACACTACATGGCTTACACCGTTCAGGGTGGTTCGAATGTCTTCACCAAACTGCTTGAAAACGCAGGCCTCAGAAGCCCGTTCGAGGAGTCGACTCTCCGCGATGTCTGCAGCAAGGCGGAAAAGTGGCTTTCTGAATATGATTTGACAGGTATAGAATAATGTCAGACTCACGCCGGGATTCACAGACATCGAAACGCAGGGAACGCCAGAAAGAACGTTTCCGCGACATCATGCAGGATACCGAGGGCAATGTCATCTACACCGGAGCGATGCACCGCATTGCCGGAGAAGAAGGTCATTCCGCGAGAGTCAGAATGCTTGTGCTCCTTGTGATCACTGCTGCAATTGTGATCTCGTCCGGATGCATCGATGCTGGTGGCGCAATGGGAGCTTTCTATGTGATATTTCCGTATATCGGGGAGGTCTCATCGCTGTTCGCACTGGCCTGGAGCGCTTCGAAGCTGTTCGTTCCTGCCGAAATAAGGACCTACGTCCTGAATCAGTCAGGAGAAAAGATCCCGGGTGCATGCAGGATGCTGAGTATCTTCGCGATCGCCGGGCTGATCCTCTCGGCAGTTTATCTCATGCGTAACGGCATGGGAGGGGAGCCGGCCAAGAACATTCTGTATCTGGGACTCAAACTGATGGCAGCTCTTGCCGCAGAACTGTTCAGAAAACAGTACTCAGTTCTGAAATGGGAGCAGTCATCATAATTCACTACTGGTATTACTTGACGCAGAGTCGACGTGCGTCAATATAATACATAATAGGTTATTATCTGGAAATTGTTATGAAAGGAGAAAGATAACAATGAAGAAAAGACTAGCTTTATTCCTTTGCCTTGCCATGATGGTAACAGCATTGGCAGGTTGCGGAGGAGGCGGCAGTGACAAGCCTCTCGTAGCAGGCTATTCCAACTTCTCAAGTAAGTTCTCTCCATTCTTCTCGGAGACAGCTTATGACCAGGATGTTTGGACTCTGACATCAGTAAGCCTGCTCAATACAGACAGACTTGGCGCTGTAGTTGAAAAGGGTAAGACAGGAGAGACCAGAGAGTATAACGGTACTGATTATAAGTACGAGGGACCTGCTGATCTCACTATCACTACCAACGATGACGGCACAGTAGACTATGACTTCGAACTCCGTGAAGACATGAAGTTCTCGGATGGAGAGCCACTGACAGCAGATGACGTAATCTTCTCGATGTACGTACTCTGTGACCCTACTTATGACGGATCATCAACACTCTTCGCTCTGCCTATCAAGGGTATGGAAGATTACCGCAGCGGTATGGCAAGCCAGCTCCAGCTGATGCTCGATGCAGGCAGAGACAACACTGACTTCTCACTCTGGGATGAGGAAACACAGAAGACATTCTGGGAGAACCTCGACAAGGCAGGTACTGCATTTGCTCAGGAAATCGTAGACTTCTGCATCGCTAACGGCTACAACGCAGAGGGAGACTCCGTAGCAGCATGCGCAGCTAACTGGGGATATGAACTTGCTGACGATGCAACAGCTCAGGACTTCTTCTACAAGATGGTAGAAGCATACGGCTCTGACCTGAACGGTCTGTCCTCAACAGAAACTGCCGGTTCATCACTTGCTGATCTCGGATTCAATCCTGCAGATTATGCAATCGGTATCAAGACCGGTGATTCTGCTGACAACATCGCAGGTATCCAGAAGACCGGCGACTACAGCCTGAAAGTCACTCTGTCAGAAGTAGACGCTACAGCTATTTATCAGCTTGGTGTTCCAATCGCTCCACTCCACTACTATGGAGACAAGGAAAAGTATGACTATGACAACAACAAGTTCGGATTTGACAAGGGTGACCTTTCAATCGTTCGTGCAAAGACTACAGAGCCTCTCGGCGCTGGTCCTTACAAGTTCGTTAAGTTCGAAAACGGTGTTGTATCATTCGAAGCAAATGACAGCTACTACCTCGGAGCTCCAAAGACCAAGAACGTACAGTTCCTTGAGTCACAGGATCAGGATAAGCTGAATGGTGTTATCACCGGAACAATCGATATTACAGACCCATCATACTCAGTAGATACAGCTAAGGCTATCGCAGCTGAGAACAGCAATGGCGAAGTAACAGGCGATAAGATCACAACTAACACAGTAAACAACCTTGGTTATGGATACCTCGGTATCAGTGCAAAGGCTGTAAACGTTGGCGGAGACCTCGGTTCTGATCAGTCCAAGGCTCTCAGAAAAGCTTTCGCTACAGTATTCTCAAGATACAGAGACGTAACAGTTGACTCCTACTATGGTGAGACTGCTTCCGTAATCAACTACCCGATTTCCGATACATCATGGGCAGCTCCACAGAAGACTGATGCTGACTATGCTATCGCATTCTCCAAGGATGCTGAAGGAAACGACATTTACACATCAGATATGACTGATGAGCAGAAGGACGAGGCAGCTCTCAACGCAGCTCTCGGATTCTTCGAAAAGGCCGGCTACACTGTAGCTGACGGTAAGGTAACAGCTGCTCCGGAAGGCGCTAAGATGGATTACGAAGTATGGATCCCTGCTGACGGTGCTGGTGACCACCCATCATTCATGATGCTCAACCTTGCAAGTGATGCACTCAAGAAGATCGGCATCACACTCACTGTTAAGGACCTCGCTAACTCCGCAGACCTCTGGACCGGTATCGAAGCTGATCAGGTTCCGATGTGGTGCGCAGCTTGGGGTGCTACTCCAGACCCTGATATGTATCAGGTATACTACTCCGGCGTTGAATCCGGTAAGGAGCCGGGTGGTTCAAACTACATGTATGATATAGCTGATCCTGAACTCGACAAGCTGATCCTTGATGCAAGAACAAATATGGATCAGGCTTACAGAAAGGCTGTATACAAGAGCTGCCTCGACATCATCATTGACTGGGCTGTAGAGGTTCCTGTATATCAGAGACAGAATGCTATTATCTTCTCAACAGAGCGTGTTAACATGGATACTGTAACTCCGGACATTACAACTTACTATCCATGGCTGAGCGAGATTCAGAATATCGAACTGAACTAGTACGATATATTCTTTCACACTCATAAGTTGGATGGGGCAGGCAGTTCGCTGTCTGCCCCATTAAGAATAAAGTAAGAGGAGATGATATCGTGCGGAAATACATTATCAAAAGATTGCTGCAATCAATAGTGATTCTGTTCTTCGTAGCCTTCATCATCTATGCGCTAATGCGCTGCCTGCCGACTTCATATGTTGAAGCCATGGCAAGACAGAAATCCATGCAGCCTGGCTCTAAGAGCTATGAGGAGTGGATGGAACAGCTGACTGTCATGTATAACATGGACGGCAGCATAGTCTCCGGATTTTTCAGATGGCTTGGGTCCATGCTGAGAGGAGACTTCGGTGACAGCTGGAGATGGACAGTTCCTGTACTCAAGAAGTTCAACGATACAGTATGGCTCTCATTCGTTATGGGACTCATTTCGTTCATTTTTGAGGTTTTGATCGCTATTCCTCTGGGAATCATCGCAGCTACAAAACAATATTCAAAAACAGACTACACTATATCTGTCATAGCTTTGGCAGGTATTTCACTTCCGACATTCTTCTTCGCATCACTTCTTAAACTTGTCTTCTCAGTCAAGCTGGGGTGGTTCGATTTGTACGGACTTGTTGGCAGAAACTACGACCAACTTTCGACATTCGGTCAGTTGCTGGATAAAGGACACCATCTTGTGCTCCCTATCATAACGCTGGTCGTTATCAGCATGGGAGGTCTGATGCGTTATACCAGAACCAACATGCTGGAAGTACTGAATGCTGACTATATCCGTACAGCAAGAGCAAAGGGTCTCTCTGAGAAGAAGGTCATATATCACCATGCATTCAGGAATACATTGATCCCGATCGTTACTCTGCTCGGCGGTACTCTCCCGAGCCTTTTCTCAGGAGCGCTGATCACAGAGACACTGTTCGGTATTCCGGGCATAGGCTTTGCTTCGTACTACTCGATGATAGCAGGAGATATTCCGTTCTCCATGTTCTTCATGGTATTTACGGCTATCTTGACACTGCTTGGTAACCTTATCGCTGACGTTCTGTACGCGGTCGTTGACCCGCGCGTCAGAATTGCGTAGAAAGGAGGGAAGACATGGAAGATCTGAAAGAAAAAATGGAACCCTCCGCTGAGGTAACTGAAAATACCAATGCAGCAGAAGAAAGCTATTCATTAAGTGATGACCGAAGAGTCAAAGTCCTTTCACCTGGTCAGCTGGTAGCAAAGAGATTCTTCCGTAACAGACTCGCTGTTACCGGAATGGTCATCCTCCTTGCTATGTTCATTTTCTCGTTCATCGGCGGACTTGTTTCACCGTACGGACAGGACGAGAAGTTCTACAGGACTGACGTTCAGGCTAAGGATTTTGCCGGTATCGTATATAACGAAGAATTCAGATACACTGTCAATGATCCTGACCTCTTCAAGAGCTCTGTACATGCTCAGACACTCAAGGCCATCATCCTCGGAAACGACAAATTCGAATATAACGGCATCAACTATGAACTCGAAAAGCTTTCTGATGATGCTTTTATAGTCAAGAGTGGCGGTAAAGTGATCGGTACTGCCAGCAAAGAACTTGTCAACTCGTCGACACAGGACAAATTAAGCTTTGACTTCTCTCTTGAGGCGCTCAAGGCCAAGACTGAAGGTGAAAACAAATTCAATGCTGACGGCAAAGAGTATACCATTGACGGTGACGGTGTCATAACCGACAAAGCCGGTACTGAGATCGCTTATGTAAGCCGCTACATCGTTCGTGCCGTAATGGCCGATATATTCTTCTCGAGAGAACTGAAGAATCAGCTGATCGATGCAGTAGAATCAGGACAGGACTCATTCGAATATACCGATGAGAAAGGCGTAACTGCAGAGTACAAGCTTTCTTATGATGCAGACAACAAAGCATGGGATGTAAAGCAGGAAATCGATACGAAGGTATTTGATACTTATTCGGCTCCGTCCAAGAAGCACTGGCTCGGTACAGACCGTAATGGTATGGACATGCTGACCAGACTGATGTACGGCGGTCGTATCTCCCTTATCATCGGATTCATTGCCGTATTTATTGAAACTATCATAGGTGTTATTCTCGGAGGTATCGCAGGTTACTTCGGAGGATGGATCGACGGTCTCATCATGAGAATCGTAGATATCTTCTACTGCATACCGGGAATGCCGTTCATCATCATCGTTGGTGCAGCTATGGATGCAGCTAACCTTCCATCGCTCACTCGAATGATTTACTTGATGCTGATCCTCGGTGTACTCGGATGGGCCGGCGTTGCAAGACTTGTAAGAGGCCAGATCCTGTCTCTTCGTGAGCAGGAATTCATGACTGCTACAGAGGCTTGCGGTATCGCTCCATCCAGAAGAATATTCAGACACCTCATTCCAAACGTCATGCCGCAGCTCATCGTTTATATGACCATGGGACTCGGCAGCATGATCATCACAGAGGCGACATTGTCATTCCTCGGTCTGGGTGTAAGATTCCCGTTCGCATCCTGGGGAAATATCATCAATGACGTCAACGATACATATGTACTGACCAATTACTGGTTTATCTGGATACCTGCGGGCGTTCTGCTCCTGACTACCGTACTTGCGTTCAATATCGTAGGTGACGGTCTCAGAGATGCGTTCGACCCTAAGATGAAGCGCTAAGGAGGGAAGATAATGGCTAAGAAAAAAGACACAGCAGGTTATCTTTCCGCTAAAGAATCGCGCAGGATCGCAAAGGAAAACAGAAAGATAACCGACGAATTTGAAAAGAAGTACAAGAGAAAGAACGTTCCTGAAAGTGAATATCTCACTGAAATGCACGATCCGAAAAACGTTCTTGAGATAGACGACCTTCACACTTATTTCTTCACTGACGTAGGTGTTGCAAGGGCTGTCGACGGAGTTACATTCGAAGTTCCTCAAGGCAAAACAGTTGGTGTTGTAGGTGAGTCAGGATGCGGCAAGTCCGTAACCAGCCTTTCTGTCATGCAGCTGCTGCAGCGTCCTCAGGGCCAGATCGTCGGAGGAAGTATACGCATCAACCTCGGAGATAAGGCTTATGACATCACCAATACTCCGATCGAAGTAATGCAGAAGCTCCGTGGAAACTTCGTAAGTATGGTATTCCAGGAACCGATGACGAGTCTGAACCCTGTTTTCAGAATAGGTGACCAGATCGATGAAGTTATCGAGCTCCATGACGGACAGGGCAAGACCAAGGAAGACATCAAAGCAAGAAGCATCGAGATGCTCGAACTGGTCGGAATCGCTAACTCAGAGGGTGTTTACAAAATGTACCCTCATGAGCTTTCCGGTGGTATGCGTCAGCGTGTCATGATTGCTATCGCTCTGGCATGCAACCCTAGACTTATCATCGCAGACGAGCCGACAACAGCTCTTGACGTAACTATTCAGGCTCAGATCCTTGACCTGTTCAGGAACCTCAAAGACAAGATCAATTCCTCGATCATGATCATCACGCATGACCTCGGAGTCATCGCTGAGATGGCAGATTATGTTGTAGTAATGTATGCGGGACGTATCGTTGAGAAGGGAACCGCGGAAGAGATTTTCGCTCATCCTGCTCATCCGTATACTATCGGACTTATGGCATCCAAGCCTGTAGTAGGCAAGAAGGTAGACAAGCTCTACTCGATCCCGGGCAAGGTTCCTAACCCTATCAACATGCCTGACTATTGCTACTTCAGAGACCGCTGTGAAATGAAGTGCGGTGGTGTATGTGATGGTGAGTATCCACATGAGATCAGCCTGTCACCTACACATAAGGTCAGCTGCTACCGCTACTATGACAACGCAGGAAAGGAGGGTACTGAAGATGGCAGATAGCGATAAGAACCAGAAGGGCTTCACACAACTGCCTGAAATGCATAGCAAGAGTCTGCGCGGCCCGCAGTCTTTCAATGAGCATGCAGATTTCATCACTTCCCAGCCTGCTGAAAGCAAAGGAAAAAATGCAGACAAGATGCCTGCAGAAAATTCAGATAAGGCTCCGCTGGAATATGATCCGCAGTACATTCTGCAGGTCAGAGACCTCAAGAAGTATTTCCCGATCAAAGACGGCATGCTTTCAAGGACTGTAGGCTATGTCAAGGCTGTAGACGGAGTTACTTTCAATCTCAAGCGTGGTACCACGATGGGGCTTGTAGGTGAGTCGGGATGCGGCAAAACAACAACAGGCCGTGCTATCCTGAGATTATCCGGCGATAAGACAGGCGGCGATGTTCTGTTCAACGGCAAGGAAGTATATGACCTTACCAAGAAGGAACTTCACGATGCACGTACCAATATGCAGATCATCTTCCAGGATCCGTTCTCGTCACTTTCACCTCGTATGCCGGTAGGCGAGATCATCGGCGAGGCTGTCAGAGAGCACAAACTCGTACCTAAAGCAGAATTCGATGACTATATCGACAACATCATGGACAAGTGCGGACTTCAGCCTTTCCACAAGGACAGATATCCGCATGAGTTCTCAGGCGGCCAGAGACAGCGTATCTGCATCGCAAGAGCACTCGCTCTTAATCCTGAGTTCGTAGTGTGCGACGAGCCGGTATCTGCGCTTGACGTATCGATCCAGGCTCAGATCATCAACCTGCTCAAGGACCTGCAGGAACAGTTCAATCTGACATATTTGTTCATCTCTCATGACCTTTCAGTCGTTGAGCATATCTCTGACACTGTTGGTGTAATGTATCTCGGCAATCTTGTCGAATACGGGGAGACGGACGATATTTTCAGGAACCCGCTGCATCCGTACACAAAGGCGTTGTTCTCGGCTATTCCGATCCCGGATCCTACTGTCAAAATGAAGAGAATCGTCCTTGAAGGATCGATCCCTTCACCGGCAAATCCTCCGGAAGGTTGCAAGTTCCATACCAGATGCGCACAGTGCATGGAGAAATGTAAGCATGAGGTTCCTGTCCAGAGAGAGATCGAACCGGGACACTATGTTGTATGCCATCTGTATGATGACGCTGCAAAGGCTTCAGCTGAATAATTACGAAAAGGAGCTTAAGAATGAGCGACAGATATATTGATCAGGAAGATGACGGCAGAGTAGTCGCTGATATGAGTGAAGTCAGCAGGACTCCTATCCTCATACCGAGATTCGATCAGATCAGGAAAAACAGACCTGACATTTCAGACGGACCTGAACCGGGATCTGAAAGAAGACAGGAGACGGTCCAGCTTGACGGTGAGGGAAGACGTGCTATGATAGCAGGTGCGCTTTCCGCTGCTCTTCTGATCGGCGGTACGATCGCTGCAGCATTCGCGATCCTCATATTTTTCATTCTTAAGGTATACGGATAGAACATCCGTGACATAGTCCTTCAATAACAGGCAGCTTCCGCTTCAATAACAGAGGCGGGAGCTGTTTTTTTAGATTTGTTAATAATTATTGAGCGGCAAATATAGTACAATCAGATGTAGTAAACAGATACTGCTGAAATATTATCTGGGTTTTGAGAGGATAAACAATGAACTCCAAGATTTTGATCATAGAAGATGATTCCGATATCCGTGAAGGAATCAGGATAATACTGGAAAGTGAAGGATATATCGTTTCTGAGGCTTCAAGCGGCAGTGAGGGCCTTGAACTCTTAGACAAAAGTACGGATCTTATCATTCTTGATATCATGATGCCGGGGATGAACGGAATCAAAACATGTGAGATGATACGCAAGGTCTCTAATGTTCCTATTCTTTTCCTCACAGCCAAGTCACGCGAGTCGGACAAGATCCAGGGACTCATGGCCGGAGGGGACGATTACATGACAAAACCGTTCTCGTATTCCGAACTTCTTGTCAGGATCACCGCATTGCTCCGCAGGTATCGCATTTACAAGGGTAAGGCTGAGATAGGAGAGGGCGAGGAACGTAAGATAGAGCGCTCAGGCATCCTTATCAACGAGGACAGGAATGAAGTCTTCAAGAACGGTAATGAAATAAATCTTTCAGATATCGAGTACGGTATTTTGCTGACACTTATGAAGCACCCGGGCAGGATATTCTCCGCTGAGGAGCTGTATGAGGAGGTATGGAAGGAGGACTATCTGTATTCATCCAACAGCACTGTCATGGTCCATATCCGCAAGCTCAGAGTCAAGATCGAAGACGATCCGCAGGAGCCTTCACACATCAAAACAGTATGGGGAAAGGGTTATAGGTTCGAATAATGGAATTTAACAGAAGGATCGAAGAGAACTTAGGACTCAGAATGAAGCTGATGCTATCGATCGGTTTTGCTTTTATCGTGGCATTAGCTGTATTTTATACTCTCTTTTCCTTCACCAACAATTACATAAATGACTATTTTGACGATAGCAACAAATGGATGGAAATGACCGATCAGAAGGCCGAAGAATTCCAGAAGTATATAACAGATAATGGCTATTCCATGCAAGATGAGGACGCGATAAGGGCATGGAACAAAAAGAACGCCGCCGTTTATCTCTACATTTACACTCCTGACGTCACTATCTACGAGACATCGACAAGCGTCGCAGCATTCAGCTATGAGAATTACCGCCCGATCGCATTCAGCGACGGTATAGCCGACATGAGCATTTTCTATGCCATCGACTACAGGTACTATATGATGGCTACGATTTCGGAAATAGTCGTATCTGTTCTGCTGTTCTTCTTCCTTGTCATGAGACGTATAAACAGCATTGTTCTCGGTATCAAAAAACTTGAAACAGATATCAAAATCCTCGAGGGAGGAGGACTTGATCATGTCATCGAGGCGCATGGTTACGATGAGATCGGAAACCTTGAACGGAGCCTCAACAACATGAGGATCGCATTCAACAACAATATTGCCAAGGAAGAGGAGCTCACCAAAGCGAATACTGAGCTCGTCACGAGAATGGCACATGACCTCAGGACACCACTGACATCACTTTTGCTTTATCTTGACCTTCTCGAGAAGCGTAAATACAAGAATGATGAACAGATGGATAAATACATCAAAGTATCCCGGGAGAAAGCAGAACGCATCAAAGTCATGTCGGATCTGCTCTTCGAGAGATTCCTCATCACAGGCGGCAAATCAGACAAAGAAGAAACAGCACCTGTCAAATTTATATTCGAAGACATCCTTTCTTCTTTTGTAATGTCACTGGAAACACAGGGCTTCACAACATACTCAAGCCTTGACTGGCCGGATGCAAAGATCACAGTTATTGACGGTTACATTGACAGAATACTTGATAATATCTGTTCCAACATTTTCAAGTATGCTGATATGACCAAGCCTGTACTGATCGACATCTGCACGAATGAAGCAGCTCCGGATTCAGGCCACGCCAACGATTTCCTGATCAAAATCAGCAACCGCATTGGCAACCGTGAGAACAGTGAGGGAGGAAGCAATATAGGACTTGAGAACATCGACCTGATGCTCAGCAAAATGGGCGGTTCACTGGAAGTCCATGATGGAGGAGAAACCGGAGAGGTCTTCGAGATGATCATCAGACTGCCGCTTCATGACAATGCAGATCAATAATACTGATTGAAATCACCGCCTCAAGAGACTATAATGACAGTTGTCATGGGGCGTTAGCTCAGCTGGGAGAGCGCAAGGTTCGCAATCTTGAGGCCAGGGGTTCGATCCCCCTACGCTCCACCATAGTCACAAGGAGGGGCCCATCTGTCCGAAGGACTGATGGGAAGATCCCTTATGACATTACCACACCAGACCCGTTGAAAAATCAACGGGTCTATTCTTTTGGCGGTGGTTAGATGTGATTAGATAGTGATTAGATGGGGTAGAATCGTACGCTATGCAAGTGACTGTGCAATTTTTTCATAACCTAAATGGTTTTGTTGCTTATGTGATGCTAACATCGACTAATACATACGATTACATTATCACTATGAATAGTTATGGCTCGGAGTTCGATCAGGGCGCTCTTCGGAGCGCTTTTATCATGTAGCATATTGACATTATCGTTACTCGATAATACAATAGGTGCATCAAATATCGAATTACGATAATCGAAAGACGATACCGGAGGGTAAAAATGGGTAAGAAAGCATTGGAGCCAATCACCGAGTCCATGTTCTATGTGCTCATGTGTCTTCATAACCGTAATATGTACGGGACAGAGATCGCAGATCTTGTACGGAAGATCACCGATGACAGAGTCAAACTCGGACCGGGAACTCTGTATGCAATCCTTTCAACATTTGAAACAGAAAGCGTGATTTTAAAGTTCTCACAAGAAGGGCGCAGAATCACGTATCAAATTACAGAGAAAGGTGAAAAGCTGTATCAGAATGAGCTGCAGCGTCTCAGAAAGTGCCTTTGGGATTCACAGCGGGACCTAAGCATGCAGGAAGAGAATAAGACAGCCTTTACTTCAGAAAGTCAGGGAAACGTTGGTGAGTTTGCAACAGTTTGACCTGTGGAGAAAATGAATATGGTCAAAAGACGTAGCGTTTTTAATATTTATGAATATGACTATGAAGAGCGTTGGATCAATGATATGGCCAGCGAAGGGCTGCTTTTGACAGAGTTTAAGAAGGGCTTCTATTGCTTCGAGGAGTCAGATAATACACATAGGCGTTACTGCATAATTCCCAAAAAGGAAGAAGAATTCGGCCCGGAAGAGATGATGCTGTATCTAGATATGGGGTGGAAACCGGCATTTTCATGGAATAATAAAACCTATTTCTATACAGATGATGCAGATGCACTTGCGCTGTTCACTGACGAAGCAAGTTATGCTGATTACCTCAAGAAAAACAGAAAAGCATATTTGAGGCAGGTGGTTTGCAGCATCTTTATAGTTGTCTTGTGGACATTGGTTCTAGCTCAGAATGTACCAGGTAATCAACCAAGCTTGTCATCACTGGCTAACAGGGATTCGGTTTCTGATATATGTTACTTTCTGGTGGTGCTTTTCATCATTGGTTTAAACTTGCTGCAAGGAGTAGGCTTCTATAAATGCAGAATGAGAATAGATGGCAAAAAAAAGCTTGTATGGAGACCAGAAATCTATACCAGAAAAAAGATGTATAAAGCAGCAGAAAGCCTGATAATTGTTATTATACTACTGGCACTGGTTCCTTCGATGACGGGCGGCAGCGGCAAGATTAAAGGGGATGATATCCTAACCTATAACGAACCATATCCTGTTCTGTTGAGAACTATATCTCCTGATGAGTGGGCGTTCATCAGGGACAACAGGAACTCGATCAGCATGGAAAGTGACAAGGCTGTCAAGTATGACTACTATCTTCGCCACTCTTCAAGCCTGACTCTGAAAGATGGCTTTTCAGAGGAAGCCTATTATGCTGAGGCGATAAATTATAGCGATTGGGAGCTTCCGGAATATACAAGTCTTACATATGATTTCAGGTCTGAGCCTATGGCAGAAAAGATGCTTAAGCGGCAGGTCTGTAATGATATGGATATAAAAACTGATGATCCTGGCGCTGATGAAAGAATCGATAATATAGCTATTGCTGTTCCAGATGCAGATTATGCAGGTTACTATGAAGAGCGAAGAGGAGGCTGTGACTATCAGTATCTGTATCTGCGTAAGGGAGCCCGAATCGTTTATGCCAGCTATAATGGCAAAAAGGAATTGAAGGATTCACTGCCGCTATTCGTAAATCAGCTGAAGTAACCAATAGTTGCGCTATAGTTGGTAGTTGCAAGCAACATCTTTTGATAGAATGCTCTCAAGGAAAAGGAGGATGATTTCATGTATTATGCGACGCTGTGTTTATTTATGATTCTGATAATTACAGTTCTTATAATTGTCCTTATCATCAAAGCCCTTAGAAAGTATATCAACTCAAAGCCTGCACGCGAGGAGAAGAACCAGAATGCGAGGAATCTTGGAGAAGTGATTCGTGCTTACCGCACAGAGAACAAGATGACTCAGGAATTCGTTGCAGAACAATTGGGAGTAAGCAGGCAGGCTGTCTCTAAATGGGAAAGCGGAGCGAGTGATCCCAGTACGACAAATTTGATTGCCCTGGCAAAGTTGTTCAAGATAGATCCTGAGGAGCTGATAAGGAGTATTACATATTAATTGACTCAGCAGATATATATGTGTTAATCTCAACAATAATTAGTGAACTGGAATTTGTATTATGAAAAAGCTTTTTGTATCTGTAAATGTGAATAATAGCAATATAACCCTGAACAATCATCAGGGAGATTCTTTTCGTTCACATATAAGAGGCAAGAAGCGTTGAACAGTACTAAGTAGGTCTTCACCAAAAACACGTTACTGAAGCGAAGCTTGTCTCTAAAAGAGGCAGGCTGTTTTTTTACGGAGAAGTGATATGAGCAGGAGAGAGGAAATCGTAAAAACAATATATGAGAACTACTGTGAAGATGAACGCCTTGAACGTACAAGGCATGGCCAGCTAGAGTATCTGACAACGATGACATATATTCATAAGTATCTCAATGATGGTGCGAGAATACTTGAAATCGGTGCAGGTACCGGCCGCTATTCTATTGCTCTCGCAAAAGAAGGTTATAATGTTACGGCAGTTGAACTTGTAAATCACAATCTGGATATCCTTCGTCACAATGGCTCCGGAATTGAGAGCCTTACAGCGATACATGGTGATGCAACTGACCTTTCGATGTTCGGTGATGACTTGTTTGATATGACGCTTATCTTCGGCCCGCTATATCACCTGTATGAGCTTGCAGATCAGCATAAAGCTATTGATGAAGCGATAAGAGTGACAAAGCCGGGAGGCGTTATAATGACCGCATTTCTTTCAATACATGCGCTGATGTACACAAACTATCTATATGATGGGTTTAAAGGCGGACTTGAAGAGAATTTCACCGATGATTATAGGGTGAGGCATTTTGAAGATCAGTTGTTTACAGGGTTCGATATTGCTGAATTTGAAGACTTGTTTTCAGATAAACCCATCGCCTGGCTCAAGACCGTGGCAGCAGACAGTGTGCTTGAATACGGCGAGAGATGGAGCGGACTTGAAATTGATGATGAAGATTTCGAGTTGTTTTCAAGATATCACCTTGCGACATGCGAGGTCAGGGAGTTGCTTGGAAGTTCAAGTCACCTGATACATATCTGCAGAAAAACCGCAGGGGAGGATTCGAAATGAGCATAAAACTTATAAGACCATCGATCAAATATGCAGATCAGGTTATGCAATACAAAGTCACTATGGAGGCAATCGGAGATAGTCTTGACGGATGTGCTGATCTTGGTGACTGCAGAACCTTTTCTGAATGGATGGATTTCGAGAGAAGGCTGAAAGCAAAATATATGGAAGGATATGTACCATCTGAGACATATCTTGCAGTCAGACCTTCAGATGATAAAGTGATTGGTATGATTGATTACCGTATGCGCCTCACACCATTTCTGATGCAATACGGTGGAAATATAGGCTATAGTGTGTTGCCATCCGAACGCAGAAAAGGATATGCTTCTGAAATGCTAAAAATGATTCTTTCCATTTGTAGAGATTATGGTGAGAGTAAAGTACTGGTAACCTGCGATAAGAATAATGAAGCATCAAGGAAAACAATTATTAAAAATGGTGGAGTTCTGGAGAATGAGATAGAGCTTGATGGCGAAACCGGCAGCAAAGAAATCATTCAAAGATTCTGGATCAAGTTATAATTTGCTTTTGTCTATGAAAGACTGCTAGGGCTAATGTGGTATTAATATATTATTAGATGAGCGATCTCACAACTTCGATACGATTGACAATGTAAACTGTTTGTAGTAGAATTTTCGAAGATATGAAAGGAGATGATGAGACATGGCAGCAACAACACCAACCCAAATCAGAATAGATAAAAATGTAAAAGAACAGGCAAATGCACTGTTTGCTAATCTTGGACTCGATATGTCCAGTGCAGTCAATATGTTTCTCCGCCAGTGTATTCTTCGCGGCGGGCTTCCTTTTGCTGTAGAGATGCCTCAGTATAATCAGGAAACTCTGAATGCCATGACTGAAGCCAGAAAGATCTCTAAAGATTCTTCTGTTCCCGGGTACAATAATATGGCTGATCTTATAAATGCACTTGAGGAGGACTAAATGTATACCATTAAGTTCACCAGTGCGTATAAGAAAAGTTATAAACGTATAAGCAAACGTGGTTATGACATGTCACTTCTAAACGATGTAGTTGATATGTTGAGAAGAGGTGTGGAATTGCCAGAACAGTACCGCGATCATATCCTTCAGGGTGAGTATAAAGGCTTTCATGAGTGCCACATAAAGCCAGACTGGCTTTTGATATATCTTGTAGAAGAAGACATAATTACGTTAACACTGGTCAATACCGGAACGCATTCAGACTTGTTCAAACTGTAAGTCATATGATTAGATGTGTGATTAGATGAAAAAATGATGGCGTGCGACCTCCTCTCTTTTCAAGGTTTGCAGGCTGAGCGTCGCGATTCGATCCCCCTACGCTCCACCACAGTCACAAGGAGGGCCCATCTGTCCGAAGGACTGATGGGAAGATCCCTTATGACATTACCACACCAGACCCGTTGGAATTCCAACGGGTCTTTCTTTATGCTATACTTTTTGAAAGATGTACAAATCGGCAGTTTGTGGAGGTAATGGGATTCCAATAAAACAGCATTGTATGAATTGAATTGTCGCTTGCTTGAAGCATGTTAAATTGAGGGATTGGAGTGGAAACCATGTTAGAAATATTAAAAGCGAGGTTTCAGGATAATAAGAATCTTCATATGGAACTGAGTTGGCTTGACGTGGAGAAACGTTTGCTTGAGCATCCGGGCTCCATGGACGTTTTGAGAAGGATGGAGGAGAGCGGCGGAGAACCGGATACCATCGGCTATGACGAAAAGACGGGAAAGCTAATTTTCTGTGACTGCGCAAAGGAGTCCCCTTCTGGGCGCAGAAGCCTGTGCTATGACGAAAAGGCATTACAGGGACGTGCTAAAAACCCGCCGTCAGGCAGCGCCGAATGGAAAGCAAAAGAAATCGGCGTTTTGATCATGACGGAGGAACTCTATCGCCGACTGCAAAGTCTCGGGGAATTTGATTTGAAAACATCAAGTTGGATCACTACGCCGGATGATATTCGCGACAAGGGCGGTGCATTGTTCTGCGAACGACGTTACGGAACGGTTTTCACATTCCATAACGGGGCGGATTCGTACTATTCCGTGCGCGGGTTCAGAGGTTATACGCTTATATAAATTCCCGTTTGCGGGGAGGATTACGTGAAAATAGAAAAAGATGAAAGAACAATCCGAGATTTTACGGAAACAGATCTTCCACTCATGTTTAAATGGTTGACAGATAAGAGAGTGCTGGAGTATTACGAAGGTCGTGACGTCAGGTTTACGATGGATACTTTGTCTGCACATTTTTTGGAAGAAATTCC
>JAFRDH010000002.1 GCA_017403955.1 Mogibacterium sp.
AGCCATAGTACCATGACGATGGGAAGGGCTGAACAAACCAACAGCGCAAAGCAAATGTATGTCCCAAGCGCAAATCCGACAGCGGAAACAGGCGAAGCGTAACAGAGCAATGCCCGCGCAAACATAGGATACAGGCGCAGGGAGCGGAAAGGAGAAGAGCGCACAACATGTCAGAACTATTGGACAGGATACTCTCCAGAGACAATATGAATCTCGCGTACAAGAGAGTGAAAGCTAACAAGGGCGCGGGAGGCATAGACGATGTGGAAGTTGACGAACTGTACAGCTACATCAAAGAGAACTGGAAAAGCATCGAGGGACAGATCAGACAGAGGACATACAAGCCTCAGCCGGTCAGAAGAGTAGAGATACCAAAGCCTAATGGCGGAAAGAGGGAACTCGGAATCCCTACCGTTATGGACAGAGTCATACAGCAGGCGATCGTACAGGTCATAAGCCCAATGTGCGAACCGTACTTCTCGGACAGAAGCTATGGATTCAGACCGAACAGAAGCTGCGAAACGGCGATACGCAAAGTCCTTGAATATCTCAATGACGGATACACCTGGATAGTGGACATCGACCTGGAGAAATTCTTCGACAACGTACCGCAAGACAGGCTCATGAGCCTCGTCCACAGGATAATCGATGACGGGGACACAGAGTCGCTAATACGCAAATATCTGAAGGCGGGCGTAATGGTACGTGGAAAGTACGAGAGGACAGAACTTGGAACACCGCAAGGCGGGAACCTGTCGCCACTACTCTCCAACATCATGCTGAATGAACTGGACAGAGAACTCGAAAAGCGAGGGCTGAACTTCACGAGGTATGCAGATGACTGCATCATCGCAGTAAGAAGTGAAGCAAGCGCGAAGCGGGTAATGCACAGAATAACGGAGTGGATAGAGAGGAAACTCGGACTCAAGGTCAATGCAACAAAGACTAAGATAACCCGACCGAGCGGACTCAAGTATCTCGGATTCGGATTCTACAGGGATCCCAAGGCTGATGAGTGGAAATGCAAACCGCACAAGGACTCAATAGCGAAATTCAAGCATAAACTGAAGCAGCTGACAGAACGCAGATGGTCGATAAACTTCAGAGTCAGAATAGCAAAGATAAACCAAGTCACAAGAGGCTGGATAAATTACTATGCACTCGGCTCAATGAAGACTGCGATGGCAGAGATAGATGCTCATTTGCGAACGAGATTGCGTATGATTATCTGGAAGCAATGGAAGGTACCTGCAAAACGGCAGTGGGGTCTGCAGAAACTCGGCATAGGAAAAGACCTTGCAAGAGTAACAGCATACTGCGGTAACAGATACTATTGGGTAGTTACCAAAACCTGTGTGGTCAGAGCAATCTCCAAAGAAAAACTAGCCCTTGCGGGGATAGTCAGTCTGTCCGATTACTATGCCGAACGGCACATGTTGAAGTTGATTTGAACCGCCGTATGCCGAACGGCACGTACGGTGGTGTGAAAGGGGCTACAAGTTAGCCCCTATTCGATTTAATTAATTATTAATAATTGAACTGTTTCAAGGTGTGATATAATTCATTAGATAATTATAGATACAGGAGGCTTAATACTGTGCAGGAAAAGACTTTAACAGCAATCCATACTGCTATTGAGGCAGCAGTGGGGGAGATAAACAAAGTAATAATCGGTAAAGATGACGTAGTCCGCAAGGTAATGATGAGTATACTGGCGAACGGACATATCCTGATCGATGACGTACCTGGTGTAGGTAAGACATCACTGGCGGCAGCTACAGGCAAAGTGCTGGGGATCGACTATAACAGGATCCAGTTCACACCGGACATACTTCCTTCAGACATCGTCGGTTTCACTATCTATAACAAGGAAAATGACAATTTTGTCTATATGCCGGGCGTGATCAACGATACTAACCTGCTTCTGGCTGACGAGATCAACCGTACCTCCAGCAGAACACAGTCTGCTTTGCTCGAGGCGATGGAAGAGAAACAAGTCACAGTTGATGGTAAGACACATCAGCTCAGAAACCCGTTCATCGTTATCGCAACACAGAACCAGGTCGGAGCTGCCGGAACACAGGTCCTGCCGCATGCGCAGATGGACAGATTCCTTACAAGACTTTCTGTAGGTTATCCTGACAAGGAGAGCGAAATGAAAGTCATCAAAGAAAGGCAGACTCCTGATCCTTATGCAGGCATCAGAAAAATCCTGAGCCCTCAGATGGTTCTGCAGCTTCAGCAGGCTACTCTTACTGTAACTATCAAGGATGCTCTTGTTGAATACATCACAGATCTTGTGACTGCTACCCGTGAAGACACCAGAATCGAGCTCGGAGTCAGCCCGAGAGGTTCCATCGCTGTCAGCCATATGGCCAAGGCATGTGCTCTTATGAAGGGCCGCGATTATGTGATCGAAGATGATATCCGCGAGGTATTCTGTGATGTCTGCGCTCACAGAATCATAACCACACAGAAGGCAAGGGCAGCGCACCAGAGCGGAAGAGAAATACTTGAACAGATACTGAAGACAGTTAAGGTGCCATATTCTCTCTAAATGGCATTGCAGGATTAAGAAATGACTAAAAAAAGAATAACCTGGATCCTGATCATACTGTTTGCTGCAATACTATACCTTTTCGCTAACGGAACAGGCACACTTGCACTTCTGATCTCGTGCATAGCAGCTCCGCTGATTTCATTGCTGATTATCTTTGCTTCAGGCAGACACATGACAATAACTTTGGACAAGGTCGATCCTGATTCTGAAGAACAGAGCATAAAACTCTTTCTGAAGAACCACGATATCATGCCGGTCTCTAATGTTGTCGTGACTGTGAGGTGCAGGAACCTGAGAACAGGAGAGACTGAACAGATCGATGTTACAAAGTCGCTGAGACCTAAGGGCAAGGCAGAAGAGATCATCAAAGTTATCCCGAGCCATGCCGGCAAATATGAGATCTCTATCGAATCAGCAGGGGTCTCTGATCCGCTTCAGTTGTGGCAGAGAAAGATCGCAGCAGAGGACAGGCTATATATAACGGTAATGCCGACTCTGTTCGACATGGACCTTCTGGTAACGAGCAGCTCGTCTGCTATGCCTGAGAGCTACAGCTATATAGACGGCAGGAACGGTAATGATCCGGGAGAAGTACGTGGAATAAGAGAATACGTGCCGGGAGATTCCATCAAGAACATACACTGGAAGCTTTCGAGCAAGGTCGACAAATTGCTTGTCAAGGAAATGGGACTTCCTATCACAGATCAGTTCCTTGTGATCCTTGATAATGCTGCTGATGTCGGCCTCAATCCGGATGCTCTCGATGCTATTGCGTCTGTATTCAGATCTGTACTGAATACTCTCATGAGCGAAGGTGTGGATTTCACCGCCGGATGGACAAGTCCGGACACGGGAGAACCGGTCTTCAGAAGGATACGTGATGAACTCAGTTATCTCGATGCATCTGAAGAATATCTTGCAGTACCGGCAATAACACAAAGTGCTTTCGAAAGAATCGAAAGAGGGATCATCGACAGCCGTTTTGCACATCTTATTATGGTAGGTTCTCAGATACCTTATGGTATCGATTCGATCACCAACGGATGTCAGGTCACACTCCTTATGTACGGAGTCGAGGGCTACAGTAAAACAGACGCCGGCACCGCGATAATCGGCTTCGATGAGAGCACATATATGAATGAACTTGCACAGTTAGAGGTATAAATTGGCAAAACTGAAATTTGGATCCCGTAAATCAGGGAACAAACTGAATAAAGCCTCGGAAACAGATACTTTCGCAGTCGACTTTACAGGCAGCAATACTCCTGCCGGTGAAGACAAGACTAAGGCAGGAAAGAAAAGGAAGATAAAGCCGGGCAATCCGTTCCGCAGAATCGGCAGGAAAAACACTGAACCGGCAGCGGAGACACAGGACGGCTTCACTGTTAATGTGCGAAATACCGCACCGATGCTCGAAGTAGGAACGCACAAGGCATCCCGCAGGAATTTCGGCATCCTCAGAAGTGTTCCTTCTGCTCTTGTAATGGCAGCAGCTCTGTCGATGTTCCTTCTGACTGCAGATGCTTATACAACGATTCCTTTCGTTCTTGCAGGCGTGGTCATGTATTTTATCGTCACTGTCTGCAAAACTAAGGTCAATGAGAGATTCAGAGTCCTGATCCTATTGCTTCTGGCAGTCGGCATGATTGCTGCGCTTATTGTATTACGCAAGTATATGGCTAACGGACTTGCACTTATAGTCAATGCTATTTTTGAGCGTTCTGAAGAAGCGCAGGCATATGTTTATGATATGTACAGTATCGGCAGCAAGGGTGAATCAAATCCGGAACTTTGCATGGGCATTGCAACTGCATGGGTATCCGCCGCGGCAGGGTATATTTTTGCACTTCCGGGCGAGAAATGGAGAGGCCTGATCAACACGCTCATATTCATCGCTCTGATGCTTTGCTACGCATATTTCGGTGTTATCCCGATGTGGGCCGGAATGATGGTGCTTATTGCAGCATTTCTGCTTTCTGCCGGAAGCGGAAGACTGAACAGCGCATGGCCTATCATACTCGCGGTACTTTTGGTCTTCGGAGGTATCACTCTACTCGATCCGGGCGAGAATTATACAGTATCGAGAGCCAACGAGAATCTCAGAGACATGTTTGCTCTCAAGACTGCTCAGATCCAGGGAATGGACGATTCCATGATGGAAGAAGAGTATGAAGAAGAGGATGAGACCGAGTGGGAAAGCGATGATTCTGAGTTTTATGAGGATGAAAGCGAGCAGGGAAGTATCACTACTTTGATCCTGATCCTGATGATCCCTGTAGTTCTGATCCTGGCGGCTCTTGTATGGTTGCATATAAGGCTAGCCAAGAAGCGCAAGAGAATCAGGGCGGATCTTGACAGCAAAGACCCTAAGACGGCTATCGGGGCAATGTTCCCGTATGCTGTAAGATGGCTGCAGTGTCTCGGCATCAATGTCAGCAACACAGCATTCTCAGAACTGATCCCGGACATCAAGGCAGGCCTTGATAAAGAATACGTTGACAGATATGACTCAATGATGAAAATGTGGAGAGAAGCTGTATTCAGCGACCACGAACTTACTGAAGCCAACAGAATGACAATGGCATCCTTCATGAAGGATACGATCAACATTGCCAAGAAGAAATCCGGTTGGAAAGAGAAACTCAAAGTACGTTTCAAGTATGCATTATAATGGGGTGAATTACAAAAGCAATGAAAAGACACAGCAAAACAATCAAATTATTAATGCTGCTGATGATCGTCATCATCTCGCTGTTGCTTTGCGGTTGCAGATCAAGACTCACAGATCTCGATGAAGCCACGACGACAATTGAAGATGAAGACGGCATGCTGATGGATGAGTACGAGATGAGGAGATACAATCTTGATCTTTACGAGACCAAGGAATCTCTTTTCTCAAGATTTGCATCTGCGGGCGATTCGGATGATGAGGAGTACGATGACGAAGAGTTCGGCGATATGATGGAAGAGTATGAAGATGCCGACTTTGATGACGAAGAATACGAGGCTGAGGATAATGATGACTCAGAAGACGAATCCGGAGACAACGGAACTACTCCATCGAGAACTACTGTCACAAGAAGAACCAATATACCGGTCAACCGTACTAACAGAACAGGAACATCAACAACTACAACGACAACAACTTATGTAACTGTCAAATTCGATGCGAATGGCGGAAGCGTAAGCAGTGTTTCGAAACGTATTGCCAGCGGATCTGTGTATGGTACACTTCCTGTGCCTGAAAAGAGCGGCTACACATTCGAAGGCTGGTACACAGACAAAAAAGAAGGCGACAAAGTCACCGCCAAGACTAAATACTCCGGCAAGAAAGACCACACACTTTATGCCCACTGGAAGAAGATCCCTGAAGAATCATTCACAGTCACATTCGACCCGACTTTGGGAGAGATCAAATCCGGAGATTCAAGCAAGGTCTTGAGAAAAGGGGACAAGTACGGAAGTTTTCCTTCTGTAATGGCAATTGGATATAAACCTGCAGGTTGGTTTACTGAGCCGGAAGGCGGCGGAACACAGGTTAATGAAGGCGATACTTTCGAAGGCGGCAAAGATGTTACACTTTACGCACATTGGGATCCTGATCCATACGGATATTGGAATGCACAGCTTGACAATGCCGGCGAGGATATAGAAGCAAATGATGCTACTAAAGAAGCTTGCCTGGTTGATTCTATCACCGTAGAAACTTCGGAAGAAGATGAAACAGTAACTACAGTTTATATTACTACAGTACGTAAGAGCAGCCTGCTGAAGGGTGCCAAATTGAATAATACAGGCTCAAGTAAGGAAGAAAACAAAGATGTTCAGTGGCTGATAGATAACAAGGTCGAATATGTAATACATACTGTTAAGGATATGGCAGATGCAGAGGAGACTAAGGCTGACATTGAAAGCAAGTTGACAGGCTGGGAAGGAGAGGTAATAATCGTTCCAGAAGAGGCAGAAGATGGAACTGACAATGAGAAACTCTACCATTCACTAAACCTCTGTCATAACACTTATGGGTATTTCACAGATGAAGAGCTGGCTCAGGCAGCAGACGAACTTGGTATACCGGTTGAAACAGAATAGTAAATAATATATACACAATCAATAAAGGAGCGGAATTATCCGCTCCTGATTTTTGTGTAGATTTAGTTTGTGATTGATGGACGCTTTCTGAGGATCAATGCGCTTACTGCTGCGAGTATTATTGCTGCACATCCCCATATGCTTCCTATTGTAATGGCGGCATCTGCGAATACAGATTCCTGCATGACGTTGACAAGGTTGTCATGGCGAGGATCAAGTATCCATAGATCATTGTCGAAGAAGACATGATGGAACTTGGTGAACAGGAAAGTAAAATCGTTCATGCCGACTATTATTATGAATACGGTGAAAATCAGAAGTGCTGCCAGAGCCTTAAGATATCCTGCCGCCAGGACTCTTGCAAATTCGCTCTTCTCAGCGTCTGAAGATCCGGTCGCATCCAGCCTTTTCCTGATCGAGAAAAATATCGCCAGCATCAGACCGACTATCACCAGAATAGCAATAAGACGGAATCTGACAGCAGCCAGAAATATATTTCTGCAGTCTGCAAGGTGAAGTTTCTCTCTGTCGGTGAAGAACGGAGCAGTAACACCATCGATGGTCGCTTCGGTATCATCAAGAGTGTCGATCCTTCCGATACAATATTCCAGCATTTGCTCGGTAATATATACTGCATCGTCCATAGACATTTCGCCTGTCACGTACTGCGGCGTGTTGTACTTGGTATATTCATTGCGCCACCAGCCAGGTATCCAATAACAAAGTGCCTGTGTTGAAGTTATGAGCAGAACGATCAGAAGGAGGATCCCACATATTACTGCTGCGATTTTCTCATTAAGTCCAGGTCTCTTATTTCCGATTTCTTTTAATTTCACAATAGCCCCATCCTTATAATGAACAGTTTTCTTTCGTTACTATACTATACCGCGCATCGCCTCATAACACCAGCATTTGTAAAATAATAACTGCTGGTACTTTTTTTGAAATATCTATTGACAAATCTGTATTATTGTATTACTGTATTATTGTACTAAGGGATTAATACAGTGACACAGAATAACAAACCAATATTGTTAATACATAACGATGTACTACAGAAAGGGGTAACAATGGAATGGAATTTTAAAAATGGTATCCCGATCTACTCCCAGATCATTGATGAGATGACGATGCGAATCGCAAGCGGGCAGTACAAACCCGGAGAGAAGCTTCCGTCAGTAAGAGATCTGGCAATGGATGCGGGCGTCAATCCCAATACTATGCAGAGAGCACTGGCTGAGCTTGAGAGAAGAGAACTTGTATTCTCAGAGAGAACAAGCGGAAGATTTGTAACTAAGGAGGAGACGGTTTTGAAAGGGCTTCATGAAGAACTGGCGAAGAGATACTTCGAAGAGTTTGCAGATAAATTACGCAAAATAGGAATGTCGGGCGAGGACATCGCTGATGCTGTCAGGAGATGGCTCGAAGACATCAAAGCATAAGGAGAAACAGAAATGGCTATTATAGAGATAAATAATCTTACAAAAGAATTCGGGAGCCTGACTGCTCTTGACTGCGTGGCTCTCAAACTTGAGAAAGGACAGATCGTCGGATTGCTCGGACCTAACGGCAGCGGCAAGACAACACTTATCAAGATCCTGAACGGTCTTCTGACCCCTACAGCAGGGAATGTTACGATCGACGGAATGGCTCCGGGAGTAGAAACAAAGAAAATCGTTGCTTATCTTCCGGATCGTAATGCTCTTCCTGACTATATGACTACAGATAAGCTTATCGGACTTTATGAGGACTTCTTCACCGACTTTAACAGAGCCAAAGCTGAGCAGATGATCGATGACCTCGGGATCGACCGCAATCAGGTCCTCAAGAAGATGTCCAAGGGTACTAAGGAAAAGCTCCAGCTCTGTCTGGTAATGGCAAGGGAAGCTGAAGTATATTTGCTCGATGAACCGATCGGCGGCGTCGATCCGGCTACAAGAGACTATATCCTCAGAACTATTATTTCTAACTACAACCAGGATGCAGTAGTTCTGATCTCCACACACCTCATCGCAGACATCGAATCAGTACTTGACGATGTCGTATTCATTAAAGAAGGACGTGTGGTGCTGCATAAGACTGCTGAAGAAATCAGAGAAGAAAAAGGCGAGAGCGTTGACCAGCTCTTCAGGGAGGTATTCAGATGTTAGGCAAATTATTAAAATATGAGATCCCGGCACTCGGACGCAAGCTCATACCTTTATATATAGGATGGTGTGCCACTGCAGCACTTCTCGGAATCGCAGTCGGCCCGCTTCAATCAAAATCAGAATTCTTTATAGTTATATCAACGCTTTTGTATACAGCAGCAGCAACAGCGGTTCTGGTAATGGCAATAGTACTGATAATCCAGAGGTACTCAAACAGCCTGCTAGGTGAAGAGGGATATTTCAATCATGTGCTGCCTGTGACAGCATCTGAGCATATAGCCAGCAAAGGCATTTCTGCTATGATCTGGATCTTCCTCTCCGGTATAGCGATGATAGTAACAGGACTGATCATAGCTTTGTTCAGTGGCGCGGTTCTCAATATCTTCGATGTAAACTGGACGGAATTATTCCATGAAATCTTTTCACATCTGGGTTTTAAGGAAGTGATCTTCCTTCTGGAAGTCCTGATCCTCGGGGTATTCAGTATTACCAAGAGTGTCCTGGCGATATATGCGGCAATAACTGTCGGACATCAGGCCGAGAAACGCACCACGCTCGTATCGATAGCAGCTTATATCGGACTCATGATTTTCGAATCTACTGTTACGAGAATCTTATTAGGCATCTTCCCGAATCTGTTCACTGAATTTGACGGACTTGAAGGCTTCCATGTGATCTTCATCGCAGTAGTTCTTGTACTCACAGCACTCAGTGCACTGTACTTCTTCCTCTGCAAATACCTGATGGAGGAGAGGCTGAACCTCAATTAATATATAGATATCAGAATTATCAGAGCGGCGGACCAAATATCCGCCGTTTTGATGTATGACGGGCATGCCGTCAGTCTGTGGTGAAAGTCCACAAGGGGCGTAGTTGCCGACGAACCCCATAGCGACTTGCAAGGTTTGCATCGTGAGGTGCAGGCGAGAAGAAGCAATAGCGAAATCGTGGCCCTAC
>JAFRDH010000015.1 GCA_017403955.1 Mogibacterium sp.
CCATCACCACCACCATCACCACCACCACGGACATGATGCTGATGAGGTGTTTGATGAGGTCGGAACACAGACAAGCAACAAGTATTCAAAAGCAGAACTCGAAGAGATCGTTGACAGCCTTGACGAGTGCGGCGAAGTCCTCAGAGCTAAGGGTATCGTAGAATGCACAGACGGCGGCTGGCTTGAGTTTGATTATGTACCTGGCGAGGGTGAAGTCAGAGAGACTGAGGCTGAGGCAACAGGCATGGTCGTTGTTATCGGAACAACACTCAAGAGAGACAAAATCAAAGAACTCTTCAGACTTGCATAGAGTACTCACATCAAGAACACAATAATAGATTAGAATCATTAGGAATTTAAAATGACAGATAAACCTGTATATATGTTTACCGGCTTCCTAGGAGCCGGCAAGACGACTTTTATCAAAGAGACTCTCGAGAACCACGAGTTTGGTGATGACGGAAGAACGCTTCTCCTGATCTGCGAGAGAGGTGAGACCGATTATGAGCCTGAGAAGTTCGTCGGCCCGGGTGTCAGAGTAGAAGTCATCAAATCAAAAGAAGAAATGAACGAGGCGAACCTTCGCAGGATCGCTGCTAAGGGCGGATATGACCGTGTAGTCGTCGAGTACAACGGAATGTGGGAAAACCAGGAGTTCTTCAAGTCTATGCCGAGGAACTGGCTGATCCAGCAGGAAATGGCGATTTTTGACGCAACCACATTCATGATGTACAACCGCAATATGCGTCAGCTCTGCTTCAACAAAATGCAGACTGCAGACATGGTCATCTTCAACCGCTGCGAGAAGGGCTTTGACAAAATGCCGTTCCACAAAGAAGCGAGGATCGCCAACAGAAGGAGCCTTGTCGTATATGAATACGGCCCTGACGATATCGAGCCGGATGACATCATCGACCCGCTTCCATATGATATGAACCAGTCTAAGATCGCTATCGAGGATGACTGGTATGCAGAATGGTACCGCGACATCAATGAGAACGAAGACGACTATGACGGTAAGACATTTGTGATCAAAGGCCGCGTCGCTCTCTCGGATGAACTTCCTGATGGACAGTTCGCTTTCGGAAGACATGTCATGACATGCTGCGAGGCTGACATCCAGTTTGCCGGACTGCTGGCATATTACTCCGGTCAGGAGAAACTCAAAGTAGGAGACTGGGTACAGATCACAGCAAAAGTAAGGATCGAATATGCAGAGGCATATAAGGAAAAAGGACCGGTCCTGTATATCAAGAAGCTCGAAAGATGTGAACCATGCAATCCGGAGGTCGCAACATTCTAGCAAGATAATCCCCCTGGAACACAAGGAGAATTATGTCTTTAAAAAATAGCATTAATCGCTGCAACCAAACCATAAAACGAATCGCCGCTTCGGCTTTGTCTGTGTGCCTCATAGCAACAGGAATTGTTACTGCGCCGGCACCTGCATATGCTGCATCGGATTTCACGACCATCACGCCGTTCGATAATACTCAGTACGGAAAGGGTTCTGATGATAACAAATATACACATAACGGAGCCTTCGCAGGAGACCTGATCGTTAATGGCGTCGATGTTTCATGGTGGCAGGACAATGATTCCAACTGGGTCAAAGCCAAAAAGGAAGGCGTCGACTTCGCGATCCTGAGAGTCAGCTATACCAGTCTTTCAAACCCGTTCCGCACCGTTGCCGATACTCACTTCTACACTCATTATAAGAAGTTAAGAGAGGCGGGAACGGATCTCATTGGCGTATATGCATACTCACAGGCCAAAAGCGAGAACGAAGCAGCTTCTGAGGCATCATTTGCTGTGAAGAGACTCAAGTCACTCGGGATCGGACCGGAGGACCTTGAACTTCCTGTATATATGGACTATGAGTTCGGAGGCGGCAGACTTTCGCCATCCATGTCGATGACGACTGCGACCAAATGCGCGAAAGCTTTCTGTGAGGTCATCAGGAATGCAGGCTATAAGCCTGGCATTTACGCAAGCACGAATTTCTACAAGAATTACATCAATCTGAACTCCCTCGGAAGCGATGTAGATATCTGGTGTGCGCAATACTATTACAAGAACACTTTATCTCCGGTCTACACAAAGTGGCAGTACTCGAGCACTGCGACAATTGACAAAATCCTTTCGACCAGTACCGGCAAGACAGGCGGTACCGACGTCGATTTCTGGTATGTCGATATGGCCCGGAATCCATCATCCGGTTTCAGGATCTACGGAAATACGCATATGACTTATACCGGCAAACCGGTCAAGCCGTCCCTTGAGATCTACTACGGGAACAGGCTGCTCACAGAGGGCAAAGACTATACGATCAGTGGTATCACCAATATCGCACTGACAAATGGCGAAGCCTATGCGTATGTCATGGGGATAGGCAAGTACAGTGGATATGCTGTTGTTCCGTTCTCTATAGGAAAGGGATATAAGGAGCATATCGGACTCAACAATGCTGCATGCAAAGATTCTGAAGGTGTGATCCTTTCCAACAAGCATATCGTCGAGGAGATCACCAAGTATCTTGTCAGATTCGTTGATGAAGAGGGCAAGGATATAATTGATCCGGCGTATTATGAGAATGGTACGGTTGGTGCTGAAGTGAAAGTGCCTGCTCCTGAGAAGGAAGGCTTCACATTCACCGGATGGCTTGATGCTGAGGGCAATAATATCGGGACTTCAGTACTTGATGTCACCAGCCCGGTCACTTATACAGCGGCATTCGAACCGCTTCCGGAAACTGCTGAGGAGACTGTGGAGCCTGCAGAAACTGTAGAAGATGCAGCTCCGGACGAAACTCAGGAGGCACTTGAAGCTGGTACTGCCGATACTGAGGCAACAGAACCGGAAGAAACAGCTGAAGAAGCAACTGATGCTGCAAAAGGTGAACCGGAAGCAGTACCTGCTGATGCAGACGGAGCAAAGGACGGGGAGCCGGCAGAAGAAGACACCGATGTGCTTCCTCCTAAAATCATTGAGACTGTCGACACAGGAAAGACATATCTGGAGCTTGAGATCGGGTTCAATTCGAATGGAAGCTATGTCAGAAATGTACCTGAAGGCAAGTCCGCCGAAGACCTTGTCAACGCTATCCAGATCCGCGGGAAAGACGATGATTATTCTCTGAAGGTCATCGACGCTAAGTATGCAGAAGTGACCGGAAGTGTCAGCACCGGAGATATGCTCGGAGTATATGACGGAGACAAGCTCGTAGGAACAGCGGATATCACCGTCAACGGATCTTTGCTCAGCGACACAGGTTCGGTACATCTTAAGAAAGCGACTGCATCCAAAGTTGCTGTTGCTAAGACCTCTGTCAAGAAACTCAAGAAATACAAAAAGGCGTTCAAAGTCACTGTCAGCCAGAAGAGTTACGCTTACGTCAGCGGTTATCAGGTCAAGTACAGCACCAGAAAGGACATGTCCGGCGCGAAGATCAAGACGATCGGAACTTCTTACAGCAAGGTAAGCAAGAAGATCAAGGGGCTCAAAGCCAAGAAGCGCTATTATGTTCAGGTGCGTTCATACAAGGTCGTGAACGGTAAGAAATACTATTCCGGCTGGAGTGCGAAGAAGTCGGTCAAGACAAAATAACACAATGAAAAAACGACTCTGAACAAGTCACGCCCCAATCGACCTGTGCATAGCCGTTTCTTCAAAGCACTATCTCATATCGAGTCTGGTTTTAACGATCCTTCCCGTAGACTGAAGGATCGTTTTTGTGTTATGTATGCAAAATTACTCTTTCGAGTTGAACTGACATCCTGCGTGCATTAACACAATCCATGAATATATTGTATAAAAAATGAACTGCATATGTTATAATTCTGTTATGAATAATGTAATTAAATTACGAGAAAACGACTAATAGGCAGGTTTTTATAATGGCTAACAGGAAAACAGCGGGAATGATTCTGAGCCGCACAAGACGCAATCAGATCTATTTACCTTATCTTCGCAAGAAGAAATACTTCGAAGCGATCACAACAGGCAATGTCGAAGCGATAGCGGTTTTGTCACAGAAAAATTATGAGTACCCTACCGCGCTTTTCAACAGGTGCGGAAGCTACAGCGAGGCAATGAACAAGATGTATTATGAGGCGGTCTGCGCTGCTTCGGAAATGTGTCTTATTGCGATACAGGCAGGACTCCTGGACATGGTCGCTTATGATATTAGGGACGAATTCATCAAAGAATTCGACAATGCGGTTTCGCTGCCGGATATCTATGATCTGGTACATGGCATGGCCCACAGCTATGCGGTCAAGATGCAGTATGTGATCAGGGAGAAATCCCATTCGCCTAGAGTGGTCAAGATGATGACATATATCGAAGAACATCTTACGGACAAGATCGAGCTGGCTCAGATCGCTGAGCATGTCAACGTCAGCAGGACATACGCATCGGCTGTTTTCAAAGAAGAAATGGGCATCACGATCAGCGAATTCATCACTCATGAACGTATCCTCGAGGCAAAGAGGCTTCTCAGAGATACCGACCTGACGTCGGCTGCGATCGCTGACAAGCTTGCATTCTGCTCGCAGAGTTATTTCACCAAGACCTTTATGGAACATGAGGGTATGACGCCTGTCGAATACAGGAAGAATACGATATGAGAAAACCCGGAGAGGACAGAACTTTTTTATGCATAGACCTTAAGTCCTTCTACGCTTCGGTCGAATGCGTCGAGCGGGGGCTCGATCCGATGACGACAGATCTTGTCGTTGCTGACCCGACCCGTTCCGACAAAACGATTTGCCTGGCCGTTTCGCCATCGCTCAGAGCGCGCGGCGTAAGCAGCAGGGCGAGGGTCTTTGAAATACCCAAAAGTTTCGAATATATCATGGCGCCTCCGCGTATGCATCTCTATCTTGATTATGCTGCAGAGATCTACAAAGTCTATCTCGACTACATAGCGCCAGAGGATATGCATGTTTATTCGATCGATGAAGTTTTCCTGGATGTGACTCACTATCTGAGCAGATATAACTGCACGCCCAAGCAAATGGCGGAACTCCTGATGGGAGAGGTGAGAAGGCGTATCGGGGTCAGGGCCACTGCAGGAGTAGGAACTAACCTGTATCTTGCCAAGATCGCGCTCGATATCGTCGCAAAACACGCACCGGATTTTATCGGTATGCTGGATGAAGAGACATATATCAAAACTCTTTGGGACCACAAGCCGCTTACGGATTTCTGGCGGATCGGGCCCGGCACAGCCAAAAGGCTTGCCAAGATCGGTGTGACTTCTATGAGGGACATCGCTAATGCTGATGAAGATCTGCTGTATCGTATTTTCGGCATCGATGCGGAGCTCCTGATCGACCACGCTTACGGCATTGAGCCGACTAATATTTCGGATATCAAGGGATACAAGAACAAGAGCCATTCGCTTTCACGCGGCCAGGTGCTCATGAGAGATTACAATAATGAAGAAGGCGAGCTGATCGTCAAAGAGATGACCGAACAGCTTTGCCACGAAATGACGGATCTCGGGATGCTGACGAAGAATGTCTCGATCGCTGTCGGTTATTCCAACGCACTTAAGGTCCCGATGTCTTCCGGCTCGGTGTCGTTCAGCGTTCTTACCGATGCGTCATCACTGATCATTCCGGGGGTAGCTGAGCTTTACCGCAAAATAACAGTGCACGATTACCCTGTCAGAAGGATCTTCGTCAACTTCAACGATATCAAGGAGAAAGAAGCTGAACGCCAACTCACATTGTTCGATCTTGCCGAGGCTGAGAGCAAAGAAGAAGGAAAGACTGCAGGAGAGATGCGAAAGCAGGGAATGGCCGACCCGGTCACTGAAACGCAGGCCAGAATGAAGAGAGATTCGGCACTGCAGGAGGCAGTCAATTCGATACGCAAGAAATACGGCAAGGATGCGATGATCCGGGCGATGGATCTTGAAGAAGCTGCAACTACGATCGAGCGAAATCATCAGATCGGCGGACATAAGGAGTGATTATATAATGGGAAAGAGACCGAGAACGAAGATGCCTATCTCACAGCGCGCAAAACAGTTCGCGCCATTTCAGGCAGTAGGCGGACTTGATGAAGCGCTCAAGCGCGCTGAAGAAGAGCACAGACGTGCGCTCGAAAAAGAATATGTCAGAATAACAGATTCAGAGGCTGATGAAAAGCTTAGAGCAACTCAGAATGAATAAAGTACACTGAGAAAAAGCTGCATGCCGGGCATTCCGGTATGCAGCTTTTTTGGTAGTTTTTCCTGCTGAGATTATGCTTAGCGAACCTTAGCTCCTGCCTTGTTGGACCATTTACCTTCATATGTCTTGCCGGAGATCCTGGTGAAAGGCTTTACTCTGTAATAGTAGCGCTTGCCTTTCTTGAGTTTGCCGGAAGTCCATTTTACGGTCGAGCCTTTCTTGACTGTGGCTATTTTCTTATACTTGCCGTTTTTCTTGGTCGAGCGGTAAATGTAGTAGCCGGATGCGCCTGCCGACTTCTTCCAGGTCAGTTTTTGCTTATGTTTTTTAAGCGATTTGACTTTTACGCTTACCTTACGAGCCTTGGCTTCCTTGATCAGTGCAGCTTTGGATTTTGTAACGGTCACTTTGCATGTCTGAATATTTCCGTTGTCCGGGAGATAGTAGACGATGACTGCGGTACCTGGTGCATTGGCAGTAATGATACCTAAGCTATCAATGTCAGCAACATCAGGGTCCGATGAGATCCATGCATGTTCCATTGTAAAGCATGGCTGTGGAGATAACGTTGCTGTGAGCTGTGTGTACTTGCCCTGCTCAAGCTTGATCGCTTTGCTGCTTATGGTCACTTCGGCAGCATCTTCGTATTCGGTTTTTTCATTATCCAGAATATGCAATTTGAAAGACTTGCTCACACCATTCCAGAGTTTGCCGGTAATTACAGTATCTCCGAATGAATGGCCGATGAGCTCGCCGTCACTATTGAATGATGCTACGGATTCATTCGAAGAAGACCATTCTACTTTCCCGGCTGTTGCATCATCAGGCAAGATCCGGTATGAGAAATCAATAATGCTGCTTTCACTTTGTTCAAAATCTGAAGCATAGCAAAGAAAATATTTATCATAAGTATCGAAGTACAAATTTTTTGGCTCTATGGCTTTATCCGCTTTGACATATCTGCCGGTGAGGACGGTATCTGCTTCTATGATTATACTTTCTGTATATGCAAAACCTTCACTATCACACCAGCCCTCGAACAAATATCCTTTTCTATCCGGGGCAGCAGGGACAAATGGGAGAGGAGACCCATGCAGCAAAGTGATAACATCGATTGTTTTTCCGTCAAGGACGAACTTGACTGTGTGTTCAACTGTGCTTATTTCACTGAGAGCTTTTTCAACGTTCGCTTTTCTTGCCAGGATCCATGCACGCAGCTGATCGATTTCATTTTTATAAGGCCTTGAAGTCTCGCCGTCATTTCCCTCGAAACTGCCATATTTCTCGTGATCATACTTGTAGGATGTCTCCATTTGAGCCATGTATTTGGCAAGTATTCCGTCATCTGCAGTGATTTGATTGAGCAGATCGCAAAGACCACCTTCTTCTGACCAACGGCTCTTTATCCTGTCAAGGAATGTTTTGTTGGAAAAAAGCCTGCCGGACCATGCATTTGATGTATAATCCAGTCCCTCAGGAGGTTCTATGTCATAATCAAGATCGCCCCATGCAACATAATCGAAATCCCACAGCGGACCCCAATACAGTTTTTCATGCTGCTCGTTTGAAGGATCTCTCTTCTTATACAAATATGTACTGCCTGAGGAATACGCATCACCATTCGCTGAGAATTCCTGTACCCACCAGTAGTCGACAGCAGAATCAAAATCAAGATATTCTGTATAGCTCCGACCCTGAGTGTCTTCGAAATTATTACCGAAAATCGCTGCTTCGGTAGATTCAACGAAAGCCTTGATGTAATCGAGCTGATATTGATTGACTCCATCATCAAAAGAAGGACTTTCGATATACATGCACATCCCCTGTTTCGTCTGGAATGCTTTAGGATCATCTTCTCCATCTCCTGCTTCCATGGAAAGAAGATATCCGCCGGAATTAATGAACGGGTCATCCGACTGAGGATTATCATCGAGGTCATCTATATCAACTCTGCCTTTACCGATTCTTATTTGCTCACAGAGAAGGTAGCTGCCATAATATTCGCCGTTCATTACAACTTCAACAGGAACGCAATCAGGAGTATAATCAAGGCCCAGTTTACGGCCGAGCCAGTACGTCATACGGTTGCGTACAAGGCTGTTATCAAAACGGTTTGCCAGAAGCACCCAATGCTTATTAGCGTCAAAGCCGAACAGTTCCTGCTTCTTTTCAAATTTCACCTTGTATGGCTTCTTGTCCGCATCCCATGTTGAATTGCCGCGGCCGCGAATGTATTCGAGTTTCAATCCGGTGAGGCTCTGCTGAACACCGTAATCGCCACGGAAGGTTTCGTCATCATTGAATGCAGCAGGAACCTTAAGATCTACGGTACCATAGCATTCTGCAGAGTGATCCGGACTGCCATTCATGGCGCTGATGCTTCCGAGAGATTCATCAATGTGGAAAAACATTACCGGTATCGTTGTCTCACAGAATTCGATCGAGCGCAAAGCGATCGCTGTACTCTTTGTTGGTTTTAGTCCTGATATTTCAAAACCAATGTATACCTTGTGCTTGCCGGTAATGGCGGAGTCCATGATATCTATTGAAATGTCTCCGTTGCTGTACCATTCCTTCTTACCTTGTTGTTTCTTGAGTTTTACGCTCATTACAGGTGTGTCGGAATCATCCAGAAATACGTTTGCTTTAACATCAGGTGTTCTGTCTGACAGTGCATCCAGACATATCTTGCCGACAGGGGCGCGGTCAAAATCAAACTCATCCGCGATTTCAATTAATCCGGAAGTGAGATCTTCTACTTTGCCTTTCAGCAGAATGCCATTGCGGTACTTAGTCTTGCTGACAGTGACTTTAGGGGCATCACTATCTTCAGATGCAGGCGATGTCATGCTTTCCGGAAGAATGAGTTTGCCGCTGTCGTAAAGTTCAGGCATTTTGACGATGAAGTAAGGGTCAAAAGTATATTCTGCCTGAGCTTCCTCAGAAACGTCATTTTCAGTCGTCTCTGTTTGCGCTGAAGGCGAAGCATCCGTATCCTCTGCAGCGAGAACTATCTGGGGGACCAGCATGGAGATGCTCAGCAACAGCGAGAGTAAAATTGATAGTATTCTCTTCATAAAACAGCCTCCAATTATGTGGTGTAATAATGTTATTAGAATTTTATAATATGAGGAGGCAAAAGGGGATGCTGCACGGCAATAATTCAGAATTCTTAAGAAAGAGCTGTGGGAGCGGCATGAAAAAAGCATGAAAAAAGGAGTTCGTGATGAACTCCTTTTTGTTTGGCTCTTGTAGTCTGAGCAATTGCCTCTTGGGATAGTTGTTGATTATCTCTTTGAGAACTGGCTTGCTCTTCTAGCCTTCTTGAGACCAGGTTTCTTTCTTTCCTTCATTCTTGGATCTCTTGTGAGGAAACCTGCAGCCTTAAGTGTAGCTCTGTAAGCTTCAGCATCTACTTCGCAAAGTGCTCTTGAGATACCGTGTCTGAGTGCTCCAGCCTGACCGGTGAATCCGCCGCCGTTAACTGTTGCGATAACGTCGAAGCTTCCGAGTGTTCCTGTGAGCTCGAGAGGTCTCTTAACTTCGTTCTTAACGATATCCTTCTCACCGAAGTAAGTGTCAAGGTCTCTCTTGTTGATGATGATATTTCCGGAACCCGGGAGAAGTCTGACTCTAGCTACGGATGACTTTCTTCTGCCTGTTGCCTGATACATAGTCTTAGCCATTTCTTAATCCTCCCTTCCTAGAAATTCCATACTTCCGGCTTCTGAGCTGCATGTGGATGCTCAGGTCCGGCATAAACTTTAAGCTTCTTGAACATCTGACGGCCAAGTTTGCCCTTTGGCATCATTCCTCTTACTGCGTGGATGATGACTTCTTCCGGCTTCTTAGCTCTCATCTCACCGAGTGTGGTCTCCTTGAGTCCACCCGGATAACCGCTGTGTCTCTTGTAAACCTTGTCAGATTCCTTCTTGCCTGTTACAGCAACCTTCTCAGCGTTGATAACTACTACATAGTCACCAGTGTCGATGTGCGGTGTGTAAGTCGGCTTCTTCTTGCCTCTCAGGATCATAGCTGCCTCAACTGCGAGCTTACCGAGAGTCTTGCCTTCTGCATCGATAACGTACCACTTGCGGTCGATATCGGATGGCTTAGCGATGTAAGACTTCATTTTTTAATTCCTTTCTGCCTACTAAGTTCCGTGGGCAGATGATATATCTGCGCTTCGAACCGTTTTCGGCCCGCCTACTCAGTACGGGGTACTTTTTCGGCATTACTAGTAATAAATTATTAGTGCCTCAGCTGCCGGCCTTATGGCCTGCCTTGGCTCCTGCTACAGAAAAGCTCTGCGCACAGGCTTATTTAGTATATGCTTGCAAAGCCTTGAAGTCAAGGGAAAATCTGATATAATTTCACTCATGACTGACAGAACTAAAGGTAACATAGCACTCCTGCTCACGGCTATTCTGTGGGGTACAGGATTCATATCACAGAAGCTAGGCAATGAGGTCATGCCGCCTATGACATTCAATGCCGTGAGGCAGCTTATGGCGTGTGTCGTATTGAGCCCGCTGGCGATCAACGGCCTTAAGAAAAGCGGATATCTCGATCCTGCACGCAGCACTGCTTCCGAGATAAGCTTCAGATATAATAAACTTCTTCGCGCAGGTATACTGTGCGGTATTTTTATGCTGATCGGAACTGCTACACAGCAGATCGGACTTCTGACGGTAAGTGCCGCAAAGTCCGGCTTTATTTCTGCGGTCTATATCGTGCTGGTCCCGGTGTTCAGTGTCCTGATAGGGCAGAAGGTCAGACTTAAATCGGTCATCTGCATTATCATTGCTATGGTGGGCTTTGCCATCATGAGCCTTACAGGCGGACTCGGCAAAACGACACTGGGAGACTGGCTGACGCTTATAAGCGCTGCGGGATTCGCTGCCCAGATCGTAGCGATCAATTATTTTGTGGACAAAGACAACCCGCTTCTTATTTCATGCCTCCAGTTCTTCTTCTGCGGAGCGCTAGGTCTTGTTATCGCAATAATAGCAGAAGGACCGACCATCGCGGCTGTATTCGCCGGGATCCCGATCCTTCTTTATCAGACTTTTGTTCCTACTGCCGGCGGCTACACGCTTCAGATCGTCGGTCAGAAATATACAGATTCTTCAACAGCTGCGCTGATCATGAGCCTCGAGGCAGTTTTCGCGGCAGTGTTCGGTGCGCTGTTCCTTCATGAAATGATGTCTTTTCGCGAGATCGCGGGAAGCGCTATTATTCTCTCTGCTACCATTATCGGGCAGCGCGAATAGCATTTTACTGCTGACCTGCGATTTCTCTTGCAACAAATACTCCGCTTGCGGAAGCATGTGACAATGAGTGAGTCACGCCGCTTCCGTCTCCTATTATGTAAAGTCCCTTGTGCGACGTCTCAAGATGCTCATCGAGCTTGACTTCCATGTTGTAGAATTTGACTTCGACTCCATAGAGAAGAGTATCATCGTTGGCAGTTCCAGGCGCTATTTTGTCGAGCGCGTAGATCATCTCAATGATACCGTCAAGAATACGTTTTGGCAGAACCAGGCTCAGATCACCAGGCTCAGCCTTGAGTGTAGGTGTGACAAAGCTGTCAGACAGTCTCTTGTGATTGGTCCGGCGTCCTCTGATAAGATCGCCAAAGCGCTGAACGATGACACCGCCTCCAAGCATGTTCGAAAGTCTTGCGATGCTTTCTCCATATCCGTTGCTGTCCTTGAACGGCTCTGAGAAGTGTTTGGATACAAGGAGAGCAAAATTTGTATTGCGGGTCTGCTTTGCAGGATCCTCATAGCTGTGGCCGTTGACTGTGACGATACCGTTGGTGTTCTCGTTAACTACGCTTCCGCGAGGGTTCATACAGAATGTACGAACCTTGTCTTCGAATTTCTCTGTCCTGTAGACGATCTTGCTCTCATACAGCTCATCTGTCAGATGAGAGAAGAGTTCAGCCGGAAGTTCGACTCTGACGCCAATATCTACTCTGTTTGAGCGAGTAGGGATCTTGAGTTCAGAGCAGATCTCTTCCATCCATTTACTGCCGCTTCTGCCTACAGAAACGATACAGTTGCTGCAAGTGAATTCGCCTTTATCGGTGACGATTATGTATTTCTCTGAGCCGCCTTCACTCATGGTCCTGATATGCTTTACAGGTGTGAGGAAGTGGAAATCGACTTTTTCTTTAAGCTCGTTATAGAGATTGGTGAGCACGATGTAGTTGATGTCTGTACCCAGATGTCTGACCGAAGCATCGAGAAGCAGGAGCTTGTTCTGCATGCATATCTTCTTGATCGAAGTATTTGCTGTCGAATAAAGCTTTGTGCCTTCGCCGCCGTGCGACAGATTGACAGAATCGACATAATTCATCAGCTTGATCGCTTTTTCCTTGCCGATAAACTCGTGCAGTGTACCGCCAAAATCGTTAGTTATATTATATTTTCCGTCTGAGAATGCGCCCGCACCGCCAAAACCGCTCATGATCGAACAGCTCTTGCAGTTGATGCAGCTTTTTACCTTTTCTCCGTCAATAGGGCATTTCCTGTCTTTGAGTTCATTGCCGGCTTCAAAAACCCCTATCTTCAGCCCGTTGTCAAGTTTAGTCAGTTCATATGCAGCAAATATGCCGCCCGGACCTGCGCCAATTATTATTACATCATAATCCATTTTTCAGGCTCCTTTCTCCGAATCTCTACAATACCCTCTATTTGCAAAACCGCATGATTGTACCAACTATGATGAATAATGTCAATAGATTGTGATAGAATAAGAACCTGAAGTAAACAGGAGGGACCAGGGGATGATCAAAGTAACTGTTATAGCCGGAACGCCGGTCGATACTCAAATGGGAGTCGACTTCATAAGGCGCAAAAATAGCTCGTTTGAAAAACCTGTAGCTGAACCGAGATACAGACCTGTTTCGGAGAACTGCGATGATCAGGTAAGGTTCCAGTATTCGGATGCGGATACGAAGCGCCGCAGGATCGATGAGATCTTTGACAGTGAGATAGAAGAGGGTGTCAGGGATTTCTTCATATATTGCAATTCGCTGTCTGGCGCGTTCGACTTCGACTCATATGCCGCAGACAAGTCCGAAGAGACCGGATGCAGTATCAGGATATACACACCGCTTCAGATATACAGAGATCTCGGCCAACGTTTTGAGCGCATCGGTGTGGTCGCAGCAAATAATCTTTCCGCGCATAACATAGAAGAGAATCTGCTTCTGACCAATGACGACCTGTATGTTATAGGATCAGGGAATATGGCTGTTGTAAGAAGCATCGAAGAGGGTATAGAGCCTGAGGAGATCATCCGCAGATGCGGCCTCGGACATATGATCGAATATATGAAGGCGTGCGGATGCGAAGCACTTCTGCTCGGATGCACGCATTTCCCGTATCTCAGGAAAGAACTCGACAAAATCTGCAGTCTTGAGATCATCGACCCTGCAGATGAAATGTTTGCGGGGATGCTGAGAGCAAACGGAATAGATTTTTAACTGACCCGGAGGACAAACTAATGCCTGATATCACTATCACCAAACCAAGCTGGACTTCAGAGATCCCTGAAGCTATAGATGCGATCATCAAGATGGATAAGGATGAAGCCGCCAAACATGCTGAGAAGGTAATTGCGAAGTACGGTGACTGGATCGACACAGTATCTGAAAAATATTCTGTCCCGTCTGCAATTATCAAGTCGATCTTATATATGGAAATCACCAGGATCAACATGCTGGATACCGCGGCTGACCTTGCAGTCTGGAGCAATCTTTTTCCTAAGAAGGACAGCTCCACAGGGCCTGCTCAGATTTTCGGAAGGGTCGGACTTGAAGCGATAAACTTTGCTGTGGAGAAAGGGTATACCGACTATGAGAAACTGGGGATCGTAACGGATCATGTCCTCGACAGCAGCGATCCTGACGATGTAAGACTGATCTGGAAAAAGCTTCATAATGATAAGAATGCTAATATCGAGATCGCAACTCTGAACATTCTCTGCGCAGCCGATGAGATGACCGGACGCATAGATTTCGGCAATTACAGTGATGAAGAACTCAAACATATCCTGACGAGATATAATGCGGATACACGCAATATAACACCTTACGGGGAAGAAGCTTTTGAGAATTATATAAGGTACAGCAAGCCTGCGGCCGAATAAGACGGAACGGCAAACTGACAGCAAGAACAGAAAAGGACGAGCATTTTGCTCGTCCTTAGTATTTGTTAACATATTCAGTTGTACTGCTCTGTAATGATATTATACAGTAGCTTCCGTCTGATTATTATTGTTTGCGTTTTCTTTGGTTATCCTGATAAGCTTTCTGTTTTATTTCTTTTTCTCTTTTCACTTATCTGATACCTGTAAGCAGGTGGGCCTTGCAGAGTTCCTATGACAGGATAACCTCTCTCTCAAATGTTCCCATCGGTCCGTTCCTCCAGTTCTGCGCTTCCGCTTTGTCTTGTCGCCGATCTCTGATCTTCCGGCACTTTGCAGCTGATCCACTTGCCGCTTTTGTACTACATGTCTTGTCTGCCCTGTACTCTTTATCTGTGTACTCTTTCCTCTGATTACTTTTCGGTTATGTACTTTTCGTGCTGGCCTTAGTCCGGTTGGTTTGCTACCGGCTTTCGTTACCGCCTAATTCTTCCACTGCCTACTTTTTCGTCTGAGTACTTCTTCCACTATCATTCGGTACTGTGGCATTTATTCTTGTACTCTGTAGTGCCTTGTTTGTCGGCTTTGCTTTAGCTTTTCCTTTAGCTTGGTTAGATTGTATTATTTTATGTACAAGATTGTCAAGAGGGGAATATGTTCTAAATAAATACAAAAATTCGCGTGCCGGGAGTCTGCATGTTACACAATACTGGAATGTCAGAGCCATTTGGAATAGAATAGAGTGGATATTTTCATAAAGGAGAATAGATCAGATGAAAATTATAGAAGCTATCAGACGCAAACTGCATTTCTGCAGGCGCGATACAAGATCTGAGGAAGAGGCTGCCGCGATCGCTTCAGAATCAGTCAACAAAGCCGCAGCAAGACAGCGTGAGAGGATCAGGAACAGAAAAGGACCTAAGAGAAATAATACTCTCAGGATGTTCAGCGTTGCTCTTGCCGCTATGCTCACGGTTTCACTTGTGATCCCGGGGACTTTGACCGTTTCCGCGACAAACCCGGATTTTAACGACTTCCTTGAGAACGAATGGAAGGAAAGCATGGAGCTCGATTATCTCACAATGCACCTTGCGGTCAAGGACTATAAGTCTCTTGGCCTGACCAAACCGGAAGTGACGCTTGGAGATATTTCCTACGAACAAATCGAGAAAGAAGTCAATGATGCAAAGAATTCACTTGAAAAGCTCCGCGCTTTTGACCTCGAATCACTTGACGACACACAACAGCACGACTATCTGGCATACGAGGACTATCTTGAATGCATCATTGGCATGGAACAATATCCGGAAATGATAGAAATGTTCCGCCCGATCAACGGCATGTTCACGCAGATCAAGGAAGTCTTCGAAGATTTTAAGATGCACAGTGAAGAAGACGTTGAGGATTACATGACGCTCCTTGCGGATTTCCCGAGGTATATCGATCAGATGCTCGACTTAACTTCACAGCAGGCTGCAAAAGGTTATCTGATGAGCGATGATTCTGTTGATGAAGCGGTCGAAGAAATAAATGACTTTGTCTCTGCAGGCGAAGGAAATGAGCTGATCGCTGTATTCAACAACAATATGGATGAGATCGACTGGCTTGCTGATGATGCGAAAGAAGAGTACAAGACCAGGAATCATGATATCGTGATCAACAGTATCATCCCGGCTTATGAAAAAGCGGGCAAAGCACTTACGGGTCTTAAAGGGAGCAGAAAGTGGGGCAGCCCTGTCTGTGAATATCCTGAAGGAAAGGATTATTACACCTGGCTTGCCAAATATAACTGCGGCACTGACGAGACTCTGGACGAGAAATTCGATTTCCTTACAGCATCCATCAAGGAGACTTTGGCATATTACAGGAACGTTCTTCGCGCGAATCCGTCGCTTGAAGAACCCGCAACTATAGAAGGGCTTGAATCGCTTGATGATGTTATCGGGCATCTACAGGATAATATGGGCGGATTCCCTGCAGGACCGAAGGTCAATTATAAGCTTTCATATCTTGACGAGAGTGTAGCGCAGGATGCGATGGCATATTACATCCAGTCGCCTGTCGATGATGTAACCGAAAATGTGATCCGTGTCAACAAAGACTCTGTCAAAGATATCAACACACTGTATTTCACTCTGGCGCATGAAGGCTATCCGGGGCATCTCTATCAGATGACTTGGTATCAGAACTCAGGAGCCGCCAAACTGAGACATGATATCACGACTCTGGGATATCAGGAAGGCTGGGCTAATTATGTTGAACGTATCATGCTCCAGAGATCCGGGCTTGACGAAGCAAGTGTAGAAATGATAGCTTGCGAGGAATTCCTCGGATATATGGTCAACGCTGCTTCGGACATTGCTGCAAATGGTCTTGGCTATACGGTCAAAGACCTCTCTAAGTGGTTTGGTGAGATCGGTCTGGATGGAAGCTATGCTAAGGATTACTATGACTATTCAATTGCATACCCTGGGGTACTGCTTCCATACGGATATGGCGAAGCAAAGTTCTGGGATCTGAACGGAAGGGCAAGAGCAGCTCTCGGAGAAGATTTCGACCTTGAAGAATATCACCTGCAGCTCCTGACAAACGGACCAAGGCAGTTCGAGATAGTCGAGCAGGATCTCAAAGCCTATGTTGAATCTAAAGGAAAGACTCTGCCTGATGAAGTCAAAATGTTCGAGGATGAGAAGATTACCGCAGGAAAGGAACAGACTCAAACCAAATCCTCGGGATACTGGCTCATCACCGTAGTTTTCGGTGCGGCAGCACTGGTGATTTTCGGTGCTTTGTTCATCATTTTAGGACGCAGACATAAACGACCTGTCGAACCGGCACGAGCTAAAGATATTTATTTCCCGGACGAACCGGAATCTTCAGCTGTAGAAGGCGACTCCTTTGAGAGCGAAGTGCTGACAGAAGAATCAAACTACGAATTGAATGACACTGAGCCGGACACGACAAAAGAAGCCGGCAGTGATCAATTTGATCAATATGAATAGGGGTAGATCAGTTAATACAAAATGAAAAAAGTTGTTGCTTATATCATTATGTCGGCGACCATTTTTGCTACAATGGAGGTCGCACTCAAAATAGCGGGCAGCGGGCTGGATCCGTTTCAGCTGACTGCAATAAGGTTCTTTATAGGTGGACTCGTTCTTCTGCCGCCTTCATATCTTGAGCGCAGGAGCAGCGGGTACAAACTTGATGCGAGCGATATCGCGTGGATGGCAACGATCGGTATCGTCGGCATACCGATCAGCATGATGGCTTATCAGATCGGCGTCATGGGCTGCAATGCTTCAACCGCAGCACCGATCTTCTGCATCAATCCTATGTTTGCCATGGTCATAGCTCATCTCTTCACTACAGAAAAGATGGACAAGAGGAAATGGATCGCTTTCGGACTCGGCATCATCGCCATGTTTTTCATGATAAGACCGTGGGATGTGCAGGAGGGCAACACCGTCAGAGGAATCGTAATAATGATTTTCTCCGCGGCAACTTTTGCGGCGTATTCCGTTATGGGCAAACGATCCATCGGACGCATCGGAGCCTTCACGCAGACCTGCATCAGTTTCATAACCGGTTCGCTGATCCTTCTTGCCATAACAGTAGCCACAGGCCATCCGGTATTTGCCGGCATCAAAGAGAACATCGGCCTTGTTGCTTATGTAGGATTTGTTGTGACCGGAATGGGATATATACTCTACTTCCTCGCGATCAGAGAGTCAGACGCATCGACAGGTTCGATAACATTTTTCATCAAGCCTGCGATCGCGCCGGTTTTCGCAATACTCCTCCTGCATGAGTCTGTCTACTGGAACACGGTAGTCGGTATTGTCCTCCTGATAGTCGCGTCAGTCATAACCATCACAGACGCAGCCATCCAGAGGAACCATGACCAGGCAGCAGACTGATGAAGGCGTATGTCTTTCATGCCCGGACCAGCGGTGCGGATACGGCCAAAGTCTCACAACGTTACACTCGAGAGCTAGCCTGGCAGGATTGGCGGTGCGGATACGGACAAAGTTCAACTTTACTGAAAAACAGACTGTTTGGCATGCATTTTCAGTAATGGTTTCCGGATGATGGGGTGTGAAAAAGCAAGAGACGTCTCAATTTTATGATAATAGGGGGATTAATCCCCCTTTTTCGTGGCTATTTCTCGATCCGAAATGCCTTTTTAGATGATTTTGCGTATTATCTATTGATTTGCGCAGCAATACTCGGTAGTAGTGGAGTTTCTTTTACTGAAAATAGGGGTGCAAAGGGCGATTTTTCAGTAAAAATGAACTTTGGCATATCTCAACCCAGCATATCTCGACTGATATAAAAAATAACGCATGCTTATCTGTTAAGAAAATTTATAGATATCATCACAACTATTAATTTTTCATCAAAGGATAAGTGCGCTATATTGTTATCAGAAAGCAAGACCACCAAGGTCAAGGAGATAAAAGAGCATCATAAGGAGGACATAAAGATGGATATTCTCGTAACAATGATTTACACAGCAGTAATGACATTCATAGCTACCAAGGTCATTGAACACACACCAAATTCACAGAAGAAATAATACTGACCTTACAAATATACCTGATTTGCTAAATGAAGAACGGTGGAGCTTAATTGCATCCACCGCTTTTCTGTTCCCACATTTCTCTTGTAAGTATTTTGTCCTCGGAATCTTCGATCGTGTTGATGCGGGTTTCGTATTTGCTGAAACCGTAGTGCCTGAAACCGCATTTTTCCTGTACCCTGTCTGATTGGGTGTTCCAGATGAAATGGCCGCAGACGATCAGGTCAAGACCGACTTCTTCGAAGAGATACCGGATCACTTCGAGGATGGCCTCGGGCATCAGACCCTTGCCCCAGTGATCTTTTGATAAAACGTATCCGATCTCACGGCATTTCAGCTCGCTGAATTCAGGGAATTTATCTTCGCTATATTCTTCGATCCCTACCGAGCCGATCGCTTTGCCGTTATATACGACTGCAAATGTTTTCTTGTCGTTTGCGAACATCTCCAGGATCTCGCGGGATTCCTTGATGGACTCGTGCGGTTTCCAGCCTGCCATCTCGCCGACACCCTTTACTTTTGCATAGTCATAGAAATCCTCGAGGTCGGAAAGCCTCCATGGCCTGAGGATCAGTCTTTCGGTCTTCAATACTACTTCAGTTATGTCTATAGGTACATTCATAGTTATACCTCCTCGTTTTGTTCAGATTCTTTCCGGCAGATATACAGAAGATGTCCTGAGTTGCCGAGCAGTTCGCGGATCTCGCATGTCGCAAGGTGATAGTCCGCATATGCGGCAAAGCTGCTCTCCTCAAGTTCTCGTGATGTAAGGAGTTCTCCGAATTCAAGTGAACTGTCTGCAGCGACAAGATGCAGCTGCGATACGGGTTTGTGTGCGAAAAGCCCTTCGAACTCAGCAATGTCAAAGCCGGTAAAAATCTGGTCTTCCGTGTGCTTAACAATATATCTTCTGTCAGGATCCCGGTCAATGTCAAAATTGTGGAGGAGTCCGCCTCTGAGGTCGCCATACAAATAGTTGCTCAGAATGATCGCGTATACTGAAAGAAATGCGAACATGATGATCCCACCCGGACGCGTGATCCTGATCGCTTCATCGATGGCTTTGTGCTGATCATCACTGCTGTAAAGGTGATACATCGGGCCGAAAACAAGCGTCACATCAAAGGAGTTGTCGCCAAAAGCCGCCAGATCAAGAGCATCGCCTCTGAAAGATTTCAGATTATCCAGTCCTTTGCCATGCTCACGAAGTATTTCAAGGTTGTGCTGTACGAGCTCGATTGCCGTGACGTCAAAGCCTTCTTTTGCCAGGGCGACCGAATACCTGCCGGTACCCGCACCGATCTCTATGATCTTTGCGTTTTCGCCAGCATATCTGTGGATATAATGCATAGTCGTCAAATACTCGAGCCTTCCGTGCTGTGATTTGACAAGCCTGCGGTCCTCATCGTAACTCTCATAAACTGATCTGATGATCTCAATTCTCTGACTCATTTTGTGCTGCCTCCGTTCTTCCTAAGAAAAAAAGCCTGCCTCGTGATTGAGACAAGCTTCGGAATGAATACGTATCAAGTATGGATCCTGTTATGCTATCTTATGTCGCCCGTCCCGAATATGAGTATGACAAAATGCCCCTGATTATCCGGAGCATTGTTGTTATTATTCATATTGAGGGACATATGTGATCTGTACATAGTGATGATCCTTTTCTGATTATGTTGAGAACGATATTAGCACAATAAGAGGTATGATGCAACGAAAACGCGGTCGGTGATGATGAAAGTTTTGTGGAATCAGCGGTTATGTGCAATAATAGGATCAGATTAAAAAAATAGGAACTACAGTGGAAACCGGAAGGGGGGAAATAGAATGGGCAAGAAAATTATAGCTGTCAATGCCGGACCGAGGATGGGATGGAACACGGAAACTTTGATTTCAGAAGCGTCTAAAGGCGCTGAGGCAGCCGGTGCGGAAGTCAAGAGATACGACTTGTTCCGCCTGGAAAAGTATACCGGCTGTATTTCATGTTTCGGATGTAAGAAAGAAAAATTCAAAGGACATTGCATCTGCCGTGACGGTTTGACACCTGTTCTTGACGATATACGCGAAGCAGACGGGCTTATTATCGGCTCGCCAAATTATCTGGGAGAACTGACGTCGTCTTTCCGCGCATTGTATGAGCGACTGATTTTCCAGAATCTTACATATAATCTCGAAACACCGTGCTGCAACGATCGTCCGATACCTGTTTTGCTGATCATGACGAGCAACGCTCCGGACACTCTTTACACAGGAATGATGCAGAATTATCAGCAGACACTGAGCCGTTTCGTCGGACCGACGGACCTCCTTATTAGCGGAGATACCCTTCAGCTGAAGGATTACAGTAAAACTGACTGGCCATGGACGCTTTTCGATCCTGCAGCGAAGCAGAAAAGACATGAGACGGTATTCCCTAAAGAATGCAAAAAGGCATATGAATTGGGAGCCGCATTAGCGAAGTAAACGGCAGGGCAGAAGAAGGCGAACAAAGAGGCTGCCACACTTTTTATTGTGCGACAGACCCTTGCTATGGTGCGCCCGGCGAGGAAATCCGGCCGTCAAGGATCTTCGACCTGCTGCGCAGGCGCTGTCGCGTTCTTGACTGCCGTTTTTCGGGTGTCGCTTTCAGCTTACACCCGAATACGAACTCGTCGCGAGTTCTCACCCCACCGAATCGCATGTATAACAAAACCGGACACCATGGAGATGTCCGGTTTGTTATGGTGCGCCCGGCGAGGATCGAACTCGCGGCCTGTTCATTCGGAGTGAACCACTCTATCCACTGAGCTACGGGCGCGTGTTAAGCGCTTTTGTCAGCGCTTATTATTATATGTGATATGTTTCTATAGTGCGGTGTGTCAGAAAGAACCGTCCCCAGTGACACACTCCCGGTACAATAGGATCTAACTGTCGGCGGGAGCAGGAGAAAATCACTTGCGTAGAAGCCGCTGGAATTATCCGAGGTGACCGAAGCCGATGCGCTAAGAACGATCCCGAGCATTTTGTCGAGGGTCGTTCTCGCAGAGGCAAGGACGCCGAGGCTATAATTCCCGGCGACGCAGCACTGATTGGCTCCGGCTCCCGCCGGCTTGTTAAATCACCTATTTATTTTCGTCTTTGCGTGGTCTTCCCATGAGGGCTTCGAGGGCGTCTTCGACTTTGAGTTTGCCCTGGATGACGTTATAGATGGCTTCTGTGATCGGCATCTCTACGCCGGCTCTCTTGGAGAGCTCATAAGCAGCCTCTGCGGTGAACATACCCTCGACTACCATGCCGATGGACTTGCGGGCTTCTTCAGGATCCATGCCCTGGCCGATGAGTCTGCCGCAGCGGAAGTTCCTTGAGTGCATGCTGGTGCAGGTAACGATCATGTCGCCTACGCCTGCGAGACCTGCGAATGTCTCGAACTTAGCTCCGAGAGCAATACCGAGTCTGGTCATTTCGGCAATGCCTCTTGTCATCATAGCAGCTCTTGTGTTGTCTCCGAATCCCATTCCATCGATGATGCCTGAGCCGAGAGCCATTACGTTCTTGACTGATCCTGCGAGCTCCATTCCGAGCATGTCATCGTTGGTGTATATCCTGAGCCTGTTGGTGGTGAAGAGGTCTCTGATAGCCTTCGCTGTGCGGGTATCTCTTGATGAAACCGAGATGGCTGTCGGAACTCCGACGCCGACTTCTTCTGCGTGCGAAGGTCCTGAAATGCAGGCATATCTTGTCATATCGAAGCCCACTTCCTCTGCGACCTCGGACATTCTGAGGAGGGTCTTCTGCTCGATACCCTTGGCTATGTTCATAGCGAGCGCGTCTTCCTTGATGAACGGAAGAGCAGCCTTGAGGGCACTTCTGAAGTGCTGAGCAGGAAGTGAGAAAACGACAACGTCAGCATCCTTGAGAACGGCTTCATTGTCAGTGAAGAAATGATAGTCGCCGCTGAGCTTGACGCCCGGAAGATAGTCGACGTTCTCCATGGCTGCTTCCATGCGGTCAAGGTGGGCTTTGTCTATGTCGAAAATATTGACCGTGCATCCTTTGGCTGCAACAATAGTCGAAAGAGCAGTACCGAAGCTGCCTGCTCCTATGAATGTAACGGTACTCATACTTTTACTCCTTGAAAATGTCTCGTTTGCGATAGCCGTAATATGTATTATAACTATTTTGCGGTAAAAAAGAAACCTTAAGCTCTGACAATGCTTTCATGGAGTATTTGTGCTACAATAGCAAACATGAAACAGAAACTGTATTTTATCAGACATGGACATACATCGGGGACTGACCGCAATCTCATGTACGGCGCGACAGATCTTTCTGTGACAGAAGAAGGACTTCGCGAGATCGCTGAAATGGCGGAGGCTGGTATCTATCCTGACCCGGAGGGAGCTGAACTCTATACTTCCGGTATGCTCAGGACCGAGCAGACTTTCGAGAGGATCTACGGAGACGCAGAGCATAAGCAGGCGCCGCTTCTTAAAGAGATCAATCTCGGCAAGTTCGAAATGATGACGGTCAGTGAGATCCTTGAAGATGAGTACGGCAAAGCCTGGCTCAGCGGACAGATCCAAGATCCGGATTTCGAGGGCGGAGACAGCCTCAGCGGGTTTATTGCCCGCACGACTGAAGGAATCCGCAGGATCATCGATGATTGCATTGAAAGAGATATCGACAGGATGATCCTTGTGGTACACGGAGCTGTTATTGCGTGCCTTATGAACGCATTCTTTCCCGGCGTGTATGATGATCTGTGGAACTGGACGCCGACTCCGGGATGCGGTTATGAGGTCATACTGATGGATGGGATCCCTGCAACATGGACGCTGTTCGGAGATGGTGTAACGGGCAAAGTCCCGCGCGCGTGAGAGGAAGAAGTCTGATGATCCGGCTCAATTCCGATGCAATTGAATATATGAACCGGCTGGGTTTCAGAGACATCGTGCTGGATGCGATCAAATATACGACTTGATGTGATCCTCCGAGAATGGAGGTGTCGGTAAGTTTTACCGATGGTACGAGTGAGCGCGATCCTGAGTTGTATATTGAGGACACTTCCGAGCTCGGACGGGTGTATATCCACAGAGAAGGCGTTCTGGTGACGGGGGATATACAGGTAAGATATGAGAAACATCCCTGGATTGAATGTTTTGAACTTGACGGGGTCAAAGCCGCTCCTGCAAGGAGAAAGGGCATCGGAACGAAGAACGCTAAGGGTTTTGTCAAATCGCTCAGCACTATTTATTCAAAGGCTTACGATGAATACCGTGAGTACGGAGGCGATGAGGCATTTGACGCAGAGGCGTATTTCGCGCATGCTGCCCGCTACTTTGCGGATATGGCAGGCGTTGTGGATAGAGCTAAAATGTACAGATTGTTTTCGGGTTTTACTGAAAACATGTGGCGTGAAGGTGATGAGCAGATGTATCATATTGCAATGGATGTGATGCTTCCTGTTATAAAGGAACGAACCGCAGCATGGGATTTGTTTGAAGATAATATAACCGAAGAGTTCAGAGAGTTTATCAAAGAGAATATAAAGGAGAATATAAAGGAGAATTGACATGGCTAACAAGAAAAGAGAATTACGGTTCAATCTCAATGATGATGATTACAAGGCTTTCGGAAGATACCGTATTCTGTACACAGAGCAGGGCCGTAAGATGGTCTCGAGACACAGACTGACATATTTGATCACCGCTGTTATGATAGCGGTTCTGTTCACAGTATTCCATGTTGATCAGAAGTTCACGTATCTCATGTATGCGATCGCTGCGGCTCTGGTGGTCGTCGGAATCGTATTTTCTGAGAAAATGGTTCTTAAACAGCAGGACAATGCGATCGAGGCCAGCAAAGGCAGCGCGGAATGGGTACATGCTCCTGAGAGCGTGATCAGATTCGATGATGAATCGTTCACCACGACCACAGGTGAAGATGTACAGACCTTCAGGTATGAAGAAATCAAGCTGATGGATCTGACTGAGGAAGGCATTTATGTATGGATGAGCGACACGATGATCATGCCTCTTCCGCTTCACGCATTCCAGAATATGGATGAAATGAAAGAACTCTACAAGTGGGTCAAAGCAAAGAATAAAGAGCAGGGCGGTAATGCTGCTGAGTAGTGTCAAAGTGAGATGGATAATTATTTGGCGAGATGTTCTTTGTGAAAAACAACAAAAAATCACAAACTTCTTGGTTGACATCCCACACTAAGATTGTTATAGTAACACTCGAACTTATTCTATGAAAGGAGCACATTCACATGGCAAGAAACATGATGATGGAAATGGGAATGATGGGCATGTGCATGTGCAGAGCCGTTGAATAACATAGGATAAGGTCGTAACGAAGCCTGGGACTATGAGTTTTCTCATGTACTATACCAGTGGGCAGGTCGTTAAGACCTGCCCACTGTTTTTTTCAGGAAATAAGCACTATCAGACAATAAACTGAAAGGAATCAAATGGCAGAACACATTATCAGCCTTCAGGGAGTAACCAAAGAGTTCGATACCAAGAACGGCAAGGTAGTTGCCCTGAGAGACATTAATCTGAATATCGATAAAGGCGATTCATACGGGATCATCGGCCTTTCAGGAGCAGGAAAGTCGACTCTCGTCAGAACGATCAATCTGCTGGAAGAACCGACGGAGGGCAAAGTCCTGTTTGACGGAAATGTCCTCACAGGACTCAAGAGCAAAGCTCTTAATATCCACAGACGCAAGATATCGATGATTTTCCAGCAATTCAATCTCCTGATGCAGAGGGACGCGATCGGTAATATCTGTTTCCCGATGGAGATAGCCGGGGTGCCGAAAGCCCAGGCGATCGCAAAGGCCAAAGAGCTTCTCAAGGTCGTTGACCTCGAGGACAGAGCGCATTCATATCCGTCGCAGCTGTCAGGAGGCCAGAAACAGAGAGTCGCTATAGCAAGAGCACTTGCATCAGATCCGGAGGTCATCCTCTGCGATGAAGCGACATCCGCACTTGACCCTAAGACAACAAGATCGATCCTCAAGCTCCTCAGACAGATCAACGAAGAGCGCGGGATCACACTCGTAGTGATCACTCACGAGATGGAGGTAATCAAACAGCTCTGCAATAAGGTCGCAGTCATCGAGAATGGTGAGATCGTAGAGCGGGGAGATGTGCAGGAGATCTTCGCAAGACCTAAGACCAAGGCAGCGAGAAAGCTGTTCTTCCCGGATGGCGAGACCAGTGAAAAGCCTGTCGGAAGGACTTCGACCAAGAACAGGATCAGGCTCGTCTTCAATGAGCAGAATGCTTACAAACCGATCATCGCGAGAATGATCATGGAGCTGAACGCACCGGTCAACTTCCTCTACGCTAATCTGGATGTTCTCGGAGATCAGCAAAAAGGACAGATGGTCATTTGCCTGTCGGAAGACAAGGCGACCGCTGAGAAACAAAAGGCTTTTCTGGCCAGAGAAGGGGTAGAGTTCATAGAACTGGATGATGAAATGGAGGAGGTGACAGAATAATGGAAATGCAGGAATTATTTAGTCTCCTCGGGCAGGGAACACTTGATTCCCTCTATATGATAATCATCTGCACGGTGGTTTCATATATTATAGGACTCCCGATCGGAGTTTCGCTGATCGTCACAGCGCCGGGCGGGATCAGGCCACTGGGGATTTACAACAAGATCGTCGGTTTCATAGTCAACATCTTAAGATCAGTACCGTTCCTCATCCTGATGATCGCTCTGATGCCGTATATCCGCAAGATCATCGGCACAGGAATCGGAAAGGAAGCAGCTACGGCAGCACTGATAGTAGCCGCAGCACCATTCGTAGCAAGACTCGTCGAGCAGTCGCTCCTCGAAGTAGACCCGGGAGTCATCGAAGCGGCTCAGGCGATGGGAGCGAGCAACTTCCAGATCATAAGAAAAGTACTTTTGCTCGAAGCAAGACCGTCACTTCTGAACGGAGCGGCAGTAGCCACGATCAACATTCTCGGCTATACGGCAATGGCCGGTATCGTCGGAGCAGGAGGCCTCGGAGAGATCGCTATCAGGTACGGACTATACAGATTCCAGCCTTCAATAATGTGGATCACAATAGTAGTACTCGTAATACTGGTACAGATCTTCCAGGAGATCGGCATCAAAGTCGTCAACAAGTACGACAACAGGATCAACTAGTTAATACCCCGGAGAGGGTCAATAATAAAAACAACTCACAAGAAAAAGGTTTTCAAAGGGAAATTATTTACGAAAGGGGAAATATCATGAAGAACTTTAAGAAAATCAGCATCATCACAGCTATTCTTGTACTTTCACTGGCTATCCTTACAGCATGCGGAGGCGGAGACAATGCTGATAAGACCATCAAGGTAGCAGCATCTCCTACACCACACGCAGTGATTCTTAATTCCATAGCTGACACACTCGCTGAAGATGGATGGACACTCGAAGTTGTAGAATTCGATGACTATGTACAGCCTAACGTAGCAACAACAGACGGCGATGTAGACGCTAACTACTTCCAGCACGTTCCTTACCTCAACCAGTACAATGAAGAGAACGGAACTGATCTCGTAGCAGTAGCAGACGTTCACTATGAGCCAATGCGTGTCTACAAGGGAACAAAGGACTCCTTCGATGCACTCGTTGACGGAGACAAGATCGCTGTTCCTAACGACGTTACAAATGAGGCAAGAGCTCTCAATCTCCTCGCAGACAACGGTATCATCAAACTCAAGGATGGAGCAGGACTTGAAGCAACTAAGCTGGATATCGTAGATAATCCTAAGAATCTCGAGATCGTTGAGCTTGAGGCTGCAACTATCCCAAGTGCACGTCCTGACGTTGCTCTCGCAGTTATCAACGCAAACTATGCTCTCGGCGCAGGACTCACACCTGATGATGCTATAGCATTTGAAGCACCTGATTCATTAGCTGCAGAGACAATGGTCAACGTTATCGTAGTCAATTCAGGTAACGAGAACACAGAGAAGACACAGGCTCTCGTAAAGGCGATCCACACTGACGCTGTTAAGCAGTTCATCCTTGACGAGTTCAACGGAGCTGTTCAGCCAAAGTTCTAAACTTTTGACGGAAGACAATAGAATAGAATGGCAATATCACCGGGGCGGACATAGTCTGCCCCGTTTTTTGTGAAGAGGATTTCACTTCTCTTTTATGCATTGTTATTATATAATCTACTATGTATGTTTATGTAATCATCTCAGTCAATAGTTGTTGAGACTGCATACTGATGCAGTATTGATTTAATAATAGATAGGAAAAGACAATGGATAAGAATTTCATTAAAGTTGACAAATGGGGAACATGTCTGTGGGGAATCGATGAAACAGGCAGACTGTTTATCAATGAAGGCATTGCAGGAGATGTCAGAGAGACCGGAGTTCCATGGGAAAACTATCGCGGACTCATCACCGAAGCCTCTGTCATAGGCAATGTCACTTTCCCGGAAGGTTCTTCGACTGCAGAACTGTTCAAGGGCTGCAAAGGCATGGAAAAGGCTGATCTCAGCGGTTTTCATACTGAAGGCGTCACAGATATGCACTCGATGTTCGAAGGCTGCACAAGACTCAAAGAACTGGACATTTCCTGCATGGATACTACTTCCTGCAAGGATATGACGAGGATGTTCGCAAAGTGCGCACGCCTTACTGACATTCTCCTCGGGGAGAAGTTCATCATCACAGGTGACGGTACTACTTCAACAGACCGTCTGGCTATCAAGGCTGCAGGAAAGTACAAGCGCGCAAGAGTCATCGACGCTGAGGGCTCCTCTGTGTTCTATCACGAGAACGCAGGCCGCGGCATCGTCATCGAGAAGAAGACTGTCCCGGACACCAGGTATGTGATCGAGGATGTAATGTTCAATTCGCCTGCTGAGAAATATGTCTTCACAGGCTGGAACACCCAGGAAGACGGTCAGGGCAAAACGATCCAGCCGGGCCGCGAAGTAAGAGGTATCGACGAGGATATCGATCTCTATGCAGTATGGGCAAGTGCTCCTGAGATCGGAGAGGTACACCCGATACCTGAGTTCGCTTTCGGTGAGCCGATCCCGTTCGAAGTACCTGAGATCGTTTCCGCTAATGATCCTATGGTAACGGGATTCCTTGAAGTCAGCCCGAATGGCGAAGAAGGCACCTGGAAGGCAATCGACCACAATACAGTACTTCCTGTTTCCTGCAGCGGATGGCTGGTAAGACTTTGCGCTGAGAACAGTGTAGGCAAATCTTTCTCGAACCCTGTCAGGCTCCGCATCAGAAAGGCGATCATCGACATGTCGGGAGTACGCTGGGCAGAAGAATCCGACATGACATATAACGGCGAACCTAAGCACGTCTGGGTAGAAGGTCTTCCTACAGGACTCGATTCTGAGTACACAGGCAACGAGGCTGTCGAAGCCGGCACTTATGTTGCTTCTATTAATATCAACTACGATGACGAGAACTACAAAGAACCTCTTCTTGTCAGAGAGCATGAATGGTCAATCAAGAAGGCTTCATATGATATGTCTCAGGTACACTGGGATTACTCTGAGTCCTTCACATATGACGGGACTGTAAGAAGAGTTGAACTCGTCGGACTTCCTGAGGGCGTAACTGTTACATATTCAGGAAATGAAGCATCTGATGCGGGAGTTTATACTGCTGCAGCTGAATTCGGATATGACAGTGTCAACTTCGAGAAGCCTGCGGATGTGGTTCCGTGCGTCTGGGAGATCAGAAAGGCGGTCATCGATCCTGCAGACCTGATTTGGTCAGAATATGAAGACTTTGTATATGACGGTGAACCAAAGGAAGTACATATCACAAACCTTCCTGAGGATGCGGATGTTTATTATGAAGGCGCAGAAGAAACACCTGCAGGAAAGTATCTTGCAAGAGCTGCTCTGAGAGGCAACTATTGTGCAAGCGGTCCTGTTGAATATGAGTGGGAGATCGTCAAGGCTTCCTACGATATGTCCGAAGTCAGATGGGACTACAATGGACCTTTCACATATGACAAAGCCGCTCACGGCGTTGCACTCACAGGCGTTCCCGCTCCGCTTGAAGTCAAATACAGATTCAATTCCGGCGTCTGCGCAGGCGACTACGAGGCAGAAGCTTCATTTATCAGCCCGGATACTCATAACTTCTTTACTCCTGACGACATGACGATCAAATGGTCGATCCTCAAGCAGGTCGCTGACATGAGCGGAGTAAAGTGGAACTACACCGGTCCGTTCACATACAACGGAGAACTCAGGAGAATCGAACTCGAAGGACTTCCGGAGGGTGTTTACGCGGATTATGAAGAGGCAAGCGCTTCGAACGCAGGCGTTTACAAAGCCCACGCGATCCTCAAGTATGACTATGACAATATGGTCGCAGAGCAGCCTGCAGACTGCCAGTGGAAGATCAACAGAGACAGGATCGATGTTTCGAATGTACGCTGGGATTATACAGAGGCATTCACATATGACGGCAGCGAACATGGCGTTTATCTGATGGGACTTCCGGAAGGACTCAACGTTGAATATACAGACAACGTTAAGATCGAGGCCGGCAAGTATGCTGCTTCTGCAACACTTACTCCAACGGATGCCACCAACTTCGAGGCACCTGAAGTAAGCGGCTGCACATGGGCGATCAATAAGGCTCCGATCGAGAGGAACAATCTCGAATGGACCGACTTCAGCACTTTCGTCTATGACGGAACAGAGAAGACTGTCGAGATCATCAGCGATATCGGTGATGACCTTAATGTAGAATACATCTACAACAAGCAGAAAAACGCAGGCAGATATTTTGCCAAGGCGATTTTCTCTGCTGTAGATGATAACAATTTCAAGGCTCCGAATCCTGTCGGATGTTCATGGAGCATCAGCAAAGCCGAGCATGATATGGCAGGCGTCGTATGGGATTATACCAAGCCTTTCGTTTATGACGGCACACGCAAGACGGTCAGACTGACAGGAGTACCTGAAGGCGTTTCGGTAAGCTACACCAACGCTTCCCAGACGGATGCCGGTGATTATACAGCTATCGCCAAATTCACTACTAATGATACACATAACTACAATGCGAACATTCCTGACATGTCGCTCGACTGGAGGATCGACAAAGCTGAGTTCGATCTTACCGAAGTAAGATGGCAGGAAGAGAGAGGTTTCGCATTCGACGGAACTGACAAATCGGTAGCTCTCGTCGGACTTCCTGACGGACTCGAAGCAGTCTATACCGGCAACACCGGTATTTCCGCATCAGAATATGTTGCAAGTGCAGATTTCAAATACGATACCAGGAACTACGAAAGACCTCAGGTCGGACCTTGCCGCTGGAAGATCGACAGATCCCCTGTAGACGTTTCGCAGACCATCTGGAACTACGAAGAACCATTCGTATATGACGGAAACGAGAAAACCGTTGCCGTAGTAGGCATCCCTGAGGGTGCTTACGCTGAATACAGCAATGCCAGAGCAGTCCAGGCAGGAACATATATTGCGACGGCTAATATCATTGCGATGGACAGAGACAATCATGTCCCGTGCAAACTCGAGAACCTCACATGGAGGATCGAGAAGGGTGACTATGATATGAGTCACGTTTACTGGGATTATGAGAGACCGTTCACATATGACGGCAGCGAGCACAGGATCGTTCTCAAGGGACTTCCTGAGGGCGTGTTCCCGACATACAGGAACAACGCAAGAACAGATGCAGGTACATATACGGCTTCTGTATCGTTCAAGATCGCTGATGACCGCAACTACAGAGTCCCGACATTCGAGGACTGTGAATGGACTATCCGCAAGGCTGAATACGATATGTCAGGTGTTCAGTGGAATTACAGCGGCGAGTTCAAGTATACAGGAAGGATGCACGAAGTCCTGCTGAGAGGACTTCCTGACGGAGTAAGAGCGGTTTATGCAGGTAATGCAGCAGCTGCATCCGGATCATATGAAGCTTCCGCAGACCTGATCCCATATGATCAGGACAACTTCAACAAGCCATCCATAAGGAACTGCAACTGGCAGATCGTCAAAGCTGACTATGAGATGGCTGCTGTCAAGTGGGACTATGCCGGTGCAAAGACATATAACGGCAGATCCCAGAGTGTGATGCTCGAGCAGCTTCCTAACGGAGTCAGTGCTGAATACACAGGCAACGAAGCTGTTGAGGTAGGCAAGTATACAGCCAAAGCTGTTCTCAAGGTCTCCGACCCTGCGAACTACAATACTCCTGCTGTAAGTGACTGCGACTGGGAGATCGTTCCTGCAGACTACAACATGGCGGAAACTTCCTGGAATTATGTTCCGGGCGAAGTAACATTCGACGGGGAAAGAAAGAGCATCGAGATCGTAGGACTCCCGGGCAACGTAAGTGCTTCATATGAAGGCAATTCCGCTATCCAGGCAGGCGATTATGTTGCGACAGCTACTTTCACAACTACAGATACCAACTTCAAGGCACCTGAGACCATCAGATTCCCATGGAGCATCGGCCGTGCTGACTGCGACATGAAGTCTGTCAGATGGGATTACACGAATGAGTTCACATATGACGGACTCCCTAAGAGCATTGAGGTCAAGGGCCTTCCTTCGAACGTAACGGTAGAATACGAGAACAACACTGCAACAGATGCAGGCACATATACTGCAGTTGCAAGATTCAAGACAGATACCGCAAACTATAATGTTCCTGCTCCGATGAGCTGTGAATGGGTCATCAACAAGGCTGATGCGGATATCAGAAGAGTAAGATGGGATTACTCGCAGGCGTTCACATATGACGGTGAGACTAAGGTCATCGAGCTTGCAGGACTTCCTGACTATATCAAGGCAGAGTACTCCGGCAATGCCGGAACAACAGTCGGCAAGTATACGGCAAGTGCGACTCTGATGCCGGATAATACAGACAACTACAACATCCCTGTGATCGGAAGCTGCGACTGGGAGATCCTCAAGGCAGATTACGATATGTCGGATACAAGATGGGCAGGAGATATGGAGTATGTCTATGACGGTACTGAGAAATCCATATTCCTTGAAGGCCTGCCTGAAGGTGTAGAGCCTGTATACAACTCCAATGCCGGAACAGAAGCAGGCGAATACACAGCTTCGGCAGAGCTGAGATATGATGAGGCGAACTACAACAAGCCGTACGCACCTCAGCAGAAGTGGTCAATTTACAAGACTTCATACGATATGTCAACTGTTGCGTGGAATTACACAGACAGCTTTATCTATGACGGCACTGAGAAATCGATCTCACTCACCGGCGTTCCTGAAGGACTCACACCTGTCTATAAGGGCAACACCGGAACAGAGTCGGGCAGCTACGAGGCTGAAGTTTCCTTCGAATATGATGAGAGGAACTACGAGAAACCTGTATTCGGCGGATGCAGATGGGAGATCGGCATGGCCGATGCGCCTGTAAATGCAGAGGGCATAAAGTGGAATTACACTGGTCCGTTCGTATATGATGGAACACCTAAGAGCGTTGCGATCGCTGAGAAAGTGATCGAGCAGGGATTCTTCGGAAGACTGCGCGGCAAGAAGGCTGTTGTAGCACTTGAAGGTGTACCGGAAGGATTTGATGTCGTATACGAGAACAATGTCCAGACAGACGCCGGCGTCTACTATGCTTCAGCCAGACTGATCAATCCTGATGACACCAACTACAGAGAATTCACTGTACCTGAGTGCAGATGGGAGATCGTAAAGGCCGAGATAGATACTTCCGGAGCTAAGTGGAACTACGAAGGAGCTTTCACATATGACGGTGAAGAGAAGTCGGTAGAACTTGTCGGACTGCCTGATACAGTAACTGTTACCTACACCAATAATGCTGCAGTGAATGCCGGCGAATATGAAGCGCTTGCTCATATCGAGGCTGCTGATCCTAAGAACTATGAACAGCCAAAGCCGGTCAAGGGATGCTGGTGGCAGATCAACAAGGCAACATATGATATGTCCGGTGCTTCATGGGCATATGAAGCTGAAGAGGTTTATGACGGCAAGGAAAAGACCGTTACACTCATCGGACTGCCTGAAGGTGTAAGAGTCGAAGCTTACAGAGGCAACAAGGCGATCGAAGCAGGCAACTACACTGCAGAAGCATCGCTCGACTTCAGCAACAAAGACAACTTTGAAACACCTGAAGTTCCTGACCTCAAGTGGAGGATCCGCAAGAAAAAGATTTCCACAGAGAACGCGAGCTGGAACTATGACGCAAGCACACTCTTCGTATATGATGAGAAACCGAAAGAAGTAAAACTTGTCGGACTTCCGCAGGATGTCGATGTTGTATATATCGACAACATCAAGATCAATGCCGGAACATATACTGCAAGAGCAAGACTGACATATGATACCAGGAACTGTGAAGCGGATGAGATCCCTGATCTCAAGTGGACGATCCACAAAGCGAACTATGATGTTGAACATGTTCACTGGAGCTACGATAAGCCATTCAAGTATGACGCTTATGAGAAGAGCATCGTGCTGAGAAACGTACCGAAGTCCATCGATATAAGATACAGAGACAACAAGGCGTCGGCAGTCGGAACATATACGGCTAAGGCTTATCTGACATATGACAGTGAGAACTACAATCCTCCGGAAATCGATACTACCATCGACTGGGAGATCGTTCCGAGAGACCGTGACTAGAGAGAGGTTTATTCGAATTATATGAACAGCTATTTGATAGCGATTATCGGACTGGTCCTGTGCTCGACTTTCTTCTCGGGCACAGAGACCGCCTTCTCATCAGTCAACAAGATCAAAATGAAGAATCTTGCGGCTGATGATAATAAAAGAGCAGAGATCGTGCTTGACCTGACAGAGAATTTTGACAGGCTCATCACTACTATTCTTGTAGGCAATACCATTTCAAATATCGTGATGACGACTGTAGCGACAGTCTACGGTATCATCACATGGGGCAACAAAATCGGACCAACGATCGCCACGGTCATGGTCACTATTCTTGTACTTGTTTTCGGTGAGATTTCGCCTAAGATCATTGCAAGGGAATATGCCGAAGAAGTAGCGCTTTTCCTCGCGCCTTTCGTTAAGGGGCTTATCATTATCCTGACGCCGATCACATTTATTTTCATGGGACTGAAGGTCCTGCTCAAGAAAATGATCGGCAAGAACGATGCCCCTGAATTCTCCGAAGACGAACTTCTGACTATCGTTGAAGAGGCAGAGGCAGGCGGTGCTATCGGAGAGGAGCAGAGCGAACTGATCGCCAACGCGATAGAATTCAACGACGTAGAGGCGCTGGATATCCTGACTCCGAGAGTCGATATCGTTGCGATCGAAAAGGGAACACCTATCAGCGAGATCAAGCAGGTGTTCAGAGAATCCGGTCTTTCGAGAATTCCTGTCTATGAGGATGACCTCGATAACATCATCGGTGTCCTCAACCAGAAGGATTTCTATAACAATAATGTAAAGACCATCAAAGACGTAGAGAGGATAATCAAGCCGGTAGCATATGTTGCAGAGACACTCAAAGCAGCAGTTCTTCTCAAGAAGATGCAGGCCAAAAAGACTCATATTGCTATTGTTGTTGACGAGTACGGCGGAACGACCGGACTTGTTACGCTTGAAGATATAATTGAAGAAATCGTAGGAGACATCTATGACGAGCACGACGCGGTCGTTTCGAGAGATGTAAGACCTGCCGGACCGGATACCTTTATGGTCTCGGGCGGAGCGAACCTCGAAGATTTCTTCGATATGTTTGATGAAGAAATCGATGCTGATGCCAATACGATCAATGGATGGGTCATGATAGAACTTGACCGGATCCCGAGAGAGGGCGACGCCTTCGATTATGAATCGAGACACAAACTCTTCCATGTCAGAGTTACCAAGGCGGACAACCGCAGGGCTCTGATGACACGTATCCGTGTCGAAGACAAACCGGAAGAAGACGCATAATAATCAGTAAAGGAGCGTAGAAACTAAAATGGGTTTAATGGAAAAGATCTTCGGTGATCTTAATGCTAAAGAAGTAAGAAAAATCGAAAAGATCGTTGACAAAATCGAAGCGTATGACGAGGAAATGCAGGAGCTCTCGGATGAAGAGCTGAGAGGCAAAACTGCTGAATTCAAAGAGCGTCTCGCCGAAGGAGAAACACTCGACGACATTCTTCCTGAAGCTTTCGCGGTATGCCGTGAAGGTGCGTGGAGAAGTCTTGGAATGAAGCACTTCAGAGTACAGCTCATCGGCGGCGTTGTTCTGCATCAGGGCAGGATCGCCGAGATGAAGACAGGTGAAGGTAAAACACTTGTGGCTACACTTGCAGCTTACCTCAATGCTCTTGAAGGCAAGGGCGTCCATGTAGTTACAGTCAACGACTATCTGGCAAAGCGTGACGCTGAGTGGATGGGCAAACTGTATACCTTCCTCGGACTTACTGTTGGATGTGTTATTCATGCTGTAGAGGGCAAAGCCCGTCATGACCAGTACATGGCAGACATCACTTACGGTACTAACAACGAGTTCGGTTTTGACTACCTTCGTGACAACATGGTCACATACGAAAGAGACCTGACACAGAGAGAACTGAACTTTGCCATCGTCGACGAGGTCGACTCGATCCTCATCGATGAGGCGAGAACACCGCTTATCATTTCGGGCAGAGGCGTTGACTCAAGCTCGATGTACAGAAATGCTAATTCTTTCGTACAGACTCTTATAGAGGACCGTGATTTCAAGATCGAAGAGAAAGATAATCAGATCGCGCTCACAGATGAAGGTGTCGCAGAATGCGAAAGACATTTCGGCATAGATAACTTCTCTGACCCTGACAACATGGAACTGAACCACTATGTTCACCAGGCTCTGCGCGCTAACTACCTCATGAAGAGGGACGTTGACTATATCGTCAAGGACGGAGAGATCCTCATCGTAGACGAGTTCACAGGACGTCTGATGTACGGAAGAAGATTCTCCAACGGTCTTCACCAGGCAATCGAGGCTAAGGAAAATGTAAAGGTCAGATCAGAGTCTAAGACTCTTGCGACGATCACACTCCAGAACTACTTCAGAATGTATCAGAAGCTTTCCGGAATGACCGGTACTGCAAAGACAGAGGAAGACGAATTCCGTGATATCTACAACATGGACGTAGTCGTTATCCCGACCAACAAGCCGGTCATCAGAGAGGATAAGGAAGACTCTGTATATGCACACCAGAGCGGCAAGTACAAAGCGATCGTAGAGAAGGTCGTAAATGCTCACCAGACCGGACAGCCGGTACTGGTCGGTACTATCTCGATCGAGATCTCTGAACTTCTCAGCAATATGCTCAAAAAGCGCGGGGTCAAGCATAATGTCCTGAACGCTAAGCATCATGAACAGGAAGCTGAGATCGTAGCTGAAGCAGGAAGACTCGGTGCTGTAACGATCGCTACCAACATGGCGGGCCGTGGTACCGATATTATCCTTGGAGGTAACCCTGAATTCGAAGCCAGAAAGCAGATGCGCAAAGAAGGCTTCACTCCGGATCAGATCCTTTTCGCTACAGGCTTTGAGAAGTCTGACGATGAAGAACTGAATGCAGCAAGAGACAGATTCCATGTACTGCACGATGCCATCAAGGCAGAGAGAGCCGGCGAACAGCAGAAGGTCAAGGAACTCGGCGGTCTTTGCATCGTTGGTACAGAGAGACACGAATCAAGACGTATCGACAACCAGCTCAGAGGTCGTTCCGGACGTCAGGGAGACCCGGGAACAACACAGTTCTTCATATCGCTCGAAGATGATCTTATGAGACTCTTCGGTGGAGAGAGAATGCAGAATGTCATGGCAAGAGTCGGAATGGGAGACGATGAGCCGCTCGAAGCAGGAATGCTTTCAAGATCGATCGAAGGCGCTCAGAAGAAGGTCGAGGGTAAGAACTTCTCCATCCGTAAATACGTTCTCCAGTACGACAACGTCATGAACAAACAGCGTGAGATCATTTACGGACAGAGACGTATGGTTCTTGACGGAGAGGATGTTTCCGGATATATCCGCAATATGACTTATGAACTGATCGACGGGATCATCGATCCGGTCGTCATGGAAACCAGATATCCTGAGGACTGGGATTACAAGAGGATCCTTGACGGACTTGAACAGATCACACCGAACTTCAAGGGCAGACTCAAGCTCACTAAGGACTATGTCCAGAACCTTGACGAGCAGACCCTGAGAGACGATGTCAAAGCTATCTTCGATCAGCTCTATGACGAGAAGGAGCAGGAAGTCGGCACAGAGCAGATGAGAGAGGTCGAAAGAATGATCCTCCTCAGAGTAGTCGACAACCGCTGGATGGATCACATCGATGCTATGGAACAGCTCAAAGACGGTATCGGACTCAGAGGTATCGGACAACAGGACCCTGCTGTGGCATATGCGCAGGAAGGTTTTGCGATGTTCGAGGAACTGATCGCGGATATCAGAGAAGAGACTGTTAAGTATTGCTATAACATGACTGTTACAACCAGAACAGAGAGAAGAAATGTTGTAACCGGCAAGACTTCCGCAGCTAAGGAGGACTATAAGGACGATTCCGCTTCTTCTGCAAGAGGCAGAGGCGGAATGCCGTCGGCAGCTCCTAAGGCAGACAAGACCGGCAAGCAGGAGACTATCAGACGTAATCTGCCAAAGGTAGGCAGAAACGATCCTTGTCCATGCGGCTCCGGAAAGAAATACAAGAATTGCTGCGGACGCAATCAGTAATTGTCTGCTGGTCGTGACGCTGAGCTTCAGGAGAAGGAGGTTATAAGAAAATGGCTGTAGTTTTGATAATATTGGCGGTCGTAGTTGTTTACGGTATCGTATGCTACAACTCACTGACCAAAGCTAAGAACCGTATCGAACTGGCTGAGCAGGAACTTATCAAGTATCAGGAATCGGGAGATGACCGTGATATTGATAATGCTATGAAGTATTACAATGCGGTCATCCGTGACTACAATACTATGGTTGAAGCATTCCCTGCCAGATTCATAGCTGAACTTTTCAATTTCCCTAAAATGCATTCAGAGCACTTCGACGAAGGACTCTAAGCTGTATCAAGGAGATAAAGACATGAGGACACAAAAGCACCGGGCACCGGTGATCCTGAGGGTCGCGGCTCTGACGGCGGTATTATCACTGTTCGTCTTTGGCCTGCCGCTTGTGGGTCATCAGGCATATGCCGAGGACAATACTTATTCGACACCATCCTTCCATGTCGATGTCACTGCTTCTGAAGACAATTCGTTTCAGGTAGAAGAAACAATTGATGTGGACTACATCTATCCTCATCACGGGATCTACAGATACATTCCAACAAATGGAATACACATCACACGTCTGTACGTCCCGGGATATGACTATGAGACTTACTCTCAGAATGGCTACAAAGTCGTAAAAATAGGCAGCGGCAGCTACACTTTGACCGGTCCGAACACATACTATGTCAACTACAACATGGCGTTTTATGATGACGAGGACACATCGCTTGACCGTATGGCGCTCAACGTCATTCCGACAGGTTGGGAAACCGCGATAGATCATGCTTCCGCCACGATCACTTTGCCTAAACAGGCAGACCTCAGCAAAGTCCAGATCTACTCCGGAACTTACGGAACTGAAGGCAATGAGGACAATGCTGAAGTGACTACTTCTGCCGACGGCAGGACGATCCAGGTCGATGCATATAATATCCCGGCTTATCACGGGGTCACTGTCATACTCGAGCTGCCGGAAGGCTACTGGGTCGGCGAGACAGAATATGGCGCTCTGAATTCATTCGTATACCTGCTGTTCCTTCTCGGACCTGTAGGAGCATTCATGCTCTGGTTCGTTTACGGCAGGGACGAGCGTATGGTCAAAACGCTTGAATTCTATCCTCCTGATGATCTGACACCGGGGGAGATCGGATATGTTTATGACGGAAACGTAGACAAGAGAGACCTTGTTTCTACTATCGTTTATATGGCGGACAAAGGATATCTTGCGATCGAGCAGGAGAACCGCAAAGACTTCATACTCACATCGCTGAGCGACCCTGCTGAGGATGAACCGAAATACGTCCGCACACTTTTCTCCGGTCTTTTCCCAAAGTCAAAGCGTGTCAATACAAGCAAGCTCGGGGTCGCCTTCGGAAGGAAATATGAAAAAGCCGAGGAGCAGGTCCCGGAACGTCCGACATACCTATATGGCTCCAAGCATACTCCGCAGTCGTGGGTCGCAAGGGGAGTCGGTGTACTGGCAAGCGCGATGCCTGTAGTCGCATTCTCGATGTGGGAGATCATGAACGAATCAGCAGACGGTTTTGTCGGTCTCGCATGGGGCGCAGTACACATTCTGCTGGCAACATTGGTATTCTGCCATGCTGTGGATCATGCCCGCAGCGCTAGCAGGCTCAAGACAGCACTCTGGATCTGCCTTGGACTCTGGCTTACTATGGCAGGAATCGTACCAACACTCGGAGTTTCCGAACTGATGGAGAATATAAGCGATGCCAAAGCTATGCTTCTTACGGCGCTGGTAGTTATCGGAACGGGTATATCGATGTTCCTGGCGATCATCTCGCTGTCAGTCACTCCGAAATACAGAAATCTGATGGGCAGAGTACTTGGCTTCAGGGACTTCATCAGAACTGCAGAACTTGATCAGCTCAATGAGCTCGTTGAGCAGGATCCAGAATACTTCTACCATATCATTCCGTATGCGTATGTATTCGGCCTGACCAACAGATGGATCAAGAAGTTTGAGAATATCGAGGTAGTGCAGCCTAAGTGGATCAGGACTCCTTACGGTTATGGCGGCTTTGACAGATTCGATGCCTACATGATGGGAAGAATGATGAGCGACTGCACTGCAAGCGTAGGCAACAATATACATCTTCCGCAGCATTCCGGAAGCAGCGGCGGCTGGGGCGGTTCATCCGGCGGCTCGTCCGGCGGTGGAAGCAGCTGGAGCGGAGGCGGCTTCTCCGGTGGTGGTTTCTCCGGCGGAGGCGGCGGAGGCGGAGGCGGTGGCGCCTGGTAGCCTCGTGCCGGCAAGCCTACTTTAATTCAACGAAGGGTTTTGGGTTTTATGAAGAAATATGTTATTTTCGATTTTGATGGTACTCTTATCAATACGAATGATGTTATTGTAGGTTCGTGGCAGGCGACTTATGATCATTATCTCGGGCGCAGGGTGAGCCGGAAAGAGATCGAGCTTTCTTTCGGCGAGACTCTGGTGGATACGATCCGGAAGATGATCCCGGGCGCTGATGTGGATGAGGTAGTTGATTACTACCGCACATGGCAGAAGAACCATCAGAAGGAAATGGTCACTATCTATGAAGGTATAAGGGAACTGTTGGACCAGCTCCGGAATATGGGCTGCGTTATCGGTGTAGGAACATCGAGGACGTCGGCCAGTTTCTGGAATTATATGAGACAGTTCGGTATGGAAGATACTGTCGATGAAGTCGTGACGATGGATGATGTCACGAGACACAAGCCGCATCCTGATACAGTCAATGTCGTGCTTGCCAGAATGGCAGGGCTTCCGGAGGGGAGCGAGATCCCTGAAGAGATCCGCAAGGAGGCGATAATGCTCGGCGATACCAGATTCGATATCGGGTGTGCAACAAATGCGGGTGTAGACAGTGTTCTTGTCACATGGGGACGCGAGATAGACTATAATGAAATAACCGCCTGGGGTACGGCGCCGACATATATAATCGGCAGACCGTCGCAGTTCCTTGAACTCATAGGATCTGCTCACCAGACAGAATAACACTGAATTAATCGGAGGCAGAATGATTAAGCTGGACGAAATAAAAAGTCAACTTCCTGAGCTTGCAGCAAAGCTGGAGGAAGTGGGAGGTTATCTTTGACCCGGAGGGTCTTGCTAAGCGAATCAAAGAACTCGAAGATGAAAGCCTGAAAGCGGGCTTCTGGGATGATCAGAGAAAAGCCCAGAAAGTGCTCAAGGAGAAGAAGTCTCTGGAGGACAGGCTCAGCGGATTCGAGAAGATCTCAGCAGGGATCGAGGAAATACCTGAACTTATAGAAATTGCCGAAGAACTTGATGACGAAGACGAGGCTAAGTCAGTCATCAAGGCGGTTGAAAAAATAGCGGATGATCTTGAAGACCTCAAGACAAGGATGCTCCTTTCCGGAAAATATGACAGCAAGGATGCGATCCTCAGTATCCACGCGGGTACGGGCGGCGTTGATGCCAACGACTGGGCGGAAATGCTGGAGAGGATGTATCTGAGATATTGCGAGAAGAAAGGCTTCAGGACCAAGATCCTCGACAGACAGGATGACGTTGACTACGGCATCAAGAGTACGACTATTGAAGTTCAGGGCGATAACGCATACGGACTTCTGAAGTCAGAGACCGGTGTCCACAGACTTGTCAGGATCTCACCGTTCAACGCGATGGGCAAAAGACAGACTTCTTTTGCCGCGGTAGAAGTCGTTCCGGATATCGGAGATGATATCGAGGTCACTATCAATCCGCAGGATCTTAAAATCGATACTTACAGATCGGGCGGCGCAGGCGGACAGCACGTCAATACGACAGACTCAGCGGTCAGGATCACACATATCCCGACCGGCATAGTTGTCACGTGCCAGAATGAGAGATCTCAGATAATGAACCGCGAAGTAGCAATGAAGATCCTGATTTCCAAGCTGACAAGAATCGCAGAGGAAGCTCACAAGGAGAACCTCAATGAGATCAAGGGCGACCAGTCGATGGCTACATGGGGATCCCAGATCAGAAACTATGTTTTCCAGCCGTATACAATGGTAAAGGATACAAGGACCGGCGCTGAAGTCGGCAATGTCGATGCAGTAATGGATGGCGACATAGACATTTTTGTCAGAGCCAAACTGTCGCAGGACGCTTCTGTCAGGTAACAAAATGCTCAACTTATTCGCTGCCAGAGAAATAACAGACAAAGAACGTTTCATCTACGAGCATGTCCGGGGTGAGACGTTCGTTTTAGTACCGAATCAGTACACGCTCGTTGCTGAAGAGCAGGCGCTCAGGCACATGGGCGTGGACTGTCTTTTTGATGTTGAAATTCTTTCGATGAACAGGCTCGGGCTCAGGATGCTCACGGAGCAGGGACTTGAGTCTGTTACGATGCTGGATAAATACGGCAGATTCATGCTGCTGAGCAAGCTTGTCCGCGAGCATATCGATGATTTTGATATCTTCAGACGTTCAGCCGGCAAGCTGACTTTCACATCCATGCTCAATGATTTCATCTCTGAATTCAAGCAGCAGGACTGCAGTCTTGAAGAGATCGCTTCGATGCTCGAGGGTGATGACACAGATCCCCTCCTCAAAGCGAAACTTGAAGAACTCAGAGGCGTGATCGAGGCCTATGAAGAGGCGATCAAAGGCAAATATACTGACTCCGAAGATTATATTTCGATGTATGTCGATGCGATCAGAGAGTCAGAACTCATTAAAGGAAAGACGATCTGGATCTATGGCTACGACAGCATAACACCAAAATTCACAAGTGCGATGCTCGAACTTGCCCTCAAAGCGGATTCGGTCAACTTCATAGTCAATCAATCGGATTTTGATCTGGATGAGCAGCTTGTCAGAATGCTCCGCAGAATGGGTGAGGAAAAGGGCATCAAAGTCCATTACGAGGAGATCGGCAAGGAATATGAACTGCCGAAGTCCGAAACGATCCGCAGGATCGAAAGAGGTCTCTGGAAAGATACTCTCTCAGAAAGCGAGATCGCTGACAACAGCAGCTTCTTCCCGGAGGATCTCACTGTTGTAAGTGCGGCGAATCCTTATTATGAAGCTGAGAGTGCGGCTGTGTACATCTGGCATCTGATAAGAGATCTCGGATACAAAATGCGCGAGATACAGGTCATTGCGAATGATGAGGGTGTGATGCAGCCGATCATCCGAAGAGTTTTCGATGAATACGGACTCCCGGTTTTCATGGATTCTTCGAGGAATATAACAGATACTGCTGCGGTTTCTTTTATCGTCAATCTTCTGTGGTTCGTTGTTCACAGGAGAGCTTCGGATCACTTATTCGCAATGCTCAAGACCGGGCTTGCGGGAACTGACGATTCAGTGACAGAAGATCTCGAGAATTATGTCAGGAACTATCACATCAGAGGCACGATGTGGGATAAGCCGTTCAAGTATGGAGAGGAAACCATCGGCACGGAAACTTTTGCGCTGATCGAGAATGCCCGCGGAGAGATAATGTCAAAAGTCAGCGTTCTTGATGAGCTTTTCAGGACGGGAACGATCGGAGAATTCGTACCTGCTTTCAAAGCATATCTGAGAGATGTGTGGGGACTCGAAGACAAAGTAGCGTCTGCTGTTAATGAAGAAGAAGAGCTTGGCCTTAATGACGAGGCTCAGAGAAATATACAGAGTTATGCTAAAGCGATCGGGATGCTTGATCAGATCGTTGAGATAATGGGTGAATCGGAGTTAGACCCTGCGGAGTTCACGGATATTTATGTATCCGGGTTGACAGGGGTTGAAGTAGGCGTCATTCCTCCTGCCGCAGACGGCCTGGCTGTTGGAACGATGATAAGGACCCGTCCGAGGCCGGTACGCGCGGCTGTCATACTCGGAGCTAATGAGGGGACTTTGCCGCTTTCGCCATCACCGGAAGGCCTTTTCTCGGTTGACGAGAAAGAATATTTCAGACAAAAGGGGTTCGCTCTCGGCTCGCTTGACGATATCAAAATGAATGAAGAGAACGCGGCGATGTACAGGATGATGGCAAAGCCATCTGAGAAGTTGTACATAAGCTGGGCAGCTACCGATGCTGACGGCAATGATTTAAGCGCGTCGCCGGTGATAGAATCACTGCTCACACTCTTCCCGAGGCTCAGAGAAGACGGACTGGTACGTAAGGACGTCATCAGTGAAGGCTGGGGAACTGAGCTTATCGAAACGCCGGGAGAATCCCTCAGACATCTGATGGGAAGACTCAAGGACAGGAACCTTACCGAAGTAGACGCTCTAACCAGAGCGCTTCTCAAGTGGTATCATGTCAACTCGCCGTCAGAGCTCGCTTTCATGCTTAAGGCTGCATCGGACGAGAATGTCCCTGCTCCGCTCGGAAGCAGTATCGCAGGCAGGCTGTTCGGAAGAGCAGACGGATCGCTTGTGCTCAGTGCGTCCGCAATAAGCGGCTACTTCGACTGTCCGTTCAAGTATTTTGTCGACAGAGGACTCCGTCCGCGTGAAGAAAGAGATTTCAGCGGCGACTCAAGGTCCATCGGAGATGCTTACCATGAATGCCTCATGAGAGTCGCGCAGAGGGTCATCAAAGACAAAGCGCTGCTCGCATCAGCAGCTGATGATGACGAAGAGATCGAGAAGCTTGTCAGCGAAGAGCTTGACCGTATAGCAGGTGAGTACCGCGGCGGACTGTTCGTCTCGACCGGAAATGAAAAGTACAGAATGGACAGGATCCGCGAGATCTGTGCCGGCGCTGCAAAGGCTCTGATCAGACAGCTTTCAGCGGAATCGGTAAATGACGCGGCCTTCGAAGAATCTTTTGGCCGAAAAGCCAGATTCAAACCGATACATTTCAAGGTCGAAGACAGAGATGTATATGTTGAAGGAAAAATCGACCGCTCAGACTTCCTTGATGTAGCCGGAGAAGAGCGTGTCAGGATCATAGATTATAAAACAGGAAGCGATTCTCTCAATCTGTGGAAAATGCGTCACGGATACAAAATGCAGCTGATGATCTATATGATCTCGGCTTCGGGCGATCATGAACCGGCGGGCATTTTCTATTTCAATATCAAGGACCCGATCGAGTCGCTGGACGGCAAATCCGAAAAGCAGGCTTCGCAGATAATGGACAGAGATCCGGGGGATGTGTACAAGCTCAAAGGCAAATACATTGATGAGCCGGGCGTCCTGAGTTCAATGCCGGCAGAGGTCCTTGGCGGCGGAAGAAGCGACAGCGACAGGAAAATAAGCCGTGAAGAATATGAAGAAGTCAGGCAGGATGTCCTTGACCGTATCGAAGAAACGGCAGAGGGGATCCTCAAAGGAACAATAGATATAAGGCCGCTCAAAGAAGGCAGGGGACTGGTTTGTACGTACTGCAGTTTCCGCCCTATCTGCAGACAGGACCGTGAATACCCTCGTACAAGAGGCCGCGAGATCCCGCCGCAGCCTAAACCTAAGAAAGAACAGGAAGATAAATGTCAATAGAAGTTATATCGATCGGGAGCAGCAGCTCGGGCAATTCATACATAATCAAGGCAGGCAGTACCAGAATACTCCTTGATGTCGGACTGACAGCAAAGAAAATAGTCGGCGCTCTGGGGGATTTTGACATCGATCCTGGGGACGTCGATGCTGTTTTGCTGACGCACGAGCATGTCGATCACGTCAAGAGCGTCAGAGCGATCGGACGCAAATGCAGTAATGCCTTGTTCGTAACAAGCAGGGGCACTGCCGAGCGCACCGAGAATTTCAAATACATACCTGAAGAAAGACGCAGGATAATAAGATCCGGAGATTCCGTGGAATTCAGAAACGGAGAGGATGAAGTTGTAGTCAGGTCGTTTTCACTCAGCCATGACGCGGCAGAACCGGTCGGTTTTACAGTAGAGCATTACGGAGCGAAGGACCATTGCAAGCTGGGTGTCGTGACGGATACCGGTATCGTGACAGACGAGATCTACGATGCGATACGTGATGCAGATATGCTGGTGTTCGAAGCAAATCATGATGAAGACCTTCTCATTTTCGGAGAGTATCCTTATCATCTGAAGGTCAGGATCAAAGGCGACCACGGGCATCTGTCGAACAAATATGCTGGCGAGGTGCTGTCCCGCCTGATCGAAGAGCGGAGACAGAAGAGTGAAGCAACGCAGACAGAGCCTCTCGGGATAATGCTCGCGCATCTCAGCTTTCACAACAATGCGCCTTTCTACGCAAGAAGTACTATAGAAGGATTGTTCACAGAAAAAGGCTATGTGAGAGACACTGATTACACTCTCACGATAGCCCCAAAAGACGATATCTGTATTCTCTCTACTGAATGATCCCGCCGCCGAGCACATAGTCTCCGTCATAGAGGACGACTGACTGCCCGCTTGTGATCGCGCGCTGCGGCTCTTCGAATACCACTCGGACCATTCCGCCCGGAAGAACGGATGCAGTCGCCAGTGATTCATGGTGGCGGTATCTTATTCTCGCCAGACACTGAACCGGCTCAGCAGGTTCAGGGATCGAAAGCCAGTTGAAATCCGAAGCGGTGAGTTCTCTTGTGAACAGATCCTCGTTATCTCCGAGGATGACTCTGTTATTAGCTGTATCCAGCCTGCAAACATATGCAGGCTTTTTTAGTGCAAGTCCGAGCCCTTTGCGCTGTCCGACAGTGTATTTGATGATACCCTTATGAGTACCCATTACATTTCCGTCAGCATCAGTAAAATCTCCCGGAGGATATTCCTTCCCGGCATATTGCTTGATGAATGAAACATAATCTCCGCCCGGTACGAAGCAGATATCCTGACTGTCCTTTTTATGGGCGGTCACGAATCCCTGCGCTTCCGCGATTTTTCTTACTTCCGGTTTGGTCATTGCGCCAAGCGGGAATAAGGTGCGTGCAAGTTGTTTCTGAGTAAGTGAGTATAGAAAATAGCTCTGGTCTTTGGCCGGGTCTGCCGCCTTCCGGAGTTTGTATCTTCCGGTCTGATCATCTTTCTCAATAACAGCATAGTGACCTGTCGCGATTATCGGCTCGCAGGCTCCGTCTTTACCGATCCTGTCTGCGCCGAGATTATATAAAGCTTCGAATTTGAGATGTTTGTTGCAGACAATACAAGGATTCGGCGTGCGGCCGGCTTCGTATGCCTCGATGAATCTGCGGATTACTTCCTCTTTGAATTCTCTTCGCATATCAAGCTCGGCAAATCCGATCCCGAGCCTTTCGGCAACTTTGGCCGCGTCTCTGATACTGCTGAGATTGCCGCGGAGGATCCCTTTTCCGAAATCTGTTTCACTGTCAAAAAGCCGCATAGTAACACCGGTCGTATCGTAACCTGCCTCTTTGACAAGATATGCTGCGACACTCGAATCAACACCGCCACTCATAGCAACAAGAGCTTTTTTCTTTTCCATATCTCTGATTTTGCCTCTGTACCAACTGCTTTCGGATATAATATCACGCAATTATAGCATTTATGCCTTAGAAATAGTTAGAGTTTCAGTAGTCTGTGTTATAATTATTATGACTAAGAATGTTTTGATCTGATCGGATCAGCAGATTCTGCAGGAGGTTCAACAATGCTTAAAGGGAAAACGGTCCTGATCGGTGTCACAGGTGGCATCGCAGCATACAAATCCGCTTACCTCGTCAGCGCTCTTAAGAAACAAGGTGCCAACGTGCATGTTATCATGACTGCGCATGCCACAGAATTCGTAGCACCGCTGACATTCCAGACACTTTCCGGCAACAGATGCATCACTGACATGTTCGCGGATGATTATGAGTATGATGTCAGGCACATTTCGCTTGCCAAAGCAGCGGACCTGATCATGATCGCTCCGGCTACAGCGAATTTTATTGCGAAAGCTGCTAATGGTATCGCTGATGATATGCTGACGACAGTTGTCCTGGCTGCGAAGTGCCGCAAGTTTTGCGTGCCTGCGATGAATACTGCTATGTATGAGAACCCTGCTACGCAGTCCAATCTGGCAAAACTCAGAGAATTCGGCTGGGGGATCGTCGAGCCTGCGAGCGGACTTCTGGCATGCGGAGACGAGGGCAAGGGCAAAATGCCTGAACCGCAGGAACTGCTCCAGCACATTTTGTATGAGCTTGCATGCGATAAAGACCTCAGCGGGAAGCGCGTCGTAGTGACAGCCGGTCCGACACAGGAAGCGATCGATCCTGTCAGATATATCACCAACCATTCCAGCGGCAAAATGGGATATGCCATTGCGCAGGCCTGCGCGATGAGAGGCGCTGATGTCACACTGATCAGCGGACATACCGCACTGGATGTTCCGATGGGTGTTCAGAGAGTCGATGTCACCAGCTCTGCAGACATGTACGATGCTGTGCTCTCGCGCGCAGCAGATGCTGACATGATATTCAAAGCAGCGGCTGTCGCAGATTATACTCCGACAACAGTCTATGATCATAAGGTCAAGAAGTCGGATGACGATATGTCGATCCCGCTGACAAGGACAAAGGACATTCTGGGAGATGTCGCTAAAATCAGACGTGATGATCAGATCATCTGCGGTTTTGCGATGGAGACAGAGAACCTGATCGAGAATGCAAGAGGCAAACTTGCGCGCAAGAAACTTGACATGATCTGCGCCAACAGCCTGAGGACCGAAGGAGCCGGTTTTGCAGGAGATACCAATGTCGTGACAGTCATTACAGCAGACGATGTCATCGAACTCGGCAAGCTCAGCAAACTCGAAACTGCACACCGCATAATCGATATCGCCCTCGGCCTTAAGAAATAAGATCAGAGAAGTGACAAATGTTAAACATCAAAATCATATGTGTAGGTAAACTCAAAGAAAAATACTGGGAAGCAGCCTGCGGTGAATATCTCAAGCGCCTCGGAGGATACTGCAATCCCAGGATCATCGAAGTGAAAGAATCAAAACTTCCGGCAAATGCTTCTGAGACGGACGAGAAGAACGTTATCTTCAGAGAAGGGCAGGAAATAATCTCCAGAATAGAAAATGGCGATTATGTAATTGCCCTCGACATCAAAGGCAAAGAATTAGCATCAGAAGAGATCGCCGGGAAAATATCCGAAATATCCTTCAGCAACTCGAAAATCGACTTCATCATAGGCGGAAGCCTCGGGCTCAGTGATGAGGTCAGAAAGAGAGCGGACATGAAACTCAGTTTTGGCAGGATCACATTGCCTCACCAGCTGGCAAGAGTAGTTCTGCTGGAACAGATATACAGGGCATTCAAGATAAACGCAAACGAGACTTACCACAAGTAATACCGATACTATTTATAATAGCAATGGAGGAAGAATTAATGGCAAACAAGTACAGCAAGAGCAACAATTCGAGCAAGAACAAAGAACTCAGGACTATCGAAGATTATCAGGAGAGACAGAAACGTCTTAACAAAGGGGCTAAGATAATGGCGATCATCCTGATTGCGTCTATGGTTGTTTTCTACGTTCTTTCTGCCGGATTAACACTTTTTGAGTAATTGTTGTTATTTTTTTAATTGTATTATTACGGTGTTAATTGTGATAAAATATAAACAATTGTAAGTTTTTCGGTGATGATAGTAGTTGTTTCAGGAATTAGGAGGTGCCTATGGAATTACAGATTCAAAACCTTGTATCCTCTATCCGCAAGGAAGGGGTAGAGGCGGCAAATGCCGAAGCCGAATCTATTATTGCAGAAGCAAAGAAAAAAGCCGATTCTATCGTTGCAGGAGCAAAGGCTGAAGCACAGCAGTACAAGGATGCTGCAGAGAAAGAAATCAACATACTCAAAGAAAGTGCTGAAGTCAGTGCAGAACAGGCAAAGAGAGATGCTTGCCTTGCGTTCAAGACCGAGATCCAGGGAGAGTTTGAGAAAATTCTTTCATCCGGTATCAGAAAAGAACTTTCAGGCGGCAGCCTCGGCAAATTGATTCGTGCGGCTGTTGCCGGTGAAAATGTTGCAGATTACGCTGCAGAAGTATCCGAAGTAAGTGACGCGCTCAAATCGGAACTTGCAGAAGAAATCAAGAAAGGACTGGAAATCAGACCGACTAAGAACGTTCAGCATGGATTCAGACTTGCTACTAAGGACGGATCCGGCTATTTCGACTGTTCAGATGACGGAATCATGGAGATGCTGATGCCATACTTCAGAAATCTGGATTTCCAGTAAAGAAGGAGGCATAGTATGGCTTCATATTATTATCTGATTGCAAGCCTGCCTGAACTCAGAGCAGATGGAGATATGCCTATAACCTATAGCGAATTTCTGTCATGCTGCCAGTCAAATGTGAGTGAGAAGGATTACCAGATACTCAAGAATCTCACTCTTTCTTCCACAGAAGGACCGCTTGTAAATGAGTGGGCTCAATTCTATGGAATGCTGAAAAAAGAGCTGAATTATCAGAGAAGTATGAATCTCGGCAAGAGTTATTCAACTGCATATGATAAGGATGGCCTGATATCCCAGGTAGTCGCCTCTGCTCTTTCGGCAAAGAATCCTCTCGAAGCGGAGAAACTTTTGCTGGAGTATGAGTTCGAGAATCTTGATTCACTGGTTGGGCTGCATATGTTCGATGACTATGTGCTGTTCGGCTATGCGATCAAATTGAAACTGCTTGAACGCCTTAATTGCTTCGAGCAGACAAAGGGCAAGGCTGAATTCAAGTCCTTATTCGACGGGATACAGCAGCGCGTATACAGTTTGTAACAGGAGAGCTTTATGAAAACACAAACAGGATATGTAGCTGGAGTCAACGGAAATATGATCAACGTCGATTTCGATGGCTCCGTTCGCAAGAATGAAGTTGGTTACATCCTTGTTGATGATAAGCGCCTCAAAGGTGAGGTAATCCGAATCAACAACGGGATAGTAAGTATGCAGATCTACGAGATGACCAACGGCATCAAGGTCGGTGACCCTGTAGAATTCACCGGGGAGCTGATGAGCGTAGATCTGGGTCCGGGACTGCTGACACAGGTATTCGACGGTCTGCAGAACCCGCTGCCAAAACTGGCTGAGCAGTGCGGTTTCTTCCTGGAAAGAGGAGTTTATCTTGACGCGATTCCTGATCGTGACTGGGAGTTTACACCAGTAGTCAAAATCGGTGATTCCGTCAAAGCCGGCAGTACTGTCGGAACCGTTCCGGAAGGACTGTTCACTCATCGCATCATGGTTCCTTTCACACTTAAGGGCAGCGACTGGACCGTCAAGGAAATCAAAGAAGCAGGCACATATAATGTGCGTTCAACTATTTGTAAAATCGAAAACAGCAAAGGTGAGACAAAAGATCTCTCCATGGTATTCACACAGCCTATCAAGCAGGCCGTAAAGTGCTATGCTGAGAAGCTGCGTCCTTCAGAGCCGCTTGTAACTAAGATCCGTTGTATCGACTCGTTCCTTCCGGTAGCTAAGGGCGGAACATTCTGTACTCCGGGACCTTTCGGAGCCGGCAAGACAGTACTTCAGCACATGCAGGCTAAGAACTCAGAGGCAGACGTAGTAATCGTAGCTGCCTGCGGAGAGCGTGCCGGCGAGGTAGTAGAAGTACTTAAAGAGTTCCCTGAACTGGAAGACCCTAAGACAGGACGCTCACTGATGGAGAGAACAATCATCATCTGCAACACATCGTCCATGCCGGTAGCTGCCAGAGAAGCTTCCTGCTACACAGCAGTAACACTGGCTGAGTACTACAGACAGATGGGACTCGACGTTCTTCTGCTCGCTGACTCAACAAGCCGTTGGGCTCAGGCGATGCGTGAGATGTCAGGACGTCTGGAGGAAATCCCTGGTGAAGAAGCGTTCCCGGCTTACCTCGAGTCAACAATCGCAGCATTCTATGAAAGAGCCGGCGTTGTCCGTCTGTATGACGGCACCAAGGCATCGATCACGATCGGTGGTACAGTATCACCTGCCGGTGGTAACTTCGAAGAGCCTGTAACTCAGGCTACACTGAAGGTAGTAGGTGCTTTCCACGGACTTGCAAGAGAGCGTTCCGATGCGCGTAAGTACCCGGCTATTCACCCGGTAGACTCATGGTCGAAATATAAAGGCGTTGTTGATATGGACCTCGTCAACAAGGCTCGTGGTATTCTCATCAGAAGTACAGAAGTCAACCAGATGATGAAGGTAGTCGGTGAGGAAGGTACTTCCAGCGAAGACTATACGATCTATCAGAAGGGTGAGCTTCTTGACGCTGTATATCTGCAGCAGAACTCATTCGATCCAATCGATGAAGCATGCGTACCTGAAAGACAGCGCAAGGAATTCAACAGACTTTATGATGCAATGACACGGACATACGACATTACAGATAAGAGAGAGATCCGTGCATTCTTCAACCAGCTCAGACAGGAGTTCCTTGACTGGCACGGTACAGTATTCGAAACACCTGAGTTCGAAGCGCAGGAAAAGAAGATCACTGACTTTTATATGTCGAAGGTCGTAGAGTAGGAGGTCGGTGAACATGCAAAAAGTATATACAAAAATAGAATCCATAGTCGGTAACGTTGTTACCGTGCGTGCGCCGGGCGTAAAGAACGGTGACCTTGCACTGGTAGGCGACAGTTACGCGAACGTAATCAAACTGGACAAGGATATCGTATCCCTCCAGGTATTCGCAGGAGCTCAGGGCGTCAGCACAACTGACCCTGTACGTTTCCTCGGAAGACCTATGATGGTTTCATTCTCTGATCATCTGCTCGGACGTATTTTCGACGGCGCAGGCGTACCAAGAGACAATGGTCCTGCTCTTACAGAGAACATGATCCCTATCGGTGGTCCTTCATTCAACCCGGCAAAGCGTATTCTTCCTAAGAAGATGGTACGTACCGGTATCCCGATGATCGATGTATTCAATACACTGGTAGAGAGCCAGAAGCTCCCTATCTTCTCCATCTCCGGTGAGCCTTACAACCAGCTGCTCTCGAGAATCGCGATGCAGGCTGAAGTAGACATCATCATCCTCGGCGGAATGGGTCTTAAGTACGATGACTACATGGAATTCCGTGACACCCTCGAAAAGGGCGGTGCTATGAGCCATACTGTAATGTTCATCCATACAGCTGCTGACCCTATCGTAGAGTGCACACTGGTACCTGATATGGCACTGGCTGTTGCTGAACAGTTCGCTCTGACAGGTAAGAGAGTACTCGTACTGCTGACAGATATGACCAACTTCGCAGACGCTCAGAAGGAAATGGCGATCACTATGGAACAGGTACCGTCGAACCGTGGTTATCCGGGCGATCTGTACAGCTGCCTTGCTTCGCGTTATGAAAAGGCCGTAGATATCGAAGGCGCCGGATCCATCACGATCCTCGGTGTAACAACAATGCCGGGCGATGACGTAACTCATCCGGTACCTGACAACACAGGATATATTACAGAAGGTCAGTTCTATCTCAAGGGCGGACACATCGAGCCATTCGGTTCACTTTCAAGACTTAAACAGAACGTAAACGGTAAGACCAGAGATGACCACCGTGCTCTGATGGACGGTATGATTCGTCTCTACGCTCAGTACAAAGAGAGTCTTGAGAAGAAGTCCATGGGCTTCCTGATGACTGAATGGGATGACAAGCTCCTCAAATACGGCGAATTATTCGAAACAAAGATGATGGACCTCAGTGTAAATATTTCGCTGGAAGATGCTCTTGACCTGGGCTGGGATATTCTCGCTGAGTGCTTCGAGCCTAATGAGACCGGTATGAAGACCAGTCTGATCAGGGAGAGATGGCCGAATAAGGATGCGTTGAATTAAAAAGGAGCGGTCATGGCTATCAAACTAACAAAGAATGAACTGAAGAAGCAGAAGGACAACCTGAAGCAGTTTCAGCGCTATCTTCCGACTTTGCAGCTCAAGAAGCAACAGCTGCAGTCAGTGATCATGAGGATCCGCGCTGAACTCGAGCAGAAGGAAGCCGAACGCATTCAGATGATTGGTGATTTGGACGATTGGGTAGCTGTATTCGCAGAAAATGAAATCTTCGACGAGGAAAAGAAATTAGACCAGCTCGTACAGCCGGACAAGGTTATCTGCAAAGATGAGAATATTGCCGGTGTCACGATCCCTTCCTTCGAAGAGCTGACGTTCAAAGAAATCAATTATGATGTAGACGACTATCCACTTTGGGTCGACACTGCTATCTTTAAACTTCGAGAGATTGCCAGACTGGACGCTATAGTCACCACACTCCGGAAGCAGACACAGCTTCTGGAAGCAGAACTCCGTACAACTTCACAGCGAGTCAACCTTTTCGAAAAGGTCAAGATTCCGGAAGCAAAGGAGAATATCCGCGTCATTCAGGTATACCTTGGAGACCAGCAGACTGCGGCAGTAGTTCGCGGTAAGATCTCGAAGAAGAAATTAGTGGAGGTATAGCGATGATTGAAAAAATGAAAATGGTTCACATCGTGACATCTGCCTCCGGTAAAGATGAGATGCTCAAAGGCCTCAGAGAAATAGGCGTTATGCATCTCGCAGAGAAACAAAGTGCAGATCGTGGGGTGACCGAACGTTTCCAGAACCTGTCAAAAACAGCAATGGCTCTCAAAGACTATGCTGACCCTAAGCAGGAAGGAAGTAAAGAGATCCTCAGCGATGATGAATTCAACACAATGTTCTCCGGTGTACAGAAAGCACTGGAACGCAAGGTCAGTCTGGGTCAGGAGATCAGCACAGCCAAAACAGAGATCGACAGAATCTCTGCATGGGGCGACTTCTCTCCTGCAGATGTCAAAGCACTGAAAGAAGAAGGTTTCGATTTCCACTTCTACCGTATTGCAGAGAAGGAACTGCAGGCGGCGATCGCTGATGAGAATGTCCGCCTTATCCGTCTCGGTACGATCGACAAACAGAATACAGTAGCAGTTATCGGAACACTTCCTCCAGAGATCCAGGCAACAGAGTTTGTACTTCCGGAGAAGAGTATTACACAGCTGCAGCAGGATATCGCTAAGGCAGAACAGGGCATTGAGGCTTGTGACGGAGCACTGAAGGCAGCATCTATCTATGATGCCAGCTTTAAAGATCAGCTAGTGAAGGCACAGAATGAAGTGAACTTCTCCGCCGCAAAAGCGACAACTCAGGGTGATGACGACTTCGTCTGGCTTTCAGGTTATGTTCCTGAAGCAGACATGGATGCCTTCAAGGCAATGGCTGCAGAGAAGAATTGTGCATGGGCGGCAGAAGACGTAGCGGAGGACGATGACCAGATCCCGACTAAGGTCCGCTACAGCAAGATATCCAAGCTCATTCAGCCGGTATTCGAAATTCTCGGCATACTTCCTGGCTACAGGGAACAGGATATCTCGCTCTGGTTCTTATTGTTCTTCACGCTGTTCTTCGCAATGATCATCGGAGACGGTGGATACGGAGTGCTGATACTCCTTGGTACAGTTGCTCTTAATGTAAAACAGAAGAAGATCACTAACGTAACTTTCCTTCTGTATGTACTATCGATAGCAACAATTATCTGGGGAGCCGTTACCGGAACATGGTTCGGTATGGCAAGTGCGATGAATGTACCATTCCTCAAAGCAATGGTAATTCCTTCTTTCGCAACCTATCCGGAAGTCTTCGGACTTGAAGCTAGTGTACCTCAGAATATGATCATGAAGTTCTCGTTCACGATAGGCGCGATACAGATGGCACTCGGATCAATTCTTTCGATCAAGAAGAAACTCGGAGAGAAAGATCTTTCGTGGGTTGCTGACGTCGGCTGGACGATCGCAGTAATCGCGATGTATCTGCTGTCACTGTTCCTGGTTATCCATGAGAACATCAACATTAAACCGGTATTTGCGGCAATTGGAGTTGCATTCCTGCTGGTCGTTCTGTTTGGCGGTATGTCACCGGAAAAGACTATCGGGCAGGGGCTCAAATCAGGACTTGCGGATTCGTTCACAGTATTCCTGAACACAATCAGCTGCTTCGGTAATGTCATGAGTTATATCAGACTGTTCGCAGTCGGCATGGCCGGCGTTGCGATTTCACAGAGCTTTAACGGGATTGCTGCCGGTATGCATGGACCGCTGATCATCCTCGGTGTAGTGGTTGTGCTTATTGGACATGCACTTAACATAATCATGTGTTTCCTGTCAGTAGTAGTACATGGTGTACGTCTGAACGTACTCGAGTTCTCAGGCCAGATCGGTCTTGAGTGGACAGGAATCCCTTACGAGCCATTTAAAAAGTTAAATAATTAAGAAAAGGAGAATTGATATGAATCTTGCATTTCTTGGTATGGCTGCGGCCCTTGGTTTATCTGCTGCTGGTTCTGCATTCGGCGCTGGTTTTGCCGGAATGTCTTCGGTAGGTGCATGGAAAAAGTGCTACGCAAGTGGCAAGCCTGCTCCGTTCATTATGATCGCGTTCACAGGTGCTCCGCTTACACAGACAATTTATGGATTCCTTCTGATGAACTTCATCAATGGTGCTAACTGCGATGCAGGTATGGCACTTGGTGTTGGCCTCTTCGGCGGACTTGCTATCGGACTTTCCGCACTCTTCCAGGGCAGATGTGCAGCTGCTTCTGCTGATGCTCTTGGTGCAACAGGAAAAGGTACTGCTAACTACTTCATTGTAATCGGTATCGTTGAGACAGTTGCGCTCTTCACACTCGTATTCAGCTTGCTGCTGCTCAACAGCTAATTTAAACCGAAAAGTCTGAGAGACATAATTTTATAAGTTCGGGGGAGTTTCTAAAGAGACTCCCCCTTTTTACGTAGTGTGTGATAGAATATCGTATATCATTGATGACAGGAGGGGCGCTATGGAAGACATAACAAAGCTTAGGCATGGTAGTGATATACTGGGCATTGCTACCGATGGAGTACCGGGCGAAGATGTTGATTTGACTGAAGAGTATGCCGGCAGGATAGGTGGCGCGTTCGCTTACTGGCTTGGCTTCAAAGTGAAAAAGAATCCATATGACCTCCATATTTGTATAGGAAATGACCCGAGGACTTCCGCTGATGAACTCAAAGCAGGGATATCAAAGGGAATTACCATGTTCGGAGGCGCACCATATGATGCAGGGATTGCGACAACACCTGCAATGTTCATGTCAACGATTCTGCCGCATTTTGATTTCGATGGGGCGATAATGATCACTGCGAGCCATCTTCCTTACAACAGGAATGGATTCAAATTCTTTACGAAAGAGGGCAGCGTGGGCAAGGAAGACGTTGCTGAGATACTGAGGCTGGCATCCAGATATATATTCGTAGGTGACTATTATGAAGAGAGACCTGTCAACCTCATGCCGATGTATGCAGCTTACATGAGGCAGATGATAAGCCTTGGCCTTAAAGACGTTCCCGGCGTACTCACAGGCATGCACATCATTGTCGATGCAGGTAACGGATCCGCAGGTTTCTTTGCAAAAGAAGTACTCGAAAAGATGGGCGCTGACATAAGCGGAAGCCTCTTCCTTGAACCGGACGGCAAGTTCCCTAATCACCAGCCCGATCCGTATAGCAAAGAAGCTTTGGCTGCAATCACCAAGGCAGTAGTCGATAACAAAGCAGATCTCGGTATCGCTTTTGACGGAGACGGTGACAGGGTCGCACTGATCGGACCGGATGGCAAACTGATCGCAAAAGACGAGCTTATCGCAATTGCGGCTGCGCTTGCAGCAGAAGATTATCCGGGCGGAACTGTTGTGACTGACGGTGCGACATCAACAGAACTCCACGATTTCCTTGAGAATGATCTCGGACTCAAGCACTTCAGATACAAAAGGTGCTACAGAAACGTTATCAGCAAAGCGAAGGAATTATGCGAAGCCGGCGAGAATGCGTTCCTTGCTGTCGAGACATCGGGTCATGCAGCATTTTCAGATAACTATTTCCTCGATGACGGAGCTTTCCTGGCAGTCCAGGTCATAATCAACGCTGCAAGACTGAAGGCGGAAGGCAAAGACATCACGGCTCTTATTGAAGGCCTCGGAAGACCTGCTGAATCATGGGAAATAAGATTCAGACTCAATTCGGAGAACTGTGACGAACTCGGCACTACTATCCTCGAGGATATGAAGACATGGGCACAGGAAACCGATGGACTGGGACTTGAAGAGCCTGAATATGAGGGCGTCAGAGTCAACTTTGATATTGACGGAAGTAAAGGATGGTTCCTGATGAGAATGGCTATGCATGATGCTGCCCTGCCATTATGCATCAAGTCATCTGAAAAGGGTGGTATACGTAAGGTGCTTCCTCTGATAGGAGCTTTCCTGAATCAATACGAAGGCATAGAAATGCCTGAATAAGGTGAATAATAAATGCAAACTGATAATAACGAACCTAGAACTAAAAAACCAAAACGCCGCATAAGTAAAGCCAGAAGGATCGCAGAAGATATCATTATTGTTTGTCTTGCATGCATACTGGTCTACTCTGGCTGGAAAGTGTATTCGATCTCACACGAGTACCGTGTGAATAAAGAAATCTATGACAATATTGCTGATATCGCTCTCCCGGAAGGATATGACGGAGAGGTAGATTTTGATTCCCTGCGCGAAGTCAATCCGGATATAGTCGGATGGATCTATTACGAAGGGACTAAGATCAACTACCCGATAGTCCAGGGCGATGATAATGATTACTATCTCCGTATAGCATTCGACAACACATGGGTCATTTCCGGAACGCTCTTCGTAGACGCTATAACAGAAGCACCGTTCGAGCAGTTCAATACTATTGTTTACGGCCACCATATGAAAGATGGTTCCATGTTCGGAGACCTGAAGAATCTGAAAGACGAGTCGTATTGCAAGGAGCATCCCCAGTTCGAACTCATCACTCCGGATCAGAAATATCATCTGAAGATAAGTGCCTTCCTGAATCAGCCGGCAGACAGCAAGATCTATACGACGAATTTCCATAGCAAATCCAGCAAGAAGGAATACATAGATCTGATCAAATCACTTGCAATGTACACTACCGATGAGAAGATGACCACTGATTCCAAACTTGTTATTCTGAGTACCTGCGCTTATGAGTATCAGAATGCAAGATATATGGTGATCGGTAAGTTGGTACCTTGGGAGTAATTAATATTTAATTTTTTAATAAGCAGTGGTATAATTATTTCGCTCGCAAAGTAAAAAAGCAGAGAAAGGAATAGAACTATGGAATATAAGATGACTATCGCCGGCCTTGAGAGGCACCTCCCGCTTTGTAAAGTTACAGACGACCTTTATATTGCAGGATTCATTATGTTCAATGATGTAGAGATCACAGAAGCCTGCGCAACAGAACTTCTCAAGAGCGCGCCGGAATTTGATGTACTTATTACTGCTGAAAGTAAGGGAATTCCACTCTGCTATGAAATGGCACGCCAGTCAGGCAAGCCATATATCGTTGCTCGTAAGGGAGCTAAGCTCTACATGCAGGATATCGTCAGAGTACAGGTCAACTCGATCACAACAGATCATGTTCAGACCCTTTGCCTCGGAAGAGATGAAAGAATGCAGCTTGAAGGCAAGCGCGTACTCATCGTAGACGATGTTATCAGCACAGGCGAATCCATCGCAGCACTCGAACAGCTCGTTGAGACAGTGAAGGGCAATATCGTCGGTAAGTTTACCGTACTTGCAGAAGGCGAAGCAGCAGACAGAGATGATATCACATTCCTCGAATATCTGCCTCTCTTCAACGCAGACGGCACACCACAATAAATAAATATCACTGGCAGCAAAGAACTGCAGCGGGAATCATCATTTAAATACAAATGGCTGTCACACCGGAGTGTGGCAGCTTTTTCAAATGCCATTATTTGGAGATCAACAGGTAAGAGGCATCAGCGCAGGGTGCGCAGGATCATGGTAGATATTATCCCTACGAGTATTCCGGCTGCTATTCCGCTGAACAGAAGCACCGGAAAATAGAAGAACATCCTGAGGTCTTCGATGAGTGCCGAGGCTACAAGCAACTGCCCAAGATTGTGAAGAACACCTCCGGCCATGCTGACACCAATGACGGAGAACAAGCCGGTCTTCTTAAGGCAGATCATCCCTGCAAGGCTCAATATAGCTCCGGCAAGTGAATAGAACATTCCGAATGCTCCAGTGAAGAGCAGTCCGGCAATAATGATCCTGATCAGATTAACAGCTGCTGCGTCTTTCCAGCTGAACTTGTAGAGTGCTATGACAGCGACTGTGTTGGCTATGCCAAGCTTGACTCCCGGAATTCCGGGGCTGTATGGTATAATTGCTTCGACATATGAAAAAATAAGTGCAAGCGAGGCAAGCAGCGCGACGCGGGCAACGAACTTGGCCGATGAATTACGAGGTGACTGAGTCATAGCCGCCTCCTTTCTCCGAGCCGCCTTCGATCCTGACAATCAGCTTGTTCGGAAGGCAGACTATGCTCTCGCCGGATCGTGAAATATCCTTATGCTTGACACAGACCTGATTCTTGCATGTGGCTTCAGTGACAGAAACTTTACCGCCCTGTATAACGACTGTGTTATATTTCGTATATGGATGATCCGGATCGCTTTCGGATTTCGTGCTTCCCGGTGCGGGAACATCGATCGTGCGATCTTCGAAGAGCGAATACTTTGCAAAGAGTTTTCCGTCAGACCGGATCATCACAGTATCACCGCCTGAATGCGACATACCAATAACTGCCGTCGCGGTGAGACCACAGACGACAAGTATTGCCAACAGCACAATATCCGCTTTTCGAATATATTTCTTCATGAGCAGAATGAAAGGAGTAATCCTGACTTGAATAGAATCAAAAAGTTAACCACATTGATTGTTATAGTTTTGTTGATTATAACACAAACCGGGTGCGGTAGAGAATCAGATGGAGACGCTGCGGCAGAGCCTGTTACCGGCGAAAACTACTTCCTCGACACTGTTTGCACTATTTCTATTTATGAGATCAAGGGCGGAGATGGTACACCGGTAAGGGCGGCGGACAATGCAGAGACAGCAAATGCAGCGATTGATGACGCATTCACGCTTTGCGCAGAACTCGACAAGACGCTCAGCAGGACACAGGAAGTTTCCGAGATCAATACTGTCAACAAAGCCTGCGGGGAATGGACTGAAGTCAGCGACAGAACGCTGGAAGTCGTCAGTGCCGGGATCTATTATTCTGCTCTTTCCGGAGGAGACTTCGATATTACGATCGGAGGTGTTACTGATCTGTGGGATTTTCATGCAGATCCGGAGAATGCGAAGGTTCCTGATCCGGATGCGCTCGCAGAGGCAGTCAAGCACGTGAACTATAATAATATTGAGATAAATGGCAATAAATTACGAATTATTGACCCTGATACACGCATAGATCTCGGCGGGATCGCCAAAGGATACATCGGTGACCGTATGACGGAAGTCCTGGAGTCGGATGGCGTCACCTCCGGAATAATCAATCTGGGCGGGAATGTAATTTGTATAGGTGCTAAGGATAATAGTGCTGAAGGTGATGACGGAGCATTTGTGATAGGCGTTGAGACACCATATTCAGACCGCTCGGAAATCGTCGGTAAGATCAATGCGCGCGACATGACTCTTGTCACATCCGGAGTGTATGAAAGACAGATAACTGTTGATGGTAAAGTGTATCACCATATTCTGAGCACCAAGACCGGCTATTCCGCTGACACAGATCTTGATTCAGTCACGCTCACTGCGGCAAAGGGTCAGTCCGCTGATGTGGACGCACTCAGCACAATTTGCCTGATCAAAGGATCCTCTGCAGCAAAGGAACTCATTGAGAATACCCCGGGTGTAGAAGCTGTATTCGTCCTGCATGACGGGACTATAGATATGACATCCGGAATGGAATTCGAGACGATACAGTAAAGAAACCGGCATTTTGAATATTCTGAGGAACATTGGAAATTCTTGACACGAACTCCAAGTTGTTGTATATTCTTAGTGCTATGCGCTGTTGTAGCTCAGGTGGTAGAGCGCATCCTTGGTAAGGATGAGGTTCGGCAGTTCGAGTCTGCTCAACAGCTCCAGCGAAACCCGCATTAGGGACAGGGACGCTTGTCCCTATAATTTTTTCAATAATAACGTTATTTGTTGAAGGAGGAAGTTAAATGGCAAAGCAGAAGTACGAGAGAACCAAACCGCATATCAACATCGGTACAATCGGCCACGTTGACCACGGTAAGACAACTCTTACAGCAGCAATCACATCCGTACTTAACAGAAAGTATGGACTTGGCGGAGACGTAGCATTCGATCAGATCGACAAGGCTCCGGAAGAAAAGGCAAGAGGAATCACGATCTCGACAGCACACGTAGAGTATGAGACACCAAACAGACACTATGCTCACGTAGACTGCCCGGGACACGCAGACTATGTAAAGAAC
>JAFRDH010000003.1 GCA_017403955.1 Mogibacterium sp.
ACTAACAAGTTTTGCTTGTTTGTCTCTATGTTGTACTAGATCTTATCTTCAGGAACTATATCTTGTTCCTTGTTTTTAAGACCTGTTCTGCACTATGAAGTTTTCAATGTTCCGCTGTGCTTTTCAGCGACAGCTTCATTATTATACATAATAGGGTTTATCGTGTCAAGCGTTTTTCCAAACTTTTTTTATTAGTTTTTGTCACATTTTTCGGAGTAATTTTTTGTGACTTTGCAGTCATTTTTGCATTTGCATATATCTATCCGAAAGCTGCAATCGCCTGTATCCCTTTTATGTCAATGAGCCTATGCCCGGGACGATCATGTGATCACCCGCGCACTGTCGTGTCCGCCCTGATCCAGCGTTTTGAATCATTTCCGCGGCCGACTTGTCAAATATAACTCTTTTGCTCAGCTATTGCAAGTTCTAGAATTAAAACAATCCAACTTTTTTTCAATGTAATTTCCGCCCCTTATTCGGCCCTTATTCGGCCATTTTTCCGCCCATTATGATGCATTATTTCCTTCATCGATCTCTGCTGCTTTAACCCGTTTCCGTTTCTTCTTATCATCACCAATTCTATTCCTGTAATAAGCAGGATGCAGTTCCTCATTCAGTTTCGGGTCATAAGGCTTCTCATCCTCCACAAAATCCCATCCGAAGTCGTAGTTCTCTCTTGGCTCTCTAACGACATTCACTCTTCTGGTCGGCTCCCACAAAGAATATGGAGGGTAGCGTCTCAGATAGTTCCTGTACGCGGTCCTCGTCCTGCTGGCTGAGTTCTTCCCCATCGTGACGCTTTGGCCTGAGTAGAAGTTAACGAAGCCTCCTGAGATATCTTTGACATGATCAAAATTGATGATCAGTCCTTTCATTGGTCTGAAGAAAGCTCTGTCTGCAAGTGATCTTATGAGGACAGAGATATTCTCGTAAAGTGTATAATCTTTCTCCGGTGTAATGATATGAAGCTTCCTCCCTTCCTGCTCTATGCATTCAATGTCGTTGATCTTGATCTTGGCACATTGGTTAGTGGATATGATAGAGATATACTCCGGCAGTCTTTTGACTTTGGTGTAACGCGTATCATTCGCAAATATTTTGTCCAGATTGTTTTCCATGTCGCCTTCTCCTTCATATATATGTATATCCGAATAGTGTGAGTATTTATCGGTGCTCTGCTGCCGGCCGCCTGCAGTATATCCGGAATAATCTCACATTTCCGGTCCCGGGTACATCAGAAAAACCCGCCGGAAAAAGCCACTATCCTGCATGAGTCCCCGGGGAGTCCGCTCTGGTATTGGATCTCGTTGTTAAGGGAAGCAGGCGAAGGCCGCAATAAAAATCGATGCCGGACCGGACTGCAAATACCGCCATTACCTGGATCGGGATCAGGATTTTTTGAATTCGTGAAATGGGTGTAACGGGAATGCGGGATCCCGAGGCGGATCGTGTGTATCGTGGCAGACTGCCCACAAAGCACTTTGTATCGAAAGGATACCGGCAGACATTTCGGCATAACACTTTTTGCAGAATGCCGGCCTCATCCTTTTGTGGCTCATCCGATGGATCTCAACAAGATATCGGCACCGGTCCGGGACAAAAATCATGCGCTCCGGAAGAATTGTCAGTAATCAGCGATTCGGTGCAGATCTCGCGCACGGAAAGCCGGTACTGATCAGAAAACGGCACTAAAAAATCTCATACATCCAGCAGGTATTCGCCGGATATGTATGAGATCAAAGAGATGGTGTGCCTGATGACAAACCGTTGTCACGTTACAGGGCTTCGTACATTGTCTGCGCGTCGTCTTTGCGGACTGTTTCCGGCATGGAAACGACGCGTACTTTGAGTACATTGGTCCCGAAGGTGATCTGTATGATGTCGCCTTCTTTGAGTTCGAGGCCCGGTTTGGCGATCTTGCCGTTGACCTCTACTCTTCCCTGTTCGCAGGCATCTTTGGCGACTGTACGTCTCTTGATTATTCTTGAATTCTTAAGGTACTTGTCTAAGCGCATTAATCAATTCTCCGTTCTTAATTATATATAGTATATATGTAAGGTCTCGTGCATACGAAAAAAACGGATAGCCGGCTGGCTATCCGAATTTACCTATTAAAGCGAATTACTTGTTGACTGCATCCTTGAGGGACTTTCCAGCCTTGAATACAGGTGCCTTGGAAGCCGGGATATCAATAACGGTGTCTGGCTTCTGCGGATTTCTGCCTGTTCTTGCCTTTCTGCTTCTTGTTTCAAAAGTTCCGAATCCGATCAATCTTACACTATCACCTTCAACGAGAGCCTGTTCGATTGTCTCAAGAACTGCATCAAGAGCAACCTCTGCATCCTTCTTTTTGAAACCAGTCTTATCTGCTACCTTTGCAACCAAATCAGCTTTATTCATAATCAATCCTCCTTAAAAAATTGAAAACATATCTGCGTAATTATAGGCTATTTGACTTTTGCTTGTCAATGATTTTGAGTACTCACGGTCAGTAATCTGACCGTTTTTTTATCAATTAAGAGTGTTATTTTTGATGCTGATATATGGAATAATTATAACTATTTTGCGAGATGCAAACGAACTGCGATCTCGTAGATTTTGTCCCCTTTCGGCACCAGAGCGAGTTCCTCTCTGGATACAGCTTTGGTAACGAAGACCATGACGAAATAGACTACAATTGCGCCAAGAATCGCAAATCCGGTAGCCAAAGTGTTGCCCGGATGGATCAGGTACATGATCTCATAGAATACGATAGCCGAAACACCCATGATGACCGATGCAAGCAGCGGTCTGAGGAAAATGTCCTTGAGGTCAAGTTCGACATTCGCATGCTTTCTGAGTCCCCTGTAGTTAAGGATCGCCGCGGTCAGGTAAGCGCAGACCGTACCGAATGCAGCACCGTTGATATTCAGTGCCGGGATACCCACGAGGATGAATGTGACTATGATCTTGACCACTGCACCGATGAACAGATTGATGACCGGCAAAGTCATTTTGCCGATGCCCTGAAGGCTGCTCGACATAGTCCTCATGATCGCCAGAGCTATAATACTGAACGCCAGAATCTGCAGCGTGTGGATAGCAAGATCCGCCTCATCAAGCTTGGTCGGGAAGAGAAGATGCAGGATCGGTTTGGCGAGAACTATAAGACCGATCGCACACGGATATGTGATGACCATCATGGTCTTGAGTCCGGTCTTGATATTTCCGTCGAGGTCTGCTTTCTTCTTGAGTGTGAATGCGGTCGTGACTGCAGGGATCAGGCTGATCGTGATAGCGTCAATGAAAACGACCGGCAGATTGACGAGCGGGTCACAGTATCCGCTGATCAGTCCGTAAAGAGTCTTGGACATCGCAAGCGTCCATCCGGTCGCCTGGAGCCTTCTCATTATTACGGCAGCATCGATTATCATCATGAGTGGCATGATGGATGAACCGATGGTGATCGGGATGACGATCTCGATGAGCTCCTTGATACGGGCATTATCCGACTCATCCCTAACAACGGATTTGCGCATATTCTCCTGTCTGGTCGCCAGATTCTTCTTATAAATGCTGAGAAGCAGAATCATAGCGGCGATCATACCGGCTGAAGCGCCAAAAGTCGCACCTGCTGCAGCATTTTCGAGGCTGGTCCTGAAGAATATGTAAGCAAGTATGAGTCCGATAGTGACTCTTACGATCTGTTCGACGACCTGCGAAACTGCTGTCGGGGTCATGTTCTGGTGCCCCTGGAAATAACCTCTGAGCGAAGCTGCTATAGGCGTGAACAGAAGCGCGATCGAAATCGCTCTGATCGAGTTCTCCGCACCCGGGTTGCCATAGAACGTCGCTATTCCCTTCGCTCCGAAGAAGCAGATAATGAAGGAGATGACGCTAATGACAAGCGAGACCTTGAGCGCAAGCTTGAAGGATTTGTTCGCGTTGATATAGTCACCCAAAGCGATTCTCTCTGAGACCATCCTGGAGATGGCGACCGGGAAGCCTGCAGTGGCGATGACATAGAAAAACTGGTATACAGGATAAGCTGCTCCGTAGTAGGACTGCCCTTCCGCACCGATCATGTTGGTGAGCGGGATCCTGAAAATAGCGCCGAACACCTTGCTGAGTATGCCGGCTATTGCGAGAATCGTCGCACCCTGCATCAGACGGCTTGCAGCTTTATGCGATGTATTAGGTTGTTGTGTGTTATTGTTTTCCATTTAGTGTCTATTATATCTACTGTTATTACAGTTCTATGACAGCAGAGTGAGGATCTCGTGTGTTGCTTTCTGAGCCTCAGCAACTGTCTTCTCGATATCTATGTTCTTGTACTCTCCGTCTCTGTAGAGGACTTCACCGTCTACCATAGTCAGCAGGACGTCTTTGCCGTCAGCTGAATACACGAGGTTGTTGAGTACATTGTGGATCGGCTGCATGTTAGGGCAGCTTGTATCGACAACGATAAGGTCTGCTTTGAAACCTTCCTTAATAAGTCCGCAGTCTTCTCTGCCCTGCGCGAGAGCGCCTGCTCTGGTCGCACTTCTCAGTACCTGCTGAGGTGTCATGACTGCAGGATCATTAGCCATTATCTTGCCTGTCAGCGCAAATGCCTTCATCTCTTCGAAGAAGTTCAGGCTGTTATTACTTGCAACGCTGTCAGTTCCGATCGCAACATTGATCCCCTTCTCGTAAAGTTTCGGAACGTCGCACATTCCGCTTGCGAGCTTGAGGTTGCTCATCGGGTTGCTGGAGACTGAAACGCCTTTTTCCGCCAGAATATCTCTGTCATTATCAGTCAGCCATACACAATGCGCTGCATTTGCAGGCACATCGAAAACGCCGCAGTCCGCGAAGAATTCTACAGGTGTCTTGCCGTATTTGGCGATACAACCTTCCGTTTCCGATTTTGTCTCAGCCACATGGACATGGATGCGGACATCGAATTCTTTGGCCGTATCAGCGATCGCCCTGATGAACATTTCATTGTTGGTATATTCCGCATGAGGCGCAGCCTCGACAAGGATCTTGCCATTCTGGAAGCCGTCATACATAAAGATCGCCTCGCGCATCTCCCTGTAGCCTACGCAGTCCTCCAGGCGCTGGATATCGAAGCTCGAAACAGCCCTCGAGATATTGGACTTCATACCCGAAACGCTGATCGCGCGGACCATGTCGTCAGTGAAATAGTACATATCGCTCGTCGAAACGATGCCGAACCTCAGAGATTCCGCCATCGTCAGAAGAGTCGCCCAATAAACAGCATTGCTGTTCAGCTTGTCTTCGAACGGGAAGATCTTGTCGTTCAGCCATCTGTCAAGCGTCAGGTTCTCGCCGTAGCCGCGCATGAGGCACATCGGCGAATGACCGTGCGCATTATAGAATCCCGGCATGAGGACTTTGCCTGTGCCGTCATATTCTTCATAAAACACCGGATGGAAGTGCTCAGGTTTGTGGCAATTGCACTTAGGGATGAAATCCGCAAGTTCCTTACTGTACTTGACCGCAAGAGCATCGCAGGTCTCCTTGTCCGGCTCAGTATCTCCTATATATACGATCCTGTCCCCGATAGTACCGACGAATACGTTCTCCTGATAACGGAAAAGGTCATCGACCATAGCTATATTCTTGAACAGCATATTATATCCTCCTGTAATTGAGCATTAACAATTTATTATACATTGTGAGCGGTCTGATTGGTAGAAGTTTCTTCGGAAGCTACGCGGAGTATGCGCATCAGCTTGAGAAGCTTGTCCAGATCGATGGTTTTGCCGGTAAAGAGGCTGAGTGTTGTGATCCTTCCGCTCGAGATGACAAGTGAATCGCCAAAATCCGCCTTCGCCATGACTGCGGCGTAAGCGTTGAAGCGGTTGACTCCGGCGAATTTGATAACGATATTCTTGTCTCTTCTTGTGATATTGATCGCACCTATGCGCTCTGCATGCGCTCTGATCTCGGCTATCTTGAGAAGGCTCATAGTCTCGTCCGGAACGTCTCCGTATCTGTCGAGAAGTTCGTCCGAGAGGTCCTCTGCATCGTCCTGAGATGTGATGCCGGCCATTTTCTTGTAAGCCTGCAGCCTCAGCGTCTCGTCAGTGATATACGCAGCAGGGATAGATGCCTGCATCGGGAGTTCAATCTTGATATCCGCCCTCTCTTCAGTGACAGTCTCGCCCTTGAGTTTACGTACGGCCCGGTCGATTTCCTTGCAGTAAAGCTCGTAACCGATGCTCTCGATATGTCCGCTCTGGGCTTCTCCGAGCATATTGCCCGCGCCCCTCATTTCAAGGTCACGCATCGCCAGCTTGAAGCCTGCGCCGAACTCGGTGAACTCGCGGATCGCAGTAAGGCGCTTTCTGGCGATCTCTGTCAGGACTCTGTTCGGATGATACATGAGATACGCATAAGCGAGCCTGTGTGAACGCCCGACTCTTCCTCTCAGCTGATACAGCTGAGCCAGCCCGAATTTGTCGGAATTCAGTATCACCATCGTATTGGCGTTTGGAATGTCGATACCGTTCTCAATTATCGTCGTAGCGATCAGCACGTTGGCTCTTCCTTCGACAAAATCCAGCATCGTCATTTCGAGGCTTTCTTCTCCCATCCTGCCGTGTCCTATCACGCAGACAGCATTCGGCACCAGGCGCTCGACCGTCTCTTTGATCTGAGTCAGGCCGGTGATCCTGTTATTAACTACAAAAACCTGCCCTCCTCTTGAGAGTTCTCTCTCGATGGCGTTTTTGAGTATATCTTCTTCATAAGGTGTTACGTATGTATGCACCGGCAGCCTGTCCTGCGGCGGCTCCTCGATGATACTGATATCTTTGATGCCGGCAAGCGACATGTTGAGTGTCCTCGGTATAGGGGTCGCGGACAGAGTCAGCACGTCGATGTTCTTCCTGAGCATTTTGATCTTCTCTTTGTGACGCACGCCGAATCTCTGCTCTTCGTCGATGACGAGAAGTCCGAGATCTTTGAACCTGACGTCTTCAGACAAGATCCTGTGCGTACCGATGATCAGGTCGATCTGGCCTTCTTTGAGGTCATTGCAGATGCGCTTCTGTGCGGCGGCGGAGCGGAATCTCGAGAGTTCTTCGATCTCGAACGGGAAGTTCTCGAAACGCTCTTTGAGATTGTTGTAATGCTGGTTGACGAGCAAAGTCGTCGGAGCGAGTATCGCAGCCTGTTTGCCTTCTGAGATGCACTTGAAGATCGCTCTTGCAGCGACTTCGGTTTTGCCGTAGCCGACATCTCCGCAGAGGAGACGGTCCATCGGCAGCGGTTTCTGCATGTCTTCTTTGATCTCTTCGGTCGCCCTGAGCTGGTCGTCAGTCTCCACGTACGGGAAGTCCGCCTCGAATTCCTGCTGCCAAAGCGTGTCTTTGCCAAAGGCGTGTCCGCCTGCGGCCTGTCTCTCCGCGTAGAGTTTGACAAGGTCTTCGGCGATCGCCATCGCTGCTTTTCTGGCTCTTTCTCTTGTACGCCTCCAGGTCCCTCCCGACAGCCTGGAGAGCGCAGGCGCATTGCCCGAGTTACCGATATATTTCTGGATAATATCCAGCTGCTCTGTCGGGATGTACAGAACATCAGAACCTGCATATCTGATAACAAGATAGTCACGCGTGATACCATCGGCAGTCATGGTCCTGATGCCCTCGAAACGTCCTATTCCGTGGACCTCGTGAACGACATAATCTCCTGCGTGGAGATCTGAGAACTGGATGGTTTCGGCGGTTTTCTTGTTGGGGCGTTTCGCAGGTTTTCGTCTGCTTCCGGCAGGTCTTGCGGTATTGCTGAATATGTCTGATTCTGTGATAAAGCAGGTCTTCTCATCATCCATGATGAAACCGCTTGTGAGGTTGCCTGCTCTGTATGAGATATTGCCTTCTATTTCAGCAATATCCAAATATTCTTTGATCCTCTCGTTTCGCTCATCATCACTGCTGACGACGGTGATCTGATAGCCATTTTGTACCAGTTTGCCGATTTCCTGAGCGAATAGATCGATCTGCCCGTTGAAAGGCGCGATCTGGCGGCTTTTGACATTTACTATCCTGTCGAGTTTCTCAAGGCCCTGTATCCTCTCAGGAAATGGCGTGAAAATCGCCAGATTCCTGCAGGCATATATCTCGCGGAAATCTTCTTTTGTATATGCTTCGGTGAGAGTGTCTTCGAGTCTCGCAGGGTCTCTCACGATGACAAGTCCATCGCCTGCATAATCCCAAAGGCGGCATTTTTCGATGTCAAAGTAATCGAGATAGTCTGCGAAGATCTGTACATTGGACTGCTCTTCAAAGAGGTCCGTAAGTCTCCCCTTGCTCGCTTCGAGTTTACTGATTATATCTTCAGCGACTGCCTTGTCTGCATAATTGGAGCGTGTGCTCTTGATCTTTCTGTCTATGTCCCGGCGGATCCTGACTATCGCTTTCTGCTTTTCCTCAGGTGTCGGAATGAATTCAGCTGCAGGACCGATCACAACACTGAATATGTTCTCGATGGTCCTCTGCGTATCTTTATCGTATGATCTCAGCGAGTCGACCTCGTCTCCGAAGAATTCGATTCTTACCGGATTCTCATATGAAGCCGGGAAAACATCGATGATCCCTCCTCTTGAAGAGAATTCTCCCGGAGATTCAGCTACTGCGCTGGAATTATAGCCTGCCTGCGTGAGCATCCTGCGAAAATCCGCAGGGTCGAGCACGTCACCGGTTTCGATCCTGAAGATAGAATCCTTGAATCTTGACGGTGCTTCGGTCTTTCTGACTGCAGCACTTACCGGTGCGATGACAACGGTAGGTTCACCTTTGTGTGAGTTGCCTGCACAAAGTGCCTGGATGCCTTTGAGTCTCTGTATAAGTGATTCCCTGTTGCGGGCTTCATACATGATATGGACATCCTCAGCTTCCGGCATGACGACCACGTTCGCTTCAGGCACAAAAAAAGCAAGGTCTTCAGCAAGCCCGGCAGCTGCATAGGCGTTTGAGACCACTACTAATGCTTTATTGAATTCAGCGAGCTGTCTTGAGACCAGGAACGAGATCCTGCTCCCGCTCACACCGTTAAAATTGGTTATCATGCTTTGTTGTCATTTTCTGCAGGTTCATTTGATGATTCCGGTGCAGGTTCTTTTTTCTTTTTGGCGGGTGCATGATTATGGCGGTTCATAGCGGTATCTATGCCAATCGCCACAATATCGTAAGCGGCTTTTGCAGCTTCAGCCGCCGCTTTGTCGAGGATTTCCTGCTCGGATTTTGGCACTTTGCCTATGACGCGGTCAACAAGATCTTCGCCCGTTTCAGCTGCGCCGACTCCGATACGGATGCGCGCGAAATCCTTCACGCCGAGCTGCTGCACAACGGACTTCATTCCGTTGTGGGTGCCGGGCCCGCCGGATTTTCTGATTCTGATCGACGCGACGGGCAGATCGATGTCATCGTAGATCACGATGACATTGCAGCTCGGCACATCATAATACATTGCCGCTTCTCTTACAGCGATCCCGCTGTTGTTCATATATGTCTGAGGCTTGACAAGGATCACCTTCTTTCCGGCGATCTTGCCCTGCCCGATCAAAGCATGGAATTTGGCGCGGCGCACATCTATCCCCGTATCCGAAGCAAGCACATCAAGCGCTCTGAAGCCCATGTTGTGCCTTGTATTCTCGTAATCTTTGCCCGGATTGCCAAGTCCGACAATGACGAAAGTGTCATCCGCGAACTTCTCTTGTTTGTCTTTCTTCTGTGTCTTGCCGAAAAATACCATGTTTTGTTGCTTTCTTAATTATTTGAGGGGGATGGTGCGGACACTCATCCCCCGTCTGGTTCATCTTTAATCGTTGCCTGTGTGGAACATTGTCGAAATCGGCTTGTTCTGGTAAATGCGTGAGATAGTCTCAGCAAATATGTGTCCTACCGAAAGGATCGTGAACTTCTTGAGTCTCTTCTCTTCCGGAATAGGAATGGTGTTGAGAAGAACCATTTCCTTGATAGGGCTTCTCTCGATCCTCTCAAGAGCAGGTCCTGAGAGTACAGCGTGTGTAGCGCATGCATATACGCTCTTTGCGCCAAGATCCATAAGTGCCTGTGCAGCATTGCAGATCGTTCCTGCAGTGTCGATCAGGTCATCAAGGATGATACAGTTCTTGCCTTTGACATCACCGACGACGTTCATGATCTCGCTCTTATTGGCTTCAGGTCTTCTCTTATCTATGATAGCGATCGGAACATTGAGAGGCTTTGCCATGTTGCGGGCTCTCTTTACCGAGCCGTGGTCAGGAGAAACAATGACAAGGTCCTCAAGATCTTTGAGTCTGAAGTAGTCAGTCAGCATCGGCTGTCCGAGCATGTGATCTACAGGTATGTCAAAATAGCCCTGTTCCTGTGATGCGTGAAGGTCCATTGTGATGACTCTGTCGATGCCTGCAGCAGTGATCATGTTGGCTACCAGCTTGGCTGTGATCGGATCTCTTGCCTTGGCTTTACGGTCCTGTCTTGCATAACCATAATATGGAATGACTGCAGTTACGCTGTTGCAGGAAGCTCTCTTGAGAGCGTCTGTCATGATGAGAAGTTCCATCAGATGGTCATTTACCGGATCGTTTGTTGACTGAACAATGAAGCAATCCTTACCTCTTACTGATTCCCAAATACTAACGCTAATCTCCCCATCGCTGAATTTGGTTACAGTTGCTTTTCCCAGCTCAATACCCATGTGCTCAGCTATTTCCTGTGCAAGTTCAGGGTGTGAATTGCAGGTAAACAACTTGAGATTGCTGAAATTTTCGTGCGGCATGTCGCTATCCTCCTGATGATAATTCTGATGATGTGTCGTGTTCAGAATAGTTTTTGTGATGGACTTAGAGTCCCTTCTCATTTTTTCGCTCATTTTTACTGAGCCTCCTTGCAGGTCATAGTAGAATATTAACGTTTTATGGCGAATCAGACCGGAAACAATCAAAGCAGCCGGCCCGGTCCTGACTTACTTTTTGAGTAGCATTTCCCCTATTTTATAGACATCGCCGGCACCCATTGTCATAACGATGTCGTCCTGCTGTGCCACTTTACGCAGATATCTTGCGATATCCTCGAAATCCTTAACGTAAAAAATATTGCGTTCCGGATATTTTATCTTCATTGCATTTGCAAGTTTGTACGAGCTGATCCCGTAAACGTCCTTTTCTCTGGCTGCATAAATATCTGTCAGGACTACTACGTCCGCATCGCCGAACGCATCGACGAATTCATCGAACAAAGCTTTGGTCCTTGTATAAGTATGCGGCTGGAAAACGAGCCAGAGCTTGTTGTGTTTGACGTTTTTGGCGGCTGCCAGTGTCGCCTTGATCTCTGTCGGATGGTGAGCGTAATCGTCGATGATCAGTGCTCCGCTCTCCGTAGTTCCGAGGAAGTCAAATCTTCTGTTGGTCCCGTGGTATTCTCTGAGTGTATCCGCGATCGTCTTGATGTCTACCTTGAGATATGAAGACGTAACGAATGCAGCCATAGCATTCAGCACATTATGTTCGCCGGGAACCGCCAGCTCAAGTCTTGTAATAGCTCTGCCCTTGTGGCAGATATCGAATGACGGATATCCGTGCTCATTGAACTTGATATTCTCTGCATAGAAATCGTTGCTCTCGCTGTATCCGTAAGTGATCTTGTTGGTATGTTCTCTGAGGATGTCCTTGACGAACGGGTTGTCACCGTAAGCAATAATGATGCCGTCAGGAGTGATCTGCTCAACGAAAGTGCTGAACGACTTGACGATGTGCTCCATGTCCTTGAAGTAGTCAAGGTGGTCGGAATCAATGTTGAGGATGACTCCGATGCTCGGCTTGAGCTGCAGGAAGCTGTCCATATACTCGCAAGCCTCAGTGACAAAATAGTTATTCTCGCCGATCTCTACGTTTCCGTTGATCTGCGGAAGGTTGCCGCCTACAAGAATAGTCGGCTTATAATTAGCGTTCCTGAGGATCAGCGATGTCATCGAAGTCACGGTAGTCTTGCCGTGTGTTCCGCAGATAGCGACTGAATGATTATATCTGTCCATGATCATTCCGAGGACCTGTGCTCTTGAGAACAGCGGGATACCGAGTTCGCGGGCTCTCATGACCTCCGGATTGTCTTTCGAAACTGCATTCGAATAAACTATCGCGTCAACGCCTTCGACATTTTCTGGCTCGTGTGACGGATAGACTTTGATGCCGATACTTTCAAGATGTCTTGTGACCTTGGACGGGTTGATGTCTGTACCGGTAACGATATGACCATTATCTGCAAGTATCTCAGCTACAGCAGAAAGGCCGATGCCGCCGATACCCAGACAATGGATCTTTTTATATTGTTCAAATCCCATAATACTATTACCTCATTTATCTGCAAACGTCGCTGCGCGCTATTGGCGCCTCGACTGGTCAAAAACAACTAATACGTGCGTCGGACGCACTTATAGTTATTATATTGTATTGATGGATGTTATTCAACCCAATCGGCAGCCTTTCAATTCTTTCCCGCACTACAGATCATTATTGGCAGATAATTTGATGATTTTGTTCTCTTCGTCTATCTCTTCAATGATGATGATCGAGCAGTAATTGCTGACTTTCTTTTTCTCAGGGAATCTGGATTCGAGAGCGACACCGATGCCGACTGTCTCAACATCGAACTCACCGAGAATATCTTTGATGCCCTTGAGGCTTCCGCCGCCTCTCATGAAATCATCTATGATAATAGCCTTACTCCCCGGAGCAACTGCCCTTTTGGCGATCGACATCTTCTGGATGCGTTCATTAGTACCGGAGAAATAGTTGATGCTTACAGTAGAACCTTCTGAATACTTGGCTTCACGTCTTATAACGACCAGCGGAAGCCCAAGCATGTAAGCGGTCTGTGCTGCGATCGGAATACCCTTTGTTTCCACAGTTACTACATAGTCAGCATCAAGGCTGCTGAATTTCTGCGTGAAAAATCTTGCCATGTTCGAAGCGAAATGCCCGTCGAACATGATATCTGATGTATACAGATATTTACCGCCGAGCATTCTGGATGGATCGGAAAGTGCTTCCATCAGCTCATTCTGAAGCTCCTTGATCCTTTCGCGCGAAATTCCCGGAATATATCTGATGCCGCCTCCGACTCCCTGAATACTCTCGATACAGCCTGATCCGTTATCATGAAGAAGCTCGTTGATCAGCTTGATGTCCTCAGACAAACTGGACTTGGCTATGTCATATTTACTGCAGAAATGCTTAGACTCAAAGAGTTTGGACGGATTGCTCATCAGTTCATCCATCAACATTCCTACTCTTTTGTTTTTCTTCAAAGAAATCGCCTCCTTCTCAAGTCCCCTGCAATCTGAACAATCAGACTGCATACATAGATATTTTATCATAAAAACATTGTAATTCTTGCATTTATTGGCGTAAGAATCGCCAAAACAGTCAAAAACTACAGATTATTGCCATATAATAAATTTCTATAGAAATGCTTATTGCTATGAAGTAAAATTGAATCAGGAAGTCCGGCATGCTTGCAGAATCAAACCGCAACAAACCTGCTTCCATATATTATTTTTACCACATCGCTGTGACATTACTGTTACACAAACAGCCGGAAACAGCCTGTTTTCAAGTGTCACAGGAGAAAAATGGAGTATTTGACCGTATTATGGAAAAGATTTACCTGGATAATGGAGCGACTTCATACCCGAAGCCGCCGGAAGTGCCTTCTGCTGTATTCAAATATATGACAGAATGCGGGACCAACATCAATCGCGGCGGATATCAGTCTGCTTATGATCTTGAGGGAACCGTTTTTGAGACACGTGAACTCCTCACTGAAATGTTCGACGGTCCTGACTGCAAGAATGTAGTTTTCACAAAGAACGTCACCGAATCTATCAACGTAGTGCTCAAGGGATTTCTCAAACAGGGCGACCATATTCTTTGCTCGTCAATGGAGCATAACGCCGTCATGAGGCCTCTCGTCCAGCTGTCAAGGTTCGGAGTCGAGTTTTCGCGTATCCCTGCCAATGAACTTGGCGAGCTTGATGTCAAAGCTATCGGCGGCATGATCAAGTCAAATACCAAAGCGATCATCATGACTCATGCAAGTAATATTTGCGGTACAGTCAATCCTCTAAAGGAAGTCGGCGAGATCTGCCAGAAGCACAACCTCAAGTTCATCGTTGATACCGCGCAGACTGCAGGTGTCCTCCCTATCAGCATGAAGGAAATGCATATTGACGTGCTCTGCTTCACCGGCCATAAATCACTGCTCGGCCCTCAGGGAATCGGGGGGTTTATCCTGGCAGAAGATATGATCGACTCTGTTATGCCTATCCTTACAGGAGGCACCGGTTCAGTGAGTCACACAGAAGAAACTCCTGGTTTCATGCCTGACAAATTCGAGCCGGGCACCATGAACCTTCCTGGTATCGTCGGACTGAATGCAGGGCTCAAGTGGATCAATGAACGCGGTCTTGACAAGATCGCTGAGCACGAACTCAGCCTGACAAAAAGATTCATCGATGGCCTGAAGCCGCTTGAAGATGCCGGCCTTGTAAAGGTATTCGGTCTCAGAGGTACGGAAGGAAGAACAGGCGTCGTATCTATCCAGACACTCAAGATAGATTGCGCTGATGTTGCATTCCACCTCGACTATGAGTACGGCATCATGACCCGAGTCGGCCTTCACTGCGCACCTAACGCGCACAAGACTCTCGGCACCTTCCCGACCGGAACGATCAGGTTCTCATTCGGGAACTTCAACACCGAAAAGGAGGTAGACGCTGCCATCCAGGCACTTACTGAGATCTGCAGCTGACACATTTTAAAACATCAGTGCTCCGGTGAGAAATCACCGGAGTTTTTCTTTCTGCAAAAAATCTATAGTCTTCGCTCATCATGCGTTACTTTGAAGACGATGCCGGATAGTTGCCACTGTAATAATTGCCTGATCAATCGCTGTTTGTCATGAAAATCTCTATTTTGATGCCATTTTTGACCTCTGAAACAAGATTCTACTATAATAATTCCTTTCGGAACGGTTATTTGTCATGAAAAAAAGCCAATTTTCATGACAGGAGCCTCGAAGGAGCCCATCTTTTACAGTAACATCTACTACGACCGGTCTCCATGACAAACCCGGCCCCTTTATATAAATGAATCAATTGAAAAAGCTCCTCCGACGCCGCCTGACAGACGTGTCTGAAGGAGCTTTCATGTATGAAGTCAGAGTCCTACTCTGCCGGCTCGCTTGACCCTTCGCGTTTAGCCTGTTCCTTCGCCTTTTTCTTTGCAGCAACATCATTGTTGTCCATCTCATTTCTGTAAACAATGAATGTGTCGTAAAGGTATTCGAGCGAAAGATTGAGTGCCATGTTGATGCCCGTGACCAGATACTCATTCCAGTGAAGTGTCTCGGCAAGGTAGTTCCCGAGGATAGTCGTTGCAGGAGTGAATACGACATAGAATGCGAATACCATCGCCATTGCGCGAGGTACGTTCTTGGTCGACTGGAAGGTGTATCTCCTGTTGATGGTAAAGCACCACAGGACTGATGCGACAAGAGCCGTCAGATAGCAAGGCCAGTATTTAAGATGTGTAAGTTCGTTCATCAGAGTGAAGACGCCGATCTCCACTATTCCCGCAGAAGCAGAAACAATAACGAATTTGATGGTTCTGATTATTTCTTTCTTATCCATATTCTTTTCGCTTATTTCTTATTTGATTCTCTGCCGGACCGTTTTGTTCTAACAGTCGTTGAGTAGTTTGTACATTCTCTTATTGGAAAGGTAGAGTTGTTTGAATACTTTATAGTACTTGTTGTATGCGCGGTGTTTTGCCTTGTCCGGCCGATAAGTCTGTACGACCGGGATGAAAGATCGCACGCAGTCGAGGTCCGGGATGAGTCCGAGACCGACAGCTGTCACTGCACAGGCACCGACCGATCCGACATTCTGCGGAGAATCAACAGTTTCTATAGTCTTACCTGTAATATCCGCCAGCATCTGGCAAGCCACAGGAGAAAGCGCCCCGCCTCCGACAAAACGTACTTTTTCGGCGATTCTGACTCGCCTTTTTTCGCACTCGAGCATCCATCTGATATGGTAGAAAACGCCTTCGAGAACTGCATGTATCATTTCGGTTTTTCCGGTATCCAGACCGATCCCGAAGAACATACCGCGCGCATTCGGATCTTCGAACGGGCAGCGGTTGCCGTGGAGCCACGGGGTGAAGATCACTCCTCCTGAACCCGGCTCGACATCTTTGATGCACTCCATCATATATGAGTACAGGCTGGTGCTCCGTTCTTCATACCCTGCCGGGATGCCTTCCTTGCTGACGTAAACGCCGATCTCGTCCTTAGCCATATGATCGCGTACCCACTCGAGACACTTTCCGGCGGTCTCCATTTCGGCAAAATAGTTATATCGCCCTTCCTGCGCGCCGACGATCGCAGCGATCATGGCGGTCACATCCACCATCTGTTTGTCAGTGACGGTAATGACCCAGCCGGAAGTCCCGCTGTAGATATGAGTATCTCCGACTCTTACAGCGCCGGCACCGACACCGATCAGAGAAGAATCCCCTCCACCGCCAAAAACCGGTATTCCTTCTACCAGTCCAAGATCGGAAGCAGCTTTTGCAGTCAACTTTCCTGCCATGTCTGTCGAGCGGATGATCTCCGGGAGATGATCCATATTGATGCCGAACATCTCACACATCTCCTCGCTCCAGCCTCTGCTCTCCGGACGGACATCATATATGAGGGTCGCGAAAGCGGAGTCTTCCGTCATCTTGAATTCGCCGGTGCAGCGGCAGATCAGGTAATCCTTGACATCGAGCCACTTGTAAGCGCGGGCATAATTCTCAGGTTCATTGACTTCTATCCATTTGTACTTCCAGACCGGATCCTTGACACTGCTTGATACAGCACCGGTTATGCGCAGGCTCGGGATGAGTTTGAGCACATTCGCACCGGCGATCTGGACACCATAGGCTATACCTTTCTTGATTTCTTCTTTTGCGCGCTGATCCATATAGCTCATCGGCCTGTGGACCGGTACGCCATTTTTGTCTACAAGAGCGAGGCCCTGCATCTGTGAGCAGAACGAGATGCCCGCTATATCTTCCGGCCTGACACGTTCACTCAAAGCAGAATCCGCAAAGATCTCCCTGGTGCATTCTGCCATCCCGTTCCACCAGTCATCTCCATCCTGCTCGGCACCGCCATTATCCAGTATGTACAACGGGTAGCTGCGGGAAGAAGCGCTGATAAGTTGTATGACCTTGCCTACCTCGAACAGGCAGGTCTTGACTCCGGTAGTACCGATATCATATGCAAGAATATATGCCATTTTCTATCACTTCCTCGTCCCAAAAGTATGATAACTGTCACTATTTGGCGCTTCTGATATCGCCATCCTTGCGTTTGGAATATTTTGTCTGATATACATACCGCTGAAGCCTTGCGTCTGCTTTCCACATAGGCTTTGCATTCCTTATATAGCATGCAGCCGCTGCATTCTTGCTGACGATCATTGCCACAGCCTCTACATCATCTTTGGTTTTGCCGGCACATATCGCACCAACGCCTTTGACGAGCACCGCATTCCTTCCGCGGAGAGCCTTCAGGATAACGGACTTCTTGTTCTCGACACATTTGGCATCCGGGCCCGCGATCATTGCGAAATCGTCTATATACGGCTTGAGCTTCAGATCTGAATCGCAGCATTCCGCCACAAACCTGTCATTCAGTACAGACATATACTTGAATTTCTTAGGGTCGATGCTCTCGGTCCAGATGTTGACAGAATCCTCGTCACCGGCCATGTGGACGCGGGTCCTGAACTGCTTCTTAGCATCTGCCTCGAGCAGCGACGCTCTTTCGAATGTGTCTTCGAGAGTCTTCCCGAGGATCAGTGTCCCGTGGCGCGCCATCAGGAAAACGTCCGAATCAGGATTCTGACTGATCGCTTTTCCGATGTATTTGATCAGCTTATTCGTTCCCGGCAAAGCGTATCTGGCACATGGTGCGACCCAGGTGCTCTTGCATTCGGCTGCAATGACAGAAGCGAAAAACTGATGTGTGTGGATGATGAAATCCACGTCGCTTCTCAACTTGTAGGCGATCGCGTGAGCGCCCTTTTCGCTGCTCGGCTTGATATCGCCGGAATATGACAGATCGTCGATCCTGACGATCACGAGTTCCTCCGGCTTCAGCGTCTCATATCCCCTTCCGCTCGGTGTTATGACGAACTCATTCTCGCTGATCCTCGCGCTTATATTGCCCCAAGTACGGGCGATGAGCTTCTTCTCGACCAGCTTGTGACCGGCTTCGATCACTTTTTTTCTGGCTTCCTGTTCAGTGTACATTTGGTCCCCCGTTGTTATTCCAGTTTGCCGCAGTTGGAAAATACTCTCTCAAATCTTGCCAGAACATCATCGATCATTTCTTCCGTATATGCAGAGCTTGTATACAGTCTTGAACCTGCAAGTGTTACAAGTCCTTCCGCCATATATGCAGCTCCTATATGTTCCATCTCGATCTGTCTTCTGCCTGTTTGCTTGAGGATCTCCGGGATCTGCCACGGCTTGCTCCAGTCGATCGCGAAATGCATCGTTCCTACGCTGTCGAGGTGACAGACCGAACCCTGATTGAATGCCACGAACGGGAGCCCCCACTTATTGATCAGCCTCTGGAGGCCTTTTGTCAGTCTGTCTCCCATCCTGCCTGCGACTTCACATGCGTTTCTCTTCTCGATCTCGCAAATAGTTGTATAACCCGCTATGCAGGAAATCGGCGTTGCAGCTACTGTACCGCCGCAAAGCGCCTTTTTGATCTTCTTGCCTGATGAGTCAAGTCCCGCGCCGAGATGTTTCATGCAGTCTTCATGGCCGCCGACTCCGCCTGCGCCCGGATATCCGCCAGCGATAACTTTGCCGAAAATCGACAGATCCGGATCGATGCCAAAATATCCCTGAGCGCCGGAAAGTCCCAGCCTGAATCCTGTAACTACCTCATCGCAGACGAGCAGTGCTCCGTATTCATGCGCCAGTTTCTCGCAGCCCTTTACGAACTCCTTCGTTACCGGAGTCGTGCCGCTCTCAGGTCCGATCGCCTCGATGAAGACTGCAGCAGTTCCGCCTGTGAGCCTGTTTCTTCTGAGCTTGCGCTCAAGGTCCTCAAGATCTCCCGGGAAGAATTCATCGGTATGTTTGAATACATAGCTTGGGATACCTCTCGACTGGAGGCCTTTGGTACCCGGGATCCTGATGCCGTAAGCCAGCTGATCCGACCATCCGTGATAAGCACCACCCATTTTGAGCAGATTCTTGTGACCGGTCTTGAGTCTGGCTATTCTCGCAGCTACCATGCACGCTTCGGTACCTGAACCCAGCATCCTGAATTTCTCAACACTCGGAACGCACTCAGATATCTTTTTGGCGAGTTTCATTTCATACTCATGGAAAAGACCTGTTGAAGGACCACATGTTTTGAGAAGATCTATGACTGCATCTCTTACTACAGGATCATTGCTTCCGATCACGATCGGACCGCCTGCCTGAAGGAGATCATAGTACTCATTTCCGTCGACATCGTAGAGCTTGGCGCCTTCTGCTTTGGTGATCGCCAGCGGGAACGGATAATTGAAAGCCAGATTGTGCTGGACACCGCCCGGTATATACTGCTTCGCCTCAGTCGTCATGGCCTTTGAACCGGCACATTTCTTCTCGAAATAGTTTGTCACATAGTCCTGAAGCGGTCCCGGCTTGACGCCATAAACCGGCTTCCTGATAAGTTCATCTAATTGTTTGTTGACAGCTACAGCATCAACATATTCATCTATCGCAAAACCATTGTAAGCCATTATGCCACTCTCCTTTGCTTTGTAATACATTGATATTATACACCTGTTCAGCATAACGAGTACATTCCTGCGCCAATTTTCCGCAAACAGCCGGAAACTGCTTCAAACTGCAGGCCGCCAAAAAACGACAAAAAAAACTCCGGACATGCCGGAGTTTTGTGATCGTATGATCGATGTACTCTTATTATACGAGTGTTCCCATGTACTTGAGGGTTCTGCAGAGCTGGCTTACATAGCTCATCTCATTGTCGTACCAGGATACGATTCTGACCTCGAAGATATGAGTTCCGCACTGCTGTGCAAGAGTCTGAGTAGCGTCGAAGAGTGAACCGTAGCTCATTCCGATTACGTCGCTGGAAACGATCTCTTCTTCAGTGTATCCGAAGGACTCTGAAACTGCAGCCTTCATAGCCTCGTTGATTCCTTCTACGGAAACTGTATCTGTCATATCCTTGAGTGTAGCGTCAAGAATTGTGATGGAACCTGATGGAACAGGAACTCTCTGAGCGGAACCGATCAGCTTGCCTGCGAGTTCAGGGATTACAAGACCGATAGCCTTAGCAGCGCCTGTGCTGTTAGGAACGATGTTGATGGCACCGGCTCTTGCTCTTCTGAGGTCGCCCTTTCTGTGTGGTCCGTCGAGGATCATCTGGTCACCTGTATAAGCATGGATCGTTGTCATGAATCCTGTTCTCAGTTCTCTGTACTCGTTCAGAGCCTTAGCCATTGGAGCAAGGCAGTTAGTTGTGCAGGAAGCGCCGGAAACGATCAGGTCATCCTTAGTCAGTGTCTCATGGTTAGTTCCATAAACGATTGTAGGAAGGTCATTGCCTGCTGGAGCAGAGATCAGTACCTTCTTAGCACCGGCATCGATATGAGCCTGTGATTTAGCCTTTGATGTGTAGAAACCTGTGCACTCGAGTACAACATCGATATCGAGTTCGCCCCAAGGGAGCTTGCTTGCGTCAGCTTCTGCATATACCGGGAAGAACTTTCCGTCAACGATGATTCCGTTCTCAGCCTCTTCTACTTCTGCGTCAAATCTCTTCTGAACACTGTCGTTTCTGAGAAGATAAGCAAGCATGTGTGGGCTTGTAAGGTCGTTAATAGCAACGATCTCGATATCTTCTTCTTTGTACAGCTTTCTGAAGGACAGTCTTCCAATACGTCCGAATCCATTGATTGCAACTTTCATTAAATGGTTCTCCTTTCAATTTGTATGTCCCTTAGTATCAACAGTCTGCAAGAAATTAAACTGTTGTTATTTGTCGTAGGTTCATATTTGCGGAACAGTAGATATTTTATCACAGCCGCACGCTCAAGAATACTCTTTTATTCTTTTAAGATTATTTCTTTTTCTTATTCTTGAGTGTCATGTGGATAGGAACTCCTGCTGCTGTATACGGCTGGAGATTTCCCATGATCAGCGGTCTTACATAAGCAACATATTCATCACTTACGTATGTTCCGTTATTTGTGATCCATGCCTTTGGCACTTTACGCTCAACATTCGCTACTTCGTGGATGTCGAACATGTCGTACTCTTCGATATATGGCTCTCTGGAGATAACATCGATCGTGATCATCTCTCCTGTGTGGCCGTTGAAAGCAGCCTCTGCAGCGAGATATCCTACGTTGTATGCTTCGTCTGCGTCAGTTCTTGATGCAAGGTGTGCAGCGCATCTCTGGAGTGAGCTGAACTCGATGTATCTTGACTTGAGACCTGTCTCGTTCTTTACGAGATTTGCCAGGTAAGCTGCAGTTCCTGCGAGCTGCTTGTGGCCGAATGCGTCAACGTGGTCATTGCTTGAACCGAGTTCGCAGACAAAACGTCCGTCCTTGATCTTAAGACCTTCGGAAACCGCAACTACTACGGATTTCTTGACGGCAGCAAGTTCTTTGATTCTCTCGATGAAGTTATCGATGTCGAATACTACCTCAGGGAGATAGATAAGGTCAGGTCCGTTGCAGTCAACGTCCTTTGAAAGAGCAGCAGCTGCTGTCAGCCATCCTGCATGACGTCCCATGATCTCAACGATGCAGATAGTCGGCTTTGAAACTCCGTAACTCTCGTTGTCACGGATGATCTCTTTCATTGATGTTGCAATGTACTTAGCTGATGAACCATATCCCGGGCAATGGTCTGTCATAGGCAGGTCGTTATCGATTGTCTTAGGGATACCCATGAACTTCTGTGTCTTGTCATGCATTGCTGCATAGTCAGAAAGCATCTTGATGGTATCCATTGAGTCGTTTCCTCCATTGTAAAGGAAGTACTGGATGTTATACTTGTCGAGGATCTGGAAAATCTTCTCATATACATCTTCATTTCCTTCGATTGCAGGCAGTTTGTATCTGCATGTTCCAAGGAAAGCAGAAGGTGTTCTCTTGAGCATCGACAGGTCGTGCGAAGTTGTAAAATAATCATCAAGATCGATGATGTCTTCCTGCAGGAATCCTTCGATTCCATAGTGCATTCCGTAGATCTTCTTAACGCCTGCTGTTCTGGATGCCTTGATAACACCTGCAAGGCTTGAATTGATAACAGCGGTAGGGCCGCCGGACTGACCGACAATAATGTTTCCTTTGATTGGCTTCTTTACTTTGTCCATTCTAGTTCCTTCCCATGATCTCTGAACCCGCGGCTCCATGTCCGCAGTTACCGATCTCACATTTATTTAGAATTTAGTATTGTTTGTTTTTATATCTTCCTCAAAAACAAATCCGTTAAATTATAATCATAATGCTACGCTCAGTCAATCGATGGAGCCATAAAATCATGTATTTAACTCAAACAATCCATCAGAAAACATGTAAATTCACCAAAAAAGCGAACAATTTCCCCATTTCAAGCATAAAACCATTCAAATTCACCACACAGCCCGGAAGCCTGATATATGCCCAACATATGCACTTGGAAGGATCCGTAGCCCAACATATGTACCCGGAAGATCTGTATAAGAAGGATCCGAAAAAAACAGAGGATGTCTGCTGTGATCAGCGAATACCGCCGCGATCACAAGTTTAGCCATGATCACAAGTATAGCCGCGATGCATATTTATCAATAATCCTAAAATCGCGATTATTGCAAAAAAGGATTACTTTTTTAACCCTTTTTCTTTGAAATGAGCAAATAAGGATTACACAGCATTACTCATATGCAACGGGCATTTCTCATGTTGGGGAAGAAATTGACTGATAATTCCTCTTGCATGGTCATTTTGAGTCGTCTTTCCTTTCAGCAGGATCGTGAATGACTCCCTGCCGCTTGATACAGTCAATTTTTTCTGCATAATAATGAATTGCGGTGAATGATTATTCATATCAAAGGCATGCATAAAAATTCAGTAACCCTATAAACACTTATTTACAAAAAAAGGATTATTTTTTTAACCCTTTTTCTTTGAAATGAGCAAATAAGGATTACACAGCATTACTCATATGCAACAGGCATTTCTCACATGAGAGAGAAAGAGGCTGATAAATCCACTTGAAGTTGCTTTTCAAGTCATCTCAGCTTCAGTAATCATTACGTATGCCTCTGTCACTATGATCACCGTCTTCATTTTCTGAATAATAATGAATTGCAATGGATGATTATTCAAGTCAGAGAAATACCTGATACTTCATTAATCCTAAAAGTGAGTTTTCATCAAAAAAGGACCACTTTTATGGTCCTTTTTGTCGCTTATTCGAAGTGTGCCTGCTGCGCACTTTCGATATTTCGTATCAGTATTTCTACCCTTATTTCTTTTCTTTTTCTGCGAGGAATTCGATTATACTGTGTGCTGCAATATTGCCCTCGCCTACGGATTTTGCGATCTGATATGGTCTGCCTGTGCAGTCGCCTGCAGCAAAGCATCCCGGAATATTTGTAGCCATGTCTCTTCCTGTAACAATATGAACGCCATCGAGTTTAAGTCCATTCAGAAGAGTCGTTGGAGCGATCGAATTTCTCAGGCAGAACAAGCCGTCGATCGTTATTTCAGTACCGTCAACGAGCTGGATAGTGTTCACCTTGAGTCCGCCGGAAACAGATTTGATCGCCTTCGGGAGCAACTCGACGTTCGGTTTGTCGATGGATACGTCCTTGTATGAAGTTGACAGATATACTTTATCAGCGAGTTCTGCAAGATATTCAACCTCGTGCTCGAATCTTGCGTCGCCACAGAAAACTGCGATAGTTTTGCCCTTATAAAGGAAGCCGTCGCATGTCGCGCAATAGCTGAGACCGCGTCCGAGGAATTCTGCCTCGCCTGAAAACCCTTTGCCTGCAGCAACGCCGGTCGCCAGCAATAAAGTCTTTGCCATATACACATCAGATCCGGCAGACATCATGAAATAATCATCTCCCGGCATGATAGCTGTTACCATCTGCTCTGTGATCTCAAGTCCCATCTCGTCGCGATGCGCTTCGAACTTTTCGATCAACTCCTTGCCCCCTATCAGACCAAGACCCGGGTAATTGGCGATTTTCTCAGATTTTTCAACCTTCGAACTGAAATTCTTAGCGCCAAACCAGATGACTTCCTTGTTGTGAAGTTTGAGGTTCAGTGCAGCAGAAAGCCCCGCAGGCCCTGTTCCTATAATAGCTGTATCGAAAACCATATTCTTCCTTCCTTTCTATACGCCATGAGGCGAATGACTTTAATCGTATATATCAAAAGTGCTATAATAATTGGCAATAATTGGCTAATATCTGAAAATGAGGTGTGACCATGTTAGTAGATCATTTCCCTTGGCTGCTTGAGCCTACACTTCTTACAACTCTGATCCGCACATTTCTTGCTATCATATGTGCAGGCGTGATCGGTTATGACCGAAATGTTCACGGTGCCCCGGCAGGACTCAGGACACATATCCTTGTCTGCGTCGGTGCCATGCTCGCCATGTCTACAGGCCAGTTCGCACACGGGTTTTTCGGATCTGTCGACCCTACCCGTATCGGTGCGCAGGTTGTATCCGGGATCGGTTTTCTCGGCGCAGGAACGATCATCGTGGTCAGAAAAAACAGGATATCCGGTCTCACAACGGCTGCAGGCCTCTGGGCTTCCGCATGTCTTGGGCTTGCGCTCGGAATCGGATATTATGAAGGCGCGATTGTCGGTTGCCTTGCGATAATATTCACCGAGCATGCTCTTCGCGGCCTGTCAAAATCGCTCAGGATCAGCAAGAATAATTATGAAAAAAAAGATCTGGATCTATCCGAAGAAGTTTTGACGGATTCTGACAGAACAACTGTCGATTAACTGCGAACCGTCTATTGTTCACTGAGTATTCTGCGCAGCTCACCTTCTGCTCTTGCGACCATTTCCAGGAATTCTCTCGAGGATATCCTGAGAGCTCCGTGGACAAAGGCATCCTGCTGGACGAGGCTGTCTGATGAGACCATATATATCTGACGGTTCCGGGTATTATTTACGATCTTGCCCATGCAGATATCCGCAGGTTCATCCTGGACAGTATATATCACCTTGATGCCGTGATAGTCCTCCTCAGAGCCTTTGCCGAAATTGACCAGATAGGCATCGAAAACTACTATCATGTCGTAGCCGATAAAAGCTGCATAATTCGCCAGTCTGTCGAGGAGCTGATCTCTGGCACCGCCCATATCTCTGGACGCCAGGTCCTTGAGATACCCGTCTGAATAGATCAAATTATAACCATCTACAAGTATAAGCGGCTTCTGTTCCTGAACAGGGGCTGCTTTTTTCTCGTGCTTGGCCCTGATCTCCTTGTTGCGTTCTTCATTCTGTTCCCTTTCTTCAGGGCTTATGTCTATGTTCTTTTCAGGTCTTCTGAACCTGGATGAATGCGCCTCATTGCGCGAAGTGGATTTCGAAGTGCCGTAAGTCCGCTCGAAGATGCTGCGAAGTTCCGCTTCTGCTGCTCTTCTGCGCGCATCCTGTTCCCTGGCTGAACCAAAATCGCCGCCGGAGGCATTTCTTCCAGCCATGCCTGTCCCATATGATCCGGTCCCGGCGTACCAATCACCATTATCCGCCTGGTCTGAACCTTTTCTCAGTACACTCTGGATATGCATATGTTCCGGCACATCATACCACTTAACAATATCGCTTCCTCCGTGGCTGACGAACACAGAGTCGGCAGGATTATCGATATCCCTCTCAGGATCGTAGCTGCTTGCTTCGATCACTTCCTGCGCATTATGACATGGAGCATAGCCTGACGGCGAACATGCAAGCTTGCCGGTTCCTGCGGTATAACCTGTCAGGATCAGCTGATAACCTGCAATTTCCGATGCAGGGACTCTGCCCCTGATGCGGGACAGATCGCCGTTTTGTTCCAGATCGTCCTGTGTCCCGCCCATCTGCCGGATATCCGTCATCGCGCGTCCGACATTCTGTGACGGAAGCTCTATCTCATATTCATACCAAGGCTCCAGAAGGACTGCTTTTTCCTCAGAACGAGCCTGCATCAGAGCATTTCGGACGGCTCTGTAAGTTGCCTCTCTGAAATCTCCTCCGCTTGTATGCTTGTCATGCGCCCTTCCGGCTGCAAGTGTGATCCTGACATCAGTCAGCGGTGATCCGGTCAGGACGCCTATATGCTCTTTCTCATCGAGATGAGTCATGATAAGGCGCTGCCAGTTTCTGGCGAGTTCGTCTTCAGGTGTGATACTGCTGAGGACGATACCGCTGCCCGGTTCGCCCGGTTCCACGATCAGATGAACCTCTGCATAGTGCCTGAGCGGCTCAAAATGGCCTACACCTTCGTATGTATCCGCTACCGTTTCCAGATAAAGAACGCTGCCTGTTCCGAATGTGACATCATATCCGAATCTGTCCCTGATCATGCCCGAAAGCACTTCAAGCTGTACCTGTCCCATGAGTCTTATCTCGATCTCGCCGGTATCCTGTCTCCAGCTTGCGTGGAGGACCGGATCTTCTGCCGAGAGACTCCTCAGATCCTTCATAACAAGGAACGGATCCATATCTTCAGGGCCGCTGACAGTATAAACCATGAAAGGCTTGATCATCTGGTCATATGACGGTTCTTCAAAACCTATCCCGTCGCCCGGAAGTGCCTCTGAGAGGCCGGTCACTGCACACACAGTTCCCGCAGGTGCGGAATCGGCCGCCGAAAACTTGCTGCCTGAATATATCCTTATCTGGTTGACCTTTGCTTCCCAGTCGTCTTCGCCTGAATCCGCCATAGCAGCAGATCTTCCGCTTATCTTGTCTCTTACCTTGAGCTCACCGCCTGTGACCTTCAGGAAACACAGCTTCTCTCCGTCTTCTGCATTTGAGATTTTGTAGACTTTGGCGCCAAAATCTGATGAGTATTCAGGTTCTGTTGTGAATGCGTCAATGACCTCAAGGAGTTCATCGATACCTTCGAGTTTGAGTGCCGAACCGAATACGCAAGGCACAACTTCCCTTCTGATGATCGAAAAAGCAATGTCTTCATCAGTCAGGATCTGGTCGCTGTGCGCACCGTCCTGAGGACCTTCAAGGACTTTCTCCGCAAGTTCCGGTGAATACAGAGTAATGTCGTCGATGAATTTGTCAGTTCTGGCTATCGCACCGCCAAAATCCACTGCACCGGCACCGAGTTCATTTGCCAATTCGTCAATAATATCTTCCTTGCGGCGGACAGCAATATCCATTTTATTTATGAACATGAAAACAGGAATGCCCTTTTGACTGAGCATCCTGTATAAAGTTCTCGTATGAGCCTGGACTCCTTCGGAGCCGCTCACAACAAGAAGAGCATAGTCGATGACGGAAAGCGCCCGCTCCATCTCAGCGGCAAAATCCACGTGTCCCGGTGTATCTATAAGTGTCACGGAAGTCCCGCCTGCCTGAAAGCCCGCCTGCCTTGAGAACACTGTGATGCCTCTGTTTCTCTCGACTTCACTGTCGTCCAGATAGGCATTCTTGTGATCCACTCGTCCGAGTTTTCTTATCTCTCCTGTCCTGAAGAGAATAGCTTCAGACAAAGTCGTTTTACCGGCATCGACATGCGCCAGTATTCCTATAGTTATCTGTTTATTTTTGCTCACTATGCTTCAGCGATGCACTCGATCTCGCAAAGAACGCCCTTTGGGAGATCCTTGACTGCTACACAGCTTCTTGCAGGCTTCGATGTGAAGTATTCTGCATAAACAGCGTTGAATGCTGCAAAATCAGCCATGTCTGCAAGGAAGCAAGTAGTCTTGATGACCTTGTCAAAGCTCGAACCTGCTGCTTCGAGCAGAGCTCCAACGTTCATACAGCTCTGAGCTGCCTGTGCTGCGATACCTTCAGGAACTTCGCCTGTTGCAGGATCTACCGGGATCTGGCCGGATGTGAATACGAAACCGTTAGCTATGAATCCCTGTGAATAAGGTCCGATCGCACCAGGTGCTTTGTTAGTTTCAAAAACTTTCATTGTCATTCCCCCTTCGATTGAGTTTTTCGTTCCGGTTGATTTACGTTTTATTATATATATATGCTATTCGATTGTCACCATAAACTTCCCGTCTTCAAGCTCATCATTTATCCTGAAGTGCAGTCGGTTTCCGGCGAATCGTTCGCAAAAATATAGCTTATTGCAGGCTTTGTGCCCTATCATGTTCGAATACCATTTAGTGTTTGACCAGATGGAGATTTCAGGCGGTTTATCGCTTCCGTCCGGGTTCTTCCTGCGCTCCATATTCTGTGCTGCCAAAGCAGCCTCAGCGATAAGCGGTTCAATGCGGTCTTTGGCTATTTCTCCTTCAACAAGCTGCCGGAATGCAGGGTGGTAAGTCCCGCCATTTATCGCACCGCCCTCTCCTATGATATCCGTGCTCTTGAGGCCGACGCGCATTATTGTGATCCCGGCATCATCAAGGATCTTATACATTTCTTTGGTCCTCATCACCGCTTCCCGGCGTGTCAGAGGAACATATTCGCCTGAAACGTACATATCGTACAATTTGGTATCGTCCAGAACTATTGTCGGATAGAGCCTCGCCAGCGATGGCGCGAGTTTCACAGTCTCCTCAGCAGACATAATGCACGACTCGAGACTGTCCCCTGGAAGGCCGATCATCAATTGGATCCCGAACTCAAAGCCGTATTCCCTGATCAGTTTGACTGCCCGGTAGACGTCAGCGCTCGTATGGCCCCTGTTCGATGCCTTCAGGACAACATCATCGAATGACTGCACTCCGAGCTCTATCGTATCCACGCTGAATGCCTTGAGATTATCCAGAATATCACGGTCTATATAGTCAGGTCTGGTCGAGAGATGCACCTTGTCTATCAGGCCCTTGTCCTTGTATTCCTTAGTTACCGCAAGGAACTCCGACTGTTCATTTATGGTAAGTCCGGTAAAACTCCCACCGTAAAAAGCCGCCTCTACGGTTCCTGCATCCCCAAGAGTAGTGAGCCAGGTATCGATGATCGATCTGGCATCTTCAGCGGTCACATCATCCGTCCTTGCAGTGATCTTGCGCTGATTGCAGAAAACACAGTCATTCGGGCAGCCTTTATGTGGAATGAAAATCGGTATTATTGCGTGTTTCTTCATATTGCAACTTCAATAATGCATCTATATGATGGAGCCGATATCCGTAAGCGGCCAGTCTTCGAACCACTTCAAAGTGAGACCTTTGCCTTCTATGAAAGCTTTGATAGCGCAAAAGTCCGGATGATCCGCCAGATTCCCGTTGAAAACGATAGTGTTGCCGATCCGTCCGCTTGTGCCTCCTATGAATCCGGTATCATAGCCCGGAAGCAGTACATGTCCGGGTCTTATCTCCAGCACATCCATCCCGCATGATCTGCATTTTTCAGCAATGCCGTGGTCATAAGTAATTATAGAATTCTCATCAACGATAACAATGCTGCATTTTGCGTATCCTTGTCTTATATCTATCATTTTCATGCCCAGGTTTCCGGCGGTTTCTATAAGTTCAGGCGCTGTGAACCTGAGATTGTGTATGAAAAATCTTCCGGTGCATGCAGCATTATACGGGATGTCCTGAGGATAAACCTTGCCGAGGCTCTTTCTTTTCTCCTCACTGCAGATGACAAGCTGAGCATCATCAGAATAACCCATTCTGCAAATGAACATATCAGGATGGTTCGAGACAGGCTCTGCGACTATCCCCTCAGTCCTGAAACTGATGAATGTGCATCCTTGTTCCCTTAGCCATGAGACAAGGCCCTGCTCTGCGTCTTCAGAAACATATACTTTCCGTCCGATAAGACCGGGGATTTCCGCAGGGTCATCTATTATTATTTCTGCGTCATATGCCTCAAGCTCGGATCTTGGTCTGAACCCCCAGCTGACTCCGACAGAAGTCACGCCGGCATTATGAGCAGTCAGCATATCGGTATTTGTATCACCGAAATACAGACATTCATCAGCTGAAACGCCATATTTCGCCAATATCTCGAAGACGCCTGCAGGATCCGGTTTGATCGGGATCCTGTCTGTCTGTCCCTGTATATAGTCAAACATCCCCTTGCCGAACAATGTCTCAACTACGTTGACCGCACTGGTGTGCGGCTTGTTAGAGAACACAGTGATGATGATCCCTGCATCTTTCAGCGCATGAAGAGATTCAACGATATGCTCATAAGGTTCAACAAGATAGAGCGGATCCTCTTCCATCCATGCTCTGCACATCGGAAGGCCTTCTTCCAGCAATTTGCCTTCAGGATCCCCTGCATCAGCAAGAGCCCTCCTGAGAGCATTTTTGATCCCGTCTCCGGCATAATAATTGAACGCTTCTACCGGCTGCTCAGGCAAGCCAAAATGCGCCAGTGTCATATTGACCGGCCTTGCGATCGATGCCTGAGTCCTCGCCAGAGTACCGTCCAGATCGAAAATACATATTTTTATCATTTATTACATTTACCTTTCCTGTCTCTTCAGGAGTGATGCGATCTCACCCAGGAGTTCCCACGCTCTGTCGTGGTAAGCGCGCTGCCTTGAATTCAGCATGTCATAATCAACGATCATAGGATTCTCGTGCAGCCTGTCATTACGCCTGTTCCCGTAATTCCAGTTATAATAGCAGTAGAAGCGCACCCATCTTGCATGCTCGATCCTGCGGAGAGAGTCGAGCTTCTCCGGGTCCTGCTTAGCTATGCAATAAGCCTCATATGCCTGCTGGCAGATCCTCCAGTTAAGTTCAGCGAACTTCTTATAATTGCGGAGGATCATGACTTTGACGTACAAGTGGTCCGCAACAGCTATTTTGGACTGCTTGAGCTGGTCGCTGAGTTCATCCCAATCGAGACTCTTGTCGACACTTCTGCGGTACAGATCATTCATGGCTTTGGCTGCGTAATTGAGTTTGGTCCTGACGATCTGATCCACAGTGTAGATCTCGTCATTTGTGCCAAAATATGATACACCCGGCGCTTTCCGGTTGCTGCGCAGATCGATCTGGCACTTGCAATTATAATAACGCTGGAGCTGCCAAAGTATATCCCATCCGGTCGGTTCGTCATCCTCGCAAATGATGATCCTGTCAGCGTTCTGCATCAGCTCATGCTGCGTGGACCAGTCTTCATTGTGAAAGAAAAGACTGTCATGCCCCGGCTTTATTTCATTTATGCCAAAGGCTGTTCCCAGATGATTATGGATGTTGAGAAATCTTTCGGCATCGCCGAAAATGTGATACTGAACATCGAAGTTCGCATCATTGATATTCAGCAATATGGCACGTTCAAGCATCGCCAGACCGTAATTGCCGAATCCGATTATTATTATCATATTGTCTGAATGATGGAGCGGATGTTCTCTCCAGTAGCTTCTGGCACAGCAATCATACGGATGGAAGAAATTGATATTCCCCGACATCTTCTCCTGTCCGCTCATGGTACATGCATAAACATTCACAGGCAGCTTGAAAATGTCCATCGCTTTCATATTGCGGCCAATGTCATTTTCCTTAAGAAAATAGACGTTGCATTTCTCTCCGATCCCCTTCTTCTGTTCTACTATCCTCGCAGGTGAAACATTTATGAAAAGACACGGATAATCAGGTTTTTCTGCTTCTTCATCTCTGTTGACACCAAAAATTATGATCGCTTCAGGGTCTTCTTTGAGGATGTCTCTTGCAAGGGTATCAGATTCTGCGGAAAGTTCCGCCAGATAATGCCAGTTGCGTCTCCGGTTCATTCTGAGTTTGATCATCGGAAATCCTTCACTTGTGATAAAGGAGACTACAGAACCGAACAAAGCGACCAACATACCTGTTGACATAACGATGAATATGAAGCCTACTGCATATCCGAGAGGCGACTTCGGTGTGACGTCACCATATCCGACCGTTGAAATAGTTACGATCGAAAACCAGAATGCATCAGCAAGTGAATTGATGTTTGACCCCGGCTGGTTCCTCTCACTGAGATAAAGAACAAACAGAAGAAATAAATAAAAAACAAAGAATCCCAGCAGAACTACCAGATAATTAAGCCTCTTCTTATTCATAGTTCCCCCTTGCTTGTGTCAGTCAGCTTGACTGGTGCGATGTTTCTTCAAGATATGAATTCAGGAAGTATTCTGCCAGACTGTCCGGTCTGATATTCTTCGATGCTTCTTCTCTGGAGAACCATTTATATGCATCTACCTCATAATTCGTGTGCATCTCATCCGCATTTTTGACAAAGGCAGTGAAATTGCACATCAGAGCATCCGATTTCTCGAAGAACTGTGTCCTGTTGAATCTGATATGGTCAACGGTCATACCGGTCTCTTCTTTGACTTCTCTTGCAACAGCTTCTTCAAGCGATTCTCCCTTGCTCACATAACCCGCGACGAGAATATAGAATGGTCTTCCGTATTGCTGGATAAGCAGGATCTGATCAGTCTCCTCATTAACAACGATCATGATCACCGCTACATTATACTGCGGGAATCTGAACTGTCCGCACTCCGGACAATATGGTATCATCCCTTCATTTTCCAGTTCTCTGATCTCAAGTCTGGTGCCGCACATCCTGCAGAACTTGCCATTTGTATCCATAAGTTTCCCAATACCTCTTTGCTATTTCCTTATATACACATAATCCGACGGAATGTCTTCAGCTCTGATGTAACGCTCGACAGTCATGCGGATATCATATTTCTCTCTGAGGCTGATGATCGTCTTCATCATCGGGGATTCGTGATGAGCATCCAGATCCGCCTGACTTTCCCATGAATCTATAAGAAGAACAGTCTGAGGATCGTCCAGTGACCAATAATACTCATAACGGATATTGCCCTTCTCGGCTCTGATCGCGTCAACTGTTCCTGAATCCTTCATCTCCTGCAGGAAAAAAGAAACACTATTCTCCTTGCCTGTATATCGTATATTGTATGTTATTGCCATTATTACATGCCTCCCTGCTGATATGTTTTCTGACGTTTATTGTACCATAAGAAACGACCGGCAACAGTGCTGCCGGCCGAAATTTCTATGCAGGTTTGATATGTTACGATCAATCCATCAGATCGTTAAGGAATCTCAGCTCATCTCTGCTGATCCTGTCATCAATTGAACAAATCGCAGCTACGAGTGTAATGAGATCAGAACGGGCACTTACAGGAAGAGCTTGCGCAAGGTCCCTTACGAGAGTGTAAATCTCCGGATCAGCGCTTTTAACACACATTTCCGTAATCTCATCCATACTTGCATTGATGCCCTCTGTCATCAGGAAGGCACTCATCATAGCAGCCTCTGCACTGTTCAGATTTCCGTCCTGAGCAATAGCGACTCCGAAAATAGCACTTGTAAGGAACAATCCGTTATTCCTCGGATCAAGTATTATAAGTGCAGGTTTGAGATTTTTATAAGCCTCAAAAGCTATCCCGAGTTTTTCCTCATCTGAGCTGTTGACCAGATCCTGCAGTACATCATTGAATCCCATAATCACGCCTCCATTCTTTATCAATTTATATTTCAAGAAGATCCAGAATATATGCTACTTCACTTTTTGAGATCTTGTCATCAATTGAGCTGAGAAGTGATACGAATGTAACCAGATCAGCACGCTCAGCATTAGACATGTTAGCAGCAACGACCTTGATAAGATCATAGACTTCCATTTTTCTGTGGAGCTTGATGATATCGATCAACTGATCAACCGGTACATCACCTTTTGCGCCGTCAACGATTCCTTTGATCAATGCAAGTTCTTCCGGTGTCAGCTCTCCATCTGCGTTTACTGCTGAAGACATGAGCGCGATCATGAGTCCGAGTCCGTGATTGTCCTTATCATATCTGGCAAGTACAGGAACCAGTTTATTATGTAATTGAATGGTCATATCCAGCTTATCTTTAAGAGGTAAATTGACAATTGCTTGCAGTGCATCACTTGTATTCATTTGATTACATCCTTTCTTTCATTAACCAATATTTAAATGATTATTGTATATTATTATATATCAATCACACAGCTTTTAACATAGTAATTTGACTATCCGAAAGCTGTAACTACAATATCGTCTTGATTTTATCTATCATTCTGTCAAGGTCTGATCTCTGCTCGAGTTCTGCTCTGAGTCCGATCGCCTGACTGACATTGTCCGTGATCAGTCCATCGATTTTAGAACACAGGAAGTGCCGCTGTGATTTCATATCATTCGCAGTCCAGACCAGGACTTTCTTTCCTTCATCATGGATCGAATCTATCGCGTCTTTCGTCGCAGACTCTTCTTCAAGTCCCAGATAGTCGCAATTGAGCTCTGCCGTTTTGCCAAAAGATGCAAATGTCAGGAATCCCGTCTGTATCTCCGGATAAGTTCTCTCAATATAATCGATCAAGTCATACTTCAAAGAGATCATTACACATTCATCTTCCATGTGATACTGTTTGACAAGGCTTACAGCATCATCGGCCATCTTACGGTCCGCCGTATTGCCCTTGAGCTCTGTGAAAAGAACCATACGTCCCTTGCATGCTATGAGCATCTCTTCGTATGTCGGTACACGGTCACCGTCGACAGAAAGCTTTTTGACCTCTCTGAGAGTCATTTCTTCAGGTTTTCTATTGACTCCTGCTACGCGGCTGAATGTCCCGTCATGGTTCAATACATAATATCCGTCTTTCGTTCTCTGTATATCTATCTCGCTGCCGTAAGCACCGGCATTCCAGGCTGCTTCAAGCCCCGAAAGCGTATTCTCACCCCCTTCGTTCCCGCCTGCTCTGTGTGCAATGATTTTGACATCCGTATCGAGCGGGAAAAACTGGTCGAAATGGTCATTTACAAGGAAAACAGCTCCGATAACTGCTATCAATATCACTACTGCAAGTTTCTTATATGCTCCTAAATTCTTAATTTTACGTTCCCTGAACTCGAACTCGCTGCCTTGCTTATACGAATAATAAAGCTGTGTCATCTTCAGAAGATAGACCGGGATTGCGAAGAAATCCGTCAGGACTGAAGTGATCACACCCGCGATGACAAAGAATATATTAAGGATACGGCTCAGTGACGGTGAAAGCGGCAGTACGCTTATGAGTTTGAGCGGTAGGAACAGGAACACGACAGCCGTCAAAGCAATCAGGATCCCTATCGAGAGAATGAACACAACATTATGCTTCAGATAATCCTTCCAGTTCGCTCTTATCAGCTTTCTGGAGTCAGGTCCGGCTTCTCCTATCGGCTTCCCGTCAATCACGATTCCGTGTATTATGAACAGGTTTGCTATTCCTATCGACATGAATAATAAGACTGCAAAACCTGCCAATGCAGAGTAAAACACTGAGCCTTCAATAAACGATGCAATGAAAGTAGGTATATACAAGCCTTTTGTCAGCGAAATCGAAACGCCTACCCCGATTATCGGAGCTATGAGCGCGATATATATAACCGTCAGCAAGCCCCGCAGATTGACCAGTTTGTCTATAGAAGCGAAGCCCTCTTTGAGACATTCGATAAGTGAAAAATCCTCTCCGGTAACGAGTTCTCTGGTTAGAACGATCTTGGAGTTGAGGTCGAACGCCACATAAACAAACAACGAAACTAGTCCCAAGATCGATATAATGATGCCCTGCCATGTCGTGAACAGGAATTGCCAGTCACCGGAAGTCACAGCAACCCTGCCGCTGCTCTTAAGAAGCGCCTGAAAAATCCTTCCGAGCACCAGAACCCAGCCTGCTATAAGGATCTTGGTTGCGATCTGATAATTAAAGATATCAGGCAACGCTTGTAAATATGGTCTAAGAGTTTTTTTGATCTGTGAATTGATTTTCATAATTGCACCAAAGGTCCATGCTCACAGGCAACTCGGTCAGAATTTATCTGCCCAGTCTTTTAATTCTTTCTCTGATACTCTTGAAGAGAACCGCTTGCCCTCTGCGACTTTCGATCCGGGAGCAAGCGCCTGCATATTATCTCCCGAAGGTCCGAGACCCGAACCGCCTGAGGTGCAGAATGGCACAACTGTCTTTCCGCTGAAATCATATGCCTCCATGAACGTATCGATTATGGAAGGCTCTCTGTACCACCATACAGGGAATCCGACGAACACGGTGTCATACTCGGCCATATTGCTGACTTTGCTCGCGATAGCAGGTCTTGAACTTCTGTCATTCATTTCAACAGAACTTCTGCTCTTACTGTTCATGTAATTCAGGTCAGACCTGGTGTACTTTACTTCGGGAACGATCTCGAACAGATCTGCGCCGATCGCATTCGCGAGCTTTGCCGCCACTTTACCGGTCACTCCGCTTGCACTGAAATATGCCACTAACTTCTTACCCATGTTGCTACCTCCTCTATAACTTTATCGATGTCGTCATCGATCACTATCGATTTGTCTGCGATCTCACGCGCTGTAAAAGCCTCGCCCTTGTTTATCGTCGCATAAAGTGCCGAAGGCCAGTCTCTTGTCCAGCTCATGAACGGGATCTTGAAGATCACAGGGGTGTTGCCCCCGGATCCGAGATCCAGGAAAAGCACTTTGCCGTTCATGTGTGTCCTGAGGAATTCGCTGTACCTCAGGCTCGCTTCATGCCACCCTTCATCTTCTACGAATGAATCATCCGCTCTCAGGTTCATGACCATAGGCGATCCGTCATCCGGGCATACAGGCAGAAGCTCCCGCGGGATCGCCATTGACAACTTGCTGAAATCAGTTTTGCCGTATTCACCTTCCGGAGGCAGCAGATCGCCCCAGTCGGCTCCGTAATCCAAGTCATCACATGCGGAATCCTTCTCTACAATGGCTCCATTTGCCGATCTCACATGTTCGAACCAGAAGCCCTGCGCCAGAAGCATCTTCTTGACCGCCACTTCGTTATCATATGTCTTCTTGATCCGTCCGCCCTGACACTGCCACAGCCCGTAATCCCCCTGAGTATAGAACAGTCTTCTCTTGTCTATACCGGCTCTCTGGAAGCAATGGTCAACATTTGTCGTGATGACGAAGAAATCTTTATCGTCAAGCAGCTCCAGTAACTTCTCATAAGTCCTCTTAGGCGGAGCCATATATCGGTTTATGTAAATATTGCGGCTCCAGAACCCCCACAATTCTTCAGGTCTTAACTGCATCACAGCAAAACCGCCGGAGTACATATCCCCGAAGCCGTATTTTGCCGAAAAGTCCCCGAAATATTTGTGGAAGCGCAGGCCGCTGTATGTATAACCTGCAGATGTCGAAAGACCTGCGCCGGCGCCGACTACTACAGCGTCAGCTTCTTTGATCGCAGTCCCCAGCTGCTCTATTTTGTTTTTACCCGTATCTATTCCCCAGTTCATATTATATAAGTATGCCCGCAAGGTGGTCGCATTCATGCTGGATGATCTGAGCTATATATCCGCTGAAATTCTGCGTGTGCTCTGTCATCTTCTTATCCATATATCGTACTGTGATCCGGTTATATCTAACAGTCTTTCTTGTCCCCGGTAACGAGAGGCAGCCTTCTTCGGTATCGTAAGGCTCGGACTTGTCAGTGATCACAGGATTGATCATGACCATATCTGCAAGACCCGTCGCAATAATAATGATATTTTTCCTGTACCCGATCATGTTTGCTGCCATGCCGACACAGCGCTCCCTGTTAGCCTTGAGAGTATCCTCAAGGTCCTGAACGATCGGCAGATCGGCCTTTGTAGCTATTTCAGATTTCTGATTCAGAAAAAACACATCTCTCACTATTGGTTTGATCATATTACATTCCTCTCAGATCCAGTGTCATCAGCTCAAAATCTACATATTCATCGCCGATCTTAAAGAATGCCGGGAATGTTCCGATATTTCTGAAACCGTATTTTTCATACAAATGGATCGCGCGCTTATTGTCAACTCTGACTTCGAGGCTGATGATCTCGATTCCGGCTTTTAATGCCTGCGCGATCATATTATCCATCAGGATGCTCCCGATTCCTTTGCCCCATTCGGATTTCTTTACGGAGATCGCTATGCCGGCTCTATGTGACATTCTCCGGTTCATGCACATCAGGCTGCCGCATCCGACTATATCGTCTCCATCCCATGCAAGCAGCATTGCGGATCTGCCATCGTCAAGATAAGACTGGATAAAACGTTTTTCAGCTTCCACTGATAGCGGCATACCTTCTGAACCAAATGTGAGATTGTCTGTCTCACCGCCAACTAACTTAAGGTATTCGATCAGTTTCTCAGCATTCTCAGGTACCGCCTGCCTGATTTCCATTTTTTTGACCTCCTATAGAACACCGCCGATGCGGTTCTTTCTCCAGATGAACCTTACAGCCTCTTCATCCTGACTATCAACTGTAAATCCCATATTTCTGTATATCTGATAAGCATATCTCTCAGGCGGGATCTCATATCTGATGATCTCATAACCACTCGTGATCAGATCATCCATCAACAGATTCAGAAGTTCTGTCCCGATCCCATACTCTGCGAAGCTCCCTTTGAGATTCATCTTCATTCTGGCTTCCCTGCCGGTTTCGATTATTTCAGCATAAGAAAGACCTGCAAGTTCATCGCCGATCTTCGCAACAAAACGATGCCCGCCCATCCTGTCAACATGATAGCTCTCTTCATAAGGCCATCCCTGTCTTCTTGTATTCAGATAATCTCTTAATTTGTCCTTATCCATAATCCCTGGTCCCTGACTCCTACCGTAAAGACTAACACGATTCGCAAGTTTTGTCATCAATATCACAAACGAACTCTTTCCTGCATAATATTCAGAGTATTCATCGTTTATCCGCTTGTTGAAGTAAGGCCGTATTTCATTTTTACTGAAAAATCGCCCCTTCATGCCTCATTTTCAGTAATGAATTTCTTATTGAAGTAAGATTTCATGGTGAGGACGCATACTTCCGTGAACAGCAAAGTCGCTTCATAATGATTCGTATAGCTCAATGACCAGTTATCTCCCTACAACTCAAGCATTTCGATGAATTGAAGTTTGATCCGAATTGAATAATTTTCCATTTTGATGCATAATGCGGATTCTCGCACAGCCGCATTTCATCAATTACTGAAAACGGGCAATCAGCATGCCGTTTTTCAGTAAAGTTGAACTTGTGCCAGATGGCCATTCCAGCTAACTCATGATTTTTGCCACCGGTTCAGATTCATTCAGCCGGGTATGTTATAATCAGCTAAGTCAATAATGATAAGTGAAAGGAGATCATCACATGTTGAATGCTGCTTTTATATTTCTTGCCCCTGAGGCAGATCCTTCCGTACACCGTTCCACAATCAACACACCTGAGATCAATCTCACAACGATCGGAGTCTCGACCCTGGCCCAGGCTGCTGAAGCTGCAAAAGAAATGGTCGACAAAGGCTGTACCGCGATCGAATTGTGCGGCGGATTCGGCATCAGAGGCACTTATATGGTAGATCAGGCTGTCCAGGGCCGTGCAAGAGTCGGCTCAGTCCGTTTCGATATCCATCCGGGTCTGGACAACAAGAGTGGAGATGAGGTGTTCGAATAAAAATGATCAAACTGAAAGCCGATGGCACATATATCATCGAGCCGGAAAGGCAGATTGGAGGAGAATATATCAAGTTTGAAGCGCCGGAAAGACCACCAGGTTCTATTGAGCGCAGGACAGATTTCAACTATATGTTCGGCCATGGAACTTTTTACAAATTCGTTGAGGAGTACTTCCCGGACAATCTCCTTACCTCAAAGAAAGGTGAACATCTTAGTTTAGTGCTTTACAACCTCAACACTGACCAGCTTGACGAAGTCGTATTTGAAAAGACTTCTCAACATGAGGTCGGACCAAAAAGCATCTGGATCCATGGTTATATAGATGACATTGAGGATTGTTTCGAGATCAAAATTGAATATTATCTTAACAGACCGCTGGAAAGTTATATTTTAGTATTTGCCAGCGGGCGTCCGTATTTTGGTGTGACTCTGTGAAAAAAGAACAGCTGTATTCGAACTATGATCAAATACAGCTGTTTTTGGTTGTTTCTGAAATTTATTCGGCGATCGCAACGTTATCCAGAATATCATGAAAGACCTTCAGGCTGTCGTCTCTGCGGGCTTTCCGTGCATACATATGGAAATAGAAGAGATTCTCATCGATCTTGACCACCAGCGACTCACCGGTCATATTAATATCTTTTACCACATATTCATAATCGTGTCCTCTCGCAGCCTGACCGTCGATCGTCCGCTTGACATTATCCAGCCAGACATAAGAGAACTTCTTCATATTCTTTTCGATTTGCCTCGACATGTTCCAGGCGAGCTCACGTGTACCGACGAGCCAGGCGGTAAGTTCATTGACCTTCGTCCAGCCGGCGGTAATGACTATATGTCTGACAGGGTCCGAAATACATATAACTTTGCCGCCCGGAGTAAGATTCATCCCCTGCTTTTCTTCTTCTGTAAGTTCATGGAATCCCTCAGGGCAATCCATATACAACCTGTTATCTATTGATAGCCTCATTGCAACACCCCCTGTATTGATTGGATAATATGTATTCTACCACAATCCGGCATGATCAGTCAGTATTGCTTGCGTGCAGCCTGTTCCTGCGCATCTTATTTCTGACTTTTCTTGTATAGTGTGAAACTGATGAGCTCAGTACGAATCCGATACTCATGCCCAGCAAAGCTACTATGCAGCTTCCGCCATTGGCCATTGCCATGGTCCAGTTCCCGTACAGTGTTCCCAGTATCGCATAGAAGAACAGATCTCCCGGTATAAGAGGTATGATAGCAGGATATACGAAATACGTGGAAGGGTCCCTTCGTTTCGATGCCAGGAATTCCGCGTAAAGTGCAGCGACAAGAGCTGCCGCACCGGTGAAGATCAGTCTGTAGTGTACGACCCCGGGAAGGAATATCAGTACCAGCCTCGTCAGAACTCCGCCTATTCCTGCTCTCCAAAGATCGTGAGGCGGTATCTCAAACACGACCCCGAATCCGACCGATGCACAGAAAGACAAAAAAATCAGCAGCCAAGGATCACTCAAAAATGTGACTGTCTGACTGCTCAGTCCTGCACCGCCTTTGAACACGAAAACAGCAACATAGATACCCGCGCCGAGAGCTGCAGTTTCGAGAACAACCTTCATAAGCTGCAGCACGCCATTCATCTCATGGTCGCAGATCAGATTACGAACAGCATTGACGAGTGGTATTCCGGGAAGAAATATCATACACAATGTAATGAAAAGTACTTGAGGCTTTGCAGTAATGCCGGCAGTGTACATGACCATTACAGCAAGTGTAGCTATAGTCATTGTCAGAGCACTGGCGACAAGCCTGTTCAGGTCAATGCGTCTCATCAGTCTGCCTACGAATCTTAGCGCGATCGTTAAAACAGCGGTGATAAGCACTTCTGTAATTCCCCCGCCAAAGATAAGGCAGAGACTTGCTATTGCACCGACCTGGCCTGCGGTAAGCGCAGCCTCAGAGTATTCTCTTGCACGCCATGCCTCATCAAGCATTGCATGAAGTTCTGATGCTTGTGGCTTCTCATTAACTACCGTGTAAGAAAGACGGTTCAGCCGTTTAAGTCTTTCCAGATGTATTGACGCAGGCAGTATAGTGACCTGCCTTGAAAAATAATTGCCTGCAGGATCCTTTGCACTGAGCGAGATATGTGAGCTCAGCAGGAAAATACTGACATCGGTAAACCCGTACGCGCGGCATATCAAAGTCATAGTAAGATCCACTCTTTCGAGATTTGCCCCGCTGATCACCATGCATCTTGCAAGATTCACGCAAAATTCCAGTACAAGGGCCGCATTGCTTTCCTGTTTGCTTTTGTTCACTTTAACCAGTTCCTTTTTTGCTAATATTTAGTTCCTTTGACATTAATAATAACTCATTAGATTTCAAGGTTCCTGATAAGCTTCCCAGAATCCGCCGTCATCCTTGAGTTCGATTTTCTGGAGCAGACCGGGATCATCTTTATCGAAGATCATCTGCCAGTCCATATCGAAGGACTTAGTTGCTCCCTCTTCATCAGTTGCAGTAACAGTTATCAATGCATGCTCTATATTATCTGAGTCCTGCGATGCATCATCTTCGATACTGAACTTAGTTATTGATGTTGTAAGGCCTTTAGCCTGGGATAATCCCAGAAAATCGATCCTGAACCATTCTTTGTAGAATGTATCGAACATCCCGTCTGCAAAGCAGTCTCCTACAGCTTTCTGCCATTTTTCTTTCTCTTCAGCCGCCTTCTTTTCTGCTTCGGCCAGCTCCTCTTCCGTTAGTTCAGGCGCATCCAGACCTATGACGGTCATTTCAGGATCGTACAGTCCGTCTCCCGGATACTCAGTAATGGCTTTCAGCAGCTTCTCCTCATTCTCTGCGCGCTTACTGACTGCATCGGTCTTACAGCCGGTCACAAGAACTGCCATAATGAACACCATCAATATCGATATCACGCTGCGGATCATTCTCATAGTTTTCATAACTCGGCATTCTCCTTGACTTCCTGCAGATGGTTTATCTGTCACCATCGCATGGTCTCTCATATGAGCTGTAACTATACCCTTTTCATGATTTGTCACTCTATTATTTTCTCCGGTCGATGAGCGTATAGAATCCGCCTAGGTTGGAACGACAGTATATGCTCCCAGTCTTTCTGCAGCTGATAATTGTCCTGATACGCTTCTATATACTCGAAAGGCTCCGTATCTCCGACAAAGCAGTCGCCGTCATCCAAAACTAAAGAAACACTGTCATCACTATGACTTGTTGTACGGATGATCTCACCGGATATGCCTATTTGCTTAAGAAAATCCCTGCTTTCCGCACAGGAAATAGTCGTTGCCAGAGACTCATCTATCGGTGTATATGTGAGTCTGCCTCTTGCGAATAATTCATCCGGAAAATGCACATAGTCCTTCTGCACATCGATAAGTAACAGTTTGACACCCTGCTCCATAAGCTCACTTATAAGTCCCATGTGATCAGGATGATAGTGAGTTGCCAATACATAGTCTATGTCTCTAACCTTGATATGATTATTCTTCAGCGCCTTATAGAATGCAGCTAACGTCCCGGCATAATCGGTATCGACAAGTAAACCACCGTGGTTGCCTCTAATGAAAAAAGTCCTGGTATTCCCGTATTTCAATTCAATCATTGTTTTTTATCTATATCCGGACACTCGCCGCTGGAAGTCATCAATAATTCTTTGCTCCTCTTCCGCAATGATCTCAGACATTGTTTTCCTGTGTGAGTATAATCGTCCCTTATAAACATACCAATCATTATCAAGGCAGAATGAAAATAATTTGTCAGCAATGGAATAATTACCCTCTTTAAATGCGCGTAGTGTTTCTGCAATTATATTTTCTGCAGCGTCCTCCAGCTCATAATCGCCGATCTTCTTAGCTTTGTTAAATGCTTTGATCAAATTCTCTGCATACTGATTATTTTCAAATTCTTTTAATTCCATTTCTTTGGATATTGAATGAGCAAGAAGCAGCATTGCTGCACCAATCACGCCCCCAATGATAAAGGCATCCCATGTCGGAGTATCATCCATGACTGATGTAATAGCGTAAATCAAAAAGAATATACCAATTCCAATTATAACTTTTCTTGCGGCTTTTGATGATGAATTAGCTAGGTATATCAGACCCACTCCAGCCAGGCCGGATATGATGTACATATCCAATCCGAAGTAACCGCCTGCATTGTAGAAAAGTGAGATTATAATTTCAACAACGCTAGCAACTATAATCATTATACCAATTTCAGATACCACTTTTCTCATTTTTCATTCTCCTTTTTTTTTAATTGATCAAATTGTACTATGGATGAAGAATTTTAATAAACAACCCGTGGGAGAAATGGATTCTCTATGTAATCGTTTTTTGTTTTCATATGACGGCAAATCTTGACTATACCATGATAATATGCTACAAAAGTATACGATATCAGGGAGTAGCTGGCGCGACAGCGTAACATATTTCGTCAGTACGGGAAGGTCCCCGGAATACGTTTTAAGCAGCAAGACTATTATCACTATTTTCATCGTGATAATAGTTTTTTTAATAGATATGTACAGACGGTGATTAGCATGAAAATAGCGGCTTTAGTTCTTTTTGTTTTAATGTATATACTCATGATCGCACTGCCCAAATACAGGCCATTTTCTGCCCTCTCGGTCGCTGTGATCTTCGTGATAGCCGGAATAGTGCCGGTCGATAGTCTGCCGGGTGCTATCAACTGGAATGTTCTGATGATGATTTCCGGTACGATGATAATCGTCCACTATTTCATTGATTCACGAATGCCCAATCTGCTTGCGGACATTATGCTCGGAAAGGCAGGAACTGTCAGAGGGGCAACGATATTGATGTCTGTTTTTACAGGTGTTATTTCCGCATTTATCGATAATGTAGCGACAGTGCTGATAGTCGCACCCGTCGGACTGGCTATTTGCAAAAAAATGAAAATCAATCCTGTAGGCATGATCCTATCGATCGCTGTTTCTTCTAATCTGCAAGGCGCCGCCACGCTTGTAGGCGACACCACATCGATCATGCTCGGAGACTTTGCGGACATGGATTTCATGGATTTCTTCTGGATGAATGGCAGGCCCGGGATCTTCTTTGCGGTAGAGCTTGGAGCTGCAGCTACCATTCCTGTTATGCTATTCCTGTTCCGCAAGGACAAGATGCAGATTTCCTCAACTGAAAGAACTGTTATTACTGATTATGTGCCGACTGTTATGCTTATCCTGATGGTCGCAGCGCTTATCACCGCTTCATTCATCCCCGGTACGCCTGCAGTGCTCAATGGTATTATATGCTGTTCACTGGCTGTCATTACGATTCTGATCGACTCTATCAGTGAGCATCAAACCGATGATGCCGTCGCGGCGTTCAGAAATCTCGACTACCAGACTCTCGGTCTTCTGGCCGGACTTTTTGTCGTCATCAGCGGACTTACTAATGTAGGTGTGATCGATGATTTTGCTGATCTGGTAGTTAAATACGGAGGAGATAATATCTTCATTCTGTATACGATCATTGTATGGGGATCCGTACTGATCTCCGCTTTTGTTGATAATATCCCTTATGTCGCCACTATGCTGCCTGTTCTTGCAACGGTAACGGCTTCGCTTGGGATCGAACCGCATCTTCTGTACTTTGGCCTTCTGTCCGGCGCGACACTGGGCGGGAGTTTAACGCCAATAGGCGCATCGGCAAATATCACAGCTGTAGGTCTGCTGCGAAAAGAAGGCTATCCTGCTTCAATCGGTCAGTTCATGAAAATAGGTATCCCGTATACACTGGCTGCAGTGATGACAGGATACCTGTATTTCTGGTTTATCTGGAGATGATAATAGCGAAAAGCTCAGCTTGAGTTGTTCTCTATAGTCCGGTCCTATATAATTCGATCACATTTATTACCGGTTCTTCATAAGGATGGACAGCTTTTATGGCTTCAATAGTCTCATCCAGCCGATTGCCGTTTACAGTTACTTCAACTTTCAGCTCCTCTTCTTCGCTGAGCATTCCTTCTTCTCCAATGAACGGATCCGTGCCCGGAAGTGGTCTCCACGTTCCGATGACCCTGCTGTATGACAGGCAGCAGTCATAATTACCTATGTGCCCGGCATCAGCACTTTGAAGAGCTTTCCTCAGATCTGCAAAATGTGTTTCAGGAATGAAAATCTCAAGCTTGAAGAATTTGCCATTATTCTTCTTTGTCATTTGCCCCTCCTCCGGCTATCAATTGAGCCCTGCATGGCGAACCGTCATTTATCAACTCTCGCATATTACTTACCAAAAGCAATTTGGTAATAAGTCAAGGACCGATTGAGAATAGATTTCAGAGGCCGGAGCATACTAAATAGGCCTACGCCACGGCAGTGTCGGCAAAGGCAAAAAATATCGCTATTGATTACCTACTCTTGTCCGGAGAGTAGAGGGCGCCTTTGTCCAGCAGACCAAAGAGCAAACGTATCAATTTACGGGACGTCAACGCGAGTGCACGTTTGTGTTGATGAGTGCGAACCTCATCGAACTTCTTCTTGTAGAACAAGGCAAAGGACGATTCGTGCCGGACAACACTTCCGGCAGCTTCAATAATGTAATAACGCAGATACCGATTCCCGGCCTTGCTCATGCGATTATCTTCCGAATGGAAGTCACCGGAGTCATTCTCGTTCCACACGATGCCGGCATATTTTGCCAGCTTACTGTGATTGGGGAAGCACTTGATGGTTCCGATCTCGGCAAGGATGCCCGCAGCATAAACGGGACCGATGCCCGGAACTGAGCATAGGATCTGGTACTCGGTTGGATTGAGTCCCTTGACAGTCTTCTCAATAGCTTTGTCAATTGCTTTAAGCTCTCTTTCAAAAGCAGAGATGCAGTTGAACGAAGAAGCGATCGAAACAGTCAAAGGTTCATAGAGACACTTATCCAGACGATAAGAGTTCCTTGCGGCAGTTTGAATAATATCCGCGATATGAGCTGGCTCGGCAATACGGCCCCGGCTCTTGCTGTAAATAAAGTCTACAAGCTCCTCGAGAGGCGTATTGATCAGATCATCATTGGTCATGAACTCGGTGAGGATGCCTTCAGCGGTAGCACCGTATTTGTTGGAGAAAGGATGCTCGTCATTGCGGAGGAGAGCGAACTCGCTGAACTTGAGAAAGATGTTATTCAAAGCATAAGTTTTCTCTCTGGCAATGCATTCAGTAATGTGTATCCTGTGTCTGGTAAGACGCTGAAGTGCAAGGTACTGTGAGCCTCTCCAAGGCTGGATCTTTATCTTTCCGACACGGGCAAAGTCGGCGATAACAAAACTGTCGATGCTGTCGTTCTTTGGAAGATCAGTGAAAGACTTCTTGTAATTCTTCACAGTCTTAGGGTTGAGACAGTAGACCTGGACGCTGAAGGGCAGCAGAAGATCACAGGTGGAAAGATAGTTTGCTGTATGAACACCGTAGAAACTTGTGGATTCCATAGCGATGATCACAGCTTTTAGTTCATGATGCTTTGACAGAACTGATGCGATCGTATTGGCGAGATCTTCGGTACCGGTCTGAGTATTAGGAAAAGACTTCCACTTGATAAGGTAATTTTGATCAAAGTCAATGGCGGAAACCACGTTCGTACGGGATGCGATATCTATCCCGACGAACAGCGTTGACAGGTAATCGATTTTCTTCACGGAGAATCACCTCCTTTCTGGTCAAGGATAAAGGGGCAAACCAGGGCTTATCCCAGAACAATACGTCCGCCGAAACCTCGCGTAATAAGCATTCGAATGGCAAGAATACTCTGCTGGAAGCTGATGCCAAAGATGCAACATTTGTGTGAACAGTCAAAGACGAATTGTGTGGGCAGCAAGCTTTTTAAGCAACATCCGAAGATTTGCAAGGGGGACCAGCAGCAGCCACAGCTTGATCCTGTTAAGGAAAGTATAGCTTAAGGGAGCCCTGGAATGCATAACTAAAGAGTAGTTAATTCGTTGCTCGGATTACCGAGCTTAAAACTAATAATACGAGGGGGACAGAGAACCGTCCCCCGTCTCCCCGGTAAAGATGTCCTTGCCGGATCCGTCTGCAATTTTGACATTGCGTATCAAAAAATCATCCATGCTCTGTCCCCCTTCCCATTTGATCAAGCTATATGCATTGTTTCAAAAATTTTATCATCTTGTTTTGCCTGATATCAATGAAGTAGAAATCTCTAACCGACACTTAAATCCGGGCAAAAAAGCGCCGGTCAGTACCGGCGTAATTTATCGGTTCAAAGCTTTTTCCAGTTCCTCCATCCTCTGCCTGTAATGTTCGAGCATCTCGCTCATCCTTTCTCTTCTCGGCAGGCTCATGAAGAACCGGATCTTATCCTTCTGCTCCCGGCGTTTCTCATATGTTATACGCTTGAATTCTTCGTACTTGACAACGATTTCCTTTTCATCTGCAAATTCCTTAATCCGTGTTACCAGGTTGATGGAATAGGCGACATCTATAGAGAACACTCCGAAGAAAACTCCTATGAAGAAAGAGAACGCAAGGTTGGACGCCAGCCATGCAAGGGCCTCAAGTATGTGTGGATGGATCAGGTAATAGTACATTACGCCAAGCAATGTCCAGAACAGGGTGAAAAGCGGACAGATAAGCCCATTTACATTTCCCCACATCATACTGTAATCCCACAGCCTTACATTTGCTGCCTTGAGGAGGAATATACCTGCTATGTACTCAAGCAGGGTGAGTTCTGCAGCTATGAGAATGAGAGCGAGTGCATGCTGGGCTATGCCGGTGATATTCAGACGTTCTATCATGCTTGCCATGAAATACAGTATACATAATCCGAATCCATACAGAGGGACGTAAGGTCCAACACAAAATCCCGGATTTATCCATCTGTGCTCAGGATTAGCCCTTGAAAACCAATGCCTGAATACGAGCTCCAGTACCCATCCAAACAATGAGCCCATGAAAAAGAGAAATGCATATATAAGAAAAATATTCATACTAACAACTATATCCTATCTTTATTTATCAGTATTCCCGAACAATAATCCTGTAATCCAGCTATATGTTTTTTTGACGGTCTCACTTTTTGTACCGAAACTTTCTCTGAAAACATAATCCATTGCATCATAGAAATAGTTCAGGGCTTGTTTGGCAAACTCTGCCTTGATAGATTCCTCGCTTTTATTCTCGGTCCGGTTATTCTCTTTGAAAGCACCATAGCTGTCGAAAACATATTCATGCCATTTAGCTCCAATCAGCCTGGAACCGTACTCCTTCTCGAATTCATTGATTGCTGTGCAGACATCCTGAGGAATATCCAAGTAAAAATACTTTACCAGAGCTTCGGTTTCTTCCTGATACTTTCTGTATTCAGCGATCTTGTCATCATTCAGCGCATCTATATCTTCAAAGTATTTCTCATACAGACACATGTATCTGGTATAGATACTGCGAAGGATCGTCGCCAATTCTTCCGTTTTCGCTGTCTCTTCATGTAAAATCTGTTCCATTCTTTCATTGCTTAATTCAACCATTGTATATATTCTCCTTATAGATTTTATTGCCATATCCTGCCGAAGGAATGTTCCATGCCTTTAGCACAGTTTCTATTTTATCCTTAAGTTTTTTCCGGGTTCCACCCATTGATCTCACCATCGTTACATTGTCCGCTTGTCTTATCATAACACAAACACCATGTCTGCTTGACCGAAAAACCGCAAGCCGTTGTCACAACTTGCGGTGGTAGGTGTAGCGTAGAGCTTTGAGGCAATCAGATCAATTGATAAGTCGCCTTTCTGAATGTGTAGTTCCCAAAATAAAATTTCCCGGGATCCACCTTGTTCGCCAGTTCTCTGCTTATTATGAAATCTTTAGATACATTTACAAGCAACTGCTTTCCTCCGATTTCAACAAGATAGTGTGCTGACGCATCATTTAAGTAATCTGCACCCTGGATGATTCCGGGTCCTGCAAGAAAGTCTGCAATCCATTCTGCCGTTCTCATCCTTTTCCTCCGAATGAGTGGATATATCGCATCTGCTCCGCTGTATCTGGAATAACATGCTGCATCCTTTTTATCTCTGCATTTGCCTGCCACTTCAAATGAATCAAGATCTATAGCTTCTTTTGTTTCGTTAAAGCTAAGCTTTTCATCTTCATCTAAAAGGTAATCCAAACTGACACCAAGCAGTTGAGACATCATTTTCAGATTGTTTACATCAGGCATTCCTTTGTCAGATTCCCATTTTGCTATCGCAGATCTTGATACACTCATCTTCTCAGCAAACTGCACCTGAGATAAGCCTGCCTCTTTTCTCGCTTTCTTTAGTTTTTCTCCAAATGTCATGATGATGACCTCCTTTTGCATCCGCTCCATGCCGATTTATTTGCAGCCTCATCATAGATCGGATTCTAAGTTGCAGTAAAGAGACGTACTGTGACAGAGCTGTTACTCTCCGTAACATGAAGCTTTTTCATTGGATTATTCCGAGACTTTTGGGGCCAATTCAGTTTTCGGGTATATCATCCTGAATGCGATCCAATACTAGAGTTATTCCCTCACCAATTTATATTTTCGTGATACACTTTTCAGTCCTCATTGATATTTCTGTAAAGATCATTGATACTCTGTTGTGCGTGCTCGTAAATATGTTTATTGATTTGGCGATCCCTGAAGTCTTTAATAGCTTCCATCTCATCAGCCACATCTTCCAGCCTGTGCTTACCGCGGGATATGTAAAGTATCATACGTTCCGCAGTGAAATCGGTGTTCATTTCAGCACAAATGAGCTGGGTGAATCCCTCCGGATAACCTTTGCGAATCATTAAGTCATAAAGGAGTGCATTCTTTTCGCTCATAGCAGCTTACCCCAACAAATATGTATTTTTCGAATTCCTGAATTAGATATTTTTAGTGATTTCAATCACGCTGCCGGCTACAGTTCCTCATACTCTTAGGTAGACTGCTCATTATACTTCGAATAATCAAGTACGATATTCTTGTATTCAGCTCTGTCTTTGTACTTGAACCAGTCAGTCTGTTGCTGATACGAGCATCACTACATATCTGCTTAGACTCTTATCATAGACACTCCAGCAGCATGCTCCATACCATTCATGTCCGGCGTCAAAAAAATCTGACCAGTCTGTTGTCCATTCATATATGTCAAGCGCACCTGTACCGTTTGGGAACAGAACCTCGTTCACTTTTTTGAAGTCTTCAGGCTTAGTTCTTCTGCCATGCACCGGTTCCATGACAGCATACCAGTAAGGGACTGTCGTTCCGCAGTTCTCGTCAGTTGGTTTCCATTCGGCATCATACCAGACGTTGCCA
>JAFRDH010000016.1 GCA_017403955.1 Mogibacterium sp.
CTTTCTGTTGAGGTTTGTTTCGCAGCTACCATTATACAGAAAAAAGGGGGTATTGCTCATTTTTTATGCGGAAATGGCTCAACCTCCTGAAATACAAGTCTTTTGAGATAATTTTAATATAGGTAGTTTGACACTACCTCAAGTAGTCAGGGAGGTTAACTATGAATATTTCACTTAAATTCTTACAGAGATACGTTGATCTGCCAGAGGATCTGACTTATGAGCAGATCGCATACGACCTCACAATGAGAACTGTAGAGGTCGAGAACATCATTAATACAGCTGACAAATTCCATGACATCGTTGTCGGCGAGATCAAGGAGATCAAACCACATCCAAATGCTGACGCTCTCAAGATCTGCATTGTTGATGTCGGAGAAGATGAACTCAAACAGATCGTATGCGGAGGATCAAACCTTACAGAAGGTCATAAGGTCTGTGTTTCCAAGCCTGGCGCTGAAGTAGTATGGCACGGTGAAGGCGAACCTGTACTCATTAAAGAATCAAAACTGAGAGGTGAGAAGTCCTACGGTATGATTTGCGGTGCTACAGAAGTATTCCTTGCAGATATTTATCCACCGCAGGACGAGAGAGAGATCGTTGACTTCACTGAACTTGGTGTAGACTGCAAAGTAGGTCAGTGTGTTGCTGAGGTCGCAGGACTTGATGATGTTATTCTCGAAGTAGATAACAAGTCACTATCCAACAGACCTGACCTCTGGGGACATCTCGGAGTTGCAAGAGAGCTCGCTGCAATTTATAAGGTTCCTCTTAAGGATTATCCGACAGAGCTTCCTAAAGGACTCCCTGAATATCCTGTAGAGATACTCGAACCTGAAAGATGTCCGAGATTCACAGCAACTATCATTGATAACATCTATGTCAAGGATTCTCCTGCATGGATGAAGACTCTCATCACCAACGGAGGAATGAGACCTATCAATGCGATAGTAGATATTACTAACTTTGTACTTATGGCTGTCGGACAGCCTCAGCATGCTTATGACAGCACACATGTAGAAGGCGGCAAAGTCGTTGTAAGACTTGCAAAAGAAGGCGAAAAACTCGTTCTTCTTGATGAAAAGGATCTCGACCTTACTCCGGATCATCTTGTTATCTGCGATACAGTAGAACCTATGAACCTCGCAGGTATCAAGGGTGGTAAGAAAGATTCCGTTCTTGATACAACGACCTCGATCGTTCTCGAGGCAGCTGTATTCACAGCGCCGGGGATCCGCAGGACCACAAGTTATTTCAACGAAAAGACTGATGCAGCTCTCAGATATGAGAAGGGCATCGATACTCAGAGAGCAGACCTTGGTGTAGCACTTGCTCTTGAGCTTTTCAAAGAGATTTATCCTGAATGCGAGATCAAGGCATTTACAGACTGCTATCCTGTCAAGACCGAGAATGCCGTTATCGATATCACGCAGGCATTCCTTGACGAAAGACTCGGTGAGGTTCTCGAGCAGTCAGAGATAGAAGATATTCTTGTAAGGCTCGGATATGAAGTCACTTTCGAGGACGGAACTTATCACTGCATCGCACCTACATGGAGATCGACAGGTGATGTTTCGATCCATGATGATATCCTCGGAGATATCGCAAGACTCATCGGCTATGAATACTTCAAGAAACAACCTCTTACAATAAGCTTCAACAGTTCGATCAACCAGGTCAAAACAGATCTTGCAAGAAAGCTCAGAGAATATCTTGCTTTCAGATGCGGATTCAATGAAATTTTCACTTATCCATGGATCGATGAGAAGTTTATCAAAGCCGCAAAGATCGACACAGAACAGTCGATCAAGCTTGCGACTCCGCCTGCTCCGGAACTCGGATATCTGAGATCTTCACTTATCCCGGGAATTCTCGGTGCAATCGACAAGAACGAAAGATACTTTGACAGTTTCAAGATATTCGAAGCTGCTCAGGTTTTCGAAAGGGGAGAGTATCATCCTTCAACAGAAGAGGAAACGCTTCCGGTCCACAAGAACCTGCTTTCCGGCGCTGCTGTAGGCAAGAACGCACCTGAGCTGTTCTATATCGTCAAGGGTGTTATTGAGGGTATTTCCGGATATTGCCACTGTGAACCTCTTACGTTCAAGCAGAAAGAAAAGCCATCCTGGTCTGATGAGAAGGTATGGCTCAACGTTATGAGCGGTAAAACTATCGTAGGTTCGATCGGCCTTATCTCTGTGCAGACACTTTCAGAATCAGGCATCAAGAACGTAATGGCTGCAGCTTTCGAACTTGATACATTCAAGCTGGCACCATATCCTTCAAGGACGAATGAATTCAAGTCGCTGCCGCAGTATCCTCTTGTACAGCAGGATCTTTCACTTCTTGTTGACGAGTCTGTTACATGGGAGCAGATCAAAGAGTCGATCAAGTACATGGTCAAGGAACTCAAGTTTGTCGAAGAATATCGCGGCAAGCAGATCCCTGCAGGCAAGAAGTCAGTTATGCTTACACTCAAGATCGGTAATGATGATTCAACGATGACATCCAAACAGATCGAGAAGAAAATGAACGGAATAATCAAGGTTCTCAGCAATAAGTGCAAAGCGGAACTCAGGTAGCATAAATGCAGGACAAATTACAGACATATTACATTGTTAAAGAACATCCGATGAGGATCATAACGAAATGCAAACGCCATTCTAAGGGAACTCTGATGAGTTTCCTTATTGGCGTCTGTATTATTTATGTAATGCTCAATTGGATACCTGAACTTCTCAGTCTTGTTTTTCCTGTATCGAATGTAGATATTCTCAGCAGAATGGATGGGGTAGATGTGCAGCTTCTTAACCGATTGCCGAGAATGTCGTTAGTTGCATACTTTTACGCGCTGTTCTTCAGCGGTGTTTTCAGGCTAGGGGAGGCTTTGTACACACTTACATATATCAGGAATAAGAAAGTAGAATACAGAGCGATCACCGAAGCTATGGGATTATATCTCAAGTGTTTCGGAGTATTCCTTCTTGAGGTGATCATCATTGCATTCTGGTCATTCTTTCTCATTATTCCGGGCATAATAGCTTCTATCAATTTCTCGCAGGCATTCTATATTCTGGCTGACGATCCTTCCAAAGGCGTCACGCAAGTCCTCGCTGAAAGCAAGATGATGATGGTCGGCAACAGAATGTCATATGTAAGACTCATTCTGTATTATCTGCCTTATATTATGCTTGCTTATGTTCCGTCGTTTATACTGGCGGATATCTCGTTGAGTATGTCTCTTACGGGACTTCCGCTTACGATTATCGGAATGCTGGCTGAGATACCTGTATTTGCTGCAAATGGGTATATGTGTCTCGGAAGGGCAGTGTTCTATGAGCTGATGATCAATGAAGGTTTTGCATATTTCAAATACGCAGGACAGGATGCATTCAGAGAACTGGAACACAGATAAAAGATCAAATGAAAAAGCAATAGTCAGCTTTTCAAAGTGGCTATTGCTTTTTTGATGTCTTCAGGTAAGTCTGCTTCAAATGTCAGACGTTCTCTTGTTACAGGATGCGTGAATTCGATATGGTAAGCATGAAGCGCCTGCCTTTCGATCAGGTCAAGACTGCCTCCATAGAGCTCATCTCCCGCAATGATATGCCCTATGTGGGAGAGATGCACTCTGATCTGATGTGTCCGTCCTGTATGAAGAGTGACTTCAACGAGAGTGTGAGGCCCGTATTCTGCACTTTCAAATCTTTCAAGAACCTTGACTTCGGAAATAGCATTTTTGCCGCCTTCATACATGACTTCTCTTCGAATAGATATCTGATCCGGTCGTCCTACAGGTTTATCTATGACAAAATGATCTTTCTCAACCGTTCCCTGCACCAGAGCGATGTATTTCTTGAGAACTGTGCTTTTTCTCATCTGATCTGCAAGATCGTTCTGCGCATTTGCGTTCTTTGCAACAATAATTATTCCCGTCGTGTCCATATCGATTCGATTCGCGAATCTTACTTTGAACGACTGCCCGGTATCTGCCATATATTTCATTACACCATTTGCAATGGTATGAACCGGATGACCTTTTGTAGGATGGACTATTATTCCCGGCTGTTTATTGATCAGTATCAGGTCGTCATCCTCATAGATGATATCAAGTGGTATGTCTTCAGGAGGGAAGTCGCTTGTTTCTTCCGGAAGACGAACACCAATAATATCACCGACATCAGGTCTTACATAACCCGGTGCCGGTGATCCGTTCAGATCAACGAGAGACTGGTATTTCATTTTGGTCCTGAATCTCGAAGAAAATTTATAATTAAGTCTTAGTATCTGATTGATTGTAAGTCCAACTTCTTCTTGTGTAACAGTGTGTTCGTATTTTGCCATTTTGTTAAAGTAGTTTAGTGCTCAGTTTCTTCCAGTAGTCATATGATTCATGTCTGATAAGGTGGATCTCCTTATCTGTGGATTGAGTGATCTCGACATGCTGGACATTTGTGAATTCGTGTGTTCTTCCGTCAAAAGACAGGATAATTCCGCCTCCCGTACTTCTGCCGGTTCCTTTGATCATGATCGTTTCTGAAGCAGGGAGCAGGATACTTGAGTGAAAGCATCTGTACGCATTCGTATTCATCGGTGCGACCGGCGTCAGCTGAAGTACATCGAGATCCGGTGATACAAGTGAGCCATCAAGAGAATAGTTGTAAGCTGTCGATCCTACCGGAGTAGAGATCAGTATGCCGTCACCGGAGAATGTCTGGATCATGGTATCATCGATGGAAACATCAAATTGGGACACATGAGAGAAGTGTCCTCTGACGAGAATCTCATTAAGACCGACACGATAGAATTCATTTTTGTTCGTTATGATCTTAGCCTGTACAGGTTTGATTTTCTGGATTTTGATCCTACCGTTTTCTATATCATCGATCGTTTCATCCAGATTATTAGGAGATGCCTCCTGAAAAAATCCAAGATGACCGGTATTGATACCTATGATCGGCGTAGAAGGGAATCTGCACTTATGGACAAAACTCAGAAATGTTCCATCTCCGCCTATACATGCAAGCAAATCGGCATCTTCTCTGTATTCTTTGAGGATAATATAGCCCCTCGCTTTGAGTACGCCGATGAGTTCTTCACATGTTGATATGGAATTATCTTTGTTGTTTCTGAATATGTATACTGTTTTCGACATTGAATATCTCCTGTTATCAGTCCTTACGAGTACCCCTATCCAATTCATCTACAAGCATATCAAAAATATCAAGCGCTGTCATTACCGGTTCTTCTGTACTCATATCAGCACCGGCAATTTTAAGCAGATCAATAGGGTATCCGGATGAACCTGAACACAGGAATGCTTTGTAACCTGCAAGCGCATCCGTTGTACCGCTTCCGTTCTTATATTCGTTCAGGATCCTGCGTGCGATAGCGTTGGCGGCAGAAAAACCTGTCGCATATTGATAAACATAATACGGCCTGTAGAAGTGAGGGATCCTTGACCATTCATATCTGATCAGATCATCTTTTTCCATGAATTCGCCATAATAGTCATCATTCAGTTCCTGATACTTCGCACAAAGGTTATCGGCTGTAAGGGTCCCGCCTGATTCAGAATATTCATGTGCATATTTCTCGAATTCTGCAAACATCGTCTGCCTGAACAAAGTCCCTTTGAATTGATCAATATAGAAGTTGATCAGATATGTTCTGAGATCATCGTCATCACAATTGTCGAGAAGGTAGTTGATGAGCAGCACTTCATTGACTGTACTTGCTACTTCGGCAGTGAATATAGAATGCCCACCGTAAATATACGGCTGATTTGCACGCGTATAATACGAATGCATGGAATGCCCGCTCTCGTGGATCAACGTAAACACATCTCTGAGTCTTCCGCTGAAATTCATAAGAATATACGGCTTGCTGTCATATGACCCGAAGCTGTATGCGCCGGAAGTTTTGCCTTTATTCTCATATACATCGACCCATCTTTCGTTGAGAAGACCGTTTCTGAGGATGCTGACATAATCTTCTCCCAGAGGGGCTAAGGCTTTCAATACAAGATCGATCGCCTCTTCAAATGTATAGTGCACATCAACAGAATCTATGATGCGGTTATAAACATCAAACATAGATATTTTGTCCATGCCGAGAAGACGGGCTCTGATACCGACATATTTGTGGAACGCCGGAAGGTGAGAACGTACTGCTTTGATAAGATTGCTGTAGATAACCTCCGGAATATTATCAGGATGAAGACGCGCCTGCATGCAGGAATCATATTTGCGAAGTGAAGCAGTCAGTGTATCTTTGCGAACTGAATTATTATACAGTGCTGCTATAGTGTTGATATGCGACTGATATCCGTTGAAGAGCTTCGTGAAAGCCTGTTTCCTGACATCTCTGACAGGAGATTCCATCATGGAAATATACGAAGACACTGTGAGTGGAACTTCCTCACCGTTTGCATTTGTGATTGTTCCGAAGTCAAGATCAACATTATTGAGAACGGTGAAAATATCACCAGAAGATCCAAGTACATCACCAAGCGAAGCGAGAATGAATTCTTCTGAATCACTGAGTGTATGTTCGCGCTCCGACAAAAGCACTTTCAGGTAGTGGGAGTATACGCCAAGTGCCGGATCTTCGTCCATGAATTGTTTGATCAGCTCAGGATCTTCGCTGAGGATCTCAGGATCAAGAAAAGAGAGTGCTGCAGCGATCTTAGTATATGCAGACATCGCTTTTCCGCAATTCTCTACGGATGCTGCACAGGAATTGTCTTCATCACGCTTCATTCTTGAGTAAGAGTATGCTTTCTCTATAAGCCGTAGGGCAGAGAAACATGTATCAAGTGCCTCACGCAGAGTTTCCGATGACTTAGTAACAGATCCCTGCATTGAAGCAAGCTTCTCCGCGAGCTCGAGACTCTGTCTTATATCTTCCTCGAACAATTTTTGCTCAGGATACATTTCGTCAAGTGACCATTTATATGAAGCAGGAATATCTTCTCTGGTTTTAAATTTTGCGGTATTCATTTTGATTACTCCATGTGTTATAATATTCTGTCAGAGTTTACGGACTATCTGATATAAACTGTCAGTAATTATAGCACGGGAAGGGTGTTTTTTGAATAATGGATAAAACCGAGTTTTACAACAAACTTGACATAGAAACAATCGAAGAATTCAAGTTTTACGAAAATCTTTCTGCTTTGCTCGAAGAAGAAGACTTCATCGAAGAGAATCTGATCAAAGATCTTCTCCGCGAAGTCGACAAATCCGTTCTTGCGGAGCATATGGATTCTTTTTATGAGAGTTTTCTCAAGAATATCCCCGATTCAGAATCAGATCTGTATATTTTGGTAGAATCAATACAGCGAATGATGTCCGGACTTATTTCAGACAAAATGACGCTCGAGGATATCAACGCACTTGCCGAAGAAATAATGCGATTCCGTAAATGGTACGTTCTGGACAGAAATGTCTTTGACAAAAAGACCGGCAATGAGGTCAGTGTCAAAGAAGCAAGATACGAGATCCTGATCGCTGATTTTCTCGGAAATACAGTAGATTATGACTTCCGTACAGCTCTTGACTACGATGTTGACGGATATGATGTAAGGATCACAGATATTATCGGGGTAGACAACTGATCGATCAATGAATACACGCAGGGATATTGAGGATAGAGAATACAGGATATTATCACCGCTGGCAGCCAAGGCCGCTGAGTCTAAAGGCAGAGTGTACGAGGAAGAACAATGCGAATTCCGCACCGACTATCAGAGAGACCGGGACCGCATAGTCCATTCCAAGGCATTCAGACGTCTTATCCACAAGACTCAGGTTTTTCTTGCACCGGAAGATGACCATTACAGAACAAGACTGACACATACTCTAGAAGTTGCTCAGGTCTCAAGAACTGTTGCACGAATGCTCATGTATAACGAAGATCTGACAGAAGCTATAGCGCTCGGTCATGATCTTGGTCATACACCATTCGGGCATTACGGCGAAAGCGTGCTGAACAAAATCCATCCCGGCGGCTTTGCGCATAATGAGCAGAGCCTCAGGACCGTTGATCTTATCGAAGAGACCTCAAGAAGGCGCGGACTGAATCTGACATACGAAGTCAGAGACGGCATACTCAATCACAGAGGCAGCGGCGTACCTTTCACGCTGGAAGGACAGATCGTCAAGATCTGCGACCGGATCGCTTATATCAATCATGATATCGATGATGCGATCAGAGGCGGTATCATCTGCATTGATGACCTTCCGAGTGACGCTATTGCGATTCTGGGAAGAGCACACAGCGACAGGATCAACAACCTAATAGTCGACCTTTGCCGCAGCAGTGAAGGTAAGACTGCCATTTCACAATCACCTGAATTCAAAGAAGCTCTTTCTTCGCTCAGGGCATTCATGTTCCGCAATGTATACGGATCGCATAAGGTCCAGGAAGTAGCTGATGCTGATCAGGTCGAGGCAGTCATAACATATCTCTATAATTATTTCCTGGCGCATCCTGAAGAAGTTCCGGGAATATACAAAAGAATAGAATCGGAAGAGGGTATCAATGTTGCTGTCAAAGACTGGATCTCAGGAATGACAGACAGGTATGCACTCAATCTGTACAACAAACTGATAGGATAATGAATTAAATGGCCTGGGATAATTTCATTGATGAACTCAAAATGCAAGTGAATATCGTGGATGTCGTAGGCCGTGAGGTCAACATCAAGAAGGCAGGCTCCAGCTACAAAGGTCTCTGTCCGTTCCACTCAGAGAAAACGCCTTCATTCACTGTCAATGAAGAACGACAGATGTATCACTGCTTCGGATGCGGTGAAAAGGGTGATGTGATCAAGTTCGTACAGTCCTATTACAAGATCTCATTTGCAGAAGCTGTAGAGAAACTGGCCAATGAGTACGGGATACCAATACCTGAGAGGCGCCAGAGCAAGCCCAAAGTGGATTACAGCAAGTACTATGAGATCAATGCTAAGGCTGCAAGGTTCTTTTATAACTCACTTGGCAGCAGGAGCAATAAAGGTCTGGCTTATCTGAAAAAAAGAGGTCTCTCGAAAGAGACGATCACGAAATTCGGTCTTGGATATGCGCCGGCGTCAGGTACTGCGCTTGTAGAATATCTGAGGAGTCAGGGGGTCGAAGATGCGGATATGCTCAAGCTCGGCCTCGCGAATAAGGGAAAAAACGGTCTTTATGACAAATTCAGAGATCGTGTGATGTTCCCGATCATAAATACTCAGGATAAAGTCATCGGGTTTGGCGGAAGGGCGATAGGAGATGTCAACCCTAAATATCTCAACTCACCTGAGAGTGAGATATTTCTCAAGAAGAACAATCTCTACGCGCTCAACTTCAGCAAAAGCGAAATTTCGTCCCAGGACAGGGCAATTATCGTTGAAGGATATATGGACGTTATTTCACTTTTTCAGAGCGGTATACGTAATGTAACGGCGTCTCTGGGCACAGCACTGACTGAGAACCAGGCGAGACTTCTGTGCAGATATACGAAGAACATCATTTTGTCATATGACTCGGATAACGCAGGCATCAACGCTGCACTTCGGGGAATATCCGTGATCAATGCTGCTGGCGGAAAGGCCAGGATCCTGACTGTCAGTGATGGCAAAGATCCTGACGAATTCGTTCAGAAGCATGGCAAAGATGCTTTTATCGAACTCGCGGACGAGGCGGTTCCAGCTTCGGATTTCCGTCTCAGACTGGCAAGACGCGGATTTGATCTTACAAACGATCGGGATGTACTTGACTACATAGGTACAATAGTACCGATACTAAGAGATATGGGTCCGGTCGAGCAGGACATGTATATCCGCAGGCTGTCATCCGAGTTCGGGATCTCCGAACATGCGATCCTGATGGCAGTTCAGACGGAGGGCAAGAATACTGTTACATCTTCTTCTGGAAGAAGGCCGTTTGAACGAAGGACCCGGCGCAGCAACAGAAATAACACAAACGACAGTATTTCGCTAAGGATAGAGATGTCACTCGTTATCCTTGCGATCAACAATACAAGATATATTAAAAGATACTCCGAAGACGGTATCACTTTCCGGACTGAGCTTGCTTCAGAGATAATGTCTGTATGCGATTCCCTTCAGGATATGAATGAAGCAGGGATCCACAGAATCGATATTGTTAAGATATCCGAAAAGCTGGATCCTGACAGTGACAATGTTTTCATGAAGTATCTGAACACAATAAAGATCGGTCCTGATGATGAGGCTTTTTATAACGAGATAAAATCCAGTTTCATCGTCAACGATCTGAGATCAGAGAAAGCAGAGCTGCTGAATGAGCTTGCGATCGCCGAGAAATCCGGCAGACAAGAAGAAATTGATTCGCTTGCAGTGAAGCTTATCGAGATCGACAGCAAAATCAACCAATTCGGGGGAGGACAGTAATGCCTGAAAGTACACACAAGAAAGCAGGAAAAATGAACGAAAAGAACAAAGAACATTACGGCGACGAGAACACATTTGAAATGAGCAAATCAGAAGAAGCCGCAAACCTTATTATCGATTCTGCCAAGCACACTTCAAATGAGATCACATTCAGTGAGATCAACGCTCTTCTGAGTGATATTTCTCTGGATAAAGACACACTTGAAGATGTGTATGATATGGTAGAGAGCAAGGGAATCAGCATTCTCGAGACAAGAGAACCGACCTCAAGCGAACTTGAAGATGATCTCTCAGATGATGATCTTCTGGATTTCGATATGGATATTGATATGGACCTTGATCTCGACCTTGATGATGATCTTATCGATGATGCCGAAGATGAAAAGAAGAGCGGCGTAATCATCAAATCCACAGGAGAGATCGAAGTATCCGATTCAGCAAAGAATATTCCTACAGATGACCCGGTAAGAATGTACTTCAAAGAAATCGGTAAAGTTCCTCTTCTGACAGCAGAAGAAGAAAGAGATCTCGCGATCAGAATCGAAGAAGGTGATGAAGAAGCCAAGAAAAAGCTTTGCGAGAGCAACCTGAGACTCGTTGTAAGTATCGCAAGAAGATATCTCAACAGAGGTCTTTCTTTCCTCGATCTGATCCAGGAAGGAAACCTCGGACTTATCAAAGCAGTAGAAAAGTTTGACTATACAAAGGGATATAAGTTCTCAACTTATGCTACATGGTGGATCAGACAGGCTATAACAAGATCTATCGCTGACCAGGCAAGAACGATCAGAATACCGGTCCACATGGTTGAGACTATCAACAAACTTATCAGGATCTCCAGACAGCTTCTCCAGGAATACGGACGTGAACCGACCTCTGAAGAGATCGCAAGAGAAATGGGTATCTCTGTAGAGAAAGTAAGAGAAATCAAGAAAATCAGTCAGGATCCTGTTTCACTCGAGACTCCGATCGGTGAAGAAGAAGACAGCCATCTCGGCGACTTCATTCCTGATGAAGATATACCTTCCCCTGTAGATGCAGCAGCATATTCAATGCTTCAGAAGCAGCTCAGAGAGGTTCTTGATACTCTTTCCGAAAGAGAGAAGAAGGTCCTCATTCTGAGATTCGGTCTTGATGACGGACGTCCTCGCACACTTGAAGAAGTCGGAAGAGAATTCAACGTTACTCGTGAAAGAATTCGTCAGATCGAAGCAAAGGCTCTTCGTAAGCTGAGACATCCAAGCCGCAGCAAGAAGCTGAGAGACTATCTTGAATAATGGGTTTCAGATTAAGCAAACGAATTTATAAAATAGCCGAAAAGGCGGGCGAGGGGGATTCGATAGCTGACATTGGCACAGATCACGGATATGTACCTATGATTCTTCTCAGGCAAGGAAGAATATCACACGCTATCATGTCAGATATCAGTCCTGACTCATTAGACAAAGCCAGAAATACATTCGGGATCAGCGGACTGAAAGCTGATCCCGAATGCTTTAGAGTGGGCGACGGACTTGATACGATAGCTCCGGGAGAAGTAGATACTGTTGTCATTGCAGGATTGGGTGGGTTTACAATAATTGATATATTGCAAAACGACATATCCAAGAGCAAAAGTTTCTCAAGACTTGTGATGCAGCCTCGCAAATTCTCAGGTAATCTCAGATATTTCTTATACACGAACGGCTGGGATATCATCGATGAAGATCTTGCGCCGGAAGGCAAGTTTGTCTGCGAAGTCATCACCGCGATCCCGGCAGAACCTGCTGAACGGGAGGCGCCATATCCGGAAGAATCTATTATCTGGAAATATCCTCCGGAAATCGTCAGAGCTGACAGAGAACTTGCAGCGAAACGCATCTCATGGAAAATATCAAGTATCGAGGAGCAGATCGAGAACCTCAGCCGCAGCAGAGCAGATTCTTCTGATACTGTGAATCTCCTCAGGCAGGAAAGACAATATCTTATGGACCTCCTTGAAGAATAATTCGGAATGAAAAAATTAAGCTGGATCGAAATCACATCGTTATATATCGGCGTTATTATGGGTGCCGGTTTTGCTTCCGGAAGGGAGTGCTGGCAATTTTTTGGTGTTTTCGGAACTAAAGGTTATCTGGGGACTTTTGCCAGTACTGCATGCTTCATTATCCTTGCGGTTTTGATGACATATATTGCAAGAAGTAAAGGCACTTCCGACCTTGGTAAAATGATTTCCCCGTTTGACAACAAACTTATTGACGGGGTCATCGGATGGACACTTGCAATCATCTATTATTCTATGATTATTGCAATGACAGCAGCAGGAGGGTCTCTCCTGAATCAGCAATTCGGGATCAGTAAAGTAATAGGCGGAATGATCATCGCAATACTATGCATTATTACGGTTCTCGGAGATTTTGAAAGAGTATCTGCCGTGTTCAGACTTATTATTCCTGTGCTGTTTGTTGTCGGTGTACTCACGATTATTTTGACTATCCGCGCGGATTTCGGTCAGAGCGGGCCGATTACCGGATTCAAGCCCGGCAGAATGTCGCCCAATTGGGTGATATCCGGATTAGTTTTTACAGCATATAACACTCTTGGAATGATCACGATGTCCGGAAACTGTGCGATCCATGCCAAGGACAGCAGGCATGCTTATGTCGGAGCTGTCTCCGGGACATTATGTCTTGGATTCCTGACGATCATTCTTCTCAGAGCACTTCTTACAGATGCTGCATTTTCAGCGTCCCTTGATCTTCCGATGCTGGGATTTTCCGCAAGGATATCTTCTGTGCTGAATATGATCTATGCAATCATTCTGTTCGGTGCAGTATATTCAACAGGTGCAAGTACTTATTATGGATTCAGTACCAAGCTGAAGTCAGGAAAAGCAAAGAAATACATCATAATCGGTGGTGCTGCCGCCGGATTTTCACTTGGTCTTACAGGATTCAAGCAGCTTGTCGAATTTCTTTATCCGGCACAGGGTTATATCGGGATACTATTCATAATATTCATAATTATCAATTTTATCCGGGAATACAGTCGCAACAAAAGACACAAAATTTAACAGTAAAAAGCATTTTCTTAGCAATTTATTAACAATGATTTCATCATTTCTACACGAAATATAAATTGAATAATTTTTATAACTGATTATAATATACAAAAGTGTAAAAAATACGGGTAGACCAGACGATCGCGTGGCAATTTGGTCATGAGGAAAGTCCGGGCTCCACAGGGCAAGGATGACGGATAACGTCCGCCGTAGGTAACTATAGGGAAAGTGCAACAGAAACATTCCGCCGAAACGGGTAATGCCGTGGTAAGGTTGAAATGGTGAGGTAAGAGCTCACCGGTGTTATGGAGACATAACAGCCGTGTAAACCCCATCCGGAGCAAGACTAAGAAGGGCATTAGTGGTGCGGCCCGTACCCGCCCGCAGGTAAGTCGCATGATGCTGTAAGCAATTGCAGTACTAGATGGATGATCGTCTTATACAGAACCCGGCTTACGGTCTGCCCGTAATTATTACTTTTTTTGTTTTGATTCAAATTCTATTTCAGATATTAAGAGGCTAGAATTCATGGAACTAAGACTTGGCATTGATGTAGGTTCAACCACGGTAAAGCTCGTGCTTATCGATGAATCTGACAATATTGTGTACTCAAAGTATGAAAGACATATGTCTAATGTCTTCGAGAAAGCCGGACAGCTTCTTGAAGAGCTTTTGCGTGAGAAAGGTGATCTTGATCTCAAAGCTGTAATAACGGGATCAGGCGGGCTTTCGCTTGCTGACCTTTTCGGCATCAAATTTGAGCAGGAAGTCATTGCTTGCAGTAATGCGGTAGAAAAGCTCATTCCTCAGACAGATGTTGCGATCGAGCTTGGAGGCGAAGATGCCAAAATCACTTTTTACGGTTCAAGTGTTGAACAGAGAATGAACGGTACGTGTGCCGGAGGAACCGGTGCGTTTATCGATCAGATGGCTGTTCTTCTTAATACCGATGCAGGCGGACTAAATGAAGCCGCCAAAGATTATAAGATCATTTATCCGATCGCTTCAAGATGCGGTGTTTTTGCTAAGACAGATATCCAGCCTCTGATCAATGACGGTGCAAGGACCGCAGACATAGCAGTCTCGATTTTCCAGGCAGTTGTCAATCAGATGATTTCAGGTCTCGCGTGCGGTCATCCGATCAAGGGCAATGTTGCTTTCCTCGGAGGCCCTCTCGAATACCTTTCAGAGCTTCGCAAGAGATTCATTGAAACACTTGATCTCACTCCGGACAAAGTCATTTTCCCGGACAATGCTAAGTTCTTCGTCGCTCTCGGAGCAGCATACTTAGCTGACAAGGAAGAACCTGTCAAGCTCAGTTCTCTTATTTACAAACTCAACAATGCCAGTCCGGATGAAGTCTCGGATACCAAATATCTCAGACCTCTATTCGAGAACGAAGATGAATATATAGAATTCAAAGAAAGACACGCTTCAGCCAGAATCACACGCGCTGATTTCAGCAAGGCTTCAGGCCCGCTTTTCCTCGGAATCGACGCAGGTTCTACAACTACTAAGGCAGCGCTTATCGATTCAGACAGAAACCTTCTATACGAGCACTATCAGAATAACGAAGGTGATCCTCTTGAAGTTGTCAAGAATGTACTTAGAGAGGTTTATACTTCTATGCCTGAAGGAGCTTTCATCGGCAGATCGGTAGTAACCGGCTATGGTGAAGGACTCATTAAAGCAGCATTCAAACTTGATGGCGGCGAGATCGAGACAATGGCTCATTACAAAGCAGCCAGACAGTTCCTTCCTGATGTCAGCTTCATCCTTGACATCGGCGGGCAGGATATGAAGTGCATGAAGATCAAAGATGGTGCTATCAGCAGCATCATGCTTAACGAGGCATGTTCATCAGGTTGCGGTTCATTCCTTGAAACATATGCAAAGTCAGTCAGCATGACTGTTCCTGAGTTTGCTGAAGAAGCGCTTACATCACGCAAACCGGTCGATCTCGGAACAAGATGTACTGTTTTCATGAATTCCAAGGTCAAGCAGGCTCAGAAGGAAGGCGCTTCGATTGCTGATATCTCTGCAGGACTTTCGTATTCTGTTATCAAGAACGCTCTTTACAAAGTAATCAAACTCAGAAACACGGAAGAAACAGGTCCTAATGTTGTAGTTCAGGGAGGCACTTTCCTGAATGAAGCAGTACTCAGAAGTCTTGAACTCATTCTCGGAAAGAACGTTATCAGACCTGAGATCTCCGGTCTGATGGGTGCTTTCGGTGCCGCTATCGTGGCATGCGAAGAATATAAAGAGGGCGAGGTCTCCGGAATACTTCCGCTTGAGCTTGTTGATTCATTCGCTGTCAAAACAACGAACGCAAGATGCGGAAGATGCGGGAACAACTGCCTCCTGACGATCTCCAAGTTCAGCGACGGCAGCAGATATATCACCGGTAACAGATGTGAGCGCGGTGCAGGTATCCAGACTGAGAAATCAGAACTTCCGAACCTTTACAAGATCAAGACAAAACTTCTTTTTGACAGACCGGTCCTGAGTGAAGAAGAAGCAAAGCGCGGTACTATCGGTATTCCGAGAGTACTTAACATGTATGAAAATTATCCGTTCTGGCACGCATTCTTCTCCAAACTCGGATTCCGTGTCGTACTGAGTCCTCCGAGCAGCAAGGAGATATACCAGAGCGGCATGGATACGATTTCATCGGATACAGCATGTTATCCTGCAAAGCTTGTTCACGGACATATCAAGTGGCTGGTTCAGAATGGTGTCAAGAGGATCTTCTATCCTTCGATCAACTACGAAGCAGAAGAAGACCGCACTGCGCCGAACCACTACAACTGTCCTGTCGTTGCAACATATCCTGAGGTCATCGATAAGAATATGGCCGACTTCTTCTATGATAATGATGTCGAGTTCTATCATCCTTTTGTACCTTATGATAATGACCAGAGATTCATCCGCGAGATGACAAGATTCTTCTCCGGCTCAAGACAGGTCGATGTCGCCAGCACAGAGAACATTGTTGAAAGCTACCATCTCGGTAATGATAAGAGAGAATATTCGCTTTATGATATCAAGACTGACGTTCTTGAGATCGAGCATGCGCTCAATGCTGCAAGAAATGCTCAGAAGCATTACAAATCAATGGTTGCATCAGCAGGCGATTCCGCGCTCAGATATATGAAGGAACATGACAAGAAGGGTATCATCCTGTCAGGGAGACCTTATCATGTTGATCCGGAGATCAATCACGGTATTGATGAATTGATCATCCAGCAGGATATGGTAGTTCTTTCGGAAGATTCCGTGAGCTGGAAAGTCAGTGCTGCAAGACCGATAAGGATCCTTGATCAGTGGGTATATCATTCCAGACTATACAAAGCGGCTATTTTCGCAGGTCAGAGGGATGATGTCGAAGTCATTCAGCTTAATTCTTTCGGATGCGGACTCGACGCTGTCACAACTGACGAAGTAGAAGAACTACTCAATCAGAATAACAAGCTCTATACAGTACTCAAAATAGACGAAGGTGCTAATCTCGGTGCAGCAAGGATCAGGATCAGATCCCTCAAAGCAGCACTGGATGAACGTGAAAAGCTCGGCACCAGGTCCAAGAGAATCAATCTCCCTTACATGCGCAAGCTTTTCACCAAGCAGATGCGCCTGGATGGGTATTCGCTTCTTGTCCCACAGATGTCGCCGATCCATTTCCAGTATTTCGAGCCGATTTTCCGAGCCGTCGGTTATAACGCAGTTCTTCTTCCGGCGGTAACTAAAGAATCAGAAGAAGAAGGCCTCAGATACGTCAATAATGATGCATGTTATCCGACGATCGTCACACTGGGCCAGATCATTTATGCACTGAAATCCGGGGAGTTCGACCTGAATAAAACAGGTGTATTCATGTCGCAGACCGGAGGCGGATGCAGAGCAAGCAACTATGTTGCTCTTCTCCGTAAGGCACTGAAAGATCTCGGCATGGAGCAGATCCCTGTTATTTCATTCAACATGGTCGGTCTCGAAAAGAATCCTGGATTCAAAATTACTCCGAAGCTTGCGCTTCAGATGGTTTTCGGTGCACTGTACGGTGATCTCATGATGAAGTGTCTCTACAGGGTAAGGCCTTATGAGATAGAGCCCGGTACAGCTCAGTCTGTTATGGATTCATGGTTTGACAAGATCGTGAGCAACTGCCTTGATCTTAACAAGAAAACATTCATTAAGAACCTGAATAAGATCGTGCGTGATTTTGACAGTATCCCGATCCATGAAGATATGGTCAAACCAAGAGTCGGTATCGTAGGCGAGATCCTGGTCAAGTATCATCCGAACGCTAATAACAATCTTGTGGAGACGATCGAAGCAGAAGGCGGAGAAGCAGTTGTTCCTTCATTCATCGACTTCTTCGAGTACGGCTTCATCAATAAGATCTATAACTACAATAACCTTTCAGGCTCGTACAAGGATATGGTTCTGAATAAAGCTATGATCAGATTCATTGAATCATATCGTAAGTATGTCAGAGAGGCCTGCAGCAACAGCAAGAGATTCGAACCGGATCCTCATATCGAAGAGACTGCAGCTAATGCTGAGAGATTTATATCCGTAGGCAATCAGTGTGGTGAAGGCTGGCTCCTGACCGGCGAGATGGTCGACCTCATAGACTCAGGTGTCAAGAATATCCTCTGTCTGCAGCCGTTTGCATGCCTGCCTAATCATGTAGCAGGAAAGGGAATGCTCAAGGCGCTCAGGCAGTATGACGAAAAAGCAAATATAGTCGCTATTGACTATGACCCGGGTGCAAGCAACGTCAATCAGCTCAACAGGATCAAGCTCATGATGTCGACTGCTTTCAAAAATCTTGAAGACTAAACGCTGTATTTCGAAATCTTGAAGAAGTTACAGAACAGTAGTATAATGTGCTTGTAACAATTAATTAAATAACAATCAGACTAATGCAAAGGGGGTGTCTCCATTGGGCAGACATGGAACAATCGCTAACAGAAAATCAGCACAGGACTCTAAGCGTTCTGCAATGTTCACTAAGTATTCAAGACAGATCATTGTAGCAGCAAAGGGTGGCGGAGATCCTGAATTCAATCCTTCTCTGAGAGTTGCTATCGATAAGGCAAAAGGAATCGGAATGCCTAACGATAACATCAACAGAGCTATCAAAAAGGGTACTGGTGAACTCGGAGGAGAGTCATACGAAGAACTTCAGTTCGAAGGATATGGCCCATCGGGAGTAGCTGTCATAGTAGAAGCTCTTACAGACAATAAGAACAGAACCGCATCATTTGTCAGATCAGTATTCGACAAGAATGGCGGAAATCTCGGAACTCCGGGATGTGTATCATATATGTTCTCCCGCAAGGGCGTTATCATTATTGATTCTGAAGACCTCGATGAGGACGAAGTAATGATGGTAGCACTCGATGCAGGTGCAGACGATATGATCGTTAACGACGACAATTTTGAGATCAGAACAGAACCTTCTGCTTTCAACGAAGTGCATCAGGCAATCAAAGATGCAGGATATGACATCGTCGAAGCAGAAATCGAGCACATTCCTTCAATGGAAGCTAATGTAACAGATGAAAACGCTATCAAGTCTCTTACCAAGCTGATCACATCGCTTGAAGACAACGATGACGTTCAGAAGGTTTATTACAACTGTGATCTTGATATAGAATAATGATCCGTAACATCTTCAGTTGATTTTCAGATTCCTGGAATATACGTTAAAGCATCCATAATTGAACCTACACTTTCTTAAAGGGATTCTGATGCCGAAGCATTATGTAAAGCCTCCCCCGAGTGGACTACAGAAGCCAGGCTTAAGGAAGTACCCACCTTATCTGTATTCGATAGGGCGTCAATTATCGGCTTGACGGTATCCCGGGAATTATTTTTATGCACAATTTTGCCTACTTTACAGAAATTACTCACTTTATGACATTTTGTGATACAATACAAACAAGTATATGGATTTTTTATGGAGTTTTGAAGGGAATGGTCATTCTATGAAGATCAAGAAAATCGACATCCGCGATATCGATGGATTTATTATCGGTAATGCTGAGGATGTTAATGGAGGAACCGGTTGTACTGTGATCATAAGTGAAGATGGTGCAGTTGGTGGAGTAGATGTAAGAGGAGGCGGACCTGCAACGAGGGAAACCGATCTGCTCAGATCAGAGAATACTGTTGAAACTGTTAACGCTGTTGTACTGAGCGGAGGATCTGCGTTCGGTCTTGAAGCGGCTTCAGGTGTTATGAAAGCACTGGCACAAAAAGGTATTGGTTTCAGAACGCCATTTGGTTCTGTTCCGATCGTTACCGGTGCTTCTTTATTTGACCTTGCAGTAGGCAGATCAGATGTATATCCGGATAGAGAAATGGGTATTGAAGCGGTCGGAAATGCTTATCAGGGTATTTTTGACACAGGAAATCATGGCGCAGGGACAGGTGCCACATGCGGAAAGATGCTTGGTATGGACAGAGCTATGAAGACCGGGCTGGGAACATTCGCATGCGGAGACGATCTTGTTCAGGTCGGCGCCGTAGTCGCTGTCAATGCCTGTGCAGACGTTTATAACGGTGCAGGCAATATCATTGCCGGACTTAGAACAACTGACGGTTCTGCTATTCAGGGAACGATCAAGGTTCTCAAAGATATGCTTTATCCTGAATCCGGTTCTGAGATCAGCTTTGACGATTTCAAAGTAAAGACAGAAGATGAACAGCCTGTCGCTGAAGTTATTACTGTTCCTCCTGTTGAGAAGACCTCTGAAGCTCCGTCAGATACCAAATCCGATATCGCCAGAGCTATTCAGGAGGCATACGATCTTGCTGCAGCAAAGGAAGCCGCTGAAAACCAGCCTGAAGACACGGCTCCGGCAGAAGTACCGGAAGAAGCTCAGGTATCTGAAGTCCCGGTTGATCCGGCAGTAACAGAACCTGTCGCAGGAGAACCGGTAATCGAAGAACCTGCAGCAGAAATCCAGATCGACGCAGAACCTGTTGACGCAGAACCTGTTAAGGAAGAGACTCCGATCGAAACTCCGGTTGCAGAAGTTCAGGAGGATGCAGAACCTGTAATCGAAGAACCTGCGGTAGAGACTCCGGTAGATACAACACCTGAGATCGAGCAGGCTGCGGTCGAAGAACCTGTATCCGAAGTGCCTGCTGCTGAAACAGTTCCTGTTACGACTGAAGTTCCTGAGGTACCGGCAGAACCGGAACCTGAAGTCAAAGACCCTTACGAGCTGTCAGAAGAAGAGAAACTTGATATGGGTTATGACATTTCGTTCAATACAACTATCGGCTGCCTTATCACGAATGCCAAGTTGACTAAGTCCCAGGCTAACAAGCTCGCATCGATACTTCATGATGCTTATGCAAGGGCTATCAAGCCGGTACACAGCACATTGGACGGAGACACAATATTCGTTCTTTCTACTAACAAGCAGGAAGTCATTTTTGACGCATTTGCTGCACTTGCTACAGATGTTATGCAATATGCGATCATAGACGGTGCACAGATGGCAGAAGGAGCATACGGGCTTCCTTCAGCCAGAGATATGATCCGCAAATAATAATCAAACGGAGCGAAAACACAATGAAAAAAGTAATCCTGATCGACGGTAACAGCTTGCTGTTCAGAGCATTCTTCGCAATGCGTCCGATGGTTACATCCAAAGGCATTCACACCCAGGGCGTGTTTGCCTTTGTTAATATGCTTAATAAGATCATAAATGACTATAAGCCTGACTACATGGCAGTCGCTTTTGATATGAAAGAGAAGACTTTCAGGCACGACAAATATCCGGAGTATAAAGCCGGCAGGCAGCAGACTCCTATAGAACTTTTGTCTGAAATACCTCTGATGCATAAAGTTCTCGAAGCAATGAATATTGCTGTACTCGAAATGCCTAAGTATGAAGCAGATGACATAATCGGTACATTATCGGTCAAAGCGACACAAGAGGGCTTCAGAACACTCATTATCAGTGGTGACAAAGACGAACTCCAGCTTGTTGATGAAAATGTCAATGTACTTATCAACAAGAAAGGGATGTCTGATTTCGATCTCTATGATATCGAGGCAATGAACGAGAGATACGGACTCACTCCGAAACAGTTCATAGACCTCAAAGCTCTCATGGGCGACAAGTCAGATAATATTCCGGGAATTGCGGGAATAGGCGAGAAGAAAGGTATTGCTCTTCTTAAAGAATATGGAGACCTTGACAGCATCATACTGCACGCAGACGAGATCCCGGGCAAAATGGGCGAAAACGTCAGAAATGGTATAGATTCTGCCAGATTGTCAAAGTGGCTCGCCACTATCAACACCGATTCTCCGGTTGAGTTTACGTGGGAAGATCTCAAATTTACTGATCCCGATATCAAAGCGCTTATCGAGATATATACTGAGCTCGAGTTCAATACTTTCATTAAACGTCTTCAGTCTGAAATCGACCAAAACATTGCGGTTCCTGCCGATACCTCCGGCTCTTTTGACGCAGATAAAGAACTGAGCGAACTCACATTTGTCGATTTTGAAGCTTTTCTTAGCAAGGTGGAAAACGGTTCAAAAGTCTTCATCGAAGCTGCGACAGACGCTGATCATCTCAATGTTCCTGAGATCAAGTGTATCACGCTGTACAGTCCGGCAGATTCTCTGATGTGCATCAAGGAGCTTACACCTCTTGATACTTCAGTCTGTATCGATAATTTAGTACGCAAATCATTTTGCCTTTGCGGATGCGGACTCAAAAGGATTATTTACTCAATGCTGAGTTATACTGATTCAGTTCCTGTCCCTTATTACGATGCACAGATAGCTGAATATCTGCTCGACCCGAACAGACAGAAATACGCTCTTGATAAAATGCTTCTACGCTATAACGGCTATGCGGTATCAGATGATGACAGAGAGCTTCTCGGAAGTGACGCTAACGAAAATACATCATCTTTTGATGGCAACAGTCTTGCAAAAAGGGTATTTTTCATATCAAAAGTCATGGAGCCTCAGATCGGCTCTATCGTTGAGCAGGGCCTGGATGCACTTTTCTACAGCTGCGAAATGCCGCTTGTACTTACTCTTGCTTCCATGGAACTTGAGGGCATCACATGTGATCCTGAGATACTTGCATCTATCGGAAATGAGCTTGAGAGCAGGATCCAAGAACTTGAAAGCAGGATCTATGATCTCGCCGGCAAGACTTTCAATATCAATTCTCCAAAACAGCTTGCTGCTGTTCTGTTTACGGATCTTAAGATTCCTTATCCTAAGCCAAAAGGGAAAACCGGATCGTATTCAACAGCTGCTGATATTCTTGAAAAGCTGGCAGATGACTATGAGATAGTAACTGATGTTCTCGAATACCGCAAAGTCGCCAAGCTCAAGAGCACTTATATCGATGGGCTGACAGGGCTTATCGGATATGACGGTAAGATCCGTCCGCATTTCATGCAGACTGTAGCGGCTACCGGCAGGCTCAGCTGCACTGAGCCGAACCTCCAGAATATTCCTGTGCGCGATGATTACGGCAGACTTATTCGAAAATCATTCATCACGGGCAGTGATGAACGCACTTTTACCGGTTCAGACTATTCTCAGATAGAACTCAGGATCCTTGCGTCTCTCAGCGGCGACGAGTCATTGATCAATGACTTCAGACAGGGAAAGGATATCCACAGAGCAACTGCATCAAGAGTTTTTGATATTCCTGAAGATAAGGTCACTCCGCTTGACAGGACAAAGGCCAAAGCTGTCAATTTCGGTGTTGTCTACGGAATGAGCGGATTCGGACTTGGAGAGAGCCTTCATATTTCCCGTACAGAAGGGCAGAAATATATCAATGAGTACTTCAGCAAGCATACTGCTGTCAAAGAATATCTTGATGCCAGGATCAGAGAAGGCGAGACAAACCGTGAAGTCCGCACTTTCTTCGGCAGGGTCAGGCAGATCCCGGAATTCGCATCAAGAAAGTTCATGGACAGAGAGCTGGCCAAAAGGCTCGCAATGAATACTCCTATCCAGGGGACAGCTGCGGATATCATCAAAATAGCCATGAATTCAGTTTCAAAGGAACTCAGAAAGAGTGGTCTGGAGTCAAAACTTATTCTTCAGATCCATGACGAACTTATCATTGAGGGTCCGGACAGTGAACTTGATGCAGTAAGAGAGCTTCTTGAAAGATGCATGACCGGCGCAGCAAGACTGGCAGTTGAATTAACATGTGATATCCATACAGGTAAAACCTGGTATGAGCTAAAATAATTATTATCGGAGGGTCCAATGCTGAATATTGCAATCACAGGCGGAATAGGCGCCGGAAAATCATGTGTGACCTCTTATCTGACTGAAAAGGGTTATACAGTTATTGATGCTGACAAGATGTCCAGAGAAATGACGGCAGCAGGGGGCAAAGCTATGCCTTATATACTGGAACATTTCGGCCCGGGATTTATCAATGAGGACGGCAGTCTGAACAGAGCAGCTATGCGGGATCTTGTTTTCCGCGAACCGAAATACATGCCGATTCTCGAGGCAGGAACGACGGCAGTTGTAATTGAGGACATCGATGCTATACGCAAGGAGGAAGAACAACGCGGTACCAAAGTTCTTTTCTATGATATTCCGCTTCTTTTTGAAAAGCACAAAGAAGACGAGTATGACAGGGTATGGGTCGTTACCGCTGACAGAAATCTCAAAGCAGAAAGGATCATGAAAAGGGACAAGATCGATCCTTCAATTATTGATCTCATTATAGAATCTCAGGCTGATGATGATTTCAGAATATCCAAAGCAGATGTGGTTTTTTATAATAACGGTACGATAGAGGAACTTCATGATCTTGTCGATGCTGAATTATCCAAAATCTGATCACATAGAAGTTTAAATAAAAAAATCTCAAATATGGCCTTGACAATTCCGCCTTTCATCTCTATAATACATAATTGTCGTGTGGATGTGGCGGAATAGGCAGACGCGCATGGTTGAGGGCCATGTGGGCAACCGTGCTGGTTCGAGTCCAGTCATCCACACCATTTTTTTTTATAAACATTAACCTGCCAAGCCGGTGTGGCGGAATTGGCAGACGCGCGGGATTCAAAATCCCGTGATGGCAACATCGTGTGGGTTCGAGCCCCACCACCGGTACCAGACACCTGATATACAGTACACAAAGGAGGACAATATGAGTCAGGGAATGAGTAGTATTATATTAATGGTCGTTCTTATTCTGATGTTTTACTTCATGATGATCAGACCGCAGAGGAAGAAAGACAAGGAAGATCGCGAGATGAGAGCTTCTCTTATGGTCGGAGACGAGATCATCACTATCGGAGGAGTTGTCGGAAGAATCACCAAGATCACTGACAAGACTGTTGTTATCACTACCGGAGCAGACAAGACTAAGATCGAATTCCTCAAGACTGCTATTGCCAGCGTAGGCAAGAGTGAAGCAGCTAAGGCTGAGGCCGCAAAGAAGGAAGAGAAGGAAGAGCCTGAAGAAGAGAAGAGACCTGACAGAGACAAGAAGGTCACTCCTAAGAAGCTCTCCAGAAAATCTGATTCCGAGCAGAACTAATACTTCATACAGTATCGAATTAAGTACATCAGGCGCTCTGTAAAGGGCGCTTTTTTTATTGAAATCGGAAGGCCAATCGGATACAATAGATTGAATAATTGTTATATGTCGGACTATGCGTTTTTCGATATTTTAATGCATCTTATTGAAAGGTTTACACAATCAAAATGAAAACAGGAAGAAAAAAAGTATTAGCAGTTCTTGTCATCATTATCCTGATTGCAGGATGGTTTATATCATTCTTCGGTATTGGTGACAAAGTAGGAAATCTCGGCGAACAACTCAAGTACGGTCTTGACATCAACGGAGGAGTTTATGTACTTCTTGAGGCTGACACGACCGAGACAGGAACAGATCTGACACAGATCATGAATCAGACAAAGAGCGTTCTGGAGAACAGAGTCAATGCTATGGGTATCAGCGAAGCTGCGGTATCCATCGAAGGCACAAACAGACTCAGAGTTGAGATGCCGGGCGTTGAGAATGCAGAAGAAGCGATCGAGCAGATCGGAAGAACAGCTCAGCTCCAGTTCTATCTCGCAGACGGTACTCTCGCACTGACCGGTGACGGTATCAGCGACTCCCAGATCGCAACCGATACACAAAACGGCGGATACAAGATCACTATCGATTTCACATCTGAGGGAAGCAATCTTTTTGCTGACGCAACTGAAAAAGCATTCAGCGGCTCGGTCACTCCTACAATGACTGATGAACAGGGTAATACTGTCGACAGCAGAGCAATCGTTATTGCACTCGATGATGAAGTAATTTCCGCTCCGGTCGTTCACGAGAAAATCAATTCCAGATCCTGCGAGATTACAAGACCAGGCGGATTCTCAGAGACTGAGGCTTCCGGACTTTCCGCTCTCATCAGAGGCGGTGCGCTCCCTGCCAATCTGACAGAAATCAATTCATCTGTCCAGACCGCTACTATCGGAGCCAATGCTCTTGCACTCAGCGTTAAAGCAGGTGCTATCGGCCTTGCTCTCGTACTGATCATCATGGTTCTCGCATATGGCATTCTCGGTCTGGTCGCTGACGTTGCTCTGCTTCTGTACATCCAGCTCGTTCTCTGGATCATGGCAGGTATGGGTTCCGTTCTCACACTCCCTGGTATCGCAGGTATCATCCTTTCCATAGGTATGGCAGTAGACTCCAACGTAATCATTTTCACACGTATCAGGGAAGAGATCGCTAAGGGCAAGTCAGTAAGAACTGCTGTAGATATGGGTTACAGAGCAGCTCTCGGAACAGTAGTTGACTCTCAGACAACTACACTTGTTGCAGCTTTCGTTCTGTATCTCTTCGGTACTACATCGGTTAAGGGATTCGCACTCACCCTCATGATCGGTACTGTAATGAGCGTTATCACAGCTGTATTCATCACTCAGCTGTTTGTGGGTCTCATTGCTGACAGCAAGAAATTCGGAACTCTTGCTATGTTCGGGATCAGCGAAGACGGATCCGCTAAGTTCATGTCACACAAATTCAACTTCCACTTTGTTGAGAACAGAAAGAAGTTCTATGCAATCAGTGCATGTGTGATCATTATCGGACTCGGCTTTGCTCTCTTCAGAGGATTCAATTATGGTATCGACTTCACAGGCGGTACTATGATGCAGATCGAGATGGGTCAGGAAGTTGACATCGATGAGGTCAAGGACACTATCGCAAGTTATGAACTTAATCCGACAATCGTTTATGCATCCGACAATCACTCACAGGTGATCATCAGAACTATAAAGGATCTTAAGTCTGCTGAACGTACAGAAGTCGTTGATACACTTCAGGAGAAGTACGGATTCAGCGATGAAGATGTTCTTGCATCAGAAGAGTTCGGACCAACAGTCGGAAAGGACCTCAGAAGAAATGCGATCAGATCGATCATCATTGCAGCTCTTGTAATGCTGGTTTATATCAGATTCAGATTCAAGACATGGAAGTTCGGTCTTGCTGCTGTAGCAGGTCTTGTACACGACGTATTTATGACTCTGTCGATTTATGCGATATTCAGGATCACGATCAACAACCCGTTCATCGCAGGTATTCTTACTGTAGTAGGTTACTCGATCAACGATACTATCGTAGTATTCGACAGAATCAGAGAGAACTCCAAGTTCTACACTAACCGCAAGCAGAACATCCAGCTCATAAACGACAGCGTTAATCAGACACTTACCAGATCGGTCATGACTTCTGTCACTACATTCCTAGTAATGGTTCCGCTGTTCCTTATGGCAAGTTCAGAACTCAGAGGATTCCTTATTCCTCTGATGATCGGTGTATTCGTTGGTACATATTCATCGATTTTCCTCTGCAGCCCGCTCTTCTATGAGCTCACTCGCAAGGAAAACATGTCCAAGTACCAGCAGACACTTGAGAAATCACAGAAAAACAAAAAGAAAAACCGTAAAGATGACGGTATAACCGTATAACAGGAATAATCAATACTTTCAGTTATTACAGGCAAGATTACAGGCAAGGGTATCAATGGCAGTAAGAGAAATCATTGATTTATCGACTGAGACCTTCATCAAGGATATGACCAAGATCAATCCGAAGTATGATGATACAGTCATAATAAAAGCTTACGAAACTGCTCTCCGTTTACACGAAGGGCAGTTTCGTAAGAGTGGTGAACCTTATATTATTCACCCGATTGCTGTTGCCAAAATTCTTGCAAATTTCGGTATGGACAACGAAACGGTCATAGCAGGACTTCTGCATGATGTCGTTGAAGATACCAGTTATACCAGAGAACAGCTTGTTAAAGATTTCGATGAGAAGATCGCAGCTCTTGTAGAAGGCGTCACCAAACTCGGTAATATCTCATACGATTCGACAGAAGCCGCACAGGCAGAGAATTTCCGTAAGCTGTTTCTGGCAATGTCCAAGGATATAAGAGTCCTTATCATCAAGCTCGCGGACAGGCTTCACAATATGAGGACTCTTGAATATATGCCGACCAACAAGAGAACTACCAAAGCGCTCGAAACTCTCGAGATCTATGCACCTCTTGCCGGAAGACTCGGAATATTCAGTATCAAATTCGAGCTCGAAGACCTGGCACTTAAATATCTTCACCCGATTGAGTATAAGAATCTGTCAGCAGCAGTAGAGAGAAAGAAGTCCATCTACGAGAAGAACCTCGAAACGCTTATTGCAGAGATCTCTGAAGAGCTTGACGCTGCCGGTATCCAGCATGATGTCAAGGGCCGTTCCAAGCATCTTTACAGTATTTACCGCAAAATGGTCATCCAGAAGAAGCAGATAGACGAGATATTCGATCTTCTGGCTGTACGAATCATTGTTTCCAGCGTCAAAGACTGTTACGCTGCACTCGGACTGGTCCATACCAGGTGGAAGCCTATCCCGGGCAGATTCAAAGACTATATAGCTATGCCGAAGCCGAACATGTATCAGTCATTGCATACAACTGTGCTCGGCGATAACGGAGAACCATTTGAGATCCAGATCAGGACCTATGAGATGCACCGTATAGCTGAATATGGTATCGCAGCTCACTGGAAATACAAAGAGGGCAAGATCAGTGGTGTTGAAGATGAAAGCGAGCAGAAGCTTGCATGGCTGAGACAGGCTCTTGAGTGGCAGAAAGAGGCAGACGACTCAGTCGAATTCCTCGAGACACTCAAAATGGATCTCTTCAACAATCAGGTATTTGTATTCACTCCGGGTGGAGATGTAATGGAACTGCCTGCTGAGAGTACTCCTCTTGATTTCGCATTCAAGATCCATACTGATGTCGGTGTCAGATGTGTCGGCGCCAAAGTCAACGGAAAGATGGTAACGATCGACCATCAGCTCCACAACGGAGATATCGTAGAGATCGTTACTTCGGCAAATTCATCAGGACCGAGTCTTGACTGGCTCAAACTTTGCAAAACATCTCAGGCGCGCGCCAAGATCAGAAACTGGCTTCGCAAATCCGACAAGGATAATGATGTCAACAAGGGTAAATCCAATATCAATTCCTACATCAGGAAGAAAGGGTATGATCCTGCACTTGTAGCAAAAAATGCATATATTCTCAAGGCTGTCAAAGACTTCAACTGTTCGAACGTCAATGAACTTTATCTTCAGATATCAAGAGGCGGCAACTCCGTTTCCAAACTCGGCCAGAAACTGATAGAGTATTACGAAGCCGATAATGAGAAAAGAGAAGAAGAAAAGGAAAAAATCGAAGTCAAGAAAAAACCTGTCAGCAGAGGTGCTGAAGGTTCAGATTCCGGCATCGTTGTAAAAGGTTCCGACAATCTTCTCATCAGAAGAGCTACTTGCTGTAATCCTGTTCCGGGAGATCCTATCATAGGATATATTTCCAAGGGCAAGGGAATAACAGTCCACCGATCCGATTGTCCTAATATACGCAACATCAGGGAAGAAGACAGAGGAAGACTCATTGAGGTCGATTGGGATACTCCTGATGACAAGCGTAAATATTACGTAGATATACAGGTCGTATCCGAAGAGAGAAAGGGTATTTTCAAAGATCTCTCCAAGGTATGTGACGATTATGATATTGAAGTCGTCGGTCTCAACCTCAATCAGGGTGAACCGGGAACAACGAATTCGCTTCTCACTGTCGAGATTTCTGATATGCATCAGATTCAGAGACTTCTGACAGCACTTCGTCAGGTAGAAGGCGTGATCAAGGTATTCAGACCAAGATAAGGAGCCATTTATGAGTCTTAAAATTGAATGTTATCCGAACGGACCACTCAGCGAGAATACGTATCTTATCACGGATGAGGCAACAGGACACAAGGCTATTATTGATCCGGGATATTATGGAATGGATGTAACTTCTGCGATTGGAGATGCTGGTTCACTCAAATATGTCCTGCTCACTCACGGCCATTATGACCACTTTGCAGCTGCAGAGCTTTATCTTACTGAATATCCGGATGCTGTATTCGAGGTTCCGGCACATGAAGAATATCTCCTGAGCGGAGGAAGAGACAACAAATGGATGGCTCTCGGAAAAGGATCTTCTATCTGCCCGAAAGCTGATGTTTATGTCAAAGAAGGCGACACTATCACTCTTGGTGAGACTGTTCTGAGAGTCATAGAAACTCCGGGACATACTGAGGGCGGAATATGCTTCGCCACGGAGAGAGAAGTTTTCACAGGCGACACTTTATTCAGACTTTCGGTCGGCAACACTTCTCTGGAAACCGGAGACTGGGAAACTATGGAAAATTCCATCCTTTCTAAACTTTATACACTTCCTGAGGAAATGATCGTATTACCGGGGCACGGACCTGCCACTACTATTGGTTACGAAAAGAGGGCAAATCCTTTTGTATAGATTCTATATCAACAACATAGATAATGATTATCATTACGGAGAGCTCGCCAGGGTCTTTCTTGCCGAAGATGAATTTGAAGTGATTCCCGTTAAAATCAGCAGCCCGGATCTGCCGCTCAGATCAGGCAGCTATCTTGTCAACGGTTCAGGATCATCAGACAGAGATACCATCAAGCGCGAGCTTTATCATTTGCTGTCAGAGCTCACAGGAATGTCATCAGAATGGGGGACACTTACAGGAGTCAGACCTCTCAAGCTGGCATTTGAGCTTATAAACGAAGCAGGCGGGACTGAAGGAATGACTGATCTTCTGCGCAAGAGATATCTTGTCTCCGAGTCAAAGGCTGAGCTTCTCAAAGAAATTGCCGATTATCAGATCAGCAATCTTTCCGGAAATCCTTCCGAAGCATCCGGGCTATATGTAGGCATACCTTTCTGTCCGACAAGATGTGAATATTGTGCTTTTGCGTCAAATGTTGCAGGACCTGAAGCAATAGCAGAGTATTTCAACAATCTCCTCAAGGAGATAAGTTATACAGGAAGACTTGCACGTGATAACAATACCAGGATAGAAAGCGTTTATATAGGCGGCGGGACACCGACTACTCTTGATCCTGATCAGCTTGATATACTTATCAGATCTATATGTGAATCATTCAATGTAGATCCCCGGACACTGGAATTTACAGTCGAAGCGGGCAGACCTGATACTATAACACCTGCTAAGCTTGAAGTTCTCAAGCACAATCATATCAGCAGGATCAGCATCAACCCTCAGTCAATGAAAGATCAGACACTCCGTATAATCGGAAGAGATCATACTTCAGAGGATATCAGAAACGGTTATCATCTCGCTTCACAATACGGATTTGACACGATCAACGCAGACCTTATAGCGGGACTTCCGGAAGAAACGCTCGAAGATTTCAGGAATTCACTTGACGAAATCATTTCACTGGGAGCAAATAACATCACAGTCCATACACTCTCAGTCAAGAGAGGATCGAGACTCAGAGAAAACGATCCTGAATATTACAGAAGGAACACAGAGACTGTATCGGCGATGGTCGATCACGCAAGAAAAAGACTTTCTGAAGAAGGTTTCATCCCGTATTACATATACAGGCAGAAGCACCAGATGGGTGCACTTGAAAATGTCGGTTACTGCAGGCCGGGCAAGCATTCCGTCTACAATATCAGGATCATGGAAGAAAAACAGACGATCATAGGTCTCGGAGCCGGTGCGATCGGCAAGATTTATTATCCTGACGAAGACAGGCTTGAAAGAATACCTAACGTCAGCAATTATATGGTATACAATGAGCGTTTCGATGAAATGCTCGACCGAAAGAATAAATACTACGGAGGATAAGAAAGACATGGAAATCATAGCGCCTAAAGGTACCAAAGATGTATTGTCCAATAATGCATATAAGTGGCAATATATCGAATCAGAGTGGGCGAAGATTTGTTCTGAGTACGGCTTCAAAGAGCTGAGAACACCGGTCTTCGAGGCAACAGAGCTTTTCTCAAGAGGTGTCGGCGATACAACAGATATCGTCCAGAAGGAAATGTACACTTTCAATGATCTCGGCGGAAGAAGCATCACCCTCAAGCCGGAAGGAACATCTCCTGCAGTTCGCGCTTTTATCGAAAGCAACCAGTACGCTCAGACACAGCCTACCAAGTATTACTACAATACTCCATGTTTCAGATACGAGAAGCCGCAGGAAGGAAGATTAAGAGAATTCCACCAGTTTGGCATTGAGAATTTCGGCACACACAGTATGCTTGCTGATGCTGAAGTCATCACACTCGGATACGATTTTCTGAACAGAATGGGGATCCGCGATATTGAGCTTCATATTTCAAGCGTAGGCTGCAGAAAATGCAGACCGCTTCACAGAACAGCTCTTCAGGATTTCCTGAGACCTAAACTTGATTGCCTCTGTGATACCTGCAAATCCAGATTTGACAAGAATCCTATGAGGATCCTTGACTGTAAATCCAAAGAAGATCAGGCTCTGGTCAAAGGCGCTCCTATGATGCTCGATTTCCTCTGCGACGACTGCAGGAACGATTTCGAGCAGCTCAAGAAGCATCTTGACGCAGTAGGCATCAAATACGTTGTTGATCCTACGATCGTAAGAGGTCTTGATTATTACACCAAAACAGCATTCGAATTCATCACGACTTTACTCGGTGCTCAGGGCACTGTATGCGGAGGCGGAAGATATGACCACCTTATCGAGGAGATCGGCGGTCCGGATATGCCTGGTGTCGGATTCGGGCTTGGAAAAGAAAGACTGATCTCATTGATGGAAAAGTCCGGTCACGACTTCGGTGGTGATACTGATCCTCAGATCTTTATCGCATGGATCGGAGATGATGCAAGAGAGTATTCGTTCACACTGCTGCACGAACTCAGGACTGCCGGGATCAGGGCTGAGATGGATACCAGAGAACGTAATCTTAAAGGCCAGATGAAATATGCAAACAAACTCAGGGCAGCATATACAGTAGTTATCGGTGACGATGAAGTTGCTACCGGAGAACTTACACTCAAGAATATGTCTAACTCTGAACAAACTAAAGTAAGAAGGGAAGAACTGACAGATGCTATATAAGAGAACACATATGTGTGGAGAGCTCAGACTCTCTGACGAAGGAAAAAGCGTAGTTTTAAACGGCTGGGTAGCAAAAGCAAGAAGCCTCGGAAGCCTTGTTTTCGTGGACCTCAGAGACAAGACAGGTATCACACAGGTAACTTTCAATGAAGACGTTCCTGCTGAGATCCTTGATCTTGCGAAGACTCTTAGAAGCGAATTCTGTATCGGAGTCAAAGGAACAGTAAAAGAAAGATCTTCGAAGAACAACAACATCCCTACCGGAGATATCGAAGTTTTCGCGAATGATCTTGTCATTTACTCCAAATCCGAAACGCCTCCGATCTATGTCAGGGATGATGACAACGTAGATGACAATCTCAGACTCAAGTACAGATATCTTGACCTTCGTAAAAACAAAATGCAGCGCAACCTTACGGTACGCCACAGAGTTGTCAAATGTGCAAGAGACTATTTCGATGAGATGGGTTTCACAGAAGTAGAGACTCCGATGCTTATCAAGCCTACACCGGAAGGCGCAAGAGACTATATTGTACCAAGCAGAGTACACAACGGAAGTTTCTATGCTCTTCCGCAGTCACCACAGATGTTCAAGCAGCTTCTCATGGTTGCAGGAACTGACAGATATGTACAGATCGTAAAGTGCTTCAGAGACGAGGACTTAAGAGCTGACAGACAGCCGGAATTCACACAGATCGACCTCGAGATGTCATTTGCAGGAGTAGATGATGTTATCGAAGTTCAGGAAGGATTCATCAAAAGAGTAATGAAAGAAGTCAAGGGAATCGATGTAGAGATCCCATTCCCAAGAATGACTTATGCAGAAGCAATGGAGCGTTACGGATCAGATAAGCCTGATACTCGTTTCGATATCGAACTTATGAAGCTGAACGATCTTTTCGCAGACTGCAAATTCGAAGTATTCACCAAGACTCTTGCGGAAGGCGGAGACATCAGGGGTATCTGTGTTCCTGGCGGAGCTTCGGAATTCTCAAGGAAGAAAATCGACAAACTCGTTGATGAAGTCAAGCATTACGGTGCAAAAGGTCTCGTATGGATCAAGAGAGAAGCATCTGGCATCACATCATCTGTAGGAAAATTCTTCACTGAAGAAGAGCTCGCTAATGTACTTGACAAGTGCGGCGCAGCAATCGGAGATGTCGTATTCATCGTAAGCGGAACTGCTAAAGTCACTTATGATTCACTCGGATTCCTCAGAAGAAGGATCGCAGGTCTTCTCGGACTTCTTGATGACAATCAGTTCAACTTCCTCTGGGTCGTTGATTTCCCGATGTTCGAAGAAGACGAAGACGGAAACCTCAAGGCAATGCATCATCCGTTCACACAGCCTAAGCTGGATGAACTTGACAAACTTGACGGAGATATTCTTTCACTCAACGCCAATGCGTATGACATCGTGCTCAACGGTGTAGAGCTCGGCGGCGGAAGTGTCAGGATCCATGACAAAGACCTTCAGGCCAGAATGTTCAAGGCGCTTGGTCTCACAGATGAAGAATGTCAGGAGAAGTTCGGATTCCTTATAGAAGCATTCAAATACGGAGCACCTCCACATGCAGGACTCGCTTATGGACTCGACAGACTCGTAATGCTTCTCCTTGGTGAGAAGAGTATCAGAGAGGTGATCGCTTTCCCTAAGAACCAGAATGCCGAGTGTCCTGTATGCGAAGCACCTGCACCTGCCGGAGAAGGTCAGCTTGAAGAACTCGGAATCGCACTTGCACCACAGGAATAATTCTTCAGGAATAACCATGGAAGATCACAAGAGAAAATATGCAATTTACGGCGGTTCATTTGACCCGATCCATATAGGACATGTTTCGATGGCTGATCATGCTGTCAAAGAATGCGGAATTGACAAGCTTATATTCATGCCTGCATATGTTTCACCGTTCAAACAGGACCGTAAGGTCACTGACGGGAAAGACAGGTGCGGAATGATCGAAGCAGTACTTAGTTACAACAAAGCTTTCTGTCTTTCAAGATATGAGCTGAACAAAACCGGGCCATCGTATACTGTAGAAACTCTCAGGCACTGGAAAACTCTCCTCGGAGGCAATCTGAGCTTTTTGCTGGGATTCGACTCAGTCGTGCAACTTGACACATGGTACATGGGCGAAGAAATATTGAGAGATTATCCTCTCATAACAGCCAGAAGACCGGATACTGTCGATTCCACAGGAATGGCCAAAATATCCGAATTCCGCGAGAAATACAATTCGGATATCACGCTGCTGGAGATGGAGCCTGTAGATGCATCATCTACACTTATCAGGAAAAACATTGCTGAAGGAAAATCGATCTCCGGTTTAGTGCTTCCGGGAGTAGAGGAGTATATACATAAACATGATTTGTACAGATAGAGAAGGTCTCGAGCGTTTCATGAAGGAACAACTCAAACCTTCAAGATACACACATTCACTCGGAGTCGAGAAAATGGCCTCTGAGCTGGCAGAAATCTACGGACAGGATGTAGAAAAAGCTGCTTTCGCGGGACGTTATCACGATATAGCCAAGTGCTTTACTCCGGAAGTCATGAATGAATATGTGAGGTCTCTGGGCCTTTCAGATGAGTATCTTGACAACAACGCTCTTGCCCATTCAAAAGTCGCTGCCGGAATTCTCAGCACTAAGTTCGGAGTCGATGATGAAGAAGTGCTGTGGGCTGTAAAGAGTCACACAACAGGCAGGGCAGGAATGTCGATGCTCGAGGAAGTCGTATATGTTGCAGACGCAATAGAAGATAATCGTAATTATCCAGGACTCAAAGAGCTTCAGGAATTAGCAAAAAAAGATATTGACGCAGCATGTCTTGAAATCATGGATTTCACTATTTCAAGAATACTGGAAAAAGGGAAAACTCTAGACAGGGATACTATAGAGGCACGTGAGTATATAGTTGACAGAATCAAAAGGAGATAAAGAAAATATGATGGATAGCAAAGAAGTAGCACAGATCATTGCGGAACTTCTCAATTCCAAGAAGGCAAGAGACATCATAATGATAGATATCGCTGAGAAATCATCATTCGCCGATTTCTTTGTAAATGCGACAGGCGGATCTGAAAGACAGCTCGGAGCTCTTGCAGATGATGTAGAAGATAAACTTGCAGAGCTCGGAATCGAGCTTCGCAACAAAGAAGGAAGACCGGAAACAGGTTGGATCCTTGTTGACGGCGGAGATGTTATTGTAAATCTTTTCACAGAAGCAGTCAGAGACAAATACACGCTTGAAAAAATCTGGAGCGACTGTGAATCAATCATCGTAGGGTAAGATAGGAGATGGATTATATGCGTGATAAGTACGATTTTACCGCCATTGAGAGCAAGTGGCAAAAGATTTGGGAAGAGGAGAACGCATTCGCGACTTCCGATGAGCAGGACAAAGAGAAATATTATGTCCTTGAAATGTTCCCTTATCCATCAGGCAAACTCCATATGGGACATGTCAGAAACTATTCCATAGGAGATGTTATCGCTAGATTCAAGAAGATGTCCGGATACAATGTCCTCCATCCGATGGGATGGGATTCTTTCGGACTTCCTGCTGAGAATGCTGCTATCAAGAACGGTATTCATCCTTTCAGCTGGACAAATGATAATATGAATGACATGCGTGAGCAGCTTAAGTCCCTCGGTTTCAGCTATGACTGGGACAGAGAGGTTGCTACATGCAAGCCTGATTATTACAGATGGATGCAGTGGATCTTTATCCAGTTTTACAAGAAGGGTCTCGCATATAAGAAAAACAACCCTGTAAACTGGTGCCCAGACTGTCAGACAGTACTTGCTAATGAGCAGGTCGTAGATGGCTGCTGTGAGCGTTGTCACACGCCTGTAACCAAGAAGCACCTCAGCCAGTGGTATCTTAAGATCACTGATTATGCTGACAAACTTCTTGCAAATCTCGAAGAACTTCCGGGATGGCCTGACAAGGTAAAGGCTATGCAGAAGAACTGGATCGGAAGATCTGAGGGTGCTGAAGTAACTTTCAAGATCGACGGTTTCGATAAGGATCTCGTTGTTTACACAACACGTCCTGATACACTCTTCGGTGTAACTTATATGGTCATGTCTCCTGAGCATCCATATGTAAAGGAACTCACAGAAGGCACCGAATATGAAGCTGCTGTCAATAAGTATGTTGAAGAAAGTGCACACAAGTCAGAACTCGAAAGAACATCACTGACCAAAGAGAAGACAGGAGAGTTCATTGGTTATTATGCAATCAATCCTGTCAACGGTAAGAAGGTACCGATCTATATTTCAGACTACGTTATGATGGATTATGGTACCGGTGCTATCATGGCTGTACCTGCGCATGACCAGAGAGACTTTGAGTTCGCTAAGAAGTTCGGCCTCGATATCATTCCTGTAGTTGATGTTCCTGATGTAGATCTTGATAATCTCACAGAAGCTGCAGCTGCAGAAGGAACCATGATCAATTCCGAAGAATATAACGGAATGAACAACAAAGAAGCGATCAAAAAGATCACTGCAGATCTTGAGAGTAAAGGACTCGGACACGGAACGGTCAATTACAAGCTCAGAGACTGGCTCATCAGCAGACAGAGATACTGGGGAACACCTATCCCGATGATCTATTGTGAGAAGTGCGGCTGGGTCCCTGAAGATGAAGCAAATCTTCCGGTTCTTCTTCCTACAGACGTAGAATTCACAGGAAAGGGCGAATCTCCGCTCACAACATCCAAGACTTTCAGAAAGTGCACATGTCCTAAGTGCGGCGGCGCTGCTGAACGTGAGATCGATACCATGGACACATTCCTTGATTCATCATGGTATTTCCTCAGATATTGCGATGCTCACAATGAAGAAATGCCGTTCGATCCTGCCAAAGTCAATTACTGGATGAATGTTGATCAGTACATCGGCGGTGTCGAGCATGCTATTCTCCACCTCATGTATGCGAGATTCTTCCAGATGGTACTCCATGATCTCGGACTTTGCGATGCAGAAGAACCATTCAAGAATCTTCTCACACAGGGTATGGTAATCAAGGGATACTACGACAAGGACGATAATTATATCAAAGCCAAGATGAGTAAATCTCTGGGCAATGTTGTAGCTCCGTCTGAAATCCAGGCTAAGTACGGATCAGATACAGCAAGACTCTTCATCCTGTTCGCAGCACCTCCTGAAAAGGAACTCGACTGGTCCGATGAAGGAGTTGAAGGAAGCTATAGATTCCTGAACAGAGTTTACAGACTTGTTTATGAATACATAAACGATATCAGAGGAGAACAGAGCGAATTCCCTGAACCTAAGGCTGAAAACGAAACAGATAAGTCGCTCAATTACATGATCAACGCAACGATCAAGAAGGTAACTGAGGATGCAGGCGGAAGATTCAACTTCAACACTGCTATCGCTTCCATTATGGAATTCGTTAATGAAATTTATAAATATAAGCAGAACGCTGAGATCAATCTCCCGCTCTTCAATAAGGCGATCGAGACACTTCTCGTAGTTCTGAATCCGTTTACTCCGCATATCACAGAAGAGATGTGGAGCCAGCTCGGCCACGAAGACAGACTCTATGATCACGCATGGCCGGCATATGATAACAAGGCACTCGTCAAAGACGAAGTTGAAGTTATCGTACAGATCAACGGCAAGCTCAAAGACAAAATGAAGCTGCCTAACAATTCGAACAAGGAGGTAACAGAAGAAACCGCCAGAGGACTCGAAAAGGTCATCGAAGCTATCGGAGACAAGACTGTTGTCAAAGTCATCGTTGTGCCTAACAAGATCATCAATTTCGTAGTCAAATAAGGCGGCTATAGATAATATTTTATGGCAACACTCAAAAAGACTAATTTCAAATATAACAAAAATAAAAAAGGGAAGGGTCGGGGCAGGAAATCTGCCTCCGGCTCTTCATCGGTTCCGTTCAAAGTGATCCCGCTCGGCGGTATGAAGGAAATCGGTAAGAATTGCACGCTCATTGAATGTCAGGACGAGATCCTGGTCATTGACTGCGGTTTTGCTTTTCCTGAGTACGAAATGTTCGGTATCGATGTAGTTATTCCTGATTTTGCATACCTTAAGAACAACAAGGATAAAGTCAAGGGCGTAATAATCACGCACGGGCATGAAGACCACATCGGCGGTATTCCATTTCTGATCCAGGATGTTAACGTCCCGGTTTATGCTTCGCCTCTGTCAATGGGGCTGATCGATCATAAACTCGAGGAGCACGGGCTTTCCTGCGAAAGACATGTGATCAAAGCCGGAGATGTATTTAATGTCGGATCATTCAAAGTCGAAGCGATCCAGACGAATCACAGTATCGCTGACTCTATTGCTTTTTCTGTAAAATTCCCGGGGGGTCATATCGTCCATACCGGAGACTTCAAGATCGACTATTCACCGCTTGATGGTAAAGTAATCGATCTTAACAGGTTTTCACAGCTGGGTGATGAAGGCGTAGACCTGCTTCTTTGCGACAGTACGAATGTCCTCAGAGACGGCTTTACTCCGTCTGAAGCGATTGTAAGAAAGTCGATCGATGACATTTTCAACAATACATCGCAAAGAATCATCATCGCGACCTTTGCCTCAAACGTCCACAGGATCAAATATTTCATAGAGGCTTCGATAGCCCATCACAGACGGATCGCAGTATCCGGACGTTCCATGGAGAATGTGCTTGAGCTGGCTCGCAGTCTCGGATATCTTTCAGGCATACCTGATTCTGTTTTTGTCAAAATCAGCGAGATCAGAAACATACCGGACAAGGACCTGACCATTATTACTACAGGAAGCCAGGGCGAACCGATGTCGGCTCTTACGAGAATGGCTTATGATAACCATAAGTCTGTCAAGCTCAAGAAGAACGACGTAGTTGTTTTCTCATCTTCACCGATCCCGGGAAATGAAAAAGTCATTTCTCAGGTAGTCAATCACCTGTATGAGAAGGAAGTCAAAGTAGTACTGGCTACATCTATGGATGTACATGTCTCCGGGCATGCTTCAATCGAAGAACTCAAGCTGATCCATACTTTGATCCGGCCTAAGTTTTTCTTGCCTGCTCATGGTGAATACAGACATCTCGTTGAACATGGCAGACTTGCACAGTCGCTCGGTCAGCCTTCCAATCACATATTCCTGCTGAGCAATGGTGATGCGCTTAAGATAGAAGGCAGTAAAGCTCAGATCATCAAAGAATACACATCCGGTGACGATATCATGGTCGATGGATACGGAATAGGTGATGTAGGAGCTTCCGTGCTCAAGGATCGTAAGAATCTGTCTCAGTCAGGTCTTATAACTGTGGCTGTTGCTCTTGATACAGCTACAGGCTCCCTTATGGCAAAACCGGAACTCAGGACGAGAGGCTTTGTTTATGCTCAGGAGCATCAGGAACTGCTTGAAGAAGCACTTAATATCGTCTTCAACACGATCGGAAGATGTTACAGTTCCGATTCACTTGATGAACCTTCTCTCACCAAAGCCATCAAGTCAGATATGAAGTCATTTATTTACAGGAGAACCAAGAGAAGTCCTGTAATAATACCAATAATTCTATATGTATAGAAAACAGGAGGAAATATGAACGTTTACGATGAAGCTCACAACCTGGCAAGAGCAATCAAAGAGTCAGGAGAATTCTTGGAATTTGACAAAATGCGCAAAGAAATCGAAAAAGACGAAGAAGCTTCTAAGATGATCGGAGAACTGCAGGCCCTTCAGATCGAGCTCCAGACAGCTCAGATGAGAGGCGAGCAGCCTGATCCGAACACAATGTCAAGGCTTCAGTCTCTCAGCGCTATGCTTACGACAAAGCCTGTCGCTGCAAGATTTGTCCAGGCTCAGGGAGCATTCACTGTCATGATGAATGATGTATTCCAGATCATTGGTGAAGCAGTAGGACTTCAGTAATTCAAATATTCTGCTACTACAAATGCAGTCAAATAGTATATAATTAAGCAAATATATTTTTTAAGAGAGGTAGATACTATGATTTATGCAAGCGATTTCAGAAAAGGCATCACTTTCGAAATGAATGGTGAACCACACGTTGTTCTCGATTTCCAGCATGTTAAGCCTGGTAAAGGTGCTGCTTTCGTAAGGACCAAGTACAGAAACATCCTTACAGGAGCTACAAGAGAAGAAGCTTTCAACCCTAATGACAAGTTCCCTAAAGCACACATTGAGACCAAGCAGATGCAGTATCTGTACAACGATGGCGAGCTTTACTATTTCATGGATCAGGAGACTTATGATCAGGTTCCTCTGACAGCTGAGCTTGTAGAAGATGCTATCAAGTACATCCGCGAGAATGATATCGCTACAGTCAAGTTCTACAAAGACAACGCCTTCACAGTTGAAGCTCCTAACTTCGTAGATCTTGTAGTAGTTGAGACAGAGCCTGGTGTAAAGGGCGATACAGCTACTAACGTAACTAAGGCTGCTACAGTAGAAACAGGTGCTGTAATTCAGGTTCCTATCTTCATCAATGAAGGTGAGAAGATCCAGATCGACACCAGATCAGGTGAATATCTTGGAAGATCCAAGTAATCAGACTAAAGAATTAACAGAAACTACCGCCCCGGATAAATCCGGGATCAATAAGAGATTTCTTAAACCGCTAAGAATCATTATCCTGATTTTGGCGGTAGTTTTTGCTGTTTTTCTATCTTTTCAATTCATCTCAAGACCGTATGATAAGACAACCAGCACTTTCACGAATATAGTTGTCAGCGAAGGTGATGACCTGACTACTGTTTCCGAGATGCTTGAAGATAACGGAATAGTCATGAAGGCTTCCAGATTCAGGATCGCTGCAAAAATGATGCTTCTTACTGATTTCAAGCCGGGAACTTATTATCTTTCCCCGTCAATGGATTCTAAAGAAATCGCAAGGACTATGGTCAAAGGCATAACGATCCCGAACGGATTCACTGTTCCTGAAGGTTATACGCTTGATCTTCTTGCATCTTCCCTGGCAAGAGACGGGTTCGTAGATAAGAAGGCGTTCATCAAAGCTGCTTCTGATCCTGCGCTTCAGGATATCGATTTCATCGGGAAAGACGTCGACGGTTCAGCCCAGGTTGAGGGATTCCTTTTCCCGGGCGACTACACAGTCAGTCCGGAAATAGACGAGAGCATGCTCATTCTTATCATGATCGACAGCTTCAACAACTTCTTTAACGATGATTACAGAGCACGTGCTGATGAGCTTGATATGAGCATAAGAGATATCATCGTAATCGCATCGATGATACAGAATATAACCACTAACGAAAAAGAAATGCCTGAGATCTCCTCAGTCATTCACAACAGGATCAATCTCGGCCTGGCAGGCAAGAATGAAGTACCGGCCATTCCGCTTTGTTCTCCTGGGGAGAAAGCAATCATTGCTGCTTTGTATCCTGCAGACAATGAGAACACATACTATGTCCTCAGCTCCAGACTTGACGGCACTCATGTGTTCACATCTGATGAAGAAGAATACAAGCAGCTGCTTGAAGAATACGAGACTGCTGTTAAGGAACGTGATGCTTCGAGAGCAACGGATGGGGATTAAAATAAATGGGTTTTACCAATGACAAGGTAACTGAATATATCAACAGCTATTACAAGCCTGTCGATGAAGATCTTGCGTCATTCAGAGAACTCAACGAGCAAAATGAAGTTCCTCTGATCCTCAGAGAGACCGAAGGTTTTCTGTCACTTCTTCTTGAAATGACAAAGCCTTCTCATATTCTTGAGATTGGAACAGCCTACGGATATTCTGCAGTGTTCTTTGCGAAAAAATGTCCCGGGGCAAGGATAACGACTATTGACAGATCAGCGAAGATGATCGCGGCTGCCGAGAGCAATTTCTCGGACAGAGAAGAAGGTGACAGGATAGATTTCCGCATCGGAAATGCAGACGAAGTCTTAGATGAAATGATCGCCGGAATGGAATCATCAGGTAATGAAGATCTGTTTGATTTCGTTTTTATCGATGCCGGAAAGAGCCACTATAAAGAATTCTTTGACCGTGCCGAACGGCTTACGAAGCCCGGTTCATTGATCGTATGCGATAACATTCTGATGCATGGCTGGACGGTTGACAGATCCTACGAAGGTGCTAAACGTCACAGAACCAATGTCAAATACATGCGTCAGTTCATTGAATATATACATGAAAGGGAGGACCTCACCGTATCGCTTCTTTCGAGCGGTGACGGACTGGCAGTAATCAGACTACATGAATAGTAATATCAAGAAAATCGAACTCCTTGCTCCTGCAGGAGATATGGAGAAGCTCAAAACAGCTATTATTTACGGAGCGGATGCAGTTTATTTCGGCGGAGAGATGTTCAGTCTCAGAGCAGGCGCCGGGAATCTTTCTGTGCCTGAGATCCGTGAGGCTATGGATTTTATACACGAGCATGGCTGCAAGGGATATATGACGATCAATATATACCCTCATAACGACGATATTCCGCTTCTGAGAGATTATATCGGCAAGATCAAGGATTTACCTATTGATGCGTTTCTTGTGTCAGATCCGGGCGTTATGCTCATGATCAGAGAACAGATCCCGCAAGCAGAGATCCATCTTTCTACACAGGCAAACACTACCAATTATGTAACAGCCCGCTTCTGGGTAGATCATGGTGTCAAGAGGATCGTTGCCGCAAGAGAGATGAGTCTTAAGGAATTGGCTGAGATGAGAGCTCAGCTTCCTGAAGAGATCGAGATCGAAGCGTTCATCCACGGCGCAATGTGTATTTCTTATTCAGGCAGATGTCTTCTCAGCAATTTCATGGCAGGAAGAGATGCCAACAGGGGAGCATGTACACATCCTTGCAGATGGAAGTATTCACTTGTAGAGCAGCAGCGTCCGGGAGAATACTATCCGATCGAAGAAGACGGAAGAGGCAGTTACATCATGAACTCAAGAGATCTGTGCATGATCGACTGTATTCCTGATATAGCAGCTGCAGGCGTTACTTCTTTCAAGATAGAAGGTCGAATGAAGTCAATGTACTACGTTGCTACAGTCGTTTCCGCGTACAGAGCTGCTCTTGATGAATATCAGAAAGATCCTGAAGGATATCAGTATGATCCTGCACACTATGCAGAACTTTGCAAGGCAAGCCACAGAGAATTCACTCATGGTTTCTACTACAACAAACCTACAGACAAAGACCAGAATTATCTTACCAGCGATTACATCAGAGATTATTCATTCGTCGGTCTTGTAAGAGATCATGATCCGGAAACAGGTCTTACAAATGTAGAGCAGAGGAATAAATTTTCTGTCGGAGATACGGTCGAAATATTCGGACCGCATACACCATATTACGAAGAAGTCATTGAAGAAATGTACAATGAAGAAGGCGAGCCCGTCCAGAGCGCTCCGCATCCTCAGCAGAAACTGAAGATCAGATTCAAGCGTGTACCTGGCGAAGACTTCATCATACGCAAGAAGAAATAAAACAGAGGTGATCATATGCCGGACGACAGTTGTCCTTTGTATTTATTAATAATCGGTATTATAGCGATAATGGTCCTTAACGCTCTTGTTGTCGCATCAAAAAGAGCACTTGATTATATTGACCGTAATGTTATCAAAGAGGAACTCGAAGATGATCCGGATAATAAGCATCTTATGGCTGTTACCAGGTTCCTTGCAAAACCATCCAGATATCATTATGCTGACCATGCTGCATCATTTATTCTGTTCCTTGCAGCATTCATATTATTCAATACGGCAGTCATACAGTACAATCGTTCTCCACTGGTACTGGCGGCATCGAATCTCGGATTTTATATTGTTTATACAGCATTCGCCGATATCATGCCTAAGAAAATAGCCGCTCAGACAAGTGAAGCTACCGGCGTTAATCTTATAGGCTATCAGCAGGTCATCTATGTGATCACGATACCATTGGTCTGGCTGTCAAAAGCGATCGCCAATGTGATCCTCCGTATTATCGGCAAGAAAACCGATGTAGACGATTCGTATTTCTCGGAAGATAAGGTCATGTCCATGCTCGACAGGGGCCAGGAATCCGGTGAGATCAAAGAAGAAGGGCGCAAAATGATCGACTCGATATTCGAATTCGACGATCTTCTTGCGTATGAGATCATGACACCGCGTACTGATGTATTCATGATCGACCTTGAAGATGACCGCAAAGAATACTTTGATGAACTGATGGAACTCACTCATTCGAGGATCCCTGTTTATGAAGATGATCCTGACAATATCATCGGAATACTTCACATCAAAGACTATCTGTTCAGCGTCATCCATCAGGGAATAGATAATGTAGATATCAAAAAACTCCTCAGACCTGCGTATTTTGTTCCTGAAACAAAGAATATCGATTCATTGTTCCGTGAACTGCAGAGAGAGAAACAGCATTTAGCGATCCTTATCGATGAATACGGCGGATTCAGCGGGATCGTATCGGTAGAAGACATCATCGAGCAGATCGTAGGGGATATCGACGACGAATTTGATGAAGAAGACCGTATTATTGATAAAATTGACGATAATACGATTATCGCTGATGGTAATGTATATCTCGATGATCTCGAAGAAGAGACCGGAGTTGAACTTGAATCCGAGACCAGTGAGACTATAGGCGGATTTATCATCGACCTTATGGGTGAGATCCCTAAAGAAAACATCAAATACGATCCGATCTCTTTCGAGGAATATGATTTCACTATCCTTTCAGTAAGGGACAGACGTATCGAAAAAGTAAGAATAGATATAATCAACAGAGATATAGAAGGAAAGGCAGAAGCTGATGAATGAAGAGTTCAATCTTATTGAACTGATCGAGTCCGAAGTACTTGCTTTCAAGGAGGTCAGCCGTTTTGCAGACGCAAGTCTGACAGAAAACATCACACAGGCTGTCCTGCGGAAAGATATCAATCCGAGTATCCGGATCTCAAACGATGACGATGTGATCACGATCAGTATAGAGATCATCGTCTATTACGGTGTCAATATTCCTCAGCTTTGTTATGATATACAGACTAAAGTCAGAAACAACCTTCGCAATGCGACAGGGCTTGACATCAAAGCGGTCAATATTAGAGTCGAAGGTATAGACAAAGAATAAATAAATTCAGGAGAATTATTAATGGACAGAGAACTTATCAGAGAGAAAACGATGCAGCTGATCTATCAGATGGATATCAACAATGAGTTTGATTTCAGCAAAATGATCCCTGTTGAGGAAAACCTCAAGATCATGAATAAAGTTCAGGCTCTTTCAACACTTGAAGCGATCCGCGACCATATCAGCGAAATCGATGAAATGATAAGACAGAATCTCGATAAATGGTCGTTTGACCGTGTTGCCAAGACAGATCTTGCTATACTTCGCAACGCAGTAGCTGAGATGATGTTCGTAGACAGCATCCCGGTCAAAGTATCGATCAACGAAACTGTTAAGCTTTCTAAGAAATACGGCGAAGCCAAATCATACGCATTCGTCAATTCTGTTCTGAGCAAAGTCGAGAAGTCACTCAATCAGAACAAAGCAAAACCGGAGGAGGATTAAATGTCCGGATTGTATCTTGGGATCGACACATCTAATTACAAAACTTCTGTTGCAGTAATTGATTCCTCCAACGATACATTATTTGACAGATCCGAATTTCTGGAAGTCCCTGAAGGAAAGAGAGGGCTGCGTCAGTCAGACGCATTTTTCAAGCATTCTGTCAGACTTCCGGATCAGATAGAAGAATTATGTGCATCTGTAGATGTTAAAAGGGTCAGGGCAGTAGGAGTATCTTCTCGTCCCAGAAGGGTCGAGGGCTCATACATGCCTTGTTTTCTTTCAGGGGTCAATACCGCCCGCGAGATCGCTGCTCTTCTCGGAGTACCTCTATATGAATTCTCCCATCAGGAAGGACATGCAGCGGCGATCATAGAAGATCCTGATGCACCAATACAGGATGACGGGGAGTCACTGCTTTTCCATCTGAGCGGCGGAACGACTGAATTCCTCAAATGCTCACGGGATGAGGACGGATACGCACTTGACATTATCGGTGGAACTCTGGATATCAGCATAGGACAGCTTATCGACAGAGCAGGCGTAGCTATGGGTATGCCTTTCCCGGCCGGTCCGTATATGGATGAAGCATCTCTTGCTTATACCGGACGTACAGGTCATGTGCTGCCTAAGATCAAAATCACTGATGGCAGATTCAACCTTTCCGGAGCAGAGACCAAGTTGCTGCGTACTATTGAGAATTCAGCGGAAGACGAACGTCCCGCGCTTATCAGAGAATTGTTTGATATGATCGCATCGCTCCTTATGGCCTCTGCATCGTCCCTCGCTGCTGAATACAACATCAGCACAGTATTTATGGCCGGAGGCGTCGCTTCGAGTACTTATATCAGGAACAAGATAAATACAAATGCAGCAGGATCATCGCCTCGTATACTATTCGGTAAGCCTTCGCTCAGCGGAGACAACGCTGTAGGTATAGCAAGATTAGCAAGAAGAAAAGATTCACAACAATGAGAGCCGTTACAGTAACTCAGGTAAATGAATATATAGCAAAGAAGCTTCGTGATGATTATCAGCTCAGGATGCTCGTCGTCGAGGGTGAGATCTCAGGACTCAGCAAAGGCGGCCCTCACTGGTATTTTACTCTCAAAGATCAGAACAGCATCATCAAATGCGCGATCTGGGCTTCCAATGCCAGAAATATCGATATAAAGCTATTGGAAAACGGCAAGAAGGTAATTGTAGCCGCATCGATCAGTCCTTATCCTAAGGGCGGTTCTTATTCGCTTAGCGTCACACATGTCGAAGCAGCAGGTGAAGGCGACCTGATGGCGGAATTCAACCGTGTCAAAGCCAAGCTGGAAGCGGAAGGCCTCTTTGACCGCAAGTGGAAAAAACCTATTCCGGAATTCCCTCTGAGAGTCGGTGTTATAACATCAGATACAGGTGCGGCAATAGAAGATATCAAGAAGATAATCACAGCCAAGAACAATCTGACGGATATTCTGATTTTCCCTACGCTCGTACAGGGTCTTGGTGCCTCTGCGAGTATATGCGAGAATATTGCTATAGCTAACCAGCTTGCAGAAAACGGTCTCAGGATCGATACGCTCATCGTCGGAAGAGGGGGCGGATCGGCGGAAGACCTCGCAGCCTTCAATGATGAAAATGTCGCGAGAGCAATTTTTGCATCTAAAATACCTGTTATCAGTGCAGTAGGCCACGAATCAGATGTCTCGATCAGTGATTTTGTTGCAGATCTGAGAGCCGAGACGCCAACAGCTGCCGCTGATCTTGCAGTAATGAACACATACGAACTCATGGACGAAGTTCTGAGCCTTCGCGATTCACTGATCACTTCCGCCAGACAGAAAATACAGGCAGAAAGGTTACTGCTTGAAGCCAAAACAGACCTCCTGTATTCTAATATGAAGGGCAAGATCACAATGACTCGCAGTACGGTTGAAAAGGCAATGATCGTCATTCGGGAAAACGATCCGCGGAATATCTTCTCAAAAGGTTATGCTGCGGTAACCGACGGATCCGGCAAAGTGATACCGGATACTGAATCAGTTACTGTCGGCTGCGATTATACTATCAGGATGCGTGACGGAAGCTTTACAGCACGCGCTCTCGACAAAAGAAAGGATTGATCATGTCAGATAAAACTTTTACAGAGGCTCTTAAGAACCTCCAGAATGCCGCATCTGAGATCGGCAAGCAAGCAACCACCCTTGAGGAATCTCTTAAGCTTTTTGAGGTGGGGATGGAAGAAGCAGAGTTCTGCAAAGAAGTCCTTGATAAGGCTGAACAGAAGATAACCGTATTCGAGAAAGGCAAGAACGAAAATGCGTAGTTTTGATGAATACAGAGAGCTTGTAAATGCTCACCTGACTGATTATATTCCGGCTATCGACGAGAAAGCCGGAGTGCTCAGAGAGAGCATGGAATACAGCGTGAAAGTCGGCGGAAAGAGACTCAGACCTGTGCTTTTACTTGCTGCATGCGATTTTGCGGGCGGAGATATCATGAAGGCGCTTCCTTATGCGCTGAGTCTTGAATATATCCATACATATTCACTGATCCATGACGATCTGCCTGCTATGGATAATGATGATCTCAGAAGAGGCAAACCGACCAATCACACAGTATTCGGTGAAGACATCGCGATCCTTGCAGGCGACGGACTTCTGAATTCCGCTGCCGAGATCATGACAGGCGAAGTGATCCGTTATCACGAAGAACCGGAGATCATGCTCAGACACGCCCGTGCTGCTCATGAGATAATGTCCAGAGCCGGCGTCAGAGGCATGATCGGCGGTCAGACCGCTGATGTCAAAGGAGAATATGAAGAAGCGACACCTGAACTTGTAGAGTTCATAGAAGAACATAAAACAGCTGATCTTCTGACCGCTCCTGTCAGGGCAGGTCTTATGCTTGCAGGCGCAGATGAAGATATGCTCAACAAAATGACATCATATGCACACGATATCGGTGTAGCATTTCAGATACTTGATGATATCCTTGATTTTGAGGGAGATGCTGTACTCATCGGCAAGAATGTAGGCAAAGATAAGGACCTCGGCAAATGCAATTATGTTTGCGTCCACGGAAGTGAAGCAGCACACGCAGAGCTTCACAGGCTTACTTCTTCCGCCAAATCAGTCATAGCAGAATTCGGCAGCGATGCGGATTTCTTCTCAGCACTGGCCGATCAGCTCGAAGTCAGAAAATACTAAATATCAATATACAGGAAGAAAATAATGCAATTCGATTTATACAATGACGATCTTATCAATATTTGCAAAACCGCTTCCGTTCCGGAGCTTGAAGAGCTCTGTGAAGAAATAAGGCAGTTTCTTGTTGAAAAGGTATCGAAAACAGGAGGGCATCTGGCATCCAATCTCGGTATCGTAGAGCTTACTGTGGCTCTTATGAGGGTTTTCGATGCTCCGCGCGATAAGATCATTTATGATGTAGGTCATCAGACCTATGTACATAAGATCCTGACCGGAAGAGCCAAAGGTTTTGACACTTTGAGGCAGTACGGCGGAATGTCAGGTTTTCCTAAGAGCAGGGAAAGCGAATATGACACTTATGATACCGGTCACTCAAGCACTTCTGTAAGTGCTGCATACGGTATTGCTGTAGGCAGAGATCTCGCAGGTGATGATTACAATGTCATCGCTGTCATCGGAGACGGATCATTCACAAACGGCGTTGTTTATGAGGCACTCAACAACATAGGCGCCAACAGGACCAATGTGAATATCATCCTCAATGACAACGGAATGTCTATTTCACATAACGTCGGAGCTTTGTCTAAATACCTCAACAGAGTCCGCTCTTCGCAGAAATACGATCAGGCAAAGGTCTCAGTCAAGTCAGCGCTCGACAATGTACCGGTCATAGGAGGTCTTCTTTCTTCCGGTTTAAGATCATCCAAGCAGAAGCTCAAATATACAGTCCTCGGCGAAGAAGGTCATCTGATCGAAGACCTTGGCATCAAATACTTCGGACCGGTCGACGGATATGATATCCGCCATATGTCAGAGATCCTGAAAGCTGCTGCAGACTATGACGGACCGACGCTGATCCATGTGATCACAACCAAAGGCAAGGGATACGAATGGTCAGAGAAATATCCGCGTAAGTTCCATGGTATCGGTCCGTTCGACACTCAGACAGGAGAGGCGGTCGGCTCCGGGAGCGCACCTTCGTATTCTAAAGTATTCGGTGAGAAACTGACTTCTCTTGCAGACAAGGACGATAAGATCGTCGCTGTTGCCGCTGCTATGGGGACCGCGACCGGCCTGATACCGTTCTATGAAGCGCATACAGAAAGGTATTTCGATGTCGGCATCGCTGAAGAACATGCGGTAGTGTTTGCTGCAGGACTTGCCAAAGCAGGCTTTAAACCTGTAGTAGCTATTTATTCCAGTTTCCTTCAGAGAGCATTCGATTATCTCATTGAAGATATTGCTCTTCAGGATCTTCATGTCGTATTTGCTGTCGACCGGGCAGGTCTTGTCGGATCTGACGGAGAGACACATCACGGCCAGTTCGACCTTTCATATTTCACTATGATACCCGGGATGACGGTGCTTGCGCCTGCCGACGGACATCAACTTGCAGAAATGCTGGAATTCGCCGTAGATATGGAAGGACCTGTAGCCATAAGATACCCGAGAGGATCGAGCGCAGGCAATCACCTCAGACTTCGCAAGTTCAAAGGCAGCAACAGTGTTATAAGCACCGGCAAAGACATCACGATTCTCGCTGTCGGCGCTATGCTTGATGAGGCACTTGCTGCTTCAGAGAAACTTAAAGCGTCAGGATTTGACACGGGAGTTATCAATGTGGCTGTCGTCAAGCCTCTCGATACTTCCTGGTCAAACCTTGATACAAAACTCGTTATTACGATCGAGGACAACGTGCTGAGCGGCGGTTTCGGAGAATCGTTCACATCCGCTTATCACGATTCCGATTTTGACATCATAAATATAGCTATACCGGACAAGTTCGTAAGTCACGGCGACATCCCGTCGCTTCGCAGAGAATGCGGTATAGATGCAGGATCCATAGTCAGGAAAGCAGAGGAATACTTTGAAAGAAAGGCTTGATGTATTACTTGTAAATAACGGACTTGCAGAGTCACGAGAGAAAGCAAAGCGCACTATCATGGCGGGTCTTGTGACTGTCAACGGCAGACTTGAGGACAAACCGGGCTCAACATTCGACATCGATTCTGAGATCAATGTGACAGGCAAGGAGTGTCCGTATGTCAGCAGAGGCGGCCTTAAGCTGGAAAAGGCCATAAATGACTGGGGCGTCAGCTGCGAAGATGCGGTTTGTATAGATATGGGCGCATCGACAGGCGGTTTCACTGACTGTATGCTTCAGCACGGAGCAAAGAAGGTCTATGCCATAGACGTCGGCTACGGTCAGCTCGATTACAAACTCAGGACCGATCCGCGTGTAGTCAATATGGAGAAGACTAACATCCGCTATCTGGATACCGATCTTATTGAAGAACCGGTCAACCTCATATCTATAGATGTCAGCTTTATCTCTGTTAGGCATATGTTCCCGGTCGCTGCCAAAGTTCTCGCACCGGGCGGCAAGATCCTTTGTCTTGTCAAGCCACAGTTCGAAGCGGGAAGAGAGCAGGTAGGAAAGGGCGGTATCGTCCGCGATCCTAAGGTCCACGAAGAAGTCATCAGAAATGTCATTTCGTACGGCGAAGCAGAAGGACTTCATCCGGTCGAACTTACTTATTCACCTATAAAAGGAACTAAAGGAAATATTGAATATCTACTTTTACTTTCGAACGAAAAGTGCGATAATAAGTTAGATGTGAGTGAGGTAGTTTGTCAATCTCATGTCACATTGTAAACGTGTTACTGAGAATGCTGACCCTAACAGTATTCTTGAAAAACCAATATTCATCACAATGTATTTCTATATGTAAGGAGATCAAAAATGGAAGTATCAAAAAGATGTGCAGCAATGCAGTTCTCGCCAATCCGTAGATTCAACGTATTTGCATTTGAGGCTGAGAGAGAACATGGTAAGAAGGTATATCGTCTGAATATCGGCCAGCCTGATATCGAGACTCCTCCTTGCTTCATGGAAGCTATCAGAGCTTTTGACAAGAAAGTCATCGCATATGCAGAATCTCAGGGTATCGATGAACTGCGCGACGCAATGATCTACTACATGAAGAGAGACTTCGACATGGATTATGAGAGAAAAGACATTCTGGTCACCAATGGTGGTTCAGAGGCTCTCATCCTCGCATTCACAGCTCTCCTCAACCCTGGCGACGAAGCTCTTATCGCTGAGCCGTTCTATACTAACTACAATACATTCTGCAACGAGGTATCCGGCGTTCTCGTACCACTGACAACTTCCGCAGAGGATGGATACAATTGGGCTAAGAGAGACCTCATCGAGGCTGCTATCACACCTAAGACAAAGGCTATCTGCTGCCTCTCACCTGGCAACCCTACAGGAAGAGTTCTCACACTTGATGATATGAGACTCATCGGCGACATCGCTAAGGAGCACGATCTGTGGATCATCTCCGACGAAGTTTACAGAGAGTTCGTATATGACGGTGCAGAAGCTCACTCATTCGGACAGCTCGACGACATCGCAGACAGAGTAGTAATCATTGACTCCGTATCGAAGAGATGGTCTGCTTGCGGAGCAAGAGTCGGTGCTGCGATTTCCAAGAATGAAGAGTTCATGAGCGCACTTCTGAAGCTCGCTCAGGGCAGACTCTGCGTACCTACACTCGAGCAGGTTGGTGCTGCAGCTCTCTACAGAATGGACAAGAGCTACTATGATGAAGCTAAGGCTGAGTATGAAGCAAGAAGAGATGCTGCATACGAAGAGATCTCCAAGATCCCTGGCGTAGTTTGCCAGAAGCCTGCAGGCGCATTCTATATGACATGCAAGCTCCCTGTTGATGACATTGAGTCCTTCCTCATGTTCATGCTCAAGGAATTCGATGACAACGGCGAGACAGCAATGTTCGCACCTGCTCCAGGATTCTATGCAACAAAGGGTCTCGGCGGCAACGAGATGCGTATCGCTTACGTTCTGACACCTGAGAAGATGAGAAGAGCTTGCGAGCTCATCAAGCTTGGTGTTGAAGCTTACAACGCTAAATAATCAAAGCTTCAGAGAACCATTTTAATCAAATGACTCAACGGTGGTAGGGGGAACGACAATTCCCCCTACGATTATTTTAAGGAGACATATTACTTTGGCCCAGGAAAAACTTTCCCCAATGATGCAGCAATATATGGCAATCAAAGAGGAGAACAAGGACTCTATCCTTATGTTCCGCCTCGGTGATTTCTATGAGATGTTTTTTGATGACGCACTTACTGCTTCGCGCGTTCTCGAACTCACGCTTACAGGCCGTAACTGCGGACTCGAAGAAAGGGCTCCGATGTGCGGCGTTCCGCATCATTCTGTAGAATCTTATATCGTCAGACTCGTCAAGAGCGGATACAAAGTTGCAATTTGCGAACAGATGGAAGACCCTGCAGAAGCCAAAGGTATCGTCAAAAGAGAGATCACAAGAGTCTACACTCCGGGTACTCTTGATCTGAATGATTCAGGCAGCAGGGAAGAGAATGTCTATATTGCTTCTGTCTGCATTTCCGGAGAATCAACAGGTCTTGCAATTGCTGATATCACTACCGGTGAACTCACTGTTACTGAGTTCAAAGACGATTCTGTATCGGGTGTTCTTGCAAACGAGCTTTCGGTAATGAATATCCGCGAGCTTGTAGTTTCAGAATCCTCTTCATCCAAAGTCATATCCGATCTGGCTTCACATATGCTTGAGCCGTTCACAGACGTAGTAGATGATTCGTATTACAAAGAATCATCATGCACAGACATAGTCCTCAAGCATTTCGGTGTCACATCTCTTATTCCTCTTGACCTGGACGGTCACCGTGAGATGACTGCCGCCGTAGGATCTCTTCTTATGTATCTTATCGATACTCAGAAGAGCGAGCCGGACCAGATCAAGAATATCAGCATAAGACAGAGAGGAAGTCATATGCAGCTTGACCGTTCCACTTTGAGGAACCTCGAGCTTCTTGAAACTATATATGATCATGACATCAAGGGTTCGCTTCTTGGTGTTCTCGGCAAAACAAAGACAGCAATGGGAGGAAGATTGCTGAGGCAATGGCTGAGGGAGCCTCTCAGAGATTCGGCAGAGATAAACAGAAGACTGGATGCGGTTGAGGAATTGAAAGACGATCCTATTATTTCCAACAACATCACGCATTCCCTCAGATCAGTTTATGATTTCCAGCGTCTCACAGCTGCTATATCTGCAGGCCGGGCCAATGCGCGCGACCTTATAGCACTCAAGACGACACTCGGCGAACTCCCGGAGATCCGTGAACAGCTCGAATATCTCAAAGGTTCCTCCGCACAGGGCACTCTCCTTGGTGAGATTTTTGACGGGATCTCAGATTTCGATGATCTCTATACAATGATAGACCGCTCGATTTGCGAAGAACCTCCGCACATCATCACAGAAGGCGGACTCATCAAGTCGGGCTATTCCACTGAACTTGATGAGCTCAAGGCCTCTATCGCTGATGCCAAAGCATGGATCGCCGGACTCGAAACTACTGAAAAAGAACGGACCGGTATCAAGACCCTCAAGGTCGGATACAACAAGGTCTTCGGTTACTATATAGATGTGAGCAAAGGAATGCTCGACAAGGTCCCTGATGACTACATCAGGAAACAGACACTCGTCAATAACGAAAGATTTATCACTCCTGAGCTCAAAGAAAAAGAAACTCTCGTCTTCAGCGCAGAGACCAGGATCAACAAACTCGAATATGAAGAATTCCGCAAGATCAGGTCCTCTATTGAACCTTATACGGCTGACCTTCAGAAAGCATCTTCATATGTAGCGATGCTTGATGTACTGATCTCATTCGCTAAGACTGCTGCTGATAACAACTACGTCAAGCCTGTTATCAATGACGGAGATATTATCGATATCCGTAAAGGAAGACACCCGGCTGTCGAGCAGATACTCGGCGCAGGCATGTTCGTATCTAACGATACATATATCGATATGTCTGATCACAGCATGCTGATCATCACAGGTCCGAATATGTCCGGTAAATCCACATATATGAGGCAGACCGCCGTGATCGTACTCATGGCGCAGATAGGCGCTTTTGTTCCTGCTGAATCCGCTGTCATAGGCGTTGTTGACAGAATATTTACCAGAATAGGAGCATCTGACAACCTCTCATACGGACAGTCGACTTTCTATATCGAGATGAGCGAGCTTGCAGGTATTCTCAGGAATTCCACTTCCAGGAGCCTGATCATTCTCGACGAGATTGGTCGCGGCACCAGTACTTTTGACGGTCTTTCTATTGCCTGGGCTACAGTCGAATATCTGTCGGATCCTGAGCACAGAGTTCGCACGATGTTCGCGACGCATTATCATGAGCTGACAGATCTTGCATCAGAATACTCCAACGTGCACAATTTGTCCGTTGCAGTCAGTGAAGACGGAAGCAATGTCGTTTTCCTTCATAATATCGTTGACGGACCTGCCAGCAAGAGCTATGGAATACATGTCGCAAGAATAGCAGGTGTTCCGGAAGAGATCAGGAAAGCCGCTCGCATCAAGCTTAGAGAGCTTGAAACCGGCGGAATAGCAAGACCTGCATCGAACGAGCAGACTACAGCCCAGCTTTCTTTCATACCGGAAGGTTTCAGTATTTCCGATCTGACACTCAGTAACGAAAGACTTGAAAGATACGAGGCCATAGTCTCGAAGATCAGGAATATCGATATCAATGTCATGACTCCGATAGCTGCTCTTAATATGCTGCAGGATCTGAAAGATGAGATCAGAGATGGTGAAACAGGAGACAAAAGATGATCAAAGTCCTCGACAAATTCATAGCTGACAAAATAGCTGCGGGCGAAGTTATCGAACGTCCTGTTTCTGCGGTCAAAGAGCTCGTAGAGAATTCCATAGATGCCGGTGCCCGCTCGATCATCGTTGAAATAAGGGGAGGCGGCAAATCATATATACGCGTTACTGATGACGGCTCGGGGATCCCGGCCGCAGAAGCGGAAACAGCTTTTCTCAGGCATGCGACCAGCAAGATCTCCGGTATTACAGATCTTGACAATATCACTTCCCTCGGATTCAGAGGCGAAGCTCTTGCAAGCATAGCAGCTGTTTCCAAGCTGACAATGGTCACCAGGACCGCAGAAACGCCTGCCGGTGTCAGACTCATGCTCCATGGCGGAAGGGTCATTTCCAATGAGACAGCAGGCGCAAACACAGGAACAACGATCGTTATCGAAGATATCTTCTATAACACACCTGCAAGGCGCAAATTCATGGGTTCTGATGCAAGAGAAGGCTCAGCCATCATCGAGCTTATTGAGCAATACGCCATCTGTTATTCAGAGATCCGTTTCATGATGATCCGTAACGGAGAGACCATTTTCAGCACATCCGGAAACGGCGATACTTTGGCTGCGATTACGAAAATATATCCTGACCCGGATCATGCACATCTCATTCCTGTCACAGGTGATCATGTCCATGGTTATATATCAGATCCGGGAACAACAAGGAACACCAGAAAAGGGCAGCTGTTCTTCGTGAACGGAAGGCTTGTTTCAAGTCAGGTCATCGAGAAAGGCCTCGAAAAAGGCTACGGAGGCAGGATCTTCTCAGGATTCCCGATCGCAGTCCTCTTCATAGAGGCATCTCCTATAGATATAGATGTCAATATCCATCCCGGCAAAAGAGAGATCAAATTCCTCAAGGCAGATGAGATAATAAATGATATCAGCGCAGCTGTAGAAGCAGCCATGAAGATGCAGGAAGCAGTTCCTGCAGGTATCAAAGAAGGGCACAAGCCACTTACTTCATCAGACCTTGCGGAAGATGTTTCGTACATCTCCGAAAGAACTTTGGCCGAGTCGTCCGGAAGAGAAGAACCGGTTCAGAAGCCGGTTTCTCAGGCGGTTTATACACCGCAGGCAGAAAGCTTCTCCGGTGAACAATCATCTGTCAGGGAATACCTGATGAACCTTTCAAGAGATGATGACAGAGCACATCAGACTGCTCAGACAGATCTTCCATCCGGAACCAGGCCTGTTCATCAAGAAGTTCCTTCAAGACCGAGACCGTTTGAGTTCGATGATCTGATGTATGCCGGATATATTTTCAATACATATATACTCATGCAGACCGCGGATGCTGTATATATGTTCGACCAGCATGCCGCACATGAAAGGGTATACTACGAAAAATTCGTAAACGCGTATTCATCTTCCGAACAATTACCACAGCCTGTTCTCACACCTGTCACAATTAACGTCAGCGCTGATGTATACTATACAGGAAGGGAGATGCTGGAGCCTCTTCATCGTATGGGCTTCGACATAAGTGATTTCGGCGCGGGCAGTTTTATCATCAGAGGTGTTCCGTCTTATGTCACTCAGGCTGAAGCAGTAGATTTCGTGCGTTCGTATCTTGAGGGTGCAGATGATACTGACGCGAAGAACAGCAAAGTCATCGACAAGCTGATCATGAAATCATGCAAATCCGCAATAAAAGGCGGAGAGAAATTATCAGAATTAGAAATCAGGAAACTTATAAACGAACTTGCAATGTGTGATAATCCTTATGCATGTCCTCACGGACGTCCGACTTTTATCAGACTGACCAAGTATGATATCGAAAGATCATTCAGGAGAAAATGACCATGGAGAAAAAAACTGTTTATATTATTTCCGGGCCGACAGCTGTAGGCAAAAGCCTTATCGCATTTTATCTGGCCAAAAGAATAAACGGCGAAATAATCAACTGCGACTCTGTCCAGTTGTATAAATATATGGATATAGGAAGCGCAAAGCCTTCGGATCATGAGATGTCCGTCGTGAAACACCATCTCTATTCGATCGTAGAGCCTGACTATAACATGACAGTAGCGACTTATCAGAAGCTGGCAAATGCTGTTATCGAGAACGTTATTTCCCGAGGCAAGACTCCTATAGTCTGCGGCGGTACCGGACTTTATCTCAACTCGATCCTTTACGATATGAGTTTTGCCGGCAGCAAAGGCGATGCGGCAAGGAGAGAAGAACTCGAGCGTATGGCAGAGCAGAACGGCAGCGATTATATGTATCAGTACCTTAACGCGCTCGACCCTGAATCAGCATCGAGGATCCATCCTAACAACACACGAAAGATCATCAGAGCTATTGAGGCTTATGAGCTCGGTCACGGGATCAAGGACCTGTCAGAATGTCCTCTCAATCCTAAATATGACTTCAAATTCTTCGTTCTCACAATGGAGAGAAGCTGGCTCTACGACCGTATCAATAAGCGCGTAGACAAGCTTATCAATGACGGTCTTGTGGACGAAGTCAGCGGACTTCTCCAGCGCGGATACGATCTGTCACTGCCTTCAATGAAAGGCATCGGATACAAGGAGCTCATAGGATATCTCAAGGGCCATTATGATCTTTATGATGCAATAGATGAGATCAAGAAGAATACCAGACATTACGCAAAACGCCAGCTGACATGGCTGAAGCGTTATGATTTTGCTAACTGGATCGAGATCACAAGAGGCGAGACAGTAGGTGCTATAGTCGACCGTATCCTCAGCTATGACAACGAAGGCAGAACGATTTTCGAAATATAGCTAATGGCAAGGACCAAAGTCAGCAAAACCGAATACCGGACCCACAATAAAAGCGACAAACCGGACAATATCGTCAAGAAGGAAAATGATATATTCCTTCAGTGTGAAGAGATACAGTCTGAGATGCCTGCTTTTTTGCGTCCCTTTTTCTCATATCTGAAGGGCAATGTCCTGCCGATGACAAGACTCGCTTATCTTCATGATATCAGGTTTTTTCTGAAATATCTGATAGAGCAGACTGACCTCACGAAAGCGGAATCACCCCGCAATATCACAGCTGAGGAGCTTAATAACATCGTTGCCGCGGACATTAACCTCTTCATCGATTATTGCCGCAGATACATGGTCGATGACGGCGATTCGATGACTATATACGAGAACGGCAACAAGACATTGGCCCGCAAGAAATCTTCACTTTCTGTTTTCTTCAAACAGCTGTACCGTGACGGTCTGATCGAGAAAAACATCACCGATGGCTTCGATCCCATCAGAGTTTCTAAACCGAGCGAGAGGGAGATCAAAGCATTGCAGGACGATGAAGTCATGATCATGCTCGATGCCGTGACCAACGGAACGGGGCTTACCGAGCACGAAAGGAGTTACTGGGAAAAGACAAAACTGCGCGACAAAGCGATCCTGGTCATTTTCGTCACATACGGTCTTCGTCTCAGTGAACTGCAGCAGCTCAATGTCTCTTCTTTCAATTTCTCAAGAGGGGAGTTCAAGATCTACCGCAAGCGGGGCAAAGAGTCAATAATGCCTCTTAACCGCTCTGTAGTCATGGTTTTGACTGATTACCTCACAACAGAAAGAAAAACCATCACAGCTCAAAATACGGCCGATGAGGACGCTTTGTTCCTGTCACTTCAGGGCAAGCGTATGACGGAACGGGCTATCAGGCAGCTGGTCAAGAAATATACATCCATAGCTCTGGGCACCTCGCGTGATTCAGGCTACAGTCCTCATAAACTAAGGGCTACCGCCGCTACTTCTCTTATTGGACGCGGCAACTCAATATATGATGTTCAGGCTCTTCTTGATCACGAACAGGTGACTACTACACAGCTTTATGCAAGGCATAAAATGAACACCAAGCGTGATCTTGTAAACGATATGGAATGGGAGCTTGAAAGAAAGGACGACGAATAGTGTCAGTTAAATACGATGAATATCTTATAAATGAATTCCACATCGATCCTAAAGTGGTCGATGTTGTTAATGAAGCAGAAGAACTTCTCAAAGAAAGATTCGAAGAGATCGATGATATCTGCTCGATCTGCCAGATGAAAGTGCTTCGCGCTTTCCAGGAAAACCACATCAATGCTACTCACTTCGACTGGAATACGGGTTACGGATATGACGATCCCGGAAGAGCTGCTGTCGAGAGGGTCTATGCAACTGTTTTCAATACAGAAGCAGCTCTTGTAAGGCCTAATATCGTCAACGGTACTCATGCTATCGCTGCGACTCTCTTCGGAATACTGAAACCCGGCGATGAGCTCCTCGAAGCGACCGGATCTCCGTATGACACGCTCGAAACTGTCATCGGGAAATACAGTAAAGAGTTCAATGGGACGATAATAGATTATGGTATACTTTACAATGAAATCCCTCTGAATGACGATCTTGATGTCGATCTTGACGCGATCAGGGCTGCTATCACTGACAAAACCAGAGTCGTAGCAATGCAGCGTTCCACAGGATACGACTGGAGGCCTGCGATCTCCCTGAAGAGCATCAAAGCAGTCACTGAAATGGTCCACAGTATCGATCCGTCGATCATTGTGATGCTCGATAATTGCTACGGAGAGTTCGTTGATACGATCGAGCCTACTGATTTCGGTGTCGATGTCATGGCAGGTTCACTTATCAAGAATCCCGGAGGCGGTCTGGCGCTTTCAGGCGGCTATATCGTCGGCAGGGAGGATCTTATCGAGAAGATCTCATACCGACTCACTTGCCCGGGAATCGGAGCGGAATGCGGTCTTACATTCGGTCAGAACAGGCATGTCCTTCAGGGCCTTTTCCTGGCTCCTAAGGTTGTCAATGCCGCTGTCAAAGGAGCTATGCTTGCCGGTGTCATTTATGACAAAATGGGTTTTGAGGTCATGCCTCCTGCAATGGCTCAGAGGAGCGATATCATCCAGGCCGTCAAATTCCTCGATCCTGACAGGACTGTCGCTTTCTGCGAGGCTATCCAGGCTGCTGCTCCGATCGATTCCTATGTATCACCGGTCCCATGGGATATGCCGGGTTATCAGGATCAGGTAGTCATGGCAGCAGGAGCTTTCGTACAAGGTTCTTCGATAGAACTGAGTGCTGATGCTCCGCTGAGAGAGCCTTATATCGCTTATTTCCAGGGCGGCCTCACTTATGAGCATTCAAGATTCGGAGTCATCAAGAGTGTTGACACTCTTTACCGCAAAGGATATCTGCCTGACGGCGCTCTATGATTTGAACCTTTAAGATATGAGTAATGAAAATGATTCGAAGAAAAAGATCATAGCTGTGCTCAAACTGGTATTCCTCATAGCTTTGCTGGCGGGAATATCGCTCTTCCTTTATCGGAAATTCGGCACCGAGCTCTTCAGTAAAGATTTTGTCTACAAACTGGAAGCCTATCTTGAGCAGCATAAAGCCGGCGCTGCGTGGACGATCATCGGGATACAGATCGTACAGGTCATCATATGCATCCTGCCTGGACAGCCGGTACAGTTCGCAGCGAGTTATATTTTCGGTATTTTCCGTGGATTTCTCCTGTCGATCATAGGTGCTGTGATCGGCACGACGATATCGTTCATGCTGGCAAGAGTATTTGGAAGAGACTTTATCGAACTTTTGTTCGATAAAGAAAAAGTCGATTATTATCACAAAAAATTAAACTCCGGAAGGGGACTTCTGCTTGTTCTTCTTATATATCTTCTCCCCGGAGTGCCGAAGGATCTTGTTTCATATATCGCAGGAATATCCGGACTGCACATCAGACCGTTTCTTCTTGTTTCTACGATAGGCCGATCTCCCGGAATGATCGGGAGTCTTCTGCTCGGATATTTCTTCGGCAAACGCAATTATACAGCGATAGCTGTTCTCGCAATCATAACTGTCGCCATTCTGATAATATTCTTTATGAAGCGAAAAGAGATCATCGGAATTCTCGACAAGATCGAAGCAAAAGAAGAACTGAAAACGGAATAGATCATTATAATCGGAGGGCATAACATTGGCTAAGAAGCAAAAGATCGAAAAGACAAACGCTATGCGTCAGCTCGATTCAGCAGGTATCGAATATGAAATGGCTGAATATGATGTAGATGAAGAAGATCTCTCTGCTGTACATGCAGCACAGGAGCTCGGTGTATCTGAAGATGAAATATTCAAGACCCTTGTCACCCGCGGTGATAACGGAGCTCTTAACGTCTTTGTTATTCCGTCAGCAGCAAACCTTGACCTCAAGAAAGCAGCATCCGTTTCAGGAAATAAAAGGATCGAAATGATCCATGTCAAAGAGATATTCGACCTCACAGGTTATATCCGCGGCGGCTGCTCTCCGATAGGAATGAAAAAACAATATCCTACATTTATAGATGAAACTGCGGTTCTGTTCGAAAAGATCTATTTCTCCGCTGGTAAGAGGGGAGTGCAGATCATTCTGGCACCTGATATACTCGCTGAATTTGTCGGTGCAGAATTTGCAGACCTGACCAAAGAATAAAACGATTATTCAGAACCTGTTACAACAGAAATCAGCATGCAGCGCTTGATCCGGAAGAGGAAAAGCGCTGTTTTTATTTTTCGAACTTTTGTTTGTTTTTCTCTTGACATCATTCGAACAAATGTTTATAATCACTTTAGAACAAATGTTCACATGATTTTTTCCGGTATCTGGTGGTGCCGGCAACAGATATACGAGCTGATTCGCCGATAGGTGAGCAGTACAGAATGAATATCAAGAGGTGACAAGATGAAACATTACAAGATCAAGATCGTGAACCCGGTAAGGTTCTTCATATTCATACTTATAACAGTATTTTTCATTACATTTGCAGGATTCAGTCTCCTCAGCGCAGGTCAGGCTGAGGCTTCTGCACCGGTCAGATACGCCAAGGTCGTTATCCAGGAGAATGATACTCTCTGGAATATCGCAAGTTCATACAATCCTGAGCGATCAGATATTCGTGAGCTTGTCCATGAGATCTATGATTTCAATAACATAGATGCCAACAATCTCCAGCCGGGCGATATCGTATATGTACCGGTTTACTGATCAGCTAGCTTATATATGCCTCCGCGGTATGTATTTCTAGAATAGTGTGTTTTATTTGGGATCCGAGTCATGACTGCAAACTGCATCCCGGCAGTCAGGCTCGGATCTTCAATTGCATAGAAATCGAATCAATAATACATAGATGATGAATCACACAGATAATACGGATGTAACGAATAATGCGGATGTAACGAATAATGCGAATGTTGCGACCAAAGCGAATGCTGCGAATAGTGTGAATGTAGCAAATAATGCGAATAATGCGAATGTTGCAAATAGCACTGTAAAAAACAGCTCAGAATAGGCTTGTTGTCATGAAAATGCATGTTTTTCCACAAATTAAGTCCATCTAAGGGCTGAAATACTGAAAATAATCAAATCCGAACAATTGTTTGTCATGAAAATGGGCAGGATTTCATGACAGATCGCAGCTATGCAAACGTTCATTACAGTAAATCCTATGATACAAGCCTAATTGAAGAGCATTTTGGAGTGTTTTCATGACAAACTGCGTGTCAGCGGATAGTTATTACAGTAAAAGCACGAACAGCGTAAGCCACATGAGTTTCCGCCAGAAAGATCTGTACGAGCAATTACTGATACTTAGATGTGAACAGATGTGATCAGATCAGATGAGATCAGTTGTGAACAAAAGCAGCACAGAAAAAGTGTAGATCGTGCAGCCGTTCTGTAACAATGAATAAACATTATTTTTATTACGGATGTTATCCGGGTGAGACGTTTTCAAATGTGATGATCAGGACCGGCTCAAATGTGATGTATTATAGATGCCGGACTGTTCTCTGTATATAACTATTCCGAAAATTATGATTTTAGGAATAGTTGCCAATCTGAAAAACGAGCTTTTCCAGTGAAATCAATGGGTGCAGGCACTCTTCCCGATGGCATGTAATGAGAAATCAACGATTCCATAAACCGCCCTTTTTCGGAATAATTAATTGCGGAATAAAAAATAATTAAATTAATCGGATAATTAATTTAATTATTTTTGTTGGAAATTATTTGGTTTATGAAAAATATATTCTATTAATTATTATCAGGGCCCATTTCCAGATATATCAGTTCGCATGGATTTCCCCATCGCGGGAATATTTTGTATGGATTTGCGAGACCTCTTGAAATGATCATTCTTCCATAAGGTCCTTTGTGCATGCCTGAAGTATACTTCGGGAAGAATCCCTGTCCCGGTGCAAGTACTCCGTGTCCGAATATACGCCACTGCCCGCCATGGGCATGACCAGACAGCACGAGGTCAAATTTCCGGCTCATAAGATACGGTTCCCTCACGCACCAGTACTCCGGATGATGTGAGAGAAGTATTTTATATCCGGTTTCTTTTTCGAAATCATCGAGCCATTTATTGTCAGTCAGCAGCTGAGAGACTTTACGCGGACGGCATCTTGACGGATAGGTTTCTGCGTTATCCAGGCTGTTTCTGAAACTTCTGTAGCTGATCACGTGTCCTGATGTGAGGCCGCCTATGGTCAGAGAACCATATTTTACCCATTCATTATCGAGCAATGTGATTCCTGTCGACTTCAGGATCTCTATATCCGCATCGCAAAGCAGGCATTCATGATTTCCGAGTGACATGAACACAGGCGCTATATCGCAGCAACCTTTCAGGAACGGTACGATATTAGAGGAATTCTCCACAACAAGAGAACCCTCCTCGGGATAATATCCGAGGACAACATCCCCCGGAATGAGGATGACATCCGGTTTTAGTCCTTTGCGGACAATGTCAAGGACCGGTCCCGGATCGTTGTTGTGAAAATCCGAGAGTACCACTGCCCTCATCCGTTCAGGTGCATTTAATTTGTATTCAGTTATCTGAATTTCGTGATCCGTAATTATTCTATTCATTATTTCTCTAAAAAGAAAACTCAGCTGCCGCATTTATTAAATGTGACAGCCGGTCCTGAGTTCGTCATTTCTGTGTCTTTAGTCGACTTTGGTCTTGCGCCATGTCTTACGGTATGCGTCAAGTTGCTTTTGAGGTGTACCACGCTTCTTGAGTTCGTTGATGTACATCGTCTCTGTGAGTCCGATCTTCTTATAATACTTGATCACTTCTGTCTGCTTGTTTCTGAGGTATAAATAAATACCTCCGACAGTAACAAGACCGACTGCAAGACCGATCAAAAGACCCTTCCAGCTAAGCTTGATGGTGAGAAAAATCGAGAGTGCCAGCCAAACTGCTGCAACAACGATCACAAAGATCCTGAAAGTTTTCTCGTTGATCGCTTTAGGGGCTTTGATACCTTCCGCATTCAGTTTCTGTCTGTAAAGATTCTTCTGGTATCCGCCTGAAGGTCTGTTGTAGTTGAAATTACCGTTTCTGTTACTTTTCTTGCTCATTTAGTCTTTCCTATCTGTATTTATTCTTTATTTATGCTTAAAAAATCTACCGATTTATTGTATAGCAAAACTGTCTGTATTTCCACCCTTTTTAGCATCATAAACGCTTGATCAGGGTCAGAATATTCATATTATCAGAGAATCTGTATGTCACATCGTCCATAAGTTTCTTGACGAGATAAAGCCCGAGTCCGCCGATTTGGCGTTCTTCAGCAGGCAAAGTAACGTCAGGATCCTCTTTCTTGAGTGGATCAAACGGAATGCCATGATCCATAAAGGTTATGTGTACACTGTTAGGCTCCTGATAGAATGACAACTTGATAGTTACCTTTCCTACTTCCGGAGTATATGCGAATTTACAGATATTCGTATAGATCTCTTCAGCAGCGATCAGCAGATTATGGCAGGTCTTGAGAGTACAATCTGTATCCATCAGGCATTTCTCAATGAAATTACTTACCTTCTCCCAGTTTTCGAATTTGGCTTCTATTTCTAATTCTTCTGCTCGTACAAGCGCCCTGAATTTGTTTGTTGTCAGATATTGTAAACAAATCATGGTCAGATCGTCGAACTGTGCAGCACCTTCTGAGTATTCCTCGAGTGAATATTTGACCTCCATAAGTATCTCCTGAGGGATCGTATCAGGATTCCTATTGAGAGCATCAATGAGCCTGTTGGTACCAAAGAATTCTTCTTTGGTATTGATAGTGTCCGTAGCCCCGTCTGTATACTGGAAAATAACATCTCCAGGATTCAGTTTCAATTCATATTCAGGGAATGTCGCATCCTCAAAGCACCCAAGGACAGTTCCGTGAGGGTCTTTGAACAGTTCAAACTTGCCTCCTTCCCGCCTAATGGCCGGATACTCATGTCCGCCATTTGCACATTTCATTTTACCGGAGGATATCTCAAGGATCCCGAGCCATACCGTTACAAACATATCCGCCGGATTGCTTTCGCAGATCTCTTTATTGACATTTCTGAGAACTTCTGCAGGTGAATCCGGATATTTCATGATCGACATTTCCAGAAGGATCTTGGATGACATCATGAAAAGCGCCGCCGGAACCCCTTTGCCGGTCACATCAGCGATCATAAGAGCAAGATGGTCATCATCTATGAGGAAGAAGTCATAGAAGTCCCCGCCTACTTCTTTAGCCGGATCCATACTTGCATGCAGAGCAAACTCATTTCTATCCGGATATGCCGGGAAAGAATGCGGGATCATTCCACTCTGGATATCTCTCGCAACATCAAGCTCCGTATTGATACGCTCCTTTTCAGCTGTTGCTGTTGTTAATTCATTGATATATTCATTGATATCGGATTCCATGTCTTTCATGGTAAGACACAGATTCTCGATCTCATCACCGGTCCGGATGTCAAGTTTGTCAAAATGATTGCCTTCAAAGTTATTATCATGTCTGTCTCTGGTGTAGTTGTCAGCAGCCTTAGTAAGCTGTTCGAGAGGATTGATAACAAGGCGTATGAGGCGTCTGGAAATAATGAACGCAATTACCAAAGTAAATACGACCAGCAAGATGAAGAACTGCAGGAAAAACAGTCTGATCGCTTTGACCGCTTCCCCCATGTCCAGATCCGCAAATGCAAGAAGTATATATCTGTCTTTTTCTTTGATTTTGCTTGCTCCGGTACAATTGTACCCGTATTCGTCATCGTTTGTTATATATGCCTTGTGCGTGTCAGTAAAGCCCAGAAGCTCGTCAAGTTTGCTGATTTTATTGCCATACAGATACGCATCGTATTCTTTTTGATCTTTGTCAGTTACAACATCAAAACTGCCGGGATCTCTATGAGTTGACCTGTTCTTGTCAGCATCTATCAGATAGATCATCCTTCGCAATTCTTTATCATATGCACAAATGTAAACACATCTTGCATCATATCTGGACTCCAGATTCACAAGTGCATAATGAAAGCTGCTGTAGTCGATCGGCGTGACGACAGATGAGAAATTCTTCAGATACGCAGGATCAAGTCTTTCCTCATCAGTCGGAGCCAGTCTCTCATATATCTCTATTGTATCGTTAAATACTTTATCGAGATTATGCTGACCCGAAACGTAGGATGCCCCCCTCGCTATCTGGCATGACCTGCTCATAAACTCTCGTTTTAAGGTATTATCATAGAGACCGAAGCATAATGTCAAAGCAACGACCCCGATTGCAACTGCGAGCACTACAACGATACGGAACATACGTCCATTCAATGAGTGGATCTTAAGTTCACGAGCCGACATCTCTCTAACGGATTTATTTGCCATTTATTGTCTCCCGCCGTTAATAGATCCTGCGAATATCTTCCGGAGATATGCCATTCGCATTACATATCTTCTGAAGAATCTTGGGTGAAGAAACCATCATAAGTTCCTGGACTTCGCGAGTCTCTCTGTCTATAATACAAAAAACCTGCTCTCCGGTGCAAATGCTGCACTTAAGAACAGGCTCGAATTTCTGAAGAGAAAAGCTCAGAACACTCTCTTTCTTTCCGAAAATACCCATTTATACTCTCCCGTCAGTATGATCGTTCTACCAGATCAGTATAGATTGTTCGTCCATTGTGCAGTCGCCTGTAGTAATTATACTATCTTCGATCTGATTAGTATACTCCGCAATCTGATCTTCAGAATAATCATTTTCGTCTGCATGGTTCCATCCGAAATCGGAAACTATTTCATCGTCTGTTTCAGGATACTTACATACAGCAAATCCTACGAGTTCAGGATCTGTATCTTCATAGATGTCATCACTTTCAAATTTGAATGCAGCAAGATACGAATCTCCGATCGTATCCAGTCTGTATCTCAGCACTGCTGTCTGCGGATCTGTCCCGGTTTCATATCCTGTGAAAACCAATTCATATCCGGCAGTCTGCCATTCAGTCATATCAAGGAAATCGTCCGCATCATCGCCCGCGATATCTTCAAACCATGAGACTTCTCTATCCCCGAGATCGAACAAGCAGCCCTCGCATATGGACTCCAATGTGCTTCCGTCTTCATCTTCTGCATAATAAGGTTCGCCCCAATTCTCTTCAGTCCCGAAGAAATCATCAGCAAACATCGAAACTCCTATTGTAAGAACAAACATTATGGTAAGAATAATCGCAAGAACACCGCCGCCCGAGCTGGTATTTCTTCTGTTCCGTGAAGTGCTGCGTGAAGTATTTAAGGTAGGAGCCTTACCATTGAGCATCTCCTTTACCTTCTTATAGTCATCCCTTATCGATTCTTCATACTTACCGGTCTTCGCAGCCTTTTCTGCGATAGTTTTTACTGTTCCGGAAAGTGTCGGGCTCTTATTTACTGAAACAGACGGTTCTATAGTATTAGAGTCTGTGTATGGGTCAGAATATGAAGAAAAACGCTCAATAGATAGACGGTCTTTCGTCACAGGTTCCGTTACTTTGATGTATATCCTTGTCAGGATATCACTGACTACGACAAGTAGTGTTACTATGACAAGTGACATAAGGAATTTCAGCGGATCAGACTGCATCGGACTCAGCCACGGAAATGGATAACCGCGCATACCGTCAGCTGAATGCAGCAATCCCAGGAGCATAATGATGATATCCAGTCCTATATATTTCTCAATCAAGGCGATGATCTTCTCCAGAGCCATGCCTGAGTTTATTCTCGATGTGTTGAAATGCTTATTAGTTTTCATTTATTTCTCAAATGTCTTATTCTTCAAAATAGCAACTTGGTAGAATTATTTTACTTGTTAATTATACCACATGAAATGAAAGCTGTTTCTTAACAACTCTAAAAGCGGCAGCCTGAGCCGCCGCTTAGGATTTACCCGGATATGATCTTTCTTAGTCTCTGAGCGCACTGATCCGTTGGATCGACTCAAGTCGGAGCAGTTTATCTTTAGTTCCTTTCTTGCTGTTTATCCGTACGAGAACCCACTCATCATCAACATCCAGAACTGTATTGGAACCGTATCTGGTATTACCGTAGTTGATGATGTCCATATCCTCGTGGTCTTCCTTGAGATCGATATTTACTTTCTGCCCTACATAAGATTTGATGGCCTGCAGCAATGCATATCGGTCTTCCTGGTAGGAAGTGCCATTGACTTTAGTGAGCTCCCTCTCGAGATTTTCGATCCTTTTCTTTAATGACGATATCTGGAAATAAGAGATGAACCCGAATATCGCAAAAACAAAAGCTACATATTGCATTTGCTAGCCCTCCTTCACTTCCATGGAACGGACGGACGATATCGGGATCAGTTTCTCGATCGTACCTTTTTTTGTATATGCTTCTATCTTCATCCAGCTGCCTTCAAAGTCCAATATCCGGCAGTCTACATCATACAGATCGACATCCGCCTCACCATCGAAGAACGACAGCCTGACCATTTTCCCTGCTGCCTCTCTTAAAAGCCTGCTGACGCCCTTGCCTGCAACTGTATTTTCCTCGGTAACATCATCCCTCAACAGAAAATCGCAGCTCACGCCAAGCAATGCAGCGATATCACTTATTTTATCGATGTCAGGCATCACACTTCCTGATTCCCATCGGCTGACAGTCTGCCTGGTAACGGAAAGCTTTTCTGCGAACTCTATCTGAGTCATTCCGATATCTTTTCTCTTCTTTGCTATCTTATTTCCCAGTTCGTTCATGACCAAAAGTGTTCCTTTCTTGATTTTTACACCTTGATTCTACAGACAGTTCCATAACGCATTCAAGAAATTTACGTGTGCAAAATGTAACATACCGGTTTGCATTTTATCATATTCCAAAAAATGTCTTGTTCATTATAGAGCAAGACATCTTTTCAAGCTATAGGTGATTAAGATAGTAACCGAAAAGATCACCAGGTAACGGCGATATCGATCTGAGTCGGATTTTTCTTTGCAAAACCGCCGGTATCACATACTATCGCATCACCAAGTGAAGTCTCTACTATGCTCCCTCTCGGTCTGAGATTAAGATTAGCAGCAACCATGATATAGTCTCCGAGCATTTTGCATCCATCATCTCTTACCCAGTATTCGTCAGTATTCCCCATGCTTCGCATAATACTTACGACGCCTGACATATTAAGATTATAGTAGGTCTCTTTGCCTGAAGGACCGTAGTTGACGCCTCTCCCCGGAGACAGGACCGGCCCCTTCCATCTGTTGAGTTCTTCGATATAAGCATCATAAGCAACTTTGCCATCAGCAACAGGATCTTCAGCATCCATAACACTGACAGAAAGGCATTCGGTGATCGCATCGGTCGTCCGCGCGATTCTGTGTTCTTCAGAAATGGTGAAAATCGTATCGATGCAATACAAAACAGATAAAAACTCCGCCGCTATTAGTATAATAAGAAGATTTTTCTTTAAATCACTCATGATTTTACTGTATATAACGATAATATTATATCTGTAATATCGGTTGTTGATAAAAGTATACACCATTCCGAGGCAAAAAATAAACACAGAAAGTGCTGAAAAACAGCGGTTTCTGTGTTGTTTTCATGATTTTTACGGATATCGGAACGTTATTTGCGGATATCGGAAGGGTTAGCCTCAAGAAATTCGATCACCTGCTCTCTCCTTCTGAGAGCAGCTCCGGCTCCGATCTTTGTAGTGCAGATCGCACCGCAGGCATTCGCAAACCTGAATGCACTTTCATGCTTGCTGCCTCTTAATATCTCAGAAATGAATCCTGCGATAAAGTTATCTCCGGCTCCTGTTGCATCTACAACATCCATCCGGTATGCAGGGATCATAAACGATTCTTCGTTGTTTCTGAAATAGCATCCCTTGCTTCCCAGCTTGATGATCACATTCTTTACACCATGTCCAAGGAAGACTTCAGCGGCAGCTTCCGGGTCTTCGTGACCTGTATAGTAGAATGCCTCGTCCTCATTTGGCGTGATATAGTCTATCATACTGAGAGAATCCGATATCTCGTCAAGTGTCAGTTTGCGGAAATTAGGCAGCTTGGTATCTGCAAATACCAGAACATTTTGTTCCTTTGCTGCCAGCAATACCTGCCTGATCACGTCGGGATCATTGAATGGCGCTCTGAAAAGCGATCCCAGTATCACAGCCCTGCTGTCAGTGAAAGCAGAGCAATACTGTTCCGGATGGAAATTATACTTATGAGACATATTGGTTATCGACTTGCGATTACCATCCTCAGTGACGAATATTGTAGTTATCGGGGTCGGGTGTTCGGCAGATCTTATGATCAGACTTGTGTCTACGCCGTTCGATGCCAGTTCATCACATATAATGTCACCTGCAGGATCAGTTCCGAGCGAGCAAAGGATACCTGTCCTGAGACCAAGCTTTGCAGCAGCTCTTGCCTCATTGACAGCATCTCCTCCGACGTTAAGAGAACCTGACTCCGCCCTGTATCCTCTGACAGAAACAGGTTCCGGATCAAATCCCCGTATTATTGAATCCATTATGGCCATTCCGATGCAGACCAAATCAAATTTACTGTCCATATTATTTCTTACCGTTCCAGATTCTGTGGATTTTGTCAAGCAATGCTCCTACATAGTATACACCAACAAGCATAGCAACTGCTATCTGAACTGTAAGACTGAGAAGCGGTGTCGTTTTATCCAGATTCATTGTCAGCATTCCAATAGCCCAGCCTGCAAGCCATGAAGGCATATGAATGAAATTCGGGGCCTTAGACGAGAAAATCACTACAAGGAATCCGAGTACCGCAAGAGTCAGAAACAGCGTGAGATCAGCGTTAAACGGCGTAGAAGCCATGATAATTGTCGCTGTATATGACCAGAGATCTCCAAGAAGATAACCGAGCGCGATTTTGTGTGCGTCTTTGAAATTGTTGCCGTTAGTTGCGTAAATACCTGCAGCGATAAGTGCTATCGGTCCTACGGTGTTGCCCAGGTACGGACTTGCTACAGCCCATATTGGCGGAAGAATGGCGATAAGTGCAGCCAGTGTGAGTATTTCTTTTCTGTTCATGTGATTCTTAAAAAGTTTGCGGCAGCCCGTGGACTGCCGCTTTTGTATTAATCTTCGTATGTTTTTCTGAGGATATAGAATCCGTCACTGTTAGCGTCAATGATGATGTATCCTCTGTCGTCAACTACAACGTCTTCCGTGCATGCCGGTGTAGGTCCCGGGAACGGGAAGAACTTGTGTACAGGATTCGGAGGAATGAAGTAAGCCTTCTCCTTGATGTAGAAAGGATCGGAAACATCATATACTCTGAGTCCTGCGTGGAAGTAGCAGTCATATACTACATCGGTTCTCTGCTCGAGCCATGGCTTTCCATCCATTGGTTCATGGAGGTTATGAGGTCCGAACGGTCCGCCCTTTGAACCTTCTGCAAGGCAGTAGGTGTTGAAGTTAGGAGCCGGGAATCCTTCAGGTACCTCCGGGTACGGGAACTGAGCAATGAGTACCGGATGTGTAGGATCGCTTACATCAACCATGTGGATATTATTCATAGCCTGTGCCTGATGAACCATACCGTCTTTGATGAATCCGAATCTCTCACCTTCGTTCATGACTACGCAGAGGTCTCTGCCCTTCAGAGGAAGAGCTGTGTGAGTCCTTGCTCCGGCAAGTCTTGATGAGAATGCCGGCATGAACTTGAGCTGTCCGAGTGCCTTAGGTCTTGTGAAATCAGAAACATCGAGGATGTAGAGTCCGTCTCCGCCATATCCGAGATAAGCTTTGCCGTCCAGTACGAACGGAGGACCGTGCATCCAGCCTTTATCCATGAAGTCAGGATTATGAGGTGCCGAGTGATCTACCTCGCGTCCCGGAACTCCGTAGATATACTGATGAGGTGCCCACCAGCGGCCGACTTCAGTAATGTTCTTAGGATCAGAAATGTCTACGATTCTGTAGATCATGCCTTCATGCTCATCAGCCTCTGCTGACAGATGAACATAAGGACCTCCGTTATACATGAATCTGTGAACGCCCATCGAATACGGAACTCCGCAGTCCCAATATCCGAGATAATCAGGATTCTCCGGATCATTCTTGAGGTCATAGACCATGATTCCCTGGAGGCTCTTCATTTTAGCGCGGTCGCCTACGAGTACTCCCGGGCCGCTTCCTGATGTGAGCGCGAATACAAGCTTGTCATCAGCTATCTGAACTTTAGGGATCGAAGTAGTAGGATACTCCTCAATGTCGAACGGGCGCCACTTCTTGATAAATACAGGATTCGTCGGGTCGGTAACATCACTGATCATGATGCCTACTCCCTCAGGACCTGCTGCGAAAGCGGCTCCGTAAAGCAGATATCTGCCTGACTCGGTCTTATAAAGAGCCATCTGGAACATGCCGGCTTTGCTGTCAAGATCACAGAAGCCGAGCACTTCGAGGTTCTTTATATAGCCGTCGTTGCCCTCGCCTTTTGAGTAGAAATATTTGCCTTTGCCCATTTTGGTCTCCTTAGTTATCTCATCGTGATATATCCACGATACTGTGTGAGATTATCTGATCTTGCATAATCTGAGAGGAAAATGCCGCTGATTCCGTAAGACTTCTTGAGGTATGGGAAGTCCTCTGTCTCAGCCCATGCCGGCTTAGCGCACTTCTCAGCTGCTGCAGCTGCTGCTTCGCACCAAGCTGTCTGGCATTCGAACCACATTTCTACGATGCGGTCGAAATCGCAGTTGTTGACTTCCTTCTTGATTTTGCTTGAAACGCAGCGTGTGCATCCATCATGTGAAGTCCATGCAGGGATGAACTCTTCCTTGAGCCACTTGTCACCTTCTTCAGCGCTTACGCCTTCAGGATACTTGACCATGAACATCCATCTGTAGTTAGGTCCGTCTTCTACTGTGCGGCCTTCGCCCTTGAAGTCTTCTTCCCACCATACAGGAACGAATGCGAAGATGAACGGAACTGTTCCGAGGGACTCATCACCCTTTGTTGATCTTGCGTCATCGCCTTCAATATTGACTTCAGCAGACTTGTCGATTCCATGAGAATGTCCCATGTCAGGGATGTTATTCTGCCATACAAGAACGTCTGTAGGGAAATACTCAGTGAGGATCTTGTGGTGATCCTTTGCAAATCCGATATCATTAGGATTTGCGAGCCAGTAGTGCTCTGTCATCTGCATTCTTACTGTTCCGAATCTTGCTCCGCCCGGAGGTGTAGGAAGTGCAGGATAGAAAGCGTACTTGCTTACATATGGTCCGAACTGTGAGATGCTGTCAGGAACATGATATCTGTACAGCCAGTTCTCGAGTTTGATTCTGTAGTCCTCATGAGCAAGGTCTACCAGAATGATACTTCTTACAGGATAAAAATCAGGTCTGTTCATCGAGTAATTCTCCTTTCAAGCTAAGGATCCGACCGGATCCTTTAAATTGTATAAAAGCAGGCAGAGAACTGTTGTGTCCCCTGCCTGTTCTTATCACTTAATAATTCTTATTTCTCCTTGGATGGGGATGGTGTAGGAGCGATTACGTTAGTGTAGTGCTCTTTACGTGCCTTGAACTCAGGGTCCTTGAAGAGGTTCATGAGTCTGCCCTCATTCTCAAAGATGTCCTTTCCGTGAGCTGCTTTGCCGGAAAGCAGATCGTGGCAGTGTTCGATAGTTCCGTTTTCACCAAGTTCAGGATCGTTTACCAGCTTCACGCCTTTGTCTGTCAATTCAAGGTGGCCTTCAAGACCGCAGAGCTCACAGACAGCATGGTTTGTACCAGGGAAAATGTAGAAATTGTTGCCATGGCAATGTGGGCATCCGCCTTCCTCGCCCTTCCAGAGATCCAGATTCTCGGAACCCGGAATCATGACATTGTTGTCGATGATGTACTGAGCAGCTTCAACAAGGTTTCTGCCGATTTCTTTCATGCGCTCGACCTTATCGTCCTGCATGATAACATCCTTGCTCCAGGAGAAGTAGTCGTTGTTGATCACCTTCCAACCCGGGGACAGAGACAGCATTGCATGGTCTGTCTCTACACGGCATGCCCAGTCAGAACCACCGATACCAACATATGAAGTAGCCTTCTGTCTGAAGTAACGAGGATTCAGGCCTTCTTTGCCCTGTTCTTTCAGTTTGCCATCGAGCATCATGAGCATACCTGTATCGTGTCCAGGCCCCATTCTGTCGCAGATAATGTGGAAGAGTCCGGATCCGCCGGATTCATAGATAGGATCTACTACGAGTAAGCCGTCAGCTTCTACAATTTTCTCATAAAGAGCCTTGTAATCGTCCTTTCTTGTGCAGATCATGCCCTTGCCCATTACGAGTCCTCTTGAGCATGCTACGCAGCCTGTACATGTCTGGATGTCCCAGTCAAAAAGGTGGATGAATTCGATTTCTGCGCCAAGCTTCTGGCACTCTTCGAGTGCTACACGGCACATAGTGTCATTGTTACCATTCTTGGTTCCCAGTGAAATTCCCAGAATCTTCATTTTTTCCCTCCGTTAGTTATAATTTGATATCTACAGCGATTAGTTGTTAGTTATTTGTAACTGTTGTTACTATGTTACCATTAATTTATAATTGTTTCGAATTGTTTTTTATCGAAACACTTGAAATCAGTGCTGTTCAGGCTCATTGCAGATAGATCTTGAGAGCTTGTCAGCAACCGGATTCCAGAGGAATGCTACAACATAGGAAGCGATGAAGCATGGGATGAATCCGCCAAGTACAGCCTTCCAGTATTCGCTCATAGGAGCATGAGCTGTAACAACAACACCAAAGTATGTCATAATGAGATCAAGAACAATTGTGAAGATCAGCGCAATGACCAGATTTACGAGCAGTCCGAACTTAAGAGTGTTCGGCTGTGAGTGCTTCATTGCAAATCCAACGCCCCATTTGCCTACAGGCAGGAAATTCAGGACGAATGTTACAACATAAGCCAGGATGCAGCTTGGAACGAATGCGCCCATGTTCAGATTACCACCGAGTGCCAGTGCTACGATAGTAACAATTATTGACAGTGGCAGGTCCATGATCAGTGCATATACAGCAGTAAGTTTCTTACTCTTCATAATACTTGTTCTCCCTTCACAAACAATCAATGAATTCTTTTGGTCTCTTCTATAAAATCGTTAAAAAACAAACAGTTGACCTGTGTATAGTCTAACTCAGATCAACTGTTATGTATAATTGTTATTCACGATATAAGTTTATAACCAAATAGTTATGAATCAGTATTTTCAATAGCTGCAGCGATTTTTTTCGCCTCCTGTTCACAAATCACCTGCTTCAGGATCTCTTCCAGAACATGTACCGGTTCACTGTTTTTGTTCCTCATTCTTACTGTTGAAACGATGTCCCTGGAATTAAATGGTATCCATGCAAGATCTGCGGCATTCTTTGCCCATATCCATTCATCGAATATAGCAACGCCCATATTATTTCTGACACAAGTGACCGCTGACTCGTGATTCTTTACAAATGTAAGCTCAGGTATGAAACCATAAGGACGCGTATACGAAGCTGTCGCTTCTATGATCAGTTTGTCTACTATCTGCCACGGGGCGATAAAAACATCTTTGCTGAAGTCTTTGAGTGTGATGCCTTCCTTCCCTGCAAGTCTGTGATTGACTGAGAACAAAAGGATCTTATTTATCTCAGCTACATCGGTGCAAATGAATTCCGGAAAATGTTCCGCAGAATTCTTCATCGTTACAATGATATCAAGAGAATCTGTAAGGAGTGAAGAAGTCAGCTCTTTGACCCCGCAGCAGTTTATAACAATATTGGACTCCGCATAAATCGCCTTGAATTTCTCCATCATCGGCGGAATGATATTGAACAGATCCCATCCTTCGAGGAACCCTACCCGCACTGTGCCCTTTTTCTTGCCAAGCAGCTCTGCTGCTTCAAGCTTCGTGTTGATCAGGTCAGCTTTATATCTGCTGAAGAGATCAAAATACAGCTTACCTACTGCTGTAAGTTCTGTTTTCTGATTATTACGTACGAACAGTTTGGCTCCAAGTTCTTTTTCAAGCGAAGAGATCTGCCTTGAAATGGCAGGCTGAGATACGAAAAGTTCCTCCGAAGTCTTCGTAAAACTCTTGTTTGTGGCTACAGCCATGAAATAATCGATTTGCAGATCATTCATTTCTAATCACCGTAGTAGTTATCCTTCGCGTTTCTCTTCTTCAGGCATTCTGTCCAGATATCTCTGCAGGATCACGATCGCAGCCTGCCTGTCTATGATCTTCTTCCTGTCTTCTCTGCTCATATTGGCTTCAATGAGAACTTCTTCCGCTTCTGATGTGGAATATCTCTCATCCTGCCAGTCGACTTTTACTTTGGACAGACTTCCGGAACTTCTGAGTTTGTTCTCGAGCATTGTTCTGAAGGCCCTGACCTTTTCAGTCTGGACAGAATCTGAATCATCCAGATTAAGTGGGAGTCCGATCACGACTCTGGAGCAGTTATATTCTCTTATATAATCAATTACTTTGCCGGTGTCTTTGCGTATGCCTACTCGTTCGATAGTAGTTACTCCGGTCGCGATAATGCCAAGAGGGTCGCTAACAGCGACCCCCACAGTTCTATCACCTACATCAAGACCTAATATTCTCATCCCAACAGGTGTTATTTCTTCTCGATGCCGAGATAATTCATAAGAATCTCTTCAAGAAGCTCATCTCTGTCGATTTTGAGAATAAGGTTCCTTGCGTTGTTGTGGCTTGTGATGTAAGAAGGATCTCCTGAAGTAAGATAGCCTACGATCTGATCTACAGCATTGTAACCTCTGTCAGTAAGTGCAGTATAGATCTCTACGAGAGCTTCTTTCTTATCGAGCTGACTGTCTTTGAATCCTTCGAACATGATAGTATTCTTGCTGCTCATTTCTAATCCTCCTTAACTATCTTGATAATACTTCTTCGGCTTTGGCAAACGCAGCTTCGATCTTATCAGGATCCTTAGCTCCGGCCTGAGCCATATTGGCTTTGCCGCCGCCACCGCCGCCTGCAGCCTGAGCCACTTCTTTGATCAGCTTGCCTGCGTGATATCCCTTACCGATGAGGTCATCACTAACAGATGTGATGAAAGTGACCTTTCCGCCGTTAACTGCTGCAAGTACTAATATTACGTTTTCTTTCTTCTCTCTGACTGCATCTGAGATGCTTCTGAGCTGATCTACATCTGTATCATTGAACCTTCTTGTGATCAGATCAACTCCGCCAACATTCTTAGCTGATGCTATTATATCATCAAGAGCGCCGGAAATCTCATCAGATTTGAAAGCTTTGATAGTATTCTCAAGTTCTTTGATATCTGCCATGACCTGAGTCGCCTTGCGTGTCAGATCCGATTCACTTGACTTGAGTGTTGCAGCAAGTGATGCAAGCAGTGACTCCTTGTCAGTGAGATACTTGATGACGTTAGAACCGGTAATAGCCTCGATACGTCTTACGCCGGAAGCGATACCACCTTCGCTGATGATTTTGAATCCGCCGACCTTACCTGTATTGTCGATATGAGTACCGCCGCAGAATTCTACGCTGTAGTCACCCATACTTACGACTCTGACTATGTCACCGTATTTCTCACCGAAGAGTGCCATAGCGCCGAGTTTACGGGCTTCGTCGATAGGCATTTCTTCCATCTTGATCGGCAGATATTCGTCTACCTTCTCATTGACGATTGCTTCGATCTTCTCGATTTCTTCAGGTGTTACTGCCTGGAAGTGGTTAAAGTCGAATCTCAGGTAATTGTCATCTACATACGAACCTGCCTGCATGACGTGATCTCCGAGAACGTCTCTGAGAGCCTGCTGCAGAAGATGTGTTGCTGAATGTGATCTTGCGATCTTATGTCTTCTGAGCGAATCGATAGCCATGGTTACTTCTTCGCCCTTATTCAGCTGATCTGCAAGGCCGGAATCATCAGCATGGAGTACATGCAGATAAATACCATTGTCCTTAACTACATCAACAACTCTCAGTTCGTCATTGCCGCGTCTGATAACACCTGTATCGAAGACCTGACCACCGCTTGTTGCGTAGAACGGAGTATCCTCTGTTATTACGAACTTGCGATCCTTATCGAAGTTACCAACATACATGACGTGAGAAACAGCAGTCTCGTTCTCATATCCGAGGAAGTTGGTCGGAGGAAGCTCACTGTATTCTGAAGCATCTCTCCATGCGTCTTCTTCCGTATCTCTCTGGTTAGCTCTTGCAAGTTCCTTCTGACGGGCCATGTTCTCATTGAATCCGTCAACGTCAGCGGTCTTGCCGTTCTCTTCAAGGATCTCCTGAGTTACTTCCAGAGGGAATCCGTAGGTATCATAAAGCTTGAATGTGAGCTCGCCTGCAAGCTGTGTCTCGCCTGCAGCATCCATATCTGCCATATATCCGTCAAGGATCTCCATACCCTTGTCAAGAGTCTTGGCAAAGTTCTCTTCTTCGTTCCTGATCAGCTTGATGATATAGTCATGCTTCTCAACGAGTTCAGGATATGCTCCGCCTGAAGTCGTGATAACGCTCTCGGCAAGAATTGAGAGTGGATGATCTTCAGTGATTCCGAGGAGTTTGCAATGTCTTGCAGCTCTTCTGATGATTCTCTTGAGGATGTAGCCTCTGCCCTCATTGCTCGGAAGAATACCGTCAGCGATCATGAATGTCATGGATCTGAGATGGTCTGTAACGATTCTTACACTGATATCTACTTTGAGGTTGCCTGCTTCGTACTCTACTCCTGCCATATCTGTGATGGAGTCGCGAATATACTTTACAGTGTCTACATCGAAAATCGAATTGACACCCTGAAGGATACATGCAAGTCTCTCAAGGCCCATTCCTGTATCGATGTTAGGATGTGCAAGATTGGAATACGAACCGTCTTCTTCCTTGGAGAACTGTGTGAATACGTGGTTCCAGAACTCCATATATCTGTCGCAGTCGCAGCCTGGTTTACAGTCAGGCTTACCGCATCCCCACTCAGGACCGCGGTCAAAATAGATTTCTGAGCATGGTCCGCATGGTCCGAGACCGATCTCCCAGAAGTTGTCGTCTTTGCCGAGACGAACGATTCTCTCTTCCGGCATTCCGATCTCTCTCCAGATATCATGCGCCTGATCATCATTTTCATAAATTGTTGCCCAAAGCTTGTCTTCAGGCATCTTGAGCCACTCGGTAACGAATTCCCAACCCCAGTGCAGTGATTCATTCTTGAAATAATCACCAAAGCTGAAGTTTCCCAGCATTTCGAAGAATGTACCATGACGAGCAGTCTTTCCTACATTCTCAATATCATTAGTTCTGATGCACTTCTGGCATGTAGTCATCCTCTTGCAAGGCGGTGTTTCTACACCAGCGAAATAAGGCTTGAGAGGTGCCATACCTGAATTAATTATCAAAAGGCTCTTGTCATTCCTTGGTATCAGAGAAGAGCTTCCGCCTGCATAATGCCCCTTGCTGACGAAGAAATCTCTGAACATATCTCTTAATTCATTTACTCCGAGTTTTTCCATAAATAGTCTCCTTGAATAACAAAACTATCAGTAATTGTACCACAATTATTTGTTTTTTTCACCTATTCTGCGGCATCTTCTATGATTTCTATGGAATCGAGTGTTGCTTTGAGATCTGCTCTTATTTCTGCAAGAAACTCTTTTCTGAGAACTGCCTGTTCTGATTTTTCTTCTTCAGTAAGTCCTGTTGTTTTTGACTTGCGGGCAAGCTCATTTATTCTATCGAGTTTATATTGTTCCATTATCGTTTTCTCTCCATTTTTTTCATATTCTTTTACAGAGAGATGCTAACACGATATCGGATCCAAATCAACCTGCCAGACTTATCATTTCTTCGCACATCTTCCTGCTGACATATTCAGTAACATATAACAGGAACTGCTTGTTAGTAGGTCTTCTGCCGAAGATGTCCATCTTGTTAGCTCCGGGATGTCGTTCATTGTCAAGACAAGCTGATTTGATTGCATTCCTTATATTATGCTCTATTGTCGTGTACTTCTTAAAATCATATTTGCGAGCTATGACAGGATACACATCTGTTTTGAGTCTCAGATCAAGTGTTCTCAGATCCATTATCAACATAACTGAATCAATGATGTATGAATATCCGTTATTCGAGATGTGAATGCCAAAATCATTCAGCACTTCGGTTATCGCCTTCATAAATACTATGTATCGGTTATACGATTCTTTATTGGTTCTTGCTGAAGGGACAAAACCGAACAGATAGTTCCTTTCACTCTGTTTGAAAAGGCTCTGTGGATTAGATCCTGATGTTAATTCCATTCTCATATAATTACCTCCTTGCTGATAATTTAAGAATAGTGTGTTTAAAGTGTTAAGTTATCTTTTATTTTTTCGTATGTTGCGTCCCCTATCCCTTTTACAGACTTGATATCTTCTATCGAGTTAAATCTGCTGCCGGTCCGGTATTCTATTATCCTTTCAGCCATCACCTCGCCAATGCCGGTCAATGTCATGAGCTCATCTTTGGAAGCAGTGTTTATATTCACTTTTCCTGTGGAAGTGATACCCTGCGAAGTTTGCTCGGGTGGACCTTCTCCGTCATCATCAGCATTCTGATCTTCCTGATAATGTATCGGTATTATGATCTTCTGACCGTCTTCTACGAATGCTGCCTGATTGATAGAATCAGTGTCCGCATCGCTCCTGAGGCCTCCTGCCATCTCTATGACCTCATATAATCGCGTACTGGTTGTAGCTTTGTATACTCCCGGATTTTTGATCGCACCTCCTATGTCTACATATATTTCTTGTTCGATTGCGACTTCATCAGCCGCCTCTACGCTGATATCAGCTTTTCCGTTTTCATGTACTCTGAGCAGTAAAGCCGTCAGAAGAATAAAGATCACTATCGATATCCTGATGATCAGCTTTCTGTCGAGAAGCAAGTCTGCAGCCTTTGCTTTCAGTTTGTTTACAACGCTTACATTCATGGCCCGGGTCACTCCTTTCATGTTTTGCGCTGTAAATATAATATAATCCTGCAAAGTTTTAAAATCGTGCGGCTTTTACAAAACCTTACCGTTTTCCGGCGAAATCTTAATGATTTTCAACGCGAATTCAACGAAAAAGCGCCAATTGCATTTTTTTGAATCTACATATTGTATAAAAAAGGTAAAAAATTGCACGAAAAAGTGCAGACATATTCTGGGTAAAAATATGGCTGCACTTTTGTTGTTGAATTTATTCAATTGTAAACGTGAAATTCGCCTATCAGTCTTCGGTATACTCGAATTCGAAGTTCTCGATTCTGACAGTATCTCCTTCCTTAAGACCCATTCCGAGAAGCAGTTTTATGCCGCCCTGTCTGAGTATGTAGTTATAGAGATATCTGATCGAACTGTTGTCGTTGAAGTTCGTGGAATTGAAAATTTTCGTGAGCTGTTTGCCTTCAAGCACAAATGCACCGTCATCATCTCTGTATGCGCTGATTTTCTTGTAATCAGCATCATAATCATCAAGTGAGAAATCGTACATTGGAATCGGTTCTTCATCAGGCTCTTCATAATGTTCGATCTCATAAAGAACTTCGTTCAGGAGCTCATCTATGCCCTGTCTGGCTGCAGCGCAGATCGGGAAGACCTTGCGTCCTTCTGATTCCATGAACTTCAGGAAATTCTCGTATGCTTCCTGATCTGTGATGAGATCAGTTTTGTTGGCAGCAATGATCTGCGGCTTCTTGAGAAGCTTAGAGTCAAACTGCTCAAGTTCAGCATTGATCTTCTTATAGTCTTCGATCGGATCTCTTCCTTCAGAGCCGCTGACATCGATGACGTGCACAAGAACTCTCGTCCTCTCGACATGCTTCAGGAACTTGAATCCGAGTCCTGCTCCCTGAGAAGCGCCCTCTATGATACCCGCGATATCTGCCATGACGAAACTTGTGTCGTGCAGATAAACAACGCCTAGATTCGGATCGATCGTTGTGAAATGATATCCGGCGATCTTAGGCTTTGAGTTGGTGCATACTGAAAGAAGTGTTGATTTGCCTACGTTAGGAAAGCCGAGAAGTCCTACATCAGCCAGGAGCTTGAGTTCGAGGATGACTTGCCTTTCCTTGGCAAAACCGCCGGCTTCAGCAAAATTAGGCGCCTGCCTGATGCTGCTTTTGTAGTGGACGTTGCCTCTTCCGCCTCTTCCGCCTTTTGCAGCAACGACAGTATCGCCGTCATTGCAGAGGTCTTTCATGAGAAGCCCGGTCTCTTTATCAATGATAAGAGTGCCTACAGGTACCTTGATATAAAGGTCCTCGCCTTTACGGCCGAAACGATTTCTCTTCATGCCGTTCTGACCGTTTTCAGCTTTGTATTTTCTCTTATATTTGAGATCCATAAGGGTCCTGAGATTTCTGTCGGCAACAAAAATAACACTGCCGCCATCGCCGCCGTCACCGCCGTCCGGACCGCCGTCAGGTACGTAAGGATCTCTTCTGAAGGTAACTGCTCCGTTACCGCCCTTACCGGATATAATCGTTATTTCCGCTCTGTCTACAAACATACAGTTTCTCCGAATTACTACGAAAATGAATCGACGTTAAAATAGCCCCTACAATGCGTAGGGGCTATCGATCATGTTTATGCTTCCTGGCTGTAAACGCTGACTTTCTTTCTCTTCTTGTCGTATCTCTCGAACTTAACTGTTCCGTCGATCTTAGCGTACAGTGTGTCGTCTCCGCCGATACCAACATTGTTACCAGGGTGAAGCTTAGTTCCTCTCTGTCTCATAATGATGCTGCCTGCGCTTACATATTCACCGGCACCTACCTTAAGTCCAAGTCTCTTGGACTCAGAATCTCTACCGTTCTTGGAACTTCCTACTCCTTTTTTACTTGACATCGAATGTTACCTCCTCTTCTGTATTAGATTAGTTGGCCTCGATAGCTGCAAGAATTTCAGCCTTAGTTGCCTTGGCAGCAACCTCGATGCCCATTTCCTTTGCGATCGCAAGGAGCTCGTCCTTCTTCATGGAAGCGTTAGCCTTAACATCGTCAGCCTCAGCTGCCTCTGTCTTGTCCTCAGCCTTGAAATCGCCGATTCCTGTAACCTTAACGAGTGTATAAGGCTGTCTGTGACCATTCTTACGTCTGTAGTCCTTCTTAGCCTTGTACTTGTAGATGATGACCTTGTCAGCCTTGCCCTGCTCAAGGACCTCAGCCTGAACTGCACAACCTTCAACGAAAGGTGTACCAACTACGAGGTTCTCTCCGCCAACAGCTACTACCTCATCGAATACTACTTTGTCTCCTACCTTGGCATCAAGCTTCTCAACTCTGAACTCGTCGTCCATCTGAACTCTGTACTGCTTGCCGCCAGTCTTGATAATTGCATACATTTGTCTATTCCTCCTTAAACCAGACTCGCCGAAAATCAGGTGCGTTATGCTTTAAAACCCTTTTCGAGCGGTTAACCGCGTTCAAGTATAACAAAGTGTAATGTAATCGTCAAGCGGAAATTGTAATTATTATGTGATTATTCAATTACTACACCGTCTTCGTCGACACGAATGTCATTCGAAGGGTTCTGTTCTTCCTTGAGGGCCCTGAAATGGTCCATGACCTTGGTTCTGATCTCCTCAAGAACTGCAGGATGTTCTTCAAGATAGAGCTTGACATTCTCTCTGCCCTGTCCGATACGCTCACCGTTATAGCTGTACCATGATCCTGCCTTGTCAATGATATTGAGTTCTGTAGCAGTATCAAGAATATCTCCCGAGAGAGAAATACCTGTACCGTACATGATGTCGAATTCTGACTTCTTGAACGGAGGAGCTACCTTGTTCTTGACGATCTTGACGCGTGTCCTGTTACCGAGCATCTCTTCGCCCTTCTTGATAGTCTCGATCCTTCTTACATCCAGTCTCATGGAAGCATAGAACTTAAGAGCTCTGCCGCCTGTTGTTGTCTCAGGATTACCGAACATAACGCCGATCTTCTCTCTCAGCTGATTTATGAAGATGACACATGTGTTGGACTTGTTGACTGCACCGGCGATCTTACGGAGAGCCTGCGACATAAGTCTTGCCTGAAGTCCGACATGGGAATCACCCATCTCGCCTTGTATCTCTGCTTTAGGAACAAGAGCGGCTACAGAGTCGATAACTATGATATCAAGCGCTCCGCTCCTTGCGAGCATCTCACAGATCTCGAGCGCCTGCTCACCTGTATCAGGCTGTGAAACGAGGAGTTCATCAACATTGACTCCGAGGTTTCTGGCATATACCGGATCAAGTGCGTGCTCTGCATCTATAAAAGCAGCCTGGCCGCCTTTCTTCTGTGCCTCTGCGATAGCATGAAGTGTCAGAGTGGTCTTACCTGAAGACTCCGGTCCGAAGATCTCTATGATCCTTCCCTTAGGATATCCGCCTACACCTGTTGCAACGTCAAGGCTGATCGAACCGGTCGAAATAACGTCAAGGTTGCTGACAGGACCGGCGTCACCGAGCTTCATGATAGCGCCTTTGCCGTATTGTTTCTGAATCTGGTCAAGAGCTTGTTTAAGCGCTCTCTCCTTAGCTGAATTATCTGTTGTATTGTTAGCCATATTGCCTCCCTGAATTAATAGAACAGTTGTTCGTATTTATGATACTTATTATGGGACTGGTTGTCAATATTATAATTTGCTGCATGCAGAATTGTCGAACGACAGCTTCACGATATCCTGCAAATCCATCACGTTTCAAAAAATTTTCTATTTTATCAGCTGATATACAGTCCTCAGCATTCTGAGTCTGAAGTAATTGCGGTTCCACTTTCTGAACGGTCTTGATGTAAGGACCTGTACAGAACCGGTTTTATCTCCGAAGGAATACCCGATATATGCTTCACCCGGACTGCGTCCCGGATCGGCTTCAGGACCTGCATAACCGGTAATGGCTATCCCTATGTCCGCTCCGGACGCCTTCCTTGCGCCGGAAGCCATAGATTCTGCAACTTCAGCACTTACAACACCATATTCCTCGATCATTTCAGGTGGCACCCCTACCATGTCGGTTTTGGCCTCACAGCTGTATGTAACATATGAATACTTCATTACTGAAGAAGCTCCTGCAACGTCGGTTATCGATGCGGCAAAAAGCCCGCCGGTGCATGATTCAGCTGCAGCTATCGTCAGATTTTTCTCTTTGAGTATCCTGACTACGACTTCATTCAGTTCTTCATTATCATAGCTGTAAATGTAATCACCGACCAGCTCATTGACTTTGCCGATCATCTCTTCAACAGCAGCTTCAGCTTCTTCGAGAGTATCTCTCTGGGATGCTACTCTTAGAGTGCACTCGCCCTCTTTGGCGTAAGTAGCTATGGTAGGGTCAGTCTGACCGTTGATGAGCGGCAAAAGATCGGTTTCGAGATCCGATTCGCCTCTTCCGATCGTTCTGATTACCCTGTAGAACATTTTCTTTTCCATGAACTTCTCGAGGTACTGTTTTGCTCCATTCTCGAAGAGCCACTTCAGTTCGCGAGGCGGTCCCGGGAAGCATATCGCTACTTTTCCGTCTTTCTCAAGAGCAAACCCCGGAGCTGTTCCGGAATCATTGTAAAGCGGTGTGCAGCCTACAGGGAGATAGGCCTGCTTCATATTGTTCTCCGCCATATGACGGCCGTATCTTGTGAAAAATGCCTTAAGGTCTTCCACGACACGTTCGTCAAGATAAAGATCTGCGCCCATGTATTCTGCAACGATCTCTTTGGTCAGGTCATCCTGCGTAGGTCCGAGACCTCCTGTCAACAAGACAAGATCAGTGTCTGAAAAAGCTTCTGCGAGCTTCTCTCTGAGTCTGTCCGGGTTATCGCCTACGACAAAATGATACATGACGTCAAAGCCCATGTGATTGAGATTCTCAGACAAATAAGCGGCATTTGAATTAACTACCTGTCCGAAAAGCAGTTCCGTTCCGACAGCTATGATTGAAGTCTTCATCAGGTCCTCCTTATGGTTTACATTGAGAATACTTCTTTATTCTTGATGACGTATTCACATCCGGAATAAACGGTCATGATAAGTGAGAGGATGAATATAATGTATCCGACTTTTCCTATCATAGGTATCTGTGGAAGGACGAGACCTAATATCATGATTATTACAGCTACCATCTGGAGAGCTGTCTTGATCTTGCCGGACATACCTGCAGCGAGAACGGTTCCTTCAGAAGCAGCTACTGTTCTCATTCCGGCAATTACGAATTCTCTTGCAAGAATAACGATCAGCATCCATGCATCGATAAGATCTGATTCGATGAAGAGGCAAAGTGCTGAATAAACGAGAATTTTGTCCGCCAGCGGGTCCATGATCTTGCCGAAATTTGTGACAAGATTTCTCGAGCGGGCGATCTTGCCGTCAAAATAGTCGGTGATCGAAGCTGCGATAAAAATCACAAGAGCCGGTGCGTACATTCCCATCAGATAGAAACCGATAAAGAATGGTACAGCAAACATTCTGATGAGTGTTAGTTTGTTAGGCAGATTCATTTCACTTCCTCCCCTTCAAGGTCATATTCATATGCATTAGTAATTCTGACATTGACTATATCTCCCGGAACAAGGTCGTTTCCGGAAGAGAATGTAACTTCACAGTCTATCTCCGGAGAATCATATCTTGTTCTTCCGCTGAAGACGCCCTCATCTACGATCTCATCGACAATGACCTCATAAGTCCTGCCGATCTTGAGCTCATTAAGCGCTTCACTTACCTTGAGCTGATGCTCCATAACGAGATTGCGTCTTGCCTGTTTGGTCTCTTCGTCAAGCTTGCCGTCCAGTTCAAATGAAGGCGTTCCTTCTTCATCGGAAAAGGCAAAAGCGCCTACTCTGTCGAGTTTCATAGTGTCGATAAAGTCCAGCAGACAATCTATGTCCTGCTCGGTTTCCCCCGGGAATCCGACGAGTAATGTCGTTCTTATATGTACATCAGGGATCCGTGCTCTCAGCTTCTCGATCGCCGCCTTGATGGAGGATCCGGTCGACTGCCTTCTCATGCGGTGAAGCACAGGATCAGCTATATGCTGAATAGGCATGTCAATATATTTGCAGATTTTAGGCTCATTTGCGATAGTATCGATAAGTTCGTCAGTAATACCGTTATCGTAAACATACATCAGCCTTATCCAGTCAATGCCTTCGATACGGCATAACTGATGCAAAAGTTCAGGAAGCATGATCTTTCCGTACAGGTCTCTTCCATATTGAGATGTATCCTGCGCGATCAGGATCAGTTCCCTGATCCCTGCGTCCGCCATATCTTCTGCTTCGCGGACGCAGTCTTCGATACGCTTTGAACGGAATGGTCCGCGTATCGAAGGGATCGCGCAAAAGCTGCATGCATTATTGCATCCTTCAGCGATCTTGAGATATCCGTAATAAGCGCCTTCATCAAATTCTCTTGCATGATACGCAAGATCGTCGAGTTTAGTCCCTACCTGATCTCTTACACCTGGATCATTGCTTTCGTCCATAAGGATACCCGGCAGATTGTCATAGTCATTTACACCGAAGAACATGTCGACTTCAGGCATTTCTTCCGCCAATTCGTTATGATAGCGCTCAGAAAGGCAGCCTGTAACAACAAGCTTCATATCACGGCCTTTCTGATCTGCAAGTTCAAAGATCCTTTCGATCGATTCTTTCTTTGCATCCTCAATGAATCCGCAGGTGTTGACTATCAGAATATCTGCTTCAAGCGGATCGTAAACAATGCAGCAGCCCCTCTCGAGGAGAGAAGCCGCCAGCATCTGAGAATCGTATTCATTCTTGGCACATCCGAGTGTGTCTATATATATTTTCTTCATAATAATCAGTAATTCTTATAGATCAGTCATCGAAATTGTGATTTGAATCCAGTATCTGTTTTCTGATATGTTCCGGCAGAGAATTGAAATAATCGACTGCCGCACTTGCACTTGTTTCTGCAGGTGGTTCAGCGAGTTCTTCTTCCGGCTCTTCAATTTCCTCCGGTTCCTCAGGTTCCTGAACAGTCTGAGGTGCATTGGAAACCAGATTCATATGAGGTTTGCCCGTAACATGCTCTTCGATTTCTCTCAGTTCCTGAGGATCAACCTCATACTGCTCCGCAGCCTGCTTCGCATTCACACCGCCGTTATAGTACTCTTCTTCAGTTACAAGAACCTGTCTCGGTCTTGATCCGTCCGAAGGTCCGATGATTCCCTTTTCTTCTATTTCATCAATGATCCTTGCAGCTCTGTTGTATCCGATGCGGAATCTTCTCTGGAGCATGGATACAGATGCCTGTTTGGATTTGAGGATGAAGGCTATAGCATCTTCGGTCAGTTCATCCTGAGGCTCAGACGATCCTCTCTTGTCAGGATTGTCGATAGCGTTACGGAGCTCTTCATCATAAACAGCACCGCCGCCTTCTTTCTTGACGAACTTGATGACTTTATCGATCTCAGAGTCCGAAATATAAGGTCCCTGTACTCTGTAAGGCTTGTTGGAACCTACAGGTGAGAACAGCATATCGCCTTTTCCGAGGAGTTTCTCAGCGCCTGCGATATCGAGGATAGTTCTTGAATCTATCTGCGATGCTACGCTGAATGCGATCCTTGATGGAATATTAGCCTTGATAAGACCTGTAACAACATCTACAGAAGGTCTCTGTGTTGCTACGATAAGGTGCATGCCGGCTGCACGGGCTTTCTGCGCGAGACGGCAGATCGAATTCTCGACTTCTGATGGTGAAGCCATCATGAGATCGGCAAGCTCATCGATAATGATCACGATCTGAGGCTTGCAGCTTGCGTATTCATGGTTGGCTCTCATGAGTTCGTTATATGACTCGAGATCCTTGACACCTTCCTTGGCAAAAAGCTCATAGCGCTTGTCCATTTCTTCGACAGCGATAGCAAGAGCTCTTGCAGCCTTCCTCGGATCTGTGACTACAGGAGTCAGAAGATGCGGGATGCCGTTATATGCCGCAAGTTCAACGACCTTCGGGTCGACCATGATGAGCTTGAGTTCTGACGGCTTCGCCTTATAAAGGAAGCTGGTGATGATCGTATTGATACATACCGACTTACCTGATCCTGTAGCGCCGGCGATCAGAAGATGCGGCATTCCTTTGAGGTCAGCGATGATATTGTTGCCGGAAATGTCTTTTCCTACAACAAATGAGATCTTGGACTTGGCATTCTCGAATTCTTCTGATTCGAGGAGATCTCTAATCAGCACCGATGACGGTTTGTCATTCTCGACCTCGATGCCTACTGCAGCTTTGCCCGGGATCGGTGCCTCGATCCTGATCGACTTTGCTCTGAGGTTGAGCGCGATATCATCCGCAAGTCTTGTGATACTGTTGACCTTGACGCCGGTTGCAGGCTGGACTTCATATCTTGTGACTGAAGCGCCCTGTGTTACAGTCAGGACCTTTGCGTCTACGCCAAAATCATTGAGCGTCTTCTCGAGAAGATCGGCCTTCTGTTCCAGCTGATAATCAGACATCATCTGCTTGGATCCGGAACTCTTCTTGAGGAGACTTGCAGGCGGGAATTCATAAGCAGTATCATCAGAAGCCGAATTGAAGCTCTTTGCGAGTTCGTCGTCTTCTTTATCGTTCACGGTTGCCTGGACAGGCTGAGCATTGTCCTTAGAAGGAGCTTTGCTCGTATTGGTGACAGCCGGTGCTGTTGCTGCAGGACTCTTCGAAGCCTTCTTAGGAACCTGTCTCTGAGCTATGCCTGCACCTGCGGCATTTCCTGAAGCTGCACTTACTCCATCAAGTCCTCTTGATGATCCGGCCGGTCTTGTACCGGTCAAACCATAATGACCTGAATGTGTGATCTCGTTCGGATCACCAAGTCCGTATTGTTTATTGCTCGATGTCTTCTTCTCTTCAGCTACAGCCTTTTCCTTGTCCGGCATAAGACCCGATGTGGAAGCCTTTGGTTCTTCTTTCTTTGCAGCAGCAGGTCTTCTTCCCGGATAGCCGTAATCAGTATCGTCATCATCATCAAAAACCATAGTCTGATGTTTAGGCTTCTGCTGAGGCTCAGGCTCTTCCGGTAATGTTCCGGAGAGCGTCTTGACAAGTCTTCCGAAAATAGTGTCCTTCTTGACCTCCTCCATGACAGAATTGTCTTTCTGTGGAGGAAGGCTTGTATTATCTAATTTAGTTACAGGCTGCTTAGGCTCCTCTTGATGATTATCGACGATTACTGTCCTGTCTTTGCCCTTTCTGGCATTGTCGTATTGTTCTTTCTGTGTAGGAACAGTCTCAGGCTCATCATCTGCGGAGAGATCTTTCGCGATCCCGTTCAGGATCGATTTCCAGATCGACTTGCCGCCGCGGCGCTCTTCTTCTGTTTCTACAATAGTATAGTCATCGACATCTTTTCTTTTGCCTGCTGCAACGATACCGGTCTCAGGATCAGCTCCCGGAGTTGCAGTCTTGGCTACTGCAGCCTGTATCTTAGCGATCTCAGCATCTTCCATCTCTCTGAGAATTCTCTTGCGCTCAGACTTTTTACCCATGTTGTCAAAGAATCTTGAGATCGGCGAATTCGCTACAAGGAAAATGGAAATCAGCAGAACTGCAGATGCGATTATCAGAAGTCCCGGCTTTCCGAAAAATTTGACCAGGATTGAACCGAGTTCCATTCCGATAACTCCACCGTCTTCCTTATTGACTCCGTTGACGTAGTATTGAGCAATATCACCAAATCCGTATTTGACAGAATCCGGATCAATGAATCTGTATGAGTTAAGGATACACATGTTGACGAAGATCAATATGCTGAAGATGACCGTTCTCGCTCCGATATGCTGGGTTTTGCGTGCCAGAAGCAGGATGCCGAACAAAATCACCAGGAACGGGAGAACATATGCCATCATACCGAAAAGGCCAAGACATATATCATGGACCTGCATGCCGAATGCACCGGTAGAATCTCTTACAACTGTGAACAGCAGGAAAAGGCCCAATGCAAACAGAGTGATGCTCCAGATCACATCGACATTGCGTCTGTCGCGGTCATACTCTTCCTGCATGCGGGCGATTCTTTCCTGTCTCACCTGCTCAGGCGTAACATTAGCAGCAGCTTTCTTGCCGCCGCTCTGATTGGTCTGAGTCTTAGGCTTATTCTTGCTCCCCGGTGGTCTTCCCGGTCCTCTCTTCTTAGTGTTATTAGTATTGTCTGTAGCCATATAAGCTCCTGTTCTTAATGTATATGTAATATATTAATAGTAGTATTATACTCTCATATGCCCCTTATCATGCTGAGGGGTGACAACACTTCATGGTGTGTATAACCAATTTATTATACTACAATATATTGAATTTGTAACGTTTTTTCACATAAAAACAGTGCAAGCCTGCGGCTTGCACCCTTCCATCTCGTAATGTATGTAACTATTACACGAACACGGCTTGTAATTATATTACTGAGCGTTTACAACGTCCTTGCCGTCGTAGTAACCGCAGTTAGGACATACTCTGTGTGGAAGCTTTGGCTCATGGCACTGAGGACAAATCGAAAGTCCGGTAATGCTCTTCTTCATGTTAGCAGCCTTTCTGCCGCTTGTCTTAGCCTGTGATGTTTTCCTCTTAGGTACTGCCACTGTCGACACCTCCTTGTACGCTTGATTTCGTTATTTAGCTTATCGCACCGATTCATTATATTCATCAGGAATCGAATTGTCAACAATTTTGTTGCCTTTTTCTATTGTCCGTTAGAAAAAACTTTAGAAAAAGGTCTTGCAATCAGTTAACTTTTGAGTTAACGTATATATACGCGCCGGGGTGTGGCTCAGCTTGGTAGAGCGCTTCGTTCGGGACGAAGAGGTCGCGTGTTCAAATCTCGTCACCCCGACCAATCAAGGCTTTGAGATAATATCTCAAGGCCTTATCTTTTTATATGTACATGTATTATAAACGGTTTTTCCGGGAGGTCAATAAAATGGCAAAAAAATCTTTGTACGATAACACTTCTCTCTATGATGAGTATCAATACATGCTGAAACAGCTTGCTGATTCTGTAACAGACAGACCTTCAACTATGATCAGCGCGATCAGCAACAAGAAACAGGTATTCTCTATTCTTACTCAGGTTCTTTCACTCAACTCTCCGAGCAAGCTGACGATGCAGGAATGGCAGGATATCATTCCATACAATGCTGAGGACATAACTATCAGGAAATATATCTGTAAAAGAGGCAGTCTCTTTAAGAGTAAGATCTACAATGTTATGTCAGTTTCTTTCCCTAGTGTTGTGCCTGACTCTGTCAAGGACAGCAGCGGTTTCAAGGATTACCTCGAAGTTGGTTCCATTGTAGTTTTTTATGACGACAGCTGTAAGGATTGCCATGTAGGGATCACCCAGTTCGGATTCAGACTTCCATACGGAAACGTATTTACTACGCATATGTTCGAAAATCATTATCCGTTTGATGTTCTGTCATGGCTCCAGCAGAATAACGCCACCGGATTCGGAAATCTGCCGGATGACAGTATTTACGAGTTGTATACACTTGCCTGCAGGATCACCGGCACATTCAATCCAAGAGAATTTGCATTCACTCCGGCATAAACATGACCGGCCTGTGAACGGCATCGCTCTCAGCCAAAAGATCCCTGCCGCACATAAGGTTATAGATATCCGAAGCATATTTATCAAGTTCAAGTAAGGTCTTTGCTGCTGGATCCGGTTTGTCCGATTCTTTGTTGATATTAGTGATGACCGGAAGTTCTGAAGTCTGCCCTGACTTCATCTCCGCAAGCAACAGCCTTCCCTTCTCATTGAAGCCAAGCACCCGTATATACCCGGGTGGATCGACAGGATATTTGCTTCTTGTGATGCCAAGCAGGACCTGCATGCACAGTCTTGAGATCCTTGAGTATGTATATCTCTTGGAATGAACTCTCTGCGCAAAAGATTCCCAGTCTTTTGCGTTTTTTATTTCTTTTTTCATCAGATTGGCAAGGCCCTCTCCCCCGGACGGGCAATCTTCGATCACTTCCTCAGGTGTGGAGAGTACTGCGTACCTGAGTGTGTCGAACCACTTGTCGATGCCGGTTCCCGTGGCGTGTTTGCTCATGAGATCTTTCCATGTGCATTCCGGAACGTATTTCTTCATGTCCCGGCCGTCAAAAAACTGTTTGCGTACGGCTGAAGCACTCTGATATTCGAACTTTATATCGTAAGGATCATCATATCCCGCTCCGGCTCTCTTTACAGCAAGCGGTTTTGCCTTCCTGAGTGACATAACATATTCGAGCGCAAGTATATCGTTTGAGCTATTGAAGAGCTTGCCGGCCTTCTGAATATATGGATCGTAATCAGGTTCTGTTCCTCTGATCTCAGAAATCACATTTACAAAGGCTCGCTCCCTTGCAGCCGGATATGAAAGGCCCAGACTTCTCAAGCTTAGTATCTCACTTGCTATTTCGTCTGCGTTATTATTAAAATCGTCCGCAATGCTTATAAGAAAATCCGTATCTCCGCATTCACTTCCGAAAGCGACATGACTCACGGCGCCCGTCGATTCAAGCAGCGAAACACCTGCAGATGCGTATTTGCCCGCATCACCCAGGCAGAACAGCACCGGTATCTCAACGACAAGATCAGCACCGCCTGCAAGAGCGTGCTCTGTTCTCGTCCATTTATCAAATATTGCCGGTTCACCCCTCTGGACATAATTCCCGCTCATAGCAACAACAACAGCATCCGTGCCGCTGAGCTTGCGGGCCATATTCATATGATAAATATGCCCGTTATGAAGAGGATTGTATTCAGCTATGATACCTACTGCTTTCATCTCTGCTCCGTTTGATCATGGTAAAAACAAGGGGTCTGCCTGATCAGCAAACCCCATGAGTTTCGTTAGTCAATATTGAGCGATTATTCTGCAGGCTTCTCCGGATTAGCTGCAGATTCACCAAGCTGTACTCTTTCTGCAAGTGTCTTCATCTCCTGACGGTTCTTGTTGACTCTTGAGTTGATGTTGTTGAGCATCTCAGCAAAGTAGTCAGTCATCGGCTGAATGTACTGATTGCCTACACTTGCGATATCTGTCTGCATATCATAGAGAAGCTGATCGATATACTCATATGATCTGTACTTCATGTAGTTGGCATGGCTCTCTGCTTCCTTGAGGATAGCATCTGCTCTCTTCTGAGCATCCTTATAGATGCTGTTGTTGTTGACCAGATACTCAACCTGCTCCTTAGCCTCATTGATCATTCTGTTGTACTCTCTCTTAGCATCATTGATGATGCGGTCTTTCTCCTGACCGAGCCATTTAGCCTGCTGGATGTCCTTAGGAAGATAGAGTCTCATATCTTCAATGATCTTCTGTGCAACATCAAGGTCAATGATACCCTTTTCAGAGAAAGGCATTTTGCCAGATGAAGCGATAAGTTCTTCAAGTTCGTCTAGAAGCGACATTATTTTGATGCTGTCATCACTCATGATTATTCCTCCTGCAATTTATCTTTGATTTTCTTAATGACATATTCAGGAACAAGCCCGTCGACACTTCCTCCCAGCGAAGCGACTTCTTTGATCATGCTCGAACTGATGAATGAGTATTTCGGATCTGTCATCAGGAAGATCGTCTCAGTATCTCCACTGTACAGCCTTGCATTCATTTGCGCCATCTGTATCTCGTTCTCAAAGTCAGTTGTCGCTCTAAGTCCCCTTACAACGGCGGCAAACCCGTTCTCATTAACGTAGTCTGCCAGAAGTCCGCTGAATTTATCGACCCTGACATTAGGAAGATGAGCTGTAACGTTGCGGACGATCTCAAGTCTTTCGTCAATAGAAAAGAATCCTTTCTTGTTAGGATTGACAACTATGGCTACAGTAAATGAATCATAAATTCTTGCAGCTCTTTCGATGATATTGAGATGTCCGTTTGTTATCGGATCAAATGACCCTGCGTATAGAGCTTTTCTTTCCATAATATAAATCCTTCTACAGAGTAAAGTGTAACAAAAAAAGTATACATTCGCAATAAATCACTTATAAATGTAAACATCTACACCTATAGTTCCGTACTTTTTTTCTTTGATTCTGGTCAAATTGCCGTAAGTATCTGATAATTTGTTATCGTAAAGGTGCTCCGCTACTACTATGCTGTCCTCGTCAAGAAGCCCTTTTTCCTGCATAATGGCGAATGCTTCATCGTAATATGCAAGCTGCTCGTATGGCGGATCCATAATTACAACGTCGATTTTATCATTTATCCTGCTGAGAGCGGATTTGAAGTCGCAATTATATGCATGCGCCCTTTCTCCTGCCTTGCAATTCTCGATATTTCCGAGCAAGATCCTGAAATTTTGTCTGTTGAGCTCACAGAACCAGCATTCAGCAGCTCCCCTCGATAAAGCTTCAAGGCCCATAGCTCCGCTTCCTGCAAACAGGTCAAGTACCGCAGCACCCGGTATCCATTCTCTTATCATGCTGAATACCGCTTCTCTTACCTTCTCTGTAGTCGGTCTGATGCCGCGCGGGATCTCAATATTCCTGTATTTGAATTCTCCGGATGTGATTTTCATTTTTTTGTTTCCTTTTATATATGTATCTTATATACAACTAAATAATATCTGAGTTATCTGATTCTGCAGTGTCGTTCATAAAATCTTCGACATATGCAAGGTCTGTTTCGCCCGGATCTGCTATTATCCTGTCTGCATCAGCTATCGCAGCTTCGAGTATATCAGTATACCGGCAAAGTGTCAGTATATCCCGGTTGTAGTTTCCCGACTGCATCGTACCCATGATATCGCCGGGGCCTCTGAGTTTATAGTCCACTTCGCTTATTTCGAACCCGTCGCTGATCTCGGCCATTGCTTTCGCTCTCGCTGCTGCAGTCTCTGATTTGCTGTAATTGATCAGATAGCAATATGACTGTTTGTCGCTTCTGCCTACGCGGCCTCTGAGCTGATGGAGCTGAGCAAGCCCGAATCTTTCACAGTTCTCGATTATTATGACTGTAGCCTCAGGCACATCGATCCCTACCTCGATAACTACAGTAGCAACAAGGATGCGATTTTTGCCTGCGGCAAAATCATTCATGATCGCTTCTTTTTCTTCTCCGGTGAGACGGCCGTGAAGGAGCGCAGGCTTATAGCCTTTGAATTTCTCCTGTATTTCAGCGAAAAGCCTGATCACTGAAGCCAGTTCGTCATCCTCGCTGTCGATCGTCGGAGCAATGACATATGCCAGGTTCCCCGCTTCGAGCTCCTTTCTCATCGCTGCATAAGCTCTTTCCCTGCCGGTCTGGTCAAGGGCTCTTGTGATGACCTTCTTTCTGTCTGAAGGTCTTGTCCTGATTATACTGAAATCCATGTCGCCGAAAACAGTTGCCGCAAGAGTTCTCGGTATAGGTGTTGCAGACATCACGCATACATTAACGCCTCTGCCTTTCCTGGCCAGAAGCTTCCTCTGATTGACGCCGAACCGGTGCTGTTCATCTGTTATGACCAGTGCAAGTTCGTTGAATATTACATCCTTCTGTATTATGGCATGCGTTCCGATGATGACATCGATACTGCCGTCGGCTATGCCGGCAAGAGTCTCTCTTCTCTCTGCTGCTTTCATTCCGCTGACAAGAAGTGCTGTCTTTATCCCGTATTTGCCGAAATCGGCTGTCAGCCTCTCGTAGTGCTGCCTTGCAAGGATCTCAGTAGGAGCCATCATAGCAGACTGCAGACCGGAAAGAGCACACTTGAAGATCGCAGCCTCAGCAACAACAGTTTTGCCGCAGCCTACATCACCCTGGATCAGTCGGTTCATCGGCCTCGGGGAGATCAGATCTTTCTCGATATCTTCTATACACATGCGCTGTCCTTCCGTCAATTGAAAAGGCAGTCCGTCTGTGAAAGCACTTATTGGAGCGTCCGGAACCGAAGAATCTCCGGAAAATGATTCGATATCTCGTCTTGTCAGTCTTACAGCCAGCTGATATCTCAGAAGCTGTTCATATATGATACGGTATCTTGCAGCCTTGTAATGCTTCTCGCTCTCCGGGAAATGCATATTTCTGAACGCGAATTCCCTGCTGCAAAGCCTTCTTTCTGACACAATTTCACTGTCTATCCAGTCTTCTGTCAGGTCCGTTCCTTCGAGAGCTGTACGGATCCATTTTGTGAGATTGGTGCCTGTCAGTCCCTGGGAGCTTCTGTAGACCGGGACTATCCCTCTCTGATCCTTCTCTGTTCCGGCCATTGTCATCTCAGGATTCGTCCAGACCTTCATGCCGTTTCTGTATCTCATTTTGCCGAAAAGAACATAAGTCGCTCCTACAGCAAGTGATTTCCTCAGATATGGCATGTTGAAGAATGCTGCGCCGAAAATGCAGCTTTCATCCTTCAGAGTACATTCGACGATTGTCCTGTTGCCTGATATAGGTCGAAGCTGGACTTTGAGAAGCTCGCCTGCGACCATAGTATCCCTGTCCTCGCCGGCTCTGATCGCCGGAATGACATTGCGTCTGTCTTTATACTTCACCGGAAAATAGCTCAGAAGCTGCTCGATCGTCTCAATTCCAAGAGAAGCAAGAAGTTGTTTCTTCTTGCCTCCGATTCCCTTTATTTCAGATACACTGTCGCTTAGTCTAAACTTATCAGACATTTCTTCTGACGACCTCTATATTCCTTTTGATGAGCTGATCAGACATTATGCCTCTGACATTGACCGATATAACGCCCGGTTTTTTGATCCTCAGGAGTTCAAAATCCGTTTCGATCTTCGCGAAGATCTTATCAGCTATGTCAGAAATACTCATACCGAAAATTGTAATGATGAATACCTTTACTCTGATTTCCTGTCTTTTCTCATATACTTCGATCGCATCAAAATAGTCCGGATCGAGGAATCTTGAAGGTTTCTCCTTGATCGGTCTGCCTTTCTTGCTGCAAAGGATCAATGAATCGCTCATTTCGAGCAGATCCTCCACGATCATTCTTTCGATCACGCCCTTATTGACAGCTATAGCACCATGTTCATTTCTGAGAATAACAGACATATCGTTCTCCTGATGTGAGTTGTTTTGTATATTATAGTATTATTCCGGCAAAACAAAAAGCCTTAAGCTCGCGCTTAAGACCCTCCTGTTTAATATGCTATCAGACGGCACGGTTGACCTTGCCCGATCTGAGGCAGCTAGTGCATACAGATGCTTTTCTTACTCTGCCGTTATCATTGATTCTTACAGTCTGAATGTTAGCGTTCCATTTTCTTCTTGTATGGATGTTAGAGTGAGAAACTGCGTTTCCTGAAGTCTGGCCTTTGCCGCATACTTCACATTTCCTGGACATTTGCCGCACCTCCTTCGTTTGTATATTTTGCGTTTTCGTTTTCACACGCTCGATAAGTGTACCACAACCGGTATTCTAATTGCAAGAACTTTTTTCGTTAAGAAATATTTCAGATTTAGAATTCTTTATTCCGTCACAATTGCATTGTATAATTGATTGGAATTTTTTAAAGGTAGTCTTAAACACAATGAATGATATCATACATAAACACAGGAAAATAGCTCTGCTCATCACTTTGATAATAATTGTCTCTGTAGCAATCACTGCATATCTCATCTACTACAAGAACAAAGTCAAGCTGCTTGACAGATCCCGTTTCAAAGAACTCACTGAACAGATAGACGCATTCACCGGTTCAGAAGAATGCAAAGATCAGGAATCCCTTCGCGGTTATATTACTGCATGGGCAGACGAGAACGGCATTAAGTACAGAGTAGACAATTCAGGAAATATCATTTTCAATTCAAAGTCTGCAGCTCGTAAGAAGAGTATGTCCCCTTCTGTTGTTTGCGTAAGCTATAATTACGAAACTGCACACAATAATGCTAAACTTCTTGCCTCTGCTGCTATGATAGCAGCTACTGAGCTCAATTCCGGACGAAAAACCGTTATCTTCGTCAATGATGAGAAAAATTCAGGCGAAGGCTACAAAGGAATCAACAAAAAGTATTTATCCGGCAAATCTAAAGTCATCTACATGGATTATGGCGAATCGGCTTATCTTTCATGTTCATCATTCGGGCGTACTATATCGCAGATCTCAATTCCATTCAAACGGGAGAAGGTCAGCTGTGATACCGGCGTCAGAGTACACATTTCCGGCATCAATTCTGCGGAGATCAGTGCTGACAGTTCAAAGCATCCGGATCCCGTTTCAGTATTCAGCCAGCTCCTGACGAGATTGAAATCCAAGTCAGTGACGTTCCAGCTTGCAGATTTTGAAATTGGTTCCAATGGTTACATGTACCCTGTTTCAGTTGACGCGACATTTGTTCTGAATTCTTATTCTGTCAGTTCATTTACCAAATATATTGATAAACGTATCAAGGAATGGGAAAAGTCGTATAGTAGCAGTTTTCCGGATTTAACTTTTACATACGAAATAATCGATGATGACGCGCAGTTGCCGGTGGACGCTTATTCATCTGCTGCAACAGGCAAACTTACAAATGTGCTTTATACACTCAAAAGCGGGAATTATTCATATGAAGCATCCGACAATATCCCGGAAGGTATGGACGAAGGTGATATATACGGCATGAACAGAATCATAGATCTGAAACCATCCGGAGATACTATCATCATCGACATAATGTCTCAGGCAAGCAGTGATGAGAATATGGAAAAGGTCACCGGAGATAATAAGGCTGCTGCCAGCCTTTTCAAGTGTAATTATGATATTGTCGATAATGTTGCAGTCTTCAATAACACCAGAAACTCACTTTCAAGGACGCTCCGCAAAACATTCTACAAAATAAACGATATAAGTGGTGCTAACAGTGTCCTGAAAGAAAACTACGACAACTATTACACCCCTTGTTCTGTGCTTGCTTCCAAGGGCAAATCCAAAGATGTCGTTCATCTGAGACTGAGCGAAAAAAAGGCAGCTCAGCTTACCAACACAGTACTCTGCTATATAGCAACCAAAGGTAATTTCTTTTCTTTATAGTATTGTGATATAATTTTATGAAGTCTGTATTTTTGATATAGATACTGAACCATAATCTTTGAGATTATTGATCATAATATAACTTACAGGAGGAATCCCAATGAGATCAGACAGAGACAATAGAACTGACAGCGAACGTGAAATCGATGAGTTCCTGTCAAGTTTCGAAACCCCTGTTGACGAATTATCAGCGGATATCAATTCGTATCTGGATGAAAAAGATACAACAAAGATGACCGCAGCCCGCACTTTTTATGGTGTGAAATATTCATCAAAGCCTGAAGAACCTGCAGAATCAATCGAAGAAACTGATTCTGCTGCTGAGGGACCTGCTTCAGACGAACAGCCTGAAACAGCTGATGAAGCAGCTGAAGAGCAAACTCCTTCACCGGCAGATCTGCCGGCCGCAGCTCAGGACCCGGCTAACGCCAAAAATGCACCGGGATCAGGCAATAAGGATGAAGATCAGGAGCAGGACAAGTCATCTGCTAAGAAGAAATCAGCTTCCAGAAAGAAAGCCGCTAAGAAAGCTTCCAAGAAGAAAGCAAAAAAGCGTACCGGTAAAAGTCTTGCCGCTGCCCTCTTCCTGAAGCCTAATCCTTCTTTCAATCCTTCCAAACCGGTTGGACCTAAGAACAAGAAAATGAAACTGAGTTTCGGCAAGATCATACGTGACTGTATCGGTCTCGGTATCATTTTCGGTCTCTGCGGAATGATCTATGCACTCGGATGCATTATGACAGCTCCGAAGATCGATCCGAAAGATATCTACGCTGCAGTAGATACTTCATCTATGATCTATGATGATGAGGGCAAGCAGATCGACAGTGTTTTTTATACACAGAACCGTAAAGTAGTCAAGTATGATGAGATGCCCGAAGAGCTCATCAACTCTTTCATCGCGATCGAAGATAAAACCTTCTGGAAGCACCATGGTTTCAACTGGACAAGAATGGTAGGCGCTGTCCTTTCATCCTTTACCGGAGGCGGCAGGATCAGCGGAACAAGTACGATCACACAGCAGCTTGCGCGTAACGTATACCTTTCGGATATAAAGAGCGTCCGAAGTATACGCCGTAAGATCGTCGAAATGTATTATGCCAGCCGGATCGAACATGAGCTTAGCAAGCAGGAAATCATTGAAGCATATCTGAACTCGATCTATCTGGGATATGGATGCTACGGAGTAGATGCTGCAGCAAGGACATACTTCTCCAAGAAGGTCAGTGATCTTGATCTGGTTCAGTGCGCGGCCCTCGCTGCTCTTCCGCAGGCACCTGAAGATTATGCTCTTCTCAAATATGCTGCAGATAATGCCCGTGTCAGTGACGACTCCAAGATCGTCCAGAAGGAACCTGATACGATCGTTACAAATGATATTGCTAAGGACAGACGTGCCCTGACTCTCAAGCTTATGCTCAATCAGGGCTATATCACCCAGGAACAGTATGATGAGAATTCTGAGAAGGCTCTGAATTCCTTCATCAAACCTACGATCACATCAGGCAATGGTATTTATTCATACTTCCATGAATATCTTGTAGATACAGTCATCAGCGATCTCATGGATCAGTATGGTATGGAATATGCAGATGCTGAGCGTATGGTTTATACCAAAGGTCTTCAGATCTATTCGACCGTAGATACGAATGCTCAGAAAATCGTTGTTAAAGAGTTCAAGGATTCAAGCAACTTCCCTACTATTTCTGCTCTTTATAACACAGATGGCGATGGGAATATGCTTAACAATGACGGTGATATCGCACTGTATAATTTTGATCATTTCTTCGATGGAAACGGCAATTTCACCCTTTCCGGCAAAGATGTCAGCATCAACAGCGATGGCTCAGTAACAATTACTGCCAACCGCAATCTGAACATTTATACAACAGAGGTCAACGGGGAGACCGATTACAGCCTCGAGTTCAAGACTTATTACAGAGTGATCGATGATCAGGTCTACGCTATCCAGGGCGGATACATCAATGTGCCGTCAACATATAAGTCACTGGATGATAAAGGTAATCTGGTCATCTCAGCAGATTATTTCACTGATCCTGCACATGAAGGCGAAATGCAGATCGACGGCAAGAAGCTCATCATCACAGATGACGCTTACTCACTTGCATCACCTACTCTGCAGCCTCAGGGTGCTATGGTTATCGTAGGAGTCGGAACCGGTGAAGTCAAAGCCATGGTCGGTGGACGCAACTTCAAGGGACAGAAGCTTCTCAACAGAGCTCTGAATGCCCGTCAGCCGGGTTCCTCGATCAAGCCTCTTGCTGTATACGGTGCTGCTCTTCAGAAGAGTTATGAGCTCGCCGCAAAGAACCAGAAATGGAAATTCATCGATTTTGACATTGATCAACAAGGAGTCAGAGGCTGGGGAGATTACGTTACTGTTCACTCCTCGATCGAAGACGAGAAATGTCATATAGAGAACAGAGACTGGCCTGAGAACGTTACAAGATCATTCTCAGGTAAGAACACCTTCAAGACAGCGATTCAGCAATCCATCAACACCTGTGCTGTCAAACTCCAGCTGCAGGTAGGAAATGAGTTCTCGATGAACCAGCTGCACAAATTCGGGATCACTACTGCCGTAGATGATGAGAGTCAGGCTGCTAACGATATGAACCCTGCGGCTCTGGCACTCGGTGCTATGTGTCAGGGTGTAGAACCACTTGAAATGGCTCTCGCATATTCTGCATTCCCTGCAGGCGGTAAACTCAACACACCGGTCTGCTACACAAAGGTTCTTGACAGAAACGGCGAAGTCCTTCTTGAAGGTAAGTCCGAACAGACTGAAGCTATCAATGAAGGCGTTGCATTCATTATGACAGATGTTCTCCAATCTGTAGTCAATGCTAATCATTACGGAATCGAATCTGTCAGCCACGGTGGTAAGACAGGAACAACAAACGAAAGATATGATATCTGGTTTGACGGATTCACTCCAAGCTATTCCGCTGCACTCTGGATCGGAACCGACCAGAACGTCGAAATGTCATCGACATCATATGTAGCTGCAAAACTCTGGGGCAAGATCATGGATCAGATCCCGAAAGCTGCAAAAGGCAAATACCCTGCTCAGCCTGCAAATGTAATCAACCGCGGAGGCGAATACTTCACATCAGGAACTGAAACAGGACTCGATTCCTGGAGCAAGAAGGACGAAGAGAAGAAACGTAAAGCTGAAGCAAAGAAGAAATGGGAAGCTGAGCGTGCAAAGCATAAAGTCTGGGTCGAGGAAAAAGGACACTTTGAGACTCGTGTCGTCCAGGCTGCAGTCTATAAGGAATGGGATGAAGTCGTTCAGGGAGAAGAGATCTATGAAGAGGTCGATGTCCTTGATGCAGAAGGAAAGCCTACAGGCGAAAAGCAATTAGTCCCTACCGGAAGATATAAAGAAGAGACTATTCACCACAAAGAGCTCGTCACTCCGGAGAAAACTCAGCAAGTATGGGTAGTTGATGAGAAAGGTCATTACGAATATGAGAAAGGCTGGCGTGACGGAGACTTCCACTACAAGGGCTGATATGTAAAATTTATTACAGGCTGTATATCACCGGATATACAGCCTGTATTGCTTCACCCCGGTCTATTCACGAATTGAAAAAAAGAACAATTCAGAACATGACTTGCAGCCTTTGAATGTGAAGGTTTTGTGATGACAGCCTTCATTTATACATCACAATTAAGTTGACATCTAACGTGCAAAAAACTATAATTTAGTGGTAATTAGACGCTTTGCGCCATTTATTAAGGAGGTATTTATTATGGAACAAAGTAAAGGTCAATTCAATTCCAATTTTGGATTTCTGATGGCCGCACTTGGATCCGCAGTAGGTCTTGGTAACCTCTGGTCCTTCCCTTATAAGATGGGACTCGGCGGAGGATTCGCATTCCTGCTCCTGTACGTAATTCTTCTCGTAACTGTAGGTTATCCATTGGTTCTTTCTGAAATCGCTATTGGACGTAAATCACAGAAAGCCGCAATCGAAGCTTACTATGAGATCCACCCTGCATTCAAGTTCAACGGTGTTCTGCAGACAGCAGTTCCGTTCTTCCTGATCGCATTCTACTGCACATTCGGCGGATACATCATGAAGTATCTTGTATACTCAATCATGGCATTTGGCGGCAAGGAAGTTGATCCGGGCGCATTCTTCGAAGCATCCCTGCTCAGCAACGGTGGTGCTGCAATGATCTGGATGGTAATCTTCCTGGCACTCACAGTACTGATCGTACTCGGTGGTGTATCAGGTGGTATCGAAAAGTTCTGCAAGGTTGCTATGCCTGCACTTTTCGTAATGCTCATCATCATCGTAATCAGATCCTGCACACTTCCTGGATCAGGTGAAGGTCTTGCATTCCTGTTCAAGCCACACTTCGACACAATGAACTCTGCTGGCGCATTCTTCGATACACTGAAGCTTGCCGGTGGTCAGATGTTCTTCTCACTGTCACTCGCATCCGGCTGTCTGATCGCTTATGGTTCATATCTTGATAAGAAAGAGAACCTCGAGAAAGACGCTGTATTCATTGCTGTCGGTGACTCCGTAGCTGCTATCCTTGCTGGTATGGCTATCATGCCTGCTTGCACAGCTTACGGAATTGAGCCTGGTGCAGGTCCTGGACTTCTGTTCATCTCGATGCAGACAGTATTCAACAACCTCACAGGTGGTAAGCTCTTCGGCTTCCTCTTCTGGCTCCTCGTATTCTTCGCAGCTCTGTCATCCTCAATCGGTATGATGGAAGGCGGAATCTCTGCTATCCTCGACAGCAGAATCAAAGCCGGAAAGTCTGTAAACAGATTCGCAGTTACAATGATAATGGGTGCATGGGCACTGGTTGGTAACGCTCTTACAACTCTCGACTGCCTCGGCGCAGCTGATACAGTTGCATGGTTCCACCTGCTCGGACAGCCTGACGTACTCGATGTTTGGGATGCTGTTGCTGAAGGTATCCTGATGCCTGCTACTGGTCTGATCATGGCTATCCTCATTGGTTGGGTAGTTCCTCACTATGTTGATGACGAAATCGAAAAGGGTTCCAACTTCAAGTCAAGAGGACTCTTCGACTTCTGCATCAAGTGGCTCGGACCTATCTTCATGGCTCTTATCGTTTACGGCCAGATCACATCATTCTGGGGCAAGTAATTAGAAAATAATAAGTATAGCGCAAAGTAGTAATACAAAAGGATCCGGTATCGCGAGATACCGGATCCTTTGATTTTATCTGAAATCCGCTGTTTCTATGCCTTCACTTCTTACGATTTCCCTCATTTCTTCCATTCTTGCCGGTGATGGTGTAAAGAAATCAGGATGATCATAAGGTATTCCGAGTGCTTCGTATTTGACGATACCAAATCTGTGATACGGAAGCAGTTCCATCTTAGCTCCCGGAAGATTCTCATGGACAAAGGCTGCAGATGCCCGGATGTTTTCATCGTCATCGTTCACCCCGCCAATAACAGGTATCCTTATCACCTTCTCCGCTGCAAAGTGTTTTAACCCGGAAATGTTTTCAAGAATAACAGCATTATCGACTCCCGTATAATATAAATGTTTGCATGGGTCCATATGCTTTATATCCATGAAGATGAGATCCATTCGCTCAAGTGATCTATACACTTTATCCATGTCGAAATAGCCGGAACTCTCTATATCGAGGCTGTAACCCATTTCGTATAGATTCTCTGTCAGATAATCCAGGAACTCAGGCTGTCCTGTAGCTTCACCTCCGGAAAAAGTCACCCCTCCTCCGCTGTATGAATAGAACAGTCTGTGCTTGTGTATCTCTGATATTACATAATCCGCATCAACATATGACACCAACTGCATTCTTGCATTCTGTGGACATATATCGGCACACTTTCCGCAAGCTATACATTTCTCCCGCTCAGGGTTCATATCGATCCCAATATTCTCAGGGCATACTTCGGTACACATCCCGCAGCCTATACATTTGCGCTTATACCACCCTATCTTCTCTGCTCTGGTGAAGCCTTCGGGATTCGAGCACCACTTGCACCTTAGAGGACATCCGGCCATAAAAATCGTTGTCCTTATCCCATCCCCGTCATTGACAGAAAATGGCTGTAATTGCATTATATAGCCCTTAACACTCATGACTGTCAGAACTCCTCATGCGCATTTCTGGCCATGATCGAGTCCTGCATCTCCCTGGAGAGATTGGTGAACTGTGCACTGTAGCCTGCGACACGGACGAGAAGACTCCTGTATTTGTCAGGATTCTTCTGAGCATCTTTGAGGACTTCATTGGATATAGTGTTGAACTGTACATGGAATCCGCCAAGAGCGAAATAACTCTGGAGCATCGCTCCGAGATTGGCTCTTCCTCTCCTTGTAGCGACCAGATCGTGATTCAGTCTGAGGTTGAGCAGAGTTCCGCCGCTATGCATATCATGATTCATTTTGGCAGCGCTTCTGAGAGCAGCAAGACATGTGGATGTATCGCTGCCTGTATAAGGCGAAACACCTTCGTTGATCGGATCCTTGGCATACCTTCCTTCAGGTGTTGCCCCGAGGACTTTACCTGTAGGAAGATAGTTCGAAATTCCCATGAACGCAGTAACAAAATGATTGCCGTAGAGATCGTTATATCCGGTGACCTCATCATAGAAGAAATCAGCAAGATCTCTGGCTATTGAATCCACATAATCATTGTCATTACCGTATTTAGGACATGCAAGAGCTTTTGCTCTCAGGCTTTCATGACCTTCCCAGTTATCATTCAGCGCATCAATAATATCCGCCATAGTAGCTGTTCCTTCTTCGAAAACAAGCTTCTTGATGACAGCGAGCGAATTGGCTGTTACAGAAAGGCCTACACCTGTGAAAACAGGTCCTATATTATACTTAGCTCCACCGTCAACGAGATCTTTTCCGTTCTTGAGGCAATATTCATTGCAGGCTGACATAAACGGTCTGTGGCCGATTTCCTTGTGGATCTCCTGTGCTGTAACGAGGCTGATAACTCCGTGCCTTACAAGATATCTGAACTGCTTCTTCCATGCTTCGATGATCTCTTCCAGGGAAGTGAACGTTCTCGGATCCTTCTCAGGCAGGCTTACCAGTTCTCCGCTGAGACGGCTTTTACCTTCATTGAGCGCAAATTCAAGGGCTGCGGCAAAACTGATACTTGCAGCTGATGTCCACTCGAACGTTTTGCGAGAATGAGGAACGACGCATCCGCAGTTGTTCCAGTCTCTGGCGTCTTTCGGCTCATAGCCTAGATTGGACAGCATCTGATATCCTGTACGGTCGCCATGGATCGCCGGGAATCCGCAGCCTGTTGAAACGAGCTCGGTGACAGCTGCCATGAATTCAGGCGGACAGTCAGGATGTATCCTGCAGCTCAGTGTAGGCTGGTGAGTCATACATTCTCTTGTAGCCTGTATCGCCATGAACGAAATATCGTTGGTCGCATCCGTTCCGTCGACTTTAGTTCCTCCGATCGTAAGGTTCTCAAAGTTAGTATAACCTGCAAAGAAGCTTGCAGTATTCTTGGAGATAGTCCACGCCCATTCACTATATTTCAGCCACAGGCATTCAACCAATTCAAGCGCTTTGTCATAGTCAATGGTGCCCTCGTCAAGATCGTGCTTGTAGTATGGATACATGTACTGGTCAAAACGACCCGGGTTCCAGGCAAGCGGGTTTTCGGAGATAATACCACCAAGCTGAACGAACCACACGAACTGAATAGCCTCTCTGAAGCTCTCAGGAGCGTTCTCAGGGATTTTAGCGCAGATCGCAGAGATTTCCTCGAGTTCTGTCTTCCGGACCGGATCAGGCTCATTTTGCGCCATTTCAGCCGCCTTGGCAGAGTAGCGTCTGCCGAGAGTGATCATTCCGTCTGCGATCAGGATAATAGACTTGTAGAAATCGATTTTCTGTTTCTCTTCAGGGATAGCTTCATCAAGAGCAGCAATATGATCAACCGCTTCTGCTTTGATGCCGCCGTATCCCTTCGGCAGCAGGACATCTATATAATCAGCAGAGATCTCACCAATGCCATTTCTCCACTTTGAGTCTGTATCGAGAAATCCCGTATCTACACCGATTTTCTTGGTTGCTTCGGAAGTTCTGGCAAGGAAAGCTTCTTCGATAGATTTGCCCTTCCAGTACGGGAAGATATTCTTGCGGATAAACTCTGTCTGCTCAGGTGTTACATCGTACGGGTCCTGCCCTCTTTCAGGGAAAGTATCGATCTCATCGTTTATCCAAAGCCAGCCGAACTCAGGAGTCAGAATAGCGCATTTACGGTATTCTCCACTCGTTCCAACGACAAGTTCCCCTTCCCAGATATTGACCGAAAGCTCTTCGCAGGTGTCTTTGAACGCCTGTGCAGTTCTGACGATATGAGGCTGCCCTTCAGTCCTCTGGAACGATTTGGTCCAGCTCCAGGCTCTTTCATAAGAAATATGAGGCTTGGTATTTACATAATTCTGCCTGATTTTCTCTACTCTTTCTGTGATTGCCATATGGATCCCCCTCTAAATTGCAGATGCCATTATACAAAGGCGTTATAGATCGCGCGGATAGCTCTTTCGAAGTCAGGAGCTTCAACGCCGATAATGACATTGATCTCATTAGTACCCTGGTTAAGCATACGGATATTGATGCCTTCATCAGCCAGCGCAGCTGTTATTCTGGCAGCTACACCTATCGTTCTGGCCAGGCCGAGACCTACTACAGCTATCATCGCGATATCTTCTGTAACGGTGATCTCGTCAGGTCTCAGGCTCTGCTCAAGTGATGCCAGGACATCATCGAGTTTATCCTCGAGTTCTTTGCTCTCGATTACTACAGAAAGCGAATCGATGCCTGTAGGTATGTGATCAAAATTGATTTCCTGGTCTTCGAGAACGGCAAGCGCTCTGCGGACAAAACCGATCTCCTTGTTCATCATATTCTTGTATATCGAAATGACTGTGAAAGGTTTCTTGCCTGCGATTCCGGAAAGTACCTTGTTATTGTTATATGTATTCTCAGTAGTTATGATAGTGCCCGGATCTTCCGGTGCATTAGTGTTCCTGATGTTGATAGGTATATTGGCAAGTCTGACCGGGAAAACAGCTTCTTCATGGAGAACACTTGCCCCCATATATGAAAGCTCTCTGAGCTCTATGTATGAGATATATTCGATAGGCATCGGATCCTTGATGATCCTCGGATCAGCCATCAGGAGACCTGATACATCTGTCCAGTTTTCATAGATCTCTGCCTTAACTGCTCTTGCAACAAGCGAACCGGTAACATCAGAGCCGCCTCTCGAGAGAACTTTGATCTCTCCGATATCAGCATAGCTGCCGTAAAAACCCGGAATAACAGCGTACTCGTGTTTTGCCAGTTCTTCCGATAATCTTTTATTCGTCTCCTCAGCAAGAAGTCTTCCCTTGTGGTCGAAAACGATCAGGTCTTTCGTATCTACGAAGTCAAATCCCAGAAAAGCCGCTACCAGAATAGCTGACAGATACTCTCCTCTGCTCGCGATATAGTCTTCACTGCATCCGGCAGACATCTTCTGTCTGATCTCTTCATAATGACTCTCCAGATCCACCTGAACTCCAAGAGTGAACGCTATCGCGCTGTATCTGTCGGTAATGACCTGAAACAGCTGCTCATACGGAATATTGTGATCCGCCTGTGCTTTACACATGAACAGAAGATCCGTTATCTTATTGTCCTTGTCAAAACGTTTTCCCGGAGCTGATACTACAATGTATCTCCTGTCCGGATCGGATTTGATGATCTGCTCGATCTTCCTTAACTGGATTCCATCTGCAACTGAAGAGCCTCCGAATTTAGCGACTTTGATTCCCATAATGATCAATACCCTTTCTTGAATTGTTATATGACAGCAGGCATTTCCTGCAAAATAATTACCGTATATTATACTGCAATTTCACCCTTGTAACAATTAAATCTTGCCCAGTTGTAAAAGTCTCGGTTATAATTTATATGAAATAGTTACTGTCCAGAGCAAGGAGGTGAATCATGTCTATAATCAAAAGAATTGCAACAATTCTGCTGACGCTTGTTCTCACACTGACATTCATCCCACTTGTACCGAATCTTGCTGTATATGCTTCAGATGGATTCGATCAGGATGAATATGTGATTGATGCAGGTTACCCGCGCAGTGAACTGTATATGCATTGCAACACAAAGATCGCACCACACAAGGCCGGTGTTTCCGATGCGACAGTAGTACAGCCTATGACCGTTTACGATGACGGTGTCTCGATCCTTCCTATAGGAGTAGGCGAAACAAATGTTTATTTCTTCGATGGGATACGGCCTGCGACTTCAATGAATTGTTTTACTACGAAAGTCATCGTCACAGAAGCCGGGCTTGCGGCAGCAATGAAGAACCTGCATGAGATCGAATGGGAGGATCTCGGCTATGGTTCAAAAAAGATCCGTATCAGCGGTGCAAAAGGTACCAAGTATACTATCAAATCAGGCAGTACCAAAATTGCCTCAGGCACATTTGAATCCTATGCTGAGAAAACCGTTAAACTGCCAAAAGTATACAAAGTCGGAACCACTCTTACTTACAGTGTGTCATACCCTTATACTTCAGGCGGAACATCCAAGACTTTGACCTTCACAAAGAAATTCAAAATCAACAAACAATCCTATGTATCAGAAGCAAGACTCAAAAGTAAGAAAAAGATCAAGATAAGCCTGGAGAATGTGCATAAGGGAGATGTTTTCAAACTCACTTACAAAGGCAAGACATACACTAAGAAAATCAAGAAGAATTATCCGAAGGATTCCGGTGACTACACATTTACCATCAAACTTAAAAAGAAAATGACTAAGAACAGCAAGTTCAAAGTCAAGATCACCAACAAATACAAACAGACGCTTCTGAAGAGTACAGTCAAATTACATAATGGAAGTTTCTGGATCTACGGTGACGATTGATCTTAAACTAAAATCCCCGCAGCCTGCATGGCCGCGGGGATTTTTTCACTCTTTGCGTTGTGCGTATATGTCTCCGAGATCATCGAAGAAGTCAAACAATTCGTTGAAAAGCGCGTTACTCTTTTCTTTATCTGAATTTTCCGGTATACGGAATTGAATAAATGCCAGGTCTCTGAGTCTGTGGCCTCTCACTGTTGCGAAGAATGTCCCGCACGGACAGACAAATACTCTTGCAGGGTCTATGAATTGTTTTTTGGCATTACGAATGAACAACTTCGGCTCTCTGCCCTCAGGGAAAACGGTTCTGTATAATCGATTGCCGCAGTATGGGCAGCGATATGCTGATGCACTATAGTTGCTGACTCTTTCGCCCCATTGACCTGCAGGAACGAGGCCTCCCGGAAAATCGAAAACATGTTGATATCTGATCGGATCAAGTGTGTAGTGATCCCAAAGAAGTGTACGCAATCTGCTTCTCTTCAGCTCAGAGATTGAGTCCATTAAATATTTATTCTCGCCAAGCGCTGTTATAAGCGCTGTGAAATTTTGCTTGGCCTGTTCAAACAGATATGCGGCATGTTCTATGTTGCCGGCTGCAGCATGTCGCTGCCCTTCCCTCAAATAAAGTATTCCGGGATTCGCACTTGATGAATATACACCCTGTCTCAGCAGTATATTCATAGCCTCCTGAAGCATAACAGCAAAATGGCCGGCTTCTTCGATTTCCTCATAAGGCAGCATCGCCACCGGGTCTCCTACCATCTGAAAGAGTATTTCATCCGCAGTCCTGAACAGACTTGACGCAATACTTGCAGCCTCATCAGCAGTCTCAGGAGTCTCTTTAAGCTGTTCGTATAATAGTTCTGCAGCTCTTTTCCTCCAGTATTGTGACGCGTTATGATTCTCTGCAATGATATATCCATGATCAATAGCCTGAGCGATTCTCAGCATTGCATACGGGTGTCCCCATTCAACTGCCTGAACGAAAAGCTTATATGACAGATCCACATTACGTTCTGTCCCGTTTCCTTCCTGATATGCACAAGCGAGCATATACAAATGATCAGCACTGTAACCGGAGTGATGGTTGCCATTCAGTGTTTTCATTGTTTCGATTGCCGCGACTATACGAACTATGTCCCCGAAATAAACAGGCTGAAGAAGCGGATATGCCATTCTGAATCGGACCGGATCGGTTTCTTTCATAAATACAGCGAACATCTGCTTATTCTCTATTACTGCCTGTTTATACTCACATTCCAGGACATAGTTGCCCGGTTCGAGCAGTTCAGGTGTAGCCACAAACAGCACAAAATCGGAATCACTGAGTTTCTCCGAAATCTGCTCATTGAAATCTTCGCCGGGATACAATGCGTTGTCATACCAAAGAGAAACATCCAGCATCTGATGATATGAGCGGATCTCCTTAAGCAGCATTGTGAGCTGAAGGTGATTCTTCTTGCGATAGCTGACAAAGCCTTTTAACGAGAAAATATTGTTGAATAGCTGTTTCTGCTCGTCGGAAAGGCCGATCATGTGATATAGATTGATACGCTGATCGATAAAAGCTTTTAAGTTCTCCTTGTAATGAGTGTCTCCTCTCTTGATTATCTGCAACGAACCAACGGTCTGATCAAAAAGTCTTTCAATTCCTTCTTCGACCTGGACCGGCATGATCTTCATTCTGCACCTTAATGCGATATCAAGGACAAAATCTTTTGCAGGATTTCTGCTACTGAGAAATGCTCTTGAAACTATGAAAACAATAAGGTTCATTTCTTCAAGAAGCGATTCCAGTTCCGCCCCGCTCAATGACTCTTCCCGGCAATTCGAGCAATAAATGGTACAGTCATACACTTCGAAGATGTCATTGATAATACTTCTTGTGTATCCGGAATCTGCAGGGTGAAAGAATATCCCTACTTTATCTTTTTCCAGCAAAAGTCTGCTGCCATTATCATAAATCGAGAATAATTCGTTGTAACTCATTTTATTACCTATCATTTGTGTCAGAAAGAACCGTCCCCGGTGACACACCCGGTGACACACCAGTCTCTGGCGTATTTGTCTGCGAGTTTGACAAGATAAGGCAGACGATTCTCACCGGCCATACCTGCTACTATAGATTTGGCTTGTTCGTGGTCAATGCCCTTGCAAGTCACAAAAAGTGGTTTGAGGCTGGTGCCGCGAAGGACTTCTGTATTATCTATAAAACACAGGGCATAATGTGTTTTGGCTATGCCTATGACAGGTATATGATACTCTTCGAATACATGTGCGCCGAGCGATCTTTCCTCCGTTCCGAAGTCTGCATATCCGTCTACAATGATGAGATCTACCTTCTCAGGGTCAAGCTGGCTGAGGATCGCTTCTACGCATTGGAGTTCTCTCTTGTAGAACTGCCCCGGACAGTATTCCTGAATGTCTTCGACCTCAGCCGTAACAACTCCGGATATTTCATCATCAAGCGGTGTTTCGCATATTATTCCTGCAACGTGACCCCTGTGGGTCGACTCATCATAATCTGCATCGATAACTACTATCATTTCAAACCCCCGGGATCATCATTCGCCGAGATAACCGTTCAGTGCTTTCTTATACGCGCTGATATCGCTTCCGATGATCGGTTCACCAATAACATTGCCTTCACTGTCAACAAGGATAGTTGTCGGGACGTACATGACATCATCCATAAAGCTCATTGAAGGGTCGACAAGGATATTTGAATATGTAAGCCCGTTATCCTGAACAAGCTTAAGCGCATCCTTGTACTCGTCACAATCTCTATCCATAACATCACACAGGATCCCGATCATCTGGGCATTATCAGGCAGTGATTCGTTGATTTTCTGGAGATCCGGAAGTTCTTCGATACACGGAGGACAGAATGTTCCCCATATATTTACGATAGTTACGTCCTTAGATGCGAAAATATCTCCGGTCATCTCGTTACCGTCAAGATCAATTGTAGTAAAGTCGCTTATATTACCTGAGAGCTCAACTGCAGGCTCTTCCATCGTATCTTCGGTTTCATCTTGATCGACGGAACTGCAAGCCGTGGTACCAAAGCATATGAATAAAGATAAACATAATATGAATAATGCTTTGAATTTTGATTTCATATGCTTAAGCCTTTCCTTTTCTCAGTTTTTCTGCGGCTTCTTCTCTCTGTCTGCAGAGTTCTGCCCAATGCGGTCCGTTTTCAAGCATCTCAGAGAATTCTTTCATTACGGCCGGTATATCGATCTGCTGCGGGCAAACAGCTGCACAAGCACCGCATCCAATACAGCTTTCCGGACGTTTATCCTGAGGAAGTGCATCCATCTGCATCGGTACGGTGAATCCGGTCTGGAACTTCATGTCATTATAACTTGCGATCAGCATCGGGATATCCAGTTCCATCGGACATCCTTCGCAGCAATATCTGCATGCGGTACACGGCGCGCCGACCTTCATCGAGTCAGCGATCTCGATCAGTTTTGCCTGCTCTTCTTTGCTAAGCGGAGTTCCGCCGCTGAACGTCGCTACATTATCCTTCATCTGGTCGAAATTCGACATCCCGCTCAGAACGATAGCGACTTCCGGGATCTCCTGAAGCCATCTGAAAGCCCACGATGCGATCGTTTCATCCGGCCTCATAGCCTTAAGAACAGCATTTCTCTCCTCTCCGAGATCTGCAAGCTTGCCGCCTCTCACAGGTTCCATGACTATGATCGGCAGGCCTCTCTCACCGAGTATCTGAACTTTTTTCTTCGCTTCCTGAAGATCCCAGTCCATATAGTTGAGCTGGATCTGAACGAATTCAATACAATCACCGAAGTAATCCAGCATCTTCTCAAGATTTTCAGCTTTCGCATGTGTCGACAGGCCGAGATGTCTGATTTTCCCCTGCTTCTTCTGTTCTATGAAGTATTCCTTTATCCCGTAGGCTTCGTTAGTATAAGTATCAAAGCTGTTCTCGCAGACATTGTGATACAGGTAGAAATCAAAATAATCTGTGCCGCACTTCTCAAGCTGTTCATTGAAGATCCCCTCGCAGTCATATTTCTTCATATGCTGATGTCCCGGGAACTTATCTGCAAGAAAATAGCTCTCTCTCGGGTATTTGGCAAGAGCCTTGCCTATCGAGAGTTCTGAAAGTCCATTATGATAAGGATATGCAGTGTCAAAATAATTGATGCCGTTCGCTATAGCATAATCCGTCATTTTCTGGACCTGCTCCTGATCGATCGATCCGTCTTCCAGTAAAGGAAGTCTCATAGTACCGAAAGCCAGTGCTGATACCTTTTTTCCGCATGCGGAATTATATTTCATGATGCTATTCTCCTTTCTCTGATCAGATCTATTAGATCATCACGCAGGCGTACCTACTTCAATGAGATTCCCGTCAGGATCGTAGAATCGGATGACTTTCTGTCCCCAGCTGTGAGTCATCAGCCGGTTGACATATTTCACTTCCGGATAATACTTTTCCAGTTTCTCTACGAACCCTTCAATATCCCGCTCTTCAAAATAAAGTTCGCAGGAGTTGTTCTCAGGTATGATGTCTCTGCCGAGGAACTCCTTCCAGTATTTCTCTTCCTGAAGAACCAGACCCTCTGTAAGAATCATATTACCATCATTATCCAGAATCAATTCAAGGCCGAAAAGATCATGATAAAATCTCCTGGATCTTTCAATATCTTTCACTACGATCAACACATTCTTCAGTTTCATGACAGTTTCCTCGTTTAATTATTCATCGATCAGATTCGTGAGCTCATGCATTTTTTTTTCGAAGAATCCTATAGGGAAAAGAGCGATCCCGATCTCATCGCTGGCAACGATAAGACGTTCACCGGCTTTCATCTCGAACTTGTCCCGGGCAGCCTTAGGGATCACGATCTGACCACGGTCACCGATCGTGACAACACCCCAGATATTCTTTCCCAGTGGAGCCGGAGGGAGCGTTCCGACACCATCAACAGTCACAGTTTTCATAAGACCGTCAATTGTAACTCCATAAACCTCGGCAAGTCTGGCAGCCTTCTCAATGTCAGGAATCGTTTCCCCGTTCTCCCACTTGGCATAAGCCTGACGTGAAATACCGATTCTTTCGGCGATACGTTCCTGCGAATAACCGTTGACTTTCCTGAGCATTACAAGATTATCCTTAAGCATTATGAGCTCCTCTCTACAGATCGATTTTCTCAAAGCTTACCGTTGCTTTATTATACGACAACCATGTAAGCAAAATAAACATCAATGCTCCGCCTGCTAAAAGCAGCATCTGAAGGCCGAAATGATCAAAACCAAATGCGTTCAGCGCTTCAAGGCCGGGAATATGATGCAAAGCCTCAGCAACACCTACCAGAAGAAATGCCAAAATGATGTATGTTACGAACGGGCCGGAAAATTTATATGCTGTCTTGAAAAAGCCTCCGATGAATATCAGATTGAACACCCCGAAAAGCAGGAGCGTCATCCCTAAGAAGAATGGATTTGCATTCATCAGCGCATTCTGACGGTAGATCTGTGAGTCTGACAGTAAGGTCATTCGTACAAGTGTCAGGACAGCCATAATGAAAACTCCTGACAACTCTATCAGAATTGAAAACAGATATTTTCCTTTGACTACATCACGCTTTGCGATCGGCAGCAATGCTGAGAAAACAATATCATTTGCCTCTCTGGCACTCTGGAAACTCTGAAAGATCCCTAGCGTAATAAAGAACACACCGCAGAGTATCGGATATCCCGGCAGCAAGGTCATCACAGCAAAAGAAATAAACAGATATGACAAAATAGATGCGCTCAGGCGCATTTCCTTTTTCAAAAGTGCATTCATGACAGAACCTCCCTCTCCAATCTCAAAAAGACCTCTTCCAGCGTCTCACCCGGTTTCCCGTGATCCTTGAGGAAAGCCTCCTTAGTACAATTCGCACGTATCTCGCCGTTGCTGATATATACGATATTGTCAGCGCATTTTTCGAGGTCTGATGTGATGTGTGTTGAGAAGAGAATGGTCACGCCATGACTTCTCAGTGTCTTGAATAATTCGAGCAGTTCATCCCGTGAAAATGGGTCGAGGCCGCTTGTCGGCTCATCAAGGATCAGGACTTCTGCCTTGTGTGAAAGAGCAAGAAGCAGGTTGAACTTGACCTTCATGCCCTCAGAAAGCTCAATCGGTTTCTTGTTTTCATCGATGCCGAATAGAGTCATGTATCTGCGATAGGCTTCTTCGTCCCAGTTTTTATAGAAAGTCTTCGTGATATCGACGATCTGCCGGATCGTTTTTCTCGGATACCAGCTTACCGTGCCGGTCGAATAACCTATACGCTGTTTGATTTCTGTTTCATGCTCAGATAACGGAAGACCGAAATAGCAGACTTCCCCGCTGTCTGTATGGATCAGATTCAGCATAGACTTGATTGTGGTGGTCTTGCCTGCGCCGTTTCGTCCGATGAAGCCTGTGATCTTACCGCTTTCAAGAGAGAAAGAAACATCTTTGAGCTTAAAAGCCGGATATGTCTTGCAGACATCTTTAATCTCTACAATATTCATAGAAACCTCCTGTCGGTATGATTTATATGAATATTGTAATAATTGGTTGCATAGCGTACAACCAACCGAAGTTAACACTTTATGTCAATTATTGTTGCGTTAAATGCTGCGATGAATAGTATTCTTCACCGGTGTCCAGGCATATTGCCGCGAGCCTGCCGCCCGGCATACTTGCTCCGCAGTCAATCGCAATATGGTTATTTTCTTTGTAAATATATCCCGGAGCAGGATTCTCTTCGATTATCTGTGTAGGCGTATGGCCGGTCACTACGTATTTGTCATCAAAGTATTGGAAATCATAGTCCGCCCTGTCCCAGATCAGTTCGTAGAGCGTATATTCTTCTATGTCCTTTTCCGGCAAAAAGTTTCCAAGGCCCGCATGGACAAGCAGATAATCTTTACCACCTGCTGTTACTTCTTCATAGATCAGGAACTCTTTCATGAAATCGATCACCGCGTGTTTTGTCTCATCATCAAGTTCTGCGAATTCATCGATCGTGGTCGAGCAACCGTTGAGCCGCCATGTCATAAGATTAGCCATTATGTCTTCGCCAAAAGCAGCAATGGAATCGTCAGTGATTTCTTTCATAAGAAATTCAAGACACTCGATTGCCATAACTTCATGATTACCGACAATACAAATAACATTAGGCATTTCCATGATCTTTCTGAGCGTTTTGATCGGATGCGGTCCCCGGTCAATAATATCGCCAAGAATATACAATGTATCGTCCTCTTTAAGATCTATTTTATCGAGCAGTTCGATGAACATATCATACTGCCCGTGAATATCTGAAATCACATAAGTTGCTATCAGTATCACCTCCTGTATTCAAGTACAGATGCAGCATAAAGTGCAGCTGCATGATAAAGTGCAGAGTCATCAGTGTGGAACTGAGGACGGTGAAGGTCCTCAACAGGATCCCCTTCTGCCGTTGAACCTGTCCAGTAGAAGAAAGACGGTGCAAACTGCCTGTAAAGAGCGAAATCCTCGCTGGCAAGCGATGGCGGTGCATCAGACAATTCACATCCTGCCGCAGCAGCAACGGCTCTTGCGTATCCTGTCATTTCAGGCGAATTATATACAAGCGGGATCCGCTCGCTCCAGATGATTTCCGCTCTGCACTCATAAGCAAAAGCTGTTTGTTCAACGATCGCCTTTACACGTTCTATCGCACGGTCCAGTGCTTCTTCAGACAATGAGCGTACCGTTGCTTTCATCATTACCTGATCTGCTACAATGTTTGCCGGACGGCCTCCTTCTATCATGTTTATTGAAAGAACGATATTGTCAAGCGGGCTGATATTCCTGCTGACAACACTCTGAAGTGACTGTATCACTGCTCCGCTGCATACGATCGGATCTATATTAAGATGCGGCATGGAACCATGTCCTCCGGAGCCGAAGATCCTGATCTCAAAATTGCATTTCGCGCTCATCAGCGCTCCCTCACGGCAGACAACTTTTCCGGTCTCCACTGACGGCCAGTTATGCATGCCGAAGACTGCTTCAGGCCGGATCAGGTCAAAGAGACCGGCATTTATCAATTTTCTTGCGCCTGTAGTCCCTTCTTCTGCAGGCTGGAAAACAAGATCGACAATGCCTCTGAACTGCCCCTCTTTCTTCGCCTTCGCAAGCAATAAAGATGCACCGAGGAGTGCTGATGTATGAAAATCATGACCGCATGCATGCATCACCCCGGGCACTACGGACTTCCATTCACTTTCGTAGGCTTCATTCTGCGGAAGCGCATCGATATCCGCGCGGAGCATTATCTCAGGCCCCTCTATATCGCCGCATATACGTGCGATAAGGCCTGTTTCCACAGGAAGATCCAACACCTCAAAATCATTATGCGACTCCATAAATGAACGGATCTTTTGCGTTGTTTCAAACTCTGCTCCCGACAGCTCAGGATGCATATGCATGTCCCTTTTGAATGCCAGGATCTCCTGATATTCCTCATCTGTAAGAGTATATTTTGACAGTTTCATAGTTTAACTCCGAGAAAGAACAGGCAGATAACTGTCTGCCTGTTCGTATGATTGTTAATGTTCAGTAGATCGATCATGATGCACTCAGTGCGAGATCATATATCTGGTAATAGCAGCACAGTGGATAGCTGCAGCCTGTTCGAAATCTGAATAGACCATTTCCGCAGATCCGTCCGCCTTATCTGAGATAGCTCGAATGATCACAAACGGAATATCATTCTGGCAGCATATCTGAGCGATAGCACCACCTTCCATCTCACAGCATAGACCGCCGAATTCAGCCGAAATCGCTTCCTTCTGCTTATCTGATGATATGAATTGATCTCCGGTGCATACACGGCCTTCGAAAACATGTACTTCAGGTGCGCACACTCTTACCGCATTCACTGCTCTTTTGCGTAATTCTTCATCTGCAGGTAATGATGGTGAATCATAACCGTCCAGTTGTCCCGGTGCATAACCGACCGGAGAGATATCAAAATCATGCTGCACTGCGTCTGTTGATACAACGATATCTCCGATGTCGATAGATGCGTCCAGTGAACCGGCAACACCAGTATTGATAATACAGTCAGCGCCGAATACATTGATGAGGATCTGTGTGCAGGCTCCGGCATTTACTTTTCCGATCCCTGACTTAACGATAATAACATTCTCGCCATCCAGAATGCCCTCGCAAAAATCCATCCCCGCAATGGAAATCGTCTTTGCGTTTATGAGTTCCCTTTTCAGAGAATCTACTTCTTCATTCATTGCGCCTATTATTCCGGTCTTGACAGGCAGCTTTTCACTCATTAAATCATCCTCCATAATCGAATCGTATTACGATTCTGCAGCAGGCATAGCTGCTGTTTCAGATTCAGAAGCATATTCCGGAACAAGGGTCGGCAGAGAGAATCCGCTTCCCGTGCTGGCCAATATGCAAACAGCGATATAATGCAGCGCAGCGGAAACAAAATGCAGTAAGAAATTATTCCCCGTTGCAGTATTGATAATGATCATAATTCCGGCAACGACCAAAAGGAATGAACCTCGTGATATTCTCGCGGAATGAGTAAAGGATGTTACAAGCAGAGCTGCTCCGCAGATGACATATGCATATGCGGCATAAGCCATATAGCCGAAATCACCTTTAAACCTCATCATTAATAATATCCCGGCTGCGGACAAAAGAATCCATACAAGTGTCCGGAACCAACCCGGGCGATCTGCTTTTGCGTAGTTATAACAAAGCAAGATATAAGCTGCGATATACAGAATCGCTCCTACAAGAATAGATGTCGTCATCATGACATCCGCTCCGGTCAGCAGGAGCACTGCAAATATTATGATCTTATGGAAACGATTCTTTATTCTCCTGTATCCGTAGAATGCGATGATCAAAGCAAAGAATCCTATCAACACCTTGAAAATGTTGACCACTGTATGTGATGGCTCATACAATGCGGTGATGAATTCTTTTGTCAAAAATAGCTGCTGGATCAGGAAGACGCAGATGATCGGCAGCGGCCGGAATCGGTAATCTGCCGGAATATACCCGTGATCGCGTTTATACTTGTGACGGATCCACATAGGCAAAACCGTGAGCAGGAACACAATAGTTGTGATCAGCAGGATCCCAGCCATAAGTATCACGAGGACAAGATCTCTCCATGATACATTATCCGGATAACTGTAGGCATTAAGCAAAAGATCGATACTTGTAATATCTTTTTCTGTCTGCAGTTCCATAGAAGTTACGAAATCGCCATCAGGGATCAGACTTCTTCCGGACTCATTATAGCCGATACGCATAACGTCACCGGCCTTCATTTCGCTGGAATATTTCATGGTTTCGTCCGGTGCATGCAGTCCGATCTGGAATATTGCATCAAGGGCCTCGACTTTCTGATCAATATTTGAACAAATGGCCACTTCGTATTCCCGGTCCCCCGGAACCAGCACAGATAGTTTTTTATCCCGCATGCTCATATAACGATAATCTTCGACATCTATGGTCCCGAACTCCATTGTTTCCAGTAATTCACCTTCTCTATACAGTGAGACTGTTGTATCGCCATCGATATACAGGATCGCATAATCAGAATAATCAGTATATAAGTCGGCAGGATCATCTACGGAATAGACCCAAGAGATATAAAACTCCGGAGTATGCGTCTGCATGACATTTGATCCTACAGACGCTTTTTCATTAAACCGTCTGAAAGAATTATCGAAGCTCAGGTAGTCAAAAATGAGATGTGTGATCTGATTCATCATGATATTCGCTTCGACACGATTATCATCATTGACAAGGAGCGGATCATCTGACATTTGCAGCATACGGTTCAGAACACTGATAGCATCATGTTTTTCCCAAAGCGCAATGAGATGTTTTTGCAGACTTGCACTATAAGTTTCAACATCCGGGCAAAGATTCAGCAGGCAGTCCATCAGGACCCGCATCTGGCTGTTCATATCCGGATTAGCCCAATAATTGATTCCTGTGATCTCTTTATAGATCTTATCTGCTTCCTTTCGTTTATCCCAGAAGTCAGAATCTGTTTCCATCGTCGGTGTGAAGTAAGTGACACCATATCTGGAATATCCCCAGTCTGCAAATGGAACACTTGTGACCGGATCCATTTTTCCGCAGATATTAAAAATATTCTCGTATAATTTCGGTTCGGTTTCGCGAACAGTCATAGGTGTAGCGAATGTATAGGCAAATACATCTTCCTGAGATAAAGTATAAGAATCCGACAGAAGTGATGCAGTAATATTAGATACTGCCGCTGCTCTGGAAAAACCGGAAACCCATAACTTGATCCTTCCCCTCAGATGGTTCTCCGAAATGTAACCAAATACACGGTCATAGACAAGATGAGCCGCACTGTAGAATCCTTCCGGATTCTTTCCTGTTCCGACGGTAAGATTTGATTCCCACTCGTCCATATATCCCTGGCCGCAGATACCTATAGCAATAAGCTGGAATGAATCGTCTCCGTCACTTATTTTCTGATGTCCCATTACCGTAGAAACGGTATACATACTCGGGTCCTTGTCATAGTCGTCACTGCGAAGATCCTGAAAGCCTGCCTGATCCAGGAAGGACCGCACATTATAATCCTGCGATTTCTTTTCTTCAGCGATTTTCTTGCTCGGACGGAATGCGGAAGTGGCAAGCCCCAGAGATAACTTCGCCAGATTATGATTGTAAATACGCGCATCATTCCTGAACCATGCACTGTTATAAGGAACGTTCAGGGTATGGTCTTCCTGCGTTGTCGTCACGTAATATGTATCAACAAGAGTTTTTGTTTCGCCATCTCCTGTTTCTGCGTGTACCGGGGTCACCTGAGTCAGTAATAGTATTAATGAAAAAAACCAAACAATAATTCTTCTCATCTTCATCGCTATCAACCTTGTTTTATGTCTCAAAATAAGTCTACAAACAATTCATCAATAGAGTAAAGTGCGGCTTTTCCGGCGAGAAAAATCTTACTTCCCTCTCTCCTGCAGTAAAGCGTTCCGCCACGTTTTGATGCCTGATATGCAATGAGTTCATCTTTACCGAGTAAATCAGCCCAATATGGAATGATGTGACAGTGGCCCGAGCCACAGACAGGATCTTCCGGTATCGCGAGCTTTGGTGCAAAACTGCGGGATACACAATCTGCTTCCTTGCCTTTTGCGGTAACATGCACCAGCAGCCCATCGATTTGTTTTATTTTTTCAAGATTGGGTATTAACTCCCTCACCTTTTTCTCGTCATCCAGAACACATAGCAGATCACGAGCCATATAGGCTTCTATTGGTCGTACTCCAATCGCTTCAGTCATTGCGTCAGTGACTTCCACCGGTTCAAGATCATATGCCGGGAACTCCATCTCAAGCAAATCACCATTCTTTGTAACGATCAGATCACCGGAAAGTGTGGTAAACACAAGTTTTTGCACATCTTTTTCGAAAAACCGGAAAAGAACATAAGCAGTCCCCAGCGTTGCATGCCCGCAGAGATCGATCTCTCCTCCCGGAGTAAACCAGCGGAGATGCCATTTCTCCCCTTCCTTTACAGTGAAAGCGGTCTCAGAGAAATTGTTCTCTCTGGTGATATTCAGCATCAATTCTTCGTCAGGCCAATGATCAAGAACACATACCGCTGCCTGATTGCCATGAAATACAGAATCAGTAAATGCATCGACTACATATTGCTTCATGAAATATCTTTACCCCTTTATTTCACTTTGATTTTCTTAGCCTTTGACCATGTTGAATACAGGTTTTCCTCTAAAGATGGCGCATATTTAAACGTTCTTATGCGAACATAGTATTTCTTCTTTGATTTCAGTTTCTTTATTTTGATAGATGATATCGAATTCTTCTTCACCGTAACAGTCTTCCTGCCCTTAGTGAATGTACTGTTAAGAGCATACTGGATCTGATAGCCTCCGACCTGTGCTGTCTTCTTTGTCCATGTTACAGTCATTGACTTCTTTGCAGCCTTGACTTTCTTGATTGTTGTAGGCTGAGGATAGATCCGGAAGGTTCCCACACCTTCTATTGATTCCATGCCATAATCTCCCAGACCATCTACGAAAAAACAGTATTCATCGACATTTCGCGGCACATCGTCATCACCAGTTACAGAGGCTTCATAGTCGACCCCGTTCTTAAGAACTTTGCCGAAAGAATCAATCACTTTGAGGACCGGTTTTTGTACTTTTCCATTATATACAAAACTGGTGCGGGAAAGACTGAATTTGGCATTATGGATCATATAAGGATTGAGGATTTTCTTATCCTTGCACATTACATAATCGGCATAACAGTTGGACAATACACTTTTCAGAAGTGGAGACTCTTTGACCTGTGCATATGTCCCGTCTATGTAGAAAACAACATTTGAATTATAGTCGATAGCATATGAAATGCCTTTGAGTGACAATGGCAGAGTTACCTTGCTAAGTGCAGGGCATTCATGGAATACGCCATAGCCCACCGCTTCGAAGCCTTCCGGTACTACCACTGTTTTCAAAGTCTTATTGCCCTTGAAAGCATAATTTGCAATGCGTGTTACAGGGTATACAGCACCATCATATTCCACTGTTTCAGGTAAAGTTACAGCAGAAGCACTGCCGTTGTATTTCGTCAGGATCGCAGAATCCGTATATACATAACATTCGAAGGCACCGGATACTGCTCTGCCATATTCCGGATCCTTTATCGGATATACTTCATAAAATGAATCTTCCATATCCCATACGTGATCTTCGAAATACTTATAAGGCATAAGGAAGTACATGTATTCAGATGGACTTTTACCTGCGTCCCAAGTAGAATCTGCGGCATACCATATTCCGTTCACTTCTATGAGGACCCACGCGTGATCATCGCCTTCATCATTTTGTCCGAAGCATTCGAGGCATCTGATCCCTGCTTCTTTCAGCATGGTTTTCGTAAGATCAGCATATCCGGAGCAAATTCCCATATGTGCGAAGAGACAGCTGTGAGCAGTTGCGGCATAGCTATACCGTCTCCTTCCGTATTCACTCTGATTATACCGATAATCCAGAGCAGTATAATCATATTCAACATTGCTTGTTATCCAGTCGTAGATCGCCCTGATCTTATCGATATCCCTTGTCATACTGTCTACACCGAGATCTGCAAGGATCTCAGTGATTTTGCCATAAGTATCACGGAATTGATCGGTATTAGTTGTTCCTTGAGGAGCATCAGGTGAAACAGAAACAGAACCATCATCATGAACATCGTAGAAAATCTTCGCTGTTTCATAATCATCATTATATGCATTGCAGCCTCTTGGCAGGCTTACTGCATCGGGTATAAGACAAGTGTCATCAAATGCGCTTTCACCGATGAATGTCACAGAATCAGGAATGTCGATTTCCTGCAGGCATCGACAACCCTTGAAAGCACCTTTTCCGATCTTATTAAGTGTGCTCGGGAGTGTTACATATCTAAGAGCGGAAAAAGATGAGAAACAATAATCTCCGAGTTCTTCCACGCCTTCCGCGATCTCTATACGTGTGATTCGTTCATGAAGGTCCATCCTCTGATCAGGATCCATGCCCTGATAAAGAGTGACCCTGTATATTACACACGGATCATAACTTCCCGGGCCTACAAAGAGCGAATATGTATCTTCAGCATCGTTATTCTGTGTCAAAGTATAGCTGCTGTATTCGTCGGTATAATCGTATGTTATCGACTCGTTGGCACCAGTCTCACCTGAGTCTGCTATCGCCATAAGCGGCATAGCAGAAAAAACAAGCACCAGCGCAAGCAGCACTGATAATAATGATCTGCGATATTTCATAGGTCCTCCTTACAGGCTCTTTTTTTAATTTTATTATAAGGCAAGCACGATAATCATGGCAAAGCAAAAAGGAGCCAAACGCTCCTTAATTTTAGCCCTTAGTTGTGAATGAAAGAACACTCTCATGTTCATTGATTTGATGGATTACCGGATCATATGGTGCAGCTACCGTGTTCCATAGATTCTTTGCGCCGGTATTCCTGACATTGTACTTGATCTCCCATTTACCCGGATGTTTGTCCAGGATCATTTTTGCGGCATGGATCGCAAAATGACTCCTTCGGTATGAAGGAAAAACAGTAAATTCCGCCATAGTATAATCCGGATCCCAACCGATATTTGAATACGGGCAGAGCATCGCAAAACCTATCAGGGTTTCATCGTTATATATAAGATATGCCACCCTTGCCGGATCAATGAAATAATCGTCGAAATTCCCATAATGATAATTCCCGTTTTCGTCCATAGGATCATCATAGAAATTTGTCATTTCATACAGGTATTTCTGATTGATATTCCAAAGCAATTCTCGGTCTTGTTCCTGAACTGTATGCAGCCTGATCATTACCCTCTCCTTCGTTTCAGCACCCACGCAAAAGCATTTGAAGTTCGTATATCGGGATCTTTGAAATGATTGCCCTTGTTCCATTCAAGAATGCAGTCAACATTCTGTTCTATCAGCAGATCATATGCAGTACGGATCTTGTCGCCTACGGTTGCCATTACAGGATTTCTCGTCTTTTCTTCTTTATCTCCGAGACTGAGATATACATGTCTGCTGTTGATCTCATGCTCCTTCATGTAATCGGTAAACCCCGGGAACCATATGGAAGGTGAAGCAGCCGCAACTCCGGTGAACAAGTTGCATTGATATGCAGCCCATAGCGCGAAAAGGCCTGCAAGCGAATAACCGCCGATATAATATGTTTTGCTACTGTCCAGGCAAAACTTCGATATTTCATTCAGAGTAGCTTCTGCTCCATCACCAAAGCTTTCTTTGCCGAAAACAGGCGGGGCTTCCCATGGAGAAAGATCTTTATTCCAGTCACGGACTTTAAGTGCGATCATTCTGAAGTCAGCTCCGATGTTCTCCCTGATCAACGCAATTTCTTTCTCGATAAATTCAAGATCATGTTCATCAACAAGCTGTATCAGGACAACAGGTGCATTAACGTTTCCGAATTCAAAGACATCCATCGCAGATCAGTTCCCTTCTCTTCATCATTTCATTTATCATAGCAGATTTTTGCTGGCTGTAGAAACTGAAAACTGATTTCTCAAGCCAGCAGTCTGAGACCAACGATCCCCGCTGCGATCATAAATATGCATCCTGCCTGCGGAAGTGTGATCGATTCCTTGAAAAGCATGATCCCCAGGATCGTTGTGCCAAGTATACCAAAACCAGTCCACATCGCATATGCAGTTCCGAGCGGCAGTTTTCGTAATGCCAGCGCCAGAAAAGCAGCACTTGCAATATATCCGATTCCGGTAATGATACTTGGCAGCATCTTGGTAAACCCATCAGACATTTTCATGAACACAGCCCAGGTGACCTCAAGGATCCCGGCGATAAACAGATACATCCATTCCATATTTGACCTCCAAATAATATGCACCTACTTCCATGTCTTCTAAGGCCTAACGACATGGATGCAGATGCATCATTGATTGCTACCCGGCGGCAGCCATATTATTATCTCTTCGCTTTACGATTATCTTTTGTATTTTCGATAGATCTTCCCATATACTATTGGAAGGATCGGCACCCCGATCAGGTTGCCTGCAATCAGGAAGACCCCGCCCATTTTCATGTTTATTACGCCCAGAATAGTGCTGATCCACATCACTGATGAGAAGGCGATCCACATGATCCCATTTGCTCTATTATAGGCAGCTATATCTGAGATCTCTGATTCCTTTACCGTGCTCCCTGACCAGAACCACATAGGTTTCTTGCGTCTCCAGGCATAGACACCTATTCCTGTGGTTAATAGACTGACGGGCAACATAATAATTATCCAGATGAGATTATCCATAAGTCACCCTTCTTTTATGAAAGTCACAAGTCATAAATTATTTCTACCAGATATATGGTATCAGCTTTTTTGTCTTTTTCTTATAAGCCAGATACTCTTCTCCGAAATCCGTTTCCAGACGCTGCTCTTCTTTTTTGACCTGTATCATCATGATACAGAAGTATATAACAAAAATGACCAGAGCCTGCCATGACCGAAGGTAAATGAGAATTCCTATATAGTAAATGAAGACCCCAAGCAGCATTGGATTCCGGCAGATCTTATAAGGTCCATCCGTCATCAGTTCGGTTGTCCGGGGTGCGATCTCATTGTTGAATGCATCCATAGGATTGCCTTTTCCAACAACTCTCATATAAATGATCGACCAGATACTCAATGCAATTCCCACAGCAGCAAACAGTATAAGAATAACAACCTTGCCGATTTCAAAAGTTGTTTCTCCGGCTCCGGATAACTTCCACATTAATGCCGGAATGCATATTATGAATAGTACCAGACCGACTAAATATCCTACTATGTCTCTCCCGCTCACGATCACACCTTCATCGCTTTACTCAAATAATATGGAATCAGAATATCATTTGTACACTACTTCAAATTCTTCACAAACTACCTTTGTATTTTCATCAAAGGTTTTATTCACAGAAGCAAGTTCATTCGTCAGGAAGTTTACATGAACCTTACGCCAGTATTCCAAGGAACGGTCACCTTCTCCTTCCTTAAAGGCATGCTCATCTGAAACCTTACTGAATTCTGTGACGGTTACTTTGATCGTTTTAATAATGCAAACTGCCTCTTCTCTCGAATTCAAGATAACACTATAATCCCCTGCCTGCGGAAGCGGTTCATTATTGATTAGATACAGGTCATATGCTGAGCAGGTCGCAGTTTTGATTCCCTGTACGACTAAGTCTGCAAGCTTGTCCGAAGCTTCTCCGAAAGCCCATGCTTCATAGGTTCCGCTAATATTGGATTTTTTCCATAATTCTTCTGCTGTCATTATTACACACTTTCGCTACCTTTCGGGCTGTTTTTTCGGTTGGAAGCCGCTTCCGTATGATAGGCCGCAGCCGCGTTCCAGGAAGGATTTACCGGTACCGATCTGGTCTATACTGCCGTACCACGGCGATGGAAGCTTTCCTGAAAAATCAGCACATCCGCACAATACATCGGAGATTCCTTTTCCTTCCGAACCCGGAAGATAACACATCACAACACTTTCCCAGTCATCAAAATCTTCGGAATTCATAATAACATTTCTGCCGGCAATAATGCACGGCTACAGTAGGTTTTCCAAGTGTTTTTGCCTCTTCGATGGCTTTTTTGTTATCAGGAAGACCAAGTGCACCGCAAAGCTCCAGATCCGCAGTATCGCCATTCCATTCTGCATAAGTCTGTTCACCTACACAAAGCAGTACCACGTCAGCATCCTTTGCTTTTTTCTTATTTGTAATGATTTCTATGCCGTAATCATCAGCATAACATTCAAGAGCATCCTGTATGGTCGTTACGCCCTCGATATCCTTCTTAGAAGAACCGTTCCATTCAATCGTCCAGCCACCGCACTGTACTGCGGCATCGTCGGCTGCCGGTCCTGTGATATATACCATCGTACCTTCCTTTAGAGGAAGGTCCTCCAGCTGAGCGACCGCTGTTCTTGTATGATCAAAATCATAGGACGCCTCCCGGGAGGCTGCGTAGGCGTACAAACCGCCACTTTCTGAAAGCAGCATCACAAAAGACACGATCATTGCAATCCCGCAGATGTTACCCTTCTGATAATTGCAGACTTTCTCCTTTTATCAATCATACTTTACCCCCACAAGACTGCAGCTTTTTGACTCGTTTTGATACTTGGAAAGACCCCTCGTCAAGGAGAGGCCTTTTAGCTATTTCACCTTCACAGTGAATGTAACCGTCTTATCACCTGATGCATAATAATCGTTATTCCCTAATGCCTTAACTTTGACCTTCACCTTGTAAGTGCCCTTCTTCAAACCTTTCTTAATGGTCACCTTTCCGGTCGTCTTGTTGATCTTGAAATATTTCTTGAAGGACTTCTTTCCCTTCTTTGCAGATGAGATCGTATAGGTCTTCTTATCCTTCGCATCCTTCGTGAACTTGATCACCTTGGTGACCGCCAGCGTCTGTGCCTTTTTCTTCAGCTTGCTGTACTTGACCGTTGCAGTTTTCCCACTGATCTTCAACGGGTTGGCATATTTATCGAAAATGACCGTTATAGAAGAATAAAACTCATCCCTGTCTTCATAATCCTTTACCATAGCAGCAGGAAGTTTGACAGTTATTCTATCTTTGACAGAATAACCAGTATCTTTCGTCATTGTTATATTATTGTCATGATCCGGATACAGATACAACAGATCATTTTTTCCATTTTTATCAAGATCATACACAATCTGAGCAGCTTCTTTGAGACCATAAATCGAATTACAGTATGCCATCAGCTCCAATCCGCAATAGAGTGGATATGCTGGTCCTTCCCGATCAGATAATGACAAAACCACATCGCCTTTTCTAAGATCAAGCGTATATGATCCCATATTACCTGTAAGCCTGTACCAATAACCATTATCCTTCGCATAAGATAATGCTGCAGATGATTTCTTGCAATACAGCACTACGTCTTCATCAAAGGCATACTCTCCGATCGTGCATTTTGCATCTGACACATACGCCTTGGCGAGCTTTTGGTCATTGTAGAAAGCGCTTCTGCAGATCTGCGTGCAGCCTCTTGGAATCATAATTTCTTCCAGTTTGCAATTGTGAGCAAACGCATATTCATCGATAAACTGAAGTTTATCACCAAGATCGACTTCGGCATCACATTCTTCAAATGCACTGTCACCTATAGAAGTGACATTGGCAAGATCTATCTTCCCGAAGCCCGACTTATTATCATAGTCCATGCTTTCACCAAAAGCACATTTCTCTATGACACAACCATCCTCATGCCCATCGATAGTAATATTTGTAAGCGCCGGACAACCATAAAATGCATGGTCGCCTATCCGTTTGGCATCAAAAATATATACATCCGGAAGCTTGCTGCAATTGTAGAAGGCATAATCTCCAACATGTGTAACGCCAACAAACTCTATCTCTTCGATTTGATCACGGTATTTATACCACGGTGGAAGATTATCATAAGAATAATCTGCCATCCCACCTTCCACGCTATTCTCAGCAGCTACATACATCGTGATCGGACTCCCGGCACCGGTGCTTACCAGACGCCAAATACAAGTCCCCGTAGTACCATACGCATCATCTGCTATTGGTTCTGCAGTTGGATCTATCGCATACACCGTCTGCGTCCCGAGTATCGGGATAAAAGTTACGCCCATCGCCACCACCAGCAATAAGGCAGCCACTTTCTTTCCTATCTTCGTCATGACCTTCATCTCCTTTCTATATCAAAAAAGACACAGCAACGCGCTGTGTCTATAGTTTCGCAATTCAAGGAAAGGCCGTACTTATCCTTCCGCCTGTCTTTTTGTCTTAACGTGGCAGCTTTCATCATCATAGTCAGTCCCTTCCATCGGGTCATTGTACTTATACCAATACAATTTAAGTGTACCCAAAAAGCTGCCTTTTGGCAATCTGCTTCTTCTACTAATTCCTCGTCTGTAATTCGCACACCATTATGTGTTCTTCATCGTTTTCATCAACGATTTCATAGCCTACATTCTCATACATCTTCACTGCATAATTTGCTTTCTGTACTGCTAGAGAAGCTTTCTCATATCCTTGTTTCTGAAGCGATTTCTTCTTTCTGCCTGCACCTGGCCTTCGCCCGCCTCTGTTGCTTCAGTCTTTTGCCATAAAATATCTTCCTCGTTTGATTTCTTTGATTCTTTTTCAAACAGAAATAAATCAAACCCGCTTATTTCAAGGCTTGTTTGATTTCTGAATACCCTTTGATTTTTCAAAGGGCAGGACCATCTCTGCAAATGATCCCGGGTCCTGCACGCTATAAGACGTTTGAATATGCTTTTTTTCACGCGTCGGGGCTGCACCGTTGTTGGAATCCCAAGGGTCTAGAGATGATGACCGCCCTCCCTTTCATGTATGATATAATGGATAAAAATAAAGTTTATTATAATTGAATGGAGGTTGAAATAATGACTCTTGTTAAAGTAATGCATAGGTATGATAGCGGAGCTCCTCATAGAATAGAATATATTAATCCTGACTGTATTACAAAAGTCGTCCCACCTTACGACAATCACAAGACATACATATTCGGGATCAATGATAATAACTCTATTGAGGTTGATGAACAAGACTATAAAAAAATAATGCGAGCAGCCAATCCAAAGATCATTGAATAATAGACTTGCTACTATCGATCACCACGCTCTGCGTGCAGCCTTGAATGGCAGCTCTTGCACAGACTCATAAGTTTCTCCGGAGCGTTGGTGCCGCCTTCTGCCAGTGGTATGATGTGGTGCACCTGCTCTGTCATCACAAGAACACCTCTCTTTAGGCATTCTTCACAAAATGGATGCTCCTGAACATATTTGTAACGGATTCTTCTCCACTGCTTACCATATCCGGCACGTGTCGCCGGATCACGCTCGAAACGTTCATAGTGTTCGTTTGTAATTTTTGTGTGCTCATCACAGTATGTTTCACCTGCTGGCACCAGCTTTGGACAGCCGGGGTAGTTGCACGGTTTTCTTTCCAGTATTTAAGGCTGACCTCATCAAATATCGTATTCATCTTCCTTTCTTCCTTTTTGAGTTTGCCCAAAATTCACTTTGACTAATATGTAATTATAATAACACAGGCAGCCGATACTCCGACTGCCCATAATTACAAAAAGTAGTTCTGTATTGTCAACTATGCCAAAAAACAGTTTAGCATTCTTTCGTTATTCTTCATGGAAAGTTGTCAGTCTCTCTTCCTAGTGTTTGACCCCACTATCCGAAATCCCTTGAAAACGCTGGAGTCCTTGATTTCTATGGTTTTAGAGCCTATTCACCTTTCTTCCTTGACATCAATACTATGCACTCCTCTAACCAGTCATTACGAAACATATCGACTGTGATTTGCCGTTTGATTAAAGTCTTTTCTGCAATTTGTACTTGCTGTACCCGTTCGGGTAATCTTCGAGTGTGCAGTACACCGTATAGCCGAATTTCTTAAAGAATTCCACATTCCAGTCGCGGGCATCGATCATCACAATACAAGCGCCGTTATTCTTCGCTTCCTGCTCGATATCCGAAAAAAGCCTGGAACCTATGCCCTGATTGCGGTATGGCTCATCTACCCACAGCATTTCAACAAATGCGATATTCCAGAAATTCACGCCTCCAAATCCAGCGGCTATCGGTTCATCTTTATAGCCCTGTATCTTCCTTCCGATGAATTCAAAATCATGCACAGCAGGAACCTGTGACCAATTGTATTCAACGAGTTTATCATCAATGTATTCGGCATCATCCTCATCACCTGACTGGATCTCAAATGCGCAGGAATCTGCGATAACGATCTCATCAGAGGAATCGTCAAGCTGTTTTATCATATCGTAGTGGGTATGGCCTTTTGTCGGGCAATCCTCGATCGGACCGCATACCGAAAAACCGAATTTCTCATACAGCGGCCTTGCCTGAAAATCAAAAGTGCCGAGCGTCATAAAACGACAACCCTTTTCTCTTGAGGTGCGCTCCGCTTCGCGAATCAGGGCGGAGCCGATTCCCTGTTTGCGGTACTTTTCTTCCACCCACAGGATATCCAGATCCGCAACTTTCCAGCAGTAAATAATAAGATTGCACCCA
>JAFRDH010000017.1 GCA_017403955.1 Mogibacterium sp.
ATCTGCTTGAATGGTAGTGCATATCAGGCATAAAGGTAAAGCAAGAGACGTTTGACATTGTGGATTCCTGTGAAGCTTAAAATAGATTATATATATTAATTATCAATATAAAGAACATCTATTGATATGTTCTGTCGTTTTATAGTAGAGGCAGCTATCACAATAATTACAAAAGTAACAATCGTAAAAATGTAATTTCATAGGAACATTTAGCCTATAGTAATGTCGTTATATAATAGAGGCGATACATCGCATCATCGTTCGATACTGGTTCCATATTCGTTTTGAAAAAGTTGAACATTGTAGGAACAATTAACCTATAGATATGTCGTTATATAATAGAGAGATATTATTTCTGCGAATCCAGCCTCTGAGTTGACGAGAGGTATCAACTATCATCAATCATTTTTAATCACGTTACAGCGAAGAAAAACGTCCATTTTCGCCCCGGGATCATACATTTTTTCCTGACCGGGAAGTGGACGTTCTTTTTTATTACAAGTTATTTCTATTCGAAGCATTCCCTGATGGGAGAAAGGCGGTGAGAAAAATGCCTCGAATGACTAAACAAGAAAAGGAAGAATGGGGCTTCTTCCTCGATGAGAATGGCCGGATCACGTACAACGAGCTATGCAGAAAATGCGATCGCGATTGTAAGCAGAGCTTCCGGGCCGTCATCGTTTCATGTCCCGAGTACAATTCCAAAAGGAGGAAGCAGAAAAAATGAATCGTTATTACCTATGTTTTAGTCCGCCGCTGCGGTCTTTTTTTATGCAGCGGGGTCGGGACCGGAAAGAGATCTCGGTTGGTTTCAGCCGAGATCTGTGTGAGCGTTCACGCGAGCAAGGAGGAGCAACCAAGGTGCTGGCACCTGTATGGCTCCTCCTTTTCGGTCCCGCAGGGAGTCAAGGGGGGAAAGCCTTGCCCACGACATCTTTGCAGCGAAGCTGAAAGTGTCATAGTGGGTTACACACATTCAGCAGGAATGTTGTGTAACCGGCTTCGCCCCGCCATGAGAGAAAGGAGGAACAAACATGGCAACACAGAAGCCGGACATGTCCTGCGCGAGAGTAGTGCAGTATACGGCCTCAGGACTTGACAAGATCTACAGGCACAACGAGCGCAGGAATGAGTCCTATGGCAATGAGAACGTTATCACTGAGATGAGCAGGTACAACATCCACTTCAAGGATCCGGGTGACGAGACCTACACTGAGATCTTCAGGAGACTCGAAGCCGAGGGAGTGATCTCCACCAGAGGCCTGAGAGAGGATGCCACCCTGCTCGATGAGATCATTATCGATGTAAACACACAGTACTTCGAAGACCACGGAGGCTACGAGTACGCGAAGAGATTCTATGAGGAGGCCTACCACTTCATTGAAAAGAAGTTCGGAACTGAGCACATAGTCTCCGCAGTCATGCATGCTGATGAGCTGAACACTGAAGTAAGTGAGAGGCTTGGAAAGGATGTGTACCACTACCACATGCACGCCATGGTGATCCCTGTCGTAGAGAAGGAGATCAGATGGAGCAAGAGGTGCAAGGATCCGGAGCTCCGTGGCACCGTGAAGGAAGTGATTCATCAGGTGAGCCACTCGAAAAAGTGGGCATCAGACATACCGGAGAGAGATGAGCATGGTGAGATCGTACTGAGGAAGAACGGCAAGCCGAAGTTCAGGAAAAGCTACAGCATACTGCAGGATGAAGTGTACGACCACATGACCGGGCACGGCTTCACAGGCTTTGAGCGCGGAGCACTCGGCAGCACTGCAGTGCACCTTGAAACGCTGCAGTTCAAGATCGAGAAGGATCGCGAAAGGCTTGCTGAGATCGAAAGCCGCATTGAGCAGGCGAGGCTAGACTATGAGCCGGCGCTTGAAGCCAAGCTGAAGATCGAGGAGATAGACAGCCTGGGAAAGAAAAATATCACAGGCAAAGTTGTGCTTACCGACAAGGACTACCAGGATCTTACTGCCCTCGCTAAGGAAGGTCTGACCAGCCGGTCAAAGATCTGGGACATGCACAGAACTATCGAGTACTACCGCGATGGGTTTAACCGATACGCTACAAGGTATGAGAACCTGAAAGAAAAGTATGAGGAACTCACTGAAAAGACGAGACCATTCCTTGACGCGATGGAACACTTCCCTGATCTGGTCACTGCATTCGTGAACAAGCTGAAGGATCTCTTCAGGGACAAGGCTGCCCGGGAACAGAACGAGAGAGAACGGCAGATAGCTGAACGCGAGAAGCAGCGTGCAATGCGCAAGCTCGCGAAGAAAGGACGGGATATAGAAAGATGATCACACTGACCTACAACACAATACTTATTACCACCTGCAGCTGTGAAGGCTGCTTTTTCTATGAAAGGAGAATTTTTATATGACAATGGAATTGATTAAAAAGATCGCGCTGATCAGCGGTTCGGAAACAGGGTTCAGAAAGGAACTGAACCTTGTGTCCTGGAATGGGAAAGAACCGAAGTACGACCTCAGGAACTGGTCGCCTGAAGGGATACCCCTCAGGGGAGTGACCCTGACAGAAGATGAAGCGAAGGAACTCCAGAAGGTACTGAATGACATGTTTGCTGAGCAGACTGAATAATATCGGTTTGGGCAGACACAAAATGTTCCGAGAAGAGAGTAGGAGGGACAAAAAAGGGACAATGCTATCTGTACACTAGACTTGGAAAGAAGTTCTCATATCAATGTGAGGTCGCCAGATGTCAGAATTACGCAGTGTAATACAGACACAGCTCATCAAGAAAGAACGCAAAGACGGGTCCGTCACACCTCTAAGGAATGTGGCATGGATCCCTGCGTTTTATTTCATACCGGAGGATATCCTGCAAAAGTGCGGTGCTGCCATTTACAGCATCCCACGTACTATTGGTGAGCTTTGGAAAGATGAGGCTGCCATCGCTACGGTTGAGAGTGACCTTTTCAATCTGGTTCTCTCGGATGCTTTTGCATATATGGTATGGCCTTTCTTATGTCCTGAGATCCCGTATATGGAGATATTCTCCGGCTATGAGCCATCCTGGAAGCTTGCACACCGCCCGGGCATATGGGCCCGGGCTCTGCAGGAGTGCGGATATATGCCGACGATAGAAGAGATACTGGCAAGCGGCGATTATGACTATGTATTCAATTTCATGTCATGGGAAGCCGTGAGCTATATGCTTTCGATCGCAGTGCCATGGGCTGTGCAGTCGAATAATCTTCAGCCAATCATTGATACTGCAAAAGAATTCAGATGCTTTGAAGACTTCGATAATCGCGAGAGCAATCAGAAGATAGACTTCATTCGCAAGTGGTATCACACACGTACTAAGCATCCTCAGATTTCTCTTGAGGGATATCAGGAACACTGTAAGCAGTATTATGACGACATAGAATGGGAGACCCCTGACCCTATCAGCTCCTTTGAAGAAGAGGTCGAAGCAAGGGTCGATGTAAACAAGTTTCTGTCCAAGATCAATGATAAGGACAAGCAGATATTACAGATGAGAGCAGAAGGCTACACCAATCAGGAGATCGCGGACAGGCTTGGTTACAAGACTCACAGTGCCGTGGTCAAGCGAATAAAAAGGCTTGGAAAGAAGTATCAGGATGACTCCGGCCTCAACTTCGGATTCTAATACGTTATCACTAAGAAAGAACTAAAGACGTTATATCCCAGGCTCCCCGACCGGGAGTCTTTTTGTTTTGGAAAAAATATGGAGGTAACAAAATGTTTAAACCTTTAAAACTAGTAGATGCGCAAGAGCTGCTGCTCACACCACTTGATGATCCGGGATTCATCGTTGAAGATCTTATTCCGGGCGGTGTAAATGTGCTTGCCGGTGATGAGAAATCCGGCAAGAGCTGGATGATGCTTCTCCTGGCAGTATGTATTGCTACAGGACAGGATTTCCTCGGACATCCTGTCAGGCAGGGAAATGTACTGTATCTCAGCCTTGAGGATACCTATGTAAGGATACAAAAGAGGCTCTTCAATCTCACCAATGAGGTCGGTCACGGCAGGATCATGCTCAGCATACAAAGCGGCACCCTTGATGACGGTCTCATGGAGCAGCTTGAAGATGCTCTTGAGAAACACCCGGACATAGATGTCATCATAATTGACACACTTCAGCTTATACGTGGCAACGGCAAAGAAGTCAGCTATGCCAATGATTACTCTGACGTTACAATTCTCAAGGAATTTGGGAGAAAGCACAGGCTGTCAGTGTTCGTTGTCCACCACACCAGAAAGCAGGGTGATGCGCATCATATATTCAACAGGCTCAACGGCACCAAGGGCTTGAACGGTGCAGTTGACACAATGCTGCTTCTTGACAGAGAGAATGAGTACAGCAACAGAGGAACGCTTCACATCAAGGGCAGAGACATTCAGCCTCTGGAAGTCGTCATGGAATTCAACGACTGTAAGTGGGAACTGGTCAGCGTCAGGACTCAGGAAGAGATCGCAGCTGCGAACACCCCTGAGATCATGCATAAACTGGTGAACTTTATCAAGGAAAGACGATTCTGGAGAGGCTCAGCTACTGAATTACTTGAAGAACTTGGCAATCAGTCGGTCGGCGCCAACGTCATTACAAAGTATGTCAACCAGTATAAGAGCAGTCTCTTGCTAGATGAAGGAATAGTATACAAATACAGCAGAACGCATGCTGAGGGAAGGATACTCTCCTTCGAGCTCTGTGACAGCTGTGACGGCGGTGACAGTATTGACGACCGCGCCGGATAAAGCTGTCACAGCTGTCACGACCGACACGCATTGCTTTTCTGGACCTTTCACCGCCGAAGAAATATTGTCATCACTAATTGACGATGGTATGCTTGACGCAGATGGCGTGCAGAAAGCCATGAATAAGAAAAAATATAATTATGTTCAAAAGAATCATTCACACAGTATATGGGAAGGAGAAGACGGACGCTGGAGAACATATTTGCCTGATGCAGACAAGCCTAAGGGGCGAAAACTAGTCTCAAGAGGTTCTCAAGATGAGCTGGTCACACTACTCTTTGAATTCTACACAGAAGCTGAAAAGCTACGTGCAAAGCAACAGATCACTTTAGAGGAACTGCTGCCGGAGTGGCAGGAATATAAAAGTCTCTATGTGACCGATGCCACTATCAAGAGAGATAAGACCACGTGGAAATCAATGTATGAAGGAGAACCAATCACAAAGCAGCCAATACGCACTCTTACAAAGGCTGATATAGAGGAATGGATACTCAAGAAGGTGCGTTTAAATAATATGAACTCACATCAGTATAATAATTTCTCTTTGGTCATCCGCCAGATGCTGACTTTCGCGGTAGAACGCGAAATAATCGATAGCAATCCTTTTGACAGAATCAGAATACCTAAGAACAGAGTGCTGAAACCGGAAGTTAAGAAGCCTAGTGAAACAGAGGTATTCTACCCTGATGAGCGCGATGCTCTTATACAGTATGCATTCAAGCAATATGAAGGAAAAAGAGACAGAGTGCAGATCTTTATACCATTAGCGATAGCATTTCTTCTGTATGTCGGGCTGAGACGCGGAGAAATTACCGCTCTGAGATTTGACGATATTGTCGGTAAACAGATAATCCTTCACGACTCCTACAGTCATGATATGAAATGCCTTAAAGGACGCCTGAAGGACAGCGAAGGCTGGAGAACTGTAAGCGTCGTCCCTGCCGCACTTGATATCATAGAAATGGTCCGCAAGGAGCGAGAGCGACTGGACATGCCGACAGATAAGTTTATCTTCTGTGTTGACGAAGGCTTTGAAAGCTTTTATTCCGGTTTAGGCAAAATGATCAACAACTATTGCGAAGAACTCGGGATACCACAGAGAAGCATTCATAAGACACGCAAGACCGTTGCATCAGTACTGCATGTAAACGGTGTAGATGATCTTATCATTCAGAAGGAATTTGGTCATAAGGACCTGCGAACTACTCAGCAATGTTACTGTTACGATCTCACAACAGATGATGAACGTTATGAAATAATCGCCAAATCACTGTCATAGCGTGCGATTCTGCCCCATCTAATCACTATCTAATCACATCTAACCAC
>JAFRDH010000018.1 GCA_017403955.1 Mogibacterium sp.
ACTCGTAGGAGCTGCAGAAGGAGAGGCAGCAGGCCTCGCTGCAGAGACAGTAGCTCTCGGAGATCCTACATTTGCAGGGTGTCTGGCAGGAGTTTCGTTGAAACTCCCATGCTACCATATATGCGAGCCTGAGATCAAAGAAGAGATCGATGAGGCTGTATATGATGAACAGATCAGCATGATGGAAATGGTGCTGGATGTAGACGACATTTGTGATGAGATGAATGCGATTCGCGAACAGGTCGCTGAAGCTTAAACACACATAAGCTTAATTATTGGAAGGAAGGAGTCCCATGCCGGAAATAACTGTCTGGACCAAACAGAACAAAGCAGTTCTTGAGCAGCTTTCCGCCAAAGGTAGATTTATTGCTGATGCCCGATATATACGCAAAGAACTTGAAGACACGACGGACATTATGCTTTTTATCTACAAGTGGCTGGCAGCGCATGTCCCGACAGCTGTAAACAAACCTGTAGATGTATCACTACCGGTGTGGGTCTCTTTCACAAAAGAAGCAACAATGATACCGGAACCAGGCTACGTTGTCCTCGAACTCAAAGTGGACAGCAGCCTGGTTGCTTCTGTAAATATCGCTAAATGGACGATTATAACCAACTATTCGTATATTCCTGCAAGCAGAGAAGACGAGAAAGACCACAACAATAATCTGAAAGAAAGAGGCATCAACAATGCTGATGCCATTCTGACCGGCTTTTATCCGGATCTGAGAGAAAAAATCATAAGCAGTTGGGACAGGTTGTTTGATTCATCTGTCGATATGGGCAGTGAAGCTGCATATGGTCTTCTATGGGAGGTCAGAAAAGAATGGATAAAGAACGTGATCATGTAACATTGTATTCTCCTCAGGCAGGTCCTGTATGGCAGGCAGTCATCAAAGACGGGGTTGCATATTCCAGAAGAGAGTATGTACAGAAGAAATACGAAGAATGCGCTTCGATATTCCTTGCCGCCTACGATGCATATGTCAGAGAGGCTGAAAAGATAGCTCCGAGACCGGAAAGCTATGCGTACCCGTACTGGGCTTTCGCATCGGTCGAACAGCTGGATCTTTCAGGCGGAGGGAAGATCATGACCTTGTCGGTCCCTTTAGAGGAAGTGGTCTTCTTTGATCAGTACGAATGGTATAAGGTCCTCAGATTGTCATATCTTGGCGAAACAGAGGAAGAAGAAGCAGATTTTGAGCGCAAACTCCGGATGAGAGGCATCAGAGACTCCTCAGATGTGGTACTAAAGCCTTTTTACCCGGATCTTAAGCGTGAAATAACAACAAGCTGGAAAAGACTTTTCCGTCACGACAGTGCTATACGATCAGGAGATACATCTTGCGTCAGAGCCGTTCAGGCGGGGCTCTGGAGAATAAAAAAAGAATGGTTGATTGACTGATCAATCCATGAGCCATTCTCTTCGAAGTTCCCAGCACAGTCCCACGATCATATTAGGATCTGACGGAGTTACAGTGTATATCTTTTCCCAGCTTTTTATTACTTTTTGCCGCAGAAGAGGGTAAAAGTTTCCGGCGTTTCCGCTGATAAGTGAAGTCGGGGACGAAATGCCGTATCTTGCAAGCTCTGACTCATGAGCGATTTCATCTGCTTCGTCAGACGGATAATACAGATGATTAATCATATAATCCCATACCTCGTTGTTTGCAAGAATGTATGATCCATCCGGAATATCAAATTTCAGGAAGACTGCGTCGCCTGTCTCAGGAATCGTATCTGTTCCTTCAGGACTTAGCCAGACAGGGTATAGAAGATTGTCGGGGATATTGATATATCTGCGTGCGAGTAAAGTGAGCCTTCTGTATAAGGCGGCATAGTGTTCGGTTATGGTCGTATATTTCTGCCGTACATATTCTTCTTTGACAGAATATACACCGTTGCTTTTCAGTTCAAGAAGGACTCCGGGGTCCTGACGAGTATAAAAAATCATTATTTTAATAAAAAATTGCAGGCTTTCAACATGCGCTCCTTCTGAGCCTCAGCCGTGACAGATTGATCATGTCCAAGTAACTGAACCAGAAGAGCGTAGAAAAAAGAAACTGTTAGATCGTTAATAAGTATGATGTCCTGCTCAGACATTCTGCCTGAAAGAACAGGGATCAAAAGTATAAGATTTCTGTTCCTGAGGTTGGAAGTACGGTACATACCCTCGATTATAATATCGTTCTCGCTATTAGTAACACACGGGAACAACTCGTAATACTCTTTGATTATTTCGGGAAGCTTATCACTGTGTTTACTGAAAAAGAGAATGTTGTATTCTTCAGGGTTCCTGAAAGCGTGACTGCAGAATAGCTCCCAGGAAAGATAGTAAAGTTTTTCATCATATTCATCATCCGAAACGTCCGGCCCAATTGTTTTTTCAAATTGGCTGAAAGAATTAGTCATGTCTGCATTGTATTCCTGCAGTGCATGAACACACGCAAAAAGAACTACTTCATCAATATCTTTGAAGTATCTGTATATAAGCGCGCTGTTCATTCCGACTTGACTTCCGAGAGATCTGGCAGATACAGACTGTATCCCATTTTCACGGATCATCTTCATAGCTGCACTGATGATACTGACTTTATTGTTTCTGATGGTCTCTGCAGACAAAGAAGGCCTGCCCATTATTTACACATTCCTTTCAGATCGCGTTTTATCAACTCGAATATTCATAGTAGTAATTTATCAGAACTAAGGCAAATAATTCAAGAATTAAATAATAAAGAATTATTTAAACTTGTTAAAAAAATACTTTACAATACAATACAAATTTTCTATAATCTAAGTAAATAAAACGCGTTTAATATAAATGCGCTTTATAGAAGGTTTTACTCATTATTCGATATGAAAGGAGTACGTAAATGAAACTCAAGATCGGTAACATCCCAGTGAAGGATGTAGTTCTTGGTAGTCAGGACGGCTTTGCAGATGGCGTTCTTACCATCAATAAGCAGGCTGCAATCGACTACCTGATGGAGCTTGATGATCATATTACAAGTCTCGATATTGTTATCGCTCATCCTGGCGATGATACAAGAATCGTACCTGTAATAGAGACAATCGAGCCAAGATACCGTGTAGATGGACGCACTCTGTTCCCTGGTGTCACAGACGAAGTAGTACCTGCCGGTGACGGCGAACTCAAGGCACTCAAAGGCGTATGTGTAACAGTAGTCGGCGGAACATGGGGCTCTTTCGGTGACGGAGTCATCGATATGGGCGGTGAAGGCGCAAAGCACACTTACTGGTCCAAACTCATCAATATCTGCCTTGTAGGTGAGACTGATGAAGAATTTGAACGCTATGAACAGCAGAAGATGAATCATGCTCTCAGATGGGCTGGCCACAGACTCGCAGAGTATATCGGAAAGATAGCTAAGTCTGTAGCTGCAGAAGACTTCGAAGAATATGAATTCGAGCCTGTAGCAGCAAGAGCTAAGAAGAACAATGGTCTTCCAAACGTTGCTATCGTTCTTCAGCCGCAGTCACAGATGGAAGCTCTCGGTTATAACGATCTCTGGTATGGCTGGGACCTGAACAAATTCCTCCCTACATTCGTAAGCCCTACAGAGGTTCTGGACGGTGCAATGATTTCCGGATCATTCATGCCGGCAGGTGCTAAGTGGTCAACTTATGAAATGCAGAACTTCCCTACAATCAAGGAACTCTTTGCAGAAGACGGAAAGAGCCTGAACTTTGTAGGAGTTATCCTCTCGATGCTCAACGTAGCACTCGATCAGAAGGAAAGAGCAGCTGTTATGGTAAGAAGCATGGCTCTTAACCTCGGCGTTGACTACGCTATCGTAACTGAGGAAGGTTACGGCAACCCTGACGCAGACTATGTACGCTGCCAGGTTATCCTCGAGGATGCAGGAATCCCTGTAGTAGGTATTTCCAACGAGTGTACAGGACGTGACGGTTTCTCACAGCCGCTCGTAACACTTGATTCCAAGATGAATGCTCTCGTTTCCACAGGTAACATTTCTGAACTTAGTGATCTTCCGGCTTGCAAGACAGTTATCGGATGTCTCGAAGCAATGAATAGAGACGGTATGTCCGGAAGCTGGGGCTATGATGAGAAACTCGGCAAGTCCGCAAGAGATGACGGATCTATCATCATGGAAGACAACAACTGGTTCTGTGGAGACCACATCAGCGGATTCTCTGTTAAGACAATGAGAGAATTCTAGAGAAAGGGAGGCAGAACAATGAAGAAAGTAATTTGTTACGTCAACCAGTTCTTCGGCGGAATCGGCGGCGAAGACAAGGCTGACCAGGAACCATACATCGTTGAGGGCGTAGTTGGTCCAACAATGGCTATCAATGCTGCACTCAAGGATGCAGAAGTAACACATACAATAGTATGCGGCGATAACTTCATGGGATCCAACACAGAAGAAGCTCTTTCAAGAATCATGGGATTCCTTGAAGACAAAGAAATGGATCTCTTTATCGCAGGTCCTGCTTTCCAGGCCGGACGTTACGGCGTAGCTTGCGGAAACGTATGTAAGGCTGTAAAAGAAAAATTCGGAGTTCCTGTACTCACATCAATGAACGGTGAGAACCCGGGAGCTGACATGTTCAAGAAGGACGTTATCATCTTCAAGGGCGGCACAGGCGCTGTAAAGATGAGACAGGACGTCAAGGTTCTGACCAAGTTCGCTAATAAGCTTCTTGCAGGCGAGCCAAACCTCGGATGCGAAGCAGAAGGTTATTTCGAAAGAGGATGCAGACACGAAGTATTCCTTGAGGACATCAGAGAGAACACAGCTGCTTACCGTGGCGTTCAGATGCTCAAGAAGAAAATGGCAGGTGAGCCTTATCAGACAGAGCTCATCATCCCTGAAAAGGATCTCGTTCCTATCGCACCTGCAGTAGAGCTTAAGGATGCAGTTGTTGCACTCGTTACTTCTTCAGGCTGCGTACCTGTAGATAACCCTGACAGAATCCAGTCAGCTTCTGCTACAAGATGGGGAAGATACAGCATCAAGGATATGGATAGACTTGAGGCAGGCGTATTCAAGACAATCCATGCCGGATATGACCCTGCAGCAGGAAATGCAGACCCTAACGTACTCGTTCCACTCGATGCTGTAAGAGCATATGAGAAGGAAGGCAAGTTCAAGAGACTGCACGACTACTTCTACACAACAGTAGGAACAGGTACAACTGAAGCTGAAGCTACAAGAATGGCTGAGGAAATGATTCCTTATCTCCGCGAGGATGGTGTTAACGCTATTATCCTCGGCTCCACCTGAGGAACCTGTACTCGTTGCGGCGCAACGATGGTAAAGGCTCTGGAGAGAGCAGGATTCAATGTTGTACATATGTGCAACCTCATCCCGGTATCGATGACAGTCGGAGCTAACAGAATCGTTCCTACAATCTCGATCCCATATCCTCTCGGTGACCCTAATACACCGAAGGAAGAGCAGTGGAAGCTGCGTTATCACAGAGTAGGAGTTGCACTTGATGCAATCGCTACTGACGTTACTGAGCAGACTGTATTCAAAGTCAGAATCTGATAGTAGGTAACGGCCATGAAAGAGACAAAGCGCAACATGGTGTTCATAATCTCGGTTATTCTGACACTTGCCATCTGTCTGTGGGGAATTATTCTTCCGGATTCATTCGGTAAGGCAGCAAACGGGAGTATGAACTTCCTGACGACTAATTTCGGATGGTTCTATGCTGTTGCTATGACTGCGTTCGTGGTGTTCTGCATCTGGATCGGGTTCTTCAGCAAATTCAAAAATGTTAAGCTGGGACCTGACGATTCAACTCCTGATTACAGCGACCTCACATGGTTTGCGATGCTGTTCTCTGCCGGCATGGGCGTAGGACTCGTTTTCTGGGGCGTAGCAGAGCCTCTGAATTACTACCTTGCACCAATCGGCGGCGTAGAAGCTGCATCTGAAGGAGCTATGAGAATGGCTTTCACTAAGTCATTCCTTCACTGGGGAATTCACCCGTGGGCAAATTATTCTGTACTGGCACTGGCTCTTGCCTATATGCAGTTCAGAAAAGGTAAGCCGGCTCTTGTGAGCTCAGTTTTCATTCCGCTCATCGGAGAGGAGCGGACAAACGGCTGGATAGGCAAAGTGATTGACATACTTGCCATCTTTGCTACAGCCGGAGGAGTTGCGACTTCTCTGGGCCTCGGAGTACTGCAGATCAATTCAGGAATGAATTTCCTTGCAGGTATTCCGGAGACTCATACTGTTCAGTTGATACTCATCGTCGTACTCGGAATCATTTACACTGTTACAGCGGTAATGGGAGTAGACAAGGGTATCAGCAAAGTATGCGACCTGAACATCAAAATCGCTATTGGAGTAATGATCCTCCTGTTCATTGTCGGACCTACAGTTCCGATCCTGAACAATCTGGTAGAAGGTCTTGGAGCATATATCAGCGGTATCGTAAGAAATACCTTTGAAGTAGGCGCTTTCGGCGATGCTGACTGGTATAAAGCATGGACTACATTCTACTGGGCATGGTGGATCGCATGGGCTCCATTTACCGGTTCATTCATCGCAAGAATATCGAGGGGAAGGACTATTGGCCAGTTTGTAAAGGGCGTTATGTTCATCCCTGCAGGATTCTCTGTGATCTGGTTCGCTATTTACGGAACCCTCGGAATGAAAGTGGACATGTCGATCATCAAAGACGCAGTTGCATCAACATCGACAGCATTATTCCTGGTACTCAAAGAGTACCCTCTGGGAATGATTATTTCCGTAGTAATGTTCATTCTTATCTGTACATTCTTCATCACGTCGGCGAATTCCGCTACATACGTACTTGGTATGTACAGTGAAAAAGGTACGCTTGATCCGACTAACAAGACAAAGATAGTCTGGGGCGTACTGATGGCTGCACTCGCGGCAGCAATGATGCTCGGAAGCGGAAACGGTCTGAGCATGCTGCAGACACTTTCAATCGTTGCAGCATTCCCATTCGCGTTCATAATGGTCATTTCGATGGCAGCGCTCGTAAGAGCTTTGTCACATGAAAAAGAAGACAAATAAAAGACGCGATAATCACATTGCTAAGAAGTGAAATGACAGATTGTCGTTTCCTTCTTACATACAATCCCGGCTGAGGCGCCCCTATTCTTGGCCGGGATACAATCGAAAAACTCACAATTACAAAAGAAAAACGAAGGAAAGGAGAAAACGATGGCTATTCTGAACGGAAAGAAAGTTATCGTCATCGGAGACCGTGATGGTATTCCGGGACCGGCGATAGCAGAATGTGCCGAGTCAGCAGGAGCCGAGGTCGTATTCAGCTCGACCGAGTGCTTC
>JAFRDH010000019.1 GCA_017403955.1 Mogibacterium sp.
GTCTTTACGCGCTTTCACACGGCTTCAGTCTTAAATTCAGCCTCTATTTCTGTGTTTCAAAGTTCAATATTTGTTGTTTTCAAGGTTCTGTTGCGACTGGCGTATGCCTGTCGCTGTTTTCATAGATCAGTTGACACTATCTATTCTGACAAGGCGCTCATGAATGCTTTGCGCCTGCGCTGACTTATAGGAACGACGTTCCCGTCTTTCAGAAGTATGTCAACTTGTCTGATCTCTTGTATAGCATCCGCTGAAACAAGAAAACTTGCGTGGCATCTGAAAAAGCCATATTCGCCGAGCTGCTCTTCAAGTTCCCTGATAGGGCATCTGTATTCTCTGATCTGTCCATCGACGCAAAGGCTGATGTAATGTCCGCGTACCTCGCAGTAACTGATCTTCGAAACAGGGACACGGTAAGCTTTGCCCGACGATTTGACCGTGATCACATGATCTTTTTCACTATTCCGCCTTATGTTCGCTATCGCATCGCCGATCTCATGCGAAAACTCTTCGAAGCTCACAGGCTTGCGGATGAAGCCGAACGCTCTGACCTTGTATCCTTCTATTGCGCGCTGATACATTGTCGTTATGAAAATCAGGCAGACCTCCTGGTCGAATTCTCTGATCGCCCGCGCTGCATCCATCCCATCGATCCCCGGCATATAAATATCCAGGAGAAGCAGGTCGATATCTTTAGGATAATTATTGAGGAGCGAATCCGCAGACGCAAATTCAGTGATTTCCAGTTCTGTTCCGCTCTCTTCTGAATAACGCTTCAGAGCTCTGACGATAGAATCACGTGTTATTATTTCATCATCACATACTGTTACATGAATCATAAAAAACTCCTGTTTGAACAATACCCCTTTCGATTTTAACTGCGAAAGATGTGATCGGTCAACATCGTTGTCCTAAGTGCAGATATTCTGTCCTGACTGCATATGACATTGCATATGATATAATGAAAATAATTAATCTGTATCCGGGGAGGATCTGTCATGTTCTATGACTGCATAATAATTGGCGGAGGGGCTTCCGGGCTTATGCTCGCTGCCTCGCTTAGAGTCAATAACGGCCTTATTCTTGAGAAAACTCATCACGCCGGCACAAAGCTGCTTATGAGCGGCGGCGGCCGCTGTAATATCACACATGGCGGGTCGATAAAGGATTTCATCAGTGCCTATGGCGACGCCGGTCCTAAGCTGAGAAAGTGTCTGTACAGGCACAACAATATGGAGCTTGCATCCTGGCTCGAATCCTGTGGGATCTCGCTTGCAGATGAAAAAGGCGATTTGATCAGTTCAGATGAGATCAATAATCACGGCAGAATATTCCCGGAGTCAATGAAATCTTCGGATATTCTGAATCTTCTCCTTACGCAGGCTAAACATAACGGATGGCAGCTCAGGACCGAGGCAGAAGTCTATGACATCACCAGAGGCGAAGACTGCGCATGGTCTGTTTATGCTTCCCCTTCCGAAATTTATTCTTCAAACATCGTAGTTGTGGCATCCGGCGGGATCACATTCCCCGAAACCGGCTCCGATGGTTCTGTATTTAACATTATCTCAGGACTTGGTATAGATATCATCGACCCGAGATCCGCTCTCGCACCGGTCTATGTTGAAGACTACCCTTACGAAGAATTGAGCGGAATTTCTATTTCCGGAGTCACTGTCAGCGTGACCCCTCCGGGCAGCACTAAACCGGTACGTATGACCGGTGATTTCCTCTTTACTCACAGAGGATTCTCAGGCCCGGTCGTTCTCAATATTTCGCGTTATGCAGCGCCTGGTTGCCGGATGAGCATCAGCTACAACAGAAGTATTGACAACCTCCCTAAGAAACTCCGCCATGTTCTTGAGTCCAGATCAAAAGGTCCTTCAGGTGATGTGAAGACCTCCGTTCTTGCAAAGCTTCTTGACAGCGATGAGTTCACTGTAACTGCTGTCGATGAAAACGGCATGGTGACTGCGGGAGGCATCTCTCTCGATGAGATAGATCTGTCCACAATGATGATCACCCTGCTTTCCGGTCCCGAGGACGACAATACAAAAGGCCGCGCTTCAGAAGAAGGCGGCCCGAGCGTCAAATATGGATATATCTATGCTATAGGCGAGTCTATCGATGCTGACGGTATAACCGGAGGCTATAATCTCCAGATGTGCTGGTCTACCGCAAGAACTGCCGCTGACAGCATCGCGGATAATCTCAGTTTATGATCAGAGCTTGAGGTCTCCGTCCTTGACCCATCCGAGTTTGCGGCAGATACCGTTGATCAGAGGTGCGAGGATCGCAGGGAGCACAAAACAAATGAGAATCAGTCCGAGCCAGTCCATTCCTGTGATCGCTGCCTTGGTTCCTGCTGCAACATCAGCTACCCAGCCTGAATAAACACCGATCTGTCCGACGAATCCGCATGTACCCATTCCGCTGGAAACAGGAGCTCCGTTCATCTGCATTTTGAAAACACATGTAGCGATAGGCCCTGTGATAGCGGATGCCAGAGTCGGAGCGATCCATATCCTCGGATTTTTAACGATATTTCCCATCTGAAGCATCGAAGTACCGATTCCCTGGGAAACAAGTCCGCCCCATCTGTTCTCTTTGAATGACATGACTGCGAATCCCACCATCTGGGCACAGCATCCTGCAACAGCGGCTCCGCCTGCAAGTCCTGTAAGTCCCAGTGCCGCGCAGATAGCAGCTGATGAAATAGGAAGAGTCAGCGCCATTCCTACTATTACCGAAACAAGGATACCCATCATAAACGGTTTGAGTTCGGTTGCCCACATGATAAGTGTTCCGACTTTCATGGCAGCTGCACCGAGTGCCGGCGCCCACCATGCAGAAAGTGCAACTCCGACGCCAATCGTTACAAGCGGAGTTACAAGTATATCGACCTTCGTCTCTCCCTGAACAGCCTTTCCTATCTCGGCAGATATTATAGCAATGAATAATACTGCCAGCGGGCCGCCAGCTCCACCGAGTCCGTTAGCTGCAAATCCTACTGTTGCAAGTGAGAACAATACGAGCGGAGGGCATTTAAGGGCATAACCAATAGCGATCGCCATTGCAGGTCCTGTCATTGCCATGCACAGACCGCCTACTGTGTAGTCCACACCGCTGACATTGCATATAGGGTTTGTCAGGAATCCTATGTTGAATTGTGTACCTATCGTATTGATGATCGTTCCTATGAGCAGAGAACAGAACAGTCCCTGAGCCATGGCTGACAAAGCATCTATTCCATAGCGTTTGCCACTGATCTCAATATTCTTGCGTTTGAGAAATTTGCTGAAAGCACTTCCGGATTCTTTTGCCATTTTCTTTACTTCCTTCTGTAATACTTCCTTTTGTATCAGGAAACAGTTATAATATTAGGTAATATGCGCCAAAAACAGGTTCCAGATATACCATAGTTTTTGTGGCCATACTTAGATAAGTATAACCTTTTTATTTATGAAGTTCAATTATCAAAGGTGGATTTATGAATCAATCAGAACAGACAAACCCTACCCGCAGGAGAAGGAAAAAGAAAAGAGGCAAAGGTCTGCTTATTCTGATCCTGATACTTGCGGTACTCGTAGCAGGCGGCGGATGGTACACGATGGGCCTCAGACCGGTCGATCCGGGTAACACCGAAGAAGTCGTTGTTGAGATCCCGAACGGCACAGGTGCTTCAGCGATCATTGAACTGCTCGACGAAGCAGGACTGATCAAGAACAAATTCTGCGCGAAGGTCAACAGCAAGATTGGCGGCTACGACAGCCTCAAGGCCAACACATATATTTTCAACAAAGGCATGTCATTCCAGGAAATAATGAATGTCATCAATACAGGTGATTTCGCATATATTTCCAAAGACACAGTAGAAGTCAAGGATGGGATCAGGCTGACTCAGGCTGCAGCAGCACTTTCCGAGAAACTGCCGTATTCCGCAGATGAGATCCTCGAGAAATGGAGTGATAAAGATTATCTGAATCAGCTGATCGACAAATACTGGTTCCTGACAGATGATATCCTCGGAAAGGATGTCATGTACCCTCTCGAGGGATATCTGTATGCCGATACTTATTTCATTACAGACAATATGACACTCGAAGGATTCACCGAGATGTGTCTCGACAGAATGAATACCGAGCTTGAAGCCCGTAAGGATCAGATCGAAGGAACAGGCTTCTCTGTCCATGAGTTCCTGACACTTACATCGATCGTTACCAAAGAAGCTACAGCCAAGGATCAGGCTGCTGTAGCAGGAGTATTCATGAACAGACTCGAGCAGGGAATGTCCCTCGGAAGCGATGTAACTGTAGGCTACATCTTCCAGATAGACAGAGTCGAACTGAAGCAGAGCCAGCTTGACAGTGACAATCCATACAACACCCGTAAGTTCGCGGGTCTGCCTCCGGGGCCGATCTCAACAGTGATCGCAGATGCGATGGATGCTGTCATCAATTACAAGGATTCTGATGATCTTTTCTTCTTCGCTGATGGAGATGGTGTAGTACACTTCTACAAGAACCAGGCAGACTTCAGCCAGGGAATCGAGGACGAAGGTCTTCTGACAGATTCCGACTGATCTGTAAATCAGGCAAAGATTCATAAGACAACAAAAGAAGCGGCTTCGCGGCCGCTTCTTTGAGTTCATTTTTTACTTCTTCACCATCGCGCTGTCATAGAAGAGAGGCAGGAAAATATATCCTTCTGCACTGAGTTTCTCGATGATCTGCGGCATTGCCTTATAGCTCTCTTTGCTCCATTCATGGAACAGCGCTACCATGATCTTCTGATCAGGGTCTTTTGAAGCCTTGACGACTTTCTTAAGGATCTTATCGGCCTTGGCATCATCACCTCCGAAGCTGTCTCCTGAATCGATCGTCCAGTCTATCCAGCCATATCCGGCTTTTCTCAAAGCCTCCTGGATCGGTGCCAGCTGATCAGCTGCCATTGATGTACCGCCCGGGAATCTTACGATCTTAGGAGTAAATCCGCCGGTCGCTGCCTTAGTGAATTCCTGCTGCTTTTCTACAGCATCTATGAATGTCTTAGCGTTTTTGTACACTCCGCCCTTGCTGTAATCGTGCGAATAAGTGTGGTTGCCGATCGTATGACCATACTTGAGATACTCAGGATACATCGATCTTGCGGTCAGATTCGCCTGATCCGGGAGTTTATCTCCGTTTGCCGTAGTAAGGAAGAATGTCGCCTTGATATCATACTTATTGAACAGCTCGATAAAATCCTTACCTCTGTTGTACGGACCGTCATCGATAGTGATATAGCAAATCTTCTTGTCAGACTTGCCGTCTATAATATCTTTCTCAAGCTGAGCTGCCATAGCGTAAACTTCATCGCGCGCTGCATCTGTTTCGGATTTGACAGCTTCATAATCTTCGACTTGCTTCTTGAGTTCAGCATTTTCTTTTTCTGCTTTACTGAGGTCTGTTTTCGCGGCACTGTAAAGCTTCCTCTGTTCATTAAATGCACTGAATACTTTGCCATAGCGCGGAACAACATAAACTGCAGCAGCAATGACCATCAGCATCAGGATCGCCAGAAGCGCGAGGACGCTTTTACTTACTCTGTATTTCCTATCTTCTGCTTTAGTCTCTCCCATGATTCCTTCAGTTCCTTCATTTCATCTTTACTGTTGAATTGACCGATCTGCTCTGTAAGCTGCTCATTCTCAGCAACGATCTGCTCCGTCTGTGTTTTTGCAGTCTGAGTCTCCGCCGGGATCTTGCCGGTATATGATTTCAGCACAAAATAGCTGACTTCAAACGCGATCAGTATCAGGAATACTGCCAGCAGAGCTATGATGCGTTTGAACTTGGCACTATCGGAAACAGTTATCGTGATATAACGGGATTTCGGCTGAGCTTTGCCTTTGTCTTCAGGTTCACCTTCCGTCCCCTGCTTCTCAAACGGATCATAGATCCTTGTCTGAGATATGTCTTCTTTGTTGACGAGGGTCGTCTTGCGGTCTTCTATCTTGATGATATCGCTGTTTTCAAGCTCTTCATCCGTGATAAATCCGGAATACTTTTTCTTTTGTTTCTGAACGATCCTGGTCGCCTGAGGACTCAGCGTATAGGTCCTGCGTTCAGTCATTGCCTCCTGCTTTCTGACCTCTTCCTCATCTCCGATCCACGTATGCCTGCTCGTTTTATTCTGTTCAGGATTCTTGTTCTTGTCGTCTTTGTCCATTGTTTGCCTGTTCTATATACGAAAATCCGAGTTTAGTGATTCAAATACAGCAGATGTGACCATCATAGTGCCTGCGGCCATCGCTGCAAACTGTGACACTACCGCTCCGTTCATAACCGATGATTCTGCGAATTGTTCGGCCTGGACCACAGAAGCATACGTGCTCATAACCAGAAGCACAGCGTACATATGACGTTTATCCGGGCCGCATCCGAAACGATCGAAACCCTGCTGTGTTCTGAGGTAGGCATCTGCTTCTCTGAGTGCCCCGGCGATCTCAGCGTTGGTAAGGTCGAGCATTATGAGCGAACCGAGTACCGGAAGTTCGGAGTCCTTGCCATATCTGATACCCTCTGCATCCAACATGCGGTAAATCTCTTTGAGCCTTGCGGATTTGAAGCTGGAATCAGCCTTGTCGAGCGCCAAAATGCAGCTTAGTGCGATACTGCTCGGAGTGCGTCCGAATTCGCCTTCGAGATCTGAAACACATTTCTCGACTTCTGCGAAGAATTCATCCGTCGCGGTTGCTCCTGCTGAAGCCATAATGCAGGCTGTCACGAATCCGCTTCCGTCATCGAAAAACCCATCTATGCCTTTAAGGCGTTCATAAATCTCACAGGCTTTATCAACAAGACCCAGAAGTTCTTCTTTATCATCGACAACATTTGCCATAGCTATTGCGGAAAGATAGAAGCGCTGGTCACGCATGCGTCTTGTTATCCTGAGAAGATTATATGCTCTTTCTACATTGGCAAAGTATTCATCCCTATCTTCTTCAAGGATCATATTGCATATCATCAGTATTTTGAGGTGCCCTCTTAGAGGAGAAAGCATTCCGGCTCTGTCTTTGATGACTTTCGCACATGAAACAAGAGAATCTATATCCGGGGATGCACTATGCGCCGTCAGCACCGCGCTGCCAATAAGATGCATCGCACTGCCGTCCCATTTGAAATTGTCTCTCAGCAGCTCTCTGTTTTTTATGAACAGTTCGCACGTCCTCTGAAGATCTGCGTCCATGTTATTCCTCCATGTCAGTTACAATACATGAATCACCAATATAGCTTATTGTCATCGATATCTTGTCCCTGCCTTCTGTAAGTTGCTTCAGGAATGCTTTGTCGCCTTCCCAGAGAGGCAACCTGTAAATCTCAGTTTTGCGTATCCACTCCAGCCTTCCCTCTTCACATTCCGGCGGAATGTACATGCCGCTCAAGCTGAATTCAAGCGCTGCATTCTCGTCAGCCGGTTCGAAGTCGTCAGATGAATAAAGATACATATCTTCATCAGTATATTCATCTGAGCGGAATTGGATGATGCCATGAAAGTGGGAAGATCTGAGGATAAGACCGGTCTCCTCGAGAACTTCTCTTGTATTGCACTCCTCCGGCGTCTCTCCGTCTTCGATCTTGCCGCCAATGCCGATCCATTTACCTTCATTGATATCGTCTTTCTTGCGGTCACGGAAAAGCATCAGATAGCAGCCGTTATTCTCGATGTAGCAAAGCGTCGATCTTATCAGTTTTTCCATATATGTATTTTAACACTTCTCTCTGTATTACACCGCATTATTTTGTGAAAAATTCTAAAACTAAACACAATATTTTGCGATTTCATCTGCATTATGGTCTTTAATAAGTTTTTCACTGATAGTACAATTCTATTAGAAGTATAACAGACTCCTGATTGAACAGACGCGAAAGGAAGTATCCGATGCAGCAGGGAGACCGCAAAGTACTCATAGCAGCGATGGTCACGTCATTTATGACGACATTTATGTCAAGTGCGCTGAACCTCTCTATTCCGGCGCTTGAGAGTTATTTTGGTGTCAGCGCAGCAGCGATCGGATGGGTCGTAAGCGCATATACGATCTCGGTCGCGGCAATGAGTCTTCCGTTCGGCAAAATCGCAGATGTCACTGACCGCAGGAAGGTTTTTCTTACCGGGATCGCAGGATTCTGCATTTTGTCATTTTTAAGCATTTTCTCTCCACACATCGGTGTCCTCATTGCACTAAGAGCCATGGCAGGCGCATGTGGCGCAATGATATTTGCTACAAACAATGCCCTTCTCATCACATCATATCCTCACGAGGTCCAGGGCAAAATGATCGGATATTCAACTGCTGCGACTTATATAGGTCTGACTGCGGGTCCGGTCGTCGGCGGGATCCTCAACAGCACTCTGGGCTGGCGGTCGATATTCGCAGTTTCCGTGCTGGTAAGCATTATCGCATTCACCGCAGCGTTCAGAGCTGCAGTTTCAGAGAAGAAGTCAGGCAAGATAACCCGCGGGGAGATCCCTTCCGGCGGTTTTGACACTGAAGGGACAATTTTATACATAGCTGCTATAATCACGAGTCTGTACGGCATGAGCCGCCTGGGCTCAGGCGCAATACCGGCGATCCTTCTCGTGGCAGGCATCATATGCTTCGTTCTGTTCTTCATGCATGAATCGAGGACTGCCTCTCCTATCATGCGCGTCAGCATGTTTACAAGAAGCCGAACTTTCACATTCTCCAATCTGGCAGCCCTTCTCAATTACGGGGCTACATTCGCGATCAGCTACACCGTAAGCATTTTTCTTCAGGTAATTCTCGGGATGCCGTCTGGTAAAGCAGGTCTTCTGCTCATCACGATGCCGGCGATACAGGCTCTGTTCTCACCGCTTATGGGCAGCTTGTCAGACAAAATAAGGCCTTCATTGCTTGCAAGTGCAGGTATGGGTCTATGCGCCGTAACACTTATTCTGTTCTCACGTCTCGATCAGGATACTTCGATCGCATATATCATGTGTTCACTTTGCCTGACCGGGCTTGGTTTTGCGCTGTTCTCCTCTCCTAACACGAACGCGATCTTAAGCTGCGTCGATAAATCCGATTACAGTGTCGCGAATTCCATAGTTGCTACGATGCGTACATACGGCCAGTCATCAGGCATGGCGATCCTCAGCGTAATAACCGCCGCCGTTCTCGGAAGCGCCAGCCTTGAGTCTTCTCCTGCGGAAGACATCATCCATATGATGAACATTTCCTTCCTTGTCTTCGCAGTTCTGTGTCTGATAGGACTGTTCTTCTCCCTTGCTCGTGATCATTCTTAAAGATAATTGTCATTTTGTAAAATCTCTTAACTTTTTTGTCAAATATATTTGACAAAATGCTATTGCAGGTGTATTATGTCCTCAGATAAAAGAACTTTATCAATCATTTGAGGAGGACATATCATGAACAGTAAAGATTACGCAATGGGTCTGGCATTCGGCATAGTGACCGCATTAATAATATTTGCCCTTATATGGAAATTCAGCAAGAAAGGTCTCAAAGGAACCTTCGATGAGAGACAGGAACTGGTAAGAGGAAGAGGTTATAAATATGCTACTTTCACTATGCTGATACTTCTCGCCATCGAGCTTCTGATAGAGAGCTTCGATCTTTTCGAAACACTCCCGATCACCCGCACACTGACATTATTCTTCATTATCCTCGCAGGTGTACTGGTATACGCATTTTACTGCATCAAGAACGATGCGTATTTCGGAGTCGGCACCGACGCCAGGACATATCGAATAGTAATGTGGGCGGTTATCATCGTCAACGCTATATCGGGTATTATCGGTCTCAAAAATGGCGCGATGGTAGATGGAAAGCTTGCTTTCGGACCGGTTGCATCCCTTCTCTTCGTCGCTGCTTTCATTATGATACTTGTTGCGATGAGTATCAGGAACAACAGCCACGCCGGCGAAGAAGAATCTGATGAAGAATAAACATCAGAATATGCAAAGCATCGAAAGGAGCATTCCCATGAAAAACCTTAAAATGAAATCCGCCCGGGTCGCTTTGGATCTGTCGCAGCAGCAGCTGGCAGACCTCATAGGAGTTTCGAGGCAGACAATAAGCGCCATAGAGAAAGGCGACTACAACCCCACCATCAACCTTTGCATCGCAATATGCAAAGCACTGAACAAGACACTCGACGAACTATTCTGGGAATAGGGAGACAGACGGTTCCCTGTCTCCCTTTTTTTGCAAAAAAAATAGAAATAAAGAATAAATTCAACTGAATTATTGCAAAAATCTCATAAATATGCCAAAATTTAGCTGCTACACTATAAATTTTGAAGATATTTTCAAGGGATTTCATGTCAAAACGCTGAATTTATTCTTCATATTGATGATTTTATCAGTCAAAACGCGGTCAGTCAACATGAAATCGCTGAATTTATTCTTCATCACTATTATTCCAGCCTATTACTGTTGAATTTATGAAGAATAAAAAAGGAGGCGAGGGTTTGAACTTTCTTGACAGAATCGATGCATATTGCAAATCACACAATATGTCACAATCCTATTTTGAACGCGCAGCCGGACTTTCCAAAGGACAGATCACAAAGTGGCGAAACGGATTCAAACCGGGACTCAAAAGCCAGCAGAAGCTTGCGGCTTTTATGAATATAAGCATTGCAGAGCTTATGAGAGAAGGTTCCGAAGACGGCGCAAGCGGAGATGAGTCCAGATTTGAGATCACCATGGATGACGACAGCATGGAGCCATACATTTTAAAAGGCTATATCATCATCGCTGATAAAAACAGTAAAGTCGAGTCAGGCGATATAGCAATCATCAGCACTCCCGGAGATCAGACAATATGCAGGAAAGTCGTTTTTAATGAAGACGGGATAATTCTTCAGCCATATAACCGCAAATATGACGCTGTGTATTATCGCTACTCTGAGATGGAGTCCCTGCCGGTAGCTTTGACCGGCAAAGTAGTAAGGCATATAGGTAAGCATTAAAAAAATCCCGGAAGATGAAGTTCTCCCGGGATTCATTCATCAGCATCAGTCTTCTACTCTGATACACTTTATTGTCTGCGGAACGAGCGGCTTATCTCTTAAGTTTCTCTTGCTCATTACGATCTTATCAGCTACAGTCATACCTTCGGTGACTTTGCCAAAAGCAGCATACTGTCCGTCAAGGTGCGGCGATGTTGTAGTCATAATGAAGAATTGTGAACCTGCGGAGTTCGGTTCCATCGTTCTTGCCATAGAGAGAACTCCCCTCTCGTGCTTGAGATCGTTCTTGAACCCATTAGCGCTGAACTCACCCTTGATAGTCCATCCCGGACCGCCTGTTCCTGTTCCTTGCGGGCATCCGCCCTGGATCATGAATCCCGGGATAACTCTGTGGAAAATAAGTCCGTCATAAAAACCGGAATTTGCGAGCTTCTCGAAATTAGCAACAGTCTCAGGAGCGATATCTTCATACAGTTCGCCCTTCATGATTCCGCCATCTTCCATTTCAATAGTGAACTTTTTCATTAATAAAACCTCCGTCAGATTATTCTACTGATTTAAGTGACTCTGTCATAGACACAGAGCGCAGTCTCTTCTGCATCGCAAGATTGACTACCCCTGCGAATAAGAACGTAAGTAAAACCGCAACTACTATATTCATGTTAGTCAGCCTCGGTTCGAAGAATATCATTTTGACCACTATATTGTCTATAACGAATTTGAGCAGCCATTTACCGAGCGGTATACCGACTAATGCAGCGATCGCTGTCAGGAATATGTTTTCTCTGAAAACATACTGCGACACTTCCAGCTGATTGAAACCGAGGACCTTTATCGTTGCGATCTCTCTGATCCTCTCTGTGATATTTATATTTGTCAGGTTGTACAGCACTATGAACGCAAGCAGTGCTGCGGACAAAATGACGACATATACTACTGCATTAAGGCTCTCCATCATCTTGCTGACATTCTCGCGCACATCCAGATTGACAGAAACAGCAGCAGTATTCTCATAGTTTGCCGCAAGAGTTGCAGCCTCTCTTATCACAGATTCCTCCGGTTCCCCGTCAAGCCTGACAAGAGCGGACTTGATCTCCGCTTTCTTGCCGAATCCTTTCTCATATGTGTCCAGGCTCATGTAGATGCTGTCATATACATAGTTGTCACACACGCCTGAAACGGTGACTTCCATCTCACGATAGCCTTCACGTACAGTGATGCGGTCTCCCACATTGACGCCGTAATCGTGGTTGATCTTGCGTACTATCACAGCCTCTCCTTCTCCCGGGAATCCGATAGGATCCGCACCTGAGTGAAGGTCGATATAGTGACCAAAACTATCAGGATCCGCTGCGCTGCATGTGACATCATAGCTGCCGCTATCCATCACCAGAGTTACCTCACCCTGATGCAGGAACATCACTTCATTCTCTGTGACGGCACTTCCGTCAGATAGCTCTCCAATATCCTCAAGGAAATCCTTCTGTCTGTTTTCATTCATATTCTTGCTGAATACCGTTACAAAATCATAAAGTGAAATCTCCTCAAACTGGTATTCAGCTACTCTTGCGATCGTGGTCTTTATACCTATTCCGGCAATAAGAAGAGCAGTACAGCCGCTTACGCCGATAACCATCATCAGGAAACGCTTCTTATCACGGAAAATGTTACGGATCGAAACTTTGTAAAGGAAGCTGATCCTTTTCCATAGAGGCGTTATTCTCTCCATGAGGATCCTCTTGCCGGCAGGCGGAGTCTTAGGTCTTATAAGATCCGAAGGAGATACTTTGAAGTCCTGGGAAATCGAGACCCATGTGGCTCCCATTGAGCACAGAAGTGCTGCCGCAAGCGAGATCGCCCCGAGCACCGGATCGATGATATAGTCGACTTCATGGCTGAAGTCATACATCATCGTGTACGCATTCCATATGACAGCCGGGAAAATCTTGCATCCAGCAAAGAATCCGACTATCGCTCCCATGAATGCCGCGCTTCCCGAGTAGAACATGTACTTGCTTACTATAGCTGCGTTGCTGTATCCGAGTGCCTTCAGGACACCTATTTGTGTCCTCTGCTCGTCGACCATTCTCGTCATAGTGGTCATACATACAAGCGCTGCGATAAGGAAGAAGAATACCGGGAAAATCTTGGCAATGTTATCGACTATTCCGGAGTTGCTGTCAAAAGATGAATATCCTGCGTTATCATCTCTGGTAAATGCATAGGAATTGCCGGTCTCCATCTCGTCTATCTTGTCCTGGGCTTTGTCCAGCTTATCCTTTGCATCATCGAGTTTTTTCTTGGCCTTCTCGAATTCTGTGTCCGCATCCCGTTCTTCCTGTCTCAGCGTCCTGCGTCCCTTATCGATCTTCTTCTCTTCTTTGTCAAGAAGTTTGAGACCCTTTTCAGCCTGTGCAAGTCCGTCCTTAGCTTTGGAAAGACCTGCCTCTGCTTTTTTGATACCATCGTTGATCTGTTTGATGTTGCCTTTGAGTCCGCTGATAGTTCCGTCCAGCTTGTTTATCTCAGCCTCAAGAGCAGCAATCTGCGCTGAGATGTTTTCATCATCAGAGCCCAAAGATTTCAGCTGCTCGAGCTGCTGCTGCATCTGAGCCTTTCCGCCCTCAGCCTGTGCAAGCCCCGCCTCCGCTGCAGCCTTCTTGTCTTTCAGATCGCTGATAGTCGCTTTGAGATCCTTGATAGTATCTTTCGCAAGCTTCATCTTGGCCTTGACATCTTTGCGCTTCCCGGTTATTAGTTTTTCTCCTTTGTCGAGCTTTTTATCCGCATCGCTTATCTCACGCTCCGCATCGGCCTTCTCTTGTTCGTATTTGGCCAGATTCTCTTCGTATTCCGCCTTCTTCTCATCAAGCTCATCCTGCGCTTCTTTCATGGCAGTTTCACGTCTTGCTGCAGTGATTTTCTCTGCAAGATCTTCCATACTGTCCTTGCCTGCATCAAGACGGTCCTTGAGTTCTTCAGTGAACGGCGGCTCAGGCGCATCGACCGTAACGTACAGATTCGTATAATAGTCCACATCAAACACATCCCGGTCCACGTAGAAGAAAGTATCCAGACTTCCGTTCCCGATATCTGTCGATCCTCTCTGATAGTCAAGGTAAATCGGGGTATTGACCGTACCTACGATCTTGAATTCACGTGTCTTGAAATTCTTCAGTTTGTCCTTGTCGTTAGCATCTGACAAAACGACTGTATCGCCTACATGGTAGCCTTCGTCAGTTATGCTGTAAGCATCAATGACGCACTCGTCATCAGCTTCAGGAAGTCTTCCCGAAGCGATACTCAGCGTATTTATAGAATCCGGGAACGAGATCGCCTTGAGCGCCTGCTCGTCCCCACTGTCTGTAACTGCCAGCACATCGATCTGCACCGATCCCTCCGCGCCGGTAACACCATCCCACGCAAGAGCCATATCTACGCTTTCGTCATCGATCCCGTATGATGAAGCGATCATATAATCATAGAAATTGTGGTCTTCGAGGAATCTGCTTGCAGTGCTGACCATTGACGCTTTGCAATCCTTGAGGCCGGCAAAAAAACCCACGCCAAGAGCCACGATCGCGAAGATCGCAAGATACCTCGCAAGTGAGGTCCTTATTTCTCTGAACGTGGACTTTCTTATCATGCTGTATTACCACTCGATTTCCGAAACAGGCACAGGATCATGGTTGACTTTCACATCCTGCACTCTTCCGCTCCTGACACTGATAACTCTGTCAGCCATAGGAGTGATAGCTTTGTTATGTGTGATAATGATTACGGTCGTTCCCGAGTTCCTTGCCTGATCCTGAAGAAGCTGGAGTATCGCTTTTCCTGTGTTGTAGTCAAGCGCTCCTGTCGGCTCATCGCAAAGGAGAAGTTTCGGGTTCTTGGCCAGAGCTCTCGCTATGGCTACTCTCTGCTGCTCGCCGCCTGAGAGCTGCCCCGGGAAGTTATTCATTCTGTCCTCGAGGCCAACCGCTTTGAGTGTCTCTGCAGGGTCAAGGGGATCCTTACAGATCTGTGTTGCAAGTGATACATTTTCAAGCGCTGTCAGGTTCTGGACCAAATTATAGAACTGGAATACGAACCCTATATCATAGCGCCTGTACTTGGTAAGCTCACGCTGATTCATGCTGCTTATCTCACGTCCGTCGAGAATGACACGCCCGCTTGTGAGTGTGTCCATCCCGCCAAGAATGTTGAGAAGTGTAGTTTTGCCGGCTCCGGACTCACCTACTACGACAGCGAGTTCTCCTTTGTTCACGCAAAATGATGCATCCGCAAGCGCTACAATGTCTACTTCTCCGACATGGTATACTTTGCGGACATTTTCAAACACGACATAATTGTCACAGTCCTCCGGCGCTTCTGTCTCAGGCTCCTCCATAAGATCGCTTTCCGTCATTTCCATCAGTTCACCGAGTTTATCAGCGTCACGTAAAGCTTTGATTTTCCTGAGAAATTCCTGTTCTTCCGCATGGTCTTTATTTGTTAGTTTGTCCATAGCAAGCCTCATCTTGTGTTATATGAAAATATTGATGCATCCTATCACAAGGCCGATGAGCGCCCCGAGACTGACGATCATATTAAGTTCATTTTTCATTACAGCGAGGACACCCTTCTCAAGATCATCCACTGACATGGAATTGATCTTGTCCTCAACTATCGAAGCGACATTTATTCTCCTCAGCGCAGAATTGACTGCGTTTACCACAGACTCCCTGTAAGCCTCAGTCATTTTGGTCTTTACATATTCAGGGCTGTAACCTGCCTGTTCAAGGACATGGAGCGGAGTCCTGTCACCGAGGTCATGGATCCTGCTCGTCGTGATCTCACGGATCATCTCTTTGCCTCTGGTATCGATGAATTCTTCCATCTTCTCGCCGATATTGATCATTACTCTGTCGACAAGCTGCTCCGGAACTATCGCTTTGAGAAGTCTCGATGATGCTATATGTTCAGCCATCATGCGGTTGCCTTCCCGGCGCATCGTTTCAGGAATATCCATCATATGTATAGCCTGCGTTATCTTCATTGTGAGAAGGTCCGTAAAGCTCGCCTCGAGTTTGTCGTATTTCGCGCTGCTCCCGGTAAGTATAGCTCCGGTGTCCCTGATATCCTGATCAAGTATGGCCATCGCGCGCTCAATAAGAGGCCGTTCTACCTCCTCGGTCAGCATTTTGCTCGAAATGTCTTCTCTGGTAAATAGTTCATCCTGAACGATCTTGCCTGCAGACTTCGCAAGACGAGCTTTGCCCTTCGGGATCGCACCGGGTGTGAACGGTATTCTGTGACCGAACAGGCGCTTCTCTTCACGCGGGAAGAAAAGCATTTTGACGGCTATAAGGTTGGTAAAATAACCAATCACCGCGCCGATGAGCGGCGGAATTATGAAATGTGTTATCACTTGTGTGGTCATATTATCTCCAGTCTATATCAGTTCTTCATTCCTCTTCTTATCATCTTCCAGCCCGGCATGAATCTGTCCATCAGCGCATAGAAATCCGGCCCGTGGTTAGGCACCACAGTATGAACGAGTTCGTGCAGGATGACATAGTCAAGTTCAGTGTCAGATCTTGCAGCCAGCATGAGACTGAAATTGACATGGTGCGTCCTTGTGTTGCAGCTTCCCCAACGGGTATGCATATCTCTCACCGTCCATCCGCTGCACCTGAGTCCTGTGCGCTGTTCTATCACCGGAAGTCTTTCGCCGATACGCCTCTTGAGATCCGCTCTTCTTGCTTCCTTTTCGGCAGGATCCACAGCCTGCGCCTGAGCAGCAGAACGTGTCCTGACTTTTGCAACCGTTCTGTCGATCCAGTCCATCTTGCTCCTGACAAATTCTATTATGTGTTTGTCCGATGCAAGATAAGGAGCACTGATGACTACTTTGCCGTCAGGAGCCTTGACCCGCATGTTTATTCTTTTGATGCGCTTCTTTGTTACTTCAACAGGAAGGCCGTCAATTATAATAATTTTAGTCATACAAAATTATTATACCACATACCAATGATCACATATGTGAATTGCACATTAGAAAAATCCGGAGACCGTCATTCAGGCAGGTCTCCGGATCTGATCGAGCTTTATTATCAAATAATGTTCGGATTAGTTCTTATTTCCGACTTTCCAGCAATCGGCCTTGCTTTCATCGAGGCCGATGTTCTTAGCCAGGAAGCGAGGTGCCTTGCCGGCAGCTTTCTGGTCTGTGTAGTCCTTGAGGCACTTAACAGCAGTTCCACCGAGGATCGCGATAGTCGGGATATTGGTAACTACCATGAGGCCCTGGAACATATCAGCTGTATCCCATACAAGTCCTGCAGAGGAGATAGCTCCGAGGAATACAAGAATTGTTGCAATGATTCTGAAGATCAGGCACTCAGTCTTGGTCATGTCTCTCTTCAGGATGAATGCGAAGCAGCCCTCGCAGTATGAGTAGTTACCGATAAGTGTAGTGAATGCGAACAGTGACATTGAGATCGCAATGAAGATTGGGCCGAATCCGCCGAGTACTGTGTGGAGGCATGTCTGAACATAGCCTGCAGCATCAGCACTTCCGTCAACTACGTATGAACCAGGATCAACAGATACTGTCGACAGGCACATGAAAGCTGTAGCTGAGCAGATCAGAAGTGTATCGATGAATACGGAAAGTGTCTGAACAAGACCCTGCTTGACCGGGTGAGCTACGTCAGCCTTAGCAGCAGCGTTCGGAGCAGATCCCATACCAGCCTCATTGGAGTAAAGACCTCTCTTGAGACCCCACATGATAACTGAACCGGTAAATCCTCCGAAGATAGCCTGGAAGTCAAATGCAGTGCTGAAGATCAGGCTGAACATTGCGCCGAAGTTCTTAGCGTTTATAACCAGAACTACTATAGACATTACTACATAAACAATACCCATGATCGGTACGAGGAATCCTGTTACATCAGTAAGTCTCTTAGCACCTCCGATAACGATAACAGCGAAGAGAACTGCAAGGATGATACCGATGACCATTGGAGTTGACTTCTCATTGTAGAAGCTGAATGTTGCAAATGTCGACTGGAGGTTGAATGCAGCGAGCATGTTATATCCTACTGCATAAGTGAAGATGATCAGAACAGAGAAAAGAACTCCGAGCCATCTCTGTCCGAGAGCATTCTGCATATAGTAGGAAGGTCCGCCGTAGAATGTACCGTCATCAGCTTTTTTCTTATAGATCTGTGCAAGTGTAGACTCGATGAAAGCGTTGGCGCCGCCGAAAATAGCAGTGATCCACATCCAGAATATCGCTCCCGGTCCACCGAGTACAATAGCTGTACATACACCGATGATGTTTCCTGTACCTACTCTGGAAGCAGTAGATACCATAAGTGCGCCGAATGAAGAGATGCCTCTTTCGTCTTCAGGCTTCTCCATAACTACCCTGAACATCTCAGGGAAGAGTCTGATCTGAACAGCCTTAGTTCTGATCGTGAAGTAGATACCTACAGCGATCAGGAACAGAGGAACAATGTATGGCTGATACAGAATGTTGTTCATGAAACCAACAATTGAACTCATAATTATTCTCCTTAAAAATCCAAATAATACCTTTTTCTGCACACGATATTGAGAAAGAGCAATTTTTGTGCGCTTTAACAAACTAATGCGGTGCAATTTATGGAAACATTTTAACAAAACACTGTTATTCTTGTCTATAAAAAAAAGAAATGAACGTAAATGCATACATCAGCTGCATGTTTGTGCGATAATGGATTACAGATTTTCACAAGCGGAGGTATTGTATGAACAGACCGGCAAAGCAGCTCAGCCATCCCTCACTTTCAGAGATAAAGCTTCTGGCGGGATCGCCTTTTTATGACAGGCAGAAGAATATGAACGACTTCCTTCTTGCGCAGGATGATGACAGGATGCTCTATAATTTCCGCAAAGCATCCGGGCTTTCAGTGCGCGGCGCATTGCCGATGACAGGATGGGATGCCGAAGAATGCAAATTGAAAGGTCATACAACAGGTCACTACTTGTCAGGACTGGCTCTTGCATACTCCGCAACAGGCGATGAAAGATTTCTCAGAAAACTCGAGTACATGGTCAGCGGTCTTGCAGAATGTCAGGAAGCATTCTCGTCAGTTCCCGGCATACACAAAGGGTTTCTGAGTGCCTATAACGAAGAACAGTTCGATTTACTGGAAGAATTCACCAAGTATCCTGAGATCTGGGCGCCGTATTATACACTCGACAAAATCATGTCCGGGCTTCTGGATGCATACGAGCTTGCAGGGGTCGGTCAGGCTTTGCAAATACTAGATCCTCTCGGAGACTGGGTCTATGCGAGGCTTTCCCGTCTTCCGGGCGAGCAGCGCGGGAAAATGTGGTCAATGTATATCGCCGGTGAATACGGCGGAATGATAGGAACTATGATCAGACTCGGCAGAATAACCGGCAAGGAGTCTCACATCAAGGCAGCACGCCTATTCGAGAATCCTGCTCTTTTCGGTCAGATGGAAGCAGGCCGGGATGAGCTCGATAACATGCATGCGAACCAGCATATCCCTCAGATCATCGGAGCTCTTGAAATGTATTCCGTCTGCGGTGACAATAAGTATCTTGATATAGCCCGCAACTTCGCTGAGATCGTTACAGAACATCATTATTACCTGACAGGCGGGACCGGGGAAGGAGAATTGTTCCACGCGCCGGATTCAGAGCTTTCTTACCTGACGGACAAGACGCAGGAAAGCTGCGCGAGTTTTAACATGCTGAGGCTCATAGGACGTCTACATGAATATCTTCCTTCGCCTCGCCTTATGGCTCACTACGAACGCACTTTATTCAATCACCTGCTTATGTCGCAAAGCCACAGTGCTGACGGCGGAACGACTTACTTCCTTCCGCTCACTCCGGGAAGCGTCAAACATTATGAAACAGAAGAAAACAGTTGCTGCCACGGCACAGGTATGGAAAGCCGCTATCGCTTTATGCGGGATATTTTTGCATATGATGAAAATGTCATGAGAATAGAGCTGCCGGTTTCTTCTTCTCTCAGGGGAGCTGAGGATCTCGAAGTCACCTTCGGCAACGACGGAAAACTCAGGATCAGGGCTTTAAGCAAAATGAAAAGAGCCCTTTCCGTGAGAATACCGGAATGGGCTCTGGATAAATATCCTGATGTGAAAGATGGTTATCTGACAATGCCGGGACTTGGCGAAGGCGAATCCGTTGAGCTTGACTTCCCTTCCGTCACCCGGAGAATATATGCCGCATCAGATAATAATATCTTCGTTCTGGCAAAAGGTCCATATCTGCTTGCAGAAGTCTCCGAAGATAAAGAGCTCCGCAAGCCTTCAGACGATGCGGGCCTGCTTCCTCTCCACCGGATTGATCAAGAGCATTACCACATCTATTTCAGGAAATAATGCTGTATCATTCAGCGAAGAGTGGTGTTGACAGATATCTGTCTCCTGAGTCAGGCAGTATGACTACAATAGTCTTGCCTGCATTCTCTTCTCTTGCCGCGAGGATCGATGCTGCTTTGAGTGCAGCTCCGGCAGAAATACCTACCAGTATTCCCTCAGCTCCTGCAAATCTCTTTCCCTCTGCAAAGGCGTCATCATTCTCTATCGCGAGCACTTCATCATAAACCGATGTATCAAGCGTATCAGGTACGAAGCCTGCGCCGATGCCCTGGATCTTATGCGGTCCGGATGCTCCTTTTGAAAGGACAGGGCTTGTCGCAGGTTCAACTGCAACCACCTTGATGTCCGGATTCTTTTCTTTCAGATACTTGCCGGTCCCTGACAATGTACCGCCTGTTCCTACTCCGGCAACAAGAATATCTACGCTTCCGTCTGTCTGATCCCAGATCTCAGGTCCTGTCGTTTCATAATGCGCCACAGGATTGGCCGGATTGACAAACTGTCCGAGGATAACTGAGCCTTCGATTTCTTTATTGAGTTCTTCGGCTTTGGCGATAGCACCCTTCATGCCCTTGCTTCCCTCTGTAAGTACGAGCTCTGCCCCATAAGCTCTGAGCATAGTTCTTCTCTCAACGCTCATTGTGTCAGGAAGTGTAAGTATCGCTTTATACCCTCTTGCGGTAGCAACTGCAGCAAGTCCGATGCCGGTGTTGCCGCTGGTAGGTTCAATTATCGTAGCCCCCTTGCTGATAATGCCCTTCTCCTCTGCATCCGTGATCATCTTGAGCGCGATCCTGTCCTTTACCGATCCTGCAGGGTTGAGGTACTCAAGTTTAGCGAGTATATTCGCGCCGGTGATACCTGCTTCCTGAGCATAACGGTTCAGCTTAAGTATCGGTGTTCCGCCGATGAGTTCAGTCATACTTTGTTTGATATCTGCCATGATTAATACCCCCTTTTTAATTCCTACTAATTTAGTAGGAATATACACCTATTCGCAAAGCATGTCAACACCTTTTTCCCAAAAGGTTGACTGAAAGTCATATTGACTGTAAAATTTTGACAGTATAATAACAAAGACACATAAGTGTTTTTAGCAAGGAGGAATCTTAGAATGTCATTTGAAATGACCCCATATCGCGCACCGGATTTTGAGCAGGAATTATTCAAAGCTTCGCCGGATGCCAGACTTGAGCCTGCACCTGTCGATGGTGTTGCTCCTGAAGGCTACCACGCAATGAGCATTTTCCCTGAATACTTCAAAATAGAAGGCAAATGGCTCCTCGCTGAGGAGAGCCGCATGGACTGCGTTCCGGTTTATAAAGACGGCAAAATCCACGTAGTTGAATTCCGCAACCTTGTCAAAGGAGACCTTGTGATTTGCGGAAGAACTGAAGATGCTTCGGAAGGTATTTATCTCTACGCAACCGGATTTGAGAATCCCGATACCAAAAGAGATACATTTGCATTCCGTCAGGGTCACTCAAGAGAAAGCTCATTCTCAAGAGATTATGATGAACTTTATGAACTTCTTCGCTATGAGCATGATCACGGCAAGATCGTTTGGGTCATGGGACCTGCTTTTGCATTCGACCACGATGCACGTGATGCCTTTGCCAAAATAGTAGAAGCCGGCTATGCGCACGCTGTTCTGGCAGGAAACGCCCTTGCAACACATGACCTTGAAGGTGCGTACCTTAACACCGCGCTCGGCCAGAATATATATACTCAGGAGAGTCAGCCGAACGGACACTACAACCATCTCGATACGATCAACAGAGTCCGCTATTACGGTTCTATCCGCAAATTCATCGAAGAAGAGCACATCGACAACGGCATCATTTATTCATGCGAGAAGTGCAATGTACCTTATGTGCTTGCCGGCTCAATCAGAGATGACGGCCCGCTCCCTCCTGTTTACGGAAATGTTTATGAAGCACAGGATGTCATGCGTGATCAGGTGAGAGATGCTACAACAGTCATCTGCCTCGCAACTACGCTTCACACGATCGCCATAGGCAACATGACACCTTCATACAGAGTTCTCAAAGACGGTACCATACGCAAAGTATTCTTCTACTGTGTAGATATCTCGGAGTTCACAGTCAACAAACTGTCAGACCGCGGCAGCCTCTCATCGAAGGGAATCGTTACTAACGTACAGGACTTCATAGTCAACATAGCAAAAGGACTGAAATTGTAAAAAAAAAAGCGTATTCTGCTGAATCATAAAAGACAGGAGGCAAGTGCTTCCTGTCTTTTGCGTTGCATAGATCATTATCCGTAAAAATCACATCTTCACAAAGTGTATCTCATTGCCGTGAGCCTTGAGGAGTTTGACGACATCTCTTGTGTTTACGAAAACTGTAGCTGTATTGTCGCAGGGATGTATTCCCATGATCTTGTTCTCATAGTCTTTGTCAAAGAAAACGATCACGTCCTTTTCTTCGTTGTTGAGGATACCGAAAGGTGTAACAGCCCCGCGGTAGAGTCCCATTTTCTCCATAAGGTCTTCTTCAGAAGCAAATGTCAGAGGGCGTGTATCATGCTCTTTGCGGAACTCCTTGAGGTTGATCTTCTTGTCCTCCAGGCATGTGATCAGATAATACTTGCGTTTCTTGTCATCTCTGATGAAAAGATTCTTCGCGATCAGATCAGGATACGGAAGATCGCAATCGAGCATCTCATCGATCGTATAAACAGCCTGATGTTCTACGATATCGTATTTTATTTTCTTGCTGTCGAGAAGATCGACAATGTCCTGCTTGGTAAGTGGCATGTTATTCCCCTTTCTGATTATTTCCTGAAAAGTGTTCCGAACAAATTGCGTCCGAGGGAAGCTCCTATATTGCCTCCGATCGTTTTTCCTTTCTTGCCGAGAACCGCTTCACCTATTACTTTACCTACTTCTCTGCCTATGGATCCTCCGGTCGATCTTACGACCTGACGCGTACCGGATCTGCCCAGCAGATTTTCAGCCATGTTGCCGATAGCAGAGCCCTGTTCTTCGACCTCTTTTGCAGAAGCGACGGTCTTCTCAGGCTCAGGTTCTCTTTCCTGCGTCACTTCGACTTCTACTGCCTGCTCAGGCTGCGGAGTCTCTACAGGCGTATTGAAATCTGCGCTGTAAGTATAACCGCCCCCTGCCTGGACCGGTGTCTTAGCTGCCCTGCCGGTAATGACTTCATAAGCCGAAACATCATCGATCATAGTTTCATACTTGCTGTTGAGGATCGATTCCTGAACGAGAGTTGCCCGTTCCTCATCAGTCAGAGCTCCCATGCGGCTCTCCGGAGGGAGAACGAATGCGTGCTGTGCTACTGACGGTGCGCCTTTCTCATCAAGAAGTGAAACGACCGCTTCACCTGTTCCGAGCCCCAGAAGGAGCTGTTCAGTGTCAAATTCCGGATTGACTCTGAATGCATCTGCAGCTGCTTTGACTACTCTCTGTTCTGCAGGTGTATAAGCATGGAGTCCGTGTTCTATCTTATTGCCCAGCTGTGACATTACCGCATTCGGAATGTCTCCCGGACTCTGTGTTACGAAGAATATTGAAACGCCTTTGGATCTTATCAGCTTGACTACCTGTTCGATTTTCTCAAGCAGGCTCTTCGATGCATTCTTGAATAACAGATGTGCTTCATCGAAGAAGAACACGATTCTAGGCTTCTCAGGATTTCCGATCTCAGGAAGAACATCAAACAGTTCCGACAACAGATAGAGCATAAATGCTGAATACAATCTCGGTTTGTTGATGAGTGTCTCTGCATCGAGGATATTGATGATCCCTCTTCCGTCAGGTGCCTGCAGGAAGAAATCTCTGATATCGATCGCAGGTTCTCCGAAGAATTTGTCCGCACCTTCTGCCTCAAGAGCTACAATCGCGCGGATAATAGTCGAAGCAGTCTGCTGCGGGATATTGCCGTAATCCATTTTGAAATCGTCAGAATGGTCTGCCGCGTACTGCAGCATAGCCTTCATGTCCTTAGTATCGATCAGAATCAGTCCGAGGTCGTCAGCGATCTTGAAAATGACCTGCATAAGCTCTGTCTGTGTATCGTTCAGGTCAAGCACCTGTGAGAAAAGCTGAGGCCCCATCTCCGAAACAGTAGTACGGAGCGGAGTTCCTTTCTGTGCGTAAATGTCGAAAATCGAAACAGGATAGCCTTCATAAACGAATTCATCTCTGATGCTGAATCTGTCAAGTCTCTTCTGCATGCCTTCGTTGTCATCGCCGGCAACAGCTATGCCCGCCATATCACCCTTGACATCGGACATAAATACCGGTACTCCGAGCTGAGAAAAACTCTCTGCGAGCACCTTGAGTGTGACGGATTTGCCTGTACCTGTTGCACCGCAGATAAAGCCATGTCTGTTGGCCTTGTCAGGTCTCATACAGATCTTTCCGCCAATAACGCCTTCATCATTGCCCTCTCTGGCAAAGTAAATCATTCCGTTATCTATCATAGTAGCCGCTCCTTTGGTTCAATTGTCCTATTTGAAGTACATTATAACACAATACGAAGCCATAAGGGGTTTCCATTCAAGTTAATAATGATATAATTAATGAGTTAGAGATATTTTCCTTCTATACTAACCAATCACGATCAGCAAAGAGGTAAACTGATGACTTTGAATAATAACGACAGATTGTACGGCTTCACCGTTACAGGGATCAGAGATATTCCTGAATTCGATGGCAAGCTCATTGAGATGACGCATGACAAAACCGGCGCCGGTCTTATCTGGGCGAGCAGCAGCGAAGAGAACAAGCTGTTTTCCGTTGGTTTTAAAACTCTGCCCGAGGACAGCACCGGGGTATTTCACATCTTAGAGCATTCTGTTCTCTGCGGATCCGATCAGTATCCGGTCAAAGAACCTTTTGTCGAGCTGCTCAAGACCTCGATGAATACGTTCCTTAATGCTATGACTTATTCAGACAAGACCCTGTATCCTGTCTCAAGCAAGATCGAGCAGGACTATCTCAATCTCATGGGGGTCTATCTGGATGCTGTTTTCTGTCCGCGCATTCTGTCAGAGCCTAACATTTTCTACCAGGAAGGCTGGCATATCGACACGAGCGGCGATGCACCGCTGTACAAGGGCGTTGTGTTCAACGAAATGAAAGGTGCTATGTCTGATGTCGACCAGGTCGCAGAGAGAGCTCTTGTAAGTCTCCTCTTTCCTGACAATTGCTATGGATTTAATTCAGGCGGTGACCCGGAAGTCATCCCTGATCTGACTTATGATGATTTCATCGCAAGGTACAAGAGGTTCTACCACCCGTCCAATTCCTATTTCTATCTGGATGGTGATATTCCTCTTGAAAAAACTCTGGCTATGATCGATTCCTATATTTCGAAATATGACAAACTTGAGGATATTCCGAAGATCGTCATGCAGGAGCCAAAGGTTTCGGAGCTGACAATGCGTTATGAAGCCGGTAGTGAAAACGACAAAGCTATTATTGCTTTTGGCCGGATAGTCGGCACGTGGGAAGAAGCCGACAAACTTCTCGCTCTCGGCGTTCTCACCGAGCAGCTGGCAGACTCGAATGAATCTCCTCTCAAAAGAGCAGTTCTTTCATCGGGACTTGCCGAGGATATGGAGATCTATCTTTCAGATGGTGTCGCCCAGCCGTACCTGGTGATTCTTTTCCGCGGAGTGGAGCCATCCTCATTCATGGCAGACGGAACGGATCACGAAGAAGCCGTCAGGCTTGCAGGCAGCAAGCTTCTGTCGATCGTAAAAGAAACCACAGAGTCTGTCATCAGTCAGGGCATTCCTGAAGAAGATCTCATTGCTTCAGTCAACCAGCTGGATTTCAGATTCAGACAATACCCGGAGCCGCAGGGACTGTACCGTGCAAATGCCGTGCTCAACTCCTGGCTTTACGGAGGCGATCCCGCACTTTATCTGGGAACCAACGCAGCTATCGAAAGACTCCGCAAGTCGATAAAAGAAGGCATCGCAAGCAAGCTTGCTGAAGAATATTTCACAGACACTGATGCTTACTCAAAGCTCATACTCCTTCCGTCCGCGACATTAGGACAGGAGAAGGCCGCAATTGAAGCACGGCGCGCAGCAGATATCGTCGCTTCCATGACAGACAGTGAGAAGCAGGAGCTCGAAGAACTCAACAAAAAACTGCTCGAGTGGCAGGAGACTCCGGACAGTGAGGAAGCTCTTGCAACGATTCCTCAGATACAGCTGTCAGATATCAGCCGCATTCCGGAACTGATCAGTACCGAAGTCAGTGAGAAAGACGGCGTCACTGTTCTCTATCACAAGCTTCCGTCTAACGGGATAGTTTACCTGAATGCATACTTCCCTGTCACGGATCTTACACTCGAAGACCTGCCTTCAGCCGCACTTCTGACAGAGTTCTACAAAGATCTGCCGACCGAGAATTACAGTGTTACCGCACTTCAGAACAAGATCAGAATGTATGTCGGCTCGATCTCATTCGGTGTCGATATCAACGCCAAGGACAAAGACAACAAGAGCTGCACCCCTTGTCTCAGAGCACGCGCCGCAGTTCTTGATGAGAATCTTGAGCATGCTGAGGATCTTATCATCGAGATCCTCACAAGGACAAAATTCGATGATAAGGAGCTCATTCGTGAACTTGTGACTCAGATCGATGAGGATGGCAAGCGCTATGCTGTCTCTTCGGGGCACAGGATCGCGATAGCTGCGGCAAGGTCCGGATATTCCTCACGTGATGCTGCTGCAGAAGCGATCAATGGTTACACATTTATTCAGTACATGCATGAAATGAATGCGGGATTCGACGAGAAGATCGATGATTTCGTCACTTTCGCGAAGAACCTTATCTGCAGATCTGTTGTGAGATGCGGCGCACTTATGAGCGTCACCGCATCTGAAGAAACCGACATAAGCAGGTTGATAAGTATGTTGCCTGAAGGATCGCCAAGACCTGAAATCGCTGAGTACAAAACGCCTCTGCCTTCAAGGCTCGGAATCCAGGTACCTGCTTCTGTATCACATGCTGTTCAGGCATATGACCTCAAACAGATGGGTGTGAAACCTGCAGGAAGTATTTCAGTCGCTTCCAACATTCTTTCCCTTTCATTCCTCTGGAATGAGGTCCGTGTCAAAGGCGGTGCTTACGGAACATCAGTCGCTGCAGCAAGGACCGGTGGTATGCTCTGCTATTCATACAGAGATCCGAGCCCTTCAAAATCACTCGAAGTATACAAAAAAATGCCCGCCTTCCTGAACGAGTTTGCCGGTTCAGGAGAAATCGGGCTTGATGGTTTCATAATCTCGACCGTAGCATCGACCGAGCCTCTTATTTCAATAGGTGCCAAAGGCCGTTCAGCTGACGACTTCTGGATCTCAGGATTTACAGATGAGGACAGGATAAGGGTCCGCAGAGAAATACTCGAGACTTCGGCTCAGGACCTGCTGTCCTGGCAAGAAGCCTTCCGCAATCTCACATCCAACGGCTCAGTATGCGTTATCGGCCCGAGATCAGCGCTGGAAGCATGTCCTGATCTCGAGATCGTAACTATTTAATTTATCAGATTCTGATTATTCAGCGCGGCGGCGTCTTGGTTTGCCATTCTTATAGTCTCTGAAGAACATCACAGCTGTGATCAGCACTACAACAGCTATAACAATGGTAAGGATCTTGACATCAAGGCTCTTGACGAAGAAGTATGCTATCAGGACGCCTGCTGCTCCACCTACCATCTGGCAGATCGTTGCCAGCATATCGAATCTGCCTGCTTTGATGAACTGAGGACCGCTTCCGAATGCCATCAGAAGAGCAGATGACCCCATAACGATCGGCAGTGTTGCCGCAACACTGAGTCCGAGTCCGCAGCAAAGCGCCATACATGGCGCATACAGTCCTACACCGATATTCATGAGCATTCCCAGAATGAGCTGAACCAGCACTGCTATCACCAGTCTTCCGCCAGAAAGCTTCAGTCCGTCGCCTACAAGTCCGAACGGGCCGACAGCAAGAACTCTGAGTGCCATCATAACTCCGAGAATGACCATTCCTACGCCCATCATAAGTCTCACGCCCTGGATATTCAGCTTAGTTACAAGCTTTGCTCCGAGAAGCGCACCGACTACAGCAGCAGCAATAAGCGCTCCGAGAGTCACCCCGTCAACTCCTGCAAGTGAAGCAAAAAGAAAAGCTTCCACGCATACCGGCAGAGTATCTCCGACATTCAATGTTCCCGGGATATCTCCATCCTTAACAGATTTACCGAATTTGAACGCTGCAGAAGTCGTTGCATAGGAACCGACACCGAATACATCGAGGAAGTTGGCGACAACACCAACAATGGTGTTATAGATCGCGTATTTCTTGCTCTCTCCCCATTTCTCTTGTCCGTCTTCCGTACCGAGTTTCTGTCTGACTTTGAGTGCAACAAGAACTACATTCAGAACAGCTCCTACAGCAGCGAGTACTTTCAGTACAGTTATCATCATTTATCAAAACCTCCTGGTAATAATTTGCCTTAGGTGGATTATTATATCACATCGGTACACCAATGTTTCAATAAATACATCGGGTTCTTATTATTACAGTCAGTTCATCTGTCGGAATAAGCGGCCCCGGTAACGGCAATAATGTCTTCCAGGCGAATTGTTCTGAACTCTGTTTCCGACGGATCCGGCACATTCAGGATCCTGGTTGCCTGACTCATTACAACGCGATCGAAGAAATTTCTCACCCCGCGCGCGTTTCCGAAAGTCGAATCTTCACAGCACGATCTGAAATAATTCAGTGCTGTATCCGCTGCCTCCTCAGACAGAATGAAACGTGTCTTATCACACTGTCTCCGTAAGATCTCAAGCATTTCCTCAGCAGAATAATTCTCGAAGTTGATGTATTTGTTGAACCGCGATCTGAGGCCGGGATTCATGTTGATGAATTTCTTCATCTCATCCACATATCCTGCAACGATCACCACGAGATCATCGCGGTAATCTTCCATTCCCTTTACCAGCGTGTCTATTGCCTCTCTTCCGTAATCATTGCTCCCTTCTTCTGACGAAAGTGCATATGCCTCATCGACAAAAAGCACTCCGCCCTTTGCCTTTTTGATCATCTGTGCAGTCTTTAAGGCCGTCTGACCCATATAACCTGCAACAAGTCCGGATCTGTCAGTTTCCACGAGTTGGCCCTTAGATACGACCCCAAGGCATTTATAGATCTTAGCCATAATTCTGGCTACCGTCGTTTTTCCGGTACCGGGATTCCCTGTAAAAACCATGTGATTGGAGGTCTGAAGTTCCGGCAATCCTTTTTCCTTGCGCATATTGTTGATACGAAGGAGATCGATGCACGCGTGAACTTCTTTCTTAACGCTGCCAAGTCCGACCAATGCATCGAGCTCGTCGAGACAAGTCTGAAGGTCCGGTTCATCAGCACCGGCATCGTTCGTCCGGACCGTCTTTGCTGCTGGCCGGAATGAAGACTCCGGAACTTCCGGAGTCTCGTATTCTTCCGCTCCGTCATCGATCTTATCAAGGAGTTCCAGCGCGGCATCTGCCTCGCATTCAGAGAACGCTCCGTCGATCGCGATGAAGGCGTTGAAGATGATCTGCAGATTGCTTCTTACCATCGCGCTTGCTTCCTCGAAGTCCTGCCGGAGAGTTTCCAGAAACAGTGGTTGTCTGTCAAAATCATAGAATTTCTCAGATCCGCTCCTGAAGTTCTCCGCTGAGATCGTCTTGATGAAGCGTTTATAGCCTCTGTTCCTGGCGCAGACTTCATCAAATTCGTCCGGGAGCGCTGTTATGAAATACAGCTCCTCAGATGACAGTGAACCATCGGATACCCCGATTTTCAGAAGACAACCCTGCAGATAGAGATCCAGCGAGCATACCAGATCGGTCACCGTCGGACCGTCTGCAAATGGATCCGCCAGACCCTCACTGTAAATATCCTCGATCTGCCGGGTGATGTTCATGTATGCCTGATACGCTTCGTCGAAGAGTTTTTTGCTTTTATTGTCTAATAAAGTGTCCATTCTTATTATGACCTCCAGCGTTACATCGTCAGGTCCGCTCCGAAAGCAGCCACAGCCTGATTTGCGCTCGATGTCATCAGATCAAGAAGCTCAAACACAGCTTTGCGCAACTGGGCAGTGTTTCGTGAATCAATCGCAAGATACGCCTGGGATTTCCAGTACTCGGCTTTCTGCGCATTGTCATATTTTGTTTCAGGTTTGCTAAGTATCAACGAGAAGAATGCGTTGAGCCATCCATAGTTGTTCGTCATCGCCTCGAAGCCGAGATTGTTCATCTTATTGGCGATAAAGGATTTCTCTTCGGCAGTCTCTGCAAGTTCATAGGATTCTTCGAGCTGCTCAAAAGCTGCTTTGGTATCTTCATCTCCAAATGATTCGACCCGCCCGCGAGCTTCTGTTACTATATCATCATTCTTAGAATTATCTTTCTGCTGCTGGTACTTTCTTTCCTCGCGTATGATGCGGGATTCCAGATCATAGAATCTGTCAAGATAAGCGTTTACAGAAGCTTCATCAGAATCGACTTTGGAATAGGCGTCATCGAAGTCAGCTTTGACACTTTCGAGTTCTGCCTCCAGCGAAGACACATTTACATTCAGCCCTTTCAGCCGTTCAATACTCACCTCGGACTGCTTGATTTTGGTCTCCACCGTATTCATACGTTCTTCAAGGTCAACTTTCGCCTCTGCTCTCAGAGTTTCCTCCGGAATGATAAAATCGAAATCCGGGATATATCCGCTTACCCTGATGTTTCTGTTTTCATCGGCAATAATTGTCAGTTCGACCTCGGTTCCCTTCGGGATCATGCGGTCCATTGCGGAAGAACGCACCGTGATCACGCCTGCAGGGAAATTGGCTTCCGGATTCTGCTTATTCTCTCCTTCCCAGATCTTGATCGTGATGCAGTCGTCATGCATAGGATCGATATCTCTTGACAGCTTGAACGTTCGGTCGTCCTGCGCAGGCAGAGGAGAATTCTTTTTGATCACATGGTGAAGAACATCATAACCTGTCTTAGGATCACGTATCTGTACGCCTATCGACATCGTTGCCGGAGGCGCTGACATCTTAAGTACAGTCTCGTTATGCTTGATCTCGAAATACGGATTCTCTATAACGATTTCTCTCCCTGACGGATCACATGCAGAGACTCTGAAATAGTTCAAAATTCCCTTCTGAAGGAGAACATCAGCATCAAAAATACCATTGTTCTGATCTAAGAGTTCCATCCATCCGCTTGTCCAGCAGATGCCCGCAAAGTCCTTATTAACGGCACAGTCGAACTTGATTCTTGAAATATCTACGTCGCTTATGTTCACTACTTTTCCAATCACATTCACGGTCTCGTCTGAAGATATTGGATCAAATGTCAGACTGATCACAGCATGCTTTTCTTCTGTTGCTGCAGATATCTCGATTTCTTCTTCCACATCGATGACACTTGTCGATGCGTAGATCGCCGCACCGGCAGCGACTACCGTCATCGGATTCATCGAACTGTCAAGCGCGACCCCGAATTTCTCTGAAAGGCGCTGCCTCACAAGAGGTATGAAAGTGCTGCCTCCGACGAGAAGGATCTTATCGAGCTGCTCAGCCTGAAGCCCTGCTCCTGCCAAAGCTTTTTCTGCGATCGTAATGCTCCGGTCGACAGTATCTGTGATCAGGGCCTCAAGTTCTCCACGTGTGATCTCACACTCGAACTCGATCGGTTCTCCTTCATCATCATCGATATCGAAGATTTCAAGGATAACGGATTCCTTATTGGAAAGGTCGATCTTGCATCTCTCGCACTCCAACTGGACCCTTCTGGCGTTTGATTTACCGCTTCCCGTACTCTCATCGAAAAGCGCATCCACATGATAGCCTTCCGCCTTCAGCTTCTTAAGAACGATTTCACGGAACATCATCCTGTCGATATCACTTCCGCCGAAATAATTATCTCCTTCACTGTTCTCGACAGTGAGGCGGTTATTCAAAGTAGAGATAATGGCTACATCAAGCGTTCCTCCGCCGTAATCGAAGACCATCCAGTGTTTGTCCCTGGAATCAGGTTTCGCACCATATGCAACGGCTGCAGCGATCGGCTCCTGCAGGAGTATAATGTTCTGAAAGCCTGCAAGCTTACCGGCTTTGTTTGTTGCTTCAGACTGGAGAGTCTTGAATGCAGCCGGAACGGTTATGACAACATTCTCGATCTTCCTGTTCAGGCGAGTCTCAGCATCATTTCTAAGCTGCCTGAGTATTTCTGCGGAGAGTTCTTCCGGCATTTTCTCAACTCCGGCTGACGCAAAGCGGATCATCTTGCTCAGACCCATCTGCCGTTTGAACTGGATAGCAAGATCCTCTACCTTCTGCGAATTGTATGCGCGCTGCCCGATCAGCATTCTTCCTTTACCGTTGATCAGAACAGCAGAAGGCGTGACAGACATTCTGTCAGCCTGATTATCTATTATTTCAAAGCCATGGTCATGATCCGGGATCGCAAGGCATGAGTTCGTGGTCCCAAGATCTATTCCGCAATCAAAGAATTTCTGCATATGCTTTCAACCTCTCGATCATTTCTTTTTCTTTATCATCCGCCTCATCTTTGCGCTCAGAAGCAGCTTCTGACTTCGCTGCGTTTTCACAGTTCGTACCGATGATCACTCTTGCATGCTGCAGGAGCTTTCCATCCTGATAGATGTATGGAGTGAGGGTCTCTGTAATGATGAGCGAGTCTTCCGGCGCTCCCTCGGCCTCGTTATTTACGACCTCTATCGCAAGGCCGGGATCAAACCTGGCTCCAATGGGGTCCTTTATCTCAACTCCGTTAAGTGCAATGTATCTCTTTATGGTCCTCAGAGCACTCTTCGCAGCCATCTTGCGGTCAGCCTGCAGATTTTCCAGCCACTTTTCCAGCCTCCAGGCCGCGACAGCCAGTTCTTTTATATCAGCTTTTTCAGGCATAGATACCCCCTACAATCGTTTCACTCTTACGGATGCAGTGATATCATTTACCGGATCGCCGCCGTTATCGACAATGAGGTACCAATGGTTTGATGACGGGATCCTGATAAGATGCGGTGAACTTGAGGCGTATCCGCCATAGGACTTGAAGTCCTTACCGTCAACATAATTCTGATATCCCTGCATATTTACAAGATATACATAGGCAGGACGACTGAGCGTCACTTCAGCTGCGATCGCCGGGCCGGTCGTCATCTGAAAACCGACATCAAGGAGCAAGTGGCTGTTCGCCCTCTGCTTTCTTCTTTCTTCCTGTACTCCGGCAAAAATCTCTTCACGTCTTGCAGCTGCTGACGGATGCCCAAGCCTGGCTGCTTCCGACCAGTATTTCAGTGCCTGGTCAATATTTCTCCGGACACCGGTCCCGGAATAGTAGCATTCTGCCAGATGGAACGCTCCTTGAGGATTTCCTGCTCTGCAAGCCTTCTCGTACCAGAGAGCTGCCTGCTCATCGTCCTGCGGAACACCATGACCATTCTTGTAGCATTCCGCAATACTGTTCATGGAATACATATTGCCTGCATCCGCTGCCTGGCGGTACCAGTACATAGCCTGCCCATAATCGACTTTGCAGCCTCGGCCGTAATAATAATTATCTCCTTTTGCGTCCCAGATCGTATGCGGAACGCCCCAGTCGATGGCTTTCACGTTGGCCTCTCCAAATGTGAATCTGATGCGCTTCTTGTCGTCCGCATTGCAGTAGTTGTAGCATTTGTTCGCGAACATGATCGCACTTGACTTGTCCGGGCATTTGTTGAGTTCATACATGAACTGGTAAACGGTATGCCGGAATGATTCTCGTATCATGTCATGGCGCACTTTATCACCACTCAGCTGACGTAAAACCGTTTCAAGAACAGGCTCGACTGTATTGCAATAAGCCTCTCCTCTTTTCGTGATTTCATCACCCTGTTCAGCAGATAAATACTCGTATTTGTCGATTTCTCTGAGATAATCGAAAGAATCAGCTTCTTTGTCGGTAAACCAGGATACCAGTTTGCCCAGAATATCCTTGCCCAGTCCACTCAGAAGGCGGTCATTGCAGTCCCTTATATAGTTATGGATCCTCAAAACCGCTTCGAGGTCATCACGCTCGCATAACAGCAGAAGCGGTTTGAAAATAACACTGCGGAATTTTTCCAGAAGTTCGGCATTACTGATGTTCCCTTGCGCTCCGGCTGCAAAACGGCTGCGCAGAAGTTCACAGCTGCTCTGCCTGCAAATATAGCAATAAAACTTGAGTATACGTTTCCAGGTCTCCGAAATATTAAAGTCCGGATCACACATGATCGCATACAGGTAATTTGCGAGGAAGAGATCATAGCTGCCGTGCTCCTCTCCATCTCTGGTGAGCTCGATCCTGTAACGTCCGCTCTGCCATGCTTTGCACGCATCCGGCTCTGCAAACCAGAAGAATCTGTTCGTTAGTTCTTTGCATCGCATAAGAGCATTCTGTGTAATGCTCAAGTCACGCACAGGTCTGGAGATCCCGTTTAAGTCAAACGGAGACTGATAAGACCCCAGGGCTTTGAGTCTCGACAATTTTTTTAATTTATCCAGTGCAGAATTGGCCTCCAAAGCATCAGCGAGACAGGATATTCCAAGGATCCTGTAAGGATTATCAAGGAATAACGCTGCTGCACGAAGCGAAATCGGCATAGTCGTGATGAGTTGCTCCTGACGTGCATTGCAGGCTTCGACCTCTTTCCTGATACGTTCTCTCTTTTCGATAAGAATCTTGTCATCCCGCACTTCCGGCTGAACAGATATAGCTGCTTTGCTGCGCAGCTCTGCTTCTTTCTGCTTACGGATGATCTCCTCAGCCTTTTTTCTTGCTTCTTCGCGCAGCTTTCTCTCTTCTTCACGGGCTTTCTTTTCCTTTTCGAGCCGTTCAGACCGGGCGGCATCAGCGAACTCCTTCACCTTTTTGAGTAGAACGTCTACTTTATCAGGTTCCAGGACAAATTTGGGGCTACTCTGATCTCCTTCGTGAAATACCACATATGGCTTTTCTACAGTCCGGAAAATATAGAAAAGTTTCTCCATTCCCTGCTCACAGGTGACCTTTTCCCAGTTAACAGGAGTCCTGCTTGACCCGAAAACATACTCATCGTAAAACAAAGTCAGGACTCCTTTGGTGATCTTACCGTCAATATATATAGATGCTTCTACAGAATAATGGCCTGCTCCCATGTATTATCCTCTCGTGATTGCACAGTTGATATAAGAAGAGCCCGCCGGTATCCTGACAAATCATGCCATAGAACTGACGGGCTGCTAAAGTCAGCTCACTTGAATATAAATGATATCCTGACCAGAAACTATTCAATAACCTTTTCTATTTCTTCAATAACTGCCTCAAGCTTCTCTCTTGCCTCTTTCAGCTCATTATTGAGGCGAAGTTTCTTCTCTCTCAGCGGAATTTTTGCTGCTTTTTCTGTTTCTATCTGCGGCGTGATGGAATCCAGACGCTGACGAAGTGCCAGGATTTCTCCAGAGATCTGGTCTCTTTCCTTCCTTGCGAACATTCCCAGCTTGCTCTTCTCAGCTACAAGATTAGCAATCTGTTGTGAGATGGAAGCTGCCTCTTCTTCAATCGGCCCTTTGGCATCTATCTGAGCTTCAAGCTCTGCGATATCGACCGGAATCTGATATACTTTTTCTTCCAGCTCTTTTCTCTGTGCATCCAGCTCTGCTTTCTTCTCAGGATTCTCTTCCCAGTAAGCATTGATGCGAGCCTGTCTTTCTTCTTCTGCCTTTCTGGCTTCTTCTGCTTTCTTTTCTTCTTCTTTCTTCTCTAATTCAGCAACTTTACTTTTATAATTAGCAATCTTCTGATTGTTATCTGCCTTACCCTTATTGTTTATGCCAACCTGACTGTAGCTGCTGTAATTCATGTAGCATTTAAATGTGTTCAGGAATTCATAATAAACGATGAGATTCTTGTACCTTATGATGTCGTCTTTGTCATCTTCTTTACTAGCCTCAATAGCCTTAAGAGTAAGATTAATGCAGTTATAGACTTCATCTCTGGTTTTGTTCCAATCCGATTCGACAGGATGATTCAAAGCATAATACTTCTTGGAAGCGGTGGAATAGCCTGCAACCGCTGCCAGATTCATCAGAGTAGCAATCTCTTCAAGATATCCTTGTGGGATCTCCGCAGCGATGCCCTTAGAGAGCAGTACGATCAAAGCGTTGAGAAGATTCTTTCTGTCTTCATCAAAGCCCTTCAGTTCCTGTGCATCCGGGAACTGAGCGAATCTGTTCTTTCTCAGAGTAATGCAGGCAAGTCCCAGTCTCTTCAGTTCTTCAACAGCCTGATTCTTCAGATCCTCCCTCTCTTCTTCCGGAGCGAAGTCTATTGCCTGTGCGAAAGCATGAGCGGCCTCAGTAATACGCTGATTTTGCACAGTGGACTGCCATCCTGCAGCTTTACCTTTGAGGAACCATGCTTTATAGGAAGTGGCATCCAAAGCAATAACCTGATTGCAGAAGCTCTCTGCTTCCGGGTTGTTGCCTGCCTCATAAGCATTCGATGCAAGAAGAAGCATATTGTCGATCTGCATCTGGTTAGGATTCCCGGCAGGAATACCTGCATTCGGAGTTACCGGAGTTCCTGTAGACTGCGGTGTCTCGCCTTCTACTTCAACCATCATACTTTTTGCTTCTGCTAGAGAATACTTCGTTCCGCACCCCTGACAAACGAAAAAACCGTCTTCCTTGACAAACGATGTGCTGTCGCAGAGCTCACATACAATCTTCTTCATATCTATTTTCTCCTTATCCTACTAAGTGTTATCAAAAAATATGATTAATAGGCATTAATAAATATAGTATATTAGTTACCTCAATTCGGTGCAAGGCACTAAAAAATAATGTTACTTAGGCAAAAGGAAATTCAGTATTGCGCAAGGCGGGATATGGTATAATGATGCAAAATACCGGCTGATCATTTGATGCGGAGGTAACAGACATGTCCAAATTGCCAAGAACTGCAAAAATTATCCAGAAAGCGCTTGCCAAAACAGATGCATATCTTAATGGCGAGTACGATCCTAAGGAGGAACTCCGCAAAAGTGTGACCATGGGAACGGCAGCTGTTCTTGTAGCGGTCTCTCTGCTGACCGGTCTTGCTTTTTCAAATCCTGCGGATATAACAGAAGAACAGGCTGCAGCAAACTACAGACCTGCTCCTATTGTTATGGATATTGATGAGTTCGTAAACGCTCCTGTCGATGATGACGGAGATGATGCTGATGAGGAGAAGAGTTCCCGGATCGGTATCATCGCAAAATTCAGGCAGGCAGTTCTCTCCATGCCTCAGTCCGTCAGACTGCTTATAATAACTCCGCTGTGGCTGATAGGCACAGCATTGATGACTCTGATATCTTTCCTGTGGAATGTGATTTTCGCGTCGCCGCTCGGAGCATTCATCGCGTCTTTCGCAGCCGGTCTTGCAGTCCTGCTGGGGCTCTTTACTGCTACTGCAAAGATCTTGTTCCCTGATGTTCCGCTCAAAGATCTTCTCAACAAGCGCAATGTTATTATACTGATGGCAGCCGCATTTATTCTGTCATGTGTTGATGCGGTGGCTCCTGTTTATTGGCATAATTATCCTCTCGCATCGGGACTGCTCAAGCTGGTATTCGGTGTCTCCGTGATCGGACTGCTGTCGTCAAGAGTCAAAAAGCTTTTCAATCAGTCATCGTTGTCGTGATCGTCATCGTGATCATCGTCATCATGATCATCGTCATGATCATCATCATCGTCATGATCATCATCGTCTCCATCCCCGGACACCTCGGATCCATATGAAATCACAGTGCCTTTTGACGCGCTTATATTGTATTCATACTCATTCCCGTTCGCTGTGAATTCAACCTCATATACGATCATTCCATTCTCGGCATCAAATTCTGCCGAGATATTTTTTGCCTGTGATTTTTCCACCCCTGCCGCACCGAGCGCAATCTCGATCGCTTTGTCACTCCCGATGTATTGGCTCGTATCCGCATTGCCGTATGAATTCTCATCATGGATATGCTTTTCCTGCCCGAGAAGTATCAGTTCCTGAGTGGAAAGCATAAGAAGTGATTCTTCCGTCATATGTTTGTCACCTGAAGCGAGCAGGTTGCGGATCAGCCATGCTTTTCCAAGGGATATCCCGTGCGCCTCGGCGAAATCCTCAAGTTCATCGTCATCTTCGACGAGCTGCCCGAGAATAGCTCCTGTTATTTCTGAATTCTCAAGAAAACTGTTCAGATTGCCCGCGATCTCTGATTCGATCTGCTTGCCTTTGCCGGCATCCGACGCACGTACTGAGACAAGCACCGAGTTCTGGGTGTCTGTAAGATAGCCCTTTGCAAGCATCGATCCGAGGATCGCATTGCAGGCAACTTTGACATCAGTTCCGCCGAGGGACATTCCGTCCAGAACGGTTTTGCCATCATTATTGAGTGCGTCTGCCTTGATCACTTTCTCAGCCGAATCGATCGATATCTCGATGCTCGGATTGACATCAAGTCCGATGACCGCGAATGTCTCCTTTGCACCTTCTCCGCCGCCGAATAACGAGAAGCCGCCGACAATCAGGAAGAGCGCTGCGCAGGCAATGATATACTTGCGGAATCTGTTCACACTCTGCTTGTTTTCTTTGCGTGCTGTTACAGGCTCCCATTTTTTCGCATCTTTGTCCTCTGTCTCCTTGCCACTTGTCTCAGCATCGCTTGCCAACACCGCATCTCTCAGCATTTCCGGTGACTCGTCAGTGATCCCGAGTTCACTCATCAGCGAATCGAGCATGTCCGGGGCAGACTCATCGATTGCCCTTGCAAGCTTCTCTTCGATCATTTTGTCCGTGATCTTGTCTTTCATCGAGTCTCCCCCTTTCCGGTATTTTCTATTGCATTTCTCATTTTCTTAAGCGACCTGTTGTATTTGGAAAGAACAGTTCCCGTCGGCAGGTCCAGGATATCCGCGATTTCTCTGTGCCTGAGCCCGGTCATCGCATGGAGTATGAAGATCTGCCGCTCCTCGAAATCCAGTACTGTCAAAGCCTGCTTGAGTACCATTCTGTCGACGATCTCATCCGTCGCATCTGACGGCTCGCTCCCCGGAAAGCAGTCTTCATATTGCGAGATATCTTCGTTGACCTTTCCGGCCCGGATCTTGTTGTATGCAAGATTCCGAACGATCGTCAGGATCCAGGCAAGGGGCTTGCCTCCGGGTTTGTATGTGACAGCCCCCGTGTAGGTCTTGATGTACGCGTCATGCATCACATCTTCCGCATCTTCTTTGTTTCTCAGTATCGACAAAGCAAATCCGTATACGGCTCCCCGGGTCTGTCTGTACAATTCTTTGAAGGCATGCCCGTCACCATTGGCCATACGCAGTATTAAGTTTTCATCAAGTTGTGCTGCATTCATGTGTTCTCTAGATGAGCTCCCACTCGTATTCTATGACTTTGCCGGTCGGCGCAAGCACCTTGTACTCATACCTGCATCCGCCTTTACGGAATTTGATCTTGTAAACACCCTTCTTGTGGCTGTATTTATACTTGCATGTTCCTGTTCTTATCGTCTTATAGCTGATCCCGGAGAATTTGGCAACTTTCTTCATGGCCGCTTTCTTGCCGATCTTTTTCTTCGACTTATTATGCTTATACTTGTATTCTACAGATTTCTCCAAGATCTTGCTATCCTGTGCGCTGATCTCGTAGTCATATTCAGCTTTATTGCTCTTTCTTACGAATTCCACATCATAAGTATTCTCTTCCGGATCGAACTCTGCGTCAAGCTTCATGACCTGCGCCCTTGTCAGCTTAGCATTGCTGAGCGCCAGGTCAACTGCAGCATCCTGAGTCATAGTCTCTGCAAAAGCAGTCACGCTCATTGCCATAACCATAACTGCCGCGATCATAATACTGATTATCTTCTTCATATTTTCCACCTCCGTGTTGTTCTTACATTCTTTGATCATTACACTTGTTCTTTTCGGACTCTTTGGCCCTTTCGTAAGTAATACACACGAAGGAATCATTTTATTGCACGATTCTGAAAAAAATTTTTTGCCAATGATCGGCACCAAACAGCTGAAGGATCAAATGGAAGTTCCATTTCCGGAGACAGGAAACAATTTGCACGCGACAGAAATGCATTTATACACTGCCGAAGTTCAACTTTACTGAAAAACCGCATGTGAATGGTGTTTTTTCAGTAATGGATTCTCAAAACCGGGAACGATCAGAGCGGATTTCGTCAGGGTGAATAATTATACGTTTGCAGGCAATAATATTTAAAAGCTTGAAGCGCAGTAAAATCAAGGGTTTCAGCGATTGGACATTTTTTAGTGAAAAAGAACCAGCCACACGATCCCGTTGCTGTGTAGTTTTTAAAGAAGAAAATGCACTCCCGCACCGGACGAACCGGACGATCTCATTCAGTAAATCTTATCCGATTACTGAAAATACAGTATGAAATAGTCATTTTTCAGTAAAACTGAACTTCGGCGCTATTTCATCACCCTGATCGATCCTGCAGGGCAGTAAATCTTTATGCATTTCGTGCATATTCTGTGTCAGTAGCTATAACGCTTGGTATCGAGCAGCAAGATTTCGGGCAGAAATTCATCATGAGGTCATCTTGGCCCAAGAAAGAACGCGATGCCATAATATTGGTTGTTGAACATTATTATTAGTTGTTGAACATTAATATATGTTGTTGAACATCAAGTTTTGATCCGCAAATAAAAAATCGGAACCTGTGTGATTCCGATCCTTCATCGTCTTTATCTTTGCGTTTTCCTATCGTAAGGTATTTCTTCTGCCGAGCTTGTTTGCGCTTTTTTCGAATGGGACTGAGTAATATGATCTGCCGGTTTTCTTCCTCAGGCGCCGGAAGTATGGAAGTCTGTTCCATAGGAATGAAGGTGCGCCGACCAGGATGAAATATGCCGGGCCGAGGATCAGGGACTGGACTGAATGTCCGAATTCATGGTCCAGAAGAAATTGATCATGCGTACCCGGAACAAATATGAATTTGCCGAGTGATATCCCGGAGTCTTTATTCCAGACTGTTACCTTCGCGCCTTTATAGTCGAAGCTGGGTTTCTTCCTGCACGCGAGATAAAGTGCAGCACCGGCGAGGGTCTGAGGAAGTCCCCAGGTCCATTGAGCCAGAGTATAAAACTTTTTGTTCATTTCAGTTCTTCTTTTCAAATGATGTTATTTGTTCTCTGTAACTGAGATCGGTGTTGACGGGCCAGGGATGTCTGCAGCGCCGAGAGCAGTCGGGATCTCTCTCATCAGTTCATGATAAACTTCCCAGTAATCTTCTGTCTTGACCCATACACGGACGACATACTGAAGTCCTCCAGGGATACCTGTGAGCGGATCTACCTGAGGAGCAGGATCAGCCATAGCCTTTTCAGTGTCAATGATTACCCCCATAATAGTAGCGCGGACTTTCTGTACAGGAACACTTCCGGCAATGTTAAAGTTAAGGTCGACGCGACGGAGCTTTTCCCCAGTCACATTGACTATATTTGCATTCATAAGCGTCCCGTTAGGTATTGAAACTACTTTATTGTCAACAGTATTAAGGACAGTATAGACAATAGAGATTTTCTTTACTGTTCCTTCTTCGCCGCCTGCCATAATATAGTCGCCAACGTTGAAAGGTCTGAAAATAAGGAGCATCAGTCCGCCTGCGATATTGCCCAGTGCGCCCTGCATCGCAAGACCGATGGCGACACCGCAAGAAGCAATGAACGTAACGATCGAAGTAGTCTGAACGCCGAGCTCTGCGATGATAGATACGACAAGGACAATGTAAAGAGCTGCTTTGAGGAAAGTTCTTATATATGACCTTGCAGTAGTATCAAGCTTGCTGATAGATTTCCCTTTGTCAAAAAGCTTGAGGATCCAGCTGATCAGGATCCTGCCTACAATATATATAACAATTGCCAGCAAAAGCTTAAGCCCTGCCTCTGTGCAGAAGTCAGTCAATCTATCCAGCACTGAGTCCAGATTATGTACTTGAGTCTGTATATTCTCCATTTGCTAAATCCCTTCTTTCTTACTCTTCTATCTGACTATTTGCCGGGATCCGTGTTGATTTCATCGTGCGAAGTTTTTGATTCGCCATCCACAGCATTTGCATCATACAGATCTTTCTTGATCTGGCTGCTGCTGATCTCCGGTGTGCGAGGGAGATAAACGACCTCAACGCCTTCATCTTTGAGGAAGTCGAATTTTCCTTCCCAGTCATCGCCGATAACAAATGTATCGATGTGATACTCATGCATATCGGTTCTCTTCTGTTCCCATTTCTCCTCAGGGATCACGAGGTCAACGTATCTGATGGCTTCCACCAGAGCCTTTCTCTGTTCATATGAGAAATAGCATTTCTTCTGCTTGGCATTCCAGTTGAACTCGTCAGTAGAAATAGCTACTATCAGATAGTCGCCCAGAGCCTTTGCTCTCTTGAGCAGGTTGATATGGCCGTAGTGCAGCAGGTCATATGTTCCGTATGTGATTACTCTTTTCATTTCTATTCTCCTGTGATTGTGTTCGATTGTTAGATATGGTCATCCGGACAGTCTGTCCATAAAATTCAAATTACGGTGTTTATTATATCATCAACATGCCACTGTGACAAACAGACCCGGAATGCAAAAGCACCGGCAAATGCCTGATTTTCAAGGTTTCTGCAGCCCTGCATGATATTTAATCAATTCTTAATATTTGATTTTTACCCCCATCCTGATGATGCGTGTATAATATAGGCAAAACAACACCGGAGGTGAATATTAATGAAATACGAAATCAGTAACCAGCCTTTCACTATTCTTACACTCAAAATGAACAAAGGCGAATCTGTTAAGTGTCAGAGCGGTGCTATGGCATGGATGACCAGAGGCATCCGAATGGAGACCAAAACAGGCGGTCTCGGCGGAATGTTCAAGAAAGCTATCGTAGGTGAATCTCTTGCACTTAATGAGTATGTTGCAGAAGAAGCCGGAGAACTGGTTCTTGCAAAACATTGCCCGGGAGATATCATGGTGTTCAACATCGCAGAGACGCCTATTATCGCACAGAAGACATCGTTCCTTGCTTCTGCAGGCAATGTGAATATGGACATTTATCTGCAGCGCAGAATGTCTGCGGGGTTCTTCGGAGGAGAAGGCTTTCTTATGCAGCAGTACAGTGGTTCCGGATATGTATGGCTTGAAATAGATGGTTCTGTACAGGAAAGAGAACTTGCAGCAGGCGAACAGCTCATAGTAGACAGTGGATTTGTAGCTGCAATGGACGCATCATGCAAAATGGACATAGAGACCGTTAAAGGCTTTACCAATGTAGTTCTCGGAGGCGAAGGTCTGTTCAACACTGTAGTGACCGGACCGGGAAGAGTATGGCTCCAGACAATGCCGATCAATGCTCTTGCCATGAATCTCTACGCTTACATGCCGCATCCAAGCAACTAGTCCGCAGCTCCGGAATAGTATTCACATCAAAGCAAAACCGCGCAGAACGCGCGGTTTTTGAGTGGATCATCTATAGGTAGTTAAACTTATCTTAGAATGAAATGATTTCTTTATTCAGATCATCGACAGTGATATTGGCGTTATGATAGCGCTCTCTCTTCTCTGTGATCTTGCCGAAGTTGATTGCTTCTTTAGGACAATACTGTACACATGCGCAGCATGAAATGCATTTGTCACCGAATACTACTGCCTTGCCTGTATACTTGATATTGCCTGTCGGGCATACTTTAGCGCAGGTTCCGCACATTACGCAGTTATCATTTGCCTTGAGTGAGAGGCCTTTGCTGCGGGCGATCATAGGCCATGCTGCATGCTCAACTTTGTTGACAACAGCCTTGGACAGTTTCTTCCTGGAAACCACTTTGTTCTTTACGTCATTCGCAATGTTCTCTGCGAAATATTCTGATCTTGCCTGTGCCTCTACAGCACCCATCTTAGGCATCATGAGATCATGCGGGAACAGCCAGATGCATGTGCACTGATGCGAAACAGCTGCCCAGTATTTGAGAGGGATCACGCTGTTGATCTTGCTGAGGCCTTCGCCCTTGTAAGCAGCACACTGAGCGATCCCGAAAGTATAAGCATCCGGGCTTACCTTGATGTCTCTTATATATCTCTCAACATGTCCCGGAAGTCCGCCGCCGTAGCACGGGAAGATAAACCCTACTCTCTTAGCTTCTCTGACATCTGTAACAGCAGGATATTTCCTCATCATTACGATATCAGTATCCCCGAGTTTCTTAGCGATATTGATTGCCATATCCAGGCAGTTACCTGTGCCGGAATAGCAGAAGATTACGTTCTCTTTCATAATACAGTCTCCCTGAAAATCATCACTAACCAGTTGGTTATTAATCTACTGCATTAATTATATTAATAATACACACTTCAAATCAAGTAACAATTCCCGGGGAATGTGCAACATCACGCTTTATGGAGGAGAACGGAAGCTTTGAACATATCTCCGTCGATGCTGATCTCAAATACGCCGCCCATAAGTGTCGTCAGATCTTTTGCGATAGCAAGCCCGAGTCCGCTTCCTTCGGTATTTCTGGACTGGTCTCCCCTTGTGAATCTCTCCATCAGCTCGTCTGTGCTGATGTTGAGTTCATCTCTTGAAATATTCTTGACCTCCATGAGGAGCATGTTGTTCCTGTCGGTCACGTCTATATATACTCTGCTCTTTTCGAGCGCATATTTGCTGATATTGCTGAGCAGATTTTCTAGGACTCTGTAGAGGAGTTTTCCGTCCGCTCTTACCATCGTATTTTCAGCCTTGATATTCTTCTTGACTACCAATTCTTTGCTGTCGAGTCTGTCGCCCATCTCCGCAAGCGACTGATCGATCAGTGCTGCAAGATCGATATCAGTGATCTCGCACGGAATATTGCCGCTCGAAGCTTTGGCAGCTTCGAAGAGTTCTTCTGTCAAAGTTCTTAAACGTTCTGTCTTTTCCTTGACGACTGCCAGATGCGCAGGTGCGTCAGGACTGTCGAGGCCTTCTTTCTCAAGTATATCCAGATAGCTGATCATAGATGTCAGTGGCGTCTTGAGATCATGCGAAACATTGCTGATGAGGTCGGTCTTGAGGCGCTGGTTCTTTATCTCATTCTGAACAGCAACGTTGGTCGCTTCAGAAATGTGATTGATGTCCGAAGCAAGTTTGTCGAGGTTGGTCTTAGGTCCGTTCTCATCTTCATTGACACTGATCTTGTGAGTAAGATTGCCGGACTTTACTTCGATCACACCGTCCCTGATCTCAGCAAACTTGTTGACTCTATTATTGATGTATATTATTACGGCTGCGCCCATGACGAGCATCACGATCAGCATGACCTCAGGGCTTCCGGATAATGCCAAGAACAGTAATGGAACAACTATGAGTGCCAGCAACATTGCTATATATTTGATTTTGATCATTAAGGTAGCCTTTGGATCAGTATCCCGTGGAACAAAAGCGCTTCTTGCTCTGCCGGAAACATGACTCCCGCATCTACTGAGGACTCTGAACAATGCCGCGATCAGAGAATCACTTATCAGCGCACGGGCTTTTATTTTCTTGACCAATGTTACAAAAGCTACGACAGCTGCGAGTATACATACCGCCATGCCTGTCGCGCTCCCGTACAGAACTGCGTTATTGGAGACCCCGAGATAATAGCTGTCAGGTTCAACAGGTTTGAAACCTTTTATAATTCCTGCAAAAGGAGCTATTTTGTAAATAGGCACTGCGAGCCATACGGCCAGTACTGCTGCACACACCCCGGCGGCGGCCTGGACTTCACTCCAGATCCTGTCGAACCAGTTCAATCTTATGCTGCCGTCTTCATTCTCAGAGAATCGTCCTGTCTGAATGCACAGGATGATCAACGAAGCAATGAATACCAGAATAAGTGCCGCCACTATGATCATCTGTGTAGTGATCAGGTCAGCCTGTGAATGCTCACCGGGAAAAGTACCAAGTTCCCAAGGCCAGTAATGGTCAGATTTCATGAGTTCCTCAAGCTCACCTGCCTTCCATAATGCCACATTCACCATGCAGGAAGCTGATGCAGTGATCGCTCCGAGCACTCCCGCTGCTGTCCCCGAAAGGACTGCTATTATCATGGCCGCAGTATACTGGCCCTTGTTTCCTCTATGTTTTTTTACAACTATTTCTTCCATTGTATTTACCCCCGGATCTTCTCCACTTTGTATCCGACTCCCCAGACTACTTTGAGATAGCGCGGATTCTTAGGGTCGATCTCGATTTTTTCTCTGATTCTGCGGATATGGACCGCTACCGTGTTCTCAGGGCTGTATGCCTCTTCATTCCACACGGCCTCATATATCTGCTCGATACTGTACACTCTTCCGGCATTGGCCGTGAGGAGCTTGAGGATCCCGTACTCGATTGGAGTCAGAGAGACTTCTTCTCCGTCCACCCTGACGATCTTGGAATCATCATCGATCTCAAGGCCTCCGCACCGGTAGATATTTGCTGAACGTGTTTCTGCAGCACTTCCGAGTTGGTTGTATCTTCTGAGTTGCGATCTGACCCTTGCAATAAGTTCAAGAGGATTGAAAGGCTTAGTGACATAATCATCCGCCCCGACATTGAGGCCCATTATTTTGTCATAATCCTCAGACTTCGCCGAAAGCATAATGATCGGAATGTTGTGTTCTTCTCTTATCTTCAGTGTTGTCTGTATACCGTCAAGTCCCGGCATCATGATATCCATGATGATCAGACTTACAGAATTATTACGGATCATATTGAGCGCTTCAATGCCGTCATGAGCGATCAGACAGTGATAGCCCTCACCGCGGAGATAGAACCGTATCGCCTCAGCGATTTCTTTATCGTCATCTACTATCAGAATGTTGATGTCACGGATATCTTTGTCGTTCATATCAGAATACTCCTTTCAATCCCTGATCAGATCTTAGGATAAGTATATTAAGAAACTATGTATAAAAATATTAACAAATTCTTACGAAAAAAGTACATGCTATTCCGGTACGGAGACATGTACTTTGGTGATCTGTTAAGTTGTGGCCGCACATCACAGTCTGTGCTTGTTGGTAGCAGCTTTGATACGGCTCATCGCTCTGGAGAGTTCTGCGCTGGCCTTGGCAACATCTCTGTTGGAATTCGTGCGCTTGAGCTCTTCTCTTGCTCTTTCAGCCGCTCGCTTTGCACGGGCTTCGTCAATTTCTTCCGGTCTCTCTGCAGTGTCAATAAGGATCATGACCTCGCCGTTTTCAACCTTAACAAGTCCTTCGGAAACGACCACCGTCTGCCGCCCGCTCTGTTCCCCCGAAACCGGCTCATACGTAATCTCGCCGGGAACAACAGCCATGATAATATTGGAATGATCTGCCAGAATACCTATACTGCCTTCTGTTGTAGGCAGCGATACCATCACAGCATCCCCTTCATAGACCATATGATCGCTGGCCATTATCTGCAATTTGAATGACTTTGTATATGCCATAGTTTATTATCCTTACTATGCTTCTGATTTCATTTTCTCTGCCTTGGCTATGACATCGTCAATAGTTCCGACATTGAAAAATGCTGCTTCAGGATATTCGTCCATTTCTCCGCTGACGATCGCTTTGAATCCTTTTACTGTCTCAGTGAGAGGTACATAAACGCCCGGCATTCCGGTGAATTTCTCTGCTACATGAGTAGGCTGAGAGAGGAATCTCTGGATCTTTCTCGCACGGTAAACTGTAGCCTTGTCCTCCTCACCGAGTTCGTCCATACCGAGGATCGCGATGATATCCTGGAGCTCTGCGTATTTCTGCAGGATCTCCTGCACATCTCTTGCGACCTGATAATGCTCTTCACCTACTATGTCGGCCTCAAGGATCCTGGATGTGGAGTCGAGCGGATCGACAGCCGGGTAAAGTCCCTGTTCAGCTATCTTTCTTGAAAGAACGGTCGTGGCGTCAAGGTGAGCGAATGTAGTCGCCGGAGCAGGGTCAGTCAGGTCGTCAGCAGGTACATAGACCGCCTGGACAGAAGTGATCGAACCTGCTTTGGTCGAAGTGATACGTTCCTGCAAAGCACCCATTTCTGAAGCGAGGGTCGGCTGATATCCTACTGCAGAAGGCATTCTTCCGAGCAAAGTGGAGACCTCAGATCCCGCCTGTACGAATCTGAAAATATTATCGATGAACAGAAGCACGTCTTTGTTCTCGCGGTCACGGAAATATTCTGCCATTGTAAGTCCGCTGAGGCCGACTCTCATACGGACTCCCGGCGCCTCATTCATCTGGCCGAAAACAAGAGCGGTTTTGTCCATGACACCGGCTTCGTTCATTTCCTTCCAGAGATCGTTACCTTCTCTTGAACGCTCTCCTACTCCCGTGAAAATAGAGTAGCCGCCGTGCTCCATCGCTACGTTATGGATCAGTTCCTGAATGAGAACTGTTTTACCTACGCCTGCTCCGCCGAAGAGACCGATCTTGCCGCCCTTCGGGTACGGCTCCAGCAGGTCTATGACTTTGATGCCTGTCTCAAGTATCTCAACAGACGGGCTGATCTCATCGAAGCCCGGTGCTTTCCTGTGGATCGACATACGCTCGGTGTCAGCCGGTACCGGCTCACCACCGTCGATCGGTTCACCGAGAACGTTGAACATCCTGCCGAGGACATTATGCCCCACAGGTACCGTAATGGCCTCTCCCGCAGCTTCTGCTTCCATTCCGCGGTACATGCCTTCGGATCCCGAAAGCATGATACATCTTACCATGCCGCCTCCGATATGCTGAGCGACCTCCATGACGCGGGTCTTCCCGTCCACTTCTACTGTGATCGCTTCATTGATCTTAGGCAGAGTACCTTCATCAAATTTTACATCTATTACAGATCCTGAGATCTGCATAATACGTCCGGTCATTGTGATTGTCCTTTCGTTTTGTTTATTTGCGTTTCTTTTTGAGGCTCCTCGCGCCGGAAGAGATCTCCGTGATCTCCTGCGTGATCGCGTTCTGTCTCAGGTGATTGTATTCGAGCTGCAGCCCTGCAAGCAGATCACTTGCGTTATCATTTGCAGCTTCCATCGCCATCATTCTGGCATTCTGCTCTGAACAGTAGCTGTTGACAAGAGCTGAATAAACATATCCAACTATTGAAGACTGAATGCTGCGTTCGAGTACAGTTTTGACATCCGGTTCATATTCGAAAACTGTAGAAGCATCGCTGTCAAGCTCATCTCCTTCCGGAACGAAGTCATCCCTGTCAAAAGGTATAAGTCTGTCGTATACTGCTTCTCCCGCGCTCAATCCGCCTCTGAAATCTGTATAGCATACATACAAGCGGTCAAAATCACCGTACTCGAACTCTCCGAGAAGTTCGAACGTTATGTCTCTTGCCATAGCCAGAGTCGGTTCATTCATCGAGTGCTCGAATGCTGTCTCTACATTGTAATTATGACCTCTGAAATATCTCCAGCCGTAGTCACCTACAACATAGATCGTGCTCTCGTCACTTCTGGCGATCAGTTTGTCTGCCTCGCGGATGACATTCTGATTGTATGATCCCGCAAGACCTTTGTCCGCCGTAATAACAAGGATCCCGAACCTTCCGCCCGATTTCTCCTCATCGACCGCAGAGTCAAAATATCTGCTCCTGAGATCATTGCCAACAGCAAACATCCTTCGTATCTCACGTCTCAGAAGATCAAAATACGGTTTGGTCTTCTCCGCGTCACGCTTGGCTTTGCGCATCTTGGTAGACGAGATAAGATACATGGCATTCGTGATCTTCTGTGTATCTCTGACGCTTTTTATTCTGTTTTTGATTTCTTTGGTTGATGCCATTAGTTATACTGTCTTTCAGCTCTGTACTTTGCTGCGATCTCTGTGATTTCTTTCCTGAGATCATCATCGAGTATTCCTGTGCTGTCTATCTTGTGGCAGATATCAGAATGTTCTTCTTCGAACATGGTGATAAGACCTTCAATAAACTCAGTAACATCGTCTACAGGAATGCCCTTCATTGTATGAGCAAGTGCCATTACAAGTGTGATGACCTGCTCGTGCTGCGTCTTCGGATGATATTGTTTCTGCCTGAGCATTCTCATAAGACCTTCGCCGTATTCAAGCTGTTCTCTTGTCTGATCATCAAGGTCTGAAGCGAACTGTGTGAATACTTCCATCTCTCTGTACTGAGCGAGATCGATCCTGAGTGTACCGGCAGCCTTTTTCATAGCTTTGGTCTGTGCGTCTCCGCCGACACGGGATACCGAAAGGCCGACATTTACTGCCGGGCGCTGTCCCGCGAAGAAGAGATCAGATTCCAGGAAAATCTGTCCGTCTGTAATGGAAATGATATTAGTCGGGATATATGCCGAAACATCTCCCGCCTGTGTCTCTACGATCGGGAGCGCTGTGATCGAGCCTCCGCCGATCTTATCTGACAATCTGGCAGCTCTCTCGAGGAGCCTTGAATGCAGATAGAATACATCGCCCGGATAAGCCTCACGGCCAGGGGATCTGTCGAGCAGAAGCGAAAGCGCACGATAAGCAACCGCATGTTTGGAGAGATCGTCATATACGATCAGAACATCTTTGCCCTTGTTCATGAAATATTCAGCCATCGCGCAGCCCGCATAAGGAGCAATGTACTGAAGCGGAGCCGGATCACTTGCAGAAGCTGTGACTATGATCGAATGATCCATTGCTCCATGCTTCTTAAGTGTCTGCTGTATCTGTACTACTGAAGATGTCTTCTGTCCGATCGCGACATAGATGCAGATGCAGTTCTTATCGTTCTGGTTGATCATGGCATCGACCGCGATAGCTGTTTTGCCGGTCTGACGGTCTCCTATGATAAGCTCTCTCTGTCCTCTTCCTATTGGGAACATTGAGTCGATCGAGAAAATGCCTGTCTCGAGAGGTGTGTCTACAGGCTGACGGTCGATTATAGATGGAGCCGGCGATTCAACAGGCATATATCCTGCAGCCTCAATATCTCCGAGTCCGTCTACAGGCACGCCAAGTGCGTCAACGACTCTTCCGAGGAAGCCTTCTCCGACAGGAACACCTGCCGTCTTGCCTGTTCTCCTGACACTTGAGCCCTCTGTTACGCTCTCATCATCATTGAAGAGTACGCATCCGATCTCATCGACGCGGATGTCCTGCACCATTCCCCTGACTCCGTCCGCGAACAAAAGGATCTCGCCGTACGTCGCAAGATCAAGTCCGCTGACTGTAGCGATCCCGTCTCCGACAGAAGTGACTTCTCCGACCTGCTCTGCCATAGCTTCCGGAGTCCAGTTCGAAATGGTCTCCTTGAGCAGCGGAATGATATTACCGTTAGCAGTCGGCACCTTGACAAGTGTGTCACGGAGCTGACGGAATCTTCCGCCTACCGACCAGTCATATATATCACTTCCTACCTCAAGTCTGAATCCGCCCGGAAAAGCATCCGAAGAGATCCATTCGAGAGGAATATCTTTTCCATATTTATTCTTGAGAAATCTCCCGAATCTTACGAGCTGCTTCTCATCAGGACTGACCTTAGAGTACAGCTTGGCTTCGAGATTGTTATTAGTATCATTCATTATGACCACCTGTTTTTTGCTCTGCAGCATCAAGGAACTGATCGAACGCATCAGAAGCAGACTGCTCGAGTGCGAGCTTCTCCATTGCTCCTGTGACCATGTCGGTTATTTCCTTCTGTGCTGAAGCTATTATTTCGTCTTTTTCCCTGTTTGCTTCGTTCCTGGCGTCACTGACGATCTTCTCAGCATCGGCTCTGGCATCAGCAAGCTGGCGCTCCCGCATCTCTTCGATCTCTTTGCGGGCTTTGTTCTTTTCAGCTCTTACCTCTTCATCAAGCCCTCTGATCTTATCGTCATACTCTGCCTTAGTGTTCTCAGCAGCTTTCAGATTGCTTTCGGCCTTGCTGTCCATATCTGCATAATAAGATTCGCGGTTCTCCATGAAGTTTTTGACCGGCTTATAGAGCAGGATATAGAGAGCACCGAACAGGATCGTGAAGTTGAACAGGTGCAGCAATATCTGCTGAAAATCTATATTAAGTGGAATACCTGTCATTTCTTGTCTCCTGCTATAAAACGAAGATTATGAGTATTACTACGAGCAGCGCGTAAATGATCGCCGTTTCGATAAATACAAGTCCCAACATGAAACTCGTCCTGATTTTGCCGTCTGCTTCAGGCTGTCTTGAAATACCTTCTGCAGCCTTTCCGCCGGAGATACCCATACCGATTCCGCCGCCGCATGCAGCAAGTCCTATCGCGATACCTGACGCAATAGCCTTCATTCCGACTGTGTTGTCAGCAGCTTCAGCAGTGACCTGAGTCGTCTCAGCGGCAGTTCCTGTTGTATCAGCGAATGCTCCGATCGTAGCGATCATTCCCATGACTGCGATCACGATTCCCAGTACAAGTGCGAGTCTTGCAAGTTTCCTTGAATTAAGCATTTCTTATTTCCTCCATTTATATTATGCCGCCTCAGCGGTTTGTTTCATTTCTTTGTTCTTGCTGTTCTTCTTCCTGTGCTTTTTCTCTTTGGGCGGTTTGGGTGTATTGTCTGATACCTGTCCGTAGAAGAGTGATGTGAGCATAGTCAGAACGTATGCCTGTATCAGTGCATGCAGGAGTGTGAACAGGACACCTACAAGGACCGGCAGAACATAACTCAGTGATGAATAGTAATATACAAGTTCTGTTACCAGCGCGCCTGAGAGCAATGCTCCAAACAATCTGAAACTCAGAGAGATCGGAAGCGAATATTCTTTGAGCGTCTTTCCGATTCCTTTGATCCCGTTGCCTGCGATACCTCCCGACATGATGACGAGGTACGAAAGGCATCCCATCATGATCGCTCCGTTGATATCTGAAAGCGGTGCCGGCAGCGATATCGATCTTCCAGCAGTAGTTACCGCCTGAACACCGAAGAGTTCGAACAGCGTTCCGGTGAAAATGTATGCGCCTGCTGCGAAAATATATGCGCCGAGAAACTTGTTGATCTTCGAGTTACCCTTCGCCATTCCGGAAAACAGCCCTACCACAGTCTCAAGCACAAGCTGGATCTTGCCCGGTACCAAGGTAAATTTAGGAATTATGAATATCCTGCAGATAAGAGCGAGAAGTATCAGGAATCCGGATACTATGAATCCTGCAAGAAGACCCGGATTGACATCTATCAGGCCCAGCAGGCTCACCTTGTTCAGGTCATGCAGAACGGCATCTCTCATCACATCCTGGATCGCTTCTTCCTCTCCGCCTCCATCACCTGCAAGTATTGCTGCTATCATGAAGACCAGAGCGGCAAGCGCGAATATGATCATAGTTTTTCGCCTTTCCTGCTTAGTCATATAATTAGTTCCTCCATCAAGTAAAGTGTCCGCCTCTCACTATGCAAACAGATGTGCATTGCCGGGCGGTCTTGTCACGCACAGAATTATACCACTATTGAAAAACAATGCAATACCTAAAATTGACCAAAAGTCATTTTTATAAAGTATTCTATTTTCCTTCATTTCTGCAGTAGTTTACAAAATATTGTTTACCTATTATACTACTCTTGTGATTTACGTAATACTTAGAAGAGGTATTTAGCAATGAAGAATTCTGCAAGAAAGAACAACCCGCAGACGGTCAAGAATAAAAAGGCTGCATCAAGCAACAAATCTGCCACAGCCAAGAAGCCTGCCAAAGAACGTGAAACTCTGTATCAGGTCAAGACAAAACGCGACTCGGATGTAATCAAAGCTTTTATTACATTCACTTACAGAATCAGTCATCCGAGAGTGACCGGAAGAATGATTTTCTATGGACTGCTGGTTTTCTTCCCGGGCTTCTTCATCAAGATCAAGGCCGTCAGCATCGCATGCTTTATCGTAGGAGCACTCATCATCCTGCTCGCCCTTTTCCGTCAGTACATATCACTGGCTCTGACCAAAAGAAACGATCCGGATTATAAGAGCGGCGCGGATTTCACATATGACTTCACAGAAGCCGATGCATCATTCTACAGAAATGACGAACTGATCGCATATCTTGCCAAATATAAAGATATACTGTCTTTCTATTATGATGACAAGTTCTATTATCTGGCTATTTCGAACCGCGACCTTTTCATTCTGCCGAAATCGCGATTCACGATCGGAGACCCTGCAGATTTCGAAGACTTTATATATAAGAAGAGTAAGCAGACCTGCAAATGGATCCCGGACAAATTCAGCGATCAGATCAAGAAAAGACGTGCGGTCCGTGCATTGTCCAATAATGATAAGTAAAGTAAACGTCCTGCCTCGTTGAGACAGGACTTTGTTTATCTGGCATTATCTATTCTCTTGTCGCAAGGATCTCCTGAACAACCGGTTCCAGAGCAGCCGATGAAATACCGTTGTAATTCTCACTGGCTCTCTCATTGATGAGCGCTGCAGTTTCTTTTCCGTAAATTCTCTCAGCATCCAGCAGGAATTTTTCAAACTGAGGTCTATCCAGACGTTTGAGATTCTCGCTGTCGATCTTTCCCGGCAGGATATAGAAAGAACAGTATTCCGGGAGACTGCTACTGCGTTTCATGACTTTTTCGCGGTATGCTTCATTCTCAGGATCACCAAGTCCGACTCCGCAGACTATGACTTTACGGCCTTCAAGTCCGAAGTTTCCGTAATTCTGCCACATAATATTGACATTACTGATCTCTGCATCCCTTATTGCACCGATGTAAATAACATTCGGATAAAGTGAAACATATCCGAGACTCTGCCTTGAATACTCAATTGCATCACATCCGAGACTGCTGATCAGCCATTTTGCATACTGTGTACAGCTGCCGTATCTGCCGCTTACGACAACGATGGTATCAGGTCTGACTACCTCGCCTGCCTCTTCTCGCCTCTTCCTCGCTGTTCTGTTAGGATTCTTTGCCATCGTCTTTTATTCCTCTCAAAATACTAATGCTCGTCAATATATTTCTGACGCAGCGATCCCTTGGCATTCTTTACTTTCTTGCCATAAGGCTGAAGCAGGTCATCAAGATCATACTTATCGAACGGGACCAGTGCATAAAATTCTGTAACTGTTTCTTCTGATTCGCCGCCTCTTCTTTCAGTATTGATGACTGCATTTCCCTCGATCATAAGCGTACCCCACTCATCATCTCTGGTGATTTTGTGGATATCGTTATCCTTTATTATATATGTCTTAAGAGTCATGCCTTGCTGATATCTGTAGTAGAGTGTATCATCGTCCGTCTCAAACCTGGCATCATGGTATCCGTAGAATGGTGCCTGCGAAAGCTTCTTGCCCTTACGTGTCACAAGAAAAGCGAGCAATGCCGTTGTCCATATTGTAATATGCAGAGGGAGTTGGCTCATCATAGTAGTGCCGCCGAACTTATTATTGACAACGATCATGCAGATAAGGCCGGCAACCAGAATCACTACAGAAATAATATTATAGATCCTGCTGCGCTCCTCACCTTTTGCCCACTCTTGCTTCCTTATATTAAGAATACTCAGATCACCCGGGTAAACATCATTATTTGGATTAAGTTTCATTTAAATCTCCTTCTGACTCAAAATAGCAATTCGAACAGTTGTCATACACCCTGTTCACCAGCAGATTGTACTATATCTCCCCTGCAAAAGCAAAAGTCTCAGCGAAAAAAAGGTCAATTTTCTCACACTATTTCGTCACAAAACGAACACATTATATTGACTTTGCTTTCAGAAATGCTATAATCAGATTGTACAAAATGTGGAAGCATGTTTAACATTTGTTCAATAAAAGTGTAATGATTTCCACAGGCACGTATCTCATTATTATTTAATTATTATTATATTATGGAGGTTTTATATGATCGTATTAAAAGCTATCTCGCTGATCGGTTTTTTACTCTGCGTAGTGCTCATGATCAGAAAGCAGAACATCCTCAAGGCAAGTGATGCTAAGGACCCTGATACAGGTCTGACTTTCTCGGAAACATGGGCAAGAGGACTTGAGAAGAAGAACCTGATCGCTACTATGATCATTGGTCTCGTAGCTAACTTCTTCGACACACTGGGAATCGGATCATTCGCTCCGTCCACAACAGCATTCAAGCTGACCAAATCTGTAGACGACGTACTGATCCCTGGTACACTGAACGTAGGAGACACAATGCCTGTATGTATCGAGGCATTCCTGTTCTTCGGTTTCGTAGACATGGACATCCTGACACTCGTTGGAATGATCGTAGCTTCCATCGTAGGTGCGTACACAATGGCTGGCGTAGTATCCAAGTTCAACCGTAAGAAAGTTAGATACGCTATGTTCGTAGGTATGTTCATCCTTGCTTCAGTAATGCTTTGCAAGGTTCTCGGCGTTGGCCCATTCGGCGAAGTCGGAACAGAGATGGGACTCCGCGGCGCTAAGCTGATCATCGCAATCGTTGCTAACTTCGTCCTTGGAGCTCTCATGAGCATCGGCGTAGGTCTCTATGCTCCTTGCATGGCTCTCTGCGTAATCCTCGGACTCGACACAGGCTGCGCATTCCCGGCTATGATGGGTTCCTGCGCATTCCTGATGGCATTCGGTAATGGTCCTAAGTTCATCCAGGAAGGACGTTATGACCCGGTTGCTTGCTGGACACAGGGCATCTGCGGAACAGTCGGTGTATTCCTTGCTTACTTCGTAGTAAAGAGCCTGAGCCTGAGAACACTGACGATCGTAGTAGTTATCGTCTGCTACATCACATCGTTCCTGTTCTTGCACGACGCTATCAAGAAGGGTGAGGCTGCTTAATCAAGAGAGCTTCCCCAGTGCACATTGAGGACAACTCAAGAATTTTACCGGCGGGGGAATAAATACCCGCCGGTTTTTTTTCAAAGAAACACACAGGTGGTTTTATGGATATACTCAAATGTAAAGCATTCGTATCTGCAGTCGATGAAGGCAGCCTTACGGGCGCCGGAAAACTTCTCGGTTACACTCCTTCCGGAATAAGTCAGCTTGTCTCTGCTATGGAATCAGAGTTGGGTTTTTCTCTTCTTATCAGAAAGAGCAATGGCGTAGTTCCTACTAACGAAGGCGAGATCATGTATCCTCTTGCAGTGGAATATATTGAGAAGGAATCAGAGATCTATAAGGCTGCAACCGAGCTGAGCGGCATGTACAAAGGCAACGTAATGATCGCCACCTATGCAAGCATCGCTGCTCACACTTTACCATCTATTATCAAAGAATTCACCGATATGCATCCTTCTATCAACATACAGATCGAAGAGACTACAAAGAATCGAATTGAGAAACTGGTATCTTCCGGCAAAGCAGACCTTGCGTTTTCATCGAGGCTGTCCAATCAGTCATTTAAATGGATCCCTTTTGCTGAGGACCGCATGGTAGCAGTCCTTCCTAAGGAGCATCCATTCGCAGACAAAGACAGTTATCCGATCAAGAACTGCCGCAAAGAAGATATTATCATGCCTAGTGAAGGCGATGATGCGGATGTCCGTGAGCTCCTTAAGAAACATAGCATTGTACCGAACATCAGGCTGACGACACTTGAGAACTTTACAGCGATCAACATGGTCGAGAAAGGTCTCGGTATCGGTATCATGAACGAAGGAATAACAAGATACTGGCAGACAGGCACAGCTATCGTTCCGCTTGATCCTCCAAGCAGCATCACGCTCGGAATAACCGTGCCTTCACTTGAAACCGCAGCACCTGCAGTTAAGGAATTTGTATGTTTTGCCGCTGACAAGCTTGGCGTCAGCGTTGAATGATCCGCAAGCTTAAACAAGCAAAATAAAACACGCTGCCCGGAGCGATACCGGAGCAGCGTGTTTTATATTACTTGCTATTTACTGCAGGAATTGCCAGCGCTGTGTTTCTGGCAGGAACTTGCATAAGGACATCCTATGCACTGGTTCCCCTTTTTCTTTTCCTTATATATATATCTTACCGCCAGGAAGAGAATAAGCACCAGAACAATTACTGCTATTATTGTTGCCATATTCATAATTGTTCTCCTTTCTTACATCCCCCTTTTCCGGAATTATATCATATTATGCAGCTGCCTTAGCTGTCTTCTTATGAAGTTCATACTGCTCATCGAAGTGTGATCTCACTCTCTTGCTTATCAATACAAGTGCAACTATCATGAGTGCTTCAGCGATGAGTCCAGGAACGAATCCTGCAGCGAAATGGCCTTCTGTGAAGAGTGTTCCGAACTGGTTGATCAGGAATGCAACTGTATAACCTGTACCAAGCTGGAGACCGATAGCGCCCCACAGCCATCCTCTGCTCTTCATTTCGGAGTTCATAGCTCCGATAGCAGCGAAGCATGGAGGAGTATACAGGTTGAAGAACAGATATGCAAGAGCTGTGACTGATGTCAGACCCATTGCCATTGCAACTTCGTTTGCACCGCCTATCATCTCGAGTTCATCAACATCGATGAATGCTGTAAGTCCGTAAACTACCGCAAGTGTACCTACAACATTCTCCTTTGCGATAAATCCGGTAATAGCTGCCGCTGCAAGCTGCCATACTCCGAATCCGAGCGGAATCAGAAGAACAGCGAACGGTGTTGCGATCGAAGCAAGGATCGATGTGTTCTCTGCACCCTCTTCTACGACCTGGAAATGCCAGTTGAATGACTGCATTACCTGTACTACTGTGTTGCATACCAGGATGATAGTAGCCGCCTTTACAATATATGCCTTAGCACGTTCCATCATGGACTTGAAAGCAAACTTTAGGCTTGGTACTTTGTACTTAGGCAGTTCCATGATGAAGAAGGATTTTCTGTATTTGTATCCTGTGATTCCCTTGATCAGAAGTGCTCCAAGGAAAATCAGCACCAGGCCGAAAAAGTAACTGAGTGTGCTGACCCAGCTTGCTCCTGCGAAGAATGCTCCAGCAAACAGTGCTATAACAGGGATCTTAGCTCCGCAAGGAATGAACGTCGCGAGCATTGAAGTAGCTCTTCTCTCTCTTTCATCACGGATAGTACGGCAAGCCATGATAGCCGGAATACCGCAGCCCGTTCCGATGACTACAGGAATGACGGATTTACCCGAAAGACCTACTCTCTTGAAAATAGGGTCCATTACTGCACTTACACGCGCCATATAGCCGCAGTCCTCGAGGAGAGCGATAAGGAAGTACATTACCATTACGAGCGGCAGGAATCCTACTACAGCACCAACGCCTCCGACAATACCGTCAGCAATAAGTGCAGAGAGAATAGCAGGGCTGTTCTCAAGAGAACCTGCTACCCATTCCTGGAACATTTCAATCCATCCTACGAGCCAGTCTGCTACGAGTGGTCCAAGCCATGCCTGTGACACCCAGAATACAAACCACATTACTGCGGCAAAAATCACGATTCCGGCTATAGGATTTGTCAGGACAGCATCTATCTTATCCTGGCTGTTGGTCTCTGCAGAGAGAACCTTTCTCTTTTCTACATCGGCAACGATTTTATTAACGAAGTTATAACGTTTTCTGTCTTCTGCATCTACAGCATTCTTGTCATGAAGATTGATATCTGCCTGAAGATATGGGGCTGTCTGAGTCGTTCCTGCAAGAGAAATTGCAGTCTTGATCACTTCTGCAAGGCCCTTGTCTTCTGTTGAGATAGTTTTGAACACAGGACAGTTAAGCTTTTCGGAAAGCTTCTCTACGTCTATTTCAGTTCCTTCTTTTGCATTGATATCACTCTTGTTGAGTGCGACTACAACAGGGATCCCCAGTTCAAGGAGCTGAGTTGTAAAAAACAGTGATCTGCTAAGGTTCGTAGCATCAACGATGTTGACGATGGCATCCGGGTTAGCAGTACGTACATATTCACTTGTTATACTCTCTTCAGGTGTAAACGGAGACATTGAATATGCTCCGGGAAGATCTACAGCGATGACCTCATTGCTGCCTGAATATTCTTTCTTGAGCTTATATTCCTTGCTGCCGACTGTTACGCCGCCCCAGTTACCAACTTTCTCACTTCTTCCTGTGAGTGCGTTGTACATGGTAGTCTTGCCGCTGTTAGGGTTACCGGCAAAAGCGATTCTCATAAGTGTTCCTCCTCAGTAATTGATAAAAAAGCTGATCAGACAATAATTGCATTTGACAGCAAACTGTCCAGATTGTATCTTCCGTCTTTGATAACAACGATGCAGCTTTTCTTTTTCTTGGATATAAGAGTGATAGGCTCGCCGGTATAACAGCCCAGCCTGAACAGGAACGCATTCATTTCATCATCAGTATTGATCTCTTTGATTGTATATGTCATTCCCGGCTCTACATCCATTAGTGTCTTTTTGTCTTCCATAATAAGTATTAACTCCTGTGTATCATGACATGTCTTTAAGCACAGATAAGCGAACCCTGCGCATGAGTTCGCATTCTTTAACTTAGTTAGTTATACTAAACTAACTCCGATATGTCAAGCCTTTCATCTATCTTGTTCGTATCTTTTTCATTGCTAAAGAAATAAAAGACACTTACTTTGATATGTGATATAATTATTTCGATTTTTGTAGTAAATACGATTTATTCTCAAACAATCTATTGCATGGCAAGGATATTTTAAGGAATACAGTTAAACAGGATGGTGGAAAAATGAAAAGAATCGCAGTACTTACAAGTGGCGGAGATGCGCCGGGTATGAACGCAGCACTTAGAGCGGTCGTAAGATATGGTATTTATTACGATATGGAAGTTTATGCGGTTCACCGCGGATATGAAGGTCTGATCGACAATGAATTCGAAAGAATGAGCAGAAGATCTGTTGCTGATATCATGCACCGCGGCGGAACAATAATCAAAACTGCAAGAAGCGAACGCTTTCTTCTCAAAGAAAACCGTGAGATCGCTATCAAGAATCTTCAGAAACTTAAAATCGAAGCTCTTATAGTAATCGGCGGAAACGGTTCTCTCGCAGGAGCCAATCTCCTTTCTGAAGAGTTCAACTTCCCTGTGATCGGTCTTCCGGGAACTATCGATAACGACCTTGGATACACAGATTACACGATTGGATTCGATACTGCAGTTAATACAGTACTTGATGCGATCTCCAAGATCAGAGACACCAGTTCCTCTCACGAGAGAAGTACTGTAATCGAGGTTATGGGCAGACACTGCGGAGATATCGCTCTTCACGCAGCTTACACAGGCGGCGGTGAGATCGTCCTCGTTCCGGAAATGGACACCACAGTCGATGATGTCTGCCGGAAAGTCAACGAAGGTATCGAAAGCGGCAAGCTCCACAGTATCGTTTTAAGGGCTGAAGGATATCCCGTAAGCTCTCAGGAGCTGATCAGGCGGCTCAAGGAAGAGACCGGCCAGGATGTCAAGCTGGTTGTTCTCTCATATCTCCAGAGAGGTGGTTCACCGACATATCGAGACAGGATCCTTGCTACAGAGTGCGGCATCCGCGCGGTAGAGCTTCTGAAAGAGGGAATTTATAACAGAGCTATCGGTGAGGTCGGTGGCAAGATCGTTCACCTGGATCTTGCTAAAGCACTCAAATCAAAAAGATCTCTCAGAGAGGATCTTCTTGAAGGACTCAGAGTTCTCAGCATGTAATAATGATAACTACAAAACCGGAGCCTCGCGGCTCCGGCTTTTGATTGCTTTTGGGTATAGTTCGTACTAAATAATGTCCTTGCGTCTGCTCTCGAGGTCTACAGCAATTGCCTGACCTGTAGCTGCCGCATGCTTGCCTTCTTTGCTTGTTGTCGGATGTACACATGGATCTGATTCAGGCGTTTTGGCAGGCTTCTCACTCTTATCTACAGGTGTTGAATCACCAATACCAAGAGATTCTGAAACAACACCGAGTGTGGATACGACCTTGGAAATATCTGTAGGCATGTAGATCTTGGTAGCTCTTCCGTCAGCAACATCTCTCAGAGCTTCAAGACCTTTGAGTCTCAGAACACTCTCATCAATATGTGCTTCTCTGAGTTTTTCAAGACCCTGCGCCTGCGCCTCATAGACCAGTCTGATGGATTCAGCTTCACCCTGAGCAAGAGCGATTTTTGCTTCTTTCTCTGCCTCTGCAGCGAGGACCTTCGCCTTCTTATCACCTTCTGCTCTTGATACAACGGATTCCTGATGTGCCTGAGCTTCAAGTACAGTCTGTCGTCTTTCACGCTCAGCTCTCATCTGCTTGGTCATTACTTCCTCGATCTCGCGCGGCGGGTCGATATTCTTGAGTTCTACTCTGTTGACCTTGATCCCCCATGGATCTGTTGCTTCATCTAGGATAGCCTCCATCTGGGAGTTGATACTTTCACGGCTCGAGAGTGTGGTATCAAGTTCCATGCCGCCGATGATACTTCTGAGTGTAGTCGCGGACAGATTCTGGAGTCCTGCGATAGGGTTCTCTACACCATATGTATACTTCTGCGGGTCAAATACCTTGGAAAAAACTACGGAGTCGACTTTGACCGAAACGTTATCCTTGGTGATTACAGGCTGTGGCGGGAAGTCGAACACCTGCTCCTTGAGGGAGATCTTATTCACGATCCTGTCAAAGAACGGGATCTTGAAATGTAGTCCTGCATACCATACGGATTTGAACTTACCGAGTCGTTCGATTATGTATGCATGTTCCTGCGGAACGATCCTGATGTTAGAAAAAACCAGGTAGAGAACCAGCAGAATTATTATCGGGGTAACAATATAACTCATCATTTATATTCCTCCTTCCGGGCAGCCCCCGGCTGTCCAATTAAGATTCTACCGTATTATATCACAAGCAATCAGAACCGATTTATAATGGCAATCGATTTCAGATTTATTTAAGAAATAGCGCTTGTACATGACGAACATCTACCTGATATTCCTGACAGCCCACTCCTTAATGAACACTTCTGACTCACTGACCTTTGATCCCTGTATCGCCACACCTTTCACGATTTTGGCTCCTTTGAGGAACTTCTTGAGGTCCTTCTCTGCAGAACCCATCCCGGATCCTTCATGAGTCATAACAGGCATTACCCTTTTATTCCTGAAATCCAGTCTTTCGAGCAACGAAAAAACCGGCATCGGATATGTTCCCCACCAGCACGGACCGACGATGAAAATATTTTCATATCCTGCAAGCGAATCGAGATACTCCCTGAGCCTTGGTCTGGCATTTTCGCGGAGTTCCTTCTTTGCTCTCTCGGTACATGCGGTATAGTCCTCCGGATATGCTTTAGTTGTACATATCTCGAATGTATCAGCGTTGACTGCATCACTTATATATTCTGCAATCTGTTCTGAATTCCCTTTCTCCAGATCCACGACCTGGCCGCCAACGTAATTTTGCCCTCTTCTTGAATAAAAAATAACCAGATTGATTGACATATATGCCTCCAGATTCAAATAATATGATACTATTATACACTGTGAGGTGAGAATTATGTTTGATTTCCTTAAGAACGAAGAAAAGAAAGTAGAATATATCGAGCTGATATATGATCTGTTTTTTGTATATATAATTGGAAGAAACAACTCTCTGGTGAGTCATATTTCCAACGGATTTATCGAGCCCCATATATTTCTGTCTTACGTGCTTTGTACTCTTATCACTATTCAGATCTGGTACATGACAATACTGTTCATCAACCGGTACGGTGATAACAGCTTCCGGGAATACATCGGACTCTTTATCAATATGTTTCTCCTCTATTATATTGCGGACGGGACTCGTGTTTACTGGCAGGAATCGTTCTATACATATAATATAGCCTGGGCGCTGATACTTCTAAACATTTCTGTACAGTATTACCTTAAGTACCGTGAGACAAAAGCAGAAGCTCCGTGGGAAAGTCTGAACATCAAGTTCTTCATACAAACGCAGCTCCTCATGATTCTGGTGATCGCTGCGGGCCTTGTCGTATATTCGTTCACAGGGATCCCTCTTACACCACTTGCTATGGTCGTGGGTTTTGCTGCAGCGATTCTTGGCCGCAAGAAACTTGACCTTATATCCGTAGACTTTCCTCATCTCACAGAGCGTGTAATGCTGTATGTCGTATTCACATTCGGCGAAATGATCATTGCGATCTCAGGTTATTTCACCAGTGAACTCTCATGGCGTGCTTTTTATTATTCTTTATGTGCCTTCCTTATAGTAGTCGGCCTTTTCATGAGTTACGGTTTCTTCTATGATAAGCTGCTCGATCGCGACATGACTGTCAGCGGCAACACTTATATGCTCATACATATATTCATCATTTTCGCGCTGAGCAGCCTCACAATGGCGCTCGAATTCATGAGAGAAGACGCAATAGCACTTATTCCCAAAACCGCATATCTGATCGGTTCCTTCACGGTGTATTACGTCTTCCTGTTCATGCTCGCACCTTTTATAAAAGGATACTGCGGCTCACTCAAGGATTTCCGGGTATTCGGTGTGCTTCTCATCGTTTTCATCGCCCTGATGATTTTGAGTTACAACAAGCCTTTGATCAGCATCGGCGTGTCTGTCCTGATGACATTCGCCTGCTGGAATCTTGAATACAGATACTGGAAAAACTGCGTACTGCCGCAGTCCGCAAACTCTGAAGAATAATGCTTTCTATCAGGCGTTCCTTTTGTGACGCCTTTTGAAGTCTTCACGGATCGGGGCAAGTACATCCTCGTCATCGAACACAGCAGAGGCTTTCGCATACTCACTGGTTCTGAATTTGCTGACTGCGTCGGAAACTACAGAATAATTCAGCGCTGTTCCCTCGCAGTCATGCTCATATCTGGCCGCTCTGCTTGCGGATATACCGAATCTTGCTGCTTCTCTTGCGGCATCGATATTAGCTCCGAGAAAAATGAATTCCCATCCGTATTTTTCCTTCTGTCTTTCTATCCTGCGGCGGACTTTGTCATAAGTATATCGGCGGCTCGCATTTTCCATTCCGTCTGTTGTGATAACGAAGAGAGTCTTTTCCGGTCTGTCCTCCTCCCGTGCATATTTATGAATATTACCGATATGATGGATCGCGCCGCCTACTGCGTCAAGCAATGCTGTACAGCCTCTTACGTAATACTGGTTGTCAGTCATCGGTTCGATTTTCTGTATATCCACCCTGTCATAGATCACTTCAATCTGATCATCGAATAACACTACCGAAACATATGCCTCACCTTCTTCTTTTCTCTGCCGCTCTATCATACTGTTGAATCCGCCGATCGTATCAGCCTCAAGGCCGCACATCGACCCGCTTCTGTCGAGAATCATTACAAGTTCTGTGAGTCCTTTTTTCATTTTTATATACCTCCTGTATTATCTGTAAGTATGAATTCTTTGTTTTCTGCAATAACAGAATAACAAAACAGAAGTGGCATAAGGTCGCTTCCCGTGCGACAAATGACTACGAAAGCAGGTAACAGAAAAACGCCTGGCCAAATAATGCGCCTTATTGTATTTGTGAAAAAACACAAAAAACTGTATATTTATGCAAATAATTGTTGACTAAAAAAATGAGACGTGTATAATGGGCATTGTAACAATTACTAATAATTATTCAAAAAAAGTAATAATTTTACAGAAAGGTTGAAGGGGGAAATGAAAATGAAAGGTTTAAAGAAATTTCTCGTACTGATTCTCGGAATCATCATGGTAGTATCAATGGCAGCTTGCGGAGGCAGCGGAAGCGGAAGTGACAGCGGCGAAGGCGGCGGCGGAGAAGAAGCAGCTCCTGATGTTGCAGCAGCTTACAACAATATCCTCGAAGGTCTTAACAGCGAAGCCGGCACAACTGACGGACAGATCGTAGTAGCTACATCTCCTGACTTCGCTCCAATGGAGTTTGTAGACCTCTCCCGTGAGGGCGATGACCAGTATGTAGGATATGACATCCTTCTCGCGAAGTACATCGCGAACCACCTCGGCAAAGAGCTCGTTATCAAGCCAATGTCATTCGATGCTGTTCAGGCTGCAGTTCAGACCGGAAGCGTAGACATGGGAATTTCCGGATTCAGCTGGACAGAAGAGCGTGCTCAGAACTACTTCATCACAGATTGGTATGAAGCAGGCGACAACGAAACTGAGCAGGTTGTTATCACTACAAAAGCAAACGAAGGTAAACTCACTACAGCTGCTGACTATGCAGGACTGAAGGTTGGAGCTCAGGGCGGATCACTCCAGAAGATCATGGTTGAAACACAGCTTCCTGACGCAGAACTCTCACTCTATGAGAACCTGAACGATGCTGCAACAGCACTCCTCACAGGTAAGATCGATGCTCTCGCAGTAGCATACGGAAATGGTGAGTCATTCATCTCCGCAAATCCGGATGACCTGATCTTCTCAGGATTCGAATTCGAAGTAGATGACCTGTACAAGAACAACGTAGTTCTCCTCAACAAGGACAACACTGAACTCGGTGAGCAGGTCAACGAAGTCATCGCTCAGCAGAAGAAGGACGGCGTATCAGATGCATGGTATGAAGCTTGCCAGCTCCTCGCAGAGATCAAGACTATCGACGAACTCGGATATGATGATGAAGGTAACAAGATCACTGAGTAATAACCCAGATCTCATCTATTCAAACAACAGGAATTAAACTAAAGGGGCTTTCCCTATCGGAAAGCCCCTTATTCTCGGAAAAACGGAGGATCTGATTATGTCAATGGGATCGATATTCCATGATATGTGGGATATTTTTGTAACATATTATATCGGGCAGGGACTGCTTGCCTCAGGCGTAGGCTATACACTCGCACTCTCTGCCATTGCTGTAGTTGCCGGAGCTATCCTCGGAGCACTTCTTGCAATCGGCAAAATGAGTCACTTCAAAGTGCTCAAGTTCTTCATTACAGCATTCGTAGAAATAATGAGAGGTACGCCTGCCCTTCTCCAGCTCTACATAGCATACTTCATCGTACCGATGATATTCAGCTTTGCTGAAATGACTCCATTTGCATGCGTTGCCGTCGGTCTGTCACTCAACTCTGCCGCATATGTATCTGAAATCATCCGTTCAGGTATCGGCGCTGTTGACAAAGGACAGACAGAAGCAGCAAGAGCTCTCGGTCTTACATCAAAGACCACAATGATCAAGGTAGTACTTCCGCAGGCGATCAAGAACATTCTGCCTGCACTTGGTAATGAGTTCGTAACGATCATCAAGGAAACATCACTTGCTTCCACTTTCTTCGTAGGCGAGCTTATGACGACTTATGCTGTCATCAAGGGTATCACCTTTAATATCATCCCGACCCTTATGGATATCGGTATCATTTATTTCGTTATGACATTCACGCTGTCCAAGCTTCTTGGTGTAGCTGAAAGAAAGATGAAGGAAGGTGTATAGAGTATGAGCATGCTTGAGGTCAAGAATATTTATAAAAATTTCGGATCGCTCAAGGTCCTCAAAGGCGTTTCGACAACTGTCGACAAGGGCGAAGTGATCTCGATCATCGGAGCTTCCGGTTCCGGTAAGTCGACCCTCTTAAGATGCATGAACCTGCTTGAAGAGCCGACTTTCGGAGAAGTCTGGATCGAAGGAAAACTGATGACTCCGGTCGATCCGTATCTGCATTTTGACGTTATCAGGCTTTCCAACACTTACAAGAAGCTGGTTGCCGAAGGCCTTGATGATATGGAAGCTATCAAAAAAATCAAAGAAAACGACATGCTGCTTGAGAAGCATTCTCAGGAAGGTCCTGAGTATAAAGCCCTCATGCAGAAGATCTATAAAGAAAATCACATAGATACTAATCTCGGACGCCGCAAGATGAGTATGGTGTTCCAGCAGTTCAATTTGTTCAATAATCTTACAGTGCTCGAGAATATCATGCTTGCGCCTGTAGAGACCGCCAAGTACAACAAAGTCAAGGATCTGAAGGCCGAGAAAGAGAAAATCCAGGCTCAGGCCATGACCCTTCTGAAGCGTATCGGTCTTGAGGATAAGGCAAATGTCTATCCTTCCAAGCTCTCCGGTGGACAGAAGCAGCGTATCGCTATTATTCGTTCGCTCGCAATGAATCCGGATGTCATGCTGTTCGATGAGCCGACAAGTGCTCTCGACCCTGAAATGATCGGTGAAGTACTTGATCTGATGAAAGAGCTCGCAGCTGCAGGCATGACAATGGTAGTCGTAACTCATGAGATGGGATTTGCAAGAGAAGTCTCCAACCGCGTACTTTTCGTAGACGAAGGTTATATCAAGGAAGAGGGTTCACCTTCTCAGGTATTTGATAACCCTCAGGATCCGAGACTGCGCGACTTCCTCAGCAAAGTACTGTAATAATTATGGATAAGAAAGCAATAATAGAATATATAGACAGCAGAGCAAGTGAGATCATTTCTGTATCTCACAGCATATGGGAATTTGCCGAGCTCTCACTCAAGGAAAAGAAATCGGCAGCCCTGTATGTTGAAAAGCTCAAATCAGAAGGCTTTGAAGTAGAGACAGGCCAGGCAGATATCGAGACCGCATTCTCAGGCAAGTTTGTATCCGGAAGCGGTAAGCCTGTCATTGGGATTCTCGGAGAATTCGATGCATTATCTGGTCTCTCCCAAAAAGCCGGATTTACGTATCATGAAGAACTTGTTCCTAACGGAAACGGTCACGGATGCGGACATAGTATGCTCGGCGCAGGTTCATTCGGTGCTGCGCTCGCCATCAAGAAGTTCCTTGAAGAGACCGGCACTGACGGAACTGTGATCTTCTTCGGCTGCCCGGGCGAAGAAGGCGGAGCAGCCAAAGCTTTCATGGCAAGAGAAGGTCTGTGGAAGTCGCTCGATGCTGCTCTCACCTGGCATCCGGGTACAACTTATGAGGTATCTACAGGTACAAACAACTCTTGTACACAGGTCCTCTATAAATTCAAGGGGATCGCTGCACACGCAGCAGGTAATCCTGAAGCCGGAAGATCAGCGCTCGATGCAGTCGAGCTTATGAATATCGGTGTCAATTATCTCAGAGAGCATATGAAACGTGAATGCAGCGTTCATTATGCTATGGTAGACGGCGGCGGACTCTCCCCAAACGTAGTTCAGCCTCGTGCATCGGTTCTGTACATGGTCAGAGCATGTTCTGTCAAAGACACTCTTGACCTGCAGGAACGTGTAGACAAATGTGCTGAAGGCGCAGCTCTGATGACCGGCACTACATTCGAAAGAGTTTTCGTCGACGGAACAGCTGATGCTGTGCCTAATACTACTCTTGAGAAGCTCCTTTACAAGAACATGCAGATCGTTCCGCTGCCTGAGTACACTGACGAAGAGAGAGCTTTCGCTGCAAAACTCGATGCTACATGTCCTCAGTCTTTCGAAATACCGGGGCACGGCAGCTACTTCAACAAAGAGATCAGGAAAGCGGTCAAGGAGCTGTCACAGGGCGGCACCAAAGTTCTGAATGATTTCCTGATGCCATTCTATACAGGAAATGAATTCTCGCCGGGTTCATCAGATGTAGGCGATGTCAGCTGGCAGACTCCTACAGCTCAGTTCAACGCGGTCAATTTCACAGCTCATTCACCGGGACACTCGTGGCAAAACGTTTCCTGCGGAGCATCCTCTATCGGTGATAAAGGAACGGTTTATGCAGCGAAGGTGCTGGCATTATCTGCAGCAGACCTTTTCACTGACAACAATATAATAAAAGAAGCCTCTGAAGAATTCGCAGAGAGGCTTGGTGGTGAAGAATATACTTGCCCTATCCCTCAGGGCGCTGTACCTGTCATCATCGAAGAATAATCGTTTATAGCAAAGAGGAATCTTTCTAAACCTTTCATCAAAACGCGCCACTTCGCTGCATGCCGCAGTACAGGTGACGCGTTTTGATTTTTTTTATATTATGAATCATTTAAGCTCCGAGAAGCTGCTGATCATATTCAAACAGAATAGCATTGACCTCATAAATATCGTAGATCTTGTTGTCTATACAATATCTGACGATCAGATCAGCCTTGCTGCTCGGCTGAAGCGCAAGACCTGCCCTTTTCAGCAAGTCCACTGTTTCGTCAATATTAAGTTCCAGTGAAATAGCCAGTGCCAGAACAGTGGCCTTCGAAGGCTTGTAGTTCACATTGCACCTGATCTTGGAAAACAGTTTGCGGTCGATATTTGCATTCTTATATACCTGCGTATCTGAAAGGCCCCTGTCATCGATCAGGCTCAGAAGTTTCTGTTGGAATGTCATTCCGAGATTTTTGATCGCATCATCAAGACTGTATGACTTTCCCGGTGCTTCTGATCTCGGCAAACTGCCAAAAGTTGCTGATTTTCTGTATGGCGCAGAATAATCAGAAGAAGCATCAGGAGCTATGCTCTCTTCATAAAGATTGTGGAAGTAGGCATCAAACTCCTCTTCACTGAGAAGATCGATATCTTCCTCCAGTGAAGCCAGAGGAGCCATTTCGTCGGAATCTTCTTCCTCGTCTGAAGCCTCATCAGGTAATGCTTCCTGCAGCATGGAAGAATTTCCACCGCCAAATTCCCGATTGATCTGCTCATCTACATAGTTGTCATCTATGTACTGCCGGACTCCGTCAAGAAGACTTTTGGAAAGATCGAAGGAACTCTTATCGAAAACTACAAGAGTGACTTCCATCTCAGACAGCATCAGGAAATCGGATATCTCTTCGATCGCGACTTTGAGCGCCAGATCCTTCGGGAAACCGTATACACCGGTAGAGATCATAGGAAATGCAATGCTTTTGCACCCGAGATAATCAGCCAGAAGCAGCGAATGACGGTAACAGGCTCCGAGGATCTCGAGCTCATCCTTATCACCGCCGTCCCAGACCGGGCCAACTGTATGAATAATATAGCGCGCATCAAGACCATACGCAGGCGTATACACAGCATCGCCCGGCTTGATCGGACCTATCTTCTCCCGGTCAGCAAGGAGCTGTTCTCTGCCCGCTGCTTCGTAAATCGCATGGTCTGTTCCACTTCCTACTACAGGCATGGGATTGGCAGAATTGACAATAGCGTCAGCCTTGACCTTGGTTATATCATTTCGTTCTATTCTGAAAGGCATCTCCGTATCCCTCCTTGTAAAGGAAATTGTAACCTATATCGCATCAGAAATATATAACAAAGTTGAACATCTTATGATTGAGGTATATCATATTCAATAACGATCTGTAAACATGCAGTCCATCACCGGAATACAGGAGGTTCTACTATGCTCAAAGATCTGATCATCCGTAACAGAAGTGTCCGCGGCTACGATCCGTCAGTCAAAATTCCACGTGACGAGCTCGCAGATATGATCGACTGTGCGAGGCTCAGCGCATCGAGCCGGAATGTGCAGCCCCTCAAATACTATATATCAAATGAAGGTCGTTCCGTAGAAATACTGAACGGTCTTATCCATTACGGCCGCCGGCTTCCCGGGATCACTCTACCGTTCAAAGGAACTGAGCCGCCTGCTTTCATAGTCATCTGCCTTGACACTTCAATAAACAGCAGCAAGCAGATTTTCATACGAGATGTCGGTATCGCTGCCGAAGCCATCACTCTGAGAGCAGCAGAACTCGGATACGGCGCCTGCATGATAGGCAATTTCTCTCCTGACGAAGTAAAGGCTCAGCTTGGATTCAGTGAGGAGATCGATCCTATGCTTATTATCTCTATCGGCAAATCAGTCGAAGATATAAGGCTCGTTGATCTCGGTCCTGACGGGAATACGGATTATTACCGCGACGATGCCGGAACACATTTCGTACCAAAACGCAGTCTTGAAGATATTATTCTTCCATCATCAGACAAATGATCTCCCCGGGAAAACAGTCTATTATCCAATAACCTCATCAGTTGTCTTATTATAGCATTTCTGCTGTTAATAATCGTGCTATAATTCAACCGTAGATGTTGTTTTGCAGAGCATACCAGGAGCGTTTATGCAGGGGAATTTTCCGGGATCGATACTTGAAGCGACTGCCTGGCAGATGGATAAACCTGAGCTGTTTTCAGGCTTCCACCTTGCCGCATTTTTCATTACTGTCATTGCTTCAGTGATCCTTGCGAAAAAAGCATCCGGGCATTATCGCGATGAATATCTTATATATTCGGGGTGGATCCTCGCCGTTCTTGAGGTATACAAGCAATTGTTCATTTATTTTGTTATAAACGATGGTGTTTATAACTGGTGGTTCTTCCCGTTTCAACTATGCTCTGTTCCGATGTATCTGTGTGTGCTGCTTCCGCTTGTACAGGGCAGCATCAGAGAATCATTCCTGACTTTTATGTCATCATATACACTCATCAGCGCTGCAGCTGCGCTGATCTATCCTGAAGATTTCCTTCGTCCGTATATAACGCTTACTGCTCACGGTTTTATCTGGCATGGAATATTGCTTTTCATAAGTCTGCTGCTGTTATTTTCTAATGTTCCGGACCGCTCGATCAGAGGATTCGTGCGTGCCACAGGTCTCTTTATTGTATTATCTGCAGTTGCCGTCCTGATAAATGCTCTTGTGGATACATACATGTTCTATCTGAATCCTTATCACAACTCTCCGCAGCCTCTCGTCGGAACTGTTCAGAATGCTCTCGGGATCCCTGCAGGACTAATACTCTATATACTCGCAATAATAATCGCTGCCGGTCTTACACTTATAATCAAGCCCTCAGGAAAAAAAGCCGGTTAGTTGTTTTGTAAATAATATTTACCAACAAATACATTTAACCTTACCACTTGGTTTGTGGTACAATAATAGAAAATATTTATTGTTGATCATTGAAAAGGAGTTGTTATGCCTCTTGTAGTAGACAAAGATAAAGTCAGAATGGACATTCTCATGGCATTCGAGAGATGCATGAGTGAGACTCCGATGTCAAATGTATCTCTTAGAGACATAGCCAAAGAAGCAGGAATGTCACATGCTAATCTTCTTAATTATTTCAGCAGCAAGGACGACCTTATTGTCAGCTATGCAAGATATATTAAAGATTACATCCGTGATCTGTGCAGTGAATGGTTCCATACTCACAGCCGTAAGAGGTTTAAATCAAACCTCAATTACATGAATGCATTCATGAGTTACCTCACAAGCGGCAAGGTAAATGAAAGCCGCAGGAATGCTACGACACAGACTCTTGTTTTCTCCCAGTATAATCCTGAGATCGCATTACTGGTACAGGAGCAATTCGCTGAGTGGAGACGGATCATGGAGGAATGTCTTGTTTCGATTTATGGTGAGCAGGTCGGCGCCAAGGAAGCCGAAGTCATGGTGGCTCTTGTCGCAGGTGTTTTCCTGTGCAACTATACACATACCCTGACAGGCAAAGCTAACGATAACTTCATCGGTCTGTTCGGAAACCTTGCAAAATCCTGATATTATTGCAAATCATCTCAAAAAAACCCGCAGTTCTGCTTCGGCAAAACTGCGGATTTTTTTGAGATGAATTCATGATTTGGCAGGGAGAGACTATGCCAGAGGAATCGCATAAGGGGCGAAAAGCCGTTAAGCCTGCAAGGAGTCTCCCCCGATCACTCTTGCTTTCTCCTCTGACCAGTCTCCTGAGATTCAATTTACTTCAATAACTTCATCACGTAAAATATCAAAATCTAATATAGTAATAGACATTATAAATAATAGAATGCTGTGTGTATCTACCAGTTTTCTTGAAAAAATAATTTTATCACAATATAATTATTCAAGTATTTAACCATTGCGCCCTGAATCCGGGAGGCTAATATTATGAATATTCAGCAAGTCATTTATGTTATGGCAGTCAATGACTACCATTCTTTTACAGAAGCTGCAAAGTCTTTATACATCTCTCAGCCCAGACTGAGTCAGGCTATACGCGAACTTGAAGAAGAACTTGGATTTGAAATTTTCGTACGCAACAGAAAAGGGATATCCGGCGCAACCGTTAAGGGAGCTGAGTTCCTTCGTCAGTCACGCATACTCCTCAGACAATTTTCCGCACTTGAATCACTCAAAGAACGCAACATGTCTACTTTCCATCTTGCGTCAACACTCGTAACACAAGCGCAGGACGCTTTTATTAAACTATGTAAAGAAGTATCGAACGACCCTCTTCTCAACATGGATATCTGGTTCTGCGGATGCTTTGATGCAGCAACCCGGATCAAGTCTATGGCATCTGATCTGGGTGTCGTAGCCATCCTGGATGACCAGATGGAAGAATGGCTTTATTATTTTAAGTCAAATAATATTGATTATCACGAGCTTACTTCTCGTGATGTAACAGTTACGATCAGTAAAAGCAGTCCCCTTGCCAGCAAGGACGTCATCATGCCGGAAGATCTCAGGCATTACACGTATATAGCTGAGAAATGCTCCCGTATGAATGATCTTTCTGTAAAAATGGCTGCTCTCCTTGAAAAGATGTGTCCGGAAGCCAGGATCCTTGTATCCAACACATACATGATGTACACGCTTGTGTCAGAATCTCCTGAGCGTGCTTTTACCTTTGAGCCGGTCTCACCTTCACCGGAAACGCTTGAAAAGTTCGGTCTTGTTTCTATCCCGTTCGGCGCAGGCATTACTGCTCATCTCGGGTACATCCACCCTGCAGAACGCCGTCTCTGCAGTATTGCGATCAGATATCTGGAGCTTCTTCACAAGGAACTCTGCATACCGTTTGTTCCTCTGGAAGGATCTTCGTTATAGAAGATTCATCCCTGTATTCAGACTCCATCTCAACAAGATCATAAATGAGAGGGTCACGGATAAGGTGCTTCCATACCGTATATGTCGCACGGATGAATCTCGGATCCAGTTCCGTTTTATCCTCTATCATAGGACATTTGTACGGAAGCTCTGCATCATTATAAATAAGCTGAAGTATTCCGTCTTCCGTAAGATGCGGAGCGAGAGGAAAACTTCTGCACTGAATCGGTCTCATCCCCCGCAGGCAATGCGGGGGTGTTTTACATCTCACGAAATAAACCGACCCGTGCCATGACTCAGGGAATTCGTACTCCTCCGTACTGAGCGTGCTCCATGTCAGCCAGTCTGCATGTCTGTCATGGATCTTTTCTTCACCCGGCAGCAGAAATATCCCCATCTCCTCGTCATAATGCGCAGCGTTGCAGCAAGCAGCCCCGCAGATCATTCCGCAGTCAAAAGGGACCGGTGAAACTCTGTCCAGCAATCTGTATATTGCTCTGTATGTTCGTTTTCTGATAGTAGATTTGATCATTGATCCTGTTCACCTTAGTAAAAAAGGCGGGAATACATCCCGCCCTTTCCGTAAATGATGTTGTTTGATATTACAGAGCTGCTGTGATGATAGACATTCTGTATACTTCCTCTGCGTCGCATCCGCGGGAGAGGTCGTTGATAGGAGCATTAAGTCCGAGAAGGATCGGGCCGTAAGCAGCATATCCGCCAAGTCTCTGAGCGATCTTGTATCCGATATTACCTGCCTCGATAAGCGGGAATACGAATGTGTTAGCGTAACCTGCAACCTCTGATCCAGGGAACTTGAGCTGTCCTACTGTAGGTGATACAGCTGCATCGAACTGCATCTCGCCGTCGATCTTCATCTCAGGGTTGAGTTCCTTTGCGATCTTGGTAGCTTCTGCTGAGAGAGCTACTGTGCCGCCCTTTCCTGAACCCTTTGTGGAGAAGCTGAGCATTGCTACCTTAGGATCGATTCCGAATGTCTTCGCGCATTTCTCGATCTCAACAGCTACCTCAGCAAGCTTCTGTGCTCCTGTGAAAGTAACATTACCTTCTTTGTCCTTGCTGTCAGTATAATCAAGATTAACTGCGCAGTCGCCCATAGCGATAGTACGGAGATTCTCATCACCGAAATCTCTGTTGAGAATGAAGCATGAGCTTACAAGGTGTGCACCAGGTTTGGTTTTGACAAGCTGAAGTGCAGGACGGATCGTATCTGCAGTTGAGTAAGTAGCTCCGCCGAGCAGGCAGTCAGCCTTACCCATCTTAACGAGCATGGTTCCGAAATAGTTGCCCTTGAGGAGATTAGCTCTGCACTCTTCAGGAGTCATTTTGCCCTTACGGAGTTCTACCATCTTCTCTACCATTTCTTCCATTCCGTCATAGTTCTCAGGATCGATGATCTGAGCTTTTTCGATATCGAAGCCCTTTGCAGCAGCGGCTGCCTTTACCTCATCAACATTTCCTACAAGAACTACTCCCATAAGATCCTCAGCGAGGAGTCTTGCAGCTGCTTCCTGGATACGTGCGTCTGTTCCTTCAGTGAAAACAATTGTCTTTGGCTGTGCTTTGACCTTTTCTATCAGTTTATCAAACATATTCTGTCTCCAATCGATTAATAATTGAATAATGTTACCTGCAGGCGAGTCATACTCGTCCTAACATTCAAATTATAAATCATAGCAGTATTTATTTCAATATTACGTAATTCCTGACGATCTGGATGCATCGCTAGTTATGTTTAAAAGTACAAAATTTTCACCAATATTTGTGGAATAGTACAATCATTTGATGTATTATTTAGCACAGCAGACTTTTTCTCAAAGAACAAAACAAAGGATAAAAGGAACTATGAATTTCATTTTTATATCACCGAACTTTCCGGTTTCATACCGTTATTTCTGTATGCGCCTTGCAGGCAACGGAGTCAATGTTCTCGGAATTGGGGACTCGCCTTTTGACGACCTGATGCCTGAACTCAAAGAAGCACTCACAGAGTATTACAAGGTCGATTCTCTCGAAGACTATGATTCTGTCCTGAGAGCAGTCGCTTTCTTTACTTTCAAATACGGCAAGATCGACTGGATCGAATCGAACAACGAATACTGGCTCACTTTCGATGCATCACTCAGAAAAGATTTCAATGTCACTACAGGTGTGCAGCCTGAGGATCTTTCTCTGTGGAAGAGCAAAGCAGCAATGAAGCCGGGATACCGCAGTGCCGGAATTCCGTGCGCACGCGAGCATCTGGTAACTGATATTGCAGCGGCAAAAGAATTCCTTGATGAAATCGGCGGATACCCGGTCTTTGCGAAACCTAACGTAGGAGTTGGTGCAGAAGACACCTTCAAAATCGAGAATGAAGACGATCTTGTCAAATTCTTCGAGGTCAAGCCGGATGCACAATACATTATGGAAGAATTTGTATTCGGCGATATTTACACATATGACGCTATCTGCGACTCTTCGGGGAAGCCTCTCTTCGAGTCGTCATTCAGATGTCCTAATGTCGCTGAGACCGTCAACAACGGAGAAGACTGCTTCTATTTTGTTACAGCGGATATCCCTGAGCAACTCCGTGAATACGGCCGCAAAGCACTCGAAGCATTCCACGTCAGGAGCAGATTCGTTCATTTCGAATTCTTCCGTCTGACCAAAACAAAGAAAGGTCTCGGTAAGAAAGGTGAGTTCGTAGGACTGGAAGTCAATATGAGACCTGCCGGCGGATACACTCCTGATCTGATGAATTATGCTCATTCTACAGATGTCTACCAGATCTGGGCAGATATGGTCACCGATGATGCAAGACTGGTACAGGACAGCGGCCCTCATCGCTACTGTGTATATGCCGGAAGAAAGGATTCCAATCCTCATTCACACACTCATGATGAGGTGCTGGCACACTATGGCGACAGGATAATGATGGCTGACCGCATGCCTGATATATTCGCTGCTGCGATGGGTAATCAGATGTATGTCCTGCTCTGCGATACCCTTGATGAGGTTGAGGAAGCAAGGAATTACATAATCGAAAGCTGATTTCCAGTTTACTTCTTTACATCATCACTTTAGCGTGCTAAAATGCTATAGTGATTCGCGAAGATTTTTGCTTAATAACTGAACAAGGGAGAAATAATTATGAAAAAGATATTCGCACTGCTTCTTATACTTATGATGACATGTGCTGTGTTTGCGGGCTGCGGTTCTAAATCAGAAGAACCTGCTTCAGAAGAAACTTTTGTATTCAAGCACGGTTTCGATCTGGACTACCCTCCTTATTCCTATGTAGATGACAACGGTGAAACAAACGGTTTCGACGTTGAGATGGCTAAGGCTGTATGTGAATACTACGGATGGGAATATGAGGCAGTTCCTTTCAACTGGGATGCAAAGGATGCTGAGCTCAACGCAGGAAGCTGCGACTGCATCTGGTCAGGCTTCACAATGAACGGACGTGAAGATGACTATCTCTGGAGCAAGCCATACTCTGACAACACGCAGATGATCATGGTCAAGAAAGATTCTGGTATTGCAGCACTGGCTGACCTTGCAGGCAAGAAAGTCGGAGTTCAGACAGCTACTTCTGCTTATGATCTTCTGAATAATGAAGAAGGTCAGAAAGCTCTCAAAGACACATTTGCTTCACTTGAAGTATATGAGACTTATACGATCGCGTTCAATGATCTCCAGGCAGGCGCTATCGATGCTATAGCCATCGATGTTACAAGCGGAAACTTCCTGATGAGCGGCAAGGATGACTACACATTCCTCGAAGAACAGCTCGGAAGTGAGCAGTATGGTATCGGATTCCGCAAGGATGACACAGAGCTCTGCGATAAGATCAACGCTGCTCTTGACGCTCTTGCTGCAGACGGTACAATGGAAAAGATCGGACAGAAATATCCGGAGATCTATCAGTACCTGACAATGATCGAAAAGAAGTAATCTCACTTATCATTCAAACTTTAATTCACAGTTATCAAGCCGTTGTGCCGGTACATATTCATTCCGGCGCAGCGGTCTTTTTCAGAAAATGTGAGGATCCATCATGACCTTGACCACAATGATTTCAACAATGGCTGCAGGAATGCTGCGGACTACCGGGATATTCGCACTGACCCTGATAGGGTCTCTTCCGCTCGGCATGGTCGTAGCACTTCTCAGAAAATCCCGGTTTGCACCGGTACGCGGTATTATCAGAGGTTTTATCTCAATAATGCGCGGCACCCCGCTTATGCTGCAGCTCCTCGTATGGTATTTCGGTCCGTATTACCTGTTCGGATGGAATATCGGTAACTGGCGATTCCCTGCGCTGATCCTCGGCTTCGTGCTCAACTATGCCGCATACTTTGCGGAAATATACCGCGGAGGCATAGAATCCATACCTGTAGGTCAATATGAAGCCTGCGAAGTGCTCGGATACACAAAGAGCCAGACATTTATGCGAGTGATACTCCCTCAGGTCATCAAGAACATCATGCCATCTGTGACTAACGAGGTCATCACTTTGGTCAAAGATACTTCCCTCGCCTTCACACTTGCTTATCAGGAAGTATTCTCGCTGGCCAAGCAGATATCTGCTTCACAGACATCATTCATGCCGTTCCTGATTGCGGGTATTTTCTACTTCATAGCAAATTATCTTGTGGAAATAATTATGAACAGAATCGAGAAATCGATGGATTACTATAAATAACGGGAGGCTGAAAGATATGATAATCGAAATGAAAAATATCAGAAAAAGCTTTGACGGACTTGAAGTCCTCAAGGATATCAGCTTCGGTGTAGACAGCGGAGAAGTCGTCAGTATCATCGGTCCTTCCGGCTCAGGCAAATCGACTCTTCTGAGATGTGCGACCTTCCTTGAGACTATAGACGGCGGTGAGATCCTGTATATGGGAGAGCATGCGGCGCATACGGATGAGTCAGGGAATGCAGTCTATGTGAGTCCTCACGAACTGAGGCATTTCCGCAGCTATTGCGGTCTGGTGTTCCAGCAGTTCAACCTCTTCCCTCACTACAGTATACTCAAGAACATCATCGACGCTCCTGTACATGTACAGCACAGGAATATTGAAGAAGCCAAGACTGAAGCGATGGAGCTTCTAAGCAAGATGGGGATAGCGGACAAAGCAGATGCATATCCGTATCAGTTATCCGGCGGACAGCAGCAGCGTGTGGCTATAGCGCGTGCCCTCGCGATGAATCCGGAAATATTGTTCTTTGATGAACCGACTTCAGCGCTTGACCCTGAGCTGACGGGAGAAGTCCTGAAAGTTATCCGCCAGCTCGCGGATGAAAAAATGACGATGGTCGTGGTCACCCACGAGATGCCTTTTGCAAAAGCTGTAAGCAATAGAGTCATCTTCATGGATGGCGGTGTCATCGTCGAACAAGGTGATCCTCTGAAAGTTTTCGAAGATCCGCAGGAAGAAAGAACTAAGCAATTCCTGAGAGTCTTCGAAAGGTAATCAATAAAAGATCTTATATGCCGTTCTTATGTCAGCGAACCATTATTGCTGCCAGAGGAACGGCATAAATATTCCTATCTGTTTCTCCCAGTCGGCTTCGCAATGACGTCCGCCTATCTGGCAATATAATTGTGCCGCCCCGCCTGCCGCCAGGATCTTATTGGCTGTCGCTTTGTTCGTCTTATATATCCAGCTCGAACGGTCTTCAGCATCAGGATCCTTGATATTACCGTAACCTTCCATTGTCCCCCACGAGAGAAATACTCTTGTATCGGGACTGATCTCAGTATTATTCATGTCATGCCAGAGCTTGCCGCTCACACTTCCCAGAGATGGTGATACACATGCTGCCTTTGAAAAATATCTGTTGTATTTGACGACTGCATATGCTGCCATCAATCCGCCCATACTTGATCCGCCGATCGCAGTACATTCGCGGAACGGAATAGTCGGAAATGCAGAGTCAATGTATGGTTTGAGCTCGTGAATGATCCCCTGCATCGTATTATCTCCCAGCGGTTCTATACCTTTGAGCCATCCGAACCCGGAGCCATACGGAAGGTACTCAGATAAGCGCTTATTTCCCCCGTGAGCGCACTCTATTCCCACAATGATCATCTGCTTATCCCAAGCACTCATATACTCCTCAAAGCCCCAGGATTTGCCGTATGTGGCATCCTCGCCACGGAACAGGTTATGCCCGTCAAAGAAATACATGACAGGATAAGGAGGTTCTCCTGCGTCAGGTATCCTGATATGAAGAGGTCTGTTATCGCCTAATGAATTAAAATAGAAATCTTGTTTGATAAGCATTTTATTCTCCCTTGAAAAAAAGCCCTGAGCTCTTATAACAGATGTCATAAGTGGCTCAGGGAATTTAAAGCTGATTGTATTAAAATCAATTAGCCGAGAAGCTTGTCAGAGAACTTAGCCTTAACAACCTTCTTTGCAGGGATCTGCATCTCTTCGCCAGTCTGTGGGTTGCGGCCTGTTCTTGCAGCCTGCTCCTTGACCTCTACCTTGAGAACGCCAGGAATAACTACCTTATCGCCAGCCTTAACAGCGTCAGCGATCACTTCGTGATAAGCGTCAACAGCAAGAGCTGCATCCTTCTTGGTGAAACCGGTCTTCTCTGCGAACTTTTCGATGAATTCTGCCTTTGTCATTTTTCTTCTCCTTGTATTGTAGTATTAATAATATTCTGATTGGATCGGTTGTGTTCATTACTGCGTAATAAGCACAACCACTCGTTGAGTATACGCTATTTTGGCTGTAAATGCCATAGTTTTTCGATAATACTTCGACTATTCAGCCAGGAGATCTTCGCCCGGTCCCATCATAGGAATATCGACTGCAACAGCGTCTTCAAGATGGAACATCATCAGCTTGTGGCCGGTCTCTTCATTGTAGATGCCTTTGAGTTGCGGCATTGCTTCGAGACTTGCTTCGGCATACTTAGGTTCTGTCTCGAAAACAGCTTTGCCGGTGTAACGGAGCCAGTGGCCATCCGGCTTGGCACATGCGATCTCGACCTTCGGATTAGCAACAAGCTGTCTGTATACTTCTTTAAAGTCTCCTACTCCGAAAAGCACCTTTCCGTCCATTTCCATGTGTGCACCGAGCGGTCTGACTTTAGGCTGATCACCGTCTGCAGTTGCAAGATAGAATACGCCTGCTTCTGTAAGAAAATCATTTACTTTGCTCATTTCTCTCCTCCTTGATTTTAATAAGCTTTATGAATAACACTGTCGGGATGGTCCATTACCTTCTCGAAACGGTATTTCTGACGTATCCCGGGATATTTATCATGGTCCACTTCGCTAAGGAACATTTCGAGCGGACGCACGAACAGACCGCCATCATCATAAAGTGGTCTGTATACCATCATAGGTTCTCTTGTCTCAGTGTGAGTAGCGACTCCTACTATCTCGTAAAGATACTTCTTAGTCTTGCGCTCCTCATCAGACAGAAGTTCGCGCTTGAAATGCTGAACTGTGTCTCCCGGTTTGAATCTGATATCAGTATTCATAGTACTACACTCCTGAAGAATTCTTCCAGCTTTGCCTTATCGTTATAACGGGTCTCTGCCTTATCTGCCCATTCTTTGATAGATTCCAGCTGCTCATTGATAAAACTGTCCAGTTCAGGTATTCTCGCACCGCTCCCGAACTCGGGTGTGTTCTTCTTGATATCTATCAGTTCTTCCACTATCGGGCGCAAAATCTCAGGCAGCTCAGCTTTGACAAGGTCATCAAACAACATCGGAGCAGCTGTGCCATAATCGACCACCCATTTCGCTGCCAGCAGAGGTCTCAAAACATAGAAATATTTCTTGAGACGGACCTCATCTGAAGACAAATACTTCTTCGCATTACTATGTGCCATGCTGAAATAGTGATACAAAGCCCGCTTTGGCAGGAAGCATTCCTTCGCAAGCTCCCTGAGCGGATCCGCCAGTTCACTTTCTCTGTAGATGATCGGCGAACTGCACCACTCCTGCAGAGCAGGGTTTGAATCATACATAAGTCTCAGCGCTTTCTGAAGATCCCACCCCGATACATCATAGACCTCATCGAGCTGCCACTCAATTACATCTCTCGCAGGATAAAGACTGAGATACTCAGGTAGCTTTCTGACATAAATAAAACGCACGTCATAATCACTGTCAGGCGAAGCAAAGCCCCATGCCCTGCTTCCCGATTCCACAGCCATAATGATCTTCACATTTTCTTTGTATTCTATCTCATCAAGCTTGTTTCTGATCTGTGCAACAATATCGATGTGCTCCATGCTATTTACCTTTCCGTACCTGATAGAAATCTTATTCGTATCTGGCGAGAACGCTCTTGCCGAGATTCAGCATGCCCTCGTTTAGTACTGTGAAAACAATATCCATTTCATACTCAGGATTATCTTCGATCCATTCATGACATGAACTTAATGCCTGCACCCAGGCTTTATCCTTCGGATATCCGAATATGCCGCTTGAAATAAGCGGAAATGCTATTGAATGACAGCCGGCTTCTTTCGCTTTGTTAAGAGAAGACTGATAGCAACTGTACAGAAGTTCCGGCTCATCTTCACCGCCGCCAGCCCATACAGGTCCGACAGCGTGGATCACATATTTTGCCTTGAGTTTAAACCCCGGAGTGATGACTGCACTTCCTGTCGGGCATGAACCGATCTTGTCGCAGGCATCCTGAAGTTCTCTTTCGCCTGCTGCTCTGAAGATAGCGCCGCATACTCCGCTTCCCATCATAAGATGCCTGTTGGCTGCATTTACGATGCAGTCAGTATCCATATTTATAATATCCGCAATAATTATTCTGACAGAACTCATTCCTTACCTCCCGCAGATCATCTGCTTAACTATTTCTGTACCAATTATAATAGTTCTGACCCCCGGAAGGAACCCTTTTCAGAGAAGGTATTTCAGCCGGTCCCGGGATCTGACGTTAAAAGACCGGCCCGGATAATAGGCTGATCCGGGTCCGGCCTTTGAGAAATACCTTATTTGTTTCTTTCATTACTGATCTAGTTCGCCTTGTAGTTGAAGACCGGCTTGAGGACTTCGATAACATCTACTGATTCTTCGATGACATCAATGATATCCTCAAGTGACTTATATGCCATAGGCGCTTCATCGAGAGTCGAAGTGTTGACAGAAGTAGTGTAGATCCCTTCCATCGCCTTCTTGTATTCTTCCAGATCGATAGAATCCTTAGCCTTTGTTCTTGACATGATCCTTCCGGCTCCGTGAGGCGCTGAATAGTTCCATTCAGGGTTCCCCTTACCGACAGCGAGGACAGAACCATCTCTCATGTTGATAGGGATGAGGACCATCTCTCCGGCATGAGCTGAGATAGCACCCTTTCTGAGGATCATCTCACCGGTATCGATATAGTTGTGGATAGTATGGAACGCGTCAAGCGCAGTAAGTCCGGCATGTCTGAGAATGACTTCGGCCATCTTCTCTCTGCTGATTCTCGCGAATTCCTGGCAGATCTCAACATCGTGCAAATAGTCTTCAAGATCCTGACCTTCGAGGTAGCACAGGTCATCAGGCAGATCGGCATTGATCTTCTCGGCCTTGAGTTCCTGCAAAGCAGCAGAGATCTCTTTCTCTCTTCCTGCTTCCTTGTACTCCTTAATGATCTGCATACGCTTAGCGAGATACTGTTCCTTACCCTCGTTCTTTTCGATAGCGAGCTTCTGGTAATAATCTGCTACCTGCTTACCGAGGTTTCTTGAACCCGAATGGATCACAAGATACTTAGTTCCGTCAGATGCCACATCGATTTCGATAAAATGGTTACCTCCGCCGAGTGTACCGAGTGACATATTAAGTCTCTCAGGATTGACCAGCATCTTGTAGCATCTCAGTCTTGTCAGATCGAAAGGCCACATGACCTTATCCCAAGTATTGCAATCCGACGGGATAATGTGACATGCCTCATCGATCTTTGCAAAATCGATATCTACTTTACCGAGCTTAACAGTATACATACCGCATCCGATATCCACCCCGACTACGTTAGGCACAGCCTTATCTACGATAGTCATTGTAGTACCGATCGTACAGCCCTTTCCTGCATGCACATCCGGCATGATCCTGATCTTGCAGCCTCTTGTCATCTCTGTATCGCACATTCTTCTGATCTGTGCGATAGCTTCATCTTCAATTACTTTAGCAAAGCACAGAGCAGTAGCGATCTTTCCTTCGATAATCAACATTTCTGCCTTGTCCTCCATTAATACTTTTTTTGAATTATATTCTAATCGTTTTATTCTGTCATCAGGCATCTTATGCCGTGATCTTCGCATAACGCTCGCTTCCTGCGATCTGCATCATGACTTTGTAAGGGTCGATATCTCCGCTTGCAACCATCGAGAACAGTCTTGGAGTACATCCGCTTACAAGGGCAACCCCCTGTTCGTTCATAGTCACAGGCTGCTGTCTGTTACGGCTCTGGACGTTCCAGAATACGACATCAGGCAGCTTGTAGCCATAAGCAGCGTAACGTCTCTTTGCGTTCTCAAAGATCGTAAGGCTTGCGTTCCTTACACATGAGTCAAACTCCATATCAGAGATGATGTACAGAGTTGAAGGGAGTTCTTCCTGAGGGATGTGGTGTGTTGCCGCAGCGATCAGGATGAGATCGAACACCGACTCAAGATTTGTGTTCGCGACCTTGTTTAATGAAGCGACATATCTGAGCTTCTCGACGAAAGTCTTACCCTTGATCTCGATGAGCTGTGCATCTTCCGAAAACTCAATGAAGTAGTTGTGGAAGATCCCCTTGTTCCTCTCAGCGAAGTATAATCCGAGTGAAAGTGCGACACTTGCAGGAGTTGGTCTGCCGCTCCAGTACATAGATCCTGATGTATCCACTACAGCGATCGCATTTTCGTTTCCGCCGAAATCAGGGAATGAATCCCATGTTGCATTAAGGACCGACACCTCTTCCGCACTGATTCTTATTGCATTTCCTCTTCCATATCTGCTGAGGAAGGCGTCAACAAGCTCATAAGGCATGAGTGTGTCTGCATGCAGCTTAGTCTCACCTCTTGAAACGCTTCTGATAAAGTCCATATAACGACTTTTGTCATTTCTGATGAACGCTGCACGGTACTTGAACATAGCCTTGGATGGCTGCTTCGAGTAGTCAAAAGTGTAGTCGCTCTCTCTGAGGTTATTCTCAATGATCCTGATCCTCGCTCTGAGTGCTGTGAGCACCTTACGGTATTCTCTGTCACTCATTTTAAGGCTGCGAGCGATCTTCTTCGCCGTAGCAACTGTTTCGGCATTGCTTGCGTTGACAGATGGGAGCCACTTAGCGAGAAGAGAAACATTTTCTCCGGTTTCGAGAGCTTTTCTGTCTGCTTCAAGCTGCTTTGCGATAAATGAAAGCATTTCCTTTTCGCATGGTGTTCCCATAAGTGAAAGCAAGTCGTCGAATCTTCCGTATTCGCCGAAGAATTCGATATTCTTCTTCACGGAAGCAGGTTCATGAGTCGCAAGATATGTCATGACGATCCTGAACACTCTGCGTTCACCAAGGCCTCCGCGGATATCTCTGGCGTAGAAGATGATCTTCATGGCGAGATCCGGGTCCTCAGTGTACGCGCGGATGAATCTGTCAGTGATTTCCTGCTCAGGTGCATTTCTGATTGCACCGACTGTTGCGAATAAGTCAAGACAATCTGAATGTGTGCTGACATGAGTCACAGCACCGTTTTCAGTAAATGTCCTGTTCGCCATTCTCTTGAGTGCATTTAACATTGTTGTTTTTTCTTCCTTTCCAAGATGCTTTTTAAGTAAATCTACCATTGTTCTACTTATGATCAGTTATTGCTGTGAGCATCTTTCTGTTTTTTCAAAGCGCTTTATGGTGTTGGTTCTATGATTAGGAGTCATATCCAGTGAAATGTATTGCTGTAAGCGCTTTTCGTCAGATTCTTCAGGCTTATTATTCATCCGCCTTCGAACCAGTATTAAAATTTTACTCGTTCATATCATTGTTCCCCCGGAGGGGGGAGAAACTCAGATCACATGCTCAAATCCCATAATGGCATCGCACTGAGTGCCGCTTTCTACAACGATGATCTCGTCGATGGTCACTCCGAGTACAGCTGCAAGGATGACAAGGTTGTCGATCGTTGGCAAGCTGTCGCCGTTCTGCCACTTGTAGATAGCCTGAGGGTTTGTGAATCCGAGGATCGTCTGGAGTTCTCTTACCGAGACCCCTGCAGACTGTCTGAGTCTCTTGATGTTCTGTCCTGTTGCTCTTGTGTCGATGATCGGTACTTTTGCCATCATGACCAATGTAACACTCATTGCAATGTCCTTCCTTTCCGGCCGCCTGGCGGCCTGATTTTTTATTTCCCATGAAAAAACCGCTTATCTACTTGAGACAAGCGGTCTATGGAATCTGTAATATACACGGCATCTAACTCACATGCCGCACATCCGTTTCTCTTGTCTCATTTTTACACACAAAGCAAAGTCCCAGACCTTTTATCTGGAATCTTGTATCCTTATTGATCAGTTCAGGTATGTAGTGTGTATATAACATTTGTGAGTTTTCCTCTCCTGTATTATTGATTTTGCCAAAGTGAATATATCATATGTGGCATCACCGTGTAAATTCAATTTGTGGTTTAATGGCAGGCCGGGCCGGGATCCCGTCCGGCCTAGCTTGCCTTGAAGTTAAATATCGGTTTAAGCACTTCTATTATCTCTACCGACTCCTCAACGACATCGATAATATCTTCGAGTGACTTATAAGCCATCGGTGATTCGTCAATAGTAGAAGTTTTGATCGATGTGGTATATATACCTTCCATCGCCTTTTTGTAGTCCTCAAGGTCGATCAGTTCCTTGGCTTCAGATCTTGACATGATCCTCCCTGCGCCGTGCGGTGCAGAATAATTCCATTCAGGGTTGCCCTTGCCCGTTGCCAGAATAGAACCATCTCTCATATTGATCGGGATCAGGACCAGTTCGCCCTCATGTGCTGCAATAGCTCCCTTCCTGAGAATCATTTCATCAGTGTCGATGTAATTGTGGACAGTGTGGAATGCATCCTGTGCCTCAAGACCGGTATGCCCGAGGATCACCTCAGCCATCTTTTCTCTGCTCAACCTTGCAAACTGCTGGCAAATAGCTACATCATGCAGGTAGTCATCCAAATGTGAGCCCCAGAGGTAACTGAGGTCATCAGGTATGCGTACCTCTTCATTGTTCCTGTTGAGCTCTATAGCAAGGTTCTGATAATGTTCAGCGACCTGCTTGCCGAGAGTTCTTGAACCGGAGTGAATCACCAGATATTTAGTGCCGTCTTCTGCCTCATCGATCTCGATGAAATGGTTTCCTCCGCCAAGAGTGCCAAGCGACAGCCCAAGCTTATTGATGTCTTTCAGTTCCTTGTAACACTTGAGATCAGAAAAATCGAACTGCCACATTACTTTGTTCCATACACTGAATCCTGACGGGATGATATGGCAGGCTTCATCGACCTTCCCGAAGTCGATATCCACTTTGCCAAGTCTCACCGTGTACATTCCGCAGCCTATATCCGACCCTACGACATTCGGCACTGCTTTGTCGAGAATAGTCATGGTCGTTCCGATCGTACAACCTTTACCAGCGTGAACGTCCGGCATGATCCTGATCCGGCTGCCTCTTGTCATTTCGGTATTGCACATCCTCATGATCTGCGAGATCGCCTCATTGTCGATCACTTTGGCGAAGCAGACAGCTGTATTTATTTTTCCTCTGATCTCAAACATTTTTCTACACCTCCGTACATTAATTATCATAATCAACATACCGGTGCCGGGTCTGCTAAAATGAAAGGGGGGGCTTATTTGCCCCAGGTGCTCCTGCCGTTTCTGGCAAAGAAGAGGTATCCGAGCAGATCCTTCTGGTACGGAATAAATGTACCCTCATCGATCATAGCTTCTATCTCTTCCTTCGAAGCCCACTTTGCATCGGCAACTTCATCCTCCTGAAGGTGAAGCTCTGAGATCTCTACATCATGATCTACGGTATAGAAGTCATCAAATCCGTCAGAGAAATTGATCGTTATAACAGGCCTGAGCTCACTGAAGTCGATCTTTACGCCTAGTTCTTCGGCAGTCTCACGCTCAGCAGCCTGCCGGCTGTTATCTCCCGCGCTTGCTCCGCCGCCTACACTTACATCCCACAGCCCCGGCCAGCGGACTATATCATCTGCCCTTTTCTGTATAAGCATCTCATCCTTGCTGTTGAAAATACAGACATGTATCACCATCCTGTATGTCCCCTCAGGTAAGTGCTCTCCTCGAAATGCAGTCCTGCCGGTCAGCTCTCTGTCCACAGTGTAAAGATCGATACGTTCCTTCATGCTCCCTATAAGCCTTTCCTTTTCTGCTCTTGTTAATTGTTTTATTGAGTATTCGCGGCGCTGGGCTTCTATCTTGTCATCGAAAGCCTCATGATAAACCAGTTCGACAGGTCTTCTTGCCCTGGTATATTTGGCCCCCTGCCCAAGATTATGTGCCCTGACACGTTTGTCAAGGTCGGTAGTCCAACCCGTATATAAAGTGCCATCCGCACACTTCAGAATATATACATAGTTCCTTCTGATCATTCTTTTTCCTGAGTGTTTTACTTGAGCAGACCAAGGACAGCATCGCCATGATGGGTCTCATCATTCATTACTGCCTTCACTTCCGGGAAGTCTGCTATTATGCCTTTGTATTTTTCGGCAGCTTCATATTCGGCTTTGGCGATTATCGGATAAACCTTCTCTCTGCCGATCGTCCTGTAAAGCATCGGAACGAGAATGGATTTTGCCGGATTTGCTTTGATCGTAGCACCTGTATATTTGAAGAAAACATCAGCATGCCTTGCTTCATCTCCCGCAAGCCTCTCGAACGCGGCTTTGTCCTTAGGATCTTTGACCACAGCAGCTAATTTCTCATACATGAGCACGGCATCGATCTCACCCTGCTGAGCATTCTTCAGTATCTCCATCTGTGCGCTCGTGATGTTACCTTCAGCAGCAGGAGCTTTGACCCCGGCTTCTTCCATTATGATATCTGCAAGCCGGCTTCCGTTGACAGCATAACTGATGTGCCCTTCACCCTCAAGTATCCTGAGTTTCGCTCCCGGTACCGCTTCTGCGATCGCACGGGTCTCCTCTTCTTTGATAATATCCTTGCTGCCGGCTATAACTACAGTCGGAGTCTTGATCGTTGCCAGCTCCTCAGCTGTAATATTCGGCTCCTTAAGCATCATAAGCAGCTTAGGGTCTTTTGTGACTGTATGCATTACCTTGATGCCTCCTCTGAGCCAGGATGCTACAGCCTGCGGGGTCATGTTCGCACTACCTGCGAGCAACAGACCGATTCTGTCTGTTCTCATTGCAGTGAGAAGACCGATGATCGCACCATCACTGTGGCCGAAATATACCACATCTCTGAGGTCCAGCTGCTCCATAAAAGCGACCATATCATCCGCCATATCTGTATAATGAAGTTCATCTACTTTTGAACTGAGGCCGTGGCAGCGCGAGTCCACGTTGTATACGGTAAAGTTCCTTCTCAGCAGCCAGATCGAATTCTTGAACTCATTATGGTCTGCACCATTACCGTGTACCAGGATAAGAGGTCTCCCTACGCCGCACTTTTCATAGTACATGTCGATTCCGTTTACATTGATTCTCATAATTCCGCTCCCCCTTTTTTCTCTTTAGTTCCTTGAACGCGGCCATGTGCAGACTTTGTCGTATGATTATTGAATTAATTCTATCTTATAGGTGGTCAGATATCAATTGAGCAGCGCGCACAGAAAATGCAGCTGAAGTTCATTGTAAATCTTGATGAGCCCCTCATGCCAAAGTTCAACTTCTCATGCCAAAGTTCAGCCTCTCATGCTAAACTTCAACTTTACTGAAAATAGCGGTTATATCACTCGATTTTCAGTAATGAGCAATTACCGGCCGTCCGGCATTTTGCGTTAAACAAATTTTTTCTCATTATATTGAATAACTATTCACCGGAAATGTCCTAACATTTCCTCACATAATCTTTCTTATGCTGTACCGGCATTAATATCGACCAAATCGCCATGACATTTTATCGTACTCTGCCACTTTCCTGATCTCACAATGCGCCACATGGCATTTTTTTTACTGAAAATCGAATGTGTTTATGCAGTTTTTCAGTAAAAATGAACCGCGTCATCCAAAAGCATATAAAATCAGCTGCAAAGGTGAGTGTATATTTATTATTTGTGTTGCAGCGCACACTCTACAGCTTTGTTAATTGCCGGTATCGTCAAGCTCGACCCACGATTCCCCTCCATCGAAGGAGTGATTGTACATTGAGTATGAATCCAGAGTGTTCTCCTCTTCATATGCCGACAGATCCTTTTTCACATAGCTGCTGTACCGGCTCAGGGTCTCATCGTCAGGATATGAAAGATAGATATACACGATTCTATTCTCACTTTTGTCGGCAAGCGCATATTCAAAGGTGTTGCCAAAGCCGTCTATAGTAATGTATGCGGGATATGCGTAGGATGCTTCATCATACAGGACTTTGTTGGTAAACTGTTCATCCCCAAACGAGATAGTCTTGGAAAGGCCTTGCAGCCTGCTGATCTCACCGGCAAACTGCTCGTCATCATAAGTGCATTCGAGTATCATTCTTCCGTCTGTATCAAATAGATTAGAACTGAAATGAACGGAGTAATCTGCCGTATCTGTCAATAGTACATCCGGAAAAACTGATAAGTCACTGTCCAGATCTCCGCCATACTTTTCTATTACGAGAGATTTATCGTATTCACCTATGTCATCTGTGTCCAGAGGGCTGCTTTTGCCGGTATCAGGGCCGCAGGAGCTAAGCAGCGTAATGCATAGAAGAAATGTTGCAATTGCAATCAGTCTATTTATTTGTTTTTTCATAAGCGTATCTCGGATAATTGTCTTCTTCCACATGGATGATGCCGCGCATCTCAAAGCCAAGCTTGGTAAGAAGATTCTGCATTGTCAGATTGTCAGGATGTGTATCCGCTCTGAGGTGAGGTATCTGTTCGAACGCCCAGTCAAAGCAGCAAACGCCTACGCCTTTGACCGCACCGTCACTTGCGATACGGTGTATCACGCCATACGGCTCATCATTCAGCCATTCGCCGTTTTCGATGACCCTGTATGTCGGCTCAACATCTTTGCCCTTATCAAAATAGAACACGCCTGCAACGGCACCGTCAGCCTCGCAAACAAAACTTTTGCCAAGCTTTATGTCCTCACGGATAAGTGCTTCAGGCGGCCAGTTCGTTCCGCCCCACTGGTTCGGATTCCCGTGCGATGCCATATATTCTCTGGCATGAGCATATATCTCCATTATTCTCGGCAGATCTGCCTCCGTTGAATTCCTGATATTCATATAGACCTCATTTTATGTTCTCTTAATTGGAGTATATGCTGATGGTAACACATTTTTATACCAAATTGTTGGCATATCCTTGTGCACGTGTACCATTGCGAAGGATTATTTATGCACATATAATAAATTCAGGAGATGGCATCATTCTGAGTTTTTCTGCCTGAAGCCTATCAAATAATATCCCCCGGTATTGAACAAGCTAATGTATCGCATGATCCAATGATATGAAAGGAGTCAATATGAGTAATAAAAAAGTTGTTATTGCCGGCGGTGGTGTTCTGGGTACACAGATAGGTCTGATATGCGCTTATCACGGATTCGACACTACATTCTGGCTCAGATCAGAGAGTTCTATAGGCAGAACTACACCTAAAATCGAAAGATATTCAGCTCTTATGATCGAGGATCTTCTCAAAGCAAAAGCCTTGGTCGGTAATCCTATGGGCGCTTTTATGTATCCTAAAGGAATGATCTCAGATTGGCTGGGGATGACTGCAGAGAAAATCGATGAACTCGCAGAGGAAGCCAAAAGAATCCTGAAAGAGAACATTCATATTGAGCTCGATATGGCCAAAGCGGTCAAAGGAGCATATATAGTAATAGAATCAATGTCCGAGGATCCTAAGGCTAAAATCGATGTATACACAGCAATGAAGGACCTTCTTGATGAGGACACGATTCTCTGCACCAATTCTTCGACTCTGCTTCCAAGCATGTTCGCGGAATATACCGGAAGACCGGAAAAGTACTGCTCGCTCCATTTCGCCAACACGATCTGGAAGAATAATACAGCAGAGATAATGGGACATCCGGGAACATCCCCTGAGACCTTCAATGCTGTCGTTAAGTTCGCTGAAGAAATCGGCATGGTACCACTTCAGCTCCACAAAGAGCAGCCTGGATATATCCTTAATTCAATGCTCGTTCCTTTCCTCAGCGCAGCTCAGGCTCTGTGGGCTAACGGTGTATCCGATCCTGAAACTATCGACCTTACCTGGAGACTTGCGACCGGTGCTCCGGCCGGCCCGTTCCAGATCCTGGACATAGTCGGTCTTGAAACAGCTTATAACATCAATCAGATGAAGCCTGCAGCTCAGCAGGAAGGAACCATTGAGAATATGATTGGCAAGCTTCTCAAAGAGAAAATCGATCGCGGTGAGAAGGGCGTCAACTTCGGAAAAGGTTTCTATGAATATAAGTGATCCTGCTCACGCTTAAATAATTATCGGCAAAATAAAACTGACCTCCCTGCCGGGCCGTTGATTCGGCACAAAGAGGTCAGTTTTTCGTTGTACAGTTTATCCTCTATTCATTCTTATGGTCATCATCAGACTTGTCATTTGACCTTGTCGAAAGTGCAAAGAATGCAATCGCCAGGGCAAAGTCCCCATATGCCATGACCTTAGATGATCCCATCATAAGCATTGTAATTCCCATTGCGAGGAAAACTATGCCGAATATAAGATATCTATTACCTTTCACGTTGACTCCCCCCTATTATCAGCTTAATGCAATGTAGTGGTCTTAGAGAATGCTTTCGAAAGACTTGAGGGATTCGTATCTCTTACGTTCCTCAGGGCTGACACTGGATTTTACCTTGCTGATAATGCTCAGGATGTCCTCAGTGGAGATCTTTTCTGCATTCTCCTCGCCCTTGACGATCTGACGCTTAACATATATCTCTTTTGCTTTGTTGGCTATAGCAACAATATCTGCGCAAGTATAACCGTCAAGCTTTTCGGAAAGAAGTTCCAGATCTGCGTTATGCGGCATCGGCTCCAGACTGCCCTTGAGAAGTTCCATAATAGATGCTTTGTCAGGCAGCGGAATATAGATCTTGGTATCAAATCTGCCTGATCTCATCAGAGCGCCGTCGAGGGATTCCGGTCTGTTGGTAGCTGCAATGACCATAACTCCATCGAGAGAATCCATACCATCTATCTCAGTAAGGAGCTGGTTAACGATACGTACCGAACCGTCATTGCTGCCGCGCTTTCCGGCGATAGCATCGATCTCATCAAAGAAAATGATCGATGGCTTTGTCTCGCGTGCATCCCTGAACTTTCTTCTCAAATTCTTCTCAGATTCACCTGTACCTGCACCCAGAAGTTCCGGTCCATTGACTATATAGAAAGCAGCATTACTCTCATCTGCTGCAACTTTTGCAAAGAAAGTCTTTCCGCATCCCGGAGGGCCAAAGAGGAGTATACCCTTAGAAGCAGGTATTCCGAACTCTTTGTACTTCTCGGCGTTCTTGATAGGGCTCTCGATCTTGTCCTTGAGCATCTTCTTGGTCTCTTCCATTCCCTTGATGTCATCCCAAGTGAGTTTCTTTGTCTCTTTGCCCTTATTGTCCTGCTGAGCGATCGAGGAACGTCCGAATTTCTTGCTGTAACGCTCATAGCGCTCCTGAAGATCCAAAGTATATGAAGGAAGCATCGATGCGGTCTTATCAAGAATAGCTTCGACTGAAAGCTGCTTGAAGTCATTGTCTCTGAATGCATCTTCACAGACTGCCTTGATGTCCGCACCTGTAAATCTCTCAGTGTTTGCGACAAGTTTGTCGATTTCTTCATCGGTGAGCTCTGCTTTGCCCTTGAGGTACTTGTTGAACAGTGCCTTTCTTCCGGCAGGGTCAGGTGCTCCGACATAGATGATCCTGTCAAATCTTCCAGGTCTCATTGCGGCCTCATCGATCATCTCAGGATTGTTGGTCGTAGCAACTACGAGAACGTTTTTCAGTTCATTGAAGCCGTCCATCTGCGAGAGGAAAACATTGATGATAGATGTCTCATAGTTTCTGTCTGTCTCAGTTCTCTTGCGCAGGAACGCTTCGACTTCTTCGAAACAGATAATTGCAGGAGCTTTTGCCTTAGCCTGTGTGAATATGTTCTTCAGGTTTTTCTCAGACTCTCCGACCCACTTCGACATGAATTCACTTGCGTTGACAAGTATGAGATTCATTTTGCTCTCATTCGCAATGATTCTCGCCATAGTTGTTTTACCGGTTCCCGGAGGGCCGTAAAGGAGGATACCTTTGACAGGTCTCATACCTGCTTTGGCTACTTTATTCATCTCAGCCTTGTCCACGTAAGGCTTGATGATATCCTGGATCTCTTTCTTAGTGCTGTCATATCCGGCAAGGCTGTCCCATGTCTCTCCTGCATTGACAGCAGTGATTCTTGCAGCCGCTTTCCTCGGATCTGTAGGTTTCTCCATCTCCAGAGCAACCATTCCGGTCCACGGCCTGCTGATGATATATCCTAAAACTCCTCCGACTATTATCTTTACATACGGGATAGTCATCTCGATCTTGCAGATCTTGCTGATGGCAAAGTATGCAGCAATAGTAAATATAATAAGCAGCAGGAAGTTCAAAGCATCATTGACATCATTGTTAAGTGTCCTCAGCATACGGATCTTAACAAACAGCAGATAAGCGATGATTCCAAGTACTAAAAATATACCGAGGATAATCAGGAAATTCTGAAAACCGGCAGCCTGGATCCTGTTATATCCTTTGAGAGGGTCGAACTTTTTGAACATATCTTCCATCGGACCCTCAGCTTTCTTTAATGAAAAGCCTTTCTTATACAGGAAGTTCGGTAATCCGCTGTCACAGGTGAAAAGACTCCATGCACCCCAGAGAAGTGAATAGAACGCTGCCTTGTATGCTTCATCATATTTCACGAACATACAGATCCCGAAGAACAATATCGCGAAACCTACAGAGAGCAGCGGTGATCCCGGAAGAAATGCAAGCGGGAGCATAAACACTGCACAGGCAGCGGGATGCGCGTTAGTGTTCAGAAGCAAAGTCAGCACGGTAAGAACGATCACCATAAACGCGCTTACATGCATCAATGAAAAGAACACTGCAATGGTATACAGTATTATCGATACCTGCGGCATAAAGTAGAAGCATACGCCCAGAACAGCCGCAATGGCCCAACATGCGTTGGCACTGAGCACACATGAATCCAACAGCATTTTGGAAGCGTACATCGCGATCAGCGCGCCTACCGCATTCCACAATCTGCCGTTGTAAAAATTGTCGATTGTCCTTCTCAGACCTTCAATAAAACCCATTTTACAAACCTCACATATAATTTAGATATAATTTACCCTTGACCTTATAAATGTATCACAATAACGCTTCATTTCTCAAGCCTTTGGAGACGGGGGACGGTTCTCTGTCTCCTCGCCGTACTTATCGATAAGCAATTTTATCACCACCATTGATGCTGCTGATAATCCGATGTAGACTATTCCGGCAATAGCGGTCCTGCCCATATTGAGGTCACCCAGACCTCTTCCTATCATCGCGTAAAGTATGATATCCGGCAGCAGCCCGAGAAGACTGCAGGCTACGTACTGCGGGAGCTTGACTTTTGCAGCACCAAGATACATGCTGCATATATCATAATTCATTACCTTGAAGAGTCTGAGCAGGAGCACAAAGAGGAACGGCCTTTCGTTCTTCAGCCTTACAAGTCCGCGAAGCTTCGGGTATTTCTCCTCTATATCCTGCATCTGTTCTCCAGCCAGTTTGTTGCCGAAAAAATATCCTTCGAAAATCATGACAAGTGCTCCGGCTATGTTCATGGCAATGGCTGTCGGAAGACTGAACAGAGTTCCGTTTGCCAGAAACAGAATTCCTGAATAGAAGAACACTGACAATGTCTTGAGGGCGAACATAAGCAGCATCACTGCAGCAGCCATATACGGGTCCGAAGGTGTATACGACAGTATGGCACTTAGGGATATCCGGTCATGCAGGCACAGCACAACTATCATGACTATCACCCACAGCGAGATTATCAAAGTCCTTGAAACCGCTGAAATATTTGCCGTGTATTCATCTCCCCATACGACCTTCAGATACATGCGTGTGTACATAAGAAGAGCCAGCAGTATGGTGGCGGAACATGCAATGATCATCAGATTGGCTGCAAGTCTCGGAACATTTTGCCACAGGAAGAGAATTGCAGTAACAGAGATCATTGAAACCTTACATATCTTCCCGAACCACTTCGAACTGTATACCCTGTCATATCTCGAGAACAAAATATATCCATATATGATCTGGCAAAGTTCTCTGAACATCATAGCCATCAGAAGAAGCCACATCCATCTGTATTTAGGTACCAGGCAAATAATGAGCACAGCGATCATTATCTTGCTCACTGCCGAGTCAAAGAACTTTCCGAAGTCCGTGACACATCCGGTCCGTCTTGCTACAGCGCCATCGATGAGATCGGATACGACAGCGACCACAATAACGGCAAAGCTTTCTGCATACGATCCCTCCAGATACAGTCGGACGATCACGGGGATAAGGAGAAACCTCATCAGTGTGATCGCATTCGGCAAGTTGATGATATTCTTTCTGCTCATCACCTCTCTTAGCTTGACTCCTGCCTCCGGACTTGCTTCATTGAAAGAGAGTCCCCATGCCGCAAAGCTTGCAGGAAGCGCGACCACAGCATCGACTATGGAATGCTGCTTCACAAAGAGTGTGGATACGCAAATGAAGAAAACTGTGACGGCCATTGCAGTCTTGATCTGAATAGACATCTTCTCGTTGGCATACATCGCTGCAAACATCAGCCCCATGGATCCGATGACATGCATAGACGGGCATACATTTGTAGGTGTATCGAAAAGGTAGATCATCGATACGATCCAGGTAAAGATGTTATCGTGTTCGAAGCTGTCAGGTCTCAGGGAGTGGCAGCTCGGATATATCAGGAAAACCGCGAAAGATATGATCGCTCCTACGATGAAGAACTGCATCATCTTCCTGAACACCGGCCGGTCATTTCGATATAAGTAAATGATCATTACCACTGAGATCACATGCCACGAAAGATATGGGATCACAAAAAATTCGCTGAACGGTATCAGGTCATCCATAAACATATGGATAGTATGATACTCAGCGCCTATGTTTACCCTCTCAACGATCACGAACGCGATAAGGTACAGTGGAAGAAACCACAGATATTGATAATCTTTATCACCATTTCCGTTATTCATAAAAAGGATTATATCACAAAAGGCATGGTCCGGGTTCAACAGACCATGCCTTGTTTCATAATAGACCGTCAATATATTTACTTTCGGGAGACCGAGAGTCGCCCCTGTTCCCTAGTACAGCTTTGCGCCAGCCGGGATCCTGTCGTCTACGAGCAGAAGGTTGAGCATTTCCTCTCCGTCATACTCGTTGACTGCGCTGATGAGCATGCCGTTACTGTACTGTCCCATCATCTTTCTCGGCGGAAGGTTCACGATCGCAATCGCAGTCTTTCCAACGAGTTCAGCCGGATCATAGTACGCTTTGATGCCGCTCAGGATGATCCTGTCCTCGCCTGTTCCGTCGTTCAGTGTGAACTTCAAGAGCTTGTCCGACTTAGGAACTTCCTCGCAGTTTTTGATCTTTACAGCTCTGAAATCCGACTTGCTGAAGGTGTCGAAATCGACGAATTCTTCGAACAGCGGCTCGATCTCAACCTTGCTGAAATCGATCTTTACTGTCTCCTTTTTCTGAGCTCCGCCCTTGCCTTCCGGCTTCATTACAGGGAAGAGCTGGACGTCTCTGATGGTTGCGCTGTCTGTAAGGAGCATAACCAGTCTGTCTACGCCGATACCGATACCGCCTGTAGGAGGCATACCGACTTCGAGTGCGTTGACAAAATCTGTATCCATCGGATGAGCTTCATCGTCAATACCGAGATCGAGCTGTCTCTGCTGCTCTGCAAATCTCTCATACTGGTCGATCGGGTCGTTCAGCTCGGAGAATGCGTTTGAAAGTTCCCAACCATTGATGTAGGACTCGAATCTTCTTGTGATACGAGGATCCTTAGGGTCTTTCTTAGCGAGCGGGGAAACTTCGAGCGGATGTCCGCATACGAAGCACGGTCCATCGAGGAATCCCGGAATATCTTCACAATAATCCTCGAACATTTCTGCGATCAGTTTTCCTCTTGACCAGTCAGCTTCGTTCTCGAATGTCATTCCGTATTTCTTTGCAGCCTCGATAGCCTCTTCATCTGTGTCGATCTTGTCGAACGGGATGCCTGTAGCATCGATAACTGCCTGAGTCATGTCGATCTTCTTCCATGGCGGAGTAACGTCGAACTCTTTATCGCCATATTTGATGATCGGAGTTCCGTTTACTGCCATAGCGCACTTATATGTGACCTGCTCCATGAGATCCATCATTGTCTCGAGGTTTACATAAGCCTTATAAGCCTCCATTGATGTGAACTCAGGGCTGTGGTTCTTGTCCATTCCTTCGTTACGGAATACTTTACCGATCTCATAGACACCATCAAGTCCGCCGACGATAAGTCTCTTCAGATGAAGCTCGAGTGAGATTCTGAGCGTCATATCGATATCGAGGGTATTGTGGTGAGTCCAGAATGGTCTTGCTGCAGCACCGCCGGCGATGTTGCCGAGTACCGGTGTCTCTACCTCGATCAGATCATAATCCTCTTCGAGGACTCTACGCATTGTGCTGATGATCTTAGCTCTCTTGAGGAATGTATCTCTTACATCCTCATTCATGATGAGGTCAACATATCTCTGGCGGTATCTGAGGTCTGTATCCTTGAGGCCATGCCACTTATTCGGAAGCACCTGAAGTGACTTGCAAAGGAGTTTGACTTCCATTGCTCTGATACTTGTCTCTCCGGTTTTGGTCTTGAAAACGATGCCGCTGATACCGAGGATGTCGCCAACGTCATATGTCTTGAAAATATTGTATTCGTCCTGACCGATGTTGTCTCTTGCGACAAAGATCTGGATCCTGCCCTGCTTGTCCTGCATGTCGACAAAAGCAACTTTGCCCATGCGGCGGAATGCCATAATACGGCCTGCGACTCTGACTTCCTCGTCTTCCATAGCTTCAAAGTTGCGTTTGATGTCCATGGAATGTGCTGTCACGTCAAAAGTCTCTTCCAGATAAGGGTCTCTTCCCATAGCGCGGAGCTCTTCGAGCTTCTTCCTCTTGATCTGTCTCTGCTCACCTATTTCCTTTTCGGTCAGTTCGCGCTCTTCTGCCTGATTAACCGGCTTGTTCTCTGCCATTTATCTCTTGACCTCCAGTACTTCATACTTAGCGAGTCCGTCAGGAACTGTGAACTCAACGATATCGCCTGCCTTGAGACCGATCAGATGCTCACCTACAAGAGAAGCATTTGAAAGCTTGCCGTTAAGCGGATCTGCTTCTGTTGTACCTACGATTTTGTAAGTAGAAACGAGATTGAGGTAATGCTCTTTTACTGTTACAGTACGTCCGGTCTGAACTGTATCGTCTCCCTCATCGAGTTCCTCAACGATGACAGCAGTACGGAGAATCTCTTCGATCTCAGTGATTCTCTCTTCGGTTTCTGCCTGAGCATCCTTAGCAGCATCGTATTCAGCATTTTCACTGATATCTCCGAGGGAGATCGCTTCTTTGAGCCTTTCAGCGTTCTCTTTACGAACTACAGTAATAAGATGTTCAAGTTCAGCATTCAGGTTATCATAACCTTCTCTTGTCATTTCATGGATTTTGTTAAGTGCCATGTCTCTTCCTTTCAAATCAATGATGTATATGTTGTATATGAATTAATGAAATTTGATTATCGTTCTAAGGTCACAGCTCATAAGTCGTGACGTTCTCACTTGATGTCAGTCTGAGGATCGCGGAATACTTGAGTTTGAATTTGATAACATCGCCCACTCTTACCTGCTCTTTGCATTCTTCGACATCCATTATCGTATGGTCGCCGGACGCGCCGATAATAAATGCTCCTTCGAGCTGAGGAATGATATCGTCGATATCGCCGTAATCGGCTCTCCCGATCGCCAGAAGAGCTCTTCTCCTGTTGCCTCTGTCAACATATTTGGCTCTCTTGCCAAAAGCATCGACACCCAATTTGCCGATAGGATGCGTCGGTTTGGTCCTTACCTCGATGACTTCCGCCTCCAGCGTGAAAACATCATCGTGCAAAGCATCCGCTTCCTTCCTGCCGTAAGCCTGCCTGAGATCTTCGAGCGGTCCGCAGAAAGTCACCGCACCGATCCTTAGCATATTGACTTTGTCAGGCATCTCTTTATCGAACACCGGCATCAGGCTCGAAGTAGCGCCTCCGGATATTATCTCGAGCGGTCTGTCTATAGCAGCTTCGACCGCCTCAGCATATCTTACAAGCTGCTCCATCTTTTCTTTGGTCGGAACTACTGAACCATAGCATCCGAGGTTGGTTCCGATACCTGCAAGATGAAGGCCTCCGCAGGAATCTTCCACATACTTCGCGACATCAACAAGCTCTTCCAGCTCGAAAAAACCTTCTCTCAGATCACCGAGATCTGCCATGAGTATGACATTGTGGACCTTGCCTGCATTCAAGGCTGCTTCATTAGCCGCTTTGAGTGTCGCAAACTCGCTCTGAAGACTGTACTCGCATATCTCGACAAGCTCTTCGAGTTCGGAAATCATCGGGACTCTGATCATGAGCATCGGGATATCCACGCCTGCTGATTTGGCTCTTGCAAGCTGTTCCAGCCTGGATGAAGCGATCATCACAGCGCCACATTCCTGATAGTCTCTTGCCACAGATGCCATTCCGCCGGTAATTTTGAACACACCGGCCACATCGATGCCGGACCGGCCGCACCAGCCGATCACCATGCGCATATTATAGCGTAGTTTATCGTGATCAAGAATTAGAGCAGGTCTTCTTCTCATGAGTGTCGCCCCCTTCCCGGGTTGTTAGTCAGCCAGCTTGTTCTCCTCAACGAATCTTCTGATTTTCATTCCGGTCGTCTTATTGAATTCACCCTTCTTGACGACTATGTGCTTGATTCTCTTCCAGTCCGGCCACATTGCATTGAGTCTGTCGATCTCGCTGCTCAGAAGTGCCAGAACGGCGCTGTCATCATCGGCATTGTTTCCGAGTGCCTCGCGGACATTCTCCTTATCAGGCTTGAGTGTGACATAAATGCCGCGCTTCATCCTGTCCTCATTGGTCTCATCTGCCCATACCATACATTCCTCAACATACGGACTTCTGGCGATTTTCTCTTCGAGTTCTTCAGGGAAAACGTTCTTGCCGTTGGCTGCGATTATGACATTCTTCTTGCGGCCTGTGATGTATACATAATTATCTGCATCAAGATATCCGATATCTCCTGTGTGGAACCAGCCGTCTTCCATGCATGCGGCAGTGGCTTCCGGATTCTTGTAGTAACCCATCATTACCATAGGTCCTCTGAAGCAGATCTCGCCGTTGCCGTCCTCGTCCTTGTCGATGATCTTGCATTCGGTGAACTGGAACAGTTTGCCGGCGGATTCATTTCTCATATATTTCCACTGGTCAGGGTTCAGCGCTACCATCGGTGATGTCTCTGTCAGGCCGTAGCCCTGCAGACATGGGATGCCCATGCTGCGGAAGAATGCGAGCACCTTAGGGTCCACTCTTGCTCCGCCGGCGATGAACATTTCGATACATCCGCCGAACTGAGCCATGATCTTCTTAGCTATTGGCTTAGCCACATTGATACCGATCTTGCTGGTAACGTTGTTGATCGCGAACAGTGTATTGACAAGCTTGTCCTGTTTCTGTTTGCGCAAAGTCTTCTGGATAGTATTGTAGAACTTCTCGTAAATCAGCGGAACTGCGAGCAGGAATGTCGGGTGGACCGCCTGCATGTCCTTGGTGATGTACTTGAGTCCTCTGCAGAATGCCATGGAAGCACCCATGAACATTCCTTCGATCATCGTGCAGGTGCACTCGTATGTATGATGTATCGGCAGTACACTGAAGAAGATGTCGCTCGGACAAACTTCCAGATAAGTCTGTGCGATGAGAACGTCAGTGCAGAGGTTCCTGTGCGAGAGCATAACGCCCTTGCTGACACCGGTCGTACCTGATGTGAAAATGATGGAAACCATATCTGAAGCTCTTACTCTTGCGTCAAGATATGATCTGTCCCCTGCTTCGACCTTTGCGATACCGTCTGCTCTGAGAATGTTCCAGCTGTAAAGACCTTTTGCCGGGTCCTCATGCTCAGTCTTATTCACTCCGATAACAGCCTTGAGACCGGTTTCTCCGGAGCTCATGATGGCCTTGAAAATATCATAATACTTGTCCTGACAGCAGATGACCGCATCGAGGTCTCCCATGTTGCACAGATTAGCAAGTTCTTCCGGTGTGAGTTCCTTGTCCAGCGGAACTACTACACCTACGCCTCCTGTGATCGCAAAATAGGATTCTGCCCACTCATAGCAATTCGCTCCGATGACACCGATATGCGCACCTTTGAGCCCGAGTCCCAGCAAAGCAGTACCGAGGCCTCTTACATCCGTGCGTACCTGACCATAGGTGAACTCCGTGAACTCTTTGTCGCCCGGCATGATCTGATGGTAGAGGACTTTGTCGCCAAATGCCTCAACACCGGTCTCCAGCATCATCTTAAGATCGGTGATCGGTCTGCCGATGCGATACATTACCTCAGGAACATCACTGGTAGTGATAGCATCTACATAATACTGCATATCCGCCAGCTCAGCGGCCTTGAGTTCTTTATATTCTTCTTCTGAAAGCTGGTCAAGATCAGCCTCAGCATACTTCAGCAATATACTTTTATAATTGTCAGTCATGATTCATTTCCTTTGCAAAAAAGCATTGTGAATGCGGAGCATTCTTCCCCTGCCAATAATTCTCCGTATCCAATGAATTTTACCATTATCAGAATATCGTGTCAAACTCAAGAGCAGGATTCATCAATGAAAATAGGAAGACTGAAATCTACAGTATTTTTTGAAAGATCTCTTTTCTGTGCATGCTAAAATAATGAAAAATATAAGTGTGCTGAAAGGAGATTATTTGATGAAGAATGGACGACTATTTGCCATATTACTGGCGCTTATAATGATCGTTTCTGCGGTCCCTGCGGCTTCCTATGCTGCAGATCCGGATATAGCTTCCGGTACTTGCGGAACATGCCGCTGGACTATCGATTCCGAAGGAGTCCTGACTATTGGTGCAGGCAGCATGACTGACTGGGTAGAAATGCCGCCATGGTATGATTATTCCAATGATATCAAAGCAGTAAAAACCTCAGGCTCCGTAAAACTCGCGACCGCTTTTAACATGTTTGCTGAATGTTATAATCTTAAGTCTATCGACCTTAGGGGTTTTGATACAAGCAATGTCACAAATATGAGTGGTATGTTTGCATATTGCACAGAGATAAGCGAACCTGTTGATTTCAGTAATTTCAATACAAGCAGCGTTACAGACATGAGCAGAATGTTCTTGATCAGCAATGTTCCGGATTATGCGACAGGTTTCAGCAGCTTTGATACAAGCAGAGTCGAAGACATGAGCTGGATGTTCTATGTATGTAAGACAACCAAAAAACTGGATCTTAGCAGTTTTAATACAAGTAATGTTAAAGATATGAGCAATATGTTCTGCCAATGCTCTGACCTTACCGATCTTGATATCAGCAACTTCAACACCGGTAGTGTCTTGTATATGCCCTATATGTTTTCCGGTTGCGGGAGCCTGAATAATCTGGATCTCAGCAGTTTCGATACCGGTAAATGTGCAGTGATGGATTGCATGTTCGACTATTGCTTTTCGCTTGAGTCACTAAAAGTCGGAAATTGGAGTTATGCCAGCTTCAATTCAGCATATACAAAATATCCGGAATTCCCAATTGACATGACAGACTCAGAGTCCGGTACCGCATATTCCGCAGGTGACAACATACCTGAGCTCAGCTACAGAACATATGAATCCGCAAAAGAAATCGACATCAGCAATGCCGATGTCGTGCTCAGTAAATCCAGTTATGTGTATAGTGGCAAGCCTAACAGACCTTCTGTCACAGTAACCTATAACGGGCAAAATCTCGCAGAAGGAACCGATTATACAGTCAATTATTCAAGGAATGTGGCTGCAGGAACAGCATATGCTGAGATCGTCGGACAGTCCGGTTACTCAGGATCAGTAACTAAGACATTCACCATCACCAGAGCTGCAAATCCTCTTTCGGTCAAGGCAAAGACCGCAACAGTAAAGTATTCCGCTGTAAAGAAAAAGAATAAGAGTCTTGCAGTAACGAAGGTTCTTTCATTCACTAAGGCCGGACAAGGTGCGATGACATATACCAAGTCATCTGGAAACAAGAAGATAACTATAAACAAGACAACAGGAAAGGTTACGATCAAGAAAGGTCTGAAGAAAGGAAAATACAAGGTCAAGGTCAAAGTAAAGGCTGCAGGCAACTCCAATTATCAGGCTTCTTCAGTAAAAACCATAACTTTCATAATCAAGGTTAAATAATGAAAAAGTAACATCCCCGGGCAGCAAGTTCTGCTCGGGGATGCTTTGTTTTCAGTCAAAATTCCAGATGTACCTTTTTATTTTACTTGGTTTTGATTTTCTTTGCCTTGCTCCAAGCGGAGTAGTACATCTTGCCTCCGACTTTCTTGTATGTGCGGATCCTTACATAGTATTTCTTCTTGGCTTTGAGCTTTTTGATAGTAGCTTTTACCGTCTTATTTTTCTTGACTGTATAAGTCTTAGCTCCTTTGAAGTTGCTCTTCAGGCCATACTGGATCTGATAACCTGTAGTCTGGACCGCCTGTTTCTTCCATGTAGCTGTGAACGACTTCTTTCCGGCTTTCAGCTTTGAAAGCGTTGTTCCCTTAGGATTGATATTGAATGTCTTAGACCACGTCCCTTCATAATTACCAACACCTGTAGCAGTTACAGTTGCCACACCAACACTATTATTATTCTTATATGAAAGCTTGTAGTCTTTTCCTTCTTCCAGCATCCATGATGACAACTTAGGTGTGATCGACCTTCCGTTATATATGAAAGCCGTATTGCTAAGATTGATGTCTGTATCTCTAATATCTGCCGGACGAATATCAAATGTCAGAGTGACGCTTCCGGTGTATTCTCCGATTCCTTTAATTACTACCTCCGCCGTCCCGACATCTATATTATTCTTGTATTCAACAGTATAGTCTTTGTCTTCAACCAGACCATCTGAATACACAGCCGGGAAGAAATAATAGTCCTCATATGTCACCCATGTATAATCCAGTTCAAAGTCATAATCCTCGATGTTATAACTGTCATTGTATCCGGGATCTATATCCAGTTTGATTTCCGCAGCTTCGAGTTTCTCGATCAACTCAGGACTTACAAGATGTTTCTGATCTTCAGTCAGAGAATCATATACGGCTTTTGCTTCAATAACTGCCCGATAGTCATCATCTGTGATATCTTCAACAGCAGGAAGAGCCTCTATTATTTCTTCTACTCTTACTGTAGGGCCGTTATTGATTGCTGTCGGCTGAGATGCATCGATATCCCATACACGAACTTCATCAGTATTGTTGTACTCATAATATTCTTCAGCATCTGTTTCACAATTGACAATAAGAACACTTCCGTCTCCGCTGAGGTCTACCAATGAATCATCTATCTCATATCTGTATGTTTTGCTCTCACCTGCATCGATCTCATCCACATATTCAGCCAGAACTGCATCATTCTGATTATTGATTCTGGTAGTTGTGGTTGCTTTGGATCTGCCGGTATTGCTTACCTTTACCTCTACGAAACGTCCATCTTCATCCATCACATAGTCAGATTCAGCCACAATGTCCGCCTTGCTGAAATCTACTTCATACTGGTTAGATTCACTAGTCTGTGTTGTTCCCGGTTCTGTAACAGTAACAATGTATTCTGTAGGATCGAGTTCCGGCGGGAGCGTGAACTGAACTGTTTTGTCTATGCTCTCTCCCGGAGCCAGGCTTGCATCGACAGGAACAGTCTGGATTATTTCGGAACTTCCTTTTTTGCAGATAGAAGCTTCCATATTGCTTACAGCATCGGTACCATTGTTGGTCAAATACAGCTGAACATCCAGGTTGCTGCCTTCATTGATTGCTTCAGTGTCAAATAATACTGCATCCAATACTAACTCAGAATTGTTGATATTGTTCATGAATTTGAGTGAGGATACGGAATCCATATCTTCGCTCTCCAGGTCGACAGAGCTGGTTACACAGACAAGTTTCTGCCCGGTAACATCAAAGCTATCGACATATGTATCTTCTGTTGTGATCGGAATACTGTTCCAAATATCTCCGTTTTGCTCAGCGCGGAACACATTTCTGCTGCTCTGATCAGACTTGAGATAATAAATCTTGTTATCGCATACTTTCAGGTCACTGTACAGATCCATATTTCCTGAAGGAACTAATTCAGAGGTGCTCTTATCTGTTCCACTCATGCTTCTGACTGAACCGTTGAAATTGTAGATAAGGTTATCTTCTCCATTGATATTTACAAATAACGGATGAGAAATATTACCTTTTTCACTGAGAGAACCTGCGATACCACCCGCAATAACATGCATTTCCTTTTCTTCAGTAGTGAGATCATTATCTGTATCTGTCACATATGCTGTCGCATTTTCTGACCCTAGTTTTCCGGTTGATAAGCCTGTTATGCATTTTACATCACTGGCTACAGCTTCCGGTACAGACCATTTGCCGTCTGAATATACAGATCTGAAAATATCATTTCTACCGGTAACACCAAAAATATTACCGTCACTATTCTCTGCCCATGTGCACTGAAGACCTTGATCTGTCATTGAAAGAGAAGGCACGTAGCAATACTGTTCACCTGCATCCGGATTGCCGAGATTAATGAACTTCTTTTCGATCTTGTCATATTTTGCTACAGATATGCCGAAGCTGTTCGCATAAGTGTTCAGATCCGGGTCTTCGCCTTCAGCATATTCCGTCTTTGAATCTTGCCAGCACAGGTACAGATCGCCATTACTTTCAAGGAGTTCAGGCATTGCATCTGCCGTTCCGTCGTCTTCTGCCGCCAAAGCCGGACTGAACAAACCTGTATCTTCATCATAAACAGAATATTTAAGAACAGTCTGGTTTGCTTCGGCTCTACTCTGATCTACATCAACATAGGTCAGAATTGTTGTTCCGTCTATAGATGCAAGCTTAGGTTCTGCAGCCGGGTATGAATTGTGAATAAGCTCGTCATTTCTATTTGCACTTTTTAACTGTCTCGAGGTACTTATGTTGCTCATTTCAAAGAACTCATCCGGGCTCTTATAGAGGCGCTTTTGAATATTATTTGCAGCATTGGAAGAAACACTTTTATTTGTCAACGATCCGCCATATCTGGACCAAATGAGCAACTCATTATCATCATTGATGTATGGCGCGAGCGACTTTATCTTCCTCATATCATTCATTGAGATCAGAGCCACTTTGTACTCTTTCGTGGCAAGATACGCCTTTGCTCCCACATCTCCCGTGATGAAGAATTTTGTAGGTCCACCCTTTTCCACAGTGCTTACCCATATTATGTTCACGCCACTTGTCAAATTGCCATAGCAGCCACCGCTTATCCATTGTCCCGCTCCTACGCCAATATAAGGTTCCAGAGAAACGTTGATATCCGATGAGATGTTCCCATCAAATGGGGAATCATCGGAAGAAAGGAAGAACTTGGCTTTGCCACCTGCGGAGGCACTTCCTGAAACCTCGACATTCGCAGTCACCGGAACTATGATAACAAACTGCCACTGAAGAGTGGCTTCTCCCTGTAGCACTATTGCAATGCTTCCGCTGACAGAATCAAGCTTATCGCTCCATTCACCCTCAAAATATCCGACAATGCTTATCTTAACTTGTTTTTCCATAAACGGAATATCTGCAGATATATCTGTTTGGCTGAGATCATCGATTTTCTTCCCGAGCACTTTTTGTAATACTTCTCCGGATTTAACTGCGTCTTTCTCTCCTTGCTCCAATTGTTCTGCAATTGACTGAAATTCTTTTGGTGTTGTAGTATTTCCCTCGGCCGAATCCCCGGAATCATTGTAAAGCATTGGATAATTAACACCTATTTTAATTTTGCCGTCTTCAATTACGGCAGAGACAGGAAGTGTGATCGGAAGGTCAAAACTTACAGTCTTTCCTCCTAAAACAGGTATCTCATCGCTTATTTGTATTTCCAAACTGGAATCCATGGAATTAATCAAAGAGATTTGGGAGTCAAGCAAAACAGCCTTACTTTCTATTTGCAGCCTCAGCGGGGTCTTGAGTGAACCTTTTTGGCCCTTTACTATTACAGATATCTCTTTCCCTTCGATAAATTTGGAAGGATCCAGATTATAGAAATTTCCGTTTTGACTTTCCTGTATTTTCTTCTTTCCTGAACAAAGAATAAAGCTGCTGACATCATTTCCGGCTTTACTCTTGCAGAGAAGATCGAATTTACCATGATCAGGTTCTATGGAATGTACTTTTGTAAGCACATCTTTTTCCAGTTTCTTGCCTTGTTTGCCATAACTGTATATAGCAGACTCAAGAGCAAGTTCCTTGGCCTCTTTCTGATACTCTTTTTCACTGCCTGAATCATAATTATAAAGGTACACTACATTATTACCGTAACCCGGAGCCAGGAATGATATAGTCGGATACAGATTGGCATTCATTGCATAAATCTCTTTCGGATTATAATCCGAATTGATCTTGCTCTTAAACTGTCCTTTTAATATGTAGTTCCCTGAAATGTCAACTAGTCCAACAGTCTTTTCATAACTGCTTCCAAATTCTTCGACATATGATGCACCATTTCTAAAGCTTCCCACAAATTGATAATCGCAGCCAAGTATCTCTGTACCATCAGAAGCAATCAAACCCTGATATGTTTTTTCGTTTTTCTCCTGTTCAATAACATATGCCGCATTATACGTCCACTCGCAGGAAACTGTACCATCATCGTGTCTTATGATGTCTTGTCTATCAAGAAGTATATTTCCATCATAGTCCAGAATATGAAAAGATCCGTCTCCTGATGGCTCGTAGTCACCTCCTTCACCTGTAAATACATGCTCCGCTACGATTTTAAATGTATCGCCTGAGCGAACATCCGATATCACGTGATCTTCATCTATAACATTGAAATCAGAATTGATTATTTTGGAGAAATTCTTATAAGATAACTGACATAACCATCCGAGATTATCAAACCTGTGAACCCGGCTGATAGATAACAGATCAAGATCTAAGTTGTCTGTTTCATAAATATAACCGGAGAATCGCGGAGTACCTGAGTACAAATCGAGTATTCCATATTTGTCTGGATCATCAGGGCTGACCAGTACCGCCAGACCATCATTTGCAATTGTATTTGCCCCATCATCAGAACAAATATAAGCAGGCACATCCTCAGCTACCGTTACGTGATCTATATAATTATAGAAATAGTAATGATCCTCTTTAGGGTCTCCGGCATTATGGCCGCCGACTTTGTAATATCCTATGATATATTTGCCGCGGATATCGACATCATGGAATCCTTCAAGTCCCATTACATATTCACCGGTACTTTTGTTTTTTACTGAATACCCGGGGTAGCTGACCGGACTATATGCTATTCTAAGATCACGGAAATACATTGTACCATTGTGATCACTGTTGTCAGTTGTTTCCCATTTTAAGTCAAAATGGGCTGTGTTATATACTTCACTTCCATCTGGTGAGAGCCATGTAAAGTCAGCTGTTTTGTTCAAGTCATCTTCGTATTCATTTTTCAATAATAATACCGGCGCAAAATTACTGTTAAAAGTAGCAACCGTTGTGGTATCCGGATATAAATCGCTGAGATTTATTATAGCATCCTCTGAAATCAGGAAATAATCTTTTACATCCGGGTTGGAAGTTTCTTTTGAACATAAGTAATAATATGTTCCATTATATTTGTAGGCTTGCATCGGATAATAGTTATCTTCCAGGCTTGTAAGAAGTTCACCTGTTTCACAGCTCACTATTGCCCAAGTGTCTCCACTTTTTATTCCAAAAACAATATCTGAATCTGAGTCAAGGAATTTGCATTCATCGAATTCGACAGCTCCTGTGCCATTCTTTGAGACCAAATAATCATGTTCTTTGTTTATCTGCAGAATACAATTTTTGTAGCATCTATAATCGTAGAAAACCGCATCCGTAATGACCTCTCCTTCGTTATTTAAGAAGCCTTGGAGATAACTGTATGGTCCTTCTTCTGCTTTAACCGTGTATGTAACAAAGCCATTCTTATAGTAAAAATCACCGGCATTATGGTCTATACTATACTGGTCAAAGCCATAATCATAGTAAGTATCTGTAGTGGCATTGTATAAATCCCTCTTACCTGAATCCGAAAAATAGATTTCATATAATTCATAAGGATAGTACTGAATTATATTTCTGTCAGTCGAAGAGGTGAGCAGATTTGCTGATACATGTCCGCCTTTTTCAACTTCAAAAAACCTTACAAATCCATGAGTGCTTATCAGATAGTAATAGTCCTTATCAGTACCACTTTTACTGACCATCACAACTCCGCCATCACTACTTACTAACTCAGCACCATCTGTCAGCGTTATTTTCATTCCCATAACACTCTCATCTTCAATGCCATAAGATGTATCTTCAATAATGAATGGTAGATTTGTATAGCTTTCTGCATAAGAATTATGATAGTTGCCCCCAAACGGCAAATATGGAGAAGCGATCACCGCACAAAGTACGATTGCAGTAATGCGCTTAAGCTGGCTGAAAAACATCTTTCTCATAACAATCCTCCGGCAAAGCATGCCAATTATCATCAGCGAATATATACATTGAGTGTATCATTTGAGTATTTATATTTTTTCAAAAGAAAGCTTCCGTTTTCTTTTTTTCAAAAATGTTGAAGATGGCAGTGATTCTTTGAAAAACCTCTGATTTGCGCATGTTAAAATCAAGAAAATTTAGCTTATGCTGAAAGGAGATTATTTGATGAAGAATGGACGACTATTTGCCATATTACTGGCGCTTATAATGATCGTTTCTGCGGTCCCTGCGGCTTCCTATGCTGCAGATACGGATATAGCTTCCGGTACTTGCGGAACATGCAGCTGGACTATCGATTCCAAGGGAGTCCTGACTATTGGTGCAGGCAGCATGACTGACTGGGAGGATACACCCCCATGGTATAATTATTCCCCTGATATTACTGCAGTAAAAACCACCGGCTCAGTAAAACTTGCGACCGCACGTAACATGTTCTATGATTGTTATAAACTTAATTCTATAGACCTTACGGGTTTTGATACCAGAAATGTCACAGATATGAGCTGTATGTTTGGATATTGTAAAAGGATAAGTGAGCCTGTTGATTTTAGTAATTTCAATACAAGCCGTGTAACAGACATGAGCGGCATGTTCATGATCAGCAAAGTTCCGAACTATGCTACAAGTTTCAGCAGCTTTGATACAAGCAGAGTCAAAAACATGAACTCGATGTTCTATTGTTGTGAATCAGTTAAAAAACTGGATCTTAGCAGCTTTGATACAAGCAGAGTCAACTCCATGCGCTCGATGTTCAGCAGTTGCTATGACCTTACCGATCTTGATATAAGCAACTTCAGCACCGGTAACGTCTCGAATATGGACTATATGTTTTATGATTGCTCCAGCCTTACCGCTCTTGATCTCAGTCACTTCGATATCGGCAAATGTGAAAATATGGGTTGCATGTTCGACTGGTGCTTTTCGCTTGAGTCACTAAAAGTCGGAAAGTGGAGTTATGCCAGCTGTGATCCTGAAGATAAATTATATCCGGAATTCCCAAAGAGTATGACAGATACAGAGTCCGGTATCACATACTCCGAAGGTGATTATATACCTGAGCTCAGCTACAGAACATATGAATCCGCAAAAGAAATCGATAACAGCAATGCCGATGTCGTGCTCAGTAAATCCAGTTATGTGTATAGCGGCAAGCCTAACAGACCTTCTGTCACAGTAACCTATAACGGGCAAGAGCTCGCAGAAGGAACCGACTATACAGTCAATTATTCAAGAAATGTGGCTGCAGGAACAGCATATGCTGAGATCGTCGGACAGTCCGGTTACTCAGGATCAGTAACTAAGACATTCACCATCACCAGAGCTGCAAATCCTCTTTCAGTCAAGGCGAAGACCGCAACAGTAAAGTATTCCGCTGTAAAGAAAAAGAATAAGAGTCTTGCAGTATCGAAGGTCCTTTCATTCACTAAGGCCGGACAAGGTGCGATGGCATATACCAAGTCATCCGGAAACAAGAAGATAACTATAAACAAGACAACAGGAAAGGTTACGATCAAGAAAGGTCTGAAGAAAGGCAAATACAAGGTCAAGGTCAAAGTAAAGGCTGCAGGCAACTCCAATTATCTGGCTTCTTCAGTAAAAACCGTAACTTTCACAATCAAAATCAAATAATTTAAAACAGCATCCCCGAGCTTAGATATTTGCTCGGGGATGCTTTCTTATCAGTCGAAATATTCATAATCTCCGAATGATCCTTCTTCTTTAGAACCCCCGGATTTTGTCTTGCTGCGAGTTTTGTTCTTCTTGCTGTTCCCCGAGTTCCCCGGGTTGCTGTACGTAACGACAACAGGATTTTTGATTATAATCTTCTTTTTTATTGTGCATCCGCCTGAACTGATTTTGAGGGTCGTTTCGCCGGCTTTGAGGGCAGTCAGATGTATCGACGCAGCGGTTTCTGTGTCTCCGCTGGAATCTGCGGCTATTGCGACCGTCTTGTCTCCGACTTTATAGGAAATCGCCTCACGGCTGAATTTCTCCGGCTCGAGCTGTACTGCCAGCTCAACATTATCACCTGTGGTAAGATCGATCGATCCTCCAACACTTTGTAAGGTCTGCCCGTCCGGATCTACTGAAAAAAGCTTTATCGAAGTGACTTTAGGCACGACCCTGACCGTGATTTCTTCAGTATAGTCATCATCAGAATAGTCCTCTGCCTTCATCGTCATGATCGCCTCTCCGAGCCCTTTGGCAGTTAACACGCCTCTCTCATCAACCGTAAAAACAGTCTCATCCGACGAGGTAAATATTATCGGCTCTCCCTCGTAATGCTTAGGACTGATAGTATAATCCGGAGTCAGCCGGTCGCCGATATAGATCTCTGTATCGCTGCCGACCTCGACTCCATCAGCGGTCAAAGCTATCGACTCTATCTCCCACGGGAAAAGCGCAGCGAAGATACCTGCACCGATCAGCACAATAAGTGCAATTACGACTATTATTGGCATGATCCGGTGCTTTTTGGTTTCTTCAGTCAGCGAATCGTCTTGTTTTATCTCTGCACGTTTATCATCCTTGAGTGCAGTGATCTTATCCAAATCGCCTCTTCTGAGTGCCTCCAGATCTGCTTTCATTTCAGAAGCATTCCGGTATCTGTCTTCTTTCCTGAACGAGAATGCTTTCTGCACGATAGCTGCAAGAGTCTCAGAGCCATGGACCGGAGGCGGTGCAGCCTTTCCTGCAATACGTTTTGCGAATGCATTCTCCTGATCTTCCAGGTCATATCTTTCGGGATAAGCCGGAACGAAAGCATTTCTCCCGTCATTCAGGCACTGGTACAGGACCATCCCGAGAGAATAGATATCCGCAGTCTGATCGTACTTACCGCCACGGTACACCTCAGGCGCCATATAAGTATAGGTGCCTCTTCTCGATAGCGAGGTCTGTGTCTCCTCTACGATCCTTGCTATCCCGAAGTCGCCAAGCTTGAAATCGCCATTATCAGCCACGAATATATTCGCAGGCTTTATATCCCTATGAACTATCCCGTACTGCCCGCACAGTTCGAGGCCTTCGCACAGATCGATCCCCATCCTGATGACCTCATCCTCGGTCATGGAGCGTCCATCGAAATAGTCCAGCATCGGTGTCAAAAGCTCCATCCTGACAAGGATGTCCCAGCCGATACCGTTCTCATGCGGAATGATCTCATGATCCTCATAGCTAACGATATGGCTGTTCCCCTTAAGTTTTGTCATCAGCTCAAGCTCAGATACCACCCTCTGGACAGCAGCTTCATAATATGCCTTGATCTCAACATCGGGCATCCCGCCAAATCTGACGACTTTGATCTCGTCCTCACCGCCTGCAGGTAAAGTGATCACCTTAACAGCAGCGTGCTGGTATATACCAAATTCATCTTTGCGTTCTATCTCAAATACACTGCCCGCAGCGCCTGTCCCAAGTCTTCTAGTTACATACCATGATCCGAACAAAGGCTCATATTCAGTTATCGGTCTCGCATTTGAACCTGTCATAACGTATCATATCCGGCCGGTCAGATTATTTGGCCTTGACAGTCTTAACTTTTGAAAAATTGCTGTAATATGTCTTGCCCCCGATCTTGACGAAAGCGCGGACTTTGTATGAATATTTTTTACCTTTCCTGAGTCCCTTATGGGTTACTGCCTTGACCTTTGATGATGTTGTAAGAACCTTCTTGTATTTGCTCTTGCCCGGGAACTTGACGTAAATCTGGTAACCCTTAGCTTTTGCGACCTTGCTCCAGCCGATCTTGACCTTTCTTTTGCCGGCAGTACATTTGATAAAAGGCTTTGCGACCGACACATTGACTGTTACGGTTTTGACCGCCTTCTGATAAAGCTCGTTACCGGAAGCCGTGACAGTGATTTTCGCGGTGCCGGGAGACTTAATGGTGACCTTGCCGGTACTGCTGACCTGTGCTACGTTCGTATTGCTGCTCTTGTAAGTAAGGCTGGTCTTCGCCTTTTGGCCCAGACTGAAGGCAGCACAGCCGAACGTTTTGGTGAAATTGCTGCTGCCGGTTATCGTTTGCCTGGCAGGCTCAGGTTTCTGTGAATCCCATACTATAAGGTCTATCGTCATCTCTGTAGGGGCAAAATACGCTTCGTCACCTTCTGCAACTACTGCGGTCAAATGGATCTTAGTTTTGCCTTCCTTATTGAGAGTCAGGATCCCGTCTTCACTGATCTCAGCCACGTCAGAATCATCACATGCATATGTAACGCCCCTGCGTGCAAAAGCACTCAGATCTGCGGTCTTGTCGTTCAGATCCAGTTTCAGCTGCTTTGTCCCGTCCTCAAGCACTGTAACCTTGCCGGATACAGAAGCGTCACACAGTGAAATGTCCTGTGGGATCTTCTCCTCTGCTATATTTCTGAACGTGTAACCGCTGTCAGGATCATAAGGCCATGTATCCGGATCATACAAATCATTAATGTATGCTTCGGCGGCTGATCCGGGTATTCCATATATGGCTACCCCTTCAGGAACACCGCTAAGAAGATCCGTAAGATTCGTAGCAGTCTCTGGTATATATACATACTTCAGCGAATCACAGAACAGCATCGAATTGCTTCCTATGCTTTCCGTACCTTCCGGAAAAACAACTGTTGTCATGTTCCTGCAGTATTCAAAGGCTCTTGCTCCTACCTCGCGTAAGCTGCCAGGAAGATCTATTTCCCTAAGTCTGCTCTCTCTAAAAGCACTTGCTATATATACTACTTTTCTCCCATCTACCTCGTCCGGAATCGCAAAGAATTCGTCATCTCTTCCCGGCGGATAATAAGCAAGCGTCATTTCGGTATCGTTATAATCCCAAAAATTGCCGTAAGAATACAGAACATTGTCGTATACCACCAGTTTTGTATTATTCTCAGATACTGTTACCTGTTCTATATTTGGACAGTACATAATCTGACTTCCGTTTATCCTGGACACCATGTTCAGATCAATAGATTTGAGTGATTCACACTCCACGATACTGTCACAGTACTCAGTTATCCCTGATGATAGCTTGAGACTCTCAAGATATTGAGTATTGCAGAATGCATACCACTTGAGGGAAGTGACACTTTCCGGTATTACATAATCGAGGCCCGGCTTAGCAGGAGGATACAGCAGGAGCTGGGTCATGTCTTTGTTAAACAGGACTCCATCCTGTACTTTAAGTTCCGGGTTGCTCTCGTTAACATTGACCGACTTCAGGTTTGGGGTATATCTGAAAGCATTTTCCGAGACAGTTGTTACTCCGTCAGGCAGACTTATTGCTGTGACATTTCCATTCCAAAGCAGGCAATCATCCCATGGAATCGATGTAACCGGATACCCCTCGATCTCTTCAGGGATATTCAATTCATAGCTTTCATCTTCGCATGTTATGGCTGTTATGTGGACCTCGCTGCCTTCAAGCTGCCACGTATACGAAACATTGCCGTCTGAATAAACGCCATTGCCATTATCTGCGGATGAGTCTTCTGCAAAAACAGGCATTTGCAGGGATGCGAGAAGAAGAACGAACACTGATACTGCGATGATCGCAGCAACAGTACTGTTTATAATACTTTTGTTCATATGATCAACTATTTGCTTGTGCTTGCCAGTCATTCAGGTTTCCTCTTTTCGGTATAGTATGGGAACATCAGGCCTTGCTTTGCGAATCTGTCTCTCAAATCCAATCTCAGTTGAAGCATCGATTCTGCGGCTTTCAGCATTTCAGTACTATCAAGATCGATTGGTTCATCATATATGCATCTTGACTTCATCGCTCTTTGCAGAGGGTGCTCTTTTTCCCATGAGTCAAGTGCCTCTGCAAGAAATCGTTCAACCGGATCTTTGCTGCCAAGCGGCGCAAACCCCATCAGTCTGAGATACTGATCGACTTCATCTCCTGTCATCCCCAGCGCAAGGCACATGCTTATATGGATCTTGCGGCTTGCCGGTATATGTTTCGTGCTGAGAATTCTCACGCCCTTCTTCCTGTCTATGACATGGTGCGTATCAATGTCTCCTGAGAGATAGTTGATCATACTATCATCCAGAAAGCCCCTTAGCCCATTCAATCTGTATTTAGAGCCTTTAATGTGCCTGGATTCATCGCTTGCATTGTCATTCGCAAGGCCTGCGGTCAGCCCTTCAAGAATGCATTCTACATAGCTGTCAAGCATCTTGCGCGGCTTAGTATATGCAGTTTTGAAGGAGTCCATATTATCGAAGATGAACTCTTTCAGTCCTTCAAACGTCTCATCATAAACAGCATCTTCCAATCGGACTTCCAGGTCCTGAGTGTCGATACTGTTTAGTATCACTTCTTCCCAGAGCTGTCTGTAAGTGATATATGCGGTATTTTGACAGTCTTCATACATTTTGTAGTAGTTGATTGCCGGATGGAAGTTATTCTCCTCCATATATCTGTGATTCAATTCTATCAGATACAGCCAGACCAGATCTTCGCTTACATCTTTGACATACAGTCTCCGTTTACCACTGTACTTTAATATCCAGTTATTGATAACTGTTGCAGGCTGTCCAAGTGCCATTCCGATCCCTATGAATTTGCGTCTCTTCTGAGGCAATTTCGCGTAGAAATTTGTTTCCGAGCCATTATAAGGCACATCGATATAATCAGCGATCTGGCTGATGCTCGTTCCGGTCTTCTGCATTAAATCATCAAGTGTCTCACGCCACTCTCTGCTTCTGATCAAATTCGACATATTATTTCAAAGCCTCGATGTTCAGATAACACTATATTACATTATACTATTACATTATTTGATATTATAGCATTCAACAGTGTGTGGTTTTTCAAAAAATCGCGGCCGCAAACGCATGAGCATTTGCATACAAAAAGAATGGAAGTCCGTAGTCCAGACCTCCATTCTTTTAAATGTGTCGATATGTGTGTCAGAAAGAACCATCCCCGGTGACACATTATTCAGGGAGTTTGACGACGTCGATCCAGTCGAGTGCTCCGGATACTTCGAAGAGTTCATCCGGTGTGAATTCTGCGGCTGAATTGCCGGAGCCGCATGCCGGGAAGACTGTCTCGAAACGTTTCATAGTGACATCGCAGTATACTTTGACGTCATCGCGTGTCAGGCCGAATGCGCATACGCCTCCGATCTCGTGATTAGTATATTGAGGGACTTCTTCAGGGGAGAGCATTTTGGCCTTCTCACCGAAAAAGTCTTTGTATTTCTTGTTGTCTATCCTTGCATCCCCCGCTGTCTGGATGAGTATGCCTGTACCGTCCTTGAGTTTGAAGCTGAGTGTCTTGCAAATGCGGGCAGGCTCAACACCTGCTGCTTTGGCTGCAAGCTCTACTGTAGCACTCGAAACTTCGAATACGCGTATTCTGTCAGCATAACCCTTCTCTGTAAGATATTTCGTTGCTATCTCTAAAGACATTTTGAACCTCCGTCCGTTCAAAACCGCTTCAGACCTCAGTCTATGCGGCTTTTTCCTTTTTCACTTTAGTAAGTATGAGACCGATTGCCAGTCCTATGATCGATGGTACGATCCAGCCGAGTCCCAGTTCGAAGAGCGGGAATATCTTAGCGCCAAGAGCGTTCATCGCAGGGATCTGCATCCCCTCAGGCAAAGTCTTCGCAAAATCGAAGATCGCCGGTATAGCAGCTCCGATCGTTACCCAGATATAAACATATTTGCTCTTGCCGAACATCCTCTCTGTAAGTGCCAGAATTATGATAGTTATTGCCAGCGGATACAGAAGCATCAGCACAGGTACCGCGTATGTGATAATTGCAGTGAGTCCGACATTCGATACGGCAAAAGAGAATAATGTGAATGCGATAGCCCATCCGTTGTAGCTGAGCTTGCCCGGGAACATCTTGACGAACATTTCAGAGCAGCTTGTGACTAGTCCGAGTGCTGTCTTCAGGCAGGCAAAAGTGATCGTTAAAGCGAGCACGATTCTGCCAAATCCTCCGAGGTAATGACCTGAGATCTGCGTAAGAGCGATCGCTCCGTTATCTGAGAGCTCGAACAATCCTCTTGACTGTGCCCCCATGATAATCGTCAGCAGATAGATCAGTCCCATCAGGGCACCGGTATAAACTCCTGCTCTGATAGTTTCTCTTGCGATGTCATTCTCATGCTCTATGCCAAATTCTCTGACAACTTTGATGATAACGATACCGAATGCAAGACCTGCAATGGCATCCATAGTACCGTAGCCTTCGATAAATCCGTTGAAGAACGCACCTTTCTGATATGCGTCAGTCGGAGGGATCTCGGACATATGCGCACCCGGATGGATCATTGCAACTACTATCAGCAGTCCGAGGAATACCAGGAATACCGGGTTGATGATCTTGCCGATCCATGTTGTGATCCCGCTCGGTTTGAGCGAAAAATACAGTACGACCGCAAAGAATATGAAGGTGAAAATCAGTTGCCCGATCCTGAATGAGCTCTCGTTCATCATAGGTGCTACACCTGTGGTGAACGAGACCGTAGCGCATCTCGGGATAGCAAAGAACGGTCCGATAGTCAGATATAGCAAAGTAGTGAGCAGCACTCCATACCATCCGGAGACTTTGCTCGAAAGTCTGAGCAGATCATCGCTGTGTGTGTTGCCTATTGCCGCGACTGCAAGGATCGGAATACCGACCGCAGTAACGATAAATCCCACGATTGCAGGCCAGGAATTGCTGCCCGCCATCTGTCCGAGATGTACCGGAAATATCAGATTGCCCGCTCCGAAAAACATTCCGAACAGTGTGCTTGCAACAATTATGGTCTCACGTGTAGTAAGTCTTTTTTTCATTTTAGAGTTCGCGCCTTCCTTCCATAGCTTTAAGAAGTGTTACCTCGTCAGCGTACTCCAAGTCCCCGCCGACCGGAATGCCGTGTGCAATTCTGGTGACCTTGATCCCAGCAGGCTTTAAGAGCCTTGCGATATACATAGCTGTAGCTTCTCCTTCAATATTAGGATTGGTCGCTACTATAATTTCCTTGACCTCACTATCCCCCTGAAGCCTTGTGATCAGTGACTTGAGGTTGATATCATTAGGGCCGATCCCCTCTGCCGGTGAAATAGCGCCATGCAGCACATGATACAGACCTTTGTATTCTCTGATCCGTTCCATTGCAACGACATCCTGAGGCGTCTCGACAACACATATGATCGAGTGGTCTCTTGAAGCATCAGAACAGATCAGACATTTCTCCTGATCTGTAAGATTTCCGCAGACACTGCAATAACGCAGAGACCTCTTAGCGTTCTGGATCGCTTCAGCGAGATTCTCTGCTTCTCTGTCGGACAGGCTGAGTATATGAAAAGCCAGCCGCTGAGCTGTCTTGCCTCCGATTCCCGGAAGCTTGCCGAGCTCATTTATCAGTTTGTTGAGTGATCTGGGATATTGTTTCATTTATTTGTTGATAAAAAGTCTGAAGTCCGGTTGATCAGAATCCCGGGAAACCCATTCCGCCGCCCATTGCGCCGAGTCCGCCGGTGATCTTATTCATTTCTGATTCAGCGAGATCCTCTATCTGTCTGATAGCTTCATTTACAGCAGCTATTACGAGATCCTGCAGCATTTCAACATCATCAGGATCGACTACATCCTTGTCAATAACGAGCTTAGTGATCTCTTTATTGCCGTTGATAGTTACCTCGATAGCACCGCCACCTGCTGTAGTTGTGAGTTCCTTCTCAGCAAGCTCAGCCTGTGTTCTTTCCATCTCAGCCTGCATTGCCTGAAGCTGCTTGAGCTGCTTCTGCATATCGTTCCCGGTCTGTCTTGTTTTAGGCTTCTTGCCTGCTTTCATTCCTTTTCCCATTTCAATTCTCCTGACTATTTGATTGTAATTCTATTACGTTAATTAGCAATTAATTGTTATCAGTTGCTGACCTCAGGTTTGATCCCAAAGAGGTTCTCTACATCCTGAAGGACGTCATTGAGGTTCGCATCTTCATCTATTATTCTGGAAGCTTCCTGTTCGGATACGACAGGCCGGCTTCCTCCATCTTCGTCCGGATCTCCGCCGCGCAGAGTGACAAATATTTCTGGACCGTAAATACCCTTAGCGGCCCTTGTTATCTCTCCGAGCTTGTCATTTGCCAGCCTCATTTTGTTAGGTTTGACTGTTACTACCAGCTCTCCCGAGTCGAACTCTGTGCCTTTCGAATGTTTGGCAACAAAGCTCATGAAGCTCCTGTCATTTCTTGATATCTCTCCGGCAATGATATTCCACATTTCTTCAGGGTCACCCGGAACTTCTCTCGGAGCACTCTGTATCATAACAGGTGGTTCATAATCATCCGGTTCACTGACTGCATCCTTAACAGTATCTTCCTTAGCAGTATTTTCCCTGACAGATACTGAAGCAGCCGGCTTGTCCGTTTTCCTTTCTGCCGTGCGGGTCTGCACAGTTGCAGGCCTTGCTGCAGTCTGAACTGTTTCGATCCCTCCGGCAAGTCTGACGGCAGCAGTCTCAAGCAGGATCCTAGGTCTCTCTGAATATTTGCTTATATTGATATATTCTGAAAGGAGTCTGACAGCCTGTTCGATCTGAGAAAGCTCAAGTGCGTCTGCTTGTTTCTTGAGTCTTCCGGAGTTCTCAACTGAAGAACCGATGATCCTTTCCGGCTTGGAGACATACTTAACGACCATGAGATTGCGGTAATGCGTAAGCCAATCCTTGAGGATCTGCTTGGCATCCTTGCCGCGCTTGATTATTTCATCTATATATATGAAGACTTTGCCTATATCGCCTTTCCTTACAGCATCTGTCAGTGCGATGAAGAAGTCCTCACCTGCAGCTCCCGTATATTCAAGCACCAGACTTTTGTCAAGATGAGTATCTCCTGCAGCCATACACTGCTCCAGAATGCTGAGAGCATCTCTGACAGATCCGTCTGCGCGGGAAGCGATAGTTACAAGAGCGTCTCTTGTAGCCTCAACGCCTCTTCTTGAACAGATCCTGTCCATTCCGGCAACGAGATCCTCCTCAGATACTCTCTTGAAGTTGAGCTGCATACAGCGTGATCTGATCGTTGATCTGACCTTCTGCGGGTCGGTGGTTGCCAAAATAAAAATAGCATGTTCCGGCGGCTCCTCGAGCGTCTTGAGGAAAGCGTTCTCTGCCGCAGGGCTCAGCATATGTACCTCATCTATAATATAGACCTTGTAGCGGCCGACTGATGGAGGATACTTGACCATATCGATGATTGCACGGAGATCATCAACTCCGTTGTTCGATGCTGCGTCGAGCTCGATACAGTCTACAAAGCGTCCTTCTCTGATTGCCTCACAGTTCGCGCAGTGCCCGCAAGGAAGTTCCGCACCATTTTCGCTGCCCGGTATGCCCTCAAGGCAGTTCACAGCTTTGGCGAGGATCCTGGCCGTACTGGTCTTGCCTGTACCATGGGTCCCGGAGAAAAGATAAGCCTGGCTCACCGTCCCTGTCCTGATCTGATTCTTAAGGATCCTGACGATGTGCTTCTGCCCTATGATATCTTCAAATACTTCCGGCCTCTCGGCTCTGTATAATGAAAGCTGCATACTCTTACCATTCTCCGCTCAAAATGTGCAGTTAATTGACTCATTGAAAAACCGGCGTGGCGGTCTGCAGTACGCAGAGGCTTATCTGCGGCACACAGAACGGGCCGCTTAATGCTGCTACCTCTCGGTCCTGACATGGTTCACGGTGTCCTGTTGCGCAGGGCCCCCGCGCACTGCAGGCCGCCCGCCGGCACTTGAACAATTATAGCACAACTCTTTGTCTGTCTCAATGCCTAAACCTTGTCTCATTGGCTAAAGTGTGATACAATATTTGAGTCGAAAAAATGTAACCCCGGGAATACGAATCACATGCATCCGCGTAATGATTCCGATTCCCGGCTTTTTTTGATAATAATATGTTATATAGGAGGCAATCAATAATTATGAACACCAACAAAAGATGGCTTTACCTTGCTACAGCTACTCTGACACTGCTGTTTCTCGGCCTGATCTATGCTTGGTCTATATTCAGAGCTCCATTCAGTGAGTTGTTCCCTGACTGGTCTATCTCACAGATGTCCCTGACATTCACTATCTCAATGATTTTCTTCTGCCTTGGCGGATTTGCAGGCGGACTGATGAGCAAGAAAATGTCAGTGAGAACAAGATTCCTTATTTCAGCAATTATGTTGTTCGTAGGATTTTTCGCAGTATCCATGGTCAACACTTCTGCACCGGGATCGAGTCTGACGATGCTCTATATTTTCTACGGCGTATTCGGAGGAGGCGGCGTAGGTCTCGCATATAATTGTGTAATCGGAACTCTCAACAAATGGTTCCCTGATAAAGTCGGTCTCGCATCCGGTATCATGCTGATGGGATTCGGCCTCGGCGGACTTGTACTCGGTTCTATCGTAAATGGTATGATCGGCTCGATGGGTCTGCTGCCGGTATTTAAGATCCTCGGTATCGTCATCGCTATCGTATGTGTACTGGCTGCGATCATCATAAAGGCTCCGACAGCAGAAGACAGCGCAGCACTCGCTGATCTGGCAGCTACCGCAAAGGTCGCTTCTGGCAAAGGCGCAGCCGCCACGGCAGCACCTGCAAAAGACTACTCTGCAGCTGAGATGCTCAAGACCGGAAGATTCTGGTTTTTCACGATCTGGGCGATCCTGCTCAACTCTGCAGGACTGCTGGTCATCAACAGCGCAGCTAACATTTCAGTAGCATTCGGCGGCACAGCTGTACTCGGAATGATCGTTTCACTCTTCAACGGAGCAGGAAGAATCATCGCAGGTAACAACTTCGACAAGTTTGGCCGTAAAGCAGCTACGATCGTAAACAACTCGTTCATGCTGGCAGCAGGTATCTTCTTAGCACTTGGCGGAATGACAAGCAAGTACATCTTCATTCTGATCGGACTTATCTTTGTCGGCCTGGCATACGGCGGATGCCCTACCATCACATCAGCATATATCAACAAAGCATTCGGTCCGGCAAACTTCCCGACCAATTTCAGTATTGCAAACTTCAGTCTTATTCCTGCAGCTACTATAGGACCTATGATCTCATCTGCACTCCTCGAAGCAGCAGGAGGCAGCTATAATACGAACTTCTATGCAATCATCGGATTCTCCGCAGCAGCGCTTGTAATGTGGGTACTCCTCAACATCTCAAGCAAGAACGCTTAATAATAGTTTGCAGATCAGCCGGGATCATTCGATCCGGAATAACGAAAAAAACGGGTTGCCACATTTTGTGACAACCCATTTATATTAGTATTAAATCCGTCTGTTGATTAAACGAGCTCGAGGTATACTACTTCAGCATTATCTCCCTGTCTAGGTCCAAGCTTCAGTGTTCTTGTATATCCGCCGTTGCGATTCTCATACTTTGGTGCGATCTCGTCGAAGAGCTTAGCGACAACTGCCTCATCGAAGAGGTACTCAAGAACCTGTCTTCTTGCGTGAAGGTCGCCCTTCTTAGCAATAGTGATAAGCTTCTCAGCCTGACGGCCAGCTTCTTTAGCTCTCATATCAGTTGTTGTGATTCTTCCTTCTCTGAAAAGATCGGTTACCAGGTTTCTCAGCATGGATTTTCTGTGTGCAGAATTTCTGCCCAGCTTCTTATAACCCTTCATCAATCTACTCCTTTCGATTATATCCGATTATTCTTCCTCGCTTGGCTTGAGTGAAAGTCCCAGTTCAGCGAGCTTGTTCTTTACTTCTATCAGCGACTTCATTCCGAGGTTTCTGACCTTCATCATATCCTCTTCAGTACGCTGTGTGAGCTCCTCGACAGTGTTGATCGAGGCTCTCTTGAGGCAGTTGAATGAACGTACAGACAATTCGAGTTCCTCGATTGCCATTACAAGAGCTTTCTCCTTGCGGTCCTCGTCCTTTTCGATCATGAACTTCATGTCGCTTACTTCGGAACCGAGTCCGATGAACAGGTCGAGATGCTCCTGAATGATCTTGGCACCAATGGATACTCCTTCTTCCGGTGAGATCGAACCATCAGTCCAGATCTCAAGAACCAGTCTGTCAAAGTCAGTTACTTGTCCGACTCTTGTGTTCTCAACAGTGAAATTAACCTTCTTGACAGGTGTGTAGATTGAGTCTACCGGAATTACAGCTACAGGTGTGTCAGGTGTCTTGTTCTGCTCTGCAGGAACATAACCCTTACCTGTTGCGATGTTCATTTCCATAACCAGTGTTGCATTATCAGCAAGTGTTGCGATATGCAGATCAGGATTGAATATCTCTGTGTCTGAATCAATGATGATATCAGCTGCGGTTACTTCCTTTGGACCTACAGCATTAATAATCGCTCTCTTGTCCTCATTGCCGTCGATCTTGACAGCAAGTCTCTTGAGGTTGAGGATGATTTCTGTAACGTCTTCCTTTACTCCCGGAATTGTAGAGAACGCATGGAGTATTCCATCGATCTTAACCGTTGTGATAGCCGCACCCGGAAGGGAACTGAGAAGGACTCTTCTCATGCAGTTACCAAGAGTAGTTCCGTAGCCTCTCTCAAGAGGTTCGATTACGAATTTACCATACTGGCCGTTTGCATCAACTTCTTTGGTAATAGTTGGCTTAATAATCTCGATCATTCTCTTCCTCCTGAATATTCAATTGTAAATAGATGCATTTGTCCTGCAGCTAAGGCATATAATATGCCGGCTGCACATTCTATTATCTTGAATAGAACTCGACGATGTAGTGCTCTTCGATTGGCAGGTCTACATCAGCGCGCTCAGGAGTTCTGGTGATCTTACCTTCAAACTTGTCGAGGTTGAGATCGATCCAGGCAGGAGTAGTGATAATCATTTCCTTAAGTTCGTTGAACTTAGGGGATGACTGTGACTTAGCCTTAACAGCTACTACGTCACCGGCCTTGAGCTCCATTGAAGGGATGTCAGCCTTCTGTCCGTTAACTGTGAAATGTCCGTGGTTAACGAGCTGTCTAGCTTCTCTTCTTGTTGCTGCAAAACCCATTCTGAATACTACGTTGTCCAGTCTGCTCTCAAGCATGATAAGGAGGTTCTCACCAGCTCCACCGGCTCTCTTAGAAGCTTTTTCAAACAGATTGCGGAACTGAGTCTCGCTCAGACCATATGTGAATCTAACCTTCTGCTTCTCTCCGAGCTGGATTCCGTATTCACTCTTCTTGCGGCGTCTTACTGCGCCATGTCTCTTGGACTTCTTGTTAACACCAAGGTACTGTGGTTCGATACCAAGAGCTCTTGCTCTCTTCAGTACAGGTCCTCTATCTCTTGACATATTGTATTACTCCTCCTTCCCGATTAGACTCTTCTCTTCTTAGGCGGTCTGCAGCCATTGTGAGGAATCGGTGTGATATCCTTGATCATGGTTACCTTAAGACCGGCAGTCTCAAGCGCTCTAACTGCAGAATCTCTTCCGGAACCAGGTCCCTTTACATATACTTCTACAGTCTTCAGACCATGCTCCATAGCAGCCTTTGCTGCTACTGTTGCTGCTTCTGCTGCTGCGAACGGTGTGCTCTTACGTGAACCTCTGAATCCGTTCGAACCTGCGCTGGACCAGCTAAGTGCGTTTCCGTCCATGTCGGTCAGAGTGATAAGTGTATTGTTGAAGGTGGACTGGATATGAGCCTGGCCTCTTTCAACGTTCTTACGTTCTCTCTTTTTCTTTCTAATCTGTTTTTTAACAGCCATAACTTATACCTCCTTCCCCTTATCTCTTCTTACCAGCCAGACGCTTTGGACCCTTGCGAGTTCTTGCGTTTGTCTTTGTCTTCTGACCCCTTACAGGGAGTCCTCTTCTGTGTCTGATACCTCTGTAAGATCCGATCTCCATGAGTCTCTTGATGTTCAGGGATACTTCTCTTCTGAGATCACCTTCTACCATGTACTCAGCGTCGATAACTCTTCTGATCTTACCGGCATCTTCTTCTGTCAGATCCTTAACTCTGATATCAGGATTGACGTCAGCCTTCTTGAGAATTTCTCTCGATGTGTGAAGACCAATACCATAAATATAAGTCAGACCATATTCGATCCTCTTATCTCTTGGCAGGTCAACTCCGGCAATTCTTGCCATATAGTTCCTCCTTTCCCATCTTCCGTCGCCATTCCGGGGGCGATATAGACGGGTGTTCAAGATTGAAAAATAAAGTGTCGATCTGTGTTCCCGGCACACAGCACTTCTTTAACGCGCATAAACACCCGAGGCATAGTAATTCCTTGGGTGTAAGCCTTGTTGCGCTATTTATGACGCGCAACGATTTATGATAGCATTATTTCGGAAATAAATCCAGCTGTTTTTGCAAATTTTTTGCCTTTTGTGACAGGTTTTTTTAATTATCCCTGACGCTGTTTGTGCTTAGGGTTCTCACAGATAACCATTACACGGCCATGTCTCTTGATAACCTTGCACTTATCGCACATAGGCTTTACAGAAGCTCTAACCTTCATTATATGCCTCCTCTTTATTACTCTACTTCTCTCTCCAAGTGATTCTTCCGCGTGTCAGATCGTAAGGTGAAAGTTCAACCTTTACCCTGTCGCCCGGAAGTATACGAATGTAGTTCATTCTGATTTTGCCCGAAATATGAGCAAGCACTTCAAAACCGTTCTCCAGTTTCACTTTGAACATTGCGTTAGGCTGTGCATCAACAACTGTGCCCATCGCCTCTATGGTATTATTCTTAGCCATTAATTCCTCCCCAATTACAGAGTTAAAATTTCCGGTTCTCCATCGGTGATCAATATTGTATTTTCGTAATGCGCTGCGTTTTTGCCGTCGAGCGTCACTACTGTCCAGTTGTTGCCCAGAACCCTGCATTCATATGTCCCAAGTGCCAGCATAGGTTCAACTGCCAAAGTCATGTTCTTTTTGATTTTGGCGCCGGTTCCCGGCCTTCCATAGTTTGGAATAAGCGGATCTTCATGCAGCTTGGTTCCTGTACCGTGTCCGGTATAGTCCCTGATGACACCCATTCCGTGTTTCTCAGCATATTCCTGAACGCCATGTCCTATGTCATGAATTCTGTAGCCTTCCATAGCATACTTGATACCTTCGAAGAAACTCTGACGGGTAACATCTATGAGTCTCTGATCTTCAGCGCTGATAACTCCTACCGGGAAAGTACGAGCAGCATCACTGTTGTACCCATGATATGTACCGCCTATGTCTACGCTTACGATATCTCCTTCCTTCAGGATTCTCTTTTCTGAAGGAATGCCATGGATGATTTCTTCATTTACAGACACGCAGGCTGCAGCGGGAAACCCGCCGTAGCCTTTGAATGTCGGTGTCATTTTGTGTTTAATGTACGTTGATTCGACGAAGTTATCAATGTCCTTTGTCGAAATCCCCGGTTTAATGAACCTCTCAAGTTCACGGAATATCTCAGCCGTTACCTTGCAAGGTTCTCTCATCAGATCAATTTCACGCTTAGATTTGATAACGATCATTATTATTCTCCGATTTCTGCAACGATCTCTTTGAACACTACGTCATGATCTTTCTCAGCGTTGAAGTTTCTGAGAGCGCCGGTCTTGGTATAGTACCCGATCAGCGGAGCTGTGGATTCTTCGTAAACAGCGATTCTCTTCTCAGCTGTCTCTACGGTGTCGTCCTTTCTCTGTTCGAGTTCGCCGCCGCACTTATCGCATACGCCTTCGACTTTTGGTGGAATGTTTACAATATGGTAGCTTGCTCCACATTTCTTGCAGATTCTTCTTCCGGTCAGTCTGACCATGAGTGTGTCATGTCCAACTTCGAAGTTGATTACTGCGTCAAGCTTCTGTCCGTTTTCCGCAAGGAATTTGTCAAGCTGTTCTGCCTGGAAAATTGTCCTTGGGAATCCATCAAGCAGATATCCGTTTGCGCAGTCTTCCTGCTGAAGTCTGTCCTTGACAAGATCTACAACGAGTTCATCAGGAACGAGCTGTCCTGAATTCATGTACTCCTGTGCCTTTTTGCCAAGAGCAGTACCTTCTTTAATGTTCTTACGGAAGATATCGCCTGTTGAAATCTGTGGTACTCCGTATTTCTCTACAAGCTTTACTGCCTGTGTGCCTTTGCCGGCTCCCGGAGGTCCTAATAAAACTGCTCTCATATCTATCCTCCTACGCTCTTATTACTTAAGGAATCCCTGATAATTTCTCATCAGCATCTGATTTTCAAGCTGCTGAACGATATCAAGTGCTACACCTACCATGATCAGCAGTGATGTGCCGCCGAATGAGAAGTTGAACGGTGTAAATACACTTACGATCGTCGGGATAGTTGCTACTGCTGCGAGGAAAACACCGCCTGCGAAGCAGAGTCTTGTCATGATTTTGTTAAGATACTCAACGGTTGCAACACCAGGTCTGATGCCCGGGATGAATCCGCCGTTCTGTCTCATGTTATCTGCAACATCTGCAGGGTTGAACATGATTGCAGTGTAGAAGTATGTGAAGAACAGCGTCAGAAGGATGTTCAGTGCTGCATATACCCATACTCCAGGATTGCCTGATGGTGACAGATACTTAGTAACAAAATCTGTAAATCCCGAATTAGGGAAGAAATAAGTGATTGTCAATGGGAACTGAAGCAGCGAAATCGAGAAGATGATTGGAATAACGCCTGCCTGGTTGACCTTCATCGGAATGTGAGTCGACTGGCCGCCGTACATTTTTCTTCCTACTACTCTCTTTGCATACTGTACCGGAATCTTTCTGACACCCTGCTACATTTCGATGATCACCATTGTGACCAGAATTGCTGCGATGACGAGAACGATTACTGCTACTACTGATACAGCTCCGTCTTTGATCTGTGTGTATACGCTCCTGACTGCGGACGGCAGTCTGGCAACGATTCCTGCGAAGATGATCATTGAGATACCGTTTCCGATTCCATACTCATTGATCTGTTCGCCAAGCCACATCAGGAATGCTGTGCCTGCTGTCAAAACAATTATGATTGTGATCATATTGAAGGCGCTCTGGTCTACTATCGCTCTTCTGAAGAGACCGACGGTAAGACCTATTGCCTGGATAAGACCCAGAGCAACAGTCATATACCTTGTGATGGTCGCCATCTTCTTACGTCCCTCTGAGCCCTCACGAGCCAGTCTTTCGAAATAAGGGAACGCGATTGTAAGAAGCTGAACGATGATCGATGCGGTTACGTATGGGGTGATGCTCAGTGCGAAAATCGTGAAGTTACTGAACGCACCACCCGAGAACAGATCGAACAGGTCAAGAAGACCTGTCTCTCCTGTGAACATCTGCGCAAGATACTCTCTATTAATGCCCGGAACCGGGATATTGGATCCGATTCTGAACACCAGCATCATCAAAAGTGTAAAGATGATCTTCTGTCTGATCTCCTGAACTTTCCATGCTTTAGAGAATGTCTTCACAAGTTCCATTAGATAACCTCTGCCTTTCCGCCTGCCTTCTCAATCTTTTCGACAGCGCTCTTGCTGAACTTATCAGCCTTGACAGTGAGCTTCTTCTCAAGCTCTCCGTTACCAAGGATCTTAACTCCGTCCTTGACCTGCTTAACAAGACCAGCCTGCTTCATAGCTTCAAGATCTACTACAGCATCGTTCTCGAACTTGTTGAGGTCAGCAACGTTTACTTCAGCATATTCCTTTGCCCAATGATTAGTGAAGCCTCTCTTAGGGAGTCTTCTGTAGAGTGGCATCTGACCACCCTCGAAGCCGAGTCTGACTCCGCCGCCACTTCTTGAGTTCTGACCGTTCATACCTCTGCCGGCAGTTGTTCCCTGACCGGTACCCTGGCCGCGGCCGATTCTCTTAGGTGCCTTTGTGGAGCCCTCAGGCTTTTTCAGTTCATGAATTCTCATGGTCTTTGCCCTCCTTACAGCTCTTCAACTTTGAGAAGATGTGAAACCTTGTTGATAGCTCCTCTTGTTGCAGGGGAGTCCTCGAGCTCTACTGAGTGATGGAGCTTTCTGAGTCCAAGTGCTTCAACAGTCTTTCTCTGCTTAGGCTGACAAGCGATAGGGCTCTTAACCAGTGTGATCTTAAGTTTTGCCATTTCCCTTGCCTCCTATCCGATAATTTCTTCCGGTGTTTTGCCACGGCGCTTAGCAACTTCCTCTACGGTTGTCAGGTTCTTAAGACCTTCCATAGTTGCTCTTGCCATGTTGCCGGTATTGCTTGTTCCGAGGGACTTAGCTCTTACGTCCTTGATGCCTGCTGCTTCGAGTACTGTACGAACAGAAGAACCTGCGATAACTCCTGTACCCTTTGCTGATGGCATGATGAGAACCTTGCCTGCTCCGAACTCACCTACAGTTTCGTGAGGAACTGTTGTTCCAACTGTAGGTACGTATATCATTTTCTTTTTAGCATCCTCTGTAGCTTTTCTTACTGCTTCAGGAATTTCGATAGCCTTTCCGAGACCCATTCCTACATGGCCCTCGCCGTCTCCTACTACTACTGTTACGGAGAATCTCATGTTTCTTCCGCCCTTAACAGTCTTAGCAACACGTCTGATATCTACGATAGTTTCTGTAAGCTCGAGCTTGGATGCGTCGATTCTAGTCTGCATTCCGTGTCCTCCTTTAGAATTTCAGGCCGGCTTCGCGTGCTGCGTCAGCGAGTTCCTTAACTCTTCCGTGGAACAGGTATCCGCCTCTGTCAAAGCACACTTCGTTGATGCCCTTAGCTACAGCCCTTTCTGCAACTGCCTTACCAACCTTTGCAGCAGCCTCTTTGTTGCCGCCGTATCCGATCTCAGCCTTGAGATCCTTATCGATTGATGATGCTGAAACGAGTGTTACACCGTTAACGTCATCTATAATCTGAACTGAGATGTTAGAGTTGGATCTGAAAACGCACATTCTTGGTCTCTCAGGAGTTCCGAAAACGTTCTTGCGTACTCTTTCATGTCTCTTCAGTCTTCTGTCATTTCTGCTTAATTTTGCCATTTTCTTTCCTCCTTTCCTTACTTAGCTGCGCTCTTGCCTTCCTTCTTATGTACAACTTCGCCATCATACAGAACGCCCTTGCCCTTGTATGGTTCAGGTGGTCTCCAGCCTCTTACGTCAGCAGCGTAGTTGCCTACCTGTGCCTTATCGATGCCCTTGATGATGATTGTTGTAGCATCAGGAGTCTCGGTTGTGATTCCTGCAGGATCTACGAGTTCGATCGGGTGGGAGTATCCGAGCTTGAGGACAAGTGTGTTGCCCTGCTTAGCTGCTGAATAACCAACACCTACGATGTTGAGCTTTCTCTCGTATCCCTTTGTAACTCCCTCGATCATGTTGTTGATCAGGGTTCTTGCCAGACCGTGCTGTGATCTGTTCTGTCTGCTGTCGTCAGGTCTTGTGACTTTGAGGGTCTCGCCTTCGATCTCAACGCTCATGTTGCTGCCGATCTTGGAGCAAAGTTCGCCCTTAGGTCCCTTTACCTTAACATTGTTTCCATCTTCTACCGTTACTTCTACGCCGGCAGGGATGGTTATAGGTCTAACACCAATTCTTGACATATTGTCTTACCTCCTACTACCAAACGTAACAAATAACTTCTCCGCCTACTCCGAGCTTACGAGCTTCCTTGTCGGTGATAACACCCTTGGATGTTGACAGGATAGCTACTCCGAGTCCTCCGAGTACCTTCGGAACTCTGTCAGCTTTAGCGTAAACTCTCATTCCAGGCTTTGAGATCTTCTTGATTCCATAGATTGTTCTTTCTTTTCCAGGACCATATTTAAGATCTACTTTGATTGTACCCTGTGCATTGTCAGAAACTACTTCGTAGCCGCTGATGAATCCCTCATTGAGCAGGATCTCTACGATTGACTTCTTCATCTTTGAAGCCGGGATATCAACACTTGTGTGACCAGCAGTATTAGCGTTTCTGATTCTAGTCAGCATATCTGCGATTGGGTCTGTCATTGACATAACAGTATTTTCTCCTTTCTTAACGTGGTTCCCATACATACTATTTCAACATATGGGCCTGCGAAAATTATTAGCTGTTGTTTTTACCAAGAAGCTTTCTTAACACCAGGGATCTCGCCCTTGTATGCAAGCTCTCTGAAGCAGATACGGCAGATTCCATACTTCTTCAGAACTGAATGTGGTCTTCCGCAAACCTTGCATCTGGTGTAAGCCCTTGTTGAATATTTAGGCTTTCTAGCCTGCTTAACTTTCAGTGAAGTCTTTGCCATATTCTCCTCCTATATTAATTAGCGCTCTTCTCGAAAGGCATTCCCAGGAGCTCGAGGAGTGCAAATGCTTCCTCGTCAGTCTTCGCTGTTGTAGTGAAGACGATGTTCATGCCCTTGATTGTCTCAACATCATCATAGACGATTTCAGGGAAAATCAGCTGCTCCTTGAGTCCCATGGAGTAATTTCCTCTACCGTCGAATGAGTTTCTGCTGAGGCCCTTGAAGTCTCTTACTCTTGGAAGAGAGATGTTGAACAGCTTGTCAGCAAATGTGTACATTCTGTCCCCTCTGAGTGTTACCTTTGCGCCTACAGGCATTCCCTCTCTAACCTTGAAGTTAGCGATGGACTTGCGAGCTTTGGTAACAACCGGTCTCTGACCTGCGATCAGAGAAATTTCTTTTACTGCGCTCTCAAGGATCTTAGCATTGTCCTTAGCCTCGGAAAGACCCATGTTGATGGTGATCTTTGTCAGCTTTGGTACCTCCATAGGGTTGGAGTAGCCGAACTTGTCCTGCATAGCCTTGAAAACTTCATTCTTATATTTGTCTTTAAGTCTGATTTCCATTTCTGCTCCTCCGTCTCCTAGTCGATTACTTTGCCAGTCTTCTTGGAGACTCTTACCTTCTTGCCATCCTCGATCTTGTGGCCGATCCTGGTTGCAGCCTTTGCTTCCTTGTCATAGAACATGACGTTTGAAGCATCGATAGGACCTTCCATGTGCTTGATCTCAGATGCGGATGTTCTTGTAGCCTTTGCATGCTTAGTCTGCATGTTTACGCCCTCAACAACGACCTTGTTCTTCTTAGGAACAGTTCTCAGAACTTTTCCAGTCTTGCCCTTGTCCTTACCGGCGATTACTACTACTGTATCATCTTTCTTAATCTGCATCACTACACCTCCTACAGTACTTCTGGTGCCAATGACACGATCTTCATAAAGCCGTTATCTCTAAGTTCTCTTGCGACAGGTCCGAAGATACGTGTACCTACAGGGTTCTTGTCGTTCTTGTCCTTGATGATAACTGCAGCGTTCTGGTCGAACTTAACGTATGAACCGTCAGCTCTTCTTGTGCCGCGCTTTGTTCTAACAACAACTGCCTTAACTACGTCGCCCTTCTTAACAGCGCCGCCAGGTGTAGCGTCCTTTACGGAGCAAACGATGATGTCTCCGATGTTCGCATACTTACGGCCGGTTCCGCCAAGAACTCTGATGCAAAGCAGTTCCTTAGCTCCAGAATTGTCGGCAACTCTAAGTCTTGTTTCAGTCTGAATCATATTGCGTTGCCTCCTTACTTAGCCTTCTCTACTATCTTGACAAGTCTCCATCTCTTGTCCTTGGACAGAGGTCTTGTCTCCATGATCATAACCTTATCGCCGATGCCACACTCGTTCTGCTCGTCATGAGCCTTGAACTTAACTGTTCTCTTGACGCCCTTTCCGTAAAGAGGATGTCTAACGATGTCTTCTGTAGCAACTACGATAGTCTTATCCATCTTGTCGCTTGTTACGATACCGATTCTGGTCTTTCTTCTGTTTCTTTCCATTGTCAGTTGTCCTCCTTTCTCTAAGCGTTCTTGTTAAGCTCATTCTCTCTGATGATGGTCTTAACTCTGGCGATGTCTCTTCTCAGATCTCTCATCTTAACAGGATTCTCAAGCTGTCCTGTTACATGCTGGAATCTCAGGTTGAAGAGCTCCTGCTTCATTCTTGCGAGTTCAGCAGTTCTTTCCTGATCGGTCATCTTTCTGATTTTGTTCAGGTCCATTACTGCTCTCCTCCTTCCTGTCCCTTAACGACGAACTTGCACTTGATCGGGAGCTTGTGAGCAGCAAGTCTCATAGCTTCTTTTGCCTGTGCTTCAGATACGCCTTCGATCTCAAACATTACTCTGCCCGGCTTAACTACTGCTACCCAGTACTCAGGAGCTCCTTTTCCGGAACCCATACGTACTCCGATAGGCTTCTTACTTACCGGCTTATGAGGGAAAATCTTGATGTATACTTTTCCGCCTCTCTTAATGGATCTTGTCATAGCTACTCTGGCAGCCTCGATCTGCTTGGAATCGATCCAGCCACGGTCATCTGCAGCAAGTCCATATGTTCCGTATGCTACGTAATTGCCTTTTGTGGCAATACCCTTCATTCTGCCACGGTGCTGTTTTCTACGCTTAACACGTTTTGGCATTAACATGGCGAGTTCTCCTTTCTTCTATAATATTATGCTTCTGTCTCCTGGGTAGCTTCTGCCTGTACCTCTGGAGCAGGAGCTGCTTCGACCTTAGGTGCCTTGCGAACTCTTGTTGTAGCAGGCTTAACCTCAGGCTTAGCTTCACGACCTTCAAATCTTCTTCCTTCTCTTCTGTCAGCTCTTCCGGCAGACTTTCTGTCTCTCTTATCGTTTCTTCTGCCCTTCTTGTCTCTTCTGTCGCTTTCAGCTTTAGGAACTGCGTCTTTGAGGCCCTTATCGAGAATCTCGCCATGGTTGATCCAAACCTTTACGCCGATCTTGCCGTAAGTTGTATCAGCCTCTGCGAATCCGTAGTCGATATCTGCTCTGAGTGTGTGCAGCGGAACGTTACCTTCGCTGTACTTCTCACTTCTTGCGATCTCAGCGCCGCCAAGTCTTCCGGAGCAAACGATCTTGATGCCCTTTGCGCCAGCCTTCATGGTTCTGCTGATCGGCTGCTTCATAGCTCTTCTGAAAGAAGTTCTTCTTTCGAGTGACTGTGCTACGCTCTCAGCTGTGAGCTGAGCGTCGAGCTCTGTCTTTCTTACTTCTTCGATGCTGACGTCTACAGTCTTGCCTGTCAGGTTAACGAGGCCCTTCTTGAACTCATCGATTCCTTCACCTTTGTTACCGATGATCATTCCAGGTCTTGCAGCCATAACGATGACTTTGACTCTGTCAGCTGCAGGTCTTTCAATTACTACATTGGATACGCCTGCGTTGTAGAGTTTCTTCTTAATGTGAACTCTGATCTGATTGTCTTCTACAAGGAAATCCGCAAAGCTGGACTTGTCAGCATACCACTTTGAGCTCCAATCCTTGTTAATTCCAACTCTCATTCCATGTGGATTAACTTTCTGACCCATTAGCGAACCTCCTCCTTATCAGTATTTTCGGCCGGTTTCTTAGCAGTTTTCTCTTTGAGAACCACGTTGATGTGGCTTGTTCTCTTGAGGATCATTCCTGCTCTGCCCTGTGCGCCCGGTCTCCAGCGCTTCATTGTAGGGCCCTGGTTTGCGTTGATCTCTGCTACATAGAGATCGTCCAGGTTCATCTCATGATTGTTCTCAGCGTTAGCTGCTGCTGATTTAACAACCTTCTCAACAAGTTCGGAACCCTTGCCAGGTGTGAACTTGAGAATTGTAAGTGCCTCGTTCAGGTCCTTGCCTCTTACCAGATCAGTAACAGGTTTGAGCTTGCTTGAAGACATTCTTACGTACTTGGCTACTGCCTTAGCTTCCATAATTCAGCTTCTCCTTTCTGTTACTTTGATTACATCTTTCTGTCACCGGAGTGACCCTTGAATGTTCTGGTTGGAGCAAATTCTCCGAGTCTGTGTCCTACCATATCCTCTGTGATGTATACAGGCACATGCTTGCGTCCATCGTGAACAGCGATTGTGTGGCCGATCATCTGAGGGAAAATTGTGGATGGTCTGGACCAAGTCTTAATTACGTTCTTTTCGTTGGCTGCATTCATCTCTTCGATCTTCTTCAGAAGCTTCTTATCAACGAATGGGCCTTTCTTAAGCGATCTTCCCATGAAACTGCTCCTTCCTATCTGCCGTTTCTTCTCTTAACGATATACTTGTTAGAGTCTTTGTTCTTCTTACGTGTCTTGTAACCGAGTGTCGGCTTGCCCCAAGGTGTGACAGGACCCTTACGTCCGATCGGAGCTCTACCTTCACCACCACCATGTGGGTGATCATTAGGGTTCATTACGGAACCTCTTACTGTAGGTCTCCATCCCATGTGTCTCTTGCGGCCTGCTTTACCGATCTGGATGTTGCCGTGATCGATGTTGCCAACCTCTCCGACAGTTGCTCTGCAGTCCATTCTTACCATTCTTACTTCGCCGGACGGAAGTCTTACCTGAGCGTAATCTCCTTCCTTAGCCATGAGCTGCGCACCGTTTCCGGCAGCTCTTACAAGCTGTGCGCCCTTGCCAGGCTTGAGCTCGATGTTGTGAATGATAGTACCGAGCGGAATGTTTGCGATTGGGAGTGTGTTGCCCGGCTTGATGTCTGCGTTAGGACCGGATTCAACAACGTCTCCGACCTTGAGCTTGTTAGGAGCGATGATGTATCTCTTCTCTCCGTCTGCATAAACAACGAGTGCGATGTTTGCAGTTCTGTTTGGATCGTATTCGATCGTCTTGACTGTAGCAGGAATATCGTCCTTATTTCTCTTAAAGTCGATGATTCTGTACTTAGGTCTGTATCCGCCGCCTCTGTGTCTGACGGTGATCTTGCCTCTTACGTTTCTTCCGGCATGCTTCTTAAGTGTGACTGTAAGAGACTTTTCCGGCTTGTCGGTTGTGATCTCCTCAAATGTGGAGACGGTCATTCCTCTAAGACCCGGAGTAGTTGGTTTATATTTTCTGATTCCCATTTCTTACTGCCTCCTTATTAAAGATCCTGGAAGAGCTCGATTTCCTTGCTGTCAGGAGTGAGTGTAACAACTGCCTTCTTATAGGAAGAAGTTGTTCCGAATGTTCTGCCGAGTCTCTTCTTCTTACCACTTACGTTCACGATGTTGACCTTGGCTACATCTACGCCGAAGATCTCTTCGATTGCCTTGCGGATCTCAGTCTTGTTGGAGTCCTTGGCTACCTTGAACGCATATTTCTTATCAGCTGCCATATCCATACTGTTCTCAGTGATGATAGGCCTGATGATTACATCGTATCCGGTCTTCATTATGCGTATACCTCCTCGATCTTCTTGGCTGCTGCCTCTGTGAGCACGAGAGTGTAATGGTTAACGATCTCATATACATTCATTGTGCTTACGAGTGCTGTTCTGACGCCAGGAATGTTGTGAGCGGACTTAACTACGTTTACGTCCTTCTCGTCCATAACGATCAGTGCCTTCTTGTCAGCCTTGATGTTCGCAAGAACCTTTACCATTTCCTTTGTCTTAGGCTCTTCGAATTTGAACTCGTCTACTACGATCAGCTCATTGTCAGCAACCTTTGCGCTGAGTGCGGACTTGAGAGCAAGTCTTCTGAGCTTCTTGTTGAGGGAGTATCTGTAATCTCTTGGCTTTGGTGCGAATACGATTCCGCCGCCGATCTGTGATGGGTCTGTCGAGCTTCCCTGTCTGTGACGTCCTGTTCCCTTCTGTCTGAAAGGCTTACGTCCGCCTCCTCTGACCTCTGCTCTTGTCTTTGCAGATTGGGTTCCCTGTCTCTGGTTAGCAAGATAGTTCTTAACTACTGCCTGAACAGCGAATTCGTTAGGCTCGATTCCGAAGATCTCGTCTGCAAGAGTGATTTCTCCTACAACATTACCTTCAACGTTTACTACGTTTAACTTTGCCATTGTCAGTTCCTCCTTTCTGCTTACTTATCCTGACCCTTAACTGCCGGTCTGATCTTGAGGAGTCCGCCCTTCTTTCCAGGAACAGCACCCTTGATCATCATCAGGTTGCGGTCAGCAAGTGTCTTAACGAGTACTACGTTCTGAACTGTTACGGTGTCTCTACCCATTCTTCCAGGAGCCTTGTTGCCCTTGAATACTCTTGATGGATAAGTACCAGCAGCCAGAGCGCCGGCAAGTCTCTTATGCTTGGAACCGTGAGTCATAGGTCCTCTGCGGTGTCCGTGTCTCTTGATGTTACCCTGAGTTCCTTTACCCTTGGAAGTTCCTGTAACATCCAGCTTCATTCCTTCTTCGAAGTCTGCAACGGAGATTACCTGTCCAACCTCGTAGCTGACGCCTTCTTCAGGTCTGAACTCAGCGAGGTGCTTCTTGGTCTCAACGCCTGCCTTGGCAAAATGACCTGTCAGCGGCTTGTTGACTCTCTGTGGCTTCTGGTCTTCATATCCGACCTGAACCGCATCGTAGCCGTCAGTCTCAACTGTCTTGATCTGTACGACAGTTTCTGGGCCAGCCTCAACGACTGTTACCGGGATGACTGTTCCGTCTTCTGCGAAAATCTGTGTCATTCCGATTTTCTTTCCCAAAAGTGTTTTCATTATTGTTTTCCTCCTACTTTCTTACAGCGGATCACTCTGGTTTGCGGTGCTTGTAATGTCTTTTCAGACATCCGCCTCTCATGTGATCTTACTAATCTAGCTTAGAGCTTGATCTCGATATCAATGCCAGCAGGCATGTCCAGCTTAGTGAGAGCTTCTGTTGTCTTTGTTGTTGCGTTTGTGATGTCGATCAGTCTCTTGTGAGTTCTCTGCTCGAACTGCTCTCTGCTGTCCTTGTACTTATGTACGGCTCTGATGATTGTAACGACTTCCTTCTCTGTTGGAAGAGGAATAGGTCCGCTTACATCAGCGCCTGTCTTCTTAGCAGTCTCAACGATCTTAGCTGCAGACTTGTCAAGAAGAGCATGGTCATAAGCTTTCAGTCTGATTCTGATTTTCTGTAATTCACTCATTGTAGATCCTCCTGTTAAATTTGTACTAATTTTCGCTATGCTTGTACAGGACTCCGCTCCGTCTCATCTCGCGGAAAGCCTTACAACTCCTTGGCGTCCTTGAAATTTCAACGTTTTTGCCGTCCTTGTGCCTGACCTTCGGCCTCTCGCAGAGGTCTGGCATACCGCACACTCGCGTTGCTTGTGTGTCGTACACCGTGCCGTGCGTTTCCTCAGCTGTGGCACACAACAAAAAAGCGAACCCCTTCGCCCTCATCGCGTGAGGACTTCTCGGCAGAAATTATCCGCTAGCACGGTAACTTCCTGCTTCTTCGCGTTTTGCAAGCCTTTGAATTATATATTATGAAGATAAGCTGGTCAAGCCTTTTTTAAAACTTTTTTCAGCAATTATTTGTGTGTTTTTTGATGCTGAATTTCAGTATTTTCAAGGGTTTGAGGGGCTTCTTCTCCTACACGGCGGTTCGCGTTTCCTGCAATGTCGATTCTGCCCCACAAATAGTGTCTGACGCCCTCATGCCGGCACTATATATAGTAGTGCATACATATACATGCATCCATATAATTGCAAATTAAGACAAGAGCATTAGCCGGTGACTGCCCGGCTGACATCGATTTATTATGCATCAGCCAAAGCAACCGGGTGAGCCCCCTTTCAGCACTGTGCCTGCTGACAGAAAGCTCACCCGGTCGTGTCATGTTTCGGTTATTGCAGTTGTGTAGTAGTTATGTAGTAGTTGTGTTGTAGTAATTACAGTATTAGTTGTTGTATGAGAATCCGCCGCCTGCGCTCTGGGCAGGTTCAAAGATCGACTGTGCCTGCTCATCTGTCAGGTCGATTCCGAAGACCTCTTTGTAATATGTCTTTGCCTCAGCAATGACATCAACGTCCTCGAACTTTTCAGGATATGCAGTCTTTGCCATCCAGAGAAGTGTTACAGGACAGTCTACTCCAGGTGTGTAGCTCCTGTACATTCCAAGAGGCATCTTGAATACTCTCTTGTCCTGTACAGCCTTGACTGCGCTCCAGTCATATCCTTCGACTGTATTGTTATAAAGGTCGTCCGGGAAGTAAGTATTGAAGTTTGTCATGAAGATCAGATCAGGATTCCATGCATAAACCTGTTCCATATTGACTGCGACTGAATTGTCTGTGCTGAGTTCCTGAGCAACATTCTTTGCGCCGATAGCGTCAGCCCACCACTGTCCGAAGAACTGCTGGCCGGATGTGAGCAGAGTTGTGTCGCTGTACTGGAAGAGGAAGAATGAATTTGCCTTCTCTTCGTCAGGAATATCCTTCACCTTTTCCTGTACGAAATTATACATTTCCTCAGACTTGGTCCTGCAGATCTCGGCTTTATCATTATCCGGGAACATCTGGCTCAGAAGGTCGATCCAGTTATTTAATGTTTCTATGCAATTATAGTTCCACTTGTTTACGGAGATCGCTACTGCTGCAAAGCCGGCATTTTTCAGTTGCTCGCCGAGTTCAGGACTCGAAGCGCTGTAGAAAACAACGTCCGGTTCGAGTTTTGTCAGTTCTTCCATGTTGACGTTCGTTCCGTCGATATATCCGGTCTCCGCATTCAGTATTTCCGGATAAAGCTGTCCCAGAAGTCCGTTTTGAGCGGCCGTCATGCTAGGCACCGGCATTCCTACGATCTTGTCTGCAGAGTCAAAGAAAACTGCAAGTACGCTAGGAAGCGGGAAGATATCACAGACAGCGATTCTGTTGATCTGTGCAGGGACCTCCACCTGATTATCCGCATGATCGGTCACAACGATCGTTTCAGGTGCGGCAGTCTCTTCACTTCCGCCGGAAGAGCCGCATGAAGCGAATGACATCATTGCCATAACCAGGGCAAGCATAAGAACGAGTAGTTTTGTTGTTTTCTTCATATTCAGATAATTCTTCATACTCAGAAACCTCCTTGAAGTAATAAATTTATATAAAAGAAATAATTGATAGCTGATTTGATCTGCCGGGATGCTTCCACTAAAGCTGCGAAAGAATCACTTCCGGTTCCTTTATAAGGTCCGGGATCGCTTTTCTGTAGATCCTGCCTGAGAAAGCCTCGGTAGGGAGTGAAATGAACTTCGCGCTTTCCGGGCAGATAGGCTTGTACATAGGGTCTGCGATAATGACATTTGCACCATCGAGTTCCGGGATTATGTCGTCCTCATCAGGCGTCAGGCGGTCGCAGCTGCGGAGAATGTATTCAGGACATTCCGTCGCGCAAAGCACTTTGGTCAGGCGGCCGGTCTCGAATTCTATTGCCGCAGCCAGCGCGAGGCTTGTGATGCCTTCCCCGATAATGACTACATCCGTTCCGGAATTATTAACGGCAGCACCGGCTGAGAGATCATACTCGTATTCAACTGCATCAGCAAGATCCGACAGGATCTCGATGCTCTGCGTGCCTACTCTTTCGTCCGCATGTTCAGAATGCCTTACTGCACGTGACTCAAATGCGACATCATTAAGAGCATCCATGATCATCTGCTTCTGGTCGTCACCGATCGGGAGTCCTATTACATAAGGGATACCGAATCGTTTGTACAGGACTTCAGCAGCCCCGAGACCGGCTGCGGAAACCACCAGGTTCGCATCCGCCCTTCCGGCAAGTCTGAGTTCATCAAGGGAACTGCCCATAGCCCATTTTGAAATGACTTCGTAATTATTCTCCTCAAGCCACGAGCTGATGGACGCATCCGAGCCATTTACAGAGAAATCAAGCGGAGTCAGGCCTAGAATATTGACTCTTACTTTTTCGAACATCGCAGGGGTGTTTCCACCGCCCGCTTTAAGGATCATCCCGAGCGGTCTTGCAACATCTTCTGTCGCTACATCATCAACAAGTCTTTCTGCGATCCCTGCCAGAGCCATAGAGGCTCCGTCGATATATGTCTTCATACCGCTCGTAGGGAAGCCAAAGGCCGGGATACCTGTTCTCATTTCTATGACCTCTGCAACAGCCTTGAAGTCAAAGCCTGTCATCATCGGGATCGGAGTTCCGCAGACAGCGATGAACGCAGGTTTCAGATTCGACGCTGCATCCACGATATCATCGATGAGCTTTTCATCATCGCCCATTATCGCCTCGATCTCGCTGATCCCGGAAATATATACCATACTGTCCATATCGAACCATCTTGGTTCATCATGGGTCGTATATGTTGAATTGCAGCCTGAAGCATCGTGCATGACAGTCATGCCCCCGAGCTCGAAAAGTGCCGAGCAGACGCCAAACGCATCAGCTGAATATGTGCTTATTATTCTTGCTGTCTGTTTCATGTTCTGCTCCTTACTATCTCAGGCATACATCGCAGCCAAGCCCTTTGACCTGGACAAGCTCGCGCATGCATTTTTCTTCGCTGTATGCTTCTCTTATAAGTTCCAGGGTGTGAAGGACTGCGTCATATCCGAGCATCCCGCCTCCCTCGACCACATTGACAAAGTGATTCGTATTATCGAAATATGCCGCTTTCTGGCCGATAGCCAGGACGGTATCTCTCTCAGGCACCGCATTCTCCGAAGCAGCGAATCTCATGCTGCTGTGGACTGTCGGATAGAGCATCAGATCCGGATGATTCTCCCTGAGGTACTCAAAGTCCGGTTTGTCAGCTCCCGGTATTCCGTCAACATAGACGCGAGTCACATTGAATCCGTGACTCAGGAGCATTCTTGCAAGTCCGAGAGGACGCGGGCAAAATGTGTAATCGATCGTGATCTCTGTATCGCCGACAAGCGAGAGCGTATCTTCGAGAGCTTTATCACAATCCGCCCTCAGCGCCTTAATTTCTTCAGGACTGAATCCCGGGACGCCGAGAACATCAGCGAGCTTTGCGAACTCATCATCGATCTCGTCATAGTTGAAACTGAACTTCGTATAATGATGCTTTCCTCCCAGCCTTGCGGAAAGCATATCTCCTCCCGGAGCTGCATCTGCATTATATGAAATATAGAATGCGCTCTCAGCCATCTCCTGATATTCAGCATAATTCCTGCATGAAGTGATCTCATGCACCTTCCTGCCTGTACGTTTCAGGAGCTTCATCAGATCACTGTTTTCGCGGGTCGGAAGATCGTTGCCGATGATGGCGACTGCTTCCGGATCGATCTCCCGCTCGTGCAGCAGCATATAAAGTCTTGAACGCATGAGCTGATCCGGTGTCAGCCCGCTTTTGCGCATGATAGGATTCATGTAGCAGTCCGTAAAATCTATATCAGGAAATCTCTCCCTCAGTCTTGCATAGATCATGTCGAGATCGCAGCCTGCGAAATGATGTACGCAGCTTGTATATACAAGCACTGCAGGAGGTCTCTTCGGCAGCTTGCGGATGATATCCGACACGCCTTCGATGACAAGTTCCTCCATATCTCCGTCGAGGAGATTATTCTCGCGGACAGCTACTGTAGAGAATCTGTCGGTCGTGCCCATCTCTGCCGCAGTCAGAACAACGCCGCGGAGACAGCCTGCAGCACAGACGAAAATCTCGTGTGCCTCAGGGATGAGCATTCCTGTATGTACGATATTCCATGTACCTCTTGCAGGTGAGGAATATTCAAGGCCGGACCTGAACGGAGCAGGAAAAGCGGCATCAGCCACTCTTACCGCTGCGATCACCGGACCTGTTTCTTTTGCATTCACTCTTTTAAGCATAATTTCCTGCCAATCTGTATCAATCGTGATGTATCCGTTTTGCCCGGATCAAAGTCCGCAGACCTCGAGCAGCTTCTTCGCGAGCGTCCTGTACTCACCGGCCATTTCACTTTCAGGGAAAGCCTCTATAACAGTTTTGCCGAGGTCCTCTGCATCAGTTACAGTATCGCTGCGGCTGAGTTCTCCGATTATCTCCGAGCCGATGTCGGAAGCAAGCTCTGCGACTTTGGCATCCTCGTCGCGGACATTTCTGTGGTTAAGTATGATCCCGCCGAGGCTTGCATAACCGCGGTCCTTGAATCCGTCGATAGCGACCGCTATATTAGCTGCTGCATGGATAGCCATATTCTCGCCGGAAGTGATAACGAATACTTTGTCCGCATAGCCGCCTCTCATCGGCATCGAGAATCCGCCGCATACGACGTCTCCGAGGACATCATAAATAACTACATCAGGCTTATACACCTCGTAAGCACCCTTCTCTTTGAGTTTCTCAAGAGCCGCGATGATGCCCCTTCCCGCGCATCCGAGACCCGGTGTAGGTCCGCCTGCTTCAACACAGATGACCCCGCCGTAGCCTTCATGCACCATATCTTCAAGCGCAAAATTGTTCTTGCGTTCGCGTACGAGTTCGAGCACGGTTGTGATCTCGCCCTCACCGTGAAGACTTGCCGTTGAATCGGCTTTAGGATCGCAGCCGATCTGCATTACTTTATAACCCATATCAGCAAGTGCAGCAGAAACATTAGAAACTGTTGTCGATTTGCCTATACCGCCTTTTCCGTAAACTGCTATTTTGATCATTTTATTTCTCCCTCTGACGCTTTGAAATCACCGCGTCCTACGACTACTTCGTATCCTATCTCTTCCATCTGAGCCCTCAGTGCAGTGATACCTGCTTCGGCGCTCATATCTGTTCCGACCTTGCCGTCATACAGCATGTATTTCTTTCTGACTTCCATCGGGGACAGATTCGGCATGACGACGTTGCATCCGGCGAGCACACCCTTCTGTCTGCCCTCCGCTTCTACTGTGCCAAGCGCGGTGGTAGATGGGATCAGCGCATCCGGGAACATTATCCGGCAAAGCGCTATGACGAGCAATGTAGTGTCCACGCTGCCGCGGGGCTCATCCCTGAAAGGTGTGTCTTTGTGTGGGATGAACGGTCCGAGCCCGATCATTTCCGGCCTGAGGTCATGCATGAAGATCATGTCCTTCGCAATGTGCTCAGGTTTCTGGTGCGGTGTTCCTATCATGATCCCCGCACCTGTCTGGAATCCGATTTCTTTAAGATCGCGGAGACAACGCTTCCTGTTCTCGCATGACATCTTTTGCGGATGGAGCATCGAGTAATGCTCAGGGTCTGCGGTTTCATGTCTCAGCAGGTATCTCGAAGCACCGGCATCGTAAAGTGCCTGATAATAGTCTCTGTCAAGTTCTCCGATCGAAAGTGTCACAGCGCAGTCCGGGAACTCGTCATGGATATCCCGCACGATGCCGCACATTTTCTCCTTTGTGAAATACGGATCTTCTCCGCCCTGCAGCACGAAGGTCCTGAACCCGTGCTCATATCCGTCTCTGCAGCAGTTCAGGATATCCTCTTCATCCAGCCTGTAACGCTGGATATTATGATTGCTGCACCTGATACCGCAATAATAGCAGTCATTTCTGCATATATTGGTGAATTCAACGATGCCCCTGAAATAGATTTTCTTTCCGAATCTCCCGATGGCTATTCGGTGGGCTTCGCGCATTGCATATTCAAGATCCGCCTGATCGTAAGTGCTGAAAACCTGCGTCCACTCTGCTTCGTCGAGTTCACGCTTTTCGATCAGTTTGTCTATAAGCTGTATGTTCGTCATACCGTCCCCTTCCGGTCATCTGAATTGTCTTTTGCATATGTCGTCTTGACGCTTATCGACGGGATCAGGCCGAGTCTGTGTGTCAGTTCTGATATCTCCGATCTCATTCCGTCAAGAGTCATGTTGATAATATACAGACCGGCTCTCCTGTAAGGCAGTCCCATCCTGCCGATCAGCATATGATTATATTCATGGAGCAAAGCATTGATCATTTCAGCTTTGTCATTATTATCCGAAATGATCGTCACAGATGCTATGCATTTTTCGTCTTCTTTTTTGCCCTGAGTCTGCGAATCTGTATCCGCGATGCTGAGCGGGATCACGTTTCTCATGATGTTCTCAGGTGTCTCGATCTCACCGATCACTGCGTTTACGCCGAAGGCTTTGCGGATGTTATCTTCAGTGACTACATTGACGGTACTGCCAAAGATACTGTCACCGCCCTTCGAGAGGATGAGTGATTTGTCGGCGCGCTGAAGCGCGTGTGCAGGATAATGCGTGTTGAATACGCAAGCGACTCCGTTCGCCGCCAGTTCAGAGATCGTATCAAGAACGATGAGCTGGTTCTTGAAATCAAGATTCGACTCCGGTTCATCAAGGATAAGGATCTCAGGTTCTGCTGCCATAGCTCTTGCGATAAGAACCATCTGAAGTTCTCCGCCGCTTATTGCATGGCACTGCTTGTCAGCAAGATCCATGATCCCAAGCGACCGCATGACTCTCTCCGCCGCCTCCATATCTTCTGCAGAAGGCTGAGCAAACACGCCTATTCTGCTGCTCCTTCCGAGAAGGACCGTCTGAAAAGCGGTGAAAGAAGATGCTGCGGATTTTGCCTGCGGGACATACGCCATCCTGCTCCAGAGTTTTCTCGCCGGGATACTGTGGATGTCCTCTCCGTCCAGAAGACTCCGCCCGCTCTTCCATTTGAGCATATCCATCATGCACCTGAGCATAGTGGTTTTGCCTGCTCCGTTAGGTCCGAGCACTGCGATGATCTCTCCGCTTGTGACTTCAATATTTATATCTTTGAGGATCTCAGGTCCTCCCTTATAAGCAAAGCTGCCGTTTTCGATTCTAAGTATCATATGCGCCAGCCTCCGCTTCTTCTCATCAGCATAATAAAGAATGGTGCGCCGATTATCGCGGTGAGTATCGACACCGGTATTTCTGCGGCTGATATGCTTCTGGCCATTGTGTCCACTGCGATCATAAAGACCGCGCCGAGGCTTACAGATGCCGGGATTATCGACAGGTGGTTGTTGCCGAAGAGCATTCGGCACATATGAGGGATCAGGAGTCCGACCCATCCGACCTGTCCGCACATCGAGACGCATGATGCCGTGATCACGGTCGCGCAGATAACAGTCACAGTCCTGAGCGCCCTGATATTGACTCCTGAGGCTTTTGCCTCGTCATCGGAAAGCGGCAGCAGGTTCATTCTCCATCTGATCAGGAAAAGGACCAGTACACCCGCAATAATTACCGGTGAACCGAATGAGAGTGTCCTGAAGCTTGCTTTGTCAAGGCCGCCCATCAGCCAATAAGTGATCGCCGGAAGCTGCGATTCTTCATCAGCGACGTATTTGATCAATGATACAAGCGCTGAGAAAAGCGAGCCTATCATGATACCCGAGAGAACGATGTAGCTGAGTCCGCCTTTGTCTTTGCCCGATCCTGCGAGCCACGTAAGTGTTACGGCAGCTCCGCCCATCAGCATGCCCACAAACTGCACTCCGACCAGATCGAAGCCCAGCAGAATGCCGAGTGCTGCGCCAAAGCTCGCTCCGCTGGCGACACCGAGTGTGTCAGGCGTAGCAAGAGGGTTAGCGAAAAGGCTCTGGAATGCACAGCCTGAGACCGAAAGTCCCGCTCCTACCAAAGCCGCAAGCACGATCCTCGGGAGCCTGAGCTGCATGATCGTCTTCTCGACAGGCATATTCGCATAGTGGCCGCCCGATATCCTTGTTCTGAGAACATCGAAAACATCCCCCGGAGATATCTGCATTCTCCCGAGGCCAAGAGCGATCAGCGCTGCAATGAAAGGCAGCACGATCAGTATTATTATCCAATAAACCTGTAACCTTCCGTCTCTCCTCATATCCTCACTTGAGTCCCGTTCTAATGAAAAAGCCTCACTCCCCTGTTGCGAGAAGCAAGGCTTTATTGCAATCAAAAATCAGTCCTTGTTGTCATCGTGCTTCAGCCTCAATGTGCACCGGGCAGATTTCGGCTTCAGGGGATGTTGTGAGGTATCAGGCTTTGGCGTAGGTCACTTTAGCATTGATGCCGTCAAGACGTCCGAGCGCACCGCTGAGAGAATTGATCTTATCCATCGGTGCGTCAATGGCCACGCTGATTATGTTGAGGTTCTTCTCTCTATAAGGAACTCCCATCCTTCCGAGGATGTATGATGAGTACTCATGGAGGAGATCATTCAGCACGTCCACCTGATCAGCCTTTGTGACAATAATGCTTATCACAGCGACTCTGGTTTCCATTGATACCACTCCTTATTCAATTATTCATATACATTCGTATTTTAACACAGGTAAAGCAGACCTGCAACGGGAGTGTGCCACCATCCCCGGTGACACACCCTTTCGATCGTTATTTGACTCTTATCTTGACAGTAACAGTCTTAGTCGCGGCTTTGTAGTTGCTGTCGCCTGAAGCAGTGACTTTGACTTTGATCTTATAGGAGCCTTTTTTGGTCCCTTTCTTGACTGTGATCTTGCCGGTCTTGGCATTCACTGAGAGTTTCTTGCTTCCGCCGGCTTTCTTGTAGGTGACTTTTCCGACTGCATTTGCGACAGTGAGTGCCTTTACTGTCTGCTTTGCCTTTTTGACCTTCTTAGCTTTGACCTTCTTAGAGGCTGCTTTGACAGTCATCCTCTGAGGATCTTTCCTGACCAGGTTCTTCCATGCGAGCAGGAGTTCCTTGTTTGCTTCGCGAAGTGCTTCGGCATCCGCAGAAGTGTCATCGACCGCAGCATTCGCTTTGTCAAGTGCTGCCTTGAACGATTCGTAGCTGAGTGCCTTGTAAACCGATGCAACGACCTCATTGTTTGCGTCGATTATATTCCTGACAAGTGTATTCAATGCAGAATCACGGTCTTTTTCCGCTTCCTGAGCCGTCTTATCTACAGGCTTGAGATTTCTCAGTGCCCTGACTACATTGCTCTTTGCCTCGCTGAGCTGATCTGTTGTGGAAGCCGGATCATCGATCAGCGCGTTGGCGGCATCGATAGCATCCATCAGATCCTTGTAACTCTCGGAAGTGTACTCTCCTGAAGCCGCTATTGAGTTAGCGTTTATGATGCTCTCTTCGAGCTCCTGAGCGGCCTTATCACGTGCCGAACTGTCTTCGACAACTACCAGATGATATTTTGCACCTTCATTGAAGGCCAGGTGATCCGGATTGGTCGATGTGAGAATCACAACGTGACCTTCCCCGGTTCCGGTGTTATTCTCAAACGGCTCGACACCCATTGTCTTGAGCGATGACGGAAGAGCAACCGTAGTCAGCAGGCCTTCTTTGAATGCGTACTTACCGATCGATTCTATGCCCTCTTCCAGATTCAGATCCAGAAGTGTCTGTTCCTTGTATGTTCCCTCAAAAGCAGATTCACCGATCTCTTTTACATTGCCCGGGACCGTAAGTGTTTCCAGATGATGCAGGTGGAATGCTTTTCTTCCGATTTTCGTTACTGATGCCGGGATCGTAAGCTCAGTCAGTCTCGCGCCGGCAAAAGCCATTTCACAGATCTCGGTTACTGTCGAAGGAATTTCGACATGACTCATGCGGATATTCATTGAGAAAGCGCCTTGCGGGATCACTGTGACGTTCTCAGAAAGCCTCAGTTCTGTAATGGAGTTCATAGCAAAAGCCCCTTCTCCGAGAACGTTTACAGTATCAGGCAGATATACGCTTCCGAGATGGTTGCCGTGGAATGCACTCTTTCCGATCTCGGAAAGACTCTTGAGGCTTCTGAAGTCGATAGCTGTCAGCATATTATATTCGAATGCCCGCTCTCCGATCTTTTCCAGCCCTTCCGGCAGGACCACAGATCTGAGTCCATCCGAATTCGCTTCATATTTGCCAATATCCGCGTCTTCTTCCGCAACAGCGAATGCCCTGTCTCCGATCATGGTAATAGGAGTTCCATCCGGTGCGCAGTCAGGCAGTATGAGATTTTTCATTGTCTCAAACTTTGCCCTTCCGCTCTCGCTCCATCCGGTCAATGCAGTTCCATCTTCACTGAAGGTGAAGTCTTCTTCTTCCCATCCGCTTCCGGCAAGTTTGTCGTAGACTACCTCGAAAGAATATGCTGAATTATTATCAAGGGCTGCATATCTTGCTGCCTCTTCCTCATTAGATGTCAGGAGTCTGACTTTGGCTTCGGTGTCTGTGAAGGCCCCCGCCTTGATTTTGTCAAAAGAATACTCTGAAGGAATCTCTGCTTTCGCAAGAGCATGCCCTCTGAAAGCGTTTGCAGCGATAGTACCGTCAAAACCTTTGCCGAATTCGAGGCGGGTCAGTGTGTTCTGCAGTGTTTCATTGATGACTGCAAAACTGCTTGAGCCAACCGACAGGACTGAACCAGGCAGGTAAAGATCAGAGATCTGGCTATTGCTGAAAGCACTGTTTCCGATAGTCTCCAGTCCTTCGTGCAATGTGAGTTCCCGGATCTTGCTGCCCTGGAACGCGGTATTGCCGATCGATTTGATGCTTTCAGGTATCTCAAGGCTCTCGATCGTTGCCATCTGATCGAACGGTATCTTATTGTTCGTCTTCACAAACGCACCTGCAGGGATCGCTGTAAGCGATTTTGACAGAATGACCCTGTTTACATAAATCGTTCCGCTGAACGCACCGTTTCCGAGTGTCGTCACACTGTCCGGAAGAATGACCGACGTAAGCGGAGCATTCTGGAATGCAGTATTACCGATCGTCTTTAATGACTCCGGAAATTCGATTTCCGTAAGGCCGATCGTTTCTCCTGTCGAGGAATCTATGTATGCCGAGAAGGCGTTGTTCCCGATCGATTCAAGTCTTTCCGGAAGTCTCACAGAAACCGGAACATATGGGGTGCCGTCCACTGCGATCCCGAATGTGCCGATCTGGTCTTCTCCGGCCGAGCCCATTACCCCATCACCGATCGCTTTAACAGCCTGTCCTTCCGGTCCATTGTCCGGGAGAACGAGATCCTGATTGATCCGGATCTTGCTCTTTCCTGCATCCGAAAGTCCTGTTATTGTCGTTCCCTCTTCATCAAATGTGAAATCGGAAACTCCCCACGGAGCTTCATCTGACGGGATCTCGCCGATCACCAGTTTCTGGACATAAGAGCCACCGTTTTCCGTATTATATATGAGATCAGTATCGCTATCTGTCTTCTTGTACATATAGACGATACCGCCCTTCTGCAGCGCAGAGGTCCCTCCGGTAACCGGCTCAACACCGGTGTTCTGGAAGAATACTGTCGAAAGTGTCGTCGCCGGTCTCAGCGCGCCCATGACTCCGACATTATCCGGGAGCTGTACGGAAACGACTTTGTTGATCGCAAATGCCATATTCTCTACATTCAGACTGAAATCGACCGTATCCGTGAAGTCGAGCGTCGATATCTGGTTGGATCCGAATGCCTGCGACTTGATCAGCGTGATCGTCGAAGGGAAGCTAACGCTTCTCAGCTGGTTGTAAGCAAAAGCTGATGTGTCGACAAAGATCACACCTTCCGGGAGCGTCAGGGCTGTCAGCTCATTTCTTATGAACGCCGAATTTCCAATGAAGAAATCGCCGCGTTCCTCCAGATCCGGATCCCAGGATGTCTTGTCGTTCTGCGTCTTAACGTTTTCCGGGAAAGTGACAGATTTCACTTTATAACCGAGCTCACTTTCGAGGGTCGATCCCTTGAACGCGCTCGCTCCGACGCCCTGTACCTTGCGGCCGTCCGGGTCTTCTGCAGGGATCACCAGATGCTGATTCTGCTTGAACTTCGCCTTGCCGGTATCTGAGAATCCGGTCACGACCCAAAGTGTCGGCGTGAGACAGTCATCAGTATTGTTACCAAGGAACAACGATTGGTCTGCAACTGTCCACTCACCATATGTAAAGTCTTCAGGAGTCCACACCTTGAAGTCTGTCAGGATAAGCTTGTGGAACTCTGATTCCGGGAAATTCTCACGGTCATCATACTGTTCCCTGCTGCTGACATAGACCTTGGTGACCATATCATATGGCTCGCTGCCCGGGATATCCGGTGTACCATGAGTCGAAAGCATCTTTTCAAATGTCAATTCCGGAAGTGCTTCCACAGATTCAGGCAGTTCTACCTCAGCGATGAGTTTGTTCCTGAATGCTCTATTGCCGATCTTAGTAAGGCTGCCCGGGAGTTTCAGACTGCACACTGCATCATCGAGCATCAGGTAATTCTTCGTTGAGAACGCGTACTCACCGATCTCGGTCACACCTTCCGGGATATTGATAGAGATAATATTACTGCCCGCGAAAGCTCTCGCACCTATCTTTGTGACACCTTCAGGAATTGTTACCGAAGTGAGATCTGCCATCCAGTTCTTAGAGTCACTGCAGGCAAAAGCTGCTGCAGGAATCTCTGTCAGGCTGCGGGACAGAACGACCTTCTTCAATGTCTTGTTCGTTGAGAATGCACCGGCGCCCATTGTTTTTACCGTATCAGGAAGCACCACAGTCTCAAGCGAGTTCATCATGAATGCACTCTGGCCGATTTCCTCAAGCTTAGGCGGGAAATCCACCTCGGTAAGACCGGCTTCGCGGAATGCGTTCATACCAATTTTTTTGAGTCCGCTCGGCAACGTGACCGAGGTGATTTTTTCTTCTGCAGTTGCAAAGAGTCCACCCGACTGCGCCGGGGCATCCGCGATCGCGGTGATCAGTTTACCGTCTTCGTTGTAATCAGGCAGGATCAGGTCTGTATTGGTCTTTCTCTTCTCAAGACCGCTTGCGGACAGACCGGTTATGGTCGTTCCGTCAATCGTGAAGTCTCCTCTGTTCCATGATTCCGAATCAGGGTTCTGTGTATCCGGATTTCCGTTATTGATGATCAGCTTCTGGAACCAGGATTTGGTCGAAGCCGTCGTTTTATCGATATGATGGATTCTGTCAAGATCCCACAGACCTTCATTGTCTGTGTACATGTAGACGACCCCACTTCCTTCAAAAGCAGCCGCAGTCATGTCCTCCGCAGCTTCTGCCGGCAATGGCTCCATGCCGGGATTGAGCATGAATGTGTGCTTATTCACAACTGCAGTTGTATCCGGCAGTCTTACGGACTGGATCTTGTTGTTGGCAAATGCCATTCCGTGCATTTCCATCATGAACCATGTGCGCTCAGGGAATCCGACTTTGGTGATCTGGTTCTTCGCAAAGCACTGTGTCTCCATCCACCAGATGGTTTTAGGGAGTGTGACTGTCGTGAGCTTGTTGTTATAGAAAGCGTTGCTCATGAGGGCGATGACACCATCAGGGAGCTTGACGCTTGTGAGTTCGTTGTTCGCGAATGCGTTTTCTGCAATGACGAAATTCCCTCTCTGGGTGATAAGGTGTGTCAGTTCGTCATCGTAGTTCACATACATCCCGGTCGGAAATTGGACCGAAGTCAGGCCTTTGGCATAGAATGCGTCTTTGGCTACTCCTACGACTTCTTCACCGGTATCTGTCGTGGAAGGCAGGACCAGGTCTTTGTTCTGCTCAAGTTTAAGAAGGCCGGTTTCTGAGAAACCCGCGATTGCCATTCCGGAAATCGTGAAATCTCTCGAATAATCACAGCCATACAGTCTCTGTGAATACTCAGCATAAGTAAAGTCTGCAGTAGTCCAGGTGCTGTAATCGAGTTCCTGCGCCGTATCTTCTTCAGCTACAGCTTCTCCATCACCTTCAACGGATCCGGAAGCTTCTTCGGGCAGCGTCTCAGTGTCAATGGTTTCATCATCGCCGGACTGGATATCACCGGCTGATTGTTCTGTCAATTCGACAGATTGTGAGTCTGTTTCGATACTTGCTGATGTATCATCCAGTGCGAATATCTGCACCGGGAAAACCATCATAATTGCAAGCAATATTGATAGAATTCGTTTGCGATCCATAGTCCACATCCTCTCTCTATTGGGGCATTATTTCAACCAGGAGCAAAGCTCCAACAAGCTCGCTTGATTGGAGCGAGCGACGCCGTCAACAGACGCCGGGAGCTTCAGCTCCTGAGAGCATCAGTGGGGGATTGTGACCCTCCACTGATGGTCGAAAGTGGAACCCACCGCCTTAGAGGCGGGGGATATCCGGCGTCTGTTATACACAAAGTCTAACATCAGCGGAAAAGCTGTGCTATTGATGATATCTATGAACAATGTGGTAAAACAGTGTGCTCATCTATAGATTGGTTCATTATGCAGAAACTGCAATCCTAATAAGAAATGCGGCGATCCCCGCGGGGATCGCCACTCTATAAACAAACTTTCTGAAATTCAGTTCCAAACGTCTACTTGACCTTGATCGTTACGGTTACAGTCTTTGTGCCCGGCTTGAAGTTGCCATCTCCTGCAGCTGTTACCGTGACTTTGACCTTATAGGTTCCCTTCTTGGTTCCCTTCTTGACCGTGATCTTACCGGTCTTGGCATTTACAGTCAGTTTTGCACTTCCGCCTGCCTTCTTGTATGTTACTGCGCCTTTAGCACCCGTAACTGTAATAGCAGCAACGTTCTGTTTCGCCTTCTTGACTTTCTTGACCTTTACCGTCTTCGTCTTGACTGCGACCTTCATACTATTCGCTGATTTCTCAACAAGAGCAGCCTTTGCAGTTGAAAGCGCCAGATCTGCTGCTTCAAGGTCTGCAGTAGTAGCATCTTTATTTCCGATAACGGCCTTTGCAGCATTGAGTGCCTCTGCAAATGGTTTGTAAGTACCTTCTGTATACTTCGCTGCAGTGTATCCGCCTGTAGCAGCCTCTACAAAATTTGTAGCAAGTGAGCTTACTGCATCAGCATATTTTGCAGCTTCAGATTTTGCTTCTGCTGCTTCGATCTTTGCTTCTGCTGCCTCGAGTTTCTCTTTTGTACCTGCAGGCAGCTTAGCTTTCTCTCCCTCTGAAAGAGCATCATAGTCGTTTATGAGTTTTTCGACAGTCTCTTTGTCAGCAGGTGTGAGCTCTTCCGGAAGATTGTTCAGACCTTCTTCGATTGCTGCCGGCGATGTTCCCCAGTGAGCGTAAAGAGTCGTGTCAGCATCATAGACTTTATCAGCAGTGATCATATCACCACCTTCTTCTGCGGTGAACCATCCCGTAAAACCGAAACCATCCCTGGTCGCCTCAGGCAGCTTTTCAAGCTTATTCTTGAAAGTCTCAGCACTGGCAAATTCAGCACTTCCGCCTTCTCCTGCGTCAAATGTGATGGTATGGGAAATCTTGATTACATCATGATAATTGGATGTAACAGTAACTCCCGGGAGGATCTTTCCGTCAATTGTTATTTCTACCTTTGGCTGTCCCTTTGATTTCAGGAATGCATTCGCGTGCAGCTTAGCAGTTGTCGGAGGCATCTGGACTTTCTCGATCACACTCATTCCAAATGTGCCTGCATCGACCTGTACTTCCAAATCCGTTTTGTCAGGGAATGTCAGCGTTGCCAATGCCGTGTTCTTTGCAAAGGACTGGTTGCCGATATACGAGATGCTAGCCGGGAATGTTACTTCTGTTAAACTATTCCCGTTGAATGCAGAATTACCAATATATACTACGCCATCAGCCAACTCAATTTTCTCGATCGCATTACCGAGGAATGCGGAAGCACCAATGAAGAAATCTCCTCTGGTATCGTTCTTGATTTCCCAGTTCTGCTTCTCCAGAGGTACTCTTTCGACCTCAGGGAATACGACCTCTGTCAATTTAGGGAGATTTTCAGGCTGGAATGCTGTTCTGTACTGGAATGCATTGCTCAGAACTCCCTGGACTTTTTTGCCCTCAGGATCTGCTGCAGGAATAACCAGTTTTGTGTTGCCCGCTGCAAGTTTGAGCTTTCCTGTTTCGCTCATTCCGGAAACGACCCACAATTCCGGTTGAATTAAATCAGACGTATCACTTACAGGATACAGTCCATCGTTTGCACTCCATGTCCAGTTGCCATATGTGAAATCTGTTGCTTCCCATGTGGATGCATCGAGCCACTGAGCATAAATAGTGGTATCAGCTGTGAACACAGTGTCTGCGGTGATCTTTTCTCCGTTTTCTGCAGCTGTGAACCAGCCGCGGAATGCGAATCCTTCTTTGGTTGCCTTTGGTAATTCTGCCAGCTTGCCATCTACTGTCTGAGCTGAAGCAGGTTCCACGGCTCCGCCGTTTGCATCAAAAGTAACAACAAATTCAGTGACAGGTGTTTCTGTTTTAACGGTCAGTTCATAAACTGTGTCAGGAGAAAATGCTTCTCCGTTAACGGTTTTGAACACTCCATCGCTGCCTTCTAATGCAAATGTGAATTTGAGTCCTGAAGTGACCTCATAGTCATCTGTAGTGATATCAAATTCGGATTCCGGATCAGTCGGTCCATACGCCAGATTCAGCGTGTGCTGCGCGATTCCGTCAGCATCCGTCTTTGTATCAAAATCGACATCGTTGCCCTCGTCATCGAAATAGAGCTGTACGCCTTCAACAGCAGCACCATTCTGATCGACGACTTTGACTTTGATCGTAGAATTGTCTGCTGCTGCATAAGCGCCTGCGGCACCGAGCCATCCGAATCCGGTGATCACCATTGCGAATGACAATGTGAGAGCAAGCAGCTTGCTAATCCATTTAGTCATACAATAACCTCCTACTTAATACACTTAGAAATGAAAGATATATATCATCAAGCTTATGCTTTATGAACGTGTTTACTTGACCTTGACAGCTTTGGCTGCTGACCACCTCGATGCCAGCGTCTTGCCGCCATAGATCCTGTAAGTGCGGATCCTTACGTAATACTTCTTCTTTGATTTGAGCTTCTTGATCGTATACTTCGTCTTGCCCGCGCCTTTGACGGTGATCGTTTTGCAGCCCTTCTTGAAGTTCTTACTTGTACTGTACTGGATCTTATATCCGGTCGTTCCTTTTGTCTGTTTCTTCCAGGTGACCGTCAGTTTTTTCTTGCCCTTGGTGAGCTTTGTGATCTTAGTACCTGCCGGCGCGGAAACCCGGACGTTGTTATCGGACTGAGGTTTCACCTCCGGTTTTTTCTTAGGCACTCCATCTCCGTAAACCATAACGACAGGTTCCGGTACAGTCGATGTCATATGGAATGTGACATGATCGTAATCTTGTGTAAAACTGATCGGCTCCGCATTGCCGTCTCTGAGGAGATACACACCTGCAAGATTCCTGAACTGCGGCAGCTTTGCCGTTACGGTCAGGTCGACATCAGTGATTTTGCACAATTCCCATCTGTGAGGATTGACATACGTCAGATCGATGGCATCATAGTCACGATCCGCAAGTTCTGCAGGCATCTGCACCGCGATGTTCCTCACGAGAAGAAGCAACGTCTTGAAGTTCATTCCTGTCACTGTAACGAGAGGTTGATCGATGCCTTTGTCATCTGTATATTTGCGGAGACTGTTGATCTTGCCGGATTTTGTCTGCTCTGCTGCCTGTTTCGTCAGCAGTTTGAACTCATTCAGTCCCTGGCAGCAGGTATGATCATAAGTGTATCTCCCGTAGACACTTGTTGATCCAGTGGTCTCATCAGTATACTTATGCTCTGATTTGTCTTTGACTGCGACAGCCAAAGTTTCAATTCCGTATGCCGGATCGTCAATGTGGACCGTATAGTCTGTGTCTTCCGTCAGCTCCGCTTCCAGTTGTCCGTTGCTGCTGACCGCATTGACCGGATCCTCACTTTCACTTGTGAGTATAAACTTTACACCGTCAGCAGGCTCTCCGTTGAACGTAACCGGAAGTCTCATGGTATATTTGAGCGGATCATGAAAACCGGAGCTGCTGTAGTGAACTGTGATCTCGTTCAGCATTCTGAGATAGCTCTTGCTGTTGTCTCCATCATAATCCGTCTTATAATCGTACGCTCCATCTGCGCTGACGCCCTGATCTCCGGCTTTGAGTGCCCAGACATAGTATTTGTGTGCCGTGCCCGGTATCATGTAGTTGAAGATAATGTAGTGTTCATCGGCAGAAGTTATGGTATATGCGTGGCCATGCCTCAGCTTAAGTCCGCTTATCTTGCCTTCCTCTGCAATCACAGTCTCTTCTACTCGTTGTGTCGTGCAGTTATAGATTCTGAACGGGACCGGTTCATCGAGCGGATATGGTTCATCGTAATCTGTCTCGAGCATTACATCTATATCAGGAATGCTCGCCAGGTCACTTTCAAATACATTCTTGAACTGATGTACAGGTACTCCGTATTTATTCAGATTCAGATCTCTGTTGAGTTCCTCATCGGCTTCAAATCCTTCAGGCAGGCCGGTATCTTCAGGCGCTGCATAAACCATGAAGCCGGACACAATAAAAAGAGCCGCCATAAGAAAAGCGACTATTAACACTCCGATTTTGTTAACTACAGACTTCATTTTAAACATAAATCCCGTAACGCTAGTTCTCCAATAACCATCATGCCCCTATCTAATTGTAGCAAATAAGCCTATTGCGGATGATTGCAATAGGCTATGATGAGATTCACTGATATTGATTTTAACTATTCTTTTACATTACCAATGACATTAAGCATAAGGTCGTATTCTCCGTCCGGCCGGTCGATCCTGCAAGTCAGGCCGCTCCCGTCAGATGCTGTGAATACACCATTCCTTACGATTCCTTTGACATAGGCATTACTTCCAAAGTATTCCGCAACCCTTTCGTCTGACGGATTCCCCATGACCTCATCAGGTGTTCCTATCTGAGCTATGTGGCCATCGAACATGACAGCGACTCTGTCGGCCATCGACAACGCCTCCTGCCTGTCATGCGTGACCATTATCGTAGTCATGTGAAATCTCTTATGCAGATCTCTGACAAGTTGCCTCATGTCTTCGCGCAGATTTTCATCAAGGGAAGAAAACGGCTCATCGAGGAGAATGATCCTCGGTTCTGCCGCAAGTGCACGCGCAAGCGCTACCCTTTGCTGCTGGCCTCCTGAGATCCTCGAGATCTTCCTGTCCCCATATCCTTCCAGCCTGACAAATCCAAGAAGTTCCTCTGCTCTTTTAAGTCTTGTACCCTTATCCAGGCCTTTGATCTTGAGTGGATATGCAACATTCTCTGCAACTGTCATATTCGGGAACAGTCTCATCTCCTGAAAAACAATGACGGTATTCCTCTTGTAAGCAGGAACATCGTTGATGATTTCCCCATCGAGGCTGATCGTCCCTGAAGATACAGGAATAAGTCCTGCGATGGTCTTGAGAAGCGTACTCTTGCCGCAGCCGCTCGGCCCGAGCAGGCTGACGAACTCTCCTTCCCTGACTGCAAGACTGAGTCCATTTAGTATTCTGTTCTTGTTGAGTTCAACATTAAGGTCTTTGATTTCAAGTTTCATAATTCCCTCTTACGTTTATCCATCAAATGCATTCGCCGGGTCTATGACCTGACGATGCGGTGGATGATCGCTTCGAATACAAAGAATACGATGAGTGCGGATCCTACAAATACGGCCGCATATATCGATGCCAAAGCCCGGTCTCCGCTCTGGATATACGGAAACATGACAAGAGCGAGAGTTTTGACTTTGCCGCCGCCGGCCATGAGGGTCGTAAAGTACTGACTGTATGAGATGATATATGCCATGGATGCGGATGATAAAATCCCGGGCAAAAGCTGCGGGAGTGTCACATCGAGGAATCCTCTGAGAGGTTTTGCTCCGAGAACGGCCGCCTGTTCTTCAAGGCTGCTGCCCACCGCGGCTGTCATATCCATCATGATCGTGATGCAATACGGAAGGGCAGCAACAAGATGCACTATGATGACTCCGGTAATGGTGTCGTTCAGATGTATTCTTATGAGCGTGACCTGAATGCCCATCGCGAAAACAGTGCCCGGCACGATAAGCGGCAGAATAGAAGCGGAACTGATCAGCTTTCGCCCTCGTATCCGGTAAATCTCCGTAGCTCTTGCAGTCATCAACGCAATAACCGTTCCAAGAACAGCAACTGCTGTTGCAAGGATCACACTGCTCTTAAGGATCTTCCACAAGCCGGATGATCCGAACAAAAGCTCTTCGACTGTTCTCAGGGTGTAGCTCTCCGGAAGCAGTCCCGGCCAAGGCCATCGTCCTGTAACAGTCCAAAGCAGGATCACTAATGCCGGAAGGATGATGATGATCGCTGTCAATATCAGGATAAAGCTGAGGATCCGGCTATTTCTCATAGTCACCTCCCAGCTTCTTCAGAAGCCTGTTCATAGCGATCGCATATATCACTGCCATTGCCAGCGAGATCAGCAGTGTGACCCCGTTCATCGCCATCGCATATGGTCTCAGCTTAAACTCCGGTTTGATGAATTCTATGTACGTGTACACCGGCAAAGCTTTCGGCAGGGTCGCGCCGAGAAGCATCGGCAGTTCATATCCTCCAAAAGAAAAGATAAAGACGATCAGGAGTCCTCTGGCGATCGCAGGCAGGCTAAGCGGCAATGTGATATTTATAAAACTCTTCAGAGGACTTGCACCGAGGTTTTCCGCAGCCTCGCCGAGCGTGCTGCTGACACTGGCCATCAGAGCGATCGTGAAGTAAGCGATAAATGGTGATTCTTTCCAGACATAAGCAATTATGACACCCGCATATCCTGTGCCATAGAGTATACCGGGGAATTCAGTATAGTCGACAATGATACCCAGCGCATAGGCGAGCCTTGCAAAGAGTCCTGTCTGCGATAAAAGTGCGACTGTAAAAACGGCTACTACTGTATGCGGCACAAGAATCGGAAGTCGCACGGTATATAGCATGCCGCCCTTTGTTCTTCCTGTTTTGATAAGAGCCGCGCAAATAACTGTTCCGCAGACAGCTGCTGCAAGACTTGAAATTATTGACACGCGAAGAGATACTCCTATAGACTGGAGTACTTCAGGTCTTCTTAGGGTCTCAGCATAATACCGGAGTGTAACATCATAAAGATTGAACACCGGCATATACCCAAGGCTCTGAACAAGTATATTAATAATTGCGATAAGCACAAGTGTTGTGACCAGCAGGAACGGCAGGATCAGCAGCACCGGAACTATTTTGTCTCTTCTCATTCGTTCCATAATACAGGAACAGCGCAGCACAAAGGCTGCGCGTTCCCATAAAACAATAAAGGGTTCTATGAATTATCTCTTATTTACCGACAACTTCCTCTGCCCAGATCTCTTCAATGACAGGAACGAGGTCTGCAGGCATTTCCGGAAGTCTGTGGGTCAGAAGGTCTGCCTGCGTGAGGACGCCCTTTCCGAGATCGACAGCATCGAATGCAGCCTTCTCATCATCAGACAGCTTGTCCTGATCAACAACAGGAAGTTCTCTGAGCTCAGCATACTGAGTCAGCTGGATGTCTCCGGATATTATAGCATTGATAGCAACCATAGCACCCGCTTTGTTAGGAGCATCGAATGCGATCGCCATATAGTTGGTGTTTCCGATCGTTCCGTTATCAAATACGAATGTCTGGCATGTCTCAGGAAGTGTGCCGTCTGCGATTCCTGACGCTACTGTGAACGGACCATAGCTCATGTCCATGACAACTTCGCCGTCCTGGAACATCTGATCAAGTGCTGTAGAATCTGCAGGGAAAGTCTTTCCTTCATTCCAGAGGTACGGATTGAGTTCTCTCAGATACTCAAGCGCAGGCTCGATGGCTTCCTTAACAGTAGCCTTATCTGCCTCCATCGTCTGGAACTGCTCCCATCCGCACTTTTCATAAATCAGGTTACGAACGAAAGCACTTCCTGTGAAGTCCGGAAGAGCCGGATAAGTGACTTTACCCTTGTTTGCCTTCGCATACTCAAGGAATTCATCTGCGTTCTTAGGTGTTTCCGGTGTTACAGCGCTGTCATTATACATTACCATCTGCGCCTTAGCATATGGTGCTTCGTATCCATCGATCGGCTTGCAGAAATCGTTAAGTGTCTCAGGATCATCCCCATCTATATATGCTTCCATGTTAGGCAGCTGAGATGTGAATGGTCCGTAAAGAAGACCATTTTCCTTAGCTGTGTAGAAGTTCTCTCCGTTGATCCAGATCATGTCGATCGATCCGGTCTCTTCGCCGGCTTCCTTCTCGCTTGTCAGCTTTGCAAGGATATCGTTGATATCCATCCCGATATACTCGAAATTGATATCGTAGTTCTCTTTGAGATAGTCAGCTACAGTGCCATTCAACCAGTTATTACGGTTCTCATCTCCGCCCCATCCGTAGAATGCTACGTCTGTGCCCTTCGCCTGTTCAACGATCTCATCCCAGCTTGCAGATGCAAGATCCGTGCCTGCAGGTTCTTCCGCACCTTTACTGCCGCATGCTGCAAGTCCGAATACCATCATTACTGCAAGCAAAAGAGCAATGATTTTCTTGTTCATTTTGTTCACTCCTTAGTAATACCATTGATCTGATAACCGTTATTTTATTAGACCAGGTCTAATTGTTCGGTCATATACAAGCCTATGCCATTATCCGGATAATGTCCAAATGACTCAATCTATATGTTCCGAATAGGCAATTGAAAAAATCAATATATATCATTTGCGTGTTTATTTCTGTTATAAATAGGGTAATGATCAGCTGAAAGGCATTAATCTGAAAGAGAATAGATATGAGCAAGAAAATCAAAGTTATTTGTGATTGTGACAACACTACAGCGTTCCCCGGACGTCCGATGGATGACGCGCTGGCGATCCTTTATCTACTTGGTAGTCCGGATATAGAACTTATCGGGATCACTTGCAATTACGGCAACGGTACATCGCGGGAGTCCTATTACAGCAATACGACAATGCTGCGGGAAACGGGATATGACAGAATCCCTGTATTCAGAGGTTTTGAGCAAGGTGAAGATCCGGTTTGCGACAGTTCACGTTTTATTGCGGAATCTGCTGAGAAATACAGCGGTGAACTTGTATATCTCGGGATCGGTTCGCTGGGCAATCTGTACGGGGCCTATCTTCTGGACAATGATATTTTTGACAAAATCAGTCAGATCGTTCTTATGGGAGGTATCACAGAACCACTCTTCGTTCATGGGGATCAGCCTCTTGATGAACTGAATTTCTCTGTCAACGCGAAAGCATCAGCACTTGTTCTGAGCAAAGGCCATAATATATCCGTCATTACCGGCAACAATTGTCTTCCGGTATCGGCGCTTCCGAAAGACGAATTCCTTGACAAACTTTGCTCATCGGATAATCCTGCGGGAATGTATATAGCGCAGAAATGCGGTTACAGATTCAAGACAAAAGAGATCGTTTACGGAGCGGACAGTTCATACTGCTGGGACGCAGTGGCTGCAGCGTATATCAATCATCCGGAGAAGTACTCCGATCAGTTCTTCCCATGTTACATTAATGAAAAAGAGATCGGTGCAAGTGGGTTCCTTCATCCTTGCGATGAGACAGAGGCGAATAACATGATCAACATTCCTGTTGCCAGAAGCCGTATCGAGATCCAGGAACTCTTCTATTCAAGCTGGCTCAATCTGGATATAAATACAGGAGACGCGAATTTCTCCTGTAAAGGACTGTATCTGGATAAACTCATCCAGCCTTGTATCCTGATCGAGCTTTCCAAGGAACCTTGTTATGGCTTCCGTCTGCTTCAGAAGCTCAAAGATGACGGATATATTGAAGATACACTCGATCCGACAGGCTTCTACCGCAATCTCCGCAAAATGGAAAAAGATGGCTATCTGACTTCCGAGTCATCGGGCAAAGGGCCTAGGGCCAAGAAGACATTCGCCATCACTGATTTTGGCAGACGTGCTCTGCTTAACTGGAGAGATTCCCTTAGTAAATATGAGAGACACATCAGCAGGATCGTTGATGGTATCTCTCAAAGTGAACATTAAAGTCCGAATCTCTTCTCTATATCGCTAAGGAAACTGTCACTAAGATAATCATCCAGTTTCTTGCGTGTACTCTCGTTGGTTATGAGCTTATCCGGATCCTGATACTGTACCCATGCCATCGCGCACCATGTGAGACCGCGCAGGCAGGTGATGTTGATCAGATCCAGAGTGCGAGCTTTTATTCCGTCAGTGTCAAATCTTCCGCAGACCGCCTTGATATATTCATTTATCAGACGGTCTGTTTCTTTGCTGCTGAGGATATGCTCCGTCTTCCAGAATGTGGTCGTTGGAGCCAGCATATGACCGAGATCCTGCGCAGGATCTCCATAAAGAGGTTTCTCCCAGTCGACGAGCCTGACATATCCTTTATCTACCAGAAAATTAGTGTTATTCAGCTCAGTATTGATGCAGCACCGGTAAGGAAGTGATCCTTCATCACCATCCCTGCCGCCAGGCGCTATCTCATGTCCGCGGTCAAGAAGCCTGCGCAACCTGCTTTTGATGCTGTCGCGCCCAAGGTCTGATTCCATATAGGTCCTGACCATCGCCTCGCATTCATCTAATATCGCTCCCGAAGCGCTCGATGGCGCGATAAGTCTGACAGTATCTTTCGGGACCGTTTCCGGCTCGCCATAAATGACTTCTCCCGGATCGATTTTGACACTGTGGATATCCGCAAGACACTCCATGGCGCCATTCATTTCTAACTTCTCTTCGTAATGAAGATGCTCGCCCGGCAGGTATTCCATTACAAGCACGCCATGATCCGTCGATCGCTTCGAACCATCGACATAATAGACCCCTGGCGTACGTCTGCTGTCTTTGAGAAGCTCCAGCGCATGCGCCTCGTATTCGATCTGCCGGTCAAGATGCATCTGACTTCCGGCATTTACACGCAAAATAAGTTTGCGCCCCGTCTCAGGATGCGCAAACAAATAGTTTACATTATATTCCCCTTGAGCAAGCAATTCATATTTCTCGGTTACTATCTCTGAGAAACCCATTGCTTTGCGATACCCGGGATCTTGTACAAATCGTTCTATCAATTCTGTCATTTGTTACTCTTCTGCAGTTGTTTCTTCTACCTCGTTCCCGAGATATTTCCTCTTAATAAACCATCCGAGGAACATCACCAGCACGAGCAGCGCTGCCGCGATTCCGAAATACAGCCACCGGTTTGCTCCGGATGTGAAGCCGGCTGTACCTATAGTATACAACGCAACGCCCGGAATCATAAACACAAAGGTATAAAGTGAGTAGTGCGCAAGAGAAATATCTGTGATCCCATATGCAAAATTCTGGATATTGTATGGAAAAAGAGGAACCAGTCTTGTGATTGCAAGCAATACGATATCGCTTCTCCCTGCATCATCGAACAGGATCCGCTTCAACAAAGCATTTTTTGCCACCATCGGTTTGATCGAGTCCTTGAGGAAGAACCTTCCGACAATAAATGCGATGATCGCGCCGAGTGTAGTTGCTATCAGACAAAACAGTGTTCCCCACCATGGTCCGAAGATCACTCCTGAAAGGATCGCGAACGTTACGCCCGGAAGTGCCAGCACCACGCACGCGACTACAGTAAGTCCGATGTATATCAGAGCTGCAAGGGCGAAATGATCGTTGATCATATCCGACAGGAACTTCAGATTCTCCGAATTACTCAGGTAATCAGACCATCCGAAAATATGGTTGAGCACCAGGATGACCACGATGATCATGCAGAACAGTATTAACTTCGAATTCTTCTTAAATTTTTCCATTTATTGAGCCTGAATCGCTTCTCTGCTCTTTGCGGCTTCTGCTTTGAGTCTTTCCAGCTCTTCTGCGGCAGCTGCGTCAACTCCCTTTTGTCTCTTCCAGAGTAAGCATACGATCAGGAATCCCAATACGATGAAAATCGCAAAGCCCAAATTGATCGCGCCGAACGAAAGGGATCTGATCCCGATACCCATTCTGAACAGACCCGCAGGCATACGTGTAATTGCCGGTCCACAGATCAAGTACATTACAGCAACAGCTGCAGCAGTACCAATAGCTGTAAAAGCAGGTCCGCATTTCAGTTTCTTAAAGATAAGAAGTATCGCAAATATTCCAAGCCATGCGCCGAAGAAAATCCATCCGGAATTCACAGCCGCAGCCCATTTCGGGACACTGGAATATGCAAGTGCTGCAACCATTCCCCATGGAGCTGCAAGATAAAGCTTGCTGAACAATCTGGCCAGATTAGATGGTTCCCTTACAAAGACCTCACCAGCAGCTGCAGCAGCTTCTTCTTTCTTCTTCTGGCTTGCGCTGTATACTTGTCTGATCAGAATGACCACGATCGCCAGTGCGAAGAGGCACATAAGTCCGATAAATAGTTTCTTTGCTCCCCCTGTAAGCATTCCGCCAACATATGAATAAACAACACATGCAGGAAGCTGACCGAGACCTGTCGCTACAAAGAATCCCAGAAAGTCCATCGAGGTAAGGCCTGCAGCATATGAAACAACGTCAAAGGATATGAATGGAAGCAGTCTTGCGACGAGGATACATCGCTTTCCGTACTTCGCGAAAAAATCTTCGATCGAAGCAAGTGCACCCTTAGTACATATTCTTTCAACAACATCTCTTCCCAGGATTCTTGCGATCCAGAAGCAGAGTGCTGCTCCGGCCATGGATGATGCCCATGAGAGGATGCAGCCTTGCCACCATCCGAAGAGGTTTGCGTTTGTCAATGTGATGAAGAAAGCCGGGAGCGGTGCCGCAAGCGACTGGAAAATCATCAGCAGTGCAGAAACAGCCATAGCCCATTTACCGTATTTGCCGATAAATTCACGCATGTCATCAAAGTTTCCTGTCTTGAACATCGCAACAACATTGTTGACCCATTCATGAACAGACGGGACCATGAAATATACAATAAGACATACAGCAAAAAGGACGGCAAGCACTATCCTGCCGGTCCAATTGCCTTTCGCCTTGGCTTCAGCCTCAGCTTTTATACGTTCCTGTTCGTTTCTTTCTACTCTGCTCATATCTGTTATTTCAGTGTGAATGTGATCTGTACGTTAGTACCGTCAGCCGGCATTACAGATTCATCAAGGTATACTTTAGGATTTCCGGAATCGATTGCATTGTATCCGTAAGCTGCGTTGGATGTGATTCCTGCCCAGCAACTATTGAGGCACGCGATGCATCCGGAGCCGCATTCAGCGTTATTATCCTTATTACCGGAAAATCTCATATCTACATCGAGTTTGCCGTCATCAGTCTTGATGCTGTCGACCATCGGAACCGGTGTATCCTGACCTTCCCATGTAAGTGTGATATCTACCTTCTGACCATCGGTGAATTCTCCGTCAGCGATCTTGTCACTGGTAGTATTCCATGGTTCTCCGCCGATCGATATCATTGCATCATAGAAATCCTGCGAATTACAGTAAGCTGCGAGCATGCACTTGTCGCCCATTCCGCCGTCCTGCCATACAATGTAGTGCATTGTAGACTGATCAAAGAATGTCCCGTTGAGCTGTGCAGTTATTGTTACTGTCTTAGCCTCTGCATCCGTAACTATTTCATCAAGAGCAGCTGCCGGCTGAGCATCATCCGAACCACTGTCTGCAGGTGCAGAATCGCCTGAACCTCCGCATGCAGCAAGGGCGATGATCATAGCTAATCCGAGCAGCATTACTAATAGTTTCTTCTTCATTTCCGGTCTCCTTCCGAGCAAAATAAACAAATCACTATTCATATATTAACTACATCAAAACTTTTTAACCAATTGATGCACTCAATATGGAATTGCAGGGGGATAAGTGATTTCTATATTTATTCATACATCTAACGAATATCTTTATACTTTTTGCTGAGAACGTCCGGACTCACGCCTTTTCTGAATAGCCTTCTGAGATTCCACATTCCTATCTCTGTCTTAACGATATCGGCAGTTCCCGTGCCATACCTTCTAGAAGAAGTCGTGATCCTGTTACGTGTCATGCCCGGCCTCAAACCGTAACGCTTCATTTTGCGCGAAAACTCATAATCTTCCATTAAAGGAAGCTCAGGGAACATGCCCATCTCAAAGAACACTTTCCTGTCAATGAATATCCCCTGGTCTCCGAACGGTATCCCGCGGAAGAAAGCCCTGTGATTGGATATAAGACGGTTTGTCAGCATGAAAAAATTTCGCGAAGAGAACCTGACGCCGAAGCATCCCCATTCATATCCGGAGATCACCTGTCTGATCTGGCGGTCAAAGTCCTTTGGTATCACACTGTCACAGTGAAGGAAGAACAGGATATCCCCGCTGCTTGCAAGCGCTCCTGTATTCATCTGGATCCCCCGCCCCTTATCACTCTGCACTATCCTGAACTGATCCCCAGCCATGTCGATGGTTCTGTCTGTGCTTCCACCATCTACAAGGATCGCCTCGATCCCGTCATGCGACCTTAACTGCTCTGCCAAAGCACCGATCGATGTTTCCTCGTTATATACAGGGACTATCACAGATATTTTGGCGGTTCTTGTAAGAAACTTCCCTGTATGAGATCTTCTCAGTCCGCTGTCTTCTCTCATCCTGCTGCGGAATTCAGCGGCATCTTCCGGGGTATCGATGTCACTGTATGTGTCCGCGGGCTCAACACTTAGACCGGCCTTTCTCATAGATGCGATCGTCTCCTCGAATACTGTCGAGACCCCATATAGCTTCACATCGAATGCCTCATGGTGTGATTCTTTCATACCGATCAGGTAGTAGCCTCCGTCCGCTGTCGGACCGATCACTACATCGCAGATATCCAGCATTGCAAGCGCAGTATCAACAGACTCCGCCTCGATTTCCGGAATATCACTTCCGATCAGCACCACTTTCTCATACCCGAAACTGATCGCGTCACTGATCGCGTTTTCCATTTTCTCTCCGAGACCCTCACCCCTCTGTTCGAAGAAGATCGTCTTTTTCCCGAAGATCCTTCGCAGGAAGAGCGGCTCACCACCTGTGTAAGCAACAATAATATCCGCATCAGCCTTCTTCATTTCTTTGGCAATGTCTCTCAGGAAGCATCTGTGCAGTTCCGCGCATTGCTCAGCAGAAAAGCAAGGCATGAGCCTGGTCTTCGTCTTTCCGGGCACAGGCTCCCTTGTGAAAATGATCAAAGCGTTCCTGTGATTATTGATACTGCGATGTGATTGTGTAAATTTCATATCATCATACCTGCGTCGCTCAGTGCGGCAGCAATAACATCATCCATATCCATATAACGGTAGCTGCCAAGTCTCCCGCCGAAGAGGACTTCTTTTTCCTGTTCTGCCAGCTTTCTGTATTTCTCATATCTAGTCCGATTTTCATCATCCGCTACCGGATAGAATGCATCTTCACCCGGATGCCACTTCGCGGAGTATTCTCTGGTGATGATCGAGCCGGTCACGTTCGCCACGTTCCTCTCTTCCGCGAAGAGCTTATGCTCTGTGATGCGGGTCCAGGGTACCTCAACATCCGTGTAGTTGACAACAGCTGCTTCCTGATACGCCCCGCCGGCAAAGCATTCTTCTTCCGGGACATGCAGCGTCTCGAATCTGAGTCCTCTGTACTCGAGCGGCCCATAGCAATAACCGTAATATGCATCGATTTGTCCGGAATAAATGATCCGGTTTGCCAAAGGAGTGAGTTCTGTCCTGTTCGCCGGATCAAGGAAGTCTGTTCCTGTCATCACATCGACCCCGTCAAGCATCCTGCTCACCATTGCCGTATAGCCATCTGCAGGAAGTCCCTGATATTTGTCATCAAAATAATGGTTGTTATATTCATACCTTACCGGTATTCGCCTGATGATCGATGCCGGAAGCTCGCTGCACGGTCTGCCCCATTGCTTCTCGGTATATCCTTTGATCAGCTTCTCATAAACATCTGTCCCTACAAGACGGATCGCCTGCTCTTCCAGGTTGGATGGTTCCTTGGCTGCAAAGCCTGATGCTGCGATCTGCTTCTCTATGATCTCTTTCGCTTGCTGTGGTGCTGTGATCCCCCACATCTCGCGGAACGTGTTCATATTGAACGGAAGCGAATAGAGCTTGCCCTTGTAGAAAGCCTTGGGCTCATGGATGTATTCCCTGAAGTCTGCAAACCTGCGGACAAAATCCCAGACGCGTTCATCACTGGTATGGAATATATGCGCACCGTAGTCATAGATCATGATTCCGTCTTCTTCATGTGTGAAAGCCGCCCCTCCGATGTGGTCCTTCCTCTCAACAACAAGCACGCGGAAACCTTGATCGGTGAGAACTCTGGCAATTGCTGCCCCATACATTCCTGCGCCGACAACCAGATAGTCGTATTTACGATCGTGATCTCTGATGTTCATATAAGCACCCATCATTCTCCGAGCATATCGAGTGCTTTGAGAACAGCTTTCCGGATATGCACGCCTTCTCTCATTTCACTCCCGACTCTTCCGGCATTCATTTTCAGCATCTCATATTGCTCCGGGCTTACAGACTGAAGGATTCCCGGAATTTCATCGAGGCTTGAGATCGCGACCCCGCATCCTTCAGCAGTAACAAACTCCGCCAGAGCAGCGCCTTTCCAGATCAGGACCGGCATTCCGCTCGCAAGATAATGCGACATTTTGTGCGGGTTGTTATAGCTTAAATACTCACCGCAAGCTCCCGTACAGGTTTTGACAGATGTCCCGTCCCATACAAGCCCGAACGATCCCGTCATCACATCCATCAGTTCGAGCGAAGTGAATACGCCTCTGTAATTCACTTTGTCACTTGTTCTTCCCGTGAAACCCGGCCCATACAGATCGATTTTGAAATCATCACCAAGCACATATGCAAAGCCTGATTTGCTTCTCAGCAAGTTCCCGCAGAAGACGACCGGTCCATCCGGGCTGAAACGCTTGTCCATATCTGCAGGCTCATCATCACGAAGATAATCCATGACACCTACACAGACAATTTTACCTGGGTCGATTCCAAGGGAGACGATCTTCTCCTTCATCTTTTTATTGTGGACGATCAGGACATCGCTCATTCTGAAAAGATCCGCCTCTGACTTTGCGTCAAACGCATGCTTGATATATGCAGCCTTTCTATAGTCGGACATGAAGAACGTCTCCAGATCAAAGACAATGTTGACGATCCTGCAGCCTCTCTTTTTGACCTTATTGATGACCCTTGTATAGCCCGTGAATTTCTCGCTGACAGGGCTGTGGAGCACTAAAACATCTCCCTCGCCGAGTTTTGAAAGGTTTTCTTTCCATACTTTCCTGAGTCTTGTCTCAAGAAGCAGCCTGTCAATAATTGAGAGCGATGTACTTTTCCTTAATGTAGGGATCCTTATACACTCAAGACCGCAGCGCCTGAGGACTTCAAAATAGTCGTCTCTTCCTTTGCCTCCGGCTGTCCTGAGATCATCATGATCCATGTAATTAGTTTCTGTGTAGTATTTCATCCGGCCTCCAGATCGAACGAGTCATTATGAGATATATTACGGCAAAGCATATGGAAGATATGCAAAGCCTTATGAAAGTCCCGTCAGCAAGACGGGCTGCGAGAATTCCTCCTGCCGAGGCAGCAATGCATGCTGCTATGATCCTTGCTGCCGGAATTGTTCTCAGTATCTGCAGCGCGTCTTTCCCTGCAGCGTAAACAAGATAGCCTGTAACAACAAACTCCGCTGCGAGTGTTGCAGCCGCTGCTCCGGCTGAAGCAAAATGCGGGATCAGAATGAAATTGAGAACAAGATCCACGATTGCTCCGGCTACAGAGGAGATGACGACATCTCGTTCTCTGCCCTCCGGAATCAGCATCTGTATTCCTATGACATTCGATATCCCGATCAGAATGACAGTAGGCATGATCACCTGCATAGGCAATACCGCTCCTGCAAACCCGCTGCCTGCAAGAAGATCAATGCAGTCCCGCGCAAAAATCACAAAATAAACTGCTGCAGGAACCGAAACTGCGGCCACGATCATGATTGTCTTAGAGAGGATCTCCATAAACTGGTTTTTCTGCCCTTTGTCATAGTAATAAGAGTTTCTTGGAAGAAGCACCGCGCTTGCAGACGTCACAAGACTCACGATCACGAGCTTGATTTTGACCGATACTCCATAGAGTCCGGCCTCTGCATCGTCCTTCAGAAAATCCAGTATCGCGAGATCCAGGCTGGTGTATATCGTAGTAGCTGCCGCCAAAGCAAAGAACATCATCATCGCAGGCAAGTGCCTCGCGAAACGATATCCCCCGACCGGTCTCAGCAGTATATGTTTTCGAAGATTCACGAAATTCAGAACATTTGATGCTGATGCCGCAAACACCGTCAGACAGCCGTAGATCATATGATCCTGACTGCTACGCACCAGCAGGAACATCCCGATCACAGCTATGACTTTGAACACCAGCGATCTGATCGTGATATAGGTATATTTTTCGAGAGCTTTATAAAGCCATTCGACCCCGATCGCATTCAGAAAAATCAGAGAACTCATGATGGTGATCATGAGACGGTCTTCGCTGAACTTTGGTACCGTCAAAATCATAGTAAAGAAAGCTATATATGTGATCAGACAGGTCACGAGGTTAATCGCCACGATCTCGTGGACCGTTCTGGAAAGATCTATTTCATCATCTCTCGCCCGCGCGCATGCCCTGATCCCATATACCGGGATCCCCAGTTCCGCAAGCATCGAAAAGAACGTGATCACGGATGTTGCAAAGTAAACCTTGCCGATCCCGGCAGGATTAAGCACTCGCGTCACATACGGAAGCGTGATCAACGGGAAAATGATCGATGATAACGTCAGGAGAACATTCATCAACATATTCACTTTGATGGAAGGTGTCTTCTCTCCTGATCTATTCTGCATCTTTCAGTCCTCCCTCAAGGCAGAAATAGCCTGAGCTGATCATTAACAGCATGAAAAAAGTGATATATTGATACGGTACCACCGTAAACATGAACAAATACGCAAAAAGTACTATCGTTATGACCGCAGTGCGTTCTTTCCGTCTCAAAGCCCTCACTAAACCTGAGATAAATGCATAAATATACAGGCTCCCCAAGTAGATCCCGCCCTGTGCGAGGATCTCCATAGGCGAGTTGCTGAATCCGACATCGTAGCCATGTCTCCATGCAGGCATAAACCTTTGAAGATATTCCAGACTTTCGAATCCGCCTCCGAAAAACGGATGCTGCATCCATGCGTTATATCCGACAACAAAGTCATTGAACCGGACACTTCCGGAGCCCCATTTGATTTTGTTATAGACCATGACCGAGACGATCACCACAGCTGCAGCAGATAAAGTGAGCACTGCAGCCCTTGCTGCACCGGACAGCTTGATGTAATGCTGCAGATCTTCTGAGAAAATGACTGCACAGAAGACCATCAGGAATACATAATTCACAGCGGAAAAAGTAGTTATGATCGTTACAATGAGCAAAATGGTGCGCCACATTCGCGGTTTACCGTATGACCCGGTCAGCACATAATCGACCAGCAAAGTCATCGAGCAGCAGAATCCGGCCATCGGAGCCTCAACAAATATACCGCTGTTCCTTGCCGGCACCGTAACCCAACCTGTCCACTGTGTTTCATAATATATATGGATAAAGGTTGGTCTTCTTACAAACTCGCCTGTCGGTGACCAGTCAAGATTCACAAATCCTGTCCCCGGGAGAATATGAAGTGTCGATCCGAAGATCCAGCAGAAAAGAGATACAGCAGCAATCACGACCATGATATTGCTGAAAGCTCTCAGTATTTCGATCGTCTTCTGTCTGCCTTCCTTTGAGCGGGCAAGTATGATCATCAGAATCAATGCGGAAAAACATCGTATCACCCTAAGTCTGTTTACAGGATCGACCATTGTGAAAACACATGCATAAATGCAAAGTGCCGCAGCGATAAGCAGAGTTTTGCGATCGACTTTCGGGAAAGCTTTTCCGTCCCTTCTGAACAGGATGCATACTGCAAGCGCAGCCATCATCACAAGCCACGTTCCGCGGTTAACATACATCCCCAGATTTTCAAGATGCATATAGATCGTCCTGCACTGTACTATCATGCATGCAGCAGCAACATATTCTGCGAACCTGACAAGTGCAGAACCGGCAGCCCCTGTTCGCCTTGTCTCGTCATGCAGTACTTTGGCGGCTATCACAAGATAAGTCAGCTGCCCGGCACTCCGTGTCTTTTCAACAAGTCTTGACTGAGAGGAAATCGCATATATCCCGGGATAGTTTTGCCTTAAGTCTTCATCAAAGGTTTTGAGTTCAGCGCGTTTCGATCGCGGGTCATCCATGATCATTGTAGATACATAGACTTCTCTTACCATGGTGCTGATCGTCTTATCCGCAAGGAATCTGCGTGCTCCCTGAATGTCACCGAACTTGCTGATGTACGATTCATAGATATCAAACACGCCGTAAGCTGCTCGTATCTTGTCATCATAATGAGCTCTGCGGCCTTCGATACTCATGCTCTGGCCTTCTTCTCCGAGGCTGTACCTGTACACAGGCACCGGATATCTCACAGCATCAGACGCATACAGTTCTGCTGCCATGACATATTCATTGTCTGTATAGAAACATTTTTCGGTCAGCCTGACACCGGATCGCTTAAGAACTGCTGTCCTGACACAAAGTTCGAACATCATAAGGCCGTCGCTGAGCTGCGCTTGTTCCATGCAGACCGGTACAGTCTGCAGGTCCATATGCCTGTCGCATTTCTCAATAATTCTATCTCCCGAAACGGTTCTTCTCTCATAGACAAAAGGGCTGATCACGAGATCGGTATCAACACCTTCGAGAAAACCTGTCAGCCCTGAAAGACCTTCTGCATCAAATGCATCATCTCCATCAAGGAGTTTGAAGTACTTCCCCTTTGCCGCTTCGATGGCCGTATTTACAGTCGACCCATATCCTCCGTTTGTTTTCCGGATCAATCTGACCGTATCAGGAAATCTTTCCGCATAGCTCTCCGCAATGGCAGCAGTGCCATCTGAAGAGCCGTCATCGACAATAACAAGATCCAGACGATCATCCGGCACGCCATCAGGCATAAGCGAAAGAAGAGTTCTCTCGAGGGAACTCTCTATGTTATATGCCGCTATGGAAATCGTCAGAAGTTTGTCTTTCATTGATCGCGATCAGTTTGAGCTGTTTGTAGATATAATTCTCTTATTCCGGAGGCAATATGCTCTATGCCAAAACCATTTTTCAGGAGACGGTCTGCCTGCTCCGGGTGTCTTACATGTTCTTGTATGACTTCCTCTGCCCATGCATCCGGGTCATCGATACTTAAGAATGTGACGCCATCCGCAGCTGCTGCAAGCGCAGGGATCACATCCGCAGCAAGCACCTCAAGTCCTGATGCCTGTGCTTCAATAACCGAGATGGCAAGACCTTCATACCTTGACGGCATCAATGCGAGATCCGCTGCCTGCAGATAATTTTCCGGATCATGAACAGCTCCTGTCATGATCAGTTCATCGAGCAAACCAAGTTCTCCGGCCTTCGCCAGGAGCATATCTCTGTCTTCTCCATCCCCGACCAGAATGAGTTTATATTTCTTTGTTCCGCCGGATACGGATCCACTTTGGAGAGAATGCAGCAGATCCAGCAGAAATGATTGATTCTTCTGATAAGTCAGTCTCCCGACATTGACCAGCACGAAAGTGTCCTCCGTGAGTCCCAGCTTTCTGCGCATTTCAGTTCTTTTGCCCCCATTGAATCTGAAGCGTTCGATATCGATACCATTATTGATGACCTTAAGTCTCTTCTTGCAGATGTCTGCAGGAAATCTCCAAAGTCCGGCTTCTCTTGAGCAGGCACAGTATTCATCCGGGTACAGTCTCAGCCCGAATGATGTCAGAGCCTTGCTGGCAAAATGTTTCAGTCCATGTTTTCCTGTGCAATGCGAGTGAACGATGATATGCGGGATACCTGCCTGATGCGCAAGTCTGGCGTACATTTCGAGCATCGAATTGCTTCCGGAATGAATATGTATCACATCATAATGATGAGTCTTAAGAAAATTGCGTATCGGTTTCGTTGCAGAGTTTCTGAGTTTGCCCGGCCTGAAATCACATCCGAGAGCATAAATATCCCCGCCCTGCGATCTGATGATGGAAGCAGCGATTTCGTTATCACAATAATATGGTGTAAGAAAATCAGCCTCTATTCCTTTCCTGTCCATTTTGCCAAGGACATTCATGACAAAGGCTTCCTGACCCCCATATGAAAAAGGTTCTCCGAATGCTTCCAATACTCTCATTTAATATTCTGTGATCTTTCCGGCTCAGGATAGAACCGCAATCCTTCATAAGTTCCGTTTATCAGAATAGATGCTCTTCTGGCTTTTTCCCGCCAGGAATTTCTGCTCGCAGCGATCCTTCCGAGATGAAGTGTAAGCCTTGCTGCCTCATAGCAGAATCCTTTTATCCCTTCTCTTCTGTATAGATATACATCGTTTCTGTACAGGTATCTGAAGCGCCAGATCCTGTCTTCCGGTGCGTTATGTATATGCGCTGCCGAATTCTCTGAGGTGTCATGGATGGCAGTGCTGCCGGTGATCAGATAGCATGGGTATTTGCGTGAGATCCTTCTGGTATATTCCCAGTCATCCGTCCAGATGTAGAATTTTCTGAACGGGAGCCCGACTTCTCTGACGACCCGGCCAGGGATCAGAAGCGATACGAACGATGCCATTTCGACCTCGATCACATCTCTGTCCCAGTCCCTGACATTTCTAAGAACCGTCTCGCGCTGGACGTTCATATTACAGAGACTACCGTCTTTCCACAGAACTTTGCCCGAAAGAAAACCGTATTCTCCTGCATGCGTTCTGTCAAAGTCTATGTATTTCTCAAGTGCGTCCGGTGCAGGGATACAGTCATCATCCATTAACCACATCAGATCATAACCTGCTTCCGCGGCTTTCCTTAATCCGTACGTGAATCCTCCCGCGCCCCCACTGTTATAGCCCGTGTTGTAATACTTTACAGAACCATTTCCCGTGAACCTGCTTATCTCTTCCCGCGTGCCATCAGTGCTGTTATTATCCACGACAATAATATCAGGCGCTCCTGCGGTCTGCGAGGTCAGTGCTCTGATACAATTGAGGAGTTTTTCCTTGCGGTTGTAAGTCACAATGACTGCTGCAACACAATTTTCTTCCATCTTCTTATTTCCCCATCGAACCTGTGATTTTGCGTCTGAACACCCCAAACGCTTTTAGCATCAGGTTCTCTTTTTCAGTCATAAGATATGGCAACTCTATATATTCAACATGATTCGCATCGAGCCACACATCCAGAAGTCTCTCGGAAACGAATCCGTATACTCTTTGGTCCCGCTCCGAGTAGCTGGATATATCAAGTTTTGTTTCAAGATCAAAGAGAATATCGAACAGCCACTGACAGTAGCGATCCAGGATATCCCACCTCATGATGAACATGTTAAAACGATGCCCGCGCGTCATCCTCATTCTTCTGTCAAATGCATCAAGGTATTCAGGATACTTCTCTGAGATGATCTCTCTTGTCAGATCGAGGTCCTGTGCATGGTGCGCATGAACATAATGAGAATAGTTAGTCTCTATCACGTAGTTCCTGGCACGGGGAACTGCTACGCTGCAACGCGACATCAAACGATCAGCGAATCCCCGTGAAAGGATCGACTTGCGGCCCGTAAGCGGCGTGGCAAAATATCTTCGATAGTGGCAAAGTCCGATGCTTGAACCATCTTTGAGCACTTCTGTAGTATCCATGTTCTTCCATGCCCAGTAGAGAGCGGTAAGTTCGCAGTAATTCTTGTTGCGATCAGAGATATTGTCCCCTGCATCATCACGCAAATATCCTTCAGGGACAGATTTCGCAAGGGCAGCACCTGCCATTACCGGAAGATGCAGTCCATCAGCCGGCACCGGATATTCTTTATGAGTCACAACCAAGATCTTAGTTCCCAAATCAGATACCTCTTTTCAGGAAGATCGCTACAGGCGTCATCAGAAAGAGCTTTACATCCAATGCAAGTGATGCGTTATCAACATAATAAAGCTCCATTTCCTGTCTCCTTCCACTTTGGTAAGTTGCGTCATTTCTCGCATAAACCTGCCAGTATCCGGATAGTCCGGGTTTAGCCGAGAGGAATTTGGCCCGCTCCTCATCCGTATAGAAAGCCAGTTCACCTTCCATCACCGGTCTTGGACCGATCAAGCTCATTTCACCTTTGACAATATTTATAAGCTGCGGCAGTTCATCGAGCGAGAGCTTCCTAAGTGTATGCCCTATTTTCGTTACTCTCGGATCTTCCTGCAGCTTATATTCCTGATAGTATTTCTCAAGGTCTTCATCATTCAGAGTAGATTCCAGTTCATCGGAGCCGACTTTCATGCTTCGGAACTTATAGATCCTGATTTTCTTTCCGTTCCTGCCGACACGTTCATGGATATAGAAAGCAGGTCCGCGCGTCTCTGCTTTGACAAGAATGGAGATCACAGCAAGCGCCGGACTGGTGATCCCGAGCATCAAAGATGCACAGACAATGTCCAGTCCTCTTTTAATTATCTGATACTGCTTCTGTTTCACCATTCATAAACTCCTGTATTAGTTTGAGTGCGCTGTCCACAGATTCCTGGTCCGGGATCATCACATATAATTCGGTTTTTGGCATGGAATAGCACTTCTTGCTCATGGCGTCTGTACCATTCATCTGGAAATCTCTGATATCCCAGTTTGCCATCTTATTCATCTGCATCCTGATCAGGCTTCGTATCTGATCATCTCTCATGCTGGTACGCATGCCTTTTGCAAGAGCATCCAGCATATCAGGATAATGAACGATCAGAGCCGGAGACATTGCTTTCCATGCGATCTCTCTCATGACCTGAGCCTGATTCTGTGCTCTGTGGATGTCTCCGTTCTCATAAGCATATCTCTCCCGCGCATATGCCAGAGCTGTCACGCCATCCATGTGATTCACGCCTTTAGCTATGTGAACATCCGGATTCGTCCATGCAGTAAACTCTGTGTCAGATTCCACATCTATACCACCGATCGCATCGACCATATACACAAGTGCGTCAAACCCGACTTTGACATAGAAATCCATTGTCAGTCCGGTGAACTGTTCGATGGTCCTGATGGACTCTTCCGTCCCGTAAACGCCGATATTTGACAGTTTGTCGCTTCCGTTATATGAGGCAAGCGAAATGTAAAAATCCCTCGGAATGCTCGTAATGAGGATCTGGTTAGTCGTCGGATTGACCGTGACGATCATATTGACGTCATTCATTGCCGCTGAATCTACACCTGTCCTTGAATCACTTCCCAGGAGATAAATGTTGAACGACTCTCTGGTAACATCTTTCTCGCTGCCCATCTTCGGTATCGTATGCTTGACATTGAGCGCCCAGATCGTTCTGGTTTTCTCCTCGAAATCAGGATGGGTTTCCACGACATGAGCTCTTGTAGCCTCATCTATTATGATCGCGTCGCATTTCCCTTCATATAAGAGATCTGCCAGATCAGAAACATTGTCCGCATGTTCCGCCTTCATCGGCCCAAGCATGGATTTGACTTCTCTGACACACTCTTCCACATAAACGCTGACAGGTTCTTTGACATATGCGAACCTGACACCCGGAAGATCTTCTATTTTCTCATAGCTGCTGTCCGCGCTGACGATCACTGCAGCAGAATACTTCTCTTCTGTTTCTGTGCCTACATCCTTGATGAATGTATCACTCTTCCACGCATAAGCAGAACCAAAACTGAGGCAGATCATAAACAGAATGCTGAGAAAACAGGAAATCCCCCGCAGAAACTTTCTCTTCCTGCCAAGCACGAGTCCGGTCACGACTAATTCCGCAAAGAGCAGGATGATCAGGACTATGACCGCCAGGTATTTGACCGGAAAAGCGCCGAGCCTTGCTACCGCATAGATAAAAATTGCAGAAATAACAAACTGGGCAATAATTAATATACTGCCCATTAGTGAATTACCATGTTTGTTTTTTCCTGTTTTGTTATGCACTTTATCAGTTCACCTTGATTTTGATCGTTTTGGTCTTCTTGCCGCACTTGACCGTGATCTTGGCAGACCCCTTCTTGACGCCTTTGACCTTACCCTTAGAAGTTACGGTTGCGACTTTTTTGTTTGATGTCTTATAAGTTATCTTCTCGACACATGTTACAGGCGATCTGGTCGCTTTAATCTGATGAGTCTTGCCTTTTTTAATTTTTACGGAAGTGCCGTTTGTTACTTTGATGCCTGTGCACTTGACCGCTTTCTTCTGCACAGCGACAGTGACCTTAGCGCTCTTTCCGCTTGCGAGAGTAACGGTAACAGTGGCTTTGCCTGTCTTGGTGCCCGCCGTCAGCTTGATGCCGTTGGCGCCTGACTTGACCGCCTTAACAATACCGGTGTTGCTTGATTTGATTGTTTTGATGCTGTCGCCGGCAGCAAAGGTTACTTTCTCGGCTGTTGTCGATTGCTTGGTCTTGAGCTTGAGCGAAGTGTAAGCGAGCTTGATCGTAGGCGTGATCTTAGGGACAACATGTCCTGCCTTGATCAGCATTCCGCAAGTGTTGCAGTACACGTCACCGGAATAGCCTTCTTTGAAAACAGTAGCAGCAGTCTTGTTGGAAACTGTAGTGCTGCCATGTGTACATGTGATCTGCTTATCAGCCAGAACTGTTATGACTGTCGATCTGTCAGCAAGCATTCCGAGCAGTTCGTTACATATTCCAAACCCGGCATCAAATACTGCATCCGGGTCACAGCTGTAACGATCAACCGGTTTGCCGGAAACTTCTATCGTTTCCATTGCAGCGGAATCCAGAACATCGTTTAATGTCTGAAGAGCATCTGCACCGGAACTATAATCCGATAATATCGAGATCTGAATATCTGAGGTTGTTCTGAATTTGCTGCCGCAAAAGCTCAGCTCAGCATAAGCAGGGATGAAAAGACTGACAGCATTGGTTTCCCCTTTGCTGAATGATGTGTTCTGTCGGAGATTATAAATAAACTTAGAGAAATCATTCAAATAATCATCCTTGCGCTTGACCGAATCATAAAGGTCATCGATCATATTTCTTTTCTCAAAGGTAAGAATACTATTCCCCATCTGTACGACAGTACCGGTAGGTATCGAGAGGTAGTTGTCGTCCCATGGACCAAGGTCATAATCGTCCATGACGTCGCACTTAGAAACACTGATGTATTCACCCAGGGATTCTAACGCAGTTCTTATCGTGCCTTCCGGAGTGTTGTAATCTACCTTCCACTGTCCGGTATTTCCGTCCCAGCTGCCGAGTTGATTGCAATTGAAAGTATATCCGACCAGATTTGCTTTCGCGACTCTGTTCGAAATAGCATAGGTACGCAAATTCGGGATTTCTTGCGCCAGATCATAATTCCCGGCACCTGTTTTGAAATGCAGGTATCCGGTTCTTGTGTCAGTGATTCCAAGCCAGTCGATATGATTCATCGACATATTGAGTGTGAAGTCTCCTGCATCGAAACCAGACGAGTCCACATCAACAGTTGAAGAGTAATCACTGTCTGCGAAAATATTTAAATTGACAGTCTCTCCGGACTTGATGTTCATGTTGAAGACTGTTCCATCAGCGAAGGACATCGCTGCTCCCAGCATCAGAACCGCAATCGCCAGAGCAAGTATTCTTTTCATATTCTTCCTACGCCCCCGTTATTTCATGCAATAGTTTCATATATTATACAGTATGCATTATCCGTAGTATTATTGATGAAATCTATAATGTAAGGTCGGCATATTCATTATGCTTTATGCCACTAAAAAACCGGGGAGATCTGACTGATCTCCCCGGATCATCCTGTAGGACTAATTACTTCAGTGTATATACGATTGTAACTTCCTGTCCGCCTGCTAATACATCAGTGTCAATATACATATAGTTCTGTGCTTCGTTAGCTGTAGCTATTCCGACTGCAGCGTTGCTTACAACACCTGCATAGCAGCTGAATGCACATGATACACATCCTGTATTCCAAGCAGCCTGATTTACTCTGTTTCCGCTGAATGCCATATCGAAAGCTTGTGCGGAATCTGTCTCAACTCCGTCCTTCTTATACTTGAAGCACTGAGCAATAGGTGTTCCGTTAATGGTAACATCAAGATGCGAGAAATCCGCATTATCACCAGGAACATCATTGAGCGTCAGTCCGTCTGCAAATGTCAAGTTGCTCTCAGACCAAGGCTTTGCTCCGATAGCTATAAGAGCATCATAAAGGTCAAGAGGTTTTGCATCTGTAAGGAATGGAGAATCCTTTGAGCCTTTCATAGCTGTGTTCAGTACAAGATGATCAACTGCTGTTGGATTATCCGTATAAACCGGGTTAACTGTAGCAGTGAGAGTTACGGTCTTGTTTTCTCTGTCAGCTACGACATCACCGAATTCTTCAACGGTCTTTACTACAGGGCCTGACCAGCCATTCATGCCGCCAATCAGTCTGATAATGTTGCTTTCAGGAACTCCAAGGTCTTTGAGAATAGCATCTGCAGTATCTGCACATTTCTGTCCGCTGTAGCAGCATGCTACATAAAGTGCATCTGTGCCGTTTGCGTCAACAACAGCCTTTACAGCTGCTCTTGCATCATCAGTAGGGCCGCTTCCAGGGCATGTAGCAAGAACTGCTCCATCGATATGTCCATTGTCATAATCAGACTTAGCACGTACGTCCATAACAACGAATGTGTCTTTGTCTTTTGCAAGAACGCCGGCAAGATCATCAGCTTTGATGCCATTTGATACAACGCCCTGTCCGGATGTCATCACAGATGTGATATAGTTAGCATACTTAGCATTCCATCCGGCCATGCCGCCCTGCTTGCCCTGTGTTCCGTTATCCTGTGCAAGAATCAGGATGTTGTCGTTTGCTACGCCAAGCTCTCTGAGGAACTGTCTTCCCTGGTTAGCATACATATTACCTGTATAGCAGATCAGTGCATACTTTGTGCCTTCAGGGTCTCCCTCGATAGCATCTACGATGGTCTGTTTTGCGGCAGCAACTACATCAGGTGTTGCAGTCGCAGCTGTTGCTGCAGAGATATCTGCAGAAATAGCACCCGGAATGTGTCCTGTCCCATATGCATCCGCCTTACGTAAATCCAGGATCTTGTAATCATCCGTTCCGAGAGAAGCCTTCAGCTCATCCGCGGTGATAGTCTTTGGCTCTACGAGCTTGTATGTTACAGTAACTTCTGTTCCAGGAGCAGGTACGTTCTCTCTGTTTACAAGGGACTCAGCTGTGCTGTAAGCATAAGCGGAGTTGGAAACGGTTCCGATCCAGCAGCTGAATGTGCAAGTGATGCATCCTGTCTGGTTGCCGCTCTTGATTCCTTTGACAGTGGAGTCAGCCCACTGGTCAACATTTTCCTTGCATCCGCCGAATCTCATTACAGTTGTGTAAGGTTCGATTTTGGAGTTATCTCCGCCTTTTTCTGAAATGTGATAGAAGAAATCAGACATTCCGGCAGTCTTGGTCTGTCCGCCTTCCTCCCATGAGAATGTTACTTCGAGTTCACTTCCGTTCTTGAGGAATACGTTCTGGTTAGTTCCATCAACGATTGCCTGTGCCTTATTGAAGTCATCAGCAGGCTTTGCGATCTCGCTCAGAGCTGCATATACATCGCCAGGCTTAGCAAGTGTGTTGAGGAGCGCGATCTTTGCGTTTGATCCGAACTTATTAACTACAACATGATGAGTCTGGTCATCAAACGCGTTCATGTGAATCGTGTCATTTACGGTAGCCTTGAGAGAAACTGTCTTGTTCTCCTTATCTACTGTAATAGGTGCATCTTCGAAACACTCGAGATCATAAACAAAATCTTTGTACTTTGTGCACTCTACATATTCACCATCGATGTCTGCTCTAGGATAGCCGAACGTGTTAGCATGTCCGCTGGTCTGCTTTGGTTCAAGATCAACGTCACGGCCTCTTGCAAGGACGAATCTGTTGTTGTCTACCTTTGCCCAGAACTTCTCGACGTCTGCGGTCTTCTTTGCAGCTTCTACATCTGCAATAGACATGTTCTTATTGGAACCCTTTACTGCTTTAAGTACATCGCCCGGGTCTGCATATACCCAGCCTGTGCCAGGTACATAGAACTCAGCCCAGCAATGCTGATGATCAGAGATCTTTCCGAAGCCGGCTTCATTGAGGCCGTCATTCATACGGATTCCGAACATTTCTCTTGCAGGGACTCCTGCAGCACGGCAAAGTGCTACGAATGTGGAATTGATGTCAGTGCAGTGTCCGCCTGCTCTTCCGAACTCTTTAAGATCACTCAGGATCTTAACAGTATCGCCGTATCCGCATCCGATTACTTCAAATGTCTTCTTAGTGCCATCTGCATTCTCAAGTTCTTCACCGTTGTCGATTCTCTCGAGATTTGCAATTACCCAGTCATAGATAGCTCTTGCTTTCTCAACGGTTCCGGTCTTTCCTTCAACGATCTTCTGTGCTGCTTCTTTTACAACAGGATCATTGACCTTGACGAAGTCGGATTCCTTGGTGAGTGCTGCTTTCGCATCTGCCGGAAGTCCTGCTGCAGGATCTTCAGTCAGATCAGTTCTTGATACTTCTACTCTCTTTACGTGATATGAGAGAACTGCTGTCCTCTTCGCAGGATCTGCATCCTTATCCCACTTGAGGTAAAGCATCTTGTTGCCATTGACCTTTTCTGTTGTGATTTTGGCCTCAGCCATTCCATCTGCTGCAAATTTAACATCTGTTACAGTCTGGAATTTATCGTTCTGTGGTACAGGTACCCATACTTCAACAACTTTTCCTGCATCATACTTGGTCATATCGAAACTGTTATAAACAGTTCTTTCTTTTGCTTCACCGATCACAGGATCAGTTTCCTTGATTGGCTTCTGAACTGTGACTTTGCATGTTGCCTTAACGACCTTGCCGGAAGCTTTGGTTGTAGCGAAAGTGATGGTAGCTGTTCCTGCCTTGACTGCTGTTACTTTGCCGCCGGAGACAGTAGCTACGCTCTTATCGCTTGTTGTCCATGCTGTAGGAGCATACACACCTGCAGGTGTAACTGTTCCCTTCAAGGTGAAGGACTGTCCAACTGTCAGGGTCTTGCTTGTTGCATTGAGCTTAGCGCTCTTTGGTTTGATATCCTTGACCGTGATTTTGATGGTCTTCTTGACCTTCTTGTTGGCCTTGGAAATAGCGGTAATAGTTACTTTACCTTTCTTCTTGCCTGTTACAACGCCTTTGCTGTTAACAGTGGCGATCTTCTTGTTGCTGGATTTCCACTTAACAGCTTTGCTTGCCTTGGCAGGCTTGACCGACTTGACACTTACAGTGACTTTGCCCTTGATATCTACAGTCTTGGACGTAGTAGTGAGGGTGATCTTGGTCGGTTTCTTAGTTGCTGCAAACGCCTGATTCATAGGAACTACTGAGTAGGTGACAACCAATGCGAATGCCATCAGCAGTACTACGAATTTGCGCAGGAATGATGAACTTTTAGTCATAAAACCCTCCAATCATCTTACAGTAATAATTAACATATTTATTTTATCAGCATGGATATTACAGCTTAAATTGAAAGGACTAATTCCTGCGTCGTGTAATATTGCAACATTCAATAGGAAATCTGTTGCAATCGGGCAAAATAGTATTTTTAGCTGTTTTAACGTTACGCAGCCTCCTTTTCGGGATAATCTCAAAAAAAAGAGAGAAACTTTCGCTTCTCCCTTCTGCATCAAATGACTAAAGTTGATCAGAGTAACTCTTTATCCGGATATCAGCAATCCAATCAATACAAATCAAATATGCCGGATGACCCGCGCTTTCGTTCTCCCGGCACTATTTGATCTTGGTAAGTACTCTGTTGATGTAGGATTTCTTTGTGTCCGGCTGTTCGTTCGTACCGAGTATCAGCGGCAATATGTGATCGATCGTTTTAAAGCCACTTCTTCTGAATCTGCCTGTGCATGAAGCACAGTATGTGTATGTATGAGTACCGCATGATTCTTCCAGTTTGCGGACAAATCCGTCTGCGATTTCTTTTTCATAAGCCATCGCACTTCCGCCAAGGCCGCAACACTGTGCGCCGTCCGTGCACACGATTTTGCCCTTGATGAACGGACGGATCTCTTCGATCCATCTCTTTTCAGTCCTGTCCGGACATGGCAGGTAAAACTCAACATCGCCGTTGATCACATTTCCTGCATCTAACTCGCTCAGCTTTGCATACACACTGACCACTTTGATTCCGAGTCTGTCGCCAAAGAAATCTCTGCAGTTCGGACACGCGGTCACAATCTCGTTCACATGATTGTCTTCAAGCCTCTTACGGATCTTACAGATGATTTCATCCTCGTCCTGCTTGAGACCGAGTTCTGCAACAGGTTTGCCGCAGCATTCATACACTGTTCCGATGCCATGACTCCCAAACAGCTTCTCGAGCTTCGAATTCGTCTTCGGATACATCGATGGGAAATTGCACCCCGGAAAGAAAACACTGCCTGACGTGACATGCTTCCAGTTACTGAATTTGTAATTTTTCTTCTCACCGATGAGGCCTTTATACGTCGCCTCAATATCCGCTCTCTCACCGGAAGATGCACGCTCCCGTCTCAATTCCAGAACAGTCTCCCGCCCATCGATCCCAAGCGGACACACAGCGCTGCAGCGTCCGCAGAGAAAGCAATGATATGCCAGTTCTCTCAGTCTTTCTGTATCGCCGATATCTATCCCGTACTTTGAGAGGAACGAACAGTTATCCCGGCAAATATGACAATGTACACAATCAGAAACCGGTCTGCTGCACATACTCTCTCGCTTTCATTTATCTGTTATCTGTGTCCGGAATCATTTCTGACCTGACTCATTCCGAGTTGATCCCAATACTGTATTTAGGTAATTTTATCATTCCTTGCTATATAACGATTATAGGCTGATTCAATGCATCGGCCAGCGCCTATAGGATTTAGCTATAGTATTCAAGCATCCCCGCGTGACAGTTCACCTGCTCGTACAAGGTTCCTTAATGTGAAAGAAAATGAAGCTAAGCCTATCATCGGAACCAGCAGAAACGAACATGGCGTAACTGTACTCACAATAACAACGGTAGCATAGCAGTAATAGATTGCAGCAGCTATCATTACTGCAGCCATTATCTTATCTGCCAAAGACAGCATACTGTATCTTTTGAGCAGACGGCAGAGGGCTATTGCGGCGAGAATGACACAAAATGCTGCCGCTATGTATTTGACCGTCTCTGTCGGAAAACTGTCTCGCAGTTTTGCTCCATTGAAATTCAGCCATCTGACAAATCCGAGCTTTCTGTCGGTGAAATGCTTAGTGAAATATGCGCCAATAAGAAAAAGCATTGCAGTACTATCAAAGACTATGTATTTTTTCTTCATGGATCCTCCATCATCGAATCAAGCTGATAATTGTAGCGAAACAGCGCTGCTGTAATTATATACAGCAGCGCCGTTTCATGCTAAGCTATTGATCTGCTTAAATAATTAATTCGTGAGTGCCTTGCCTGTTTCAAGTTCTCCGACTGTTGTATGAATGCAGTCATCACTTGCAGGATCGCCTACCTGTACAGGATAATCATCGTGCATCAGCCATTCATACCATCCGCCGTCATATACAGCAACGTTGTCAAAGTAGTTCTCATAGAGTACCAGGAACGCAGGGCATGCTCTCCAGCCTGTTCCGCAGTAGAATGCGAGATCATTGTCGAGTGAAAAGTCACAATCAGCCCATACTTCCTCGAATCCGGCGAGATCTTTGACTGTTCCGTCTTCGTTGGTAAAGTCAGCTACATCGGCTGCAGACTGAGCACCCTTGCCCCAGACTGCGCCTTCAGGTTCACCGGCTTTGTCCATGTAACCATAACCGCTGGTCTTGCCGAGCCACTCATCCTCAGAACGGATGCTGACGAGCTTGAAGTTGTCGTCGTTAGCAAGTCTGTCCTTTGCTTCCTCGATGGAAACCCAGTATTCAGGATGTGCAGGTACTTCTGTGCCAAAATCAGTTGCTGCATCCGCTGCATGAGCCTCTGTGTCGAGTTCATATCCGGCTGCTGTCCAGGCTGCCTTGCCGCCATTGAGGATCTTTACATCTTCAACACCGCACCAGATATAACCGTAAGCCTGGCGAGCTGTTCCGCTGATATCGTCTCCATACAGAATGACCTTTGTGTCCTTAGTGATGCCGTGTCCGAGCATATAGTCTCTTACTGCATCAGCTGCAAGCAGATTGTATGCTCCTTCAGGGCTTCCGGTAGCATCTTCTACTTCCTGTATCGACACATATGTTGCTCCCGGGAGATGTCCTTCATTGTATCCGTCACTTGGATCTGTAGGATATGCGACCTCTGCAAGTATATAGTTCTCATATCCGGCCTGTGTTCCGTCTACTACACTCTTGACCCATTCAGGAGTTACATAAACAGTTCTCTGTTCAACTGCTTCAGCTGTTGCCGGTTCAGAATCTGTATCAGCAGGTTCTGCGTCCTGAGACGATGAACCACAGCTTACGCAGAACGCAAGAGCAAGAACCAAGCACATCATAAGAGCAAAAAACCTTTTTTTCATAATTACCTCTTTTCTTTGATAATCTTCATTGTTCGTAAAACGCATGTTAACATGCGCCTTCATAGTATTTATGCGTGTTGCGTTAGTCAATTCAAACGGCCAGATAATTGTATAGTTTTTATCAATGCAAAACTGAGCAATGGTCGGTTTCCGTTTTTTTGATATTTATTTCTCAGTGGCAGGGGTTATTTACTGCACAAAAAAAGGGTGTGTCAACACACCCTTGATTCGTTATTTGACTTTGATCTTGAATGTTACGGTCTTGGTGCCTTTGAGATAATTGCCGTCTCCTGCGGCAGTGACATTGACCTTGATTTTGTATGTTCCTTTCTTGAGGCCTTTCTTGACTGTGATCTTGCCGGTCCTGGCATTCACAGTTATTTTCTTGTTGCCTCCTGCCTTCGCGAAAGTGATCTTGCCTTTATTGCCTGACACAGCAAATGCCTTCTTTGCAGGGACACTCTGCGCTTTCTTTTTGAGCACCTTTGCTTTGAGAGTCACTTGCTTGCCGGACACCTTCATCGGCTGCGCAGCTTTCTTCACAAGAGCGTCTTTAGCTGCGATGAGATCAGCATCCGCTGTAAGGTAATCATCTGTGGTCGCGTCGGCATTCTTCAGAAGCGCTTTTGCACTTTCAAACGCATTCATATATGCCTTATAAGAATCAGCTGTATATATGCCTGCATAAGTTCCGCTCATCGAAGCATCAAGCAGATCTGCTACAAGGCTGGCAAGCGCATCTGTCTTCTCTTCAGCATCTGCAACTGCATCTTCAGGGGTGATATCATTAATGATCGTGATCCTTCCCTTTGGCTCCGCATAATAATCATCGATCTCACCGTCAAGTTGCTCGATTATGTACTGCTGAAGCGCATATTCTGGAGTAAAACCGGTATCGAACTGTGCTGAAGCATTGGCCAGAGCGTAATATGTATCTCCGCCTTCAGCGCAGAAATTGTTTACCAGCACTACATACTTTGCTTCCGGGTCAAAAGGTTTGCCATTAACACTATCGATCGACACCCTGCTGATCTTGGCCGGGCCATAATATGTTGAAGACGGATATGTTTCCTTCTGCGGTACATAATCACGGTATGTCTTGATCGTGATATTCATTCCTGCGATCTGCGGGAAGGCGCCTACAGATGCAGGCAGGCAGTAAGTTGATGCTTCTAGTGTTTCAAGCAGCTCATGTCCGTTAACCGTTACGGCGACAAGAGTATTATAGAAAGGAAGCACATCGCGGATCGTATATCGTGTAACATCACCTTTGTGGATCCAGGCCCTGATACTTCCTCCGTTGAAAATGGATACGACATTTTCTGCCGGTACGCCAAAATCCGCTCCGTCTTTCGTGACATACCATTTTATAGCATCGGCGCAAAGATCACCAAGATTGGTTTCACCATCTCTGTTTCCATAGACCCCATTTTCAATCGACTTAGCTCCGTTTAGTTCAACTTCAGAATGAGCGATCTTCAATGAGTACTTGGCTTCTACATCCGCTTCCACCTGTTCCGCCAGTGCTTTTACAGCTTCATCCGGAACCAGCCCGGTCACGTATTCTTTACCGCTTTCATCTTTCAGTTGATAAAGGAAGTTTGATTCGATAGATTCTGTTTCTTCATCTATTACAGTCACACCAATGTTCTGGAACTTTGTACCTGTAGACATGATGTGTTCCCCATGATCTCCGGCAGTCATAACATCGTGCGAATGGCCATCGAGCACCATATCTATGCCTGTAGTTTCTGCAAGAAGATCATAAGAACGATATGGCACAGAGCCCGGATGGGCACCAAGGTGAGAAAGGCAGACGACTACGTCAGCGCCTTGTGCCTTAAGCTGCTCGATCGTTCTCTGAGCGAGCGGATATATCTCATCCTCGGCCGGGAACTTTATGTCTGCGACATTCGACGGCATTGCTTTTGTCTGGGTCTCAGGTGTAGCCATTCCGAAGAATCCGATTTTCAGATCACTGTCATCGTCTTCATATAACTCGCATGGATCATATATGAAATCTTCCGTTGCTTTGTCAAGAATATCTGCACAAAGAACCTTAAACTCTGCTTTGTCGAAGTTTGAGGCTAAGACAGCAGCACCATAATCATACTCATGGTTTCCGACAGTAACATAGTCATATCCTGCAGAATTCATCATGAGTATAGCGCTTTCGCCCTTGGAATCACTGACACAAGTACTCCCCTGCAAATAATCTCCTGCGTCTGCCAGGATAACATCAGCACCCCTGGCTTCAAGCTCTGCTTTCAGAGCGGCAAGATATGCATACCCTTCCAGCTCGCCATGAACGTCATTCGTAGAAAGAATGACTGTTTTACCGGAATAATCATCCGCCAGTTCAGACTCTGCGTTGACAAAAACACTGAAAGCAAGAATCATTACTGCCGCCATCAGCACAGTCAACAGTCTATTGATATTTCTCTTCATACTATTTCCCTCCTGTTGCGGACTACCTTACTTCTCAAATATACCACATACCATTGCTTACTATAAATAAATAGCTTGCAAGGCAATGTACATGATATACTTATAAGCAGATAAGTGTGTCATCGGGGACGGTTCTCCGTGACACACTCATGAACGGATCAAGGAGTATTGCGAATGAATACATATATAGCTACTTTTTTCATGCATTTCGGGTCGATAAGATTCGAAAAGCTTTGCAAGTCCAAGGGTCTCGAGGCAAGGACTATGCCTGTGCCGCGTAACCTCAGCTCAAGCTGCGGAACATGTGTAAGATACAAGGCAGATGAACCTTTGCTGGATCCTGAACATGATGAGATGGAGCGGACCGTACTCTGTAATGATGACGGGACCTATACTCAGTTGTGGCAGGCACATAATCTTTAGTGCGGAAGTGCTTAAGGCCGGTCAATTACGCCAACGATAATATTGCAAAAATACAAAAGACGCTGCGTCGTTTCCTGATAAGAAACTGCTACAGCGTCTATTTGATTGGTTTTATTGGTCTGAAATACTATTTGGAGATCTTCAGAAGAAATTCGCCGTTCTTCTCTTCAACAGCTACTTTGTAGCCCTGACTCTCAGCGAACCTTGTAACGTTCTCGCAAGGTGTCTTGTTGTCAACGAGAACTTCATAATAATCTTCTTTGCTCTTCATTGCCTTCTGCACCATCAGTACAGGCATCGGGCATGAAAGTCCTCTTGCATCTACCATAATAAACCTCCGTAATAATTATGCAGCTTCTGCAGCAGCCTTTTCCTGCTTAACATATGTGTTAACAACACCAATAAGAGCAACTACTACGATTCCGATGATAACTGCGATCTTGCCTGCAGAAGTTGGGCCTTCGCCGCTTGATGCAAGTCCGAAGTTGTGGCAGAATGCAGCGCCGACCATGAGGCCGAGAACTGTTACAGCACTGTCAGCATTACCTTCGCCGGACATAACGAGCTGTCTGAGAGGGCATCCTCCGAGCAGTACGCAGGCAAATCCAACAAGGAGCATTCCGAGGCAGTTCCAGAGTCCATCGGTATGAGCGATAGGCTGTTCAACAAATCCGAACTTGAATCCGCCAAGAACGAGGTTTGTAATAAGAGCAGCTACGAGAATAGCGATGAATCCCCAGAGGAGTCTGGTCTCTCTGAAGAGAACGAGGTCTCTCATTCCACCGACCATGCACAGTCTTGTTCTCTGAGCAAGAACACCTACAACGAGTCCTGCAGCAAGAGCAAGTCCGATTGCTGCGTGCATTGATCCAGGGCCTTCTTCTGAGAATGCAATGAATGCAGGCTTAGCGAGAAGCAGTACGAAAATAACAACTTCGATGATTGGAAGCATGAATCCTTCTGCCTTGGTCAGGCTGTAAGTTCTCTTGAGGGAATATCCATTCTTAAGGAAGAAGATTCCGCAGAAGATACCGATCACGAATCCAACGAGTCCGAGTAAAGCGTTCATATCTCCGCCTGCCAGTCTCAGGATCATTCTGAACGGGCATCCGAGGAACATAAGACATCCTACCATAGCGAAAAATCCAAGAATGAATCTTGTCATAGGAGCGCTGCCGCCCTTGGAACTGAATTCTTTCTTAGCAAATGCAGCACAGAACGCACCGATCACGATTCCGATGATCTCAGGTCTGATGTACTGTACCGGAGGTGCCTTGTGAAGTCCGAGTCCGCCGGCTGTATCACGCAGGAAGCAAGCGATACAGAATCCCATATTCTTAGGATTGCCAAGGAATGCAAGACCTGCTGCAATTACACCGATGACAAGACCTGCGATGATGATCATAAGCTTATCATTCTTTTTAGTCATAACCTTTTCCTCCATTTTGTTTTGATTGTTCCATATAAAACAGGAAGTCTATTAATTACTTAATAGACTTCCTTTAATTTTAAATCTGTTATGAAAAAATAACCAATAGCCAAAATCTATAGCAAGTTTAGAAAATGGCCTTAAAAATCTATAGTTCTCTTGATCTGTCGGTTGAGTCAACTACTGCTTTCATTACCGCATAACGGAAACCGCCTGCTTCGAGTGCTTCTACACCTTCTATGGTAGTGCCTGCAGGTGAAGAAACCATGTCCTTGACCTGGCCCGGATGCATTCCGGTCTCAAGAATCATTTTGGCTGTTCCGAGTACTGTCTGAGCTGCCATCTTCATTGCCACCGGTCTTGTAAGTCCCTGCTTTACACCACCGTCAGCAAGAGCTTCGATAAACATAGCCGCATATGCAGGGCCGCCGCCGGAGAGTCCGCAGATAGCATCGATATCATATTCCTTGACCCATTCAACGATACCTATCGACTCGAAGAGATCGACCGCGATCTTTTTCTCTTCTTCACTGAAATCAGTCTCTTTGCAAAGACCGAAAGCACCTTCGAATACAAGTGCCGGGGTATTAGGAAGGAGTCTCAGTATCCTCGGCTTTTTGCCGCTGATCGCATTCTGCAGTCTTTCTATGGATACGCCTGCTACGATCGAAAGCATGGCTTTGCCCGCGAGTGCTTTCTTGCACATTCCCAGTGCTTCCTCCATCTGCTGCGGCTTGACTGCAAGCAGGATCATGTCAGACTCCGCACAAAGCGCCTCATCGTCTGCGCATACGTGAAGTCCGAGCGCACGTGCCTCTTCATTCCTGACTTCAAGGATGTCATAAACATTAACGTCTTCAGTAATGAGTGTGCCCTTCGCAAGAGCGCCTTTCACGATCGCTCCGCCCATATTTCCGAATCCAATAACTCCGAATTTCATTCTGCCGCCTCCTTCATGTGTCTCTAGTGTCGTCCCTTTATCTTCTAAAACTCATCCGGCGAGAATTCGAATATTGCTTCGTAATCTCCTCTGCCAAAGAGTTCAATGTAATCACGCGCTGCTTTGCCGATGATATCGTCACCATCTTCCGGGAATGCATCGCGGATCGCCCTTGCAATAGTGTAATAGATATGCGCAGTATGATAGTCAAAATCTCTCATGGCACTGGCGCCGAGTTCTGCTTTTTTGTCTGCGATGAGCTTGAGTTCTTCTTCGCTGAGCGGCTTGCCCCAATCGAAATCACATCGATCGCCGCCCCAACTCATCGAAGTCGTAAGCGGAGTACATACAGCACCGCAGCCGAAGCCTTCATAAACGGCTGCGTCTACATTGACACAGTATTCCCTGCCGTATTCAAGAATATCATACTTCTTCCAGGCTTCACACCATGCGCATTTGCTGATATACGTGACCAGAGTCGGCTCTGTATGCACATACCCGAATTCCATCTGTCCCGGGTAGTCCGGCTTCCATTCGCCATATGCCTGATTCGTCCAGAGATCAACGGGATCGCCATTTGCTCTGGCTCTTTCAGCCATTCTGGCACCGCGCTGCCTTCCGTATTTCTTCATACCTTCCTGAATCACCTTCCGGCCGGCTTCGCCTTTGGCGATTATTGTGTATTTGCTCAGGAAAGCAAACATCATTGCCTGATTTTCTATCTTCATAAATATCCACCCCCGTCTGTATTATATCAGATCCTGTCCAGCACCCAGACAAAGCTGTCGTATTCTCTGAATCCCGTTGGGAGAGGGAATCCTGCTTCCATCAGAGCATCTGCAGGAACGATCTCCGGGATCGGTGCTGCTTTTCCGCTTCCGCAGACAAAACTCATTTTGTATTCAGCGCCAGGTTCAAGTCCGCGAGGTCTCACATAGACGCTTGTCATATTTCCATGAACGTCCTTTACAACTGCAGTCACGAGAGCTCTGCTCTTATCTTCCGAAACATATTCCCATGCACAGCATATATCCCTTGCAGGGTCAGAAAGTCTGTAGTGATCTCCACTTCTGATAAGCCCGCCGAAGTCTTTGAACACTTTGATCTGTTCCTTTATCTCAGCCTTCTCGGAAGGTGAAAGCTTCGCCGGATCGAGCTCGTAACCGAATGTCCCGCTCATCGCAACAGCCGCTCTGGTTGCAAAAGGTGTCGTCCTTCCTGTCTGATGGTTCGGGCAGGCAGAAACATGTGCTCCGACAGTACACGAAGGGTAGCCAAAAGATGTCCCGTACTGTATCGTCAGTCTGTCTATCGCGTCAGTGTTGTCACTACACCAGATCTGAGGAGTATAGTAGAGCATTCCTGCGTCGAATCTTCCGCCGCCCCCGCTGCATCCCTCGATCAGAAGATCGGGATACTTTGAATTGAGCTTTTCCAGAACATCATAGAGGCCGATCATATAGTCATAAAGGACTTTGCCCTGATCAGACGCTGTGTGTGAGTAGACATCTGTGATCGAACGGTTATAATCCCACTTCAGATACTCGATATTGCCCTGATCAAGAACCGAGCAGATCGACTCATACATCCAGTCGCAGACATCTTTGCGGGAAAGATCAAGCACCAGCTGGTAACGCCCTCTCACCGGATCTTTCCCCGGTATCCTGAGCGCCCAGTCAGGATGCTTCCTGTAAAGGTCGCTTTCTTCGTTCACCATTTCAGGTTCCATCCAGATGCCAAACCTGACGCCTTCAGCATTGACACGCCTGATAAGTTCCGAAAGAGTGCAGCCGAGCTTATCTTCATTCGCGTTCCAGTCTCCCAGACCGCTGTAATCATTGTTCCTGATGCCGAACCAGCCGTCATCAAGCACAAGCATGTCGATACCCAGTTCAGCAGCCTCATGTGCAAGAGCGCATATCGAATCCCCTGTAAAGGTAAAGTATGATGCTTCCCAGCTGTTGAGAAGGACCGGTCTTTCAGCATTCTTATATTTGCCGCGGCAGATATGGTCTCTCAGGCATTTGTGATAGTTGTGGGTCAAAGCCTCGATACCCGCGCCGCTGTATGTCATGATTACTTCAGGAGCAGTCAGCGATTCTCCTTTGTTAAGAGGATAAGAGAATTTGTCCTCCTGAAGTCCCATCTGTATCCTTGTCTGTCCGTACTGATCAAGCTCTGCCTCTGCGGCAAAGCCTCCGCTGTAAACAAACTGCATGCCCCAGCATCTGCCGCTTGTTTCCGTTGCGCTGCTGTCAGCAAGTATCATGAACGGATTATACTGATGCGACGAAGCACCTCTTCTGCTTCCGATCCTGTGAGCCCCTCTACCGAGACGCTGTCTCTCTGGAACACGTTCCATCGCATGCCTTCCGCAGAAAGTGATCGTGTCGAAATCTCCGGAAACAAAATCGAGACAAGCTGAATGGAGCTTGCAGACAGTCACGGTCTTATCTCCATTATTGGTGACAACTGCGCTCCTTGTGATGATATCAAGCTCCGGAAGAACGCCGTAAAGCAAAGTCACATCCAGGCCGGTGTGTTCATCATGAAGGAAAATCTTAAGTGTCTCGGCTTTATCCGATACAGCATCAGCATACACTGCAGGCAGTCCTTTGAGCGAGTATTTGCCTTCAGTGATCTCATATCCGGAATATCTCGGATCGCATTCATAAGCACCGTACTGATCTCTTACGATCAGAGCAGGGCTTCTGAAATCTCCGGTCCCGAGCACAGGAAATTCCTGAGGCAGCGCATCAAGAGAATATGTCCTGACAGTCCCCGCATCATAAGGGCATCCGGACATACCTCTGTCGGCATAAGTCAGTATATAATCCATACATCCGTCTGTCCTGCGGCCATAATACAGATGCAGCAGGAAGCCATAGCTGTCGACCTTCATCTGATAAGTTGATTTTGCAGTATGGATAGTAAATGTTTTTTCTTTATCATTAAATAATATGCTCATGATTTATTCACCTTGATTAAGATATGCATCACGTACACCGTTCAGTCCGCTGACTATAAGTCTGCCGATCCTGAGGGTGAGTTCCTCTATCGGCTCACTTCTGTCCGAATTGAACCACGTCTGATAATTCTGAAGCATTCCCGCTACAACGAACTCCATCATCTGAGTAAGAGTTTTGTCATCAACATGAATCTGATCTGCTGATGTTTTCTTTATGCTACTGATAAGAGCAGAAGCGATCTTTCTGACAAGAGCTCCATCGTATTCGATTTTCATAAGATGAGCGCAGATATCCTTCAGGTTGTACCCGATCGCCAGCAGTCTCCTGCAGATTTCCACAGGGTCCTCAAGGGCTTTACTGAGATCTATCCCCGCCATCGCTTCATCAAAAGCAATAATGATCTCATTCTCGATCTCATCGATGAGTTCATTGATGTCGTTGTAATGATTATAGAAGGTCTTGCGGTTTATATTTGCTAATTTCGCAAGATCGCGTACTGTGATATCCCTGGCATCTTTGGTCGTCACAAGTTCTACAAAAGCGTTATGAATCGCCTTTCTTGTCTTGACGACACGACGGTCGGTTTTGATTTTGTCCATAGCATGCTCCCTCGAGTCCTCAAATACTCCATTAATTCCACATTATATATTATTCGTGATGATTAAGCATCACTTCTATAGCATAATATCGCTCTTTTGCTTGCTTTCAGTGATAAGTCTGTTGATCATGAAAGCCGGCTTGTACAGCAATAGTCCGAGCAGGACGGCCACGATCATGAATAGACCGAGTGTCAGTAAGCAATTAATATACGTATGTCCGTACATTCCTCCGATGCACTCACGCATAGCGTCCATCGAATAGCGGAACGGCATGACAGGATACAGCGCTTTGAATATATTCGGAAGCACCTCGACCGGATAAGTTCCTCCGGACCCTGCGACCTGGAGTACCAGAATGATGACCCCGAGTCCCAGCCCGATATTATCGAGCGCGAATACCAGAGCGTAATTGATCATTGTAAAGCATAAACCGTTCATGCATGCCGCAAGTACGAATCGTACAGGGTGCAGACACTGGATATCCACATAGAGAAGATCTCCGAGAGAAACGATCAGTGCCTGCGCAAGCCCTATCATCATATAAAGTCCGTATCTTCCGAAGTACCTTTCGATCAGATTCGGTTTGATCAGATCTTTTCTTTTTTTGACTTTGACCTTGATAAGTACGGCTGTCAGCAGTGCGCCTACCCACTGTGCCAGGACAGTATAGAATGGTGCCATTGCAGAGCCATACTCATTGATCGGATAGATAACATTTGTATTCATGCGGACAGGTGATGCCAGATACGCTGCAAATCTGTCAGTATTTTCCGACAGAACACGGTCTGCGTTATTGAGATCCTCGCTTCCCGCGACTTTGCCCATCAATGCTGCAAGAACATCAAGACCACGCCTCATCGATATAATATCTGAACGAGTACTTCCCATATTGCCTTCGAGTTTTCCGAGAGATCCGTTATATTTCCCGAAGATCTTGCCCATCTGCGCAAGGAGACCGCCCATTCCGTCGAGTGAATCCTGCATATTGGAGATGGATGTCTTAGTATCTCTGAGCGCATTCTTGAGCTTCTTGTCCAGAGTTGCAAGGTCATCCTTCTTAAGAGAATCCGATATTGCATCTGTTTTGTCGGAAGCTCCGGATTTGCCGGTAATAATATCCTGAATGTCCCTGACATTCTGCTGCATTTCCGCCCAGTTCTCATCCGTAGCCGGCTCAAGCATATCCAGCTTCTCCGCGATCGCATTCAGATCAGTATTCAACTCTTCAAACTTGCCGGCAAGAGTGTTCAGGCCGAGCTTTTTGAGAGAGTCGGATGCGGTATTGTTGGCCTTGATCATCTCCGCTACAGATTTCTTCTGGAAGTCAAGATCATTCGCGACGAAATCGTTGTATTTGTCTCTGTCATCAACTGCCGGTGTGAGCTTGCTCTTAAGATCATTCAGGCGGGATTTGTTCCTGTCGCTTACCTTCCCGACGGATTCCGTCATTTTGGTGTACTCGCTGTCATCCTCTGTTGCGATACCGGATGCCGAATCCAGAACCTTTTTCTCGGATTTGACTGCTCCGCCGGCGCTGTCTGTTAATGTTCCCGATACTGTCAGGAGACTCTCCGCTGCATCAGAAAGGGAGTCTGCCGCATCCAGCATAACGAGACAGTTATCGAGTCTGTCGCTTAGAAGCGCGATCCGCTCGCTGAGATCGCTGAAAACATCCTGCGTACTGAAGCCCGTTGCGTCGGCTATGGAAACAGCATCAGATACATATGCAGCTAAAGTCTCTACGAAGGTTGCATTGACTTCTTCCTGCACGGCAGTCTTGGCTTTGCCTGTGATCTTAGGAGCGATAGCATTCTTTTTCTCATTTTCGTAGTATTCGAGTTTAGGATTGGTAAGGTCTCCGCCGATAAAGCTCAATACTCCTGAGCTGAAGTCCTTAGGGATCACAAGGGCAGCATAATAGTCGCCGGCTTTGACGCCCTCTATCGCTTCATCAGACGAGTCTACAAATACCCAGCCGATATCATTATTTGCTTCAAGTCCGCCTACGATCTTTTCTCCTACATTGACGGTGATCCCGATAGCAGATGCTCCTTCATCCTCATTCGCCACAGCGACTGAGATCCTTCCTGTCGCTGCTGATTCATAAGGCGCCCAGTTTGAAAAGATATTGAACCAGGCATAAAGGCAAGGGATGATGCAAAGCCCCATGATAGTTATGATAGCAACTACACTGGATCCGCATTTGCGGAGGTCATGGGAGGCAATATTCAAAATATTTTTCATTCTGCGCCTCCTTCCTCAGCAGGTTCCTCAGGAGCTTCATCAGCTTCTTCTTTTGCAGGCTTTATTGCGGCAAGACGTTCACGGAGTCTTTCCTGAATATCTTCAGGGCTGAGCAAAAGCTCATCAAATTCCGCTTCCTGATTCGTTACGTTGATCAGGGTCTTCTGTATGGAATCGTCGAGGTACTCTACAGTCATCAGATACGCGCAAAGCAAGAACATGCAAACGACCCAGACGATCAGGAATACGATTTTGTCGCTGTCAGTTACCAGTCTGATGATTATGAGAACCACCGGCAGCACAATAAGACCGATCAGGCCTCTTCTGATACGGCGCTTGTTGCTCTCATGAAGAGCTTCGGCTCTGTCGAACAGTTCTCCGTATAGTTTTTCGTAACTGTTGTTTGTCTTATTCTCGTTCATCACAGCACCCCCGTATCTTCAAGTTTCTCAGATACAAAACGGTTCATACCGATGAACGGACGTCTTACGAAGAGTCCGATCACAAGTCCGAGCACACCGAAGAGCAGGAGCTCTCCGAGATAGATCCAATAATCATGTCCGTAAGTCCCGCACAGTGCCTCACGCATCGCATTGATCGCATACGGGAACGGGAAGAATCTGTATATTTTGGCGAAAATCTCAGGCAGGATCTCGATCGGATACGAGCCGCTCGAGCCTGCGATCTGTAATACCATTACAACTACAACTATCGCTTTGCCGACATCTCCGAACGCGATCGTCAGAGAATAAATGAACAAAACGAAGACAACGCTTGTAACAGCTGCCGCAAACCACATCAGCCACGGATGTACAGGGCTGCAGCCAAGCAGGAAAATGTCTCCTGCTACGATAACCGCTGCCTGCAGCTGTCCCACAAGCAGGAATATCAAAAGCCGGCCGAAATAACATTGTGATTCGGAAGCGTTCGGGAACTTCTTTTTGTCTACGCCGGTCTTGAGGATCGAAACCAGGATTACACCGCCTACCCAGATCGCAAGTACTGAGTAGAATGGTGACATTGCTGCGCCGTATGAAGCTACCGGATAGATTTCTTCGACCTCTACATCTACAAGGGACGAGAAAAATTTGGCATAAAGCTCAGGATCTCCGCCCAGCAGATCAGTGAGAAGTTCCAGACGGTCATCTTCTTCGGCGTTCTCGACCTGTGCGATGATGTCATCTATCCTGTCAGCAGCGGATCTGAAGACCAGCTGCATCTGGATAAGTGAAGCATCCAGACTGCTGACTGTATCTCCCGCAGCGTGAAGTACAGGCGTGATATCATCAAGCATACCGGAAATAGCTTCTACCATCGGTCCGAGGGACTTGATGGTAGAATCCAGATTGGCGACCATCTTCTTGTATCCCGGTCTGAGACCGTTCTTCTCCCAGTTGCGGATCGATTTGATAGCTTCGGTCATTTCCTCGACTCGTTCCGGTGTCTCCCTGATAGTAGTCTCAATGTCTTCGGACGATTCTATCATTGCATTCAGAGCATCACTTATTGCTCTGCTGCCCGGAAGAGTTCCGTCGTCCGGAATGATCGCTCTTAACGCTTCGAGTTCTTTGAGAAGTTCTTCAGCTCTGTCTGCTGCATCATTGGCAAGCTTCTGCTGCTCTTCGGAATCAGGAATAATGCCTTTATCTTTCAGCTTGTCTATGGCTGTTTCGAGTTTCTCTATCCTCGTATCCATCCTGGTCTGTCTCTTCTCAAGTTCTTTGTTAAGAGATGCGGCAGCCTTTCTTGCTTCTTTCAGATTTGCCTCTGCATTAGCGACTGAAGTACGTCCCCGCGCTCTTGTTTTGTCGAGTTCTGTCTCCGCGTTCTGAAGCGTGTTGCTGACATTTTCACTGTTTGCAAGGAACGAATCTATTGATCTGTCATATTCTCTCAGAGTGTCTCTCATGTCTCTGAGTCTTGCCAGTACTCCTTCTACAGTGTCTCCGTCCTCGAGTTCATCTGCCACCTCACCGGTCTTATCAAAAAGGATACCGAATACTGTTTCGAGGTATTTGGTATTGATCCTCTCGAGAAGAGTCGATGCTGCAGTCTGAGTGATCTTGGATGCAACAGCATTTTTCTTGGCGTTCTCGTAATAAGTCAGAGGTGCGTCTTCACCGGTAAGAGCCTGTTCGAAGTTGTACATATTCGAAGTGAAATTATCCTCGAAAACTATTGCAGCATAATACTCGCCCGATTCGACTCCGGCAATCGCATCTTCCGCTGAATCAGGAAATTGCCAGCCTATACTGGTGCTTCCTTTTAGTTCCTCGAAAATCTCATTTGTACTGTTTACGTGTTTTCCGTCTTCCAGGGTCAGCCCCGGATCTTTTGAAGCCAGCGCTATCTTGATGTTGCCAGTGTTGACATACGGATCGCCGTTAGCGTAAATATTGACCCATGCATAAAGCGCCGGAAGAACGCTTATGGCGAGGATTATGGCAACCACAAAGAAATGCCTGACTATGGCGTTTATATCACTTTTGAAAATCCTGAATACAGTTCCCAAGAAACGCCCCTTTCTAATATAACAATTCATGATCTGGAGTAATATCGTATTGTTGCGCTTTGAGCAGCGCTGTGCATTAATGACTTTCGGTCAAATTCTCACGAGTATCATCATACTACTTATACCGCAGGCATTTCAATATTTAAATTCCGTGCAAATCTCCTTTGTGTGTAATAATTAAAGGCGCAAAAAAAAACCCGGGAACGCGTCCCGGGGAAGTCAATTTTTGTTTTTACAAGTATACAGGTTCTGCAGTCAGTTTTCTGAGCAGCTCCTGATTCTCAGCTGATACATATTCCTTCAATTCATCATATGAAGCAGCGGCGAAATCACTATCCTGATACGCAGGTGCCATCGAAGTGGACATGAGTGTGTATGGGCCATCTTCATTCATGATGCAGCCCTGCCATGTCCCTCTTTTCACGCACAGCTGCGGCAGCTCACCGTTCAGGAGATCCTGACCAAGCAATTTTATCTCGCTGCTCCCGTCCGGATATATAAGTAGAAGCTTTGCCGCAGGACCGGAATGGTGGTACCAGACCTCATCAGTCACAAGTTTGTGCATGCATGAGAAACTGCCAGGCGTCAGCAGATAATAAATAGTGCCGTAAAGAGGCCTGTCAGTGTCCCGTCCATCGAAAGCCCCCGCGGGAACTGTTTCGTCAGAGACAAAGCCCTGCGCCCACATTCCGCCTTCACCTGTAAGCGGCTTGAGATCCAGTATACGGATCACATCACCGGCGGAAATCATTTCTTTATACTTTTCTGACATTTGATCACTCCAGTTCGTTGTAGAAACAAGGCGCGAGCTGAATTCCGCAGTCTACAGTGATAGTCTGTCCTGTTATAGCGCTTGAAAGATCACTTGCGAGGAAAAGACATGTCTTGCCGATTTCTTCTGCGAGAACCAGTTTGTGCAGCGGGCTGCGTTCTTTATAGCTTTCCGTCCATCCGGGGATGAACTCTTCCTGACCCTGTTTGAAGATGAGTCCGGGAGCTATACAATTGACGCGGACTTCAGGACCATACGCCTGCGCCTGTGATCTTGTCATCATCTCGACAGCTGCCTTGGAAATGCCGTAGTGAGCAAGCTTCCTGGCAGGATTCGTCGCATTGATAGATGAAATGTTGATAACGGATGAACCTTCAGCCAACAGATGTCTGATAGCTTTCACAAGAAAGAACAGGCCTCTTGTGTTGGTGTCCATCATAGCATCATAGTCATCAGGCTCGATATCGTCTATATCCTTTGCCGGATAGATGCCTGCGTTATTGACCAGACAGTCGACCTTTACATCCAGACTGCCGAGCCATGCAGCGAATTCCTCTATTGAACCAAGATCACTCTGATCGAGGCGGAAGAATTTGATATCGTGACCAGGATAATTTTCACGGAACCACGATGCTGCATCAGAGGAGTGGTTATATGTCAGAATAACATTCGCCCCGCTCTCGATGAAAACCTTCGAGATCTCTTTTCCGGCGCCGCTGAGGCCTCCGGTAATGATCACATTCTTCGCGCTGAAGTCCAGTGCTCCGGCATACTTGTTCATACTGATAAACCTCCGTTGTTACAGAGTAACTACCCAGCCTTCCATCTCAGGTTCTCTGATGCCTGTCTGCATTCCGTAAAGAGTATCGTACAGCTTCTGGCTGAGAACTCCTACCTTCTCATTATTGATCGGGAAGTCTTCGCCCTTATATTTGAGAAGTCCGATCGGTGAGATCACGCAGGCAGTTCCTGTCGCCCATGCTTCTTTGAGTGTTCCGTTTTTGGCTGCTTCAAGAACTTCTGCGAGTTCGAGACGGCGCTCTTCAACATTCACGCCCCACTTGCGAAGGAGGCAGATCGTGCTGTCACGGGTAACACCCGGAAGGATCGATCCTGTGAGAGATGATGTATAAACAGTATCTCCTATCATGAAGAATGCATTGGAAGTACCGACTTCCTCTACATATTTGTGTTCCTTTGCATCGAGCCAGAGAACCTCTTCACATCCGTACTTTTTAGCTTCTGCAGCTGCGATCATTCCGCAGGAATAGTTACCTCCGCACTTAGCGAAACCTGTACCGCCTACTGCTGCACGAATGAACTCCTCCTCTACCCAGATATGGCTTCCGTGAAGCTCGCTTTCGTTGCCTGCATAATATGCTGCTACAGGTGTGAGGATGATGATGAACCAGTATTTAGTTGCAGGATGGACCGCCATGCTGACCTCAGGCGAAATAATGAACGGACGGATATACAGTGATGTTCCCGGAACGCTCGGAGTCCAGTCTGCGTCTTCTCTGACGATTGCTTTTACAGCGGAAATGTACAGATCCACATCGATCGGCGGAATACAAAGTCTCTCATTGGACTTCTGAAGACGTTTTGCATTCATGTCAGGACGGAAAAGATTGATCCTGCCCTGCGGATTGCGGTAAGCCTTCATGCCCTCGAAAGTCATCTGACCATAATGAAGTGTTGTAGCTGCAGGATCAAGGGAAAGCGGTCCGTAAGGAACGATGCGTCCGTCGTGCCAGCCCTGTCCCTCATCATATTCCATGATGAACATGTGATCTGTATAGTACTTGCCGAATCCGAGATTATTAGGATCCGGTTTAGCTTTAGGTGTTGTGGTTCTTGTTACAGGAAATGTGTATTCCATAGTGCTGCGGCCTCCTTGCGTGTGTTTGTAGTTCAATGCCTTAGTTTATAAAAGCTTAAAACCGTCTCCGGTCAATTTATTTTTGATTTGTTCGATCTGAGCGAAATCACGAGTCTCGATGTCGAGCATCAGTATGCAGCTTGTTACTGCGGTGTTAGGATCTGAATGTCCGTAATGAACGCCTGTAACGTTTGCGCCGCATGATGCGATGATCGTTGCTACATCAACAAGCTGTCCCGGCTTGTCTTCGAGCGCAATATTGAGTGTTGCGTTCCTGCCGCTTGTTACAAGTCCTCTGGTGATAACTCTGGACAGGATGTTCACATCTATATTACCGCCCGAAACAAGGCAGACTACGTTCTTGCCTTCTACCGGGATCTTGTCGAACATAACTGCAGCGACTGATACAGCTCCGGCACCTTCAGCAATCAGCTTCTGCTTCTCGATCAGTGCAAGTATAGCTGCAGCGATCTCGTCTTCAGAAACCGTTACGATCTCGTCAACATATTCTCTGATAAGCGAGAATGTGAGATCTCCAGGGTGCTTGACTGCGATACCATCGGCAAAAGTGTTGACAGTGCTGAGTGTGACCTGTTCGTCATACTTGAGGCTGTCCGCCATGCTTGCTGCTTCTCTTGCCTGAACTCCGTAAACCTTGACATCCGGTTTGAGATGCTTGACTGCAAAAGCTATACCGGAGATGAGTCCACCACCTCCTACAGGTACTACGATCGCATCAACATCCTTCAGCTGATCGAGTATCTCAAGGCCGATAGTTCCCTGTCCCGCTATGACATCAGGATCATCGAAAGGATGGATGAATGTTGCTCCGGTCTCATCCTGCAGTTTGCATGCATAAGCATAGGCATCATCGTAAGCGCCCTTTACGAGACAAACATCAGCACCGTGTGCCTTAGTTGCTTCGACCTTGCTGATAGGTGCACCGTCCGGCATACAGATCGTGCTTCTGATGCCGATCCTGGATGCAGAAAGAGCAACGCCCTGTGCGTGATTACCTGCACTGCAGGCAACGATGCCGGCAGCTTTTTCTTCTTCGGTAAGACGGCTGATCTTGAAATATGCTCCACGGAGCTTGAAACTGCCTGTTACCTGAAGGTTCTCAGTTTTGAGATAAATCTCGTTCTTGTTGCTGAAATGCGGCGAGTAAATAAGGTCTGTCTTGCGTGCTATATCTTTGAGCGCGAATGCTGCCTGATAAACTCTGTCCAGTGATAGCTTGTTTTCTGTTTCCATCTTAATTTGCTCCAATCATTCTAATTCTTTAAGCAGAGCCTCGTTCTCAAGCCATGTTATAAGCTGGCTTGCAGTTCTGCCGGACATGCCGCCGTGTCTCAGCTCCCATTTTCTAGCTATATTTTCCAGTTCTTCCTCGTCTATTTCTATGCCGCGTCTTTCTGTAAGCGCCTTGACGATCCCAAGGTACTCGCGCGCATTCGGCTTGGAATAGTAGATCGTAACTCCGAATCTGCTCGCAAGCGACAGTTTTTCTTCCATGGTATCAGAGTGATGGATATCTTCCTGATATTCCATATCGTTCCTGTCGCTCCAGGTCTCACGGATCAGGTGACGCCTGTTGGATGTCGCATATATGAGCACTCTGTCCGATCTTGTCTCCAGAGCGCCTTCGAGCATCGCTTTCAGTTCTTTATAGTCACTCTCATTTTCTTCGAAAGACAGGTCATCAAGGAAAATGATGAACCTGTAATTGCGTTTCTTGATTTCCGAGAGGACTTGCGGAAGAAGTTTTCTTCCCGGCTTGGATATCTCCACGAGCCTGAGTCCTCTGTCAAAGTAATCATGCATAAGAGCATGCACACTTGTCGATTTGCCTGTACCGCTGTCGCCGTACAGAAGCACGTTGTTTGCATGTCCGCCGCTCACGAAAGCTTCGGTATTGTTTCTGAGTATATTCTTCTGCTCTTCATATCCGATGAGGTCATCGAACGTGACATCGACGCCGTCAGTTACAGGAACAAGCTCTATCCCTGACGCGCCGTCAGCCACCCTGAAGGCTTTGTATATTCCATAGATCCCGACGCCGTACTTTGTATAATGGTCAATTACAATCTGTCCGAACTCCTCTGCATCGGCACACATGAGTCTTCCGCTGAGATCCATTATCCTGCAGCCGGCATCACTCAGACAGCTGCTTTCAAACGGAGGAATATAATCCTCACAGACAGCAGCCGTCTCAGGCGCTCCCTGCGCGAAAAGTTCCGCAAACAGTCTGAAGTCATTTGCAGCCAGTTTGCAGGCAGTCGAACCGGATCTGATCTCTTTTCTCTCGCATGCAAGCGTGAACGGATTCTCGTGTGACATAAGAATGTACGCAAGCCAGTGCTGCCAGACATTCCCGCTAAGACAGAATCTGTCAGCAAAAGATACAAGGCTCCGCACAAGCTGCCTTGCATCCTCCGAAGAACCGCTTCCACCACTGAGTGCTGAAAGAGTCTCTTTCCAGCCTTCAGGAGCACCTTCGCCTGTATCGTAGAATATAAAATCAGTACTTTTCATCATTTATCCAACTGCTCCAGAATCTTTTCTTTCATCTCACTGCCGGAAAGCCAGCTTTCTGCATCAGGAGATTTGATATCCTTTGTACGCCATCCTTCATCCAGAACATCCGACACAGCCTTCTCTATGAAGTCCGCTTCCTCTCCGAGGTCGAACGAGTAGCGAAGCATCATAGCAGCTGACAGAATAGTCGCGATTGGATTTGCTATATCCTTGCCTGCGATGTCCGGAGCGGATCCGTGGATCGGTTCATACATTCCTCTTGCGGTCTCTCCGAGCGATGCCGAAGCCAGCAGTCCGATCGATCCTGTGATCTGGGACGCTTCGTCCGAAAGAATGTCTCCGAACATATTTGATGTAACGATAACATCGAAGAAAGACGGATCTCTGATAAGCTGCATCGCAGCATTATCTACCAGCATGTCGTCAAGTCTTACATCCGGATACTCGGTCTCTCCGAGTTTGTGAACCGTCCTGCGCCAAAGTCTCGAAGTCTCGAGAACATTAGCTTTATCTATACTTGTGAGATGGCCGCCGCGTTTTCTGGCTGCATCAAAAGCCCTTCTTGCTACGCGCTCGATCTCAGCTGCTGAATATCTTTCTGTATCGAACGCTCCCTGTCCGTCTTCATCGAGTCCGCGTTCTCCGAAATAGATGCCTCCGGTCAGTTCTCTGACGATCAGAAGATCTACTCCTTTTGCCGCGATATCCGGTCTCAGGACACATGCGTCAGCAAGCGCAGGCTGGATCTTGGCAGGTCTCAGATTTGTATAGAGTCCGAGCACCTTCCTGAGCCCCAGAAGAGCTTTCTCCGGGCGTGTGTCTCCGGAAAGATGATCCCACTTAGGACCTCCAACCGCGCCGAGCATAACACTGTCTGATGCAAGGCATCCGTCTATTGTTGTCTGAGGCAGAGGCTCGCCGAACTGATCTATAGCAGCTCCGCCGGCAGGATAAGTCGTGAAACAGAATTCATGGCCGAATTTCTCTCCGACCTTCTCAAGAACCTCAACCGCTGCACCAACGACCTCCGGGCCAATACCATCCCCCGGAACTAAAGCAATATTAAACTTCATTTTTAACACCTCAATAATACAAACGCACTTACTTGTGCTTATTATCTGCTTGCTGATTGTCGAGCAGATATGGCAGCAGTCCGCCTTTTTCTATAATTTTCTCGATGAATGGCGGGAATGGCTTCGCCTGGAATGTCTCGCCGGTAGTTTCATCTTTTACGACTCCTGTCTTGGTGTCCACTGACACTACATCGCCTGCTTGAATAGCTGCCGATGCTTCAGGACACTCAAGGATCGGGAATCCGATATTGATCGAGTTGCGATAGAAAATACGTGCAAAGCTCGCTGCGATAACGCAGGATATCCCGCTCGCGCTGATAGCTACAGGGGCGTGCTCACGTGATGAACCACATCCGAAGTTCCAGCCTCCTACCATGATATCGCCCTGCTGTACGGTTCCTGCAAAAGAACTGTCGATATCCTCCATGCAATGCTTTGCCAGCTCGGATGGTTCAGGCGCATTCAGGTAGCGTGCAGGAATTATTACATCTGTATCGACGTTGTCGCCGAATTTCCATACTTTACCTTTCATCATAGGTCTTACCTCCCCGTCCCAGGTACTGCTACGCAGCCTGCAACTGCCGATGCCGCAGCAACTGCAGGGCTTGCAAGGATGACTTCACTCTCAGTGTGTCCCATGCGGCCGACAAAGTTACGGTTTGTAGTAGTCACGGCTCTTTCGCCGGCTGCCATTACTCCCATATGTCCGCCAAGACATGGTCCGCAAGTCGGAGCAGAAACAACGCATCCTGACTCAATGAATATTTTAAGAAGACCTTCTTCAAGGCACTGCATGTATATTTCCTGTGTTGCAGGAATAACGATGCATCTTACTCCGTCAGCGACTTTGTTGCCCTTGAGTATCGAAGCAGCTGATCTCAGATCTGAGATCCTGCCGTTTGTGCAGGATCCGATGACTACCTGATCGATATGGAGTCCGGCGACTTCTTCAGCTGTCTTCGTATTCGATGGAAGATGCGGAAGTGATACTGTCGGCTTGAGCTCCGAAAGATCTATTTTGACGACTTTTGCGTACTCTGCATCTTCATCTGCTTCAAATACTACCGGCTCACGAGTGAATCTGTCTTTGATATATTCCATGGTCTTCTCATCCACAGGGAATATACCGTTCTTGCCGCCTGCTTCTATAGCCATGTTCGCGATCGTAAATCTGTCATCCATCGACAGTTCGCTCACTCCTTCGCCAGTGAATTCAAGCGACTGATACAGCGCACCATCAACACCGATCTCACCGATGAGATGCAGGATGACGTCCTTTCCTGAAACATAAGGCTGGAGTTTGCCTGTGAGCTCGACCTTCACAGCAGAAGGTACCTTGAACCAGTTCAGGCCTGATGCCATTCCGGCAGCCATGTCCGTCGAGCCAACGCCTGTCGAGAACGCGCCGAGAGCTCCGTATGTGCATGTGTGTGAGTCAGCTCCGATGATGCAGTCTCCCGGGCCGACGATCCCCTGCTCTGGGAGAAGTGCATGCTCAATGCCTACTGTGCCGACATCATACAGGTGTGTGATGTTGTGCTTGCGCGCAAAATCACGTGCTGTTTTGCAAAGCTCTGCGGATTTGATGTCTTTGCACGGTGTATAGTGGTCGAGAGCAATAACGATCTTCTCGTTATCAAAGACTTCGGTAAAGCCTGCCTTCTCGAAAGCATTGACAGCTACAGGTGTAGTAACATCATTGCCGAGAACGATATCCAGCTTTGCCTCGATAAGATCTCCCGCATGGACTTCAGGAAGTCCTGCATGTGCCGCGAGGATCTTCTGTGTCATTGTCATACCCATTTAATTACCTCCCAGCTTCTTCTCATAAGCGAGCATACGGTTGATTCCCTTGAGATATGCATTGATACTTGCTTCAAGTATATCTGTCGAAAGACCACGTCCTGTGAAAGTCCTTCCATGTGCACTGATCTTGACTGTTACATCTCCGAGTGTATCCTTTCCTTCCGAAATGGAGTGGATATTGAAGATATCGAATGAGTGCTCTGACGGATTGATGATCTCGTCGATCGCCTTGTATGCGGCATCGATAGGTCCGTCTCCGAGAGCTACATGTTCGAACTTCTCATCGCCATGCTTAAGACATACTGTGCAGGTCGCAGTAGTGAAGTTACTCGTCGAAGCCTGGAACCAGTCGAGTTTGTAGCCGTCCTCGATATCCGTGTAAAGATCCTTCGTCTGATGATTTGCGATAGCCTCAAGGTCAGCATCCGTTATATTTTTCTTCTTATCGCAGACTACCTTGAATTCTTCGAAGCAGCGGTCCAGCTCTTCTTTGCTGAGGACATATCCCAGCTCTTCAAGACGCTTGCCTACTGCATGGCGTCCTGAGTGTTTGCCGAGGACCAGATTGTTGACATGGATCCCTACCGACTCAGGCGTCATTATTTCGTAGGTTTCCTTCTTGGCCATAACACCGTGCTGGTGGATGCCTGCTTCATGAGCAAAAGCATTCCTGCCTACGATAGGCTTGTTGAGCGGAGCAGTCTGGCCGATTATGTTATATACAGTGCTGCTTGCGCGATGGATCTGAGTAGTATCGATCCTTGTGTCTGCTTTGAAAGAGTCTTGTCTTGTTCTGAGGGCCATTACTACTTCTTCGAGTGAAGTATTTCCGGCTCTCTCGCCAAGTCCGTTGATAGCTACCTCTATCTGTCTTGCTCCTCCCCGTACTCCCGCGAGGGAATTAGCAGTAGCCATTCCGAGATCGTTGTGGCAGTGAACAGAGAAAGTGACTTTGTCTCCGCCTCTTACATTGCCCCTGACTTCCGAAATGATGCGCTGCATCTCTACAGGCGTGGTGTATCCGACAGTGTCGGGGAGGTTGATAGTTGTAGCTCCGCTGTCTATAGCGACCTGCGTGATCTTTTTGAGAAATTCCAGATCACTTCTGGTCGCGTCTTCAGCTGAGAACTCGATATTGGAACAGTATTTCTTAGCATAAGCTACCATTTTGGCAGCCTGCTCCAGCACCTCTTCAGGTGTCATTCGAAGCTTATACTCCATGTGTAGCGGAGAAGTCGCAATGAATACATGGATCCTCGGATCGGCTGCGCCTTTGACAGCTTCCCATGCAGCATCGATATCCTTCGGATTACATCTCGCAAGAGATGCAACAGTGCATTCTTTGACATTCTCAGCAATAGTTTTGACCGACTCGAAATCACCAGGGGATACTATGGCAAATCCCGCTTCGATGATATCGACTTTCAGTTTCTCCAGACAATGAGCGACTTCGATCTTTTCCTGGAGGTTCATGCTGCAGCCCGGAGACTGTTCCCCGTCACGCAGCGTTGTATCGAAAATTTTAACCTGGTCCATATCAGTTCCCTTTTCTTTATTGTTAAGCTATATCAGCACAGCACCCTTATCAGCAGAAGTTACGAGTTTAGCGTAGCGCGCAAGGTATCCTGTCTTGATCTTAGGTTCAGGACAGACCCATGCAGCGCGTCTTGCTTCGAGTTCTTCATCTGAAACAAGGAGCTGAATGCTCTTGTTAGTAATATCGATTGCGATGCGGTCCCCCTCCTGTACGAGAGCGATATTGCCGCCTGCAGCTGCCTCAGGACTTACATGTCCGATCGAAGCTCCGCGTGTCGCGCCTGAGAATCTGCCGTCTGTGATAAGAGCGACTGATTCGCCAAGGCCCATTCCGCAGATAGCTGAAGTCGGGTTGAGCATCTCACGCATTCCCGGACCGCCCTTTGGTCCTTCATATCTGATAACGACTACGTCTCCTGGTCTGATGCCGCCGTCATATATTACGCGGATGGCCTCTTCCTCTGAGTCGAATACTCTTGCCGGGCCTTCATGCTGCATCATTGAAGGATCGACTGCAGCCTGCTTTACAACGCATCCGTCAGGTGCGAGGTTGCCCTTCAGTACAGCAATGCCGCCTGTCTTCATGAACGGATCGTCAAACGGACGGATGATTTCCTTGTTGGTGTTCTCTGCGTGCTCGAGGTTCTCCGCCATTGTCTTTGTTGTGACTGTCATGACGGAAAGGTCAAGAAGGTCACCCTTGGTGAGTTCCTTCATTACAGCATATACTCCGCCTGCAGCGTCGAGATCTTCCATGAAAGTATCTCCTGCAGGAGCCAGATGGCAAAGGTTAGGAGTCTTTCCGCTGATCTCATTAGCCATATCGAAGTCAAGTTCAAGACCGGCTTCATGCGCGATGGCAGGAAGATGGAGCATCGTATTGGTCGAGCATCCGAGGGCCATGTCTACGGTCTCAGCATTGTGGAATGCTGCTGCAGTCATGATATCGCTTGGCTTTATGTTCTTCTCGACAAGCTTCATGATCTGCATTCCTGTCGCTTTGGCAAGTCTTATTCTTGCAGAAAACGGTGCAGGAATCGTTCCGTTGCCCGGAAGTGCCATTCCGATAGCTTCAGTAAGGCAGTTCATTGAGTTCGCTGTATACATACCCGAGCAGGAACCGCAGGATGGGCATGCCTGTTCAACATAGGTCTGCACATCGTCTTCGTCCATCGTACCTGCGTGATAAGCACCTACTGCCTCGAACATATGCGACAGACAAGTTCTTCTTCCGTCAGGAAGTTTTCCAGCAAGCATAGGTCCGCCGGAGCAGAATATGGTCGGGACATTGATGCGGGCAGCAGCCATGAGGAGACCCGGAACGTTTTTGTCGCAGTTCGGGACCATTACCAGCCCGTCAAACTGGTGTGCAATAGCCATTGCTTCTGTTGAGTCGGCAATGAGGTCACGGGTCACCAGTGAATACTTCATTCCGACATGTCCCATAGCAATACCGTCGCACACAGCGATTGCCGGGAAGAGTATAGGAGTTCCTCCGGCAGCCCTGACACCGGCCTTGACAGCCTCTGCGATTTTATCAAGATGCATGTGTCCGGGTACTATTTCATTGTATGAGCTGACGACGCCGATTATCGGTCTGTTCTGTTCCTCTTCGGTAAGTCCGAGAGCATACAGAAGGCTCTTATTCGGCGCACGGTCAACACCTTTCTTGATCTGGTCAGAATTCATTATTTCTCTCCATTAATATATGTACTCTGTATTAGTTAGAAGCCTTGTCAAGATCGGTCTCATCTTTCCAGAGCATCTGCTCACGGAGCTGCTTTCCGACGACTTCCATCTGGTGCTTGGCAAGCTGTGCTCTCTTGGAGTTGAAGAATGTTCTTCCGTTCTTGTTCTCAGCGATCCACTTACCTGCGAATGAACCGTCCTGAATGTCGGAGAGGACTTTGCGCATGTTAGCCTTGATCTCATCATGCGGGAGGACTCTAGGTCCGGAAACGTATTCGCCGAATTCAGCTGTATCTGAAATGGAGTAGTTCATAGCAGCGATACCGCCCTTGTTGATAAGGTCGATGATCAGCTTCATCTCATGGATGCACTCGAAGTAAGCATTCTCAGGCTTGTATCCTGCCTCGACAAGTACTTCGAATCCGCACTGCATCAGGTCTACTACGCCGCCGCAGAGTACTGTCTGCTCACCGAACAGGTCTGTTTCAGTCTCTTCGTCCATTGTTGTCTCAAGGATTCCTGCACGTGCTCCGCCGATTCCTGCGATATATGCAAGAGCGATGTCATATGCTTTGCCGGTAGCATCCTGTTCAACAGCAATCAGGCAAGGAACGCCCTTTCCTACTACATACTGGCTGCGGACTGTGTGTCCCGGTCCCTTTGGAGCTGCCATGAATACGTCTACGTCTGCAGGAGGAACGATCTGCTTATAACGGATATTGAAGCCGTGCGCAAAAGCAATGGCATTGCCCGGATCAAGGTTCGGAGCGATCTCGCTCTTATAAACTGCAGCCTGGACTTCGTCGTTGATAAGCATGATAACGATATCTGCCTTCTTGGTAGCTTCTGCTACTGTGTAAACTTCAAATCCGTCCTTCTCAGCTACAGGCCATGACTTTCCGCCCTTTCTGAGTCCTACGATTACATTGCAGCCTGAATCTCTGAGGTTGAGTGCGTGCGCATGTCCCTGTGATCCGTAACCGATTACTGCGATAGTCTTGCCGTTAAGTACTTCAAGGTTACAATCTTTCTCATAATACATTTTTGCCATAGTTGAATTCCCCACTTTCTTTAGATTTATCATTAATAGTTGCTTTACCGCGTTCGATAGCTACTACGCCCGTACGCGCTATTTCCAATATCTTAAATTCCTTCAGGATATTTTCTATCGCGGTTATTTTGTCTGAGTCTCCTGTGACTACAAGAGTAAGTGTTTCGAGTGATACATCGATGATCTGAGCTCTGAAGATGTTGGCAAGCTGTATGACATCATTTCTTGTTTCACTGTTGTCTGCCATGACTTTGATAAGCATCAGCTCTCTGTAGATCGAAGTCTGAGTATTGAGCCATTTGACCGAATGTACCGGGAAAAGTTTCCTCAGCTGGTTGCAGAGCAGTTCTGTATGCGGTTCATCCGCCAGAACGTCGATGGTTATACGGGTTATGCCCGGGTTCTCTGTAGGACCTGCTGCGAAAGCTTCGATGTTATAACCCTTGCGGGAGAATAGACGTGCGATCTGCGACAGTACGCCCGGCTCATTATCTACCAGCATAGCCAGTGTCTGTCTCCTGATTTCTTCTGTCTGTACCATTGATTCTCCCTCCTATATCTTCATGAAGTTCGTGATGTGATCACCGCCGCCGACCATCGGACGTACCATTTCGTCGATATCCAGCATGCAGTCAATGACCCATCCTTCTCCTGAAGCCATTGCTTCCCTGATAGTGTCTGCAAGATCCTTCTGGTTACTTACCCTGCGGCCGTGCAGTCCGTAAGCCTCTGCAAGCTTCACGAAATCCGGCCCGCGGTCAAGAGTTGTCTCCGAGAAGTTTCCTTTATATATAAGGTTCTGCCACTGTCTTACCATTCCCAGTGTCCGATTGTCGAATATGAACGTTATAATAGGAAGCTTATAGTACTGTTCCGTAGAGAGCTCATTGCAGTTCATGCGGAAGCTTCCGTCTCCTGCGATATGGATGACCGTTTTGTCAGGATTTCCGACCTGCGCTCCGATAGCAGCACCGAGTCCGAATCCCATCGTACCGAATCCTCCTGAGGTGAGGAGCTGTCCCGGATAATCAAAATGGAAATGCTGGATCGCCCACATCTGATGCTGTCCTACGTCTGTAGCGACTATAGTATCTGAAGGAACGATCTTTGCGATGGTCGCGCAGACCTGTTTAGGATTGAGCGTTTCACCGCCGTCAGCGTATTCGGTCTCTGTCGGATGAGAGAACACGAACTTCTTCCATTCAGGATGGCTCTGCTGAGTCAGTCTTTCGTTCAGCATCGCAAGAACTTCCTTGGCATCACCTACTATGTGATGGTCTGTCATGACGTTCTTGTTGATCTCAGAACGGTCTATATCTATATGTACGATCTTGGCCTGTTTTGCAAAGCTTGAAGGATCAAGCGCAACACGATCTGAGAATCTGCAGCCGACAGCTATAAGCAGATCACATTCATCGCATGCAATGTTGGATGCCTGAGATCCGTGCATTCCGATCATACCTGTTACATTAGGGCTCCTTCCGGAAATTCCGCCGCCGCCCATGACCGTTATTGCCGTTGGCGCATCCACAAGTTCAGCAAAGCGATTGAATTCCGCGTCTGCCCTGCTCCTGACGACGCCGCCTCCGCAGATAAGCATAGGTTTCTCTGATTCGCCTATCATTTTGACCAGGATGTCGATATCTTCCTCATCTATTGAAGGCGGACGGAAATCTACCATATTACGGTCAAAGAGATCCTTGAGCCTGCCGGATTCTCTGTGTTTTGAACGAGGAATCGGCTCATACTCTGCGGTCTCGGCGGTGACATTCTTGAGAATATCGATGAACACCGGACCCGGGCGTCCGCTTCTTGCGATAGCGAAGGCCGCTCTGACAGTATCCGCAAGTTTGTTGACATCTACGACCTGGAAAATACACTTTGTTATCGGCAGCATTATGCCTGTACTGTCGACTTCCTGGAATGAATCCTTTCCTATAAGATTCTCAGCAACATTGCATGAGATAAAAACGATCGGCGAGGAATCCATGTATGCAGTTGCGACTCCGGTAGTGAGATTGGTAGCTCCCGGGCCGGAAGTTGCGAACACAACTCCTACTTTGCCTGTGCTGCGGGCATAACCGTCTGCGGCATGTGACGCACCTTGTTCGTGTGCGGTCAAATAGTGCCTTACTCTGTCAGAATACTTGCCTAACGCATCATATACATTCAGGATCGTGCCTCCGGGATATCCGAAAATGGCTTCGGTTCCCTGTTCTACAAGGCATTCCATCAATATTTCAGCTCCAGATAACTTCACTTTTATTTAGCTCCTTCCACAATAGTATAAAAAAGTCCCTATAATCACCAAAAGTTGATTACAGGGACTGCATTTTTCCGGTATATGTGTCGAATCCCGGAGATTATAGATCGCAGATCATTGCACAACTTTCGGCATTATTCTACTCACTAAGTAAAAGCCCTAGTAGCTGAATAAGGCCGATAATAATCATGATGCTGCTGATGAACAGACTGTTAATCATCTAAATCTCCTAAAAATCAACAAAAAACCGATAATTTTTTAGTGGTTTTCACAATACTAACATGGCACATTATGCTTGTCAAGATTGCAAAGCCTTTATTTCAGGCACGTTTGTTATCTTCGACAAATCTTCTGATCTTAAGAGCAGTCGTCTTGTCGAACTCACGCTTCCTGATGATGATATGCGCGATCTTCTTGAATCTCGGATGATCGCTGTTGATTTTATCGACTTCACCTTCGATCAGAGCGTACGCTTCTTCTTCTGTATAGTTATCTCCGAGTTTCTCTTTGACTGCTTCCTCGTCAAGTCTGACTGTAGCGCAGATACCATTCCATGGAGATGACGGATCTGTATCGCCGCCCCAGACCATACACTCAGATATATATTTGCAGTCGAGCAGGTATCCTTCGAGCTCCTCAGGGAAAACATTCTTGCCGTTAGCAGCGATAATTACGTTCTTCTTACGGCCTGTGATGAATACATAATTATCTGAATCCAGATAGCCGAGGTCTCCGGTGTGGAACCAGCCGTCTGCATCCAGAACTTCAGCAGTTCTCTCCGGGTCCTTGTAGTAACCCATCATAACTACCGGACCTCTGAAGCAGATCTCGCCGATACCGTTTTCATCTTTTCCGAGGATCTTGCATTCTACGAACGGAAGAAGATGTCCGGCAGACGAATTCTTCATATATTTCTTCTTGTCAGGATTGAGCGCTACGATAGGCGAACATTCTGACAATCCATAACCCTGAAGGGCATTGATATCCAGATCACAGAAGAAGTCGAGGATCTTCGGATCGATTGCCGCGCCGCCTGAGATGATAGCTCTCAGCTCGCCGCCGAAGACTTCCTTGATCGAATTACGTATCTTCTTAGGGAATCTTATCCTGATGTGCTTCTCTTCGGTCTTCTCAAGAAGGAGTTTGAGGAGAAGTTTGTCGCTGACCTTATCATGAAGGCTGCGGAAAATCTTATTGTAGAAATTCTCTATAATAATAGGTACAGCAAGCATGATAGTCGGCTTTGCCTCAAGGATGTCTTTACGGATGTATTTGAGGCCTCTCGAGAAAGCGATCGATGCTCCGCTGTATACGCATGTCAGGAAAGTAGCTGTGCATTCATATGCATGATGCATCGGAAGAACAGAGAAACATGTATCTCCCGGTTTTGCCTCAAACATCGACTGGCACAGGATCGCATCGAGAACAAGATTGCGGTTGCTGAGCATAACGCCTTTGCTGACGCCTGTCGTTCCTGATGTGAAAAGGATAGCCGCAAGATCAGTGTTGATGACTCTTGCATCAATATAGCTGCGGTCTCCGCTCCAGACTTTCTTGCGTCCGTTTTCACGAAGGAGTTTCCACGACAGGAGTCCTTCTTCTACGGATTCATCCTGTTCCATGTCCGCATTGATGACATAACGGAGCTGGGTATCTCCTGCAGCCTTGATGTTCTTGAACATCTTATAGTACTTGTCATTCATCGTCATGACTGCGGCAAGTTCGCCCTTGATCGTCAGCTGGTGAAGCTCGTCTTCATTCAGTTCTCTGTCGAGAGGCACTACAACGCCGACTCCGCCGGTCACTGCAAGATATGACTCGCCCCATTCAGATGAGTTTCTTCCTATTACTCCTATATGTTTGCCTTTGAGTCCGAGTCCGAGCAAAGATGTTCCGAGCGCGTTGACATCTTCATAAACACGCTTGAAGGTGATCTCCTTGTACGGATCCTTCGGCCCGTATTTCTGCTTGAACAGCGGCTCATCAGGATGATGCTCTGCAGAATAGGCAAGCATATCCTTGATATCCGTCACAACGTGCTTGTTCTTGAACAAGTAGCGCTTGTCCTTGGAGTCTTTGAGTTCGTCAAGCATCTCAGCGATGACCTGGCGTTCTCTCTTCTTGATGTTCTTATATTCGTTATCGGTATAGCTGCGGTCCGCAGTATACGGCGCACCTTTTAATTGTGTATTTTCCATCGGTTCCGATTCCTTTTACTTGTCATAGCATTATCTAAGCAATTCTATTACAAACGCTGTACAGATTCAATGTTAACTTTGATCAGATAAATGTTTAACCAGCACATATTTGTGTTCTCAAACAAAAACAGCATGTTTCATTTGTATCTATTGACAAAAATAAACTGATGCACTATTGTTTATTTATTATTGCAAGATTATTATTATATGACTACAATATTTTTAACGTATTACTTAAACTAACCGGAGGGACAGCAGATATGACAAATATAGAAATGATCCGCGCATACGGGCATGAGCAGGTAGCTTATTTTAACAACGAGAAAGCCGGTCTTAAGGCTATTATCGCATTACACAATACAAATCTCGGACCGGCAGTAGGCGGTTGCCGTCTGTGGCCATATGCAAGTGAAGAAGACGCTTTATTCGACGTACTTCGTCTTTCACGCGGCATGAGTCACAAGAACGCTGCTGCAGGAATGCCTCTCGGAGGAGCTAAGGGCGTTATTCTTGCTCATCCATCCCAGAAGACCGAAGAAATGTTCGAAGCTTTTGGCGAAGCAGTCAACACATTCATGGGCAAGTATTATACAGCTGAGGATGTCAACACAGACACTAAAGACGCTGAATATATGCTCCGTACAACTCAGTACGTAGTAGGACGCGAGGACGTATCCGGCGACCCTTCACCATTCACAGCAATCGGTGTTTTCGATGGTATCCGCGCAGTTGCTCAGTTCATGAACGGATCTGACAGTCTTGACGGTATGACGATAGCTGTACAGGGTCTTGGTAAAGTCGGAATGGATCTGGCAAAACATCTCCATGCTGCAGGCGCAAAGCTGATCGTTTGCAACAACTCTAACCGTGAAGCTATGAAATTCGCTGTTGAAGAACTCGGTGCGACCGAGGTAGGAAGAGACGAGATCTACAGCGTAAAGTGTGATATCTTCGCTCCATGTGCTCTCGGCGCTGTAGTTAACCCTAAGACGATTCCTCTGTTCAACTGCAGAGCTATCGCCGGTGCTGCCAACAATGTTATCTATGACGATGCTGCAGGAGAAGCATTGAAGGCTCGCGGTATCCTTTATGCACCTGACTTCATCATCAACGGCGGCGGAGTTATCAACGCAGGTCAGGAAGCATTCACGACTTATGATAAGGAAAACGTTCTGAAGCAGGTACACAACATTTACAACACCGTATACAGAATGCTTGAAGAATCAAAGGCTACAGGCGTTCCTGAAGGAGTTATTGCTACTCAGTTCGCTGAGAACCGCATCAAGAACGGTCTCGACGCATAGAAAACGCATCATAAACTGATAAACGCCATATGGATCAGCTCCATATGGCGTTTTCTTTTGTTGTTCTATTCCTCGACGCGGATGATGTTATCTATCGACTTGGTCGTATCCAGTTTGAGGGCTTCATCGAGTGCATATTTGAGTTTGGATCGTCCGACCTCAAACAGAATGAAGATCAGGGTCGCTACCCTCTCCCCGTTTGACTCATACGGTGCCTTCTGCTGGATAGCTTCGACGCTGATGTCATAGTATCCGAAAAGCGTAGTGATTTTGCCGAGTACGCCGGGTCTTTCTGCAACTGTCATGCGTACATAGTATTTGCTTTCAGCATCAACGTTCAGTTCAAGTTTCGCATCATACCTGAGCTGAGGCACAATATCATATGCCGAAGCCTTTCCGAGTTTGCGGGCGATACCGATGATGTCTCCGAGGACCGCACTTCCTGTCGGCAGCGGACCGGCGCCTCTTCCGTAGAACATAAGATTGTCGACAGCATTTCCTTTGACAAATACCGCATTGAATTCATTGCTGACAGAAGCAATCGGGTGATTCTTACGGAGCATCGTCGGTTCTACACTGCAGCTCATTTTGCCGTCAGATTCCTTTGCGCTCGCGAGCAGCTTGATCGAATAGCCTGCCTCTTTCGCATAGTTGATGTCTTCTAAGCCGATCGATGTGATACCCTGTGTAGGGATTTTGTCCGGAGCAATGCCCATACCGAAGATAAGTGAGATAAGTATCGATAATTTGTTTGCTGCATCGAGCCCTTCTACATCTGCTGTCGGATCAGCCTCCGCAAAGCCTTTGCGCTGTGCATCCTTCAGCACCTCATCATAATCCTTGCCGTACTCGCTCATCTGAGTAAGGATATAGTTGGTTGTTCCGTTGAGAATACCGTGCACCTCAGAGAACCTGTTGGACAAAAGCGCTGTGGTGAGGGATGTCAGGATAGGGATGCCTCCTGCGACAGCCGCTTCGAATCTCAGCAGTACATGGTGTTCCTGCGCAAGCTCTGCCAGATATTTGCCGTTCGCAGCGATAGCAGCCTTATTGGCCGTGACCACACTCTTGCCGTTTCTGATCGCTTCAGCCATATATTCTGTAGCCGGCTCGATCCCGCCGATCAGTTCTACGACAATATCTATCTCCGGATCTTCCAGTATCTCACGTACATCCGGTGTGTATTTTTCTTTAGGGATATCGATCCCGCGGTCCTTCTCAGGGCTGCGGTTGAGTATACGGACTATTTCGATATCGAATCCTGTAGTGTCCAGGATCTTGTCATGATTCATCTCAAGTGCAAGATAAGTGCCTTTTCCGATATTACCGATACCGAGCATTCCGACTTTGATATGATTGTTCATTGCCTCTCCTCTTTGGAACTATTGATTTGTTGAATGTTTCTATCAATCTTACCACATTCCCGGCCATATTTTCTTTTTGTTCTTTTTTTGTCAGCAAACGCGGGCAGTAAAAACCCGCGGTCAGTGAGTCGATCATGCCCGCGGGTTCTTGTTTATAATTGCATCTGTGTGACTATTATCTGTCTTCTTCGTTAATAGCGCTCTTTACAGATGTAGCGATTACTGCTGTCCAATAAAGTGATGGTGCCAGTACTGCTGTTCCGATAATGAAGTCGATCATGCCCCTAAATCTCCTTTCGTGTTCCTGTTTTTTCCTTAGTTCTTTCTTAATGCTTTTTCTTGTTCTTAAGTACAGTCCGAAGGATAACACTCGGGAGATCCGTAAAAATTGATTATAATCAATTTTCGAAATAATTATTTTTTTAACATTTTCAGTATTTGTAGGTGTCACGAAGAGCTTGAAAATCAAGGATTCTGATGCTGCTCTGCCCGGTCTTGGTGATGACCCCATCGCGCTCAAGTTCCTTGATTTTGCGGCTTACTGTCTCCGGTCTCAAGTGTATGCTCGCTGAGATCTCTTCAAGTCTCATGACGATCGTATCTGAGCGTGCATACTTGCTCTGTCTCAGCAGAAATCCTGCGATCCTTGCTTTCGGATCTTCTGTCGCCAGCAGAAGGACTCGCTCATTCGCAGCACGGAGTTTCTGGCTGAGAAGCCTTATCACGCTGAGCGATACGTGGGGATCCTCCATCATCGACTCGATCTCCTGCCTCGGGATCTTGCAGCAATCTGTAGTATCCAGGCAGACCGCGTCATATGAGTACTCGCTTCCGTCTATGAAGATACCTTCCCATATGATTTCACCTGCCCAGAAAATCCCGACGATCTCTTCTCTTCCATCGCTGTCATAAGTGCATAATTTGATTTTGCCTGTATGGAGCAAATAAATGCCATCGCATGGGTCTCCTTCTCTGAAGAGATAGCTCCCCTTGCGGTATTTCTTACGGATGGCCGAATCCATTATTTGTATGCGTCTTGCTTCATCAAGGCCCGAAATCACTGTCAGGCTGTTGATACACATCCTGTTGCAATTTCTGCATTTGTCTTTCGTTAAGTTTGTAGTGTTCACGGTATTGTTCTTTCAGTATCTTTTCCTTTTAGTATTGTTTCGTCCAGAGCCTGCTCGCCTATTGCTCCGACAGCTCGATGACTTTGGCAAAATCCGCGCGGTCGATGTGGAACGCATCGGTTACGCCGGCAAGAGCCTCCTGATCTGCCTGTCTGCAGAACTGCACAAGTCGTTTTGCCTGCTCCATCACATCCTGTGATGCTTTGAAGCATGTCCCGTGTTCTTTGTCGTACCATACATTCCAGCGTTTGAAAGTATCAGGGTCAGTGTATATGTCTATGTATCTGCCGTGGAAGTTGATATCGAACCAGTCCGTGCCGAATGTATAGGCTCCGCCCTCGAGCGAGCCATCTTCTTTGATCATGCACTCTCTGGCGAAATGGCATTCATCAATATCACTGTAAGCGATCTTCAGATAATGATTCTTCCTTGTGCTGAACCACGCACCCCCGTGAAAAATCTTGTCAAGCATCTTCTGTTTCAGCAATTCCTGTTCATCAGGTTTTTTAAACATCTCCCGCCCTCCTTATTTGCTCTGTATCACCGCAACTATATATCACTCAGATTCTACCATGAGGCAAGAGATTCCTTAATATGAATTTCTCTATTCCGCCTTTCATTTCTGATCATTGAAACACATCTCTTATCATTGAGCGGTATATGTGAGGGGGTGGGTAATAATGCATAATTATTCATTTGGTTTTTCACCTGGTGAAATTAGTTGTGTAGCATTCTCAGTATTTTCATGGCAAAATGGCTCGCAGTCATTTATTGTGTTTGGATTTTTATGCAAAATTATTAATTTTTTTGCATTTTTATGCGTGACATTGCATATTTGTTATGCTACAATCGGTTCAATTACAAAAACCGTTGAACAAGAAAGAAGGTGCAATCATGAAAAAGAAGGGTATTAAGAGGACTGCAGTATCATTAGTCACAGCTCTGATTATGGTACTGACCAGTGTGCAAATGGCATTCTGCTGCACAAACATGTATTTCGGCAGCGAGACCACAGAAAATGGTTCAACCTTCATCGGCAGATCAGAGGACTCCGGATGGTCCAAGTACATTAAATGTTATACGGTACATGATGCAGAGGATCACGAAGCAGGCGCTATGTACAAGAGCTTAAGTACCGGCTTCGAGATGCCTTATCCGGAACATACTTACCGCTATACTCTGGTAAAAGATACTACTGATTATCCTGATCTGGTCGAAGAAGAGATGGCTCAGGCAGGAACCAATGAAATGGGCGTTGCTGTATCAGCTTCAGTAACATTGTCCGGACTCAAGTCCGAAATCAAAGCAGTAGATCCGATGGTAAGAGGCGGACTTTGTGAAGAAGACATTCCATCAGTCGTACTGATGCAGGCTTCTACCGCAAGACAGGGTGCCGAAGCGCTCGTAAATATATATGAAACACTCGGAGCAGGCGGAAGAGATATGACGATCATCGTTGATGACAAAGAAGCCTGGGTCGTTCAGTCCCTCTCAGGACATGTAGCTGCAGCTACTCTTTGTCCATCCAACATGGTCGCTACAACACCTAACATCACAGCAAACGTACCTGTCACAAATGACGAGAACACGATCGCTTCTACCAACCTCTACAGCGTTGCTGAAGCAGCAGAATCACTGGTAACAGATGCAGACGGCAATATCCTGGTCGCAGACAGCTATGCTGCAAAGCCAAAATCAATGTCAAAGCGTCTCTACAACTGCTACCTCTACCTGAAGGGCGAAGAATTCGCAGACAGTGTTGAAGCAGCTACCACAGAGGCCGGCGGACAGTACATCGATTACTTCCTTGAGCCAAGCGTCGAGAAATATTCAACATACGATGTTCTCATGAGTCTGGCATATCGTGGTGAAGGCGGCAAGTACTACGCTGATTCCTCAACAGGCAACAGCATCGGCATCGGCAACGACAACAACCTTGAAGTCCATATGTTCGAATCAAGAAAGAACATGCCTTACGAAATGGCAGTTGTTCAGTGGGAATCACTCGGACCGGTCGAATTCGGCTGCTACATCCCTGGATACAACGCACTTATCACAGACACGATCGAAGAGAACAAGATCGGTCTCGATACAATGACATACAACTACGAGAATCCTGAACTCAACTCATTCCGTACCGCTTACTTCGAACTTTACTTCCTCTGCAAAGGAAGGGATAATCAGGACGGACTTACAGTCGGGACCGGCGAAGCAAGAGCGAAATACGGCGCAGGCGTAAAGGCATTCTGGGAAGCATATCAGAAAGAGCTGATCGCACAGCAGCCTGCAATCGATGCAGAGATGGCTAAGATCCTCGCATATGACAAGGGACTTGCAGAACAGAAAGCTACCGAGCTCAACAAGCATCTCCAGAAAGAATGCCTCGGATACGTAGTACAGATGGTCAACGAGCTGAAAGCATTCGAGTCAACACCACAGGAAGGCGATTTCGTACCAAGCTGCATGGGACAGCTCCCTACCTACAGCTTCGAAGCGATCGGGGGCACAGGACTCCCTGAAGAGACAGTAGAGCCAACACAGCCGACCAAGCCGGATAAGCCACATGTAACCAAGCCTGCAAAGGTAAAGAAGGCTTCTATCAAGGTCAAGGGCACCATCAAGGTCAAGGCTAAGAAGAACACTAAGATCAAAGCAAACAAGGCATTTGTTGTAAAGAGCTCAAAGGCAGTTACTTATAAGAAGGTAAGCGGCAACAAGAAGATCACCGTAGCTAAGAACGGAACGATCACAGTCAAGAAGGGCCTCAAGAAAGGCGCAGTATACAAGATCAAAGTCAAGATCAAAGCCCCTGCAGGCAAGGGATACAGCGCACTTTCCAAGACCGTCACACTGAAGATCAAAGTCAAATAATAAAAACATATCGCTAAAGTAATCGAGGGCAGCACCGCCGGGTGCCGCCCTCTTTTTCAAGTCCGCAAAGCTGAGGTAATATAATGATTTGCGTTCTTATTCATTATTGATCAGGCATGTCCGCCTTTGAGGATCGCCATCACCTCTGCGAGGTTCGGGCTCTTTCTCTGCAGCTTCTCGCCGGTCTGGAGTTTGAGGAATCCATCATATTTCTCATGTGGGAGTACATAGAACTGATCTTCCTCGATCGCTTTCCATACCTGCTCAGCATGTCCATCGATCGGATAACCTGTCTCAATCACATGCTTTGCTTCTGCCTGGCCCTTCTTGAACTCTTCACTCTGATAATACGGATCGCTGTCGTCTTTGAATCTCTCAGGACGATACCACTCACTATGGTCAAGATTTGTCTGTACATAGCCCGGGCAGAATACTCCCATAGCGATGTCAGCACCGATAGCCTGCAGTTCGTAGTTGATACTCTCAGCAAGAGCAACCGCTGCATGCTTGGTCGTATAATAAGGCACCATTCCGATCCAGTTAATGACACCTGCTACCGAGCATGTGTTCATGATGTTGCAGTGAGTGCCCTGCTTGAGCATTACAGGAATGACCTGACGCATGAAATAAACGTGTGACATAAGGTTGGTCTGAACGATCCACTCCCAGTCACGAAGCGGCAGATTGTATCCGTTGCCGGGTACAGCAACGCCTGCGTTGTTCATGAGAAGATCGATCTGGCCATACTTCTCAAGTGTAGCTTTAACGACTTTTTCAGTTTCTTCATAAATGCCTACGTCAGCAGTGATAAGAGTGATATCCTCTGCGCCGTTTTCTCTGGCAACCGCCTCGACTTTTGCAAGCTCATCGCCCATGATGTCTACCGCAACGATCTTCATGCCGCGGATAGCAGCCTGCTTAACGAATTCTCTACCAAAGCCGTATGCTGCTCCGGTAATAATAGCAACTCTTCTTTTAAAATCTTTCATAGCGTCCTCCGTTTTCATGAAATATCAGTCATATTGAATCAGCGAGTGTGTCAGAAAGAACCGTCCCCGGTGGCACACCGGCGGCACATTATTTGCGGCCGGTTTCCATGAATGTGGTTCTGTCATACCATGCAGGCATGATCATTGGCATCAGTTCATCAGGATCTACGTCTTCGAGTTTCTGAAGTGCTGTGATGAGCAGGTTGTTTTCTGCATAAGCTCCGCCTACGATGGTGTTGACCGGCAGGCAGCCCCATGGATCGTCAACGCTGGAGTTGAGTTCAAGCTTGGTGATGTATCCAGGTGTCCATGCGTCATACAGATATTTGACCACGTTGCGGATAAGGCATGTGTTCTTGAAGCCCCATACACCGTTTTCATCAGGCAGACGGTCGAAGTGGAAGTAGTATCCGCTTCCGGCTGTTTCTTTGCCCGGAGCAGGTGCCTGGAAGAGCACGTGTGTCAGCGGATGGTTGTATGACCCGAGTTCCATTTCGACATCTATGATCTTAGCTCCGCGTCTTGCTACAGTTACTTTGACCTTGCCGTCATCCGTCTTCCTGATCACGAACTCTGATCCGAGCTTCTTAGGGATCGCTGAGTTATCGCGTCCGAGCTGTGTAGCCATCTCCGCGCCATCTCCTCCAAGGAGCAGGCTGATAGGATACATTCCGAGCTGTCCTTTGTATGTGCAGTAAATACCGAGAATCGTCTCATAGTAGTTGTCTGCGAATGAAGGCTCCTTGATATGGCAAACCGAAAGTGTTACGACCGGTACCGAGAATGGTTCGAGCGGTGCCGGCAGCAGTTTGCGGATCGCAGCAGGATCTGTCAGGAATGCAAGGTAGATACCTTCCTGCTTGTCCATTCTGGAGACTTTGGCAAAATTCTTCATGTCTTCTGCAGAAAGCACGAAGCTTGGCTCAGGCTTTTTGAAGAGATCAGCGCCGACTTCGTAGCCTGTCTTTGTAGCAGGAGCAATCGTTCCGTCCTGGATAGCAGAACCAACGAGCTTTACGCAGATTCCCTTTTCCTCGAGCGCTTCCTTGAGGCTCTGGTCCGGACGATATCCGAGCGACAGTACGACAGCCTCTGCATCGATCTTCTTCTCTTCCTTAGTGTCCACATTCTCTACAAGAACACCATCAGGCAGGATCTCCTTGAGTGCATGTCCGAGAGCCCAGTGGATATCCATCTTATTGAGTCTTGACATAACGTCTGCAACGTTGGTCTTGTATGCATTCGTTCCCGCAGCCTTGAGCATATCTACGAATGTGACTTTGCAGCCCTTGTCTCCGAGATACTCGCCTGCTTCAAGTCCCGTGAGACCTGCGCCGATCATAGCAACCGACTTGCCGGAGATATCCTTCTTGCCTGTCAGGACTTCCTCGATGGTGTATACATTGTCTCCGTTAACTCCAGGGAGTGATGCAGGGAAGATCGGAGCTGAACCTGTAGCAAGAACGACTGCATCCGGTTCCATTGCAGCGATCTCATCTGCAGTAGCCTCTTTGCCGAGTTGAACGTCAACACCAAGTTTAGCGAAGCTGTCTGCGAAGTAGTCTGCGATCCACTGCATTCTCTCTTTGAGTGGAGGAAGCTTAGCAAGATTAACGGTTCCGCCGAGTTCTTCCTGACGATCGATAAGAGTGACCTTGACGCCTCTCTTTGCCAGAGTCTCAGCTGCTGTCATTCCGCCCGGGCCTCCGCCGACTACTACTACCTTATGGCCCTTTGTATCCGGCTCGAGTTCGCCGAGTCTGTACTCATTACATGTGCGAGGGTTGACTGCGCACTCGAAAGGCAGGCCCTGTGCATTGAGTCCGAGCAGTGTCTCGAAGCATCTCAGGCAGTTGATACATCTCTTGAGCTCGCTCTCTCTGCCCTCCTGAACTTTGCGTCCCCATTCAGGGTCAGCAAGCCATGATCTGCCCATGCCGACGAAATCTACTACGCCGCCTTCGAGGAACGCTTCAGCGACTGCAGGCTCTCTGATAGCGGAAACAGCGATGACAGGTACAGATACGTGATCTTTGACTGCCTTGATGAAGTCTTTTCTCCAGCCCTGCTGGAATGAGATCGGTTCAACCGATGTGATACCTGTTTCATAAAGACCGCAGCTGACATCGATGAAGTCAACACCTGCTTTCTCAAGTACCATGCAGATCTTGATTCCATCCTGGATATGGATGTAGTCCTCAGTAACGCCGATATTGCCAAGGAATTCCTCTACAGAAACACGGCATCCGAGAGCATAATCCTTTCCGCACTTTTTGCGGATATCTTCAATGATCTCGAGAACGATGCGCATGCGGTTCTCAAAGCTTCCGCCGTATTCATCTGTTCTCTTGTTTGTGTATGGTGAGAGGAACTGCTGGAGCAGATATCCATGAGCGCAGTGAAGCTCGATACCATCGATTCCTGCTTTCTTGCAGCGAAGAGCAGCGTCTCCGAACTGACCGACGAGTTCATGGATCTCTTCGAGAGTCATCGGACGAGTCTCCTGCATGGATACTTTGCATACCCTGTCTGATGCGGATACACATGGCTGTCCGCCGATAAGGGATGACATTCCCTCACGTCCCGGATGATGGAGCTGGATGAAGATCTTCGATCCATATTTATGAACAGTACTTGCGAGTTTAGCGAGTGACGGGATGTGTCTGTCGCTTGTTGCAGCGATCTGTCTGAACATTCCGACACCGGTCTTTTCATTTACTTTGCAGATTTCAGGCATGATGAGTCCGCATCCGCCCTTTGCTCTTGCTTCGAAATAAGCGAGCATTGCAGGACCGACGGTACCGTCAAGCTCTGCAAGGTTGGTTCCCATAGGGGTCATAACAAGGCGGTTCTTAAGTTCAACATTGCCTATTTTGCCCTTTTCAAATAGCTTATCGTACATAATTCATCCTCCTTACTGACAATAACTAAGGTAAGATAATTTTATAACAATCCCCACAGTGCTGCCACGTTCACGATACATGAAATCATATTGACAATTTGTTTACCGTATACTAATCTCAGTACATGAAAAAAACATGTCAAGATTTGTTGTGTGGGGAATCTATTTTCAGGCGGAGGTCGATTATTCATGAAATTCAGTGAAATCATTGATTTTCTGGGGCAAAACACGGATATTGAGGTGCTTTCCAGGGCTCCTGAGCACGAAATATCCAGAATCAGGCTCTGGGACGGCAATAATGCTAAACACCCCAATTCCACCCTGTATTTTAGTTATGAGAGACAACCGGAAATCTGGCCGGAGAACTTCATACTGATATCCGACGACCCGGAAAAACCTGCAAACGGTAAGCCCGGCAACCTTGCAGTGATTCCTTCATCGCAGTTCGCAGCAGTCTTCAACAGCATCCAGGACATCATTACAGGCCGGAGCAATGAAGATTTTTACAATCATCTTATGGATGTTGCGGATAATGTCCGCAATGTCGAGGCCCTGATCGATGTAGCTTCGCAGTCCTTTAACGCGTCACTGGTTCTGATAGACAGAGATTTCAGGATCCTTGCATATTCAACGCAGGTGCCTGTAACAGATGAATTATGGGCAGACAATATCAGGAAAGGATACTGTGATTATGAATTTATCAGCGAAGTCCGCAAACTGAAGTCTGTTCAGATGGCAGATTCAAGTTCCGCGCCGTTCGAGGTGACATGCAAGGCATCTCCTTACCGGAAGCTGGCATGCAGGGTATATTGCAAAGATGCATGGATCGGTTCCCTTCTTCTTATCGAAGGAGATAATACATATGTCACCAGTCATGTAGAAATGCTCCGAGTTCTGAGCGGTGTCACAGGTTATTCTATTCTCGCGCATTCCCCTGAACTCCTGTACAGGACAAGTGACTACCACAGTTTCCTTTACAATCTCATCATCGGAACTCCCCCGGAGAACCTTCCGGAGGCATATCGGAATCTTGAATTTGCAGACAGCATGAAGGTCCTGTACTTTAAATCTGCCAACGAAGACGGTTCCTTTGTCAGAGGTTCTGAAGTCCGCGAATCATTCCACAAAATGATGCCTGACTGTCACGTCATTTCTCACCGCAAAGCTGTGATCGTAGTTTGCAGTCTTGATGAATATACGGATGCCAATGATTTGGTGGATCTCTTCCTTCCTGAGAGTAATGTCCGGGTCGGAGTCAGCACAACTTTTCACAACATCCAGCTCCTTAAAAATGCACTGGCCGAAGCACATGACGCACTCAAAACAGGATCCGTGCTCGAGCCTCAGAGCCGCGTCTTCTCTTTTGACAAGTACAGCACATACATTCTGCTTGATCATTTGTCGGAGTCTGAGTCATTGACCAGATATTATCATCAGGCCATACCGTTCCTACTGGAATACGATAAGATCAACAACACTGAGCTTCTCCGTACTCTGAGAGAGTACCTGAAGAACAATTGCAGCATAAAAGACACTGCCACGGCGCTGTTTTTGCACCGGAACAGTGTCATATACAGGCTCAGCAGGATCAATTCCCTGTGCGGGATCGATCTTGATGACCCGGATGTGCGTTTCAGCCTGCGACTGTCCTTCTGCATCCTGCAGATTTCTGGAAAGACTGCGAAGCACCGCTGATAACTATCAGTATTTATCCCACAGTATTATTATTGTACAATTAATTAGCAATTAATGAATGCTCATATCAAGCAGGGAAGGTCAGCAGCTATGTCAAATAATACAAATCGAAGGAACATGGTCGATCAGACTATATTAATATTCGCAATAAGCGTTATATTGATAAGCGCTGTATCTTCTGCTGCCCTTTATGCAGTCGCTTCATACACCGTTACTCATGAGATAAGCAGTCACGCTGAAGCAGCTGCAGGATCTCTTGAGGACTATATTGAGCAATATCCTGCGCACGAATGGCTGCTGCAATACTGGTATGACCATTATACAGATCTTGATATTGAGTATGATGTCTCGTATGAGAACAGCACCGATACAGCAAATAAAGCCAAGCTGCTGACAAACCGTTATCCAGATTTTCTGCTTGAGTACGCTACTACTGAAGAAATCAAAGCACTGCCACCGGAAGACCAGCAACTTTATGCTGAGATCATCTACTCATGGCTGATAACATTTATCAACTCTCTTGCAGTCCACTATGATATAGACTTTCTCTTCTGTAATGTGACCGAGGAGCCATTCGATCAATCCTTTTTCCTGTTCATAGCTTCTAATGAGGACAGGTCCAGGGGGTGCGAGCATGGGGAGCTTTACCCGATGGGTACGGTCCTCGCAAACAATCCGGAACAGACAAAGGCGATCAAAAGTGCAGTCTCCGGCAAGACGAAATGATTCGATCAGTCCAAATAATCCTGAAGAAATGTTTGTAACAGTCTGGATCGGTAAGCTCGACCTGACTACGGGCAAGCTTGTTTCTGCTAATGCAGGTCATGAGAAACCTGTTCTGATGAGAGCAGGCGGGGACTTTGAACTGATCTCTCAGAAGCATGATTTTGTCATCGGCGGAATGGAAAATATCAATTATCATGAAACTGAGACTATTCTTGAACCGGGTTCAAAGCTTTTCCTGTATACTGACGGTCTCCCTGAGGCAACTGATGCAGCAGACAATATGTTCGGGACAGGGCGGATGGTCGAAGTCCTCAACCGCTGTAAAGAAAACGCTCCTGAAGACATCCTCAGGAGCATGAAAGAATCAGTTGATGAGTTCACGGGTGACGCAGATCAGTTCGATGACCTCACGATGCTTTGTCTTGAATTCAACGGGCCTGCAGATACCACAGTTCTCCATTAGGCATCACTCTGAGATCTCCGGGCAGAATGTCTGTGACTTGTCCGTCCAGATCCATTACCACAGTTTCTTCCCAGTATCTGTAATCCGGGCCATCGCCTTCTTCATGCCATCTGCTGAAGTAAAGTCTGTCCCCGTCCCGCAGGAAGAAGCTGTCGTGATCGCCCATCTCAAAGCAGACCTTTTCAGGCCATACGATCTCAAATTCATTTGTGCCCACACACTGCCTCGTCAGAGTAAGAGGTGCAATGTCAAGGCGCAGATTATAGCAATCTTTGATACTGTCAAGCGGAAGCGTATCTATGACTTCCGCTTTTTGAGTGCTGCAGCTGAAACGGATGATCTGCATCAGACCGCCCGGAAAGTCCACATTCAGAATGAAAATGCCGCCATCATAATACACCGGCTCTGCAGAATAATTGCCTTTCTCTTTCGGTACAGGTCTGTAAACTTTTCCGTCCGGATAGTGTATCAGGCAGAGTGTCCGCCCCTTGACTTCTTCTCCTTGCCTGAATACTTCTTCAGCTTCGTACAGATCGCCATGTTCATAGCTGATCCCGTAGTACCACTCATCAGTCCCGCAAGGCACAAGATCTATATATGTGATCCCGTCCGCATCTATGATTTTCATAAGCAGCCTCTATTTACCGACTTTCTCATCGTTAACGATAACAACATTCATTGTCTCTACAGTTACGCTCTCCCAGACCTCTTCGATGATATACGGCTCACTTGCCAGGTATTTATCCAGCAGGTCACGGCTCGCAAAATCCATCACCAGCACCGACCCGACAGGTTTTTTCTCTTCATCCAGGATCCCTCCCGCGCAGACGATACTTCCATATTCTTTGACTTTCGAGATATTCTCAAGGTGACGGGCTCTGACACTCATTCTCTTCTCCAGCATACCTTCCCCGTCATAAGCTGTTACTAAATACTGCATCTCTTGTCCTCCGTTATCTATTGTTATAGTGTTTGCGCATGTACTCTATTGTCCGGTGCAGGATCAGCCCCTTATATATTTCTTCAAGATGTCCTGCAAAGTCCAGTCCGTATCTCGCCTGCAGCTCCTGCAGCCTTTTTCCTATTATATCCTGCTTTTCCGCATCAGGCTCACCCATATAATCATCAAGCGTCATCTGTCTCCCGTCGTCTCCCGAAAGATTATAGATCCCGGCTCCTACAAGCCTCACCGGCCGTTTTTCGACTTCTTCGAGCATCCGCACTGTCTCAGTATATATCGCAGAAGCGTTATCTGCCGATGATATGGTCCTTGACCTGGTGATACTCTTCATATCATAGTATGTCAGCTTGAGCGTCACACCTTTGCCGTGCAGATCATGGCGCCTGGCTCTGTTCTCAACACAGAGAGCCAGTAAGACGAGGACATCTTTGAGAAAATCATAATTATTAACATCCTCCTGAAATGTCACCTCGCGGCTTATCGATTTCGCATCCTCCGGCTTATACTCGACCACCTTGCGGTCATCTATCCCGAATGCCAGATCCGCGATCATGCGCCCGTGCTTGCCAAAGCGCTCTATGATCTCATCGCGGCGCTCCTGTATATCGCAGACAGTATATATGCCCAGCTTTTTGAGCTTTTCAGCAGTCCTGGCCCCGACGGTATAAAGCGCCTGTACGTCCCGGTCTATCATCAGATCTATAAAAGCCTCTGCATCAGGTATCTCAAAATATCCGTCCGGTTTCTTCTCTTCACTCGCTGTTTTGGCAGCCGTCTTGGAATAAGCAACACCGACCGAACACGTAAGACCGGTCTCATTCCTGACCCTCGTTTTGATCTCCTTCGCCATCTCGCATGCACGCTCGAAGGTACCCGCGCTGTAAGTCACATCAAGATAAGCTTCATCCAGTGCGATCGGCTCCATTTTGACAGCATAATCATTCCAGATATTCCTCAGCACAGCCGAAACCGCTCTGTATTTGTCAAAATCCGGATGCATGAATATCCCGTGCGGGCAGAGTCTGTATGCTTCTTTGATATTCATAGCGGAATGGACTCCGTATTTGCGCGCTTCGTAGCTGCAGGTAGAAACGACCCCGCGCTCGGACGGAAGAGAGCCGATAATAAGCGGCTTTCCGGCCAGAGAAGGATCATCCCTGATCTCCACAGAAGCATAGAAAGCGTCCATATCCACATGTATTATTATAGGTTGTCTCGGTTGTTTCTTAGTCATCTTATTGTTCTGCTGTGAAAACGGCTATGCTGTATCCGGGCAGGACCAGTTCCCCGCCCTTATACTCGATCCGCTCTTCGCTTGTATTAAGTACTGCAGCCAGTTCATACCCCTCAGCAGCCTGCCCTATCTCCTTCTCAACTGTCTGTCCGCGCAGATTCATCACGATCAGCGCATCGCTGTATTCCCCGCTTCTCCTATAAAACGCCGCAACATCACTATCGCTGAGTGAACCGGCATTTTCTGTCAGTCCTCTCGCGATCACCGGAAAAGCGTTTCTTACCCGTATCACCTCTTTGAACCAGCGGTGCAGCGACATTTCATCATTCAGCTGATCGGCCAGACACGGGAACTTCATGCTCACTTCATCCATATCCGGCGGTCCCGCACACATTGAAGGATCATCATCGCCCCAGTACATAGGCGCCCGTCTGTTCTCGTCTTTGCCCGCTCCGGTCATACCTATCTCTTCACCATAATACGCGAATGCATTCCCGGTCATCAGAAGGTCCATGGCATATGCCATTTTAGTGGTCTGTCCGTTATCGTCAGGGTAATATCCCGCGCTTCTGTCCATGTCATGGTTCGTATAGAAAGGCGCGTTTATATGATCCGGGTCCGCATTCCCGAAGGTCTCTTCAGACCATATCATTTCATTGACAAAGTCAGAAGCTGCCGATCCTCCTTTAAGCGTTCTCGCAATGATCCCGTCCGGGCCCGCAAAAGGAAAATCGAAGAGCGAATCGATCCCGCCGGTGTAAAGCGCAGCGATAGTATCGCGGTCCGTCCACGCTTCCCCAACAATATAACAGTCCGGATCGATGCTGCGGGCAGTCTCCGCAAGGAAGCGGAGGAATTCTGCATTAGCTGCAGTATCGTTCTTGTAATATGACGTTACTGCATCCAGTCTGAAGCCGTCAACTCCTTTACTGAGCCAATAATCCATGATATATCGGATCTCATCTCTCACAAAATCGCTACTGAGATCAAGCTCCGGCATCTCAGACCAGAAACCCGACTCGTAGTACCACCCGGTGTCTTGCAGATTGGTAAATCCGTCTGAAGGCTCCCTGGTAAAGTTATAATAGTCAAAGTATTTGCAATATGACGGATCAGGCTCCCAATCAGAAGGAAGCTCATGCAGATAATCCGATGCTGCCTTGAACCATTCATGGTCTTCTGATGTATGGTTCAGTACAAGGTCCATATACACACGGATCCCTCTTGCGTGGCACTCCTCCAGCAAGGCTTCATAGTCCTCCATCGTTCCGAAAGCAGGATCTACCGCATAATAATCGTCTATATCGTACTTATGATATGTCGATGACGGGTGTACAGGTGTCAGCCAGACCGCATCAAATCCAAGATCTTGTATATAGTCCAGTTTTGACCTGATCCCGTTCAGGTCACCGATACCATCCCCGTTCGAATCGCAGAACGAATAAACAAATATCTCATATGTCGTACGATAATTATCATCAGGCGAATTCCGTTCAAGGTCCCTGTTGAAATCGAGCATGTGAACAGACTGCGCGGCAGACTTGCTGCCCGCAGCATTTCTTACAGCGATGCATCCTGCTGCCAACAGGACAACACCGAGTATGATACACATGATTTTCTGAAACCTGCTCATTTTTCTATAACCCGTCTTATTGTTTTGCGGGACCTGCTTTTCTTGCGAGCCCTTGATGTGGACCGTGCACGATTTGCTAATATGATACCACATCCGGCCTTCATACGGATCCGGGATTCGACTTCAAGAGTCCGGCTCGGGCGGCGGAAGTTCAACTTTACTGAAAAACCGCATGTAAATGGTCTATTTTCAGTAATGGATCCCCAAAATCGGGAGCGGCAAAAGCTAACGGCACCGGGTTGAATAATTATTCGTTTACAGGGAATAATATTAAAAAGCTTGAAACGCAGTGAAATCAACGGTTTCAGCAACCGGCCTCTTTTTCGGCAAAAAATGAAGCCCACATGATCTCGCCGCTGTGTATTTTTAAAAGATAGAATTTCTCTTCTGCGCTTAATAATCCAGGCAAAGTCGATCAATTGGCCTTATCCGATTACTGAAAATGCAACGTGACATAGTCATTTTTCAGTAAAACTGAACTTAGGCGCTGTTTCAGCACCTTGACCGATCCGGGCAGACATTAAACCATTATACATTTCGTGCATAATCTGCGATAACAACTAAACCACGGTATAGGTCGTTGAAATACGACATCAGTTTTTGATGCGCAAAAAGAAGCTGCCGCTCCACGTGTATATGGTACGGCAGCCCTTATTCATTTGGTTGCAATCATTTGGTTGCGATCATCTGGTTGTGATCATCTGATTGTAGTCATCTTATTTCAGATAGCCTCTAAGTGGTCCGCCCGGAAGGTTGGTCACATCCTTGATAGCATCTGAGATCGATGCGACTTCAGGGTTGGTCCTTGCGATAGTCTGTTCCACCTGTTTGATGATGTGTTCATCATATTCACGGTGAGTGACTACATAGAACTCGTCCTTCTCGATCGCGTCAAAGACTCTTGCGCCAAATCCTTCGATCGGGTAGCCTGTTCCGATAACGAACTGAGCAGCAGCCTTGCCCTTCGCAAAGATATCGCTCTGATAGTACGGATCATCTCCGTGAGCATATCTTGGAGGACGATACTCATCAGCATGATCGAAGCTTGTGCGTACAAATCCCGGACAGAATACTCCAAGGTGGATATCCGAGCCGGTCTCCTGCATCTCGTATTCGATGCACTCAGACAGAGCAACAGCAGCGTTCTTTGTTGTGTAGTATGCTGCCATGCCTGTGCTGGTGATGAGTCCTGCGACAGAGCATGTGTTCATGATGTTGCAGTGTGTGCCCTGTTTTCTCATGATTGGAATTACCTGCCTCATGAAGTAAACGTGTGACAGGTAGTTCGTGCGGAAGATCCACTCCCAATCCTGCAGCGGAATCACGAATCCAGGTCCAGGCGTGCAGGTTCCTGCATTGTTCATCAGGAGGTCGATCTGTCCCCACTTGTCCATTACCGCATTAACAACTTTTTCAGTCTCTTCATACAGCGATACGTCTGCAGGTATGATCATGATATCTTCTGCACCGTATTCTTTTGCAACGTCTTCGATCTTGGCAAGTTCGTCAGCCATGATATCTACAGCTGCGATCTTCATCTTTCTCTTGGCTGCTTCTTTGACGAATTCCTTACCGAATCCGAATGCAGCACCGGTGATGATTGCTACTCTGCCCGTCAGATCTCTGTCTCCCTTCTCATATTCCTTAGGCTGTTTGCCTACGTTTCTGAGATCCGGGTTAACATTGTTGACACTGTCGTAGATCTGCTTTCTGATCAGAGGATCATACTGAGGATGTGTTACGATATAGAACTGATCGTTCTCGATCGCCTCAAAGCATTTCTCGCCAAAGCCATCGATCGGAAGTCCTGTGGTAACGACGTGTTCGCTTGCCTTTTCAAACAGCTGGAACTCTGCGCTTGAATAGTACGGATCTGTAGGATCGGAGAATCTTGCAGGTCTGTGGCGCTCAGCGTGGTGAAGGTCGGTCTGAACAAATCCAGGGCAGAAAATACTGATATGGATGTTTTCTACGCCGATCTCTTTGAGCTCGTTACGGGTCGCGCGGCTCAGTGAAACAGCAGCATGCTTGGTCGAATAGTAGCCAGGCATCGCATTACTTGTGATAAGTCCTGCGATCGAGCATACGTTGAGAATATTGCAATGTGTTCCCTGCTTCATCATGATAGGAATTACCTGTCTCATCATGTAAATATGTGAGAAGACATTGGCATACATCATCCATTCCCAATCTCTCAGAGGAAGGTTTGCGATCATGCCGCCCTTACCTGTCCCTGCATTGTTGATCAGAAGGTCGATCTGTCCCCATTTTTCCATTGCTGTCTTGACGATCTTCTGGGTGTCCTCGAACAGAGATACATCAGCCTGCAGACATACGATCTCTTCTGCACCGAGTTCTTTTGCCAGAGGCTCCACCAGCTGGACCTCATCTCCTTCGATATCTACAGCCAGGATCTTCATTCCGCGCTTAGCAGCTTCTTTGACATATTCTTTACCAAAGCCGTTGGCAGCTCCGGTAATTATTGCCACTTTGCCTTTAAAGTCTTTCATGATAGCCTCCTTTATTTTCTGCCGCCTTCCATGAAGGTCGTTTTGTCATACCATGCAGGCATAATGAGTTTCATCGTGGACTCTGCATCAACATCTTCAAGCTTCTGGAGTGCTGTGATGAGCAGGTTGTTGTGAGCATAAGCGCCGCCTATGATAGTGTTGACCGGCAGGCAGCCCCATGGATCATCGATGCTTGACTTGAGTTCGAGTTTGTTAACGAATCCCGGTTTCCAGTCATCGTAGTTGTATACGCATACATTTCTGATCAGGCAGGTGTTTGTGAATTTCCATACACCGTTCTCATCAGGCAGTCTGTCAAAGTGGAAGTAATATCCGCTTCCCTTGGTTTCTGCGCCAGGAGCCGGTGCCTGATACAGTACATGTGTGAGAGGATGGTTGTACTGACCGAGTTCCATTTCAACATTCACTACCTGTGTTCCGCGTCTTGCAACACTGACTGAGATCTTTCCGTCATTGTCTCTGATCACAAATTCCGCATCCAGTTTCTTAGGAATCGCTGAGTTGTCACGGCCGAGCTGTGTTGCCATTTCAGCGCCGTCTCCTCCGAGGAGCAGGCTGATCGGATAAAGTCCGAGCTGTCCGTTGTATGTGCAGTATACGCCGAGGATCGTCTCATAGTAGTTGTCTGCAAATGTCGGATCCTTGATGTGGCAGACTGAAAGTGTTACTACCGGCATCGAGAATGGCTTGAGCGGTGGAGGCAGGATCTTCGCGATCGCTTCAGGCTGTGTGAGGTATGCGAGATAGATTCCTTCCTGGCCTCTCATGTGAGATACTTCAGCGAACTTTTTGAACTGTTCATCGCTGATCTTGAAGCTTGGTTCTTCCTTCTTGAACAGTTCTGCACCTACTTCATATCCGCCGCGGGATGCAGGTGCGATCGTTCCGTCAACGACAGCAGATCCGATGACCTTTACGCAGAGGCCCTTTTCTTCGAGTCCTGCCTTGAGGCTCTGATCAGGTTTGTAACCAAGTGACAGTACGACTGCATCAGCATCGAGCTTCTTCTCTTCCTTAGTATCAACGTTTTCAACAATGACTCCGTCAGCTGTGATCTCCTTGAGAGCATTTCCGAGCTCATACTTTGCACCGAGCTTTGCAAGTCTTGTCTGTACGTCTACTACATTCAGTCTGTAAGCATTAGGCGCAGCGACCTTGAGCATATCGACGATCGTTACATCAGCTCCGGTTTCTGCGACGTATTCTGCTGCTTCAAGACCTGTGAGTCCGGCACCGATCATGGCTACCTTCTTGCCTGAAAGATCGACCTTGCCGTTAAGTACATCATTTACTGCAAATACATTGTCACCGTTAACGCCAGGGATCTTCGATGGGAATATCGAAGTTGATCCTGTTGCAAGAACGACTGCATCCGGTTCCATTGCAGCGATCTCATCTACTGTAGCTTCTTTGCCGAGGCAGATCTTGACGCCGCTCTTCTTCATATCCTGTGCCAGATAATCGATGAACCACTGCATCCTTTCTTTCCGCGGAGGTTTCTTAGCGAGGTTTACTGTACCGCCGAGTTCTTCCTGACGGTCGATAAGTGTAACATCAACACCTCTCTTAGCCAGAGTAGCAGCAGCATACATTCCGCCAGGACCGCCGCCGATAACGACTGCCTTCTTGTCGGAAGTAACAGGCTCGAGTTCTCCGTAACGGAGCTCGTTGCATGCTCTCGGGTTGACTGCGCATTCATAAGGCAGACCCGCAGCATTGAGTCCGAGCAGTGATTCGAAGCATCTGAGGCAAGCGATACACTTGTTCAGTTCATCTTCTCTGCCTTCCTGTACTTTTCTTCCCCACTCAGCATCTGCGATCCATGTTCTGCCCATTCCTACGAAGTCGACTACGCCTTCCTCGAGGAAGTTCTGAGCAACAGCAGGCTCTCTGATAACAGATACAGCGATAACAGGAATATTGACTACGTCTTTTACTGCCTTTACGAATGGTTTTCTCCAGCCCTGAGGGAATGAGATAGGCTCAACCGAGAAGCTTCCTGTTTCATACAGGCCATCGGATACATCGATAAAGTCGATGCCTTCTGCCTCAAGTGCTTTTACGATTTTGATACCGTCTTCGAGTCTGATCTGATCTCCTGTGTATCCGATCTTGTCGAGGAATTCAACAACAGATACTCTGCAGCCGAGTGGGAAGTCAGGACCGCACTTCTCACGGATATCTCTGATGATCTCAACGACTATGCGGAGTCTGTTCTCAAAGCTTCCGCCATATTCGTCTGTTCTGTAGTTTGTGTAAGGCGAGAGAAACTGCTGCAGCAGATAACCATGAGCGCAGTGGAGCTCGATACCGTCGATGCCTGCCTTCTTGCAGCGAAGAGCAGCGTCACCGAACTGTCCTACGAGTTCATGGATCTCATCGATCGTCATCGGACGTGTCTCCTGCTGAGAAACTTTGCAGACACGGTCTGATGCGGATACACATGGCTGTCCGCCGATAAGTGAAGATACTCCCTCTCTGCCAGGGTGATGGAGCTGGATGAATATCTTTGATCCGTGTTTGTGAACAGCTGCAGCCAGCTCAGCAAGGCCTTTGATGTGATAGTCCTTGGTCGCCGCGATCTGTCTCAGCATTCCTGCTCCGGTTTTTTCATTTACTCTGCAGATCTCAGGCATAATGAGTCCGCAGCCGCCTTTTGCCCTGTCCTCATAATATTTGATCAAAGCAGGGCCGGGAGTTCCGTCGAGGTTAGCAAGGTTTGTTCCCATAGGGGTCATTACAAGTCTGTTTTTCAGCTCGACATTCCCGATTTTTCCTTTTTCAAATAGTTTTTCGTACATAGATGCTCCTTTCTTGATCAGTGCATAATTAGTTCTTAATTAGACGCATGTGGAGATATATGTTCTGTAATTAAAGTATAGAATCTGTGAAATCTACCCGCATTATCACGATTACCCAAAACATCAAAGGACATTTGTGCAGTGTGAACTATTGAACAAAAAGAACCTGCATGATTTCCCTCTTTTTGCCTCCTGTAAGGCTCTGATGCGGGGATACAATTGTGCACTGTACCGATTGACTAATTGTGCAGTGTGAACTAATTTAATAAGTACAATTAATCGGACAATCACTTCATTCCTTTTATCTTGAGTATGATCCCGGAAGCACCCTTCAAAGGAGGAACAGCCAATGAGATTCAGCGAAATAATCGAACACCTCAGAGATTTGTCTGTCTTAGAAGTCATTTCTTCAGATATTGACGAGGAGATAACCGAAGTAAAGTTCATAGATCCCCGTCAGAAACAATTTAGCAGCAGTGTTCTGTATTTCAGCAACAGAAAGCAGGACTTCAATTCTCTTCCGCCTCAGTGCATCATAACCGATCAGAATGACATAAATAATGCCGGTGTGGCTGGCGGGAATATCGCATTGGTCCCGGAAAATGACTTCGGATATGTCTTCAACAGCGTGTTCCAGATGGTCGCAGACTCGCACAAAGACAGGTTCTATGATTCTCTTATGAGAACACTCGATGGCGTCAGGAATGTCGATGCTCTTATAGACATTGCATCGCAGGCTTTCGGAGCTTCTCTTATTTTTATCGACCGGGATTTCCGTATTCAGGGTTATTCCACACAGATACCGGTCACCGACAAATTATGGAAACGGAACATCGAGCAGGGTTATTGCGACTATGAGTTCATCAAAGCCGTCAAATCGCTCAAGTCTGTCCAGATGTCCGACTCGTCCATGTCAGCAATCGAAGTCTCCTGCACTTCCTCGCCGTTCAAGAAATTCTCATGCAAAGTCTTCTGCCGCGATATTTGGGTGGGTTACATCATAGTCATCGAAAATAATGAGTCTTACAGGCCTGAACACGCGGAAATGCTCAAGACTCTGAGCGGGGTGCTTGGTTATGCCGTCATGAAATATGAGCCGAATTATCTGTATATGACGAGCGAATACCATAGTTTCCTGTACAATCTCATAATAGGTGCAGATATATCATCCTTGCCGGAAGCATACAGGAATCTGTCGTTCCCTTCTGAGATGCAGGTTTTCTACTGCCGGGCCACGGCCAACAAGCAGGCATTCCCGCAGGAGAGAGATCTGACCAATCATCTGGCATCTGTTTTCCCTGATTGTCACGTTATAGGGCGCAGGCACAGCGCCGCTATTCTGGGAAGTCACAGCATGCTGTCAAGAGTCGGCCTGATGCTTTCTGCATTCCCCTCTGAATGTCACGTCAAAGTCGGGACCAGTCTCCCCTTCGAAGACATTTCTGAATTGAAAAGCCACTATGATGAAGCTCACGACGCGTTTGAACTCGGAGAGACCATAGACCCTGACCTCAGCATTTACACGTTCGAAGATTACGGATTATATGTGATGCTGCGCACAGTAGAGTCATCGGAAAATCTCAGCAGATATCTCCACCCTGCTCTTCCCAAGCTTGCGGCTTATGATCTGGATAACGGGAGCAATCTCGAGCTCACTCTGCATACATATCTGAAATGCGCCTGCAACACCACAGAGACAGCAGAATCGCTTTTCCTCCACAGGAACAGCGTCATATACAGGCTCCGGCGCATCGAGGAACTTTGCGGGATCGACCTGAACGATACCGACCTCAGATTCAGGCTCAGGCTGTCCTTCGCCATCAACAACGTTATTAACGGCAAGCGTAAATGGAATGCTGAACGCCCTGCTTCTGGATAGTCCATATTGTGCATCAGTTACAAATGCTCTTTATTGTTTTGGTGAGGCTGTATATTGTGCACAATCCAAAGCAAATCCATAATTAATATATAATCAATTATTGTTTGTTTTACTGAGTTATAGAGGTGTAGTTATGAAAGCAATTGCAAAGTTTGTTGGTTGCCTTATGGCACTTTTATGCGTAGCACATACGACCGAATGGTTTCTTGAAGGAAGACATGTTGCTGCAGCCTACGGCATACCTGTAAAGAAGGCTCTGCCTCAGTGCCTGCTCAGAGGATTCCTGTGGTGGAAACCTCTCAAAGAACAACTTAACAAGGAATAATCACACTGCATACAGGAGGGACACACAATGTACGATATACTATTTCAGAAAGGCAAAATAGGCAATGTCGAGTTAAAGAACAGGCTCGTTATGTCCCCAATGGGAAGCAATCTCGCAGAGCTTGACGGTTCTGCAGGAGATGCAATGATCGCCTATTATGAAGAAAGAGCCAAGGGAGGCTGCGGACTGATCATGCCTGAGATCTGCCGTGTCAATGATGCGACCGGCGCAGGTTCATTCAGACAGCTTTCCGTTACTAAGGACCGCCACATCGAAGGACTGGCTAAACTCGCTGCTGCTGTCCACAAACACGGTTCCAAGATTTTCATCCAGCTCCATCACCCGGGCAGAGAAGGTGTATCCAAACTGATCGGCGGCAAGCCTTGTGTATCCGCGTCAGACCGCATGTGCCTTTTCTCAAGGCAGGAGACCCGTGCCCTGACACTCGATGAAGTACATGAACTGATCGAACAGTTCAGCGATGGTGCTGTAAGATGTCAGAAAGCAGGTATCGATGGTATCGAACTTCACTGTGCTCACGGATATCTTCTCGAGCAGTTCCTCTCGCCATATACCAACTTCCGTACAGACGAATACGGCGGGAATTTCGAGAACAGAATGCGTTTTGTCAAAGAGATCATAGAAAAGATCCGTGAGAAATGCGGACCTGACTACCCTGTAGGAATCAGACTCTCAGTAGATGAGATGCTTGAGTACAACGGAGTAAAGGAAGATTATATCACCCTCGAAGAAGGCGTTAAGATCGTCAAATACTTCGAAGAAGTCGGGATCGACTTTATCGATGTCAGTTGCGGTATCTATGAGACAATGAACTTCGCGATCGAGCCTACTTCATTCCCTGAAGGCTGGAGAAGACCGATGATCCAGGCTGTCAAGGATGCGGTCAAGATCCCTGTTATGGCTGTAAGTGCGATCAGAAGCCCTGAGATCGCAGCTCAGTTCATCGAAGAAGGCGTCTATGACTTCGCTGAGTTCGGAAGAACATGGCTCGCAGAACCTGAATGGGGCGTCAAAGTACAGGAAGGCCGTATCAGTGAGCTCAACAAGTGCATCAACTGCCTGCGCTGCTTCGAGACACTTCTCGGCATCAACGCACAGCTCCTCCCATTCCAGTGCGCAGTCAATCCGCGTATGGGAAGAGAGTTCAAGCTCGGCGATCTCGAACCGGCTCCTGCAGGCAAAACTGCAATAGTAGTAGGCGGAGGTCCAGGCGGAATGTATGCTGCAAGGACACTCGCACAGAGAGGCGTCAAGGTCACACTCTTTGACCGCAAGGAAGAGCTCGGCGGAACCATCAATCTGGCAAAGCTTCCTCCTCTCAAGGAAAGAATGCAGAACTTCATCGACTATATGAGCAATGAGCTCGGAAGACTCGGTGTTGATGTGAAACTCGGAAAGGACGTATCAGCTGACGATATCGCAGCTATGGCTCCTGACGCAGTCGTTCTCGCTACAGGTTCGAAGAGCATAGTTCCTTCAAGCATCCCTGGAGCTGACGGTGCTAACGTATTCACCGTAGAAGAAGCTCTTACAGGCAAAGTGGATTTCACAGGCAAGCACGTTGCAATGATCGGTGCAGGTCTTACCGGACTGGAAGCTGCTGAATGCCTCGGAGAGAAAGGCATCAAAGTCACGATCGTTGACATGGTAGACCGTCCTGCACCTACAGCTTACTTCGCCAATGTAATGGATGTAATGAGCAGGATCAGGAAGATGGATGTCACTCTCGAACTCAAGAATGCCCTCAAGGCTGTCGAAGCAGATGGCGTTTGCATCGAGAATGTCGAGACAGGCGAACAGAAGAAGATCGAATGCGATGCTGTAGTAATGTCGCTCGGATATAAACCTGATCAGAGCCTCAAGGCTGCACTCGAAGAGAAAGGCCTCTGTGTAAAGCTGGTCGGTTCCGCAATCGTCGACGGAACGATGGGCCCTGCTACCAGAAGCGGTTACGATGTCGGTGCAGAGCTGTTCAGAGCTGAGAAGCCAAGCTTTATTGTTTCAAAGGAAAAGATGGCGAAGTTCGCAACAGACTGCGCTATGAAGAAGCAGGAAGGTATCTACATGCTGTACTCAACAGATCCTGCTGCAATAAGAAGGATCCTGCCGGCACCGCTTGAGCCATACTCACTGCCTCTTGTATACCTGTCAGCTAACCACATCAACGAGCCTACATTCGCAGACAACTACTATGAATCGATCCTCGGTGTTTATGCTACTTATAAGGGCCAGCTCGGTCTCTACTGCATCAGTCTGGTGCTCGGAGGTCAGGGTGCAGAAATGGCGACTGCTCTCGGACGTGATGTACTGTCGATCCCTAAGAAGGTCGATGCTGAATTCGTTATCAGAAAGGATGACGCTGCAGGCAAAGTCACTGTAGGCGTATCCAGAAGAGGAACCCAGCTGATCGATATGACGCTCAGACTCGGTGAGTACAACCATCCGATGACTCACCTGATCTTCCAGGCTCCATCTGCCGGAAGACAGACACAGGGCTACGGTTACTACATGCACTTCGATCAGATGCCTGATGCTGAAGGCGGATTCAAGTTCAATACCGCACTCACCAAGGTGCTCTGCAAGTATGATTATAAAGGCTGGATCCCTGCATTTGTCGAGGATCTCAAACTCAAATCAAGCGTAGACGATCCTTGGGCAGAACTTCCGGTCGAAACTATTATCGGTGCAGGATATTCACAGAATGATCTCTATCTCGGACCAAGCCAGTTCGTAGAAGAAGCTGATCCGGATGAAGTGATCCCTAAGATCCTGCCTGCATGGTATGACCTCAGTGCTTTCGGAGTCACGGGAAGAAAATAAGTTTCAGCAAGTCCTGAATAAAAAAATCGGGCTGCCCACCTGAATGGTGAGGCAGCCTTTTTTCGTGATGCGTCATATCATTCGACTGTTACAGATTTTGCCAGATTGCGAGGCTTGTCTACATCAAGTCCTCTTGCGACACTTGTGTAGTATCCGAGAAGCTGAAGCGGTATGACCGCCAGACTACCGGCAAAATGTTCATCGGTCCTTGGGACATATATCGTGAAATTGACAGAATCTTCCACACTGTAGTTGCCGTCTGTAGTGACTCCCAGCAGATATGCACCTCTGGCCTTGCACTCGGCCATATTGCTTATAGTCTTCTCGAGAAGTTCCCTCTGAGTCAATACACCTATAACAAGTATGCCCTTCTCAATGAGACTTATAGTTCCGTGCTTAAGTTCTCCTGCAGCATATGCTTCGCTGTGGATGTAGCTGATCTCTTTCATCTTGAGACTGCCCTCAAGGCTGATCGCATAATCTGCGCCTCTGCCGATATAGAAGATATTCTGGGCATTAGAGAACTTAGACGAGAACCACTGTATGCGTTCCTTGTTCTCCAGAGCTTTCCCGATCTTGCCCGGGATCGTCTGCAGTTCTTCTATGTAATAGTTATAGTCCTTTTCATCGATCTTACCTTTTGCCTTGGCAAGGGCAAGCGCGATCGTATACATTGCTGCGAGCTGGGCACTGTATGCCTTGGTCGTAGCGACTGCGATCTCAGGTCCGGCAAGAGTATATAGAACGTTTTCTGCTTCTCTTGCTATCGTTGAACCGACCACATTGACTATGGCAAGTGTACGGATGCCATGTTCCTTAGCTGCTCTCAGCGCGGCAAGGCTGTCTGCGGTCTCTCCGGACTGAGATATAATAATTACAAGAGCGTTCTTGTCGAGCAGTATTTTCTTGTATCTGAATTCCGAAGCGATCTCTGCTCTTACAGGTATCTCAGCAAGATTTTCAATAGCATATTGCCCGACTACACCTGCATGCCATGCGGATCCGCAGGCAACGATGCGGACTTCGCTGATCCCGGACAATATCTCTTCTGTAAGACCCGCTCCGGAAAGATCTATCCGTCCATCCTTAATTATACTGTTTAGAGTATCTCTTACAGCCTGCGGCTGCTCATGGATCTCCTTTATCATGAAATGCTCATAGCCGCCTTTCTCAGCAGCCTCCGCATCCCAGGAGATATGAGTCATCTCCATATCCACTTCGTCTCCGTTAAGGTCGAAGAAATGGATCTCGCCCGGCAGCACCCTTACCGACTGAAGGTTATCTATATAGTAAATATCTCTTGTGTATTTGAGTAGAGCTGGTACATCTGACGCGATGAAGGATTCGCTGTCTTTGACACCGATGACCATCGGGCTGTCTTTTCTTGCGGCGTAGATCTCTCCCGGATAGTCTTTGAACATCAGCGCAAGAGCGTATGATCCTCGGACACGTACCATCATTCTGTTTATGGCATCGATCGGTCCTATCTTATATTTCTTGTAATAGTAGTCGACAAGCTTGATGACTACTTCTGTATCAGTCGAACTGTAGAAAGAATAGCCATTGCCGATCAGCTTGGCTCTCAGTTCTTCGTAGTTCTCTATTATGCCGTTATGAACACCGACTACATCAGATTCGACCGTACCGGAAGCTGTTCTGCGGGCATTGCCGCTGACATGAGGATGGGCATTTGTCTCTGTCGGCTCTCCGTGAGTTGCCCATCTTGTATGTCCTATACCGCAAGTGCCCGGGAGCAGAGCTCCTCCGTCAGTCTTGTCGAAAAGGTTCTTCAGCTTGCCTGTCGCCTTTACGACTTCGGCAAGTGACTTATCGTTTCTTACAGCCAGACCTGCCGAGTCATAACCTCTGTATTCGAGTTTTGACAGTCCGTCGAGCAAAATCGGCGCTGCCTGCTGCGTTCCTGTAAAACCTACTATTCCGCACATAGTTGTTCCCCCTTTTTTATCTAATCCCTTTTTATCATCTCTGTTGCTTGAACGACTCTGCCTCGCACACTGTTTTGTACAGATAGCGGATGGCGAGTACCGGATTCTCTCCTGCGGCTGTCTCACCGGTGACCATGACGGATGAAGCACCATCGAGTACAGCGTTGAAAATGTCGCTGACCTCTGCCCTTGTCGGGACCTGCCTGTGGATCATGGAGTCAAGCATCTGAGTAACTACCATAAAGTCCCTGCCGGCTTCCCGGCACTTAGCGGATATCTTCTTCTGCGCTGCAGGAAGTTCCCACAGATCCATGGCATTTCCGAGATCTCCGCGGGCTATTACTATCTCGTCACAATGCGGGATGAGCTCATCGAGACTTTTTATCCCGTCCATATTTTCTATCTTCGCAAGCAACCTGATATCTTTGCACCCTGCCTCATCCAGAGCCTTGCGCACTTCTATCAGGTCCTCTTTGCTTCGTACGAACGGCTGCATGACCGCAGTCACACCGAACTCTCCGGCTCTTGCTATCTGTTCCAGATCATTCCGGGTCATTGCCGGTGTCTGAATAACACGCCCCGGCAGAGCCACACTTTTCCTGCTTTCCAGGATACCACCCCTGACAACACGCAGGCTCTTGCCCGAACCCGATTCTGTTCTGAGAAGGATCTTACCGTCATCCAGCAAAAGTTCCTGTCCCCGGTCACTGCCTTCAAGTACTTCCATTACGGTTTCCGGAAGCGGGATATCTGACGTCTCTATTAGATCCCCTTCACGGAGCCATGCAGGCTCTTCCAGTTTTCCTATCCTGAGTTCCGGGCCCTGCATGTCTATCAGCAGTTCCGGAACGATCCCGCATTCACCTGCTGCCTTGTGACAATTTCCGATCAGTTCAGATGCAGCTTCAAGCGAAGTATGAGAAAGGTTCAGGCGGACTCCGTCCATCCCTTCCATGAACATCTGCTTTAATATTTCTGCATCCCTGCATGCAGGTCCGATAGTACCGTAGATTTTTACTCTTTTCATGACCTCTATTCTTTTTCCCGTTATGTTGTCATAAAACACATCACTATTCTAACCGCAATCAGGACAAATGTCAGCATTTTTGAAGGCACACATCAGAAAAACCGCACCGGAATGTCCGATGCGGCTGTTCTTCTGTTGATGTGACACTATTCCCATCACTTGACTTTGATCGTTACCGTCACGGTCTTGCTTGCTGAATTGTAGTAAGCATTGCCCGCAGCGGTGACTGTGATCTTGACCTTGTAGGTTCCCTTCTTGAGTTTTTTCTTGACTGTTATCTTGCCATTTGAAGCAACAGTGATCTTGCGGTTGCCGCTGGTTTTCCGGTAAGTAACATTGCCCTTATTCCCGCTGACAGTCATGGCAGTTTTGGCTGCGATGGTCTGGTTCTTCTTCTTGAGCTTGGAGTACTTCACCTTGACAGTCTTCGCTTTGACAGTCAAAGTGTTAGCTGCTTTGACGATATCGAAGTAATCTTCGAATGTGCCATCGTATTTACCCTTGAAGGTGTATTTTACAGTCACCATTCCGATGCTTTTATTTCCTGAATAGCTGACCGTATAGTCCTTGTCTTTGACCAAAGTGTAGTCACCTGCCTTGAATACGCCATTCACAGTTCTGCCCTGCGGACTGTAAACAAGGCTTGTAGTATTCATAGTATAGGAGTCGATCGCAGGAAGCTCCTCGCCCTGCTTCACAACCGTCTCGCAGGCGGTGCAATACTGATGCTCCGTGTGTCCTGAGTTATAGATCTCAGCAGGTTTCATTGTCGTGATCAGTTTATCTTCCGGATGGCTGTCCGGATTCTTCTCAAGAACCTCTCCGATCTCGAGAAGCATGCCGCATTCCTTGCAGTATGTATCCCCGGAATAGCCATCTGAAACACATGTAGCGACCACTTCACCTCTTAGCTCAGTTTCAGGATGCTCACAAATTTTGCGTGTTACCTTGACCGTTGCTTCGAGGTTCTTGAACTTGTAGCTGTCAGTGGCATTGTAATGTGCAGTGAATTCTCTTGTTTCTCCATCAGCCAGTTCGGCATCCAGATCCTCAGCTGCGAACTCCCAGCCTTCAGGGAGGATAGCACTGCCCGGCTTGTCAGGAACGATGTACTCTTCTTCCGGCATGACCAGAGGATGCTCTGCCTGAACTACATGAACAGTTACCGGAGCCGCAGTCACTTTTACATTATCCTTTGTATCCTCTACTTCAGCCTCAATGGTATATTTTCCCAATTCTTCCGGGACCCATGTCCATTCTTTTTCATAATAATCTTCAGTATAATACTCGGCGGCCTTATTACCTGATTCATCGGTAATTGTATAGGTAAAACGTTCCGCGGTTGATCCGCCGTGAGTCCAGCAATCTATGTCTACCGGACTGTAGACCTGAATATCATTATCCGGATCTATATAGAGAGTCGCAGATTCCAGTGGCTTTGAAGCAACGATCATGAACTCATTTACAGGAACAGTGACGGCTTCATCGCACGTTATCAGCACGTAGAACAATCCCGCATCAGTGAATCTGATTTCGTGTTTGTCATTATCGATTTCTATGCCCTTTTGGCTGCCATATTTGTCTAAACTCAGAGTAATATGGCTGAGGAGTTCCTCATTCTCTGCCTCTGAATCCGAAGCCTTGAACGGGATCACATCTCCCTTATTTACTCCATCAAGGACCCCGTATCCGTATGCACCGGTCGGAAGATAATATACGGAAACAAACTTGTCATCCTCTGGATCCATTATCATAAGATCGACTTTCTTTGCTGCTGCTTTTGCAGGCGCAGCTGATGCGAGTTTTGGTGCAGACTTCACTGTACTGCTTTTGCTTTCTCCGAACATCCACGAATCGTCATCTTCTTCGAAGTAATCCGGATAATATGGATCACTGTCATAATCATATTCATCGAATCCGATACCAAACGGATTGCCCTCTATCGTGATCGTTCTGCTTATCGTAGTACCCGGGGATGTCTTCAGTTTAGCTGTGATAGTCACTGTTCCCGGATAAGTACTCATTATTTTGCCGTCCGTAGTTACATTTGCGATGAGTTTGTTGCTCGAAGTCCACGTAAAGTTCTTTGGGTCGAGCTTGACCTCATGACTTAGCCCTGCGTTCGCATCAAAAGTTACGGTGGCAGGTATATCCTGTGTGATCAAAAAGTTGCTGAAAGGCTCATCCATATTGAATTCGCCGGCGTTCTTTTCAACGATATTGAAATTGCTCGCTTTCAGATAGTCAGTCTTGACCTCAACTCTTGCCCTGTAAGTTTTGGTTCCGGTCTTAGTAGTCATTTCCGACTTGACCTTTGTTGAACTCAGGATGAGTATACAATGCGGGGAATAACCTTCAACGCTGATAAATCCGATGCCTGCGCTGACAGCTTTGTTGTAAAGCATGTTCTTCTTATGGCCGGACGAAGTCATCCATACGTCATCGATAACGGAAGTTCCTGTCATGTATGTGCCGATGGCCCAGTTTTCTTTCTCAAGTCTCTTGCTTATGGTTCCCCTGTCGGTTCCGTTTGGCCTCGTGTGCTTGCTGTCAATGTAAACAGAGGCTTCTGCCGCTCTCTGAACAGCAAGGTCACACAGCTCTTTATCGAGTTTGACAGGCTTGAGTCCCGCTGCCTTCCTCACCTTGTTAAGTGCAGTAAGTGCATCCTGTACCTCTGAGTATTTCTGCACTGCATTGACATATAAATACCCTGTTCCTGATGTTGCAGCGTCTACAGTAACGACCATACTGCTTAAAATCAGTACAGAGATCAGTAAGACAGATAGAAACTTTTTCATCATGCTTTTCCCCTTAATATCCCTTATTAGTATTACTTAATTGAATATATATTATCACAGCTAACAGCAATCCCGTAAATGCATTTTTCATTAAGATCTATATAATCACTGGAAAAGGTCATGGCGGATCTGATAAATGAAGCACCCTCTTGATCCGTTTCGCATTTTTGCTTCTCTTGCACCATACAGGGAAGGTTCTTCCGGACACATTTTCACGCAAAAAAGACGGTGCCTCGAGCACCGCCCTTATTGTTTCCGAAAAATGTGTCAGAGAAAACCGTCCCCGGTGACACACCCGGTGACACACATCACTGTTCAATGTTGGTCGCATCGCCCAAAGTGCTGAATTCTGCCGATTTGACGACCAAAGTCTTTGTGTCTTCCTCATCATCGAAGCTGTCATAATCTGCTTCTGCGACTTTTCCGTCAAAATATACATTGTACACGAATGGCCCGTAGTTCATCCAGAACACCATCTCTTCAAGATCATGGCCGCTGAAGGTCCAGCCCGCATCCTGAAGTTCCTGTCCGGTCTTGCCTGCAAGTGCATCAAGTTCTTCCTGACTCAGGATCTGATCACTCAGGTCTTCGATCTCATCGATAGCCAGAGGAGCTACTATCTTATTCTGCTGCTCTTCATAGTCATCATCTGAATAATCGATATCGAAGTAAGCCGTTGCCTGATCCGAAGATATTGTTGCTCTGGCGCGATAATACTTGTCCCCGAGTTTAAATGCATATACCACGACATCATCATATACTGCTGACTGGATATCATCAGGCTCTGCTGCAATTATATCTCCAATGGTCTTAAGTGAATCGACTGAAACGGGTTCACCCGAACCTGAGTCGTCGCTTCCGGAACCTCCGCAGCCCGCCAGAGACAGCATCATCATGAGAATTACAAGTATCAGTGCCAACATTCTTTTCATAGTTCAAACCCTGCCTTCTATTCTTTTATCTTTCATTTTATACGGTTTCGCGCATGAGCAGCTTAACCGTAGCCATGATCCTTATGATCCCAGATTTTTGATGTAAAATCAGCTCTTTCGAACGTCCAGGTAAAGTCCTCATAAGTGTAATTCGATTCCAGTCCGTTCTGATGATCTTCGCCATCTGTCACAAACGTTGACGTCAAAACGATAAGGCAGTCAGGCGAAGCTCCTCTTATCTCAGCTTCTGCATATACTACATCGTCTCCCGCATAGCTGATTTCCTTCATCGTGCAGCCTTCCCATTCGCTGAAATATGTCTGCAGCGCCTCAACGGCTGCCTGATAATCTTCATCTGTAAAAATCTTGGATTTGATAGGTTTTACTGTAGTCATTCCGCTGCATGCTACAAGAGTGACCAGTGAAACGATCATTACTAATGTTACAATTATTTTTCTCATGGGCCTGATATCCTCCCCTGCATCCGACAGTTATGATTTGCTAACTAATAATATCATACGATGCCAGTGTCTTGTAAAGATTCCGAGCGAACGTTTCATGCCCTTCCGGTGCGAAATGCACCCCATCGAATGTCAGTTCCACACCCCATTCACCGGCGTCTGCAAACAGACATCCTTTCCTCTCTGCCAGTTCACGGTACTCGTCCCCGAGGTAGTATGATTCTTCTATGATATCTCCTGTCTCGACCCAGTCGCCCGGCTCAAGATGCGGAGGCGCAATGAGAAGGATCGGTATTCCGGCACTGCTGATCGAATCGATGAACCGCTCCATCTGTTCCGCTATCTCCTCTGCACTGATCCGCCGGAACAGATCGTTAGTACCCAGCATCACGATGACAAGATCAGGTCCGTTGTTTCTGATCATCATTACATATCGCGGATGATCGCGTGGGATAGTCAGACCGTTGATCCCGCAGTTGATAACATCACAATTATCCAGCCGGTCTGTCCACCTTATCTCCTCAGGATATCTTGACCCGAGAAATGACCTCGGATCATACCCATATGTATTCGAATCACCAATGCACAGTATCTTCATATCACTCCTGCCCCATTCTTTTTTCATTATGATATCACACGACGACAAGATATCACACGATGACATGTCATTACTGTAATCTTTGCCAGAAATCATTTGATTTGTCATGAAAGCGTCTTGGAAGAAGGCAAATAAGAGCTGTCTTTTATGTTTTTACTGTAAAAGCAAGCGTTATTAGGGTGTCTTGTCATGAAAATTGGCGGTTTTTCATGACAAAATATCGTTTCAAACTTGTTTTTTTCAGTATAAATGCTTGAAAACGGGTAATATGGGACATAGAACAGTCTGTTTCATGACAGAATGAAATATTTCATGTATTTTTACAGTAATTCAACCAGGAGCAAATCTCCAACAAGCTCGCTTGATTCGAGCTCCCGGCGTCTGTTATTATCACACCCATTAGGGGCTAACCAATATTACAGTAAAAGCTATTCTTTAGTAGCCGGTAAAGTCTTTTCCTGATGCTGACGAAAAAAGTCCGGGATCTCCCCGACCCCGGACCAATAATTATTAATCTTTTTTCAGAAGGTTACAGCGGAAGTTCGCGTCCTTCTTTCTTCCATGAATAGAATTCTGCTGTTGCAGTAAAGATAGCATCTCCGGAGGAGTTCAGAGCTGTCTCTACAGAATCCTGGATAACGCTGATGATGAATCCGATTCCTACCATCTGCATAGCGATGTCTGTAGGGATACCGAACATCGAGCATCCGAGAGGTACGAGCAGAAGAGATCCGCCTGCTACACCGGAAGTTCCACATGCGGAAAGTGTAGCTACGATGCTCAGAAGGATAGCCATCGGGAAGGAAACCTCTACGCCTGTTGTCCAGCATGCAACCAATGTGAGTGTTGTGATCGTTACTGCTGCACCGTCCATGTTGATCGTTGATCCAAGCGGGATCGATACAGAGTACATATCCTCATCAAGTCCGAGGTCCTTGCAGAGCTCCATGTTTACAGGGATATTAGCAGCAGAACTTCTTGTGAAGAATGCTGTAAGAGCACTTCTCTTGATGCAGTACCACATGAGTGGGTAAGGATTGCGTCTGAGAACAATAGCAACGATGATAGCATTGATTCCAAGCGAAGTGAAAAGCATGGTGCATACCAGCAGAGCAACCAGCTGTCCATAGCTCTTGAAGATCGCAAGACCGCTTGTTGAAACTGCGTTGAATACAAGACCCAGGATACCGAAAGGTGCACAGTTGATGACCCAGCGAACTACCTTAGAAAGTGCATCCGCCATATCGCTGAAGAATGCCTTGGTTCCCTTGCCTGCTGCCTTCAGAGCAAGGCCGACAACGACTGCCCAGAACAGAATCGCAATGTAGTTAGCATTTGCGATGGCATGTACCGGGTTAGCGATAAAGCTCAGGCAAAGGTTCTTGAGTACCTCGAACAGTGAGCCCGGAGGAGTCAGGTCTTCTGCAATATTCTCAATATCTGTCAGCGGTACAGTGACCTTGAAGATAAAGTTCGTGCATACAGCTACGAACGCTGCGATAAGCGTACTGAGCATGTATAAGAAAATAACTGTCTTGAATCTGTCTGCGTTTCCACCTTTTGCATTAGCAAGTGAAGATGCTACAAGGACAAATACCAGAATAGGCGCGATACCTTTGAGAGCTCCTACGAACATGTCTCCGAGAATTGAGATCCATGTTAGCTGCGGAAGCGCGAATCCGAGGATCGCTCCGATGATGAGACCGATGAAAATTCTCAGTACCAGGCTGATATTCATCCACTTCTGAAATAAATTCATAATAACCTCTTTTCTAAATATAACAACAAAAAAAGGGAAGACATCCATCTTCCCAATACACCCGAATAACAATATAACAAATATCAATAATTATTTGTAGTTCTTTAATAAAAACACTGTCACGGGCAGTTTATTGCTTTCTGTCAAGGACATATCTGAACCATGCAAGGAACTCTGCTCCGAGTTTTGCTACCAGATTTTCAGCCTCCTCAGGTTTTGCTGAAGCCGCATACAGGCATTGCTGTGCGATCTGATACTTTCTTGCAACGGTCATACGAGCGATCTCCTCGTCTGTATATTTAGCAAGGTCGGCCATCTCCTCCTGCGCCCGGAAAAATCTGATGAACGCTTCGGCAGTATCCCGTCCTACGATCGGTTCGATCAAAGCGAAATCATTGTCCGAGCTGTCGAGTATGCGCGAAACCATCTCCCAGCGGCGCGGATCCGCATAACCCTCCGTTCCTGTGAAAGTCGTTCTGAGATAAAGGTCATTGTTCGCGAGGAATTCCATGACATACGGGTTGATTCTTTTTCTCACAGCCCACGGCATCCAGTTTTCGACAGTAGTCCGGATATAGATATGAGCAAAACGTCCGAACAGCGGCTCCGCGAGATCATGAGCAACGCTCGATTCAGCGCGGTCGTTTCCTGCGGCGACTATTCGCGCATTCGGTGGGAGCGGCCAGCGGTTATTGACAAAACGCTCAAGCACGATCTTGAAGATTACTGCCTGCGTCTGTTTTGTCGCGTTCGTAAGTTCATCAAAGAATAAGATGTGCAGCTTGCCGTCTTCACACAGACGCTCTAGCTTGACGAGCCACACCGGTTTGATATCTATGATCTCGTCAGTCGTCTCGTTATAAACAGCACGGCCGTTGATCGACTCAGGGGTCTCATTTACAAGCTCTATATCCAGAACATCAGGATCTATCTCTTTTACCCTGTCACTCTTGCCGTCGCCCGCAAGACCGTGGATGAACACAGGGATATCAGCCTTGACAAAGGCGCGTATCATGTCAAGTTCATCGTGCTCTTCGATATGATATGATGTCCCTGCGCTGCCCGAAGCGATCTCTTCGTCATCTTCAGCAAGGAGCTCGTCAATGAACTGTGCCTTGAGATAAGCAGCCGACTCTTCACGGCCAAGTCCGGCAAAAAGAGCTTTGCCCGAGATCAGGAGTTTATTGATCTCGTCATAATACCAGCGTACCGGCCTCACCTCTATAAATATCTCTTCAGCTGAATTGACAGCGCTCCCATCAGAAAGCTGCACATATCCGGTCGTTGTTTCTTCGGTAACAGGAACCCTTATGATCTGCTTCGCTCCGAGGCGGTAGACATCCCGTTTCACCCCGGCGACCGTATAACTTGTTCCGGTCTTCCGGAGAGTTCCTTCGCGGTACTGCTTTTCCGCCATTTCGCGCATCGAAGGATCAAGTATGACGGAAGGATACGTTCCGAGTTCCACGGTCACGACATCATTCACTTCACGGGAATTGCTGAGAAGTTTCTCATCGCCAGGCTCAAGAAGCAGCGCCGGCCTTACCGCGCAATTGCTGCATTTATTATCGCGTCCGAATCGGTCTGCGCAGTCATCACCGGAAAGGAAGTAGTTGACGCTTTTGCCACTGAACGTGAAACCGTCATCCGGGATCGTGACCAGGACCAGATCGCTCGCCTGCGCCTCAGGTCCGACTACGCGGAAGAGGTGAAGCGGATTCTCGAATAACTGTCTATGTGATAAGAAAAGTGATTTCATATTTGTCTATCTCCTCTGGTTTTTTAACGTATATAACTCTTCCTCCCGGCGGATTCACCGGGGTATCGCTGTAAACTAGCCAGATCGCGTCACACCTCGTGACAGGCATGTCCGCATATCCGTCTGTGAATATGATCTTGGTCTCGGCATCGCCTGTAAAGGCCTTGACAGCAGTCTCGAAATTCGTCCCGCCTGCACCTTTTATTTCCAGCTTGGATATATCTTTTTCGGAATGGATCTCCTGGAATCCGTAGAACTCTGTATCGAAGCATCCAACTTTAACGACAGCATCTTCTCTCAGCAGATCCTTTACTCCCCTGACGAATGCTCTCAGAAGATCTGCATCGATCGAAGCACTCGTGTCCAGCAGTATCTCAGCGTGTGGAACAGGATATGGTTTGAACTGCTCGATCAGGATGCCGTCCCTTATCCTGTCTGCCGGGAACCAGTCGTAGTCCAGCTGCAGGCTCGCCTCCAGAAGGTCCGATAGGCCCGCAACAGCCTGTGCAAGTCCGGGGTCTTCGATGTCACGGTCCTGCGCTCCCTTAAGATCTCCCGCCTGTTTGTCCATATCGTCCTTCTGCGGAGGGGCGATATCTTTCACTTCAGCCTGTTCTTCAGGCATTTCATCTTCAGCAGCTTCCGGTTCATCCTCTTCAGCCTGTTCTAAGAGGATATCATACATTTCCTCAACGCTCATGCCCTTTGCGTCCTTGTGCCGTGGGAGATTTGCAGGCGGTTCAAACCCATCGTCAATAAGAAGTTCTGTAACAACAGCCGTGCAAGCGTTATTCCAGATCTCCCGGTTTCGCCTTCTTCCCCTCATCTGGTGATTGAGCTGTATATGCATCAGCTGCTCTGCGAACAGAAATGCATGAGTGTTCTGCGGGAACCGCCGCATCCTTCGGCTGTTGTAATAAATGACATTATTACTGTATCCTATAGGATCTGCTTCCGGAACGTTCTTGAACTCGACTACATTCATCAGGTCGATCCATTCAGGACATTTCTCCAGAATATTCAATTGTGTCTCTTCCAAGTCGAATGTAAAGTCCATCTATGAAGTCTGCCTTTGCTCTTTGCTTTCAATGATTCCTTTTGATGAGTCTATAATACCATATTTACCGCAAGTAAATGCCCCGGAGCTCATTCTCCGGAGCATTTGCTCAGCTATTTACTTATCCTGTCAGCTATTGTTGACGCTGTATATGAGTCAGGCTTGACTTCACATTCGTAACCCATAGCGTGGACCCATCCGGTAAGAGCCTGGATCAGATCTCTTGTCTTACCATGCGGAGCATTTCCTGCGTCGATGTGTATGGAGAACGGGCAATTATCTATCAGTACACGATATTCATCATTATCCAGTTCGTCAAGCAGGGCCTTTGCGGTTTCGAGGCTGATATAAGTTTCTGTTTCGAGTTTTTCTCTTACAACACTTATCAAGTCACGGAATTCAGTCTTGTAGAAGAAAATTCCACCGTGCCCTTTGCAGATTATGGAAATAACTGTAACGATCTTTGTTCCGGAACTATGATTTTGTGAATCTGTTCCGATCGTTATTTCCATAGGTTCCCCATAAACAGAATTCCTTTCATAAAACAGTTTCAGCTTTTCAGGAATCATGCTAAGACTCAATTTCCCATAAGTTTCAGAATTCCACATTACAGTTCTCCTTTCTTTGATTTTTTGTTGGTACTCCAGATAGGATTCGAACCTACACTTTATGGAATCTGAGTCCATCTCCTCTACCGGTTGGGATACTGGAGCAAATCAACGCGCTATGAGTTAACAGCACATAAAAAAACCACTCATCTCTGTCCTGAGACAAGTGGCTGAAATCGCTGTAACGAATATGGCAGGCATCTAACTCACATGCCGCACACTCTCTGCACTTGTCCCGGATCTGCACACAAAACTACGCTTCAGGTCTGAGTCCTGAGCTCTTGTGATCATATTGATTCCTTTTAGCGTGATTCCTGTATATAACATTTGTTTTCTGTTCCTCTTTTCAGGTTTTTCCTCTGAGAATATATCACACGTATAGCAGGCTGTATATTTACCCTGTGGTTTAACACTATACGTCAGTTCTTATATACAATTTACAAGTATTCTCTTTAAGACATTATCAGGGGGGGAGAAAAGCATATTGTTCCGGTACTATCTGGCTGTGGAGAGTATCTCGCGATAGATCAGCCCGCCTTTCCCCGGGCAGACCTCGTTCAATGTTTCAAGAAGCAAAGTCTCCGCTTCCTCTGCCTGATCTTCACACTGAAGTGCTTCAGGAGCCATCTTGAGCCAGAGGCAGCGCAAGGAATCGAGCAATACTCTCATCTCCGGATCAAAATTCCCGTTGCTGCCGTTTCCGGAAGTGAAGAATTCCCTGCTCTGACGGCAGGCCGTGATCTTTGTGATCAGATCAGATTTCTGCCCCGCTTCGCTTCCCGTGAACATACGCACGCAGGCAGCGACCTCTGTTGACTCCGGGAAAACGCCTGCAGCTGCATCCGCACATATCGATGCTGCTTCGTGAAATCCATATTTACGGTAAACCTTCTCAAGTTTTGATGGCACACCGGCACACTGCACCAGGAAGCGGTAAAGCTTCTCGACATATGATTTTCCGTAACTTCGGTTATACTCTTTGCGCCTCAGAGTGACGAATTCGTCCAGAGTCTGGTCTGACACCCTGATCATATGCGCACCTGCCTGTGCAGAAAAATCCGGCTGCATTATCAGGTCAACGAACGAGTCGATATCCGCCTGAGCAGCATTTCGAAGCGCCCGGTCATATATATGCAGAGCCTCCACACTCTGCTCTATCGGAATACCTGCATCCATTCTTACTTTGACAATATTCATGACCGTCAGATCTTCCTCGGTAAAGACCTCACTGCGCTTCTTCTTTGCAGCGGTTACCAGTCCTGCCTGCGAAAGCATGTCTATCTGGTCCTTCGTAAGTCCGGACATCCGTGCGGCATCTTCTTTTGAGAAAATCGTAGGATCCGTCTTGTCGTCTACTTTATGGATAGCATCAAGAAGCGCCATCTCAGGCGGACGCTTGAGTTTATCCGTTTCAATAAGATCACGAATCACACTAAGCGGATAGTATCTTTCCTTCTGCAGCATACGGATCAAATTGACCGTTTCGATGCAGGACGGATCATACCAGGACATATTCTTTCCGGTCTTCATCACAGGTCTGATCAGGCCCACCCTGATATAGTACTTCAGTGTCGTGACATTTGTATCTGTCTGCTTAGCCAGTTCCCCTATCTTTATCAATCCTTCTGTTGATACCCGGCTGTCATCCTTCATTGAATATCCTCCTCAGTGCAATGGAGAGCGGCCCATACATGAAGGACCGCTCCCCGTAAAGTTTCTTATTGACAGTCTATCACAATTTTGATCACGTCAGGCGGATTTTTCAGCGCCAGTTCCAGCGCTTCCTTGTAATCATCCAGCTTGAAATGATGAGTTACGAACCCTTCGACGCTGTATTTACCATCCCGTATCCATTCCTGGACAAGATCGAATGTGTAAAGCTTTCTGCCTTCCCATTCTTCCATTCCATGTGCATCGACTCCTACCAGATGGAGCTCCTGCCACCATACAGGGGTCTCGTCGAAATTGATCGGGCGCATATGATGACCGATTTTGACCAAAGTTCCTCTGGCCTTCAGAAGCCTGACGCCTGTCGTATTCGACCAGTCTCCACCGATACAGTCATAGATCCTGTCAAAACCGCCGAAAAAGTATTTGTTACCCCTCATACCTGTATATACTTCGCTTCCGCCTGTCGCTTCGGATGCAGCTTCATAGATTTCGCCTTTAAGTACATGATCCGCACCGAGCTTCAGCGCAAATTCCTGCTTTGACTGGACCCGTTCAAGTACCCAGACCTCACAGTCAGGTTCAACGACCTTGATAGCCTGCACGATACCGAGGCCAATCGTCCCGCATCCCATGACCAGGATCTTTTCGCCATTTTTCGGAGGAGCGCACAATACTGCATGGACGGATACACATGAAGGCTCTATCATGACCGCCTGCTCATCGGTAATTTCATCATAAACATGCGCAAGTCCTTTTGCGGGATAAATGAAGGAATCACTCCATCCTGCGCCTGTCATCAGTTCTCCGTAAGGTGAAGGCGTCCCGAAATTAGTGCAGAAATTATAGTCTCCGCTTTCGCAGTACGCGCAGCGTTTGCGGATGCCCTTGGTGTCACATCCTGCCATGTAAGCGCGGATAGTAACACGGTCGCCGATCTTGAAGTCAGTTACACCGCTTCCCACTTCTGTTACCACGCCGACATTTTCATGTCCGAGAAAAGTTCTCTGGGTGCCCGGTATCGGTTCAAGCGCTGATGTCAGACCTGTCGTCGCTTTGTAAAAACTGATATCCGTACCGCACAGACCGCATGCAATATTACGGACTCTTACCCAGTCATCCGCAGGAAGCGACGGTTCAGGAAGACCGGTCTCATATTTCACGGCGTTCAGTTTGGTAGACAGCAGCTTTTTCGCATGGCCCGCGGCGGCCTTTGTCGCAAGGATCCGCGGTATATCCCTATCAAAAAATACTGTTTTCATATCTCCCTCCGTATCAGGTCAGCATATCCTGCAGAATAGCCATATAGTCGTTCAGATACAATGCATATTCAGGACTTCCTACAGTCTCAACATAGTGCTTTTCCGCAGCTTCTACAAACTCCACTTCCTTGCCGAGCACCTTAAGAGCGCCGTCAAGTGAATAGAAATGGAAGAGCACGAATGGCGTACGGCGTTTATACACACCATGTCCGGATTTGGATTTTCCGGCTTTGATCCTCAGATAGCAGGCGATATACGCCGGGATATCGTTATGATCCACTGTGAACTGGTAGATCCGGTCAGGTTGTCTTTCGCAGAATTCCCGCATATCCGGATCTCCGAGCTTGTTGTACTGGCTCAGCGCTCTTGTGATCATGTAAAGCGAGCATTTTACCTTAAGCGCTTTTTCGCCTTCATCCTTGAGCTTGTCGTTAGGTTTTGTCATGATCATAAGCCCGAGCAGAAGCTGAAGGATCTTAGGAAGGACTCTGAGGTCTCCTTTGATACCGGGCATCGCAAGTCCGCCCTTGAACAATTTGAGCATTTTGCTGACAGAAGAGAACGTCAGAGTCAGATCAGGTTTTTCTGCCGGACCTTGAACGACAGTTAGCTTCCCATTATCAAAAATCATGTGACAACACAGCAGTTCGCCGTCATTTTTGGCGCCGAACTGGACTACACCTGAGAATTTGAAAAACTTCTTTTTCAGGTTGTAATCATCATCCAGCAGGACCTGCATTGTCGGAAAAGCCGCATTAAAGAATAATTTTGCAGCCATTAATTCCTGTGAGGTTGCAGCCATGTGATCACCTCCTTATTCATCTTCCCAGCTCTCATCCTCTTCAAATTCGAGGCCCATCATCTCGCGGACCTTGTCCACGATGCCGTTTGCATCAAATCCATAGTAAGCATACAGGTCCTCTGCATATCCGATTTCGGAGAAGACATCCTGCATACCATGCTTTCTGAATACACAGCCTTTTCCGGATTCAGCGATCACAGAACCGACTGCATCTCCAAGTCCGCCGTATATATTATGTTCCTCGATCGTGAGGATCCTTCTGGTCTCAAGAACCGCCTTTACGATCGCTTCACGGTCTATCGGTTTGATCGTATGCATGTTGATGACTCTGACACTGAGGCCGTCAGTCTCTGCAAGTGTCTTTGCTGCATTCATTGCCTGAAGAACAGCGATACCGCAGCAGATGATGGTAAAATCAGTGCCCTCTCTCATGGTGATCGCTTTGCCGATCTCATACTCATAGTCCGGGCTTTCATAGCATGGCGGCTCGAAGCCTCTGCCGATACGTACATATACCGGTCCCGGAATATCGATACAGGCCTGTACAGCTCTGCTTGTTTCGATTCCGTCTGCAGGGCAGATGACCGTCATGTTCGGGATAGCACGCATGATCGCAAAGTCCTCGGTGCAGTGATGTGTCGTTCCGGCATGTCCGAAAGAAATACCGGCATGTGTTGCGATGATCTTGACCGGCAGATTCTGGTAAGCGATGTCAGTCCTGACCTGCTCTCCTGCACGCATTGTTGCAAAAATCGCCATAGTAGAGACAAACGGGATAAGTCCGGCTTTGGCAAGTCCGGCAGCAATACCCATCATGTTCTGTTCCGCGATACCGACATTGTAGAAACGTTCAGGATATTTGTCTGCGAAAAACTTGATAGCGGTCGTTTTCTCCAGGTCAGCCGTCATGCCAACGATCTTATCGTTAGTTTCCGCAAGGTGGGCAAGTGTACGTCCATAGATCTCTCTTGCCGTCATGGTCGCGCCGTCATAGGCGGTCCAGTTTGTTCCGGTAATAACTGCCATCCTACTCGCCTCCCTTCATGATCTCTTCCTTTGCTTTCTCACAAATCGCGGAGTCAGCGGAAGCATAGTGATACATTACCTTATCCTCCATGAAACTTACGCCTTTTCCCTTGATGGTATTAGCAAGGATCAATGTCGGTACATCTGTTGCTTTCCATGCTGTTGTCAGCGCATCATCAACTGCATCCAGGTCATTGCCGTCGATATCAATGACATTCCAGCCAAATGATTTCCACTTGTCTGCAAATGGTTCAAGTGCCATTACCTGCTCGGTCGTTCCGTCGATCATGAATTTGTTACGGTCCACGATGCCGATCACATTTCCGAGTTTAAAATGAGCGGCGGACATAGCTGCTTCCCAGATGCTTCCTTCGCAGCATTCTCCGTCGCCCATCAGGCAAACTGTTTTATAATCTTTATTCAGACGTTTAGCCGCCAGTCCGAAGCCGACTGCCATAGAAAGGCCGTGTCCGAGACTTCCTGCAGAAGCATCGCAGCCTTTGATCTTCTTGCTGTCCGGATGCATAGCAAACGGACTTCTGAAGTGATTGAATGATTTCAGTTCCTCCTCAGGGAAATAACCTCTCTTAGCCAGAGCAGGGATATAGCCTGCTGCAGCGTGGCCTTTTGACAATATAAAACGGTCTCTGTCTTCCATGTCCGGATCCTTCGGATCAATGTTCAGATGTTTGAAATACAGCATTGTCAGGATCTCAACAATGCTAAGCGAGCCTCCTACGTGAGCGCCACCGGACCAGAGCATCACATCGATGATAGTCATGCGGAGCTCTTTGGCAATTTGCGCATATTTCCGCTTTTCTTCTGCTGTGAGTGCCATTGTTTTCCCTCCTTTTCTGAAATATTGAAATCTGAAAAATAGATAGTTCTACTCTCTACTTTCTGCTTTTATAATAGTTTTATCTTGTACTTTTGTCAATACAAGATAAAACCGGTGCCACCCTATAAGTGACACCGGCGCGACAATAAAATCCTATAAATATTGTTATCTGGGCCTTTTATTTTAACGCTATTTTATAATTGTTTTGGCGAATTCTGCTGCTGCCTTAAGATCATTCTCATCAGGTTTTCCTTTGTGGATGCCCTTGAATTCACCCTTGCAGTGGAATTCACGTTTATCCATCGGGATACCGGCTTTGTCTGCTTCTGCCTTGACCTTTTTGTATGTGGAATTCAGCATAGCTGCCGATCCGAAATTAACGATTTTTCCAACCATATTCTTGTCAAGTGAGGCAACGAATTCGCGCACCTCAGGATCGATGCTGAATGCGTAATATGAATTCCCGAGGAAAAGTATGTCTACCGGCTCAGTTACAGGTGTGCTGATCGGAAGCGCTTCTGCACCGACAGCATCAGCCACTGCTTCAGCAAGCCTTTTGGTATTACCGGTCTTGGTATAATATCTGACTGCGATTTTCATAAGTCTCCTTACAGTGCTGCCTCAACAGCCATTTTGACGTCTTCCATATCTACAGTAGGCTCGAATCTTGCGATAACGATTCCTTCACGGTTTACAAGGAACTTAGTGAAGTTCCAGCCGATATAAGTCTTGTCGCCATACTTCTTATTGTTTGCTGCTGCAAACTTATTGAGTGCTGCGTTCTTAAGGCCTTTTCCGAAACCTTCAAACGGCTTCTCAGATGCGAGATATGCAAACAGTGGATCTGCGGTCTCTCCATTGACATCGATCTTAGCAAACTGAGGGAATTCTGTTCCGAACTTGAGAGTGCAGAACTCATGGATCTCGTCATCGGATTCAGGTGCCTGGTTTGCAAACTGGTTGCACGGGAAGTCGAGGATCTCAAAGCCCTTATCTCTCATTTCCTTATACATAGCCTCAAGTGGTTCATAGTGTGGTGTGAATCCGCAGCCGGTAGCTGTATTAACGATGAGCAGTACCTTTCCTTCATAATCCTTCAGGCTGACATCATTTCCTTTTCTGTCCTTTACTACAAAGTCATAAACTGTTTTCATTTCGTAACTCCTTTCGTGTTGCCGTTCTTCTGGTTATTCAGTAATTCATACAGTAGTTCATATAATTGTTTTGCCTTTTCAACAGGCAGATCGATGCAGCTTCCAACCTTCTCAGGTATTTCTCTGGCCTGCTCCTGCAGTTCTCTTCCTTTCTGTGTGAGAGATATGATCACAACACGGTCATCGTCTTTGCTGCGGGTCCTCTCTATGTATCCGCTCTGCTCCATTTTCTTGAGCATCGGCGAGAGTGTGCCATTGTCCAGCATAAGTTTGCTGCCGATCTCGCTGACCGATATCCCATCCTTCTCCCAGAGAACCAGGAATGTGATGTATTGTGTATAAGTCAGCCCCAGAGGCTTGAGCAATGGGGTATAGAGTGCTGTCACACTTCTTGCAGCCGCGTACAGCGGGAAGCAGAGTTGATTGTCCAGTCTCATGATCTCGTTATAATCGTATTCCATACGTCCTCCCGAATTTATATTTGATGCAAATATGTTTTATCAAATATATTTGTGCCTGTCAAGTGTTTTCGGGAATAATTCGAAGAAAAATATTGAATCGTTGTTTCAGTCGTATATGGTGTAGTCCCGTTCGAAGAGTTCTTCGCTGATCTGTTCGTGCAGGATTTCTTCCGGAACCTTGCCGATCAGCTTCTCTGTAATGAATTTCTTGCTTTTCTGCGCGTATTTCGGCATTTTATTCTCAGCAAGAATGTGCGAGAACTCAGTCTTCCAGAGCAGACTCATCTTGTTCCTGAGCTTTGCCTTAGGATTAGGCTTCGCTTCTCTGACACGATAGAAGTCCACTTTCCCTTTGATGAGTTCGACAGATATGATCCCCCAGTACGCAGGAACGTGCTCGGGTGCATGAAGTGCATGTGTGGAACCTACCACAAGATAATTCTCATCGTAGTATTTATCATAATTTTTGACCTGAACAGCCAGTCTCGAATAACTGTCTGCATCACTTTTGATCTCTATCCCGCATATTTTATCCGGCAAGACCATGACAACATCAGCCCTGGCTTTGCCGGTCACTTTCTCTTCCAGAAACCGCACTTTGCCATGATACCTCTCCAGGTAATCAAACAGCGGCTCCCGGATGTCTGCATCCAGTAATAGCTTGCTCTTTTCGCTCATTTTCTCTTATTCAACGATTTCATATTGCAGGAACTCGCTTTTGAGTCTGGTCCCTTCACTGATACCATCAGGCAGAAGCGCACGCGCAATGAAAACCGGTTCTTCATCTTTGCCTGTGTCGGTCCTCTTCAGCCATGCATAATCACCGTCAAAACCGGTGACGACATAATATTTAGTTTCCATCAATCACAGTCCTTTCGCTTTGCATCTCAGAAAAACAGCTTCAATTCGCTCTCGAGTTTCGGCATCCACCATTGCGAGTAGCCGACTTTGGTCGGATGGATAGGATCATACATGAAGATGTCATAATCAGCTTTGTCTATTGCATTGAATTCTTTGTCCGTGTAGAGATCTATGACGCCTATACCCCATTTGTCCCGGATCTCATACAGACGATCGACCATAGCAGCATATTCACTGCTTTCATAGTAAGACCCGGTGTAAAAGACTACAGGGCAGCCCCAGGTTTCGCGGCAATATTTGATTATGTATTCGATTGCTCCGGTTATTGTCCCGGTGTCAAAAGTGTCAAGCTCGCCAAGCGGCAGTTTCATTGTGGCGTCGTTGGTAGACAGCTGGCAGACAACACAGTCGACATGCATTTCCGGGTCCAGTTTGCAAAGCCTTTTAATATAGCTTTCTCCGTTTCCGAAAGCGGCCTCTGCCAAAACCGATGTTTTGTCTACGAGCGTCGTGCCGCTTTTGGCCTCTTTGATCGCATTCACTCCATCAAGATGCTCAAACAGCTCCACGAATGACTGCCCCTCTGCTGCCGCTCCATATGTCACACTGCTCCCGAGAAAGATTATCGTTTTTCCTGTCAGTAGAGAATCTTCAAGGCCCTGAGCATTTGCCCGCTTTGTTTCTTCACTCATGATATATACCTTTATTGACGTGTCACTCTGCCGTCTCCATCAACAGGGATCTTTTCGCCAAGGAATGTCGGCGCAGGTTTCAGGATGCTTTTGACCAGATCCTTATCCCTTGCCAGAACTTCTCTCGCTTCTCTGAAGTATCGTCCGGAATACTTCCTCTGATCTGCTGAAGCTCCCAGGGCATCTATACCCAGTGCGTCAGCGATCTTGAGCGCCCTGAACATATGGTACTTCTGAGTGACAATGATCATTCTTTCCGAACAGAAAACCGCTTTTGCTCTATAGACCGAGTCATAAGTAGAAAATCCCGCATAGTCCATAAAGATATCTTCATCCGGCACTCCCTGTTTTATCACATACTGGTACATACAGTCCGGCTCACTGTATTCCGGAATACTGTTGTCGCCGCTCAGCAGCAGTTTCGGTGCAACACCTTTCCTGTACAGTTCGATCGCAGTATCGAGTCTGTCTTTCAGCATCGGTGAAGGCTGATTATCCGCCCACACAGCACATCCAAGGACCAGAATACACTGAGGATCTATGGATGCTAATTCCGCAGCGGCGTCATCACCAATTCCTGTTCCATTGTATGACAGTACCAGGGCGTGCCTTGTCGACGCTGTGACATATGCACTGACTCCGATCACCAAGACAGCAATTATTAACAACAGCCAAATCATTCTAGTAATGATCTTACTCATTTTATTGCTTTCCCGCGTCAGACATTCTTTTTCCCGCTTCGTTCAGTAAGCTGACTGCCGGCCTCCGGCATCAGTTCATCGCTGATGATACCCAGCATCTCTCTGAATTTATCCACATCTTCAGGTGAAAAACGATCTTCGATTCTCTCGCATACGAGGTGGATATAGTCGAATATAACGCCATATTCTTCACGATATCTGTTAGTTGCTTCGATGCGGAATTCTCTCTTGTCCTGGTCATTTCGCGTACGCCTGATATATCCTCTTTCCTCGAGTTTGTTAAGGCGGTATGCTGTGTTTGGTGCAGATAGCTTGGCATATCTTGAAAACTCAGCTACAGTCGGTGCCCCGAGAGCAATAATGATCTCCATATATATCACTTCCTGCAGGCTCAGATCGCCGGGCATGCTGCGTCCGCGTTCTTTCAGCGCACGGTCATACAGCATCAGCTTGAATTTGTCATACATGGTATTGAAATGCCGTTCAAGATCATTCATCAGTCGCTCACCTTTTCTTCATAGCGTTTGACTTTTCCTGTCGTTGTCTTAGACATTTCTTCTGTCTGCAGGATAAGTCTGTGGATATGTTTGTATTTTGGCATATTACTGTTTATATGGTCAATATCCTGCTCTACTGTTTTGCGGATCTGTTCTTCAGTATCGGCACCGTATTTATCTTTCATTATGTCCTCGTCGTAAACGATTTTTGCAACGAGCACTTCGTCCTTATCATCAGCACCTTCACGCCTGACCTCTCCGAAAACGATATTTTCTTTTACGTAAGGAAGTTCGGCTATTATTGTCTCGATCTCTTCCGGATAAACGTTCTTGCCGTTCTTGAGTACTATGACGTTCTTGGATCTTCCGGTGATGTGTATATATCCGTGTTCGTCGAGGTAAGCCAGATCACCTGTATGGAGCCAGCCGTCTTTCAGCACCTTTGCAGTCTCTGCCTCATCCTGATAATACCCCATCATAACACTTGGGGACTTTACAATGATCTCACCCACGCCCTCTTCATTCGGATCAGCGATCTGTACATCCATTCCCGGTGTTCCCAGCCCGATCGAGCCCGGCGAACGATTGAAAAGATTCTCAGCAGCTATGACCGGGGCGGACTCTGTCATGCCGTATCCCTGAACGACTTCCACGCCCAGATCTTCATAACCGCGGATGACTGCCCCGTCAAGTGCGGAGGCACCGCTTACGACCATACGCAGGCTGCCTCCCAGTTCATTAAGCACGTCCTTAAAAAGCTTTCTCCTGACATCGATCTTTACTTTCCTGAGCATGCGGGACAACTTGACGCCTCTTTCAAAGGTCTTCTCCTTGCCCTGCTTGCGAATGCCCGCCATAATTTTCTTATACATAGCCTCCATCAGAAGAGGAACGCCAATAAATACCGAAACATGATATTCGACGAAATTCTTCTGGAGATATTTGAGTCCGTCGCAGAAGACAGTTGTCGCTCCGCATGAATACATCAGAAGCTGTCCTGTTGCACCGAATGTGTGATGGAACGGGAGGAGCGCTATGTTAACGTCACCGTGTCTGATGTCTTCTACCTGCTTGAGACTGTAGACATTGAACATGATGTTTCTCTGATTCAGCATGACCGCCTTGGCAGCGCTTGTTGTGCCCGATGTGAAAATCAGATTGGAAAGCGCCTCGCGATTGACCTGCAGCGCATCGAAAGCGGTATTGCCGGATGCGATCAGTTCTCTTCCCTTCTCAAGAAGCTCACGGTATGTGAGATAGTTATCATCGTCATCCATGCATACATATGTGGAAACTGCAGTCGGTGTCGAAACCGGGTTTGCAGCGTCTTTTCTGAGCTGCTCTGCAAGAGATGAATGCTTCTTGTCAAAGATAAGAACGTTGCATCCGCTCTTCTGTATGGAAGTCTTGAGTTCGATGTACGGGAGCCCCTTATCGAGCGGCACACAAATGCCGAGACCGCACATTGTTGCAAGATACGCAAGCTGCCAATGGTATGAGTTTTCACCTATTATGGCTATCCTTGCATGGCGGATCCCTTTTGCCATCAGACCTGTACCCAGGCTGCGGACATCCTCCCGCAGTTCTTTGTATGATATGTTTCTGTAAACCGGCTCAGCCTTGCGTCCTGCCGACTTGTCCTTCAAAATAAAAGCTTTGTCATCGCCGTAAGTCTCTGCTGCATAGTCGAGCAGCGCACGTACATTTTCATGCTCCTCAGCAGGATACACCGGCTTCAACTGTTTTACCTGTATATTTTCACCCATTATTGTGTCCCTTTCTAACCTTTATCAGAATTATCAAGGACACAGTATAAACCACGCGAAAACATATTTCAATATTTTTAATTAAAATTTTTGAAATATTTGCACCGGTGGGGACTGCTGTCCGACTCCTACCCCTCCACTTGTTCGAAGCCTGTTACTTTATAATTGGTTCCTTTAAGTGCTTTTACAAAATCTTCTTCTGTTTTCTCTTTCTTTGCCAGTACTTCCGCCCTGTGGCGTCCGAGATTGACATGTGCCCATGTATCTCCAGACGCATTTATCGCATTTTCGACATTGGCGGCGCAATTGCTGCACATCATACCATCTATAGAAACATAGTATTTGAATGGATAATGAGATCGATCAGTGTCCTCAACGCGCTTTGGCAATACGCTCTCAGCGCTGCCGCAGCAACTCGATTTTGCCTTTCCCCTGACCTTTTGCACGGTCCCGTATACGGCAAACACTATCATGAGTACCCCAACTATTATTATCAGTTTTGCTGCCATCAGTTTCTTTCCTTTCTGTTCTTTTCGAGGAGACAGAGAACCGTCCCCTCCTATTCTGTGCCCTTCAGGGCTTCTACCATGTTGATTTTGCGGTTTTTGCGGGATATCATCCAGCCGACGATAATTGCTACGCCGAGGTTGAGGGCTGTAGCAGGTATTATGCTCACCGGGCCGACCGTGGTTTCCATTTCATATTCTCCGGCAAGCATATTCATCAGGTAGGTGAGTGCCCAGATGCCTGAAGGGATACCAAACAGAGTTCCTGCGACAGATATCCAGAGGTTCTGGGATATCAGCAGTCGTCCGATCGCTTTGTTCCTGAAGCCAAGCACCTTGAGTGTCGCCATCTCACGGTAGCGCTCCATGTAGCTCATGATCCCGAGGTTATAAAGTACGATCAGGCAAAGCAGTACGGACGCGACTATAAGGACTATAACAAAGAAGTAAAATATCTTCATGAAAGAATCGAATGAGTCCAGGATATCCTGTTTGCTCTGCACGCTTGTGATCTTGCTGTCAGTGCTGATCTGGTCCTTAGTGGTCATGGTATACACGCTGTTTATCTTGTATGTCTCGCTGTCTGTAAGACCGAGTGATTCTGCATATTCCTCTGTCATAGAAATGCTTTCCGTGAGAGAGCCGTTGATGCCACTTATCAGGATCTCGTAGCTTTCATCCGTTCCATACAGCTCTATGATCACAACATCTCCCGCCTTTACATTAAAATCCCGCGCGAGCCTCTTACATACAAGTGCTCCTTCTTCCGGAAGGGCGATTATATTCGAGTCTTCATCTATGAACCTGTACATCCCGTGCGAGATGTTATAAACATCAACAGAAACTGTTTTGTCCCCTACCTTAGCACTTACAGAAGCACTGTAATCTCCCTCGAGTTTCCCTGCAAGTCTGACGGCATCTGTATTATCGGCATCTGATGACAGGAAGACTTTAGATGAATAAACTGCGGTCCCGTCATAGAATGTGTCAAGGAAGTTCGTCATTGTCTGGTTCATGCCAAAAGATGCTACAAGCATCAGCATACAGCCAAAAGTGCCGATAAATGACATAGCGCTGCGGGATTTGTGCCGGAAAATGTCTCTGAGGTTCCACTTTGTACCAAATCTCATCCTGCGCCAGAGAGGTGTTCCTTCTATGAGCATCCTGTGGATGTGTCTCGGAGTATACGGACGCAGCGTTTCTGCCGCCGTTCCACGGAGAAGATCTCTTACGGACAGATATCCTATGAAAATCGTGAGCAAGATTATCAGAAGAACTATGCCCCAGATCCATAGCGGTATATGTATCGTCCAGTCAGGCATTACAAAATAAGTGCCCATCATTCCGTCCTGTGACATTACCATTTTGCAGAGAAAATAGCCAAGAACCATGCCCAGGATAGAACCCGCCAGAGAAATGATGACCGCGTATGAGGTGTAATGGCGGATTATCTTACCATCCCTGAAGCCCAGCGCTTTGAGCGTGCCGATCTGCGTCTTCTCACTGATAGTGATCCTGTTCATCGTGGTTATCATCGTCAGTATCGCTATAGCAAGGAAAAGCACCGGCAGAACCGCGCCCATGGTTTTGCCCTCGTTCATCTCACCTCTAGACTCTACATAGGATACGTTTTCATCTTTCGTAAGGATAAGGAGTGAGCGCCCCAGAGCCTTGTCCACAGCAGCCTGTATTTCCTGCTTTTCCATCGATGAATTGACATTCAACTGGCAGAAGATTTTGTCACACGTTTCTTTGACGGCGATACTCATGACATCGTCATCGAGATCCGGCTCTTCTTCCCTTATCTGCTGTTCGAGGACCTTTTTCAGCATTGCCGGCGCAGCATAAACGTAACCGTATGTATTGAAATCAGGCATCACCTGAGATTCATCGCGAACACAGATAAGATATTCTGCCGATTCGATCAGGCCTCTGACAGTGCCCGTGAACTCCATGTCCTCGAACTTGACCGTCAACTTATCCCCCGGTTTTATCCCATTCAACTGAGCATATTTGTCCATCAGCCAGAAGCCATCAGCATCCCACCTGTCATATTCTTCGCCCTCCATCAGGACAAAGCCGGATGTGTGAGCGCTCTCTGTTATCGTGAGCGCAAGCTGATCGTCAGAATCTTTGACATCAGCATTTACAGAGAGAAATCTGCTGACGCCTGTCACGCCTTCAATATCCCTGATTTTATCCACATCGGCAGATGAGATCCCGTCTTCGTCAATGATTCTGTAATCGGCAAAGCCGCAATCTCTGAAGAAAGCGCTTGTGTCTTCGCCGATCGTTACCCATTCAGCATTAAACCCCACGAAAACGCTGATACCCAAAGCGATCAGAAGTATCATGGAGATGAACTGAACTTTATAGGCCTTAGCGGTCCTCCATAATTTACGTTTCAGCATTACCAATCCACCTCTTCTGCAGATAATGGATGAGGCTGTTCATCTACGGATGTGACTTTGCCGCTCCTGATATGAATAACAACGTCAGCCATTTTGGCTATATTCTGGTTGTGCGTCACGATGATTATCGTCTTGCCGTAATCTCTGGCCATCTTGAGGAGAAGCTTGAGCACAACAACGCCGGTTTCTGAGTCAAGCGCACCGGTAGGCTCATCGCAAAGCAGTATCTTAGGGTTCTTGGCCAAAGCTCTGCAGATAGAAACTCTTTGCTGTTCGCCGCCTGAGAGTTCATGCGGGAACTGATGAGAGTGATCTGCAAGTCCTACCTCCGCAAGAAGCTCTTCCGCTTTCATGTGATCCGGTGCTATTTCCTCAACGAGTGAAATGTTCTCCAGAACAGTAAGTGTCGGGATCAGATTATACGACTGGAAGACAAAGCCCACTTTGGCCGCTCTGTAGTCTGCAAGCTCATCGCTCGACAGAGTAGATATATCAGTGCCGTCTACGATTATCGTGCCGCTGGTAGGATTGTCCAGACCCCCGAGCAGATTGAGGAACGTACTCTTGCCGGCGCCCGAAGGTCCGAGAATGACCACGAACTTCCCGCCCTCGATCTCCAGATCGACATCAGCCAAAGCATTCTGTGTATGATCGCCCGTAACATATGTCCTTGTTACATCTTTGAATTCAACTATTTTCATATTAACCTCAATAAAAAAAGTATTAGTTAGTTTAATTTAACTAACTAATACTAACACTTTCTCTCCTTAAAATAAAGCCTGAATCAGGAGACAGAGAGCCGTCCCCTTGCTCCGCTACCAGCCTGTTCCAAAGTCGGTGATGGTGTATGAGCCGTCCTCGGTTGGTCTGAGAATTCCAAGATTGAATTTGTCTTTGACCCAGCCGCTTTCTTCGTCATATTCGCCAGTTGCTGCCATAAGCTCATTCACGTCTACGCCTTCTGTAGGGTGGAGATCATAGCGTACTTCGAAAGCAACTTCATCAGGACCAAGGTTGTAGTCTTTCAGGACTTCGGTTGCCTGCTCATCCTCGACTGTATAGATCTTTTCAACATTGATCTTGACGTCATCTATTTTGTCTCCGTAAGCTTCTTCCAGCAAAGTCTGCATTGCAGCTATGATCTGGGTTTCAGCCTCCTCTGCATTGTCTTTTAGTGGAATATTGCTGCCCGCAGTTCCGGTTTCTTCACTCTTAGGTACATCAGTTTCCGGAGTATCCTGAGAGGATCCGCCACAGGCTGTCATTGAAATCAACAGGAATGCAGCAAGCATAAGACATAATAGTTTTTTCATCATTTTGATTCTCCCATCTGTAACAACAGTTATATTTTGCCAATATTATATCATTTTTTTCTCTTAAATCAGTCTTGCATTGGATTTGTACTTAGGGTGGTATTTGATCCGAACATGCTGTCCTTCTTCAAGGTCAGATCGCGGATTTGACAGGACACTTTCGATCACCTCGCCATTCTCAATACGATATCTGACATATACATTGATATCGATATCTTCGGGAGTTCCATCATCTGTGATGCGGGATACGACGGCATCGGTCTCGATCCCATTCTCGTCTATACCACTCTTTATTCTGCGGTTTACCAGGATGATTCCGGCGATCACTGTCAGGAAAACTATCCACATAATTATTCCCTTATCCAATTTGCTTCACCTATATACTTCAGTCCTCATTTATAATTCTTTTTTCAAACCGGAACATACCATCATCGTGATCTTCATTTGTCTGCGCTTCTGCATCAGGATCGTTTGGATCCCGGTGATGACTATTGAAGAACTCAACAATATGAAACCCGCAACGATTCACATAAAAGTGGATGTTCCTTTTTTCAAAGTATGGTGTTACCGTCTCCCATATGATCACTTCCGGATGTAATTTTTCCACTGCACACCATGCTGCATAGCCAATTCCTTTACTATGCGCATGCGGATCAACGAACAACATCTCCAGATCGCCACGTTCACCATCTGTCCTGATAACAACACCGCCGACAGGCTTTCCGTCATGCATGATCCGGTACGCCTCGCCGCCATCGATAGATTTCTCTATAGTATTGCGGGAGATGATCTCGCCCTCTTCTTCAAAATGGTCATCTCTACGGCCGAATTCCTCCAATGCACCATATTTGAATGCTTCCTGATTATCCTTGATGAATTGCTCTCTGTCGTCTTTCTGCAAAGGGACCAGCATTACTTGTACTTTTTTCATTCTTTTCTCTCCTGCCATGCGCCGGAACAGAAAAACGCTGTATTATATTCGCCCATTACCCAGTCGACAGCCCAATCGGCAGCACCGTCCAAAGAAAGATTTGCACCGTCGATCACCATTTTTCCTATCCTTTCAGGATATTTCTGAGCCATTATCAGCATTATGTTACCGCCATCTGAGAATCCGATGAAATCTGCTTTATCTATGCCAAGTTCATCCATAAACTCAATAGTATCTTCTGTCATCTGCCTGATAGTCAGTGGTGCTGTGCCCCTCGGAGTATCTCCATGAGCCCTCGAATCAGGCGCGATACATCTGAATTCTTTGTCAGCAAAGTAATCAAACTGTCCTTTGAAATACACACACGATTCCTCGTTGCCATGGATCATGATAAGCGGCTTTCCTTGACCCTTTTCAATGTAATTCATTTTGATATCCATATGTTGTTAACCTCCTTAAGTCCCCGGACATCCGGCGTCTGTTATATCCCTTGAGAACAGTATAGCACGCAAGTTCAGTATAAATGCTATATATCATTGAAAATGTGGTGATATCTGAACATCTTCTGATATGATATAATTGAAAAAAATATTGGTAGATAATAGGGGAACAAGGATATTCAATTCAGACTCGGAACGGTCGATGATACTGGTACAGTCTTCGTAGATTGGGACAACGGTTTACGCTCGGCGTTGTATATCGAGTCGATCATATCCGGAAGCTGTGAATTTCTAACTAAATAGTCCATTACGAAATGAGGTGATTCGAATGTATTTCGGGAGAGTTTATACAAATGCTTTTATTAAGCAGCTTCGCGAGAGATATCCGGAAGGAACTCGCATTGAGTTAGTTTCTTTATATGACCCATGTCGAGCAGATATTTCATACAGAGATCAGGGAACAGTCGCACACATCGACAGTAATGCCCGCATATCTGTCAACTGGGATAATGGATATATTTGCGACTTAATTTATGACGATGATGTTTTTCGAGTAATTGATTAATCTCTGCCCTCAAGCCAGTTCCGCTTGGGGCTGGTTTTTCAGGTTATGCACACTAATAGGTCATTATGAAAACTGCTTGTTTCATAGTAGATCGTCTTCATATACATCGTCTGCTACTGATTCTTCGTTTTCATGCTGCTTTTTTGTAATATTCTCGTCCTTTGTTTCCAATGGAACTTTACGCCTTTTTGTCACCTTTGTATTATACTCTGGAGGAATGTGCTTTTTTGACTTGGATATGATCCATATAATCAACTCTATAATTAAAACCCTGCGTACTCATATGCGGACTCAGTCATAGGTCAGAATGCTGTCTGAACAGGTCGGTCTTTGTTGTCTTCTGTTTATTATAGGTCTTTATCCACAATGTAGAGAGTGTGGCCTTTTGGAAGATCTTTTAATTCACCTGCAACATTATATCCGGCCTTTTCGAAGAAACCGACATTCCAGTCATATATTTCTTCAGAAATAATTTTGGTCGCGCCTTGTTCTTTTGCCTTCTTTTCAAAATGTTTTAATAACAGCGTTCCCAATCCCTGATGACGGTAATCTTCATCCACCCAAATCTTCCAGATCCAGCCGGTATCGATTTCAGTCACTCCGGCCATGATCGCAGCGACGACTTTGCCGTCCTTGCTGACCAGTTTTCTGTTGATCTTGATGTAATCGTGTTTTATCTCAAGGTGCTCCTTATTAAAGCCTTCA
>JAFRDH010000020.1 GCA_017403955.1 Mogibacterium sp.
AGTGGAATCTCTACTGCTTAGATTCCACTAGGGCGACCGCACAAATTGCGAGGTGTGTCAAGTGTTTTATAAATTATTATTTGAAAATGGGACGGACCCCGTCTTAACTAAATGACATTGGAACCGTCCCCAGTGACACACCTGTGACATATTAGTGACACTTTTGTCACTGTTACGGTATACAATTAAAGTAATATTTTATTATTATTTAATGCGTGCTGGTTTTGGGGAGTGGCACGCATAGAGAGGGACGGTTATTTATGAAGAAGAACAATTCAAAATTACGCAGATTAGGCTCTGTGCTTCTTTCGATCTGGCTGTGTATATCTCTCATGCCTGCTTCGGCTTTTGCAATAGATGGCATGCCGGAAGGTGAGGTTGCTGTACCTGAACAGGAAGAGGCACTGGAAGTGCTTGATTCAGCGCAGGAAGGTGCTGCAGAGATCACCGATGAGGACGTTGAGGCTGCTGATGTCGTTGAAGAACCTCTCGCGGACCCTGCATGTGAGCATGAGCTTGTGACTGTTGATGCTGTCGAAGCTACATGCGAGCATACCGGCCATAAGGCCTACAGACAGTGTACCAAGTGCGGTGTGATCTATGACCTGATCGACAACAAGGAAGTGGATTATCAGACTCTGATAATTCCTGTTGCAGCTCACAAATGGACCAAAACTGCAGAGGTTCCGGCTACTCCTTCAGCAAACGGCAAAATCACTTATACTTGCTCGGTTTGCGGTACTTCTTATGATGAAGAGACCCATTACAAGGCTAAGCCGGCAACTGCAAAGGCGTTCACACTTGATGGCAACAAGCTGCAGTTCAAGACTGCTGTAGTCAAAACAGTGCCTTCATTCATGAATAACGCCAGAATCAGCCACACATGGATCAAAGCAGCTAAGAAGAAGATCGCTCTAAAGTGGGAACTGGCCAAAAAGATGAAGCTGGTAGATGGTGTCATCATCATGCGCAAAACCGGCAAATCGAAGGTGTATAAAGAGATCAAGAGGATCCCGTTCAAGACAGCTTCGAGCGGAACCGCTAAGTGGTCACCAAAGACTGCTTTTACCGACACAACTGCCAAAAAGAAAAACACTGCTTACACATATATTGTAGTTTCTTACTTCGTAGAAGATGGCTACACATATATTTCGCATTGTTCTGACTGGGCATCCGGACAGACTACTGCAAGCAAACTCAAAAATGCTTATAAGGCCAAAATCAACAAGAAATCCGCAAGCATGCAGTACGGTGGCACTTTGGCTCTCAAAGTCACTCATTCCAAGCCAAAGAAGACTTTCAACCGCAAGAGCATCCGCTGGTACTCCGACAATACCAAGGTAGCTAAAGTTTCTTCAAAGGGCAAAGTCACTGCAACTGGAGTCGGAAGCACAACGATCAGAGCAAGGCTTGCGAGCGGATGTGATGTCACCTGCAGAGTATCAGTTGTTGGCGCATTCACACCTGCAGCTCCGAAACTCAAAGTTGACGTAGCAAACGAAACAAGCATCACTTTGGTATGGAATAAAGTATCGTACGCTAAGTCATATGATGTATATCGTTCAGATGACGGACTTCACTGGAAGAGCCCTGTAAGAGTAACAACAAATACCAAGAAGTTCACCGGTCTGACTAAGGGACACAGATATACTTTCTATGTCATAGCAGTCAACACTAACGGCAAATACACCGCAAAGAGTACCAACTCGAATGTAATTTATCAGAAGGCTGTTGTAACACGCAGACCTACAACTGTTTCAGGTTGGCCTTCAAGCAAATCTGCCAAGGCAGGATCAACACTTGCATTTAGTATCAAGGTTTCTTCCCCTACAAGCAGAAAGGCTAATCTCCAGATGCATAGCGGGAAAAAGTGGGTCAACAAAAAGACCATAACTCTTCCTTCGGGTGCAGGTACTGCTTCAGTCAAGATCACATTGCCGAATGACTGGTGGGGAACTACTACTAAGTGGAGACTTACTATCCCGCAGAATGCCACATCGGAGGCTTATACGAGCGGTACACTTACAGTTTCATCCGCACGTAAATATCAGAATCCGAGCAGCTATGTTCAGATCGCTAATTCGATCGGCAAACACGGCTACGATTATTATGTATCCAAGATCCTTGTCAACAGCACAAGCACTAAGTCTGATCATATCGAGGCTCTGATCACAACAGCCAATAAGTACAAAGGCGACAAATATATAAATGGTAACTCCGGAGCTCCGGGCAAAGGAATCGATGCTTCCGGCCTTGTAATTCAGTCCTGCTATGGTGCAGGTGTCGACCTGTGGCCGATCAGCCCTGCGACAAGACCAAGCAACTGTGTTCCTAAGCTTATGGACGCTAAGCTCAAAACAATCAAATACACAAGAGATCATGTCAACATGACACGCGGAGATCTGATTTTCTTCCAGACAAGCAAGAACATTTACGGCCATGTTGCGATTTATCTCGGTTACGGCAAGATCATTCACGCAAGTCTTGTTACCGGTAAAGTTGAGACCGGCACTATCGACGAGCTGATCAAACCTGCAAAAGAAGGCGGTAAGTACTGCTATTCCGAGAGCACAATTGCAGTCAGAAGAATCTTCAATTAGCGGATCATGCGATCCGGTAAGACTGGCGATAGTTAGCGATTAATGGCGAAAAGGAAGGAAAATGATATGAACATAAAGAAAAGATTATTTGCGCTGATGATGGCTTTGGCCATGGTGCTGACATATACGCCGGCATTGGCCTTCGCAGATGATGGCGCTGATACAGCTGTAGACGATCCTCTCTCAGTAGTACTGCCTGTTTCTGCAGAACCTCTTGCTGTAGACCATATCAGGGGTGAGGTCGGCACTGATATTATTAAGCATTCCGGCTACAGCGGATTCAGAGTAACTTATTCCGATGAGTCTTACATCGATTTCGTTTATAAGAAAGGCACGACCAAGAGCCCGGATGGCGACGTCATCAACTATGAAGGCTACTATAAAGACGGTGTATACAGCACAGAAGATATGGACTTCATAACTGTCTTTCCATATGCAGATGAGAACTTCCATCTTGTTCTCAAAGAAGGCTGGAACAAAGATGTAAGCCTGATGGTCAATGCTCCATTTTGGGATATTTCAACCGGAAAACCTGTGTATACCGGTTCCGAAACGCTTGAGGTAAAAGTAGATATCTGGTGTGATTCCAGAACACCTGTCAAAGTTGAGTTCGTACCTGCAGACGGATTCACTCCTGTAGGATTTGTCGGTTACAACTACATTACAGAATCGCTCTTCTACGGTGAAGGAAATGCGTTTGAAGTAACTTATGATTATCTTTCATGGGATCCTGAGACAGACACATATGGCCACACTGAAATAACTAATCCTTTTGAATATGTAAAGACTGCTGACGGAACAGAAGGATTCTTCGAAATCGGAGACCCTGACTTTGATCAGTTCGAATTCGCTTCAGATATTCCGGAAGTATGGCTCAATAAAGGAATGAACGTAGTCACGATCCCATATTTTGACTATGCTTCAGGAAGCGATGAACCTGTCGAACTCAGCTTCAAGGCCAAGATCAATGCCAATAAGTACTATGCATATGCAAACTGGATCATTTTCGACTACACAGGAAAGAACATTTCCAAGAGTGCATTTGCTAAGAAACTTGTTGTCAGAGACAGCGAAGATAGGGTGATTCCAGCCAGTGAATACACTTACACATGGAAGAATCAGAAGAAGATGGGCTGGTATTCTGTCGTTATCAACTTCAAAAACAAAGACAAGTACGATAGCCCGATCGAAGCTTACTTCGGTATCGGACCAAAAACTCCGAAAGTCACCAAAGTCAAGGGCGGCAAGAAGAGCCTTACTGTTACATGGAAGAAATTCACTAAGGCTCAGCTCAAGAATATTGACGGAGCCCTTATCGAAGTAGCTCAGAACAAGAATTTCACAAAAGGCTACAAGAGCTTCAAGGTTTCGAAGAAGGCTCTCAAGAAGAGCAACCGAAAGGTCCTGAAGAAACTCGCCGGCAAGAAGAAATACTTTGTAAGAATCACGACTTACAAAAAAATAAAACAGGGCGAGTCCTTCTACATGTTCTCGAACGACAGTAACGTTAAAGTTGCAAAAACTAAGAAATAGTGACACCGGGGACGGTTCTCTCTGACACATGCATACAAACAGCCGCGATTGAACGTGGCTGTTTTTGTGTGCTGTTTGTGATAGAATGGTGGATGAAAAATAACCAATTTGCCACACATTGAATATCAGGTAGAGCTATTATCGTCCTCAGAGGTGATAACTATGAGTAAAAAAACAATTGCGATCATTATCGAGCTTATACCTATTATTGCAGCAGTTATTGCACTGATAATTCTCTACGGACCGGTCACTTTACCGGGGAATGCAGCAATAACAGTTGTATCATTCCTGTTGGCGATTCTTGGTTTTGTGTTTTTCTTCATTGGACGGAAACTCGCAAAAGATGATAAGACGGTCAGAGTCCTCGGGGTACTGGACTGTCTGGCAACATTATCGATTATTGGCGTTTATGTCGTAGCTGTCTTGGTCTTCGGATTATAACTATGAATCTTGTAATACATGACCTGAAACCTGAAATATGGAATAAAATCAGTGAAGATTATGCCAGATGGGATGTCATTTCTGACAATGGCAATATAAAACCGTGCATTGGCTGTTTTTCATGCTGGAATAAGGATCCCGGACGCTGCGTCATCAGGGACGGGTATGACAGCATGGGCTACCGGATCCACCACGCCGAAGAAGTCACTGTCATAAGCAGATACACTTATGGCGGTTTTTCAGGCTTTGTAAAGAACACTTTCGACCGCAGCCTTGGCTATGTGCTCCCGCAATTTGAAGTGATAAACGGCGAGACTCATCACAAGAAACGTTACGATGAGGAAAAACTGTTTACATTCATTTTCTATGGTCATGATCTGACTGAAGAGCAGAAGGAGATCGCCCGCAGGTATGTTCGAGCTGTTTGCGCTAATATAAGAGGCAGAGTGAAGGATGTTCTTTTCAAGGAATGTACTGATGATTCTATTGACGAGTCTTCGAAGGGACCCTCAGCCGCAAAGTCTGAAGATCCGGGCAAAATAGTTCTTCTGAACGGCAGTATGCGTTCGGCCAACGGCAATTCCGCTAAACTTGCTAGGCGCCTCAGAGGAATGCTCCATGGTGATACTGAGATCATAAACCTCAGTGATCACATGAAAGACATGTCACAGCTCGTGCGTCTTCTGGAACCAGTGCAAACGATCGTGCTATGTGTTCCTTTGTATGTCGATGGTCTGCCATCGCAGGTCATCCGTCTTCTCGAGCGGTTTGAACTAGAATACTGTGGCGACAGGAAAAAGATATATGTTCTTACGAATATGGGATTGTATGAAAGCGGACAGCTCATCAGCCTTTTTGCCACAGTAAAACAGTGGTGCGAAGTGATGGATTTTGATTATTGCGGCGGTCTTGGTGTCAGTGCAGGAGAATTACTTGGTACATTGATGGAAGTCCTGCCATTCAGGAAAGGACCGACCAGAAAAGTTGCTGAGGGGATGCAAGCTCTGGCAGAAGCGATAAATGACGGGTCGTCTGTTGCGAATATTTTTGCAGAACCGCACAGATTCCCACGCTCACTATACATTTTTATAGCGAATACTAACTGGAACAGAACAGCAAGAAGAAACGGCATTAAACCGCAAGACCTGTATCGCAGGCTCTGAACACACTCACGGGGGACAAAATGTATAACAAGATTTTTATAAGTCATTCAACGAAAAACGCATGGATCCTTGACGGATTCCTTGAACTCATCCGGGATGCCAATGCTGCAGTGAGTATCTTCTGTTCTTCTGAGGCGGTGATCCCTCCGGGCGGGAATTACAAAGAAGAAATCTATTCGAAACTCGCAGATGCAGACATGTTCATTGCCGTGGTTTCGGATGAATATTGGAAAAGCCGCTATTCGATCTTTGAACTCGGCGCGGCTTACCAGCGGTATTGCTTTGACCACAAAACCGTCTCGATCCAGCCGGTTCTCGTTCCGCCACTTGATAAAGGAATGGCGCTTGCGAACACTCCTCTTGTCGAGGTCCAGCTCACAGATCTGGTTGACCCGAAATCTGTGGCGCTTTTGCTGAAGCAGATAGCTGGCCCGGGGAATGAGTCGCTTGTTGACAGTCTGAATATTAAAATCGCGGAATACTGCGCGGATATCCGCAGTTCTGTCCTCAAGATGACTTCGCTGACCAAAGATGTTTCGTTCGGCGTGTATTATGATGAACCCGCGAACAATCCTATTCCTAAGGAGAGGATCATCAGATGCCAGCAAATTGAAGAAGGCAGGTTTCTGGCTGAATTTTTCTTGTCAAGACTGGAATACACACCTTCGTTTGCTTCGCTTGCGATCGAATATTGGGACGAGGTCGATTTTACGGAATATCTCAAGTTCGACAAAGATGCGGCATTTTGCTTCGCGGTCGACAACCCTGATGGGGTACTGAGCTACATTAATGTAGAATTCAAATTCGGCGAATCACATAAGGTCTATCAGTGCATCAGGAAGGAACTCAAGCCCGGAGTCAATGAGCTTTCGATCCCACTTGAACCTATGAACCACAAGCCGCTTAAGGAGATCAATCAGGTCTGTTTCGTGATCATTCCGGACGATCTGGCTCAAAAAGATGGCGAGTTCATTGTCGACAACATTGAAGTAAAGTTCGAAGCAAAAAACATTCTTGAGAATTATGAGTAAACTAAGCAGATCATTCATCTCGCTTATCTTAATAATTGTACTTTCGATACCGGCCACACTGGCAACTTCCGTGCTGCCGGTTTTTGGCTATTCAGATTCAGATATTTCTTCTGCTGAATCTTCTGAAAATGACGAAAACCAGCATGATCCTGCAGACGGTGAGGCGTCAGAGGAAGATGATCCTCCTGGTGACAGCACAGATCCATCAAGCGATAATACTGATCCGCCGAAAACGGATATTGCGAAACCTGCAAATGATTTCAGAATTTTCATAAAGTCATGCGGGATCAATTATAATGTGACAGGAAAGACCTTCTATCTCTTGTCAGGCCGCTCGGTGAACATGAATGTCAGCGCAACGACATCCAAACCTTTTCAGTCGATACGTTTTGCCAGTCGAAACCGTAAAGTTGCAACTGTCACTTCTCGTGGAAAGATCACTGCACTTAAAAAAGGTTCTTCTGTGATCGATGTGACATCAAAAGGACCGGATGGCCAAATCATAAAGAAAACTGTCACGATCAAGGTGATCGATTCGTCATTCAGGAAAACTTCCAGATATCACGGACCTGACAAATGGAAGAAAGCGATCGCCAGGATCCTTAAACGTCATAAGACAATTCAAAAGGGAAGAGTGCTGTTCATTGGCAGTTCAAGTATAAGGAAGTGGACCAGCCTGAAGAAAGACATGAAGAAACTATCCGTGATAAACCAAGGCTTTGGAGGTTCAACTGTCAATGATAGTCTGTACTATGCAGACCAGCTGATCATTCCTTATGCACCGAAAGCGATAGTATTCTATGCAGGAACGAACGACATAGCATTTGGCTATTCACCCGGTATGGTATACTCAAGAACAAAGGAATTCTTCAAATATATTCATAACAGACTGCCGGATACGGAGATTTACTATATTGCACAGACCCGTCAGCCAAAACGCGCCAGATTCTGGAACAAAATGCAGAAACTGAATGCCAAAGTCAAAGCTTACGCCGACAAGGACCCGCTTGTGACATATATCGATACAACAAGTACGGTCAGCAACATCTCTAAAAGCAAGAGGTCGCAATATTTCCTTCGTGACGGACTGCATTTTAAGAAGAAAGGATATAAAGTCTGGAGTGCCAAAATCCGTCAGGTACTATACAGAGAACTTTTGCAAAGCAAATAAGGTACAATGACATGAAAAGAATCAATTTAAAAATAAACAAATTCCCGGAAGCAGTTCTTATCGCACCGACCCGCTCGATCGTAAATGAAATAGAAGACGATGTTTATTACATAATCTGTACAGATAACGACAAATATGACTATCTTAACATGAGAGAAAACGTACTTATCCTGCATTTTGCGGACACTGAGATCGATAGCAGGTGGGACGCTTTCACAGAGGGCCATGCTAATGCGGTCATAGATTTCCTTAATGCACATGACATAGGTGATCTGTTCGTAACGTGTGAAGCTGGTGAATCCAGAAGCGCAGCCATCGCTGCCGCAATCATTTCCTGTACAGGAAGCGATGAATATATCTGGAACAGTCCGGATTACAGCCCTAACAAACTCGTCTACACAACAATGCAGAAGTGCATTGCCGGATAATATCGCTTGAGTGTGCCACCGGGGGAACGTCCTCAAAGGCACACTTTTCTTAATATTGGTTAATTTTTTTGTTTTTTTCTCTTAATATTGGTTTATTTCGTTTTGTTTTCAAATATTAGCGAGTATTATAATAAATGCATAACACTGCATTCATTGCAGGCAAAATCAGGGAGGTTTTGCCATTTTGTTGTTGCGCAAAATTGTACCTGAATAGCTTCCGGTAGCCGAAAAGGGAGAAATCTATGGATCCGACTGAAAAAGAAATGGAAGAAATGCTGCTCAAGGCAATTGAAGCAGCTGGCCTGAAAGACAATTCGAGCAGACCTGTTATACAGGTTCCCGCAAAAGATCAGCCTAAAGGACTGGATGATCTTGCTTTGGAATTGGAGGGAATATTATTCCCGGCTGATAAAGCTGAAGAACCACAGAATCTCTCTTCGTTTATTGACGAACCTGAAGATTCTATAGATGAACCTGAATTCGATACTCAGCTGTTCGAGGATGAACTCGAAGAATACCTTCCGGAGAGTGAGCGGGATACATTCACTCAGCCGGAATTTGATGATCTTGGACTCGAAGAGCCGGACTTTGAGCCTGAACAAGTAGTGATCGAAGTTTCTGCTGAAGAAGCGCCTTTAGCTATTGATGAAACAGATCCTGCAGAACTTGCAGATATGGACAATTCACTGCAAATTGATGATTTGGATGATTTCCTAGAGGACCAGCCTGAAATGGATGATTTTTCGCTGCTTGACACTGCGGAAGAATCACCTTTAGAAACTCCTAAACAGGAGTTAGAACTGGATCACATGGAGCCTGAGGAATTGATCCTCAATGCGATAAAATCCGACAAAGTATATACGAAGTTCCCGGAAGAACTGCTGGAGCCACCTGTATCAGAGGAGCCGGAAATCGCTGATGAGAAACCTGATGAATTGGATTTAGATGACTTTCTGGCATTTGCAGAAGATGGTGAACCAACAGCTCCACAGGATGATCTGGCAAACGAACTGTCTGCTCTTCTCAATGAGGAACCAGCAGATGCTCAGCCTGAGACATTTGAAGAAGAATTTGATGTTCTGCCAATAGCGGAAGAGCCTGCAGAGCCGGAAATAGAGCTTAACATACCGGAAGAACCAGAACTTGATGCAATTCCGGAAGACTTTGAGGTGCCTGAAATAGAAGTTCCTGAAGAAGCAGTTCCTGAAGAAGAACTTGATGACTTCTATGTTAAACTGCCTGCAGAGCCTGAGCTTGGGGAGACACAGGCAGAGTCTGATCTTGCAGATGAACTTTCAGCGCTTCTGAATGAAGAACCAGTAGATGTTGAGATTGAGCCAATAGAAGAAGTAGTTGATACTCAACCGGTAGGCGAAGAGCTTGCAGAACCGGAAATAGAACTTGAAGTACCAGGAGAACCTGAATTTGAAGCAATTCCGGACGACTTTGAGGTGCCTGAAACAGAAGTTATTGAAGAAGCAGTTCCAGAAGAAGAAGTCGCTGACTTTAATGTTGAGCTGCCTGCGGAACCTGAGCTTGAGGAGACACAGGCAGAGCCGGATCTGGCAGATGAACTTTCAGCACTTCTCAATGAAGAACCAGCAGATGTTGAGGTTAAGCCAATAGAAGAAGTAGTTGATACTCAACCGGTAGGCGAAGAGCTTGCAGAACCGGAGATAGAACTTGATATTCCGGAAGAACCAGAACTTGAGCCTCACGAAAGAGATCCGGAAATGCTTCCTCCGGAGCTTGAGGAAATCAGATCTGCTGAGGCAGGAAAATCAAATGAAAGGGAAGCGACAGCAGGAGCAACCGGACCTGCAAGCTTGAATTGCGCAGTTGGTAGTGCCAGAACCGTAGGAGCAGTTTTGGCTGCTGCAGCCGGAGCCACGGCTGCATCCGAACTCGCTGATTCACATCCTGAAGAAGCCGAAACAGGCGAAGAACCAACAGAAGCTGAAGAGGTTACGGAAGCATCAGAAGCGCTGCCTGAAGAAGTCGAAATAGCTGAAACCGAGGCTGCTCCGGACACTGAAACTGCTGAAGAACCGGAAAAGCCGGCTGATACTGAAGCTGCAGAAGCTGATAAAACTGTTGTTGCTGCTGCAGTACCGCCGACCAAAAAGCGTCGCAAATATCTCAGTAAATCCAAACTGATCGCGATCATAATCGTCGAATTGATTTTGGTCGCAGCAGCTTGCTATGCAATTTTCAATATCTCGTGGGGTCATATCAATGAGAGACGTTCTGATGCCGTCACATCCACGATACAAAACTACGATGCCAAGAAACCGATCACTGCTAAGATCAAGAAGGCGATGAAGAACTCCAAAGAAGCAATTGTTGAGGTCGTAGATGAGACTGTATGGGCAACTGACAGCGTTAACTACAGAGTAGGTCCTGGTACGAAGTACGAGAGTGCGGGCGTTCTGAATGCTTACACAAGCGTCAAACGTACCGGTAAGACGATGAATGGCTGGAGCCAGGTCGTGATCAACGATGAGACATATTACATAAATAGTGAATATCTTTCTACTGAGGTCCCGCTGATAACTGAAGGAGGGCAGAAAGGTGAGTACCAGAGATATGCACTTTCACAGCTGCCAAATTATGGCTGGGCAGAGTCAGAGATCATACCTCTGATAAATCTTTGGAATCGTGAATCTGGTTGGAATCCTAGTTCGCACAACAGAAGTTCCGGTGCGCACGGGATCCCACAGGCTCTTCCTGCGAGCAAAATGGCTTCAGAGGGAAGTGACTATTATACGAATGGCAATACTCAGATCAGATGGGGACTTGGGTATATCAGCAGCAGATATGGCTCACCTTCAAATGCATGGGCACACTTCTCCTCCCATGGATGGTATTGATCCCAGCTTTGTTGTGTCATTCGTTGCGTCATATTATATTTTTCTATAACGTTTTTATCATTTCATCTAATCTGTGCGGGGCAGATTGAACCCGCACTTTTAATTTGTTATATAAGCTTCAACCGGACTGTCTTTGATCAGGGAGTTAATGTAAAAACATCTTCTTTAAGTGTTGTTTGTCATGAAAACCTCGTTTTCAAAGTCGAAAATGCCTCCAGAAATGCTATTCTACTGAAAATCAACTGAGCATAATCAAGATTTGTCATGAAAAACCGCCAATATTCATGACAAAACTCACTGAGAAGAACGATCTTTACAGTAGAAATATAATATCAGACTTTCCACTGCCTGTTTTCAAGGGCTTTTTATGACAATTCGCCCGATTTCAGCAAGAATTTACAGTAGTATGTAAGTGGTACAGAATCTTGCGATGATCTCCCTTTGTTAGCTTCTTCAACTTTTGAGAATTACCTGACGATGCCGGTCTTTTTACTTGCCTTTATTGTTTCCCACCCCCCTCAAACTTGTAATATAAGTGACCGCTATACTAGAAATGTCGGAACAGCAGAGACATGCCGGTCCGGGGTACTTTGACAACATAATACTTGAATCATGTTTACGGTCAACTCGATGAACAAAGCATGCCAGTGCTTCGAGGTGCGTGGAATTTCAGCTGATCTCTGGAAGGATACTTCCGGAAGATGGCCTGCCGGGATGTAGTGATGCATTCAGGGAAGACGGGAACCGTCAACATGAGTCGCGTATCGCAAAACTGTTCGCATCAAAAGGTGCGGAACTTCCGGGCGCAATAATAGACGCTCGCTGTGCGAGAATAACCATTGCCGAACTCCGGGTTAAGGCCTCCGGACGTAAGCATGGAGGGCCTATAATGCGTTTTGCCTTGAATCGGAGAAATCTGAGTATAACGGAAGAAGCCGGCAATAGTAGCCGAATGGCATCCCGTGAGGGATCAGACTCTTAATCTGAACGGACGGTGAAGTTGCAGGTAACCAATCCTGTACAAGTTTTGGCTGTAAAGCCGGGGCAAGAAGTTTATGATCGACGGATCGTAGGCTCAGACTTGTCTTCTTGTTGACTGAATATTGGTGAAGAACAGGGATGTATGGCGAAGGTCAGGCCGCAGGCATGATCCAGGTATTATTTGAAAATGTGCTATAAAGGACTGGTAGCTGATCTGCTGTTTCCCGACATTGGCAGTAGACGGGTTCTGCCGCGGCAATTTGACAATTGAATATTTGAACTATCTCTTTGGCCAACTCGATGAACAAAGCTACATCACAGCTTCGAGGCGCATGGCAATTCTGGCTTCTCTGCAACAAGGATACTTTTGCGGGGGATCCATCCTGATACAGTGATGTATCGGGAGAAGGCGGAAACCACCAACGAATGCATGTGTCGCAGAACTGTCTTGCATTGAAAGGTTAGGAGCTTCCGGGTACAGCAATAGACGCCCGCGGTGCGGGAATAACCCTTGGAAGTACAGGTTTGGCGACCTGTATGGAAAAGGGAAGCCACCAATGTACATTTGCCTTGAAACAGAGAAATCTGTATATAACGGAAGCGCCCTGAAGTAGTAGCCGAACGGCAAATTTTTTCGAAAACTCATGGCAACAGTATTTCTAAGTGTAATTCTGAATGATCGGTGAAGTTGCAGGTAACCAATCCTGTACAGGTTCGGGCGAAAGCCGGGGCAAGAAGTTTATGATCGACGGGTCATAGGCTCAGACTTGTCTCCCTGTTGACTGAATATCAGTGACGAGCAGGTATGTACGGCGAAGGCCGGGCCAAAAGAGATAATTCAAGTGTTCTGTTTCAGGTTGCCGCGCCAGTCCCCAATTACAGGAGGATGGAACAACAATGAAAATGAAACGATGCACTAACAGCTCTTGCCGCAAAATGTTCAAACGTTCATGTTCCTGTCCATTCTGCGGTAAATTGTACCCGCGCCTTATGGGTAATTTCACAACTGTCCTGCTCATTAACTACAATCGTGATGCAAAGATCAAAACCATAAAGGTCGTTCGTGAAACGACTGGTATGGGGCTCAGACAGGCAAAGGATGCAATTGAAAACTGCAAGTATGACCCGGTTGTACTTTATCATGGCAGTGACAGGAATGCTGCTATGGCCATTGCTGAAAGATGCAATAGTCTGGGTTCTAAGGCTGTTCTCAGGTGAAAGGAGTAGCCTATGTTAAAAAAATGTACAAATAATAATTGCCGCAGAAATTTCAAGGCAGGTCCTGTCTGCCCACACTGCGGTAAGGAGTATCCTCGTTTGCTGGTAGGCAAATTTGATGTTGTATTAGTTCGCTGTCCGGGCAGAAGTACTAAAGCACGTACCTTTTATACTCTGATAAATCTCTTTTCTTCAAGAAGAACTCGCCCTTGTGCTGCGAGACTGAGAGAAATCACAGCGTTAAAAGATACGGTTGTGATCAAAAGCCTGCCGGGCAGAGAAGCCTACAAATGGTACAAGGAACTACAAAAGGCAGGGGCGCTTGTAAAACTCACCTAGCAAGCGCCTGCATTTTGCATTATGGTATAATCAACATATCTGAATTGCATGATAGTGTATAGGAGGAGCTCATGATAACAGATATGAATATCTTCTCAATAGAAAAACCCGAAGTCGAAATGATCATGGTCCATTTGATGGGAGATCATGAATCAAGTATCGAGATCCCGGTCAAATTCGCTGATTACGCTGGTGATCGCGTTGTTTGTATTGCTGAAGCGAAGGGGAAGCGCAGTACCGTTTACAGAATGACCGGAACAAAAGGGACTTTTGCGCTCAAGATCACCGAGAGCGAGATCGGAAGCATGCAGCATGCAGACGCTGTTCAGGAGATAAAGTTCCTTTATGAGCTTCAATTTGTTTCATCAGTCATAAATCTGATCGATGATGTGGAGATCGAAAGAGGTGATACAGCATATACATATCTCCTTGAACCGTATCTGACTTCGCTCGATAATTATGTAAAAGAATATGACATTCCGGATCTGGAAAAGTTCACCATTTGCAGAGACATATGTGAAGCAGTCATGACTTTATTTGAGAGAGGCATCATACATCTGGATCTCAAGCCGGCTAACATCTTTTTCGATGAGAAGCATAATGTTGTGATTGGTGATTTCAGTTCAGCAATGTTTCTGGAGGAGCTTCCGGATCAAAGTATCATGCGTGGTACTCCGATGTTCATGGCTCCGGAAGCATACAGCATGGGCAAGCTCTCAGAGAAGTCTGAATTATATTCCATTGCGCTTATGCTTTACTGGATGTTGAACGGATACAAGCTGCCGTTTGAGAATACTGATGAAAGAGAACTGGCGATCTACAAACGTCTTGCGGGCACTGTTTTCACAGTATATGACCGGGACAAGCTGTTTCCGACTCTCAATTTCGATACCCATCTTATACCTTATAACAGCGCATTGATGAGAAAGATCGTATGGCTCATCGTTGATGCCTGCAACTTCGATGTAAATGAAAGAACTGAGAAAGTCGAGACGTTGTGGGGGCAGATCGAAGATGTGATCGATCTCATCAGGCAGAGATACAGCCATGAGAAATTAGAGATACCTGTTGCAATGAGAAAGGACTACTATCCCGGAAACGATTCTCATCTTGCCTTAGAAATGAGTCAGACTCTCCCGGTCATTGACGAAGAGTGGTACGATTTTGACGATACGCCCGGACTGTTCGATTGACAGCAACACAAAAGTCCCATGAGGTTTCGCTTGAACTCAGCGACCCTCATGGGACTCTTATTTTGCTCTAATTATCTGATAAACACTGTGTACAGGAAATCTACTGCAAACATGATCAGTAAGATGATCGCGATTTTCTTGCTGCTTCTGTCGGCAAGCATTCCCGTGATCTTCTCGAATAAAGGCTGCAGGACATAGAGGAAAAGAACACCTCCAAGACCAAACCTGATAGAAGGCGAGAGTGCGATTCTTGCCTGGAAATTGATCTTGTAATCGGCATATGTCTGCCATGGCCATGATCCTGTGATCGCTTCGAGTGCATAGGATGCACCGAGTTCGATCGCCGTTGCGATCAGCATGCACAGGAGGAAGACTACCGGCATCCATTTCAGTTTGTTTTTAAGTACCTTGCCGCGGATGAGCGGATATACGAGAAAGATGAAAGCCAGAGCACCGAATCCGTAAACAGGGCAGTATGGTCCGAACAGTACGCCTCTGTTAGTGAAACCCCATCTGTAGACGACGACTTCCAGGAACACTTCGTAGATCCAGCCAATCACAGAGTAAAGAGTAAAGAATATTACATAATCACTCAATCTTATTTTTTTCATACTATAAATTCTCCTTCTTGCCCTCTGGGGCGTCATCTTGCCTATGATAACACATTGGGCAGGTAAATACATGAAATAATTGAAATTACAGCGCTTTTGCTACATAAGTAATCCGCAGAATGATATAATAACTACGTATAGGCTTATAAGAAAGGACTCATAAGACCGAATGGAACGCAGCGAATATTCGATAAAAGAGAATACTGTAGAAACTGAGAGCAATCCTGAATCGACCAGGTACAATGCTTTTATTTCTTATAATCACAATCCGCGGGATATAATGATCACCGCGAAGCTCCAGCAGGATCTTGAGAATTTCAGGATCCCCAAGGATATAGAGAATAAGAAAAGAGAGAAAATCGAGAGGGTATTCCTTGATAAAGGTGAACTCGAGGTCACAGGCGATCTCAATGATATTATTCGTGATGCACTTAGCAATACTGACTATCTTATTGTCATATGTTCGCCTGAGTCATACAAGTCCCCTTGGGTTGCAAAGGAAATCGAATACTTTCTCAAATTCAATACCAAGGATCATATTCTTACTGTAATCACTGATGGCGACCCTTACGACGTCATCCCTGAGATCCTGACATACCGCGAAGTCGTATCTGAGGACGGAAGTATCACAAGAGAACCGGCAGAACCGCTTTCGTGTGACTACAGACTCCCTTACAAAGAAGCAAAGAAAAACGAGCTCCCAAGGCTCGTTGCAGCACTGATCGGGTGCAGATATGACGACCTTGTACAAAGACACAAGCAATACCGCCAGAAGATAATTACAAGAATTTCTGCTGTGGCTGCTGCTGTCATGCTTATGGCTTCGACATATATGGGTTGGAGCAATCACCAACTCAAGGTCAGCTATGACAATACACTGAGAGAACAATCCAGATCCCTTGCGATCCAGTCAGAGCAGGCTTTTTCAGAAGGAGACAGGCTGACGGCTGTCAAATACGCGTTGGATGCTCTGCCAAAGCCTGAACAGGACAGACCAATCATACCTGAAGCAATCAATGCATTGTCCAGATCACTCAGATTATACTTGTCGCCTGCTGCTGCAGCTGAATCTGCGGTCCGTCAATATAAAGGTATCGTTTCAGACCGAGCCCTTGAAAACGTTTCATGTAAGGGGATATGGACCGAAAATGATGGGGACAATAATTATCTTATTGCTGTTTACTACAATGGCAATGTATGTTTCTGGAATACTGATACCGGAGAACAGATTTTAAGAGATTATACAGACAAATTTGAGTCTGAAAAAGTCAAAATCGATAGTGCGGGGGCATGGGGAAAAGGCGTCATCGTACTTGCTTCACAATCGACACTCTATACTATAGATGTCACTTCGGGTAAAGAATTATGGAATATGTCTGTAGGCACGGATGAAGACAATGCCAGGATCGAGCATTACTCATTTGCAGGCGATGTTTTGTGGACGGCGATCAATTCATATGGAGATTACTATATGTTCCGTGCACTGGATATCAAGACAGGCAAACTCCTCTATGAGTATAAAGAAATCACCGAGGATGACATGCAATATCCACAGCCAAAGTTGATTTGTGCAGCAGCGGATGGGAAATCTGCAGTTTGCAGTATTGAGCATGCCAGAGAAGACTCTTTTCTAAATATTGATCATAGCGAAGTTGTTCGTGTCGATATGGATCATAAAAAGCCTGCAGTTATCGCCAAAATGCATATCGTAAGCGATATGAAATACTCAGATGTTAATCGTCTTGTCATCGCAGGCTTTTCTAAGACTCCTGAATATGATTATTCGGAATACGACATGGTTCGCTCTATAAATTCGGGATTGATAATGAATTCCAATCTGTCTAATAAAAAGACATGCGATTTCAGGTGTATCGATCCCCGGGACGGAACTGAACTCTGGAAGGACGAGTTCACAGGCGTTTTCAGCTCAACACCACGCATAAGTGATAAAGATGCTCCGGAATCTGTCGAAGAGCTTACTTCAATCACTATTGGCAGGCGTCTTATCTATTATGATAAAGATGGTAAACAACGCGAAACCGTAGACTTCGGGTCACCGGTCGTCACTTATTATGATTTTCGCTCTTCGGATCAGAAATATGCAGTTCTGCTTGATGGAAGCAGAGCAAACACTTCTTTAAAAGATCATTTCGTCAATAATATACTTGGAAAATTCATAGGGCCTGTTACTAATGCAGTCTTTAGCGGAAAATCATTGTTCGTAGTATGCGATAAGTCTGAAAATGATGTTTTAACAGATACTATAACTGAGTATCAGTATGGCGGGTATGATGAGAAGTGGAAAGATATAGAAAACCCTAACCCTTCCACATACAATACAGATTTTGTTGCTTATGGGAATAAAATGGTACAAGTATACAGAGAATCTCTTGGCGGTGACGAAAGGAACAGTAAAGACGGCTGGAAGAATCTGAAAATATCCATCTTCGATCCGGATGAAAGCAAACCTGTCGGTGAAGAAATTCTTATTGAGATGGAATTATTGATCGAATATGAATTAGCTGGATTTGATGAGAAAACAGGTAAACTTTATTTTGCCGATGCGAATGAGGAAAATGTAAATATAGCAATCGTAGATCTTACTACCGGAGATGTAGAAGAAAATCAATTTGAGACCGGTTCGATCGCATATGATGACAAAGTAATTGCCTGCGATCTGTACAGAAGTCAGGCAGGAATAAAAATCAGCATGCTGCTGGAATCCAAGCTTGCTTATGACGGGGTCCCTATGCTGAGGACTCTGGTCGCAGATCCGCAAAAAGGGGATATCAGAATCAATAAAATCCGTGAAATAGAAGAGACTGAAGATTCAGAAGCGCAAATAGATGACGTTGACGATGCTTTGCCTGTGTTCAACAGCGAAAAAGGTTCTGTATGGGTTTTTGCAGGCAGCAAAGGAACCGAGTATGATGTCAGGACAGGTGCGGAACTTGGCAACGTCGAATTCACAGATTATGTTCCGACTCATGTCTGTATGAATGAAAAAGGTGAACTCCTTGCTGCAGAGAAAAATAATAGCAATTATATTCTGCATATCATCAACACCCAAACAGGCAAGGATATTCTTACATCAGATATTGGTGCTCTCAATTCATATGAGGAGTATTCAAAAGTCATCAGAATGAATGACGGCAATCTGATACTAAATTTGGGAAATACGGCTGTTGTTCTTGATCCTGTTACCTATACAAGAATCGGATGGATCCCGACGTTTGCATGTGCTGTTCCTGATGCAAATCAGATTTATATAGACGTTGATGGCAGTGTTCCATACAGGAGTCTTGATGAAATGATACAAGAAGGCAACGAGCTGCTCATTCGTGCCCGCGTTATAGAATAGAAAATGAGGAGATGAGTCCGGCATTCAGATATTATCTCTCAAGACAGCATTGGGTAGATGCGCATGTACCACCTATAGATGAAAGAATCGATGAATTCGTAAGAAGAATATTAGAATGATCAATCAAAGTGATACTAACAGCAAATATTTAATAACGGAGCCCGGTTTTGCGTATGATATCCTGCGCGGGCTGATGCTCAGAGGAAGTACTGTTTCAAAGGCGTGCCATCAGCTTTCTGATGTCGAGTCACTTAAATCGGCTCTCATCGTAAGCGGTTCTGTCGTTGAAAGAGGAGATCATTATGAGTGCGTCAGGGATATTCCTACAGGTCTTCTGATGGCGTATAATCTCCATAATGATAGTCTCGTGCAGGAACTGCCTGAGCAGGATGTGCCGTTTACTCCTGAAAGCGATGAGATGATCTCAATTAACGAAGCATTGCGTCTATGGTCGATGTACTCGCCAGATCCGGATTTTGTCAGAAGGATAGAACTTGACTGCTTCCGCATCATCAAATTCATCCGTGCCGATTATGACTGGACATTTGTCAATGGCAAAGGAGACGGATCACTTTCCAAAGTCGAGCAATTCGTTATAGATGCTCTTAAGGCAGCGGGTGAGATCGATGAATACAGACGCGGAGATCCGGCTTTTCGCGAATGCGATATCGTCGTAGAGGAAGGATCACGACAGATCGAGTTCGTATCGCTTTTCGATGAAAAAGTCCCTCCGAGGGTGCGCTACAGAAGCGAGCCTAACGAAGAACAATCGCTCCTCATGGAATACTATGACTTTGGCTATAATATCGTTGCGGCAGGAGTGGTAAACAAATTCACGCTCAAGAATTACACCGACAAGTATTCCAAAGAACTCGCAATATATATGCTTGGTCCTTCGTCAGAAGCTGCTGACAAAGTCGAGGCTCTGAGATCCATGCTTTACGCGCGGATCGATCAGATTAGGAATTACTACACAAGGATCCATATCATCGTTCACGACCCATTGGATAATGAGAGCTTTGCATACTGCTCGAATGACAAATACGAGATTTTCCCGGACAGCCTGTGCAGTGTGAATATAGTTCAGCGGCACCCGGCGAATGTTGATGAAATAGATCCGGAAAAGAATTATCTGATGATCAAACAGAACATTTTCAGCCCTGAAGTCAGGAGCATGTACTGGTCAAAGGGTGATATAATAAAACGAATGATTAAGTAAAAAAAGGATCGTAGAAGAAATGGCAAAACAAGTTAAAACCAGCAAAAAGAATACGAACAAGGTTGTGCGCAAGCACAGACACTGGTTCCTCAATCTTATCAAGTGGGTGTTCGCTGTAGGATTCGCTGCAGCTATCGTGCTGTCTCTTTTGACGGTTATTTCTGTAGGCAGGATCAACCCGGCGAATATCTATGAGAATATTGAAGTGTCTTCTGTCGTTTACGATATCAAGGGCGAGCAGATCGACAAGCTTCACTATTATGAAGACAGAAGGGTCGTTTCCATCGAACAGATGCCGGATAATCTCAAGAATGCTTTTATCGCAATAGAAGATAAGACTTTCTACCAGCATCACGGCTTCAACTTCAAGAGAATGATCGGTGCGGTCCTTTCATCATTCATACGTAAGACTCAGATAAGCGGAACTTCCACGATCACCCAGCAGCTCGCGAGAAACGTTTATCTCTCTGACATCAAGAGCCAGCGAAGTATCCGCCGTAAACTTTCTGAGATGTACATCGCGTGGAGGATAGAACAGGCACTTACCAAGGATCAGATACTCGAAGCTTATCTCAATACGATCTATCTTGGATACAGTAACTATGGTGTTAACGCTGCGGCCAAAACATATTTCTCGAAGAACGTGAATGAGCTGAATCTGGCCGAATGCGCTGCTCTTGCGGCTCTCCCGCAGGCTCCGGACACTTACGCTCTGATCAGCAACGACAAAGGCGAGGCAAGCGAGCCGATACCTGATACCGATGTCTACTCAAACGATGTCAGCAAAGACCGCCGCAATCTTGTACTCAGCCTCATGCAGGAGCAGGGATATATAACTGAAAAAGAGGCAAAGAAAGCAGATGTAGATATCATCGACCTGCTGAAGCCTACGTTCGAAGTGAACGATTCCAAATACACGTATTTCACTGATTATGTTTCAGATGCTCTGATTAAGGACCTGATGGCGAAATACAATATGACCGAGGAAGAGGCTCAGCGAATGGTTTATACCGGAGGCCTCAAGATCTACACGACACTCGACAGTGAGATACAGGATATTATCACCACTGAATTTGAGAATGATTATAATTTCCCATCTACAGTTGACGGAAGTGAAGTTCAGGCGAGCATGGTCATCACAGAAGTCGGGAGTGGATACATAACCGCTATGGTAGGCGGAAGAAACACGACCGGTTCAAAGCTTTTCAACAGAGCTCTCAGTCCTCGTCAGCCGGGTTCATCGATCAAACCGCTTTCGGTCTATGGGGCAGCGCTCCAGAAGAGTTACGATTATGCGTCCAAAAAGCAGCCGTTCCCATTCGTTGATTATCATATCGACAATCAGGGAATCGACCGCTGGGGCGAGTATATAACAGCAGGCTCTACCGTAGTAGATGAGCCTCTTACATTCAACGGCGAGACATGGCCGCAGAACGTCACCCGTTATTTCTCGGGATGGAATACATTCAGGACCGCTTTGCAGCAGTCGATCAACACCTGCGCAGTCAAGATCCTTCTTCAGGTAGGGACGGACTATTCGATCGATATGCTCGAAAAGTTTGGCATAACAACTGTTGTAAGTGATACTTCCGAGAGCGTCAACGATGTAAACCCTGCAGCTCTCGCACTCGGCGCCATGACTTACGGCGTCACACCACTTGAAATGTCACTGGCATACGCGGCTTTCCCTAACGGCGGAGTCCGTAACTCAGCGGTCTGCTACACACAGGTATTTGACAGAAAAGGCAAAGCCATTCTGTTCGGTGAATCTGAGCGCACGACCGTCATGGATCAGGGAGTAGCATGGATCATGACCGACCTCCTGAAGTCTGTTGTCTCTGATGGAATTGCGGGCAATGCATATATCTGGGGCACGGAAACAGGCGGTAAGACCGGTACTACAAATGACCGATATGATGTATGGTTCGATGGTTTCACGCCTTCATATTCAGCATCACTCTGGATCGGAACCGACCTTAATGTCGAGATGACGTCCGGCTCGTGGATGGCTTCGAGACTCTGGGGCAACATAATGAAGCAGATCCCGGATATTACAGAAGGCGAGTACAGAGACAAGCCTAACGATGTCATCGAGCAGTATGGTGAATACTATACTTCAGGCACCGAACCTTATGGAAACTATAACCAGTACCAGTATGATGATGAGGATGATGAGGATCCTACGGACGATAATAATCTTATCGACAATTCAACGGATACAGGTACCGGAGGCAAGAACAAATCGAACACCGAAGAAGGTGATGACAAGAAAGGCAATAACAACAACGGCAATAATACTACCGGAGACGGCAACAACACTACAAATACCGGTGATGATAACAATAACACCGGCGATGGAGGCGGAGGTACCGGCACCGGCGATGATGGCGGCGGTACGGGAACAGGCACCGGAGATACCGGAGGAGATACCGGAGGCACCGGTACCGGCGATGGCGGTGAAGACACCGGAGAAAGCGGCTAGATCATAGGAGATACATCAACTAAGCAGCGTTTTAGACAAACTAAAATGCTGCTTTTTCTATTGCTTAGATTCATCCTTAACTGGTTTACGAATCGGCTTGGGTCACTTAAGCATTTTGATGCTGTAATTGACCGAAGATCTGTAACCACCGGTATTTTTTATCAATCTGATACTGGAATGGATGAAAAATGTTTACTTCAGTCCTCACTATAAAGAAGTTCATTGGGCCATTAATACATAAAAATCAGAGACCCAGATGAATATTGGATGATGACCAGCTCGCCGATCGCATAGGATATGGGCCAATTGCACACTAAAATGCAATAGGCAGACGAATTCCCTCTATTGTTGTTATTCCTGCTGTCTTATAAATCACGGGTTTGAACTTTGTGCCAACTTCATTTCTGAAATGTGCTATAATAACTACATATGAGGTTTTTGAAGGGGTTGAACCACAATCTGGAGTGGTCTGAAGCAAATCTCATAGTATTGACGCAGGAGAGATATGATGCAGATCAGGAATAAACTTTTAATACTATTTATAACTCTGGCTATGGTGGGCACATCATTGCCATTATCTGTTATAGATTCATATGCTGATGATAATAACGGTCAGGCTGTTTCGGAAGAGACAGGAGCCGAAACCGGCGATGATGGAATTGCTGCACAATCAGATGAGATCACCGGCAGTGATGTTACGCAGGCGGGAGATGGCACGCAAACGGGTAACAATGTAGAAACCGGCGATGGCACAGGCACTGATATCGGTGATGGTTCTGAGGATGGAGACGGATCTGATGCAGAGCCGGTTCCTTATAGTCAGATGACAGAGGAAGAAAAGGCTGCTGCACGCGCTGCAGCAAGAGCAAAAGTCGCTGAGTGCCAGAAAGCATATAACGCTGCCAAGACAGAACAGACTAAGGCACTTGCTGCTTACAGAAATGCCGGCAGAGCATTTGTAGAGGAAAAGAGCGGGGGCCTTGTAACTGTCAATATCCTTACAAATCTCTACAAGAATAATTCCAAGTTAAAGGCATATGCCAAGAAGTCCTCGTATAACACAAGTGTAGCTTCTGCTTTGAATCACAATAACCTTAGAGAGTCTTTGGATTACATCAGGTATTGCAATAAGAAGCGTGTAGCTCTTGGAATGGAAGAACTTAAAGTGAGCTACAGACTTATGTGCTTTGCGGCTACTTCATCGGCTATAGCATTTGAAGGATACACAGCAGGCGACGGCAACCTTGCAGCCCAGCAGTTCTACAAAAACAGCAAAGGAGTCAATGCTTTTCCTTCGATGGACGGGATCATCTCAATCATGAGCGAGAACGTCACAGCAGTCACATCAACAAGAAGCCCGTTCAGCAACTGGTATAATGCACAGAAGACTCTTTATGACGATTATCTTAAGGAGACTGAGATATATCCGGGCCTTGAGGAACTCAATTATGATCCTCTGGAAGTATTTAAAAAATATCCTAACGATGTTTACAGTGATTGCGGCGACTTCCTGAACATGATGGATCCGAAGGCAAAGGTCACAGGATTTGCGCATAACACTTCGAAGAAAAACTGGTATATCGACCTTCAGTGCTTCTCAAGGAACGAAGAAGAGAATGGTGATCTTGTGACACCTGACGAATTCGAGGCTGAACTTCTCGAATACGCAAAACCTCTTCTGCAGGCATATAACGCAGCGAATACAAAATTAAATGAAGCGAGTCAGGCTCTTAAGACCGCCCAGGCTGAGCTTGACGCTATGCTCACAAGCATCAAAGGAGCTACGATTTCAGGCGTCAGGAATTACGTTTACAGCGGCAGCGCATTCAGACCGGCAATAAGGGTCTACTATAAGGGCAAGCTGTTCAGCCCATCGAACTATAAAGTTACTTACAAGAACAACAAGTATCCGGGAACTGCAACTGTTACCGTAACCGGAGTCGATGCCTATAAGGCAAGCGTGAGTACGACATTCAAGATCCTCCCGAGAGGCACGAACATCAGCAAACTCAAAAGAGCTAAGAAGGCGTTCACTGTCAAGTGGAGGAAACAGGCGGTGCAGGTTTCCGGCTATCAGATCCAGTACAGCCGTTACAAGAGCTTCAAGAAGGCCAAGACTATAACGATCAAGAGCAGGAACACTACTTCCAGAAAGATCAAGAAGCTCAAGAAAAAGAGAAGATACTATGTCAGGATCAGGACTTTCAAGACTGTAGGCGGCAAGCGCTATTACTCTAACTGGAGCAGCGCAAAATCCGTCAAGACTAAGTAACGAAGCAGGAAAGGAGGGGCTGCCCCGACCGGCTGGATCGATCAGCAGGCGGTAATGCTGACCATTTATGAAGAAAATAGCTATTATCGGCGCAAACAGCTATATAGCTAGAAACGTGATCTATACTTTTGAGAAGAAGTATCCGGGGACAGAAATCGCTTTGTATGACTATCTCCCGGAACATGTCGACGGAAGATCAGGATACAAGCAAGTCAGTATACTCGACAGAGATACACTCAAAGAAGTCGACTTTGGCTGCGATGTCATCTATATTTTCGCGGGCAAAACCGGCAGCGCGAACGGCTTTGATGATTATGACTCCTTTCTCGACATCAATGAAAGAGCGCTTCTTAATATCCTGCACGAATACAGACAGAGCGGATCACAGGCGAAACTCGTTTTCCCGTCGACCAGACTGGTTTACAAGGGAAGACCGGGGCGCCTCAAAGAGGATGCGGAGAAGGAATTCAAGACGATATATGCGATCAATAAGTTCGCTTGCGAGACATATCTCGAACAGTACAGGAATGTTTTTGGCGTCAGATACTGCATTTTCAGGATCTGTGTCCCGTACGGAACAATGATAACCAACGCTTCTTCATACGGGACTGCGGAATTCATGCTCAGAAAAGCAGGCAGCGGAGAGAACATATCGCTTTACGGGGACGGCAGCGTAAGAAGAACGCTTACTTACATGCAGGATCTCTGCAATGTCCTGGTGGAAGGCGGTCTCTCGGATGAATGTGTGAATGATGTGTATAATGTAGGCGGCGAGGATCTGAGCCTGAGAGAAATGGCTGAAATGATCGCATCGAAATACGGTGTCGGAGTGGATTTTGTTCCATGGCCTGAAGTAGCACTCAAAATCGAGTCAGGAGATACTGTTTTCGACAGTTCCAAACTGGAAAGCAAGATCGGCGATCTTACTACAAGCAAATTTGCCGATTGGGTTAAAACGGAGGTTGAATCATGAATGTTTTGATCATTGGTGTCGCAGGAGGAACAGGCTCCGGTAAATCGACATTTACCAACAGGATCAAGGATGAATTCGGAGACAAGGTCTCTGTCATCTACTATGACAATTATTACAAGCAGCACGACGATATACCTTTCGAGGAACGAAAGCTGATCAACTACGATCATCCGGATGCTTTCGAAACGGACCTTTTCATCGAGCACCTCAAGAAACTTCGCAACGGTGAGGCTGTCGAATGCCCGGTCTACGACTATACAGTCCACAACAGGAGCAACAAGACCGTTACCATCAAGCCTTCGGCTGTCATCATCGTAGAAGGGATCATGGTGCTCCAGAATCAGGCACTCAGAGACCTTCTGGACATCAAGATCTACGTTGAGGCTGATGCGGATGAGAGGATCCTGCGCCGTGTCATCAGGGACGTCAAAGAGAGAGGCCGTGACGTTGAGGGGATCGCCAAGCAGTATCTTACGACGGTCAAACCTATGCATTATATCTACGTTGAGCCGACAAAATATCTTGCGGATATCGTGCTCAACAGCGGAATGAACGATGTCGTTTTCGATGTCATCAAGATCAAGATCCAGACACATCTCAACAACCAGCAGAGAGGGGAATAGAAATGAGCTCAGTAGTTGTTTTTATGGCTGACGGAATGGAAATGTGTGAATGCCTGATCACTGTAGATATCCTGAGAAGAGCGCGGATCGATGTGACGACGGCTTCTGCTATGGGGCGTAATGAAGTGACGTCTTCTCACAAAGTCAGGATCATCGCTGACGAGCTTGCTGAGAATATTGATTATGACAAAGCAGACATGATAATCCTTCCGGGCGGAAGAGTCGGTACTGAGAATCTTGCTGCGAGCGAAACCGTTATGGAGCAGATCAGGGCTTTCACCGGTTCTGACAAAAAGAAATGGGTCGCAGCGATATGTGCGGCTCCGAGTATACTCGCGAAGATCGGTTTGCTTGAAGGAAATCGCGCGACATGTCATCCGGATTTCGAGGACAAAATGGGAGGCGCGATCCTTCGTGGAGAAAGTGTAGTCGTTAATGGAGACCTTATCATGGGAAGAGCTCTCGGCGCGACGTTCGATTTCGCTTTTGCGATAGTAAGGATCCTTGCGGGCAAAGATGCCGAGCTGAAGATCAGGAATGCTATCTGTTATGAAATGGATCCTTCAGACAGCAATAATTGATGCTTATTCAAGTAGTTCCTTCGGGTCACAATGCAGAACCTGTGCCAGTCTTATGAGATGATCCGCGCCTGCTTTATTTATATTCTTCCGGCGCTGCTCATATTGCTGGATAGTTCTGAGAGGCACACCGCTTTCTGCAGCAAGACGACTCTGGCTCAGCCCGGACAACAAACGTATAGACTTCAGATGAGTCTCGCTTATTCCAGCAGGGCTCATTTTTTCTTGTATTTTCTCTGTGACCACAGTGACAGCCTCTTCATCCCGGCGCACCTTTTTCTCAGGACTATCCGCATCCATAACAGGCGGCCATGCCTCTGCCAGTTTCCGGCGGATTTCCTGCTGATGCTGGTCAGACATCGAAATGACTTCTGAGGCAGGGCAGACAGCCGTGATCTCTGTAAAAGTAATTCCGGATACCCACTGATACGCCGCAAGAGCGGCACCGCTTATGTATTCCTTGCTTAGCCCGGTCGTAAACCGCGGACGCACACGCTCATATGCAAGACCACAGCTATCCATTATTTTGCACGCGAGTTCGGCACCGGACATCCCGGCGATGACCCGGAAATCGCCGGACTCGAACTTTGCCGCATAACCGGAAGCGAGAAAAAGTTCAAAGAAATTACCGGGATTCTGGTGAAGGCTGTAAACAGCATAGTCCAGCATGCTCCCGAGTGTATTCTTGGCTCTATTCAGATAGATCTCGTCATATGGGTGTATCATCTCAGTCTGTGGTCATAAGGTTTGATCTCTTCATCTAATATCTGTGTTATGTATAACCCTTCTCCGGAGGATCTCGTGACTGCTGAAACGCTTGCGAGAAGCTTCTTGTCGCGTGAGATCCTGGAAGGGTAACGGTCTTTGCTCCAGGCGACATCGTATCCTTCGAAAACGACACGTTCGAATGCACGATTGCTCTTGAGGACGAACTGCCTGCCGGAATTGCCTTTGATGACTGCATCTTTGAGCTGCCTGTGATCGATCCTTCCGCTGAGAAAATCCTGCGCAAAGGCAAAATTACTGTTGTCTGCGCATAGGCCTATGATGCAGTCGCAGTTCTGGTAATCGACCGCGAATGCGTTACGTATGTATTCCTTGCCCTGATAAAACAGGGAAGAAGTGGTATCGAATTCTCTGAAATTGGTCAGGAGACTGATCCAGTGAAGGATGTTGTACTGAGGGCTGCCAAGATCGATGATCCGAAGACCCGTGTCATTTAATGTGTACTTGTTGACAAAACCGTTTCTCCGGAGTTCGACTGCCCATTCGGCTGCAAGATCGGGTATATCCGTGCAATAAAAACCCAGACCGAAGTCGTTATACGCATCTCCGGCACCGAACCTCGGAGCCCTTATTATCTGTGTCGAACCATGATAAATATTGCGGATCATAGCAGTGTGGATCTCCTTTGAAATCACTATACTCCCACAGGAGTATGAAATCAAGGAAAATGCCCGGGTAGTGTTTACCTGTATGTTTCGCGGATGATATAATCTTTACAGATAATTTAACAATCGGTAAAAAAGCCGGATACTTTAGAGCTGATCCGGCTTGTATATGTAAACATTTATTTTATAAAAGGAGACTAGACTATGAGAGTTGTAATTCAGGACGATTATAACAAGATGTGTAAATGGGCAGCTGACTATATAGCAGCTAAGATCAAGGCGCATGAAGCCGGTCCGGAGTCTGACAGACCTTTTGTTCTCGGACTTCCTACAGGTTCATCCCCGATCGGAGTATATAAGGAACTCATCAGACAGAATGTCGCAGGCGAGCTTTCATTCAAGAACGTAGTTACATTCAACATGGACGAGTATCTCGGACTCCCTCATGAACATGATCAGAGCTACTGGTATTTCATGCATGACAATTTCTTCGATCATCTTGTAGACATGAAACCTGAGAACATCAACATCCTCAACGGAATGACTGATGACCCTGAAGCTGAATGCGCAAGATATGAAGAAAAGATCGCAAGCTACGGCGGGATCGACCTCTTCATGGGCGGCATCGGAGTAGACGGACACCTCGCTTTCAACGAGCCATTCACATCACTCACATCCAGAACAGGTCTCAGAGACCTCACAACTGACACAAGGATCGTCAACTCAAGATTCTTCGGAAACGATCCTGAAGCAGTTCCTGCACAGGCACTTTCAGTAGGTATCGGAACAGTTACAGATTCCAAGGAAGTACTCGTTCTTATCAGTGGACACAACAAAGCCCGCGCTATGGCAGCAGTAGTTGAGGGCGGAGTCAGCCAGAAGTGGACATGCTCTGCACTTCAGATGCACAACGGCGCTATCATCGCATGTGATGAAGAAGCTTGCGGCGAACTGACAGTAGACACTTACAAATACTTCCTCGACATCGAGAAAGACCAGAGACTCTAATCTTAAATCAGGAGAATGACCATGGGTAAATATTTCGGAACTGACGGCTTCCGCGGAGAGGCCAACAAGAATCTTACTTTCGAGCACGCTATCAAGATCGGCCGTTTTCTCGGCTGGTATTACGGCAAGAGACTCGACAAGAAGGCTAAAGTAGTTATCGGAAAGGACACAAGACGTTCCAGCTACATGTTCGAGTACGCACTCTGCACAGGCCTCATGGCAAGCGGAGCTGACGCATATATCATGCATGTAACGACTACTCCTTCAGTATCATATATCGCAAGAGTCGATGATTTTGACTGCGGTATCATGATCTCCGCTTCACACAACCCGTTCTATGACAACGGCATCAAGATCGTTAACAACAACGGAGAGAAAATGGACGAGGAGACACTCCTCAGGATCGAAGCTTTCATCGATGGAGAACTCGAACTTCCTCTTGCTGAGAGAGATGAGATCGGCCGCACAGTCGACTATATCAGCGGTCGTAACCGCTATATCGGATATCTGATCTCGATGTCAAAGTACAGCTTCAAGGATGTCAAAGTCGGTCTCGACGTTGCGAACGGTGCTGCATGGCAGATCGCAAAGGGTGTATTCGATGCGCTCGGAGCTAAGACTTATGTCATGAATGACGAACCGGACGGATACAACATCAACACAAACTGCGGATCTACTCATATCGAGCATCTGCAGAAGTTCGTAGTCGACAAGGGACTCGATATCGGTTTTGCTTATGACGGAGATGCTGACCGCTGCCTCTGCGTAGACGAGAAGGGCAACGTCATCACAGGAGACCACATCCTCTACATCTACGGACTGTATATGAAAGAAAGAGGCAAACTCCTCAACAACAAGGTCGTTACTACAGTAATGTCGAACTTCGGTCTTTACAAGGCTCTCGATGCTGTCGGGATCGATTACGACAAGACCAAAGTCGGCGACAAATATGTATATGAGAATATGGTTCAGACCGGAAACCGTATCGGCGGTGAACAGAGCGGTCATATCATTTTCACAAAGTATGCTACGACAGGTGATGGTATCCTTACATCGCTCAAGATGATGGAAGTAATGCTCGCAAAGAAGAAGAAAATGAGCGAGCTTGCTGCTCCTGTAGTATTCTATCCGCAGGTACTCAAGAACGTAAGAGTCAAGAGCAAACCAGACGCTCAGAATGATCCTGACGTTCAGGCAGCTGTTGCGGCAGTAACAAAGGCTCTCGGAGATGAAGGACGTATCCTCGTCCGTGAATCCGGAACAGAACCTGTCATCCGCGTAATGGTAGAAGCAGGAAGCGACGAAATCTGCGAAAAATACGTAGACCAAGTAATAGAAGTGATCAAAGAAAAAGGACATATTGCTGATTAATTAGTGATGGGCGGCGGGCGGTGGTACTTTCCGGACACGCTCGCGCTCGTCCTCGCCGCAGCGGTACTAAGCTCTGTCTTTAAGAAAGGTTTGACTATGTATACTATTAACGATTTATATGATCTTGATCATACTCTGGCTAAGGATTATCTTAGTCAGTTCACTTATCCTTGGGAGGCTCTTAAGGGCATCAAGGAGTTTATTCTGAAGCTCGGTCCGACTCTTGATCCGGAAGAGTATGAAGAAGTCAGCGAGAATGTATGGGTCCACAAGACTGCTAAGGTTTTCCCGTCGGCATATCTTGGTTCTCCATGCATCATCGGACCTAATACCGAAGTAAGACATTGTGCTTTTATCAGAGGATCCGCTCTTGTCGGTGGTGACTGTGTTGTCGGAAACTCTGTTGAGCTCAAGAACGTCATTCTCTTTGACCATGTACAGACTCCGCATTATAATTATGTAGGAGATTCGATCCTCGGTTACTACAGCCACATGGGTGCAGGCTCGATCACTTCCAACGTCAAGTCCGACAAGAAGCTCGTAGTCGTTCATAACGGCACTGAGCAGATCGAGACAGGCATCAAGAAGTTCGGAGCTATGCTCGGAGATCATGTGGAAGTAGGCTGCAATTCAGTCTGCAATCCGGGAACCGTTGTAGGAAGGAACAGCAATATCTATCCGACTTCATGTGTCCGCGGAGTAGTACCTGAGAATTCTATCTACAAGAATAATGGAGTTGTAGTGACTAAAGAATAGGACGATCAGACAAAACATGATAATGAACAGACGTAATTACGATATCGTGATCATCGGTGCAGGCGTTATCGGCTGCTCTGTTGCCAGAGCTTTGTCGCGCTACGATCTGTCGGTCCTTTGTATCGACAGGGAGAGCGATGTATGCGAGGGAACGAGCAAAGCCAACAGCGCTATAATCCATGCCGGTTTTGATGCAAAGCCGGGATCACTGAAAGCACTGCTTAATGTGCGCGGCAATCAGATGATGGATCAGATAGCAGAGGAACTGGACGTACCTTTCAAGAGGATCGGAGCCATGGTCCTCTGTTTCTGTGAAGAGGACATTTCTGTGCTGAAGGACCTCATGGACAAGGGCGAAAAGAACGGTGTAGAAGGCATCAGGCTTTTGAGCCGTGAAGAAGCTCTTGAACTTGAGCCGGGTCTCGGAGATGAGGTCTATGCGGCTTTGCACGTGCCGTCATCAGGCATAGTCTGCCCGTTCGAGCTCACGCTCGCTTTCGCAGAGAATGCTTATCACAACGGCACTGAATTCAGCCTGAACACAGAGGTCACCGGAATAAAGATGCTTCCTGAGACCGAACCGCACACTGCGAATAAGCCAAAAGACGCTGACGAAGCGGCTGAGGACATCGCAGAGGCAAGAGAAAGACTCAGATCAGGGACCGGTTATAAGTTCATGATCGACACAGATAACGGTTCATTCGTATCGAAGTGTGTCATCAACTGTGCAGGAGTCTATGCGGATAAGATACACAATATGGTATGCGAGCCTTCATTCAGCATAGTGGCGAGAAAAGGCGAATATATGCTGATGGACAAGAGCGCAGGCAATACGGTTTCGCACACTATTTTCCAGACACCGACCAGGATGGGCAAAGGTGTTCTGGTCACTCCGACAGTGCATGGGAATCTTCTCGTCGGACCGACTGCTTATGATATAGATGACAAAGAGAACGTAGGAACTACCAGAGACGGACTCGGGACTGTAAGAGCCAAGAGCAGCATGTCGATCAAGGACATCCCGTTCAACAAAGTCATCAATTCTTTCTCAGGCCTGAGAGCTACGGGAAGCACCGGAGATTTCATCATTCAGGAAGATGAGAAAGTCAAAGGATTCATAGATGTCGCAGGTATCGAGTCACCGGGACTTTCAAGTGCTCCTGCGATCGGGACATATGTCGCGGATATCGTCTGCAGGATACTTGATCCTGCCGTGAATCCGTATTATGACCCTACAAGACTTGGTATCCCGAGAGTCGCTGAAATGAGTGTAGAAGACAGACGCCGCCTTGTAGGTCAGAGACCGGATTACGGCCAGATCGTCTGCAGATGTGAGGAGATCAGCGAAGGAGAGATCCAGGACGCGATAAGAAGACCTCTCGGAGCTACTACACTTGACGGAGTCAAAAGAAGAGTAAGAGCGGGCATGGGAAGATGCCAGGGCGGTTTCTGCGCGCCTAAGGTCATGGATATGCTTGCGCATGAACTCGGTATATCGTATGCGGAGGTGAAGAAGAATGGATAGACATGTATCGCTGGCTGTTATCGGCGCCGGCCCTGCAGGTCTCGCCGCTGCTGTTTCCGCACATGAAGCCGGAATAGAAAATATCGTTATTTATGAACGTGACGAGAAACTCGGAGGCATCCTGAACCAATGCATCCACAATGGTTTTGGTCTCCACACGTTCAAGGAAGAACTCACTGGACCGGAATACGCTACGCGTTTCATCGACAAAGTCAGAGAGCTCGGTATCCGCTGCGAGACTGAATCGATGGTAGTTTCGATCAGTCCGCAGAGAGAGATCACGGTCGTGAGCAAGAGATACGGCCTGAGAGTCGTCAGCGCTGACGCGATCGTTCTTGCTATGGGCTGCAGAGAGAGACCTCGCGGCGCGCTCAACATCCCGGGGATGCGTCCTCAGGGCATCTATACTGCAGGTGCTGCGCAGAAACTCGTAAACTGCGAAGGTTATGTGCCGGGCAAAGAGGTCGTGATCCTCGGATCCGGAGATATAGGACTCATCATGGCGAGAAGAATGACCCTTGAAGGAGCTCATGTCAAGGTCGTAGCCGAGCTTATGCCATATTCCGGCGGCCTGAAACGTAATATCGTGCAGTGCCTTGACGATTATGACATCCCGCTGAAGCTCAGCCATACTGTCGTGGACATCAAAGGCAAGAGAAAGCTCGAAGGAGTCACTATCGCTGAGGTCGGACCGGACGGAGCGCCGGTTCCGGGAACAGAAGAATACTATGAATGTGACACTTTGCTGCTTTCATGCGGCCTGATACCGGAGAATGAGTTATCGTTAACTGCCGGCATTGGGATCAACCGCATCACGAACGGACCTTTTGTCGATGACAGACTTGAGACCGATGTGCCTGGTATCTTCGCCTGCGGCAATGTGCTCCACGTACATGACCTCGTAGACTATGTTTCCGAGGAAGCCGGAAGGGCCGGAAGACACGCGGCAGACTACATCCTCAGCGGCGGAGCCAAAAAGAATCCGCCTAATATCGTCAAAGTCACGCCTGGTCAGGGCATCAGATATACAGTTCCGGTAACGATCGATCTTGGGAACATCGAAGAAGATGTTCACGTGAGATTCCGTGTGGGAGCTGTTTACAAGAAAGTGACTATCAAGCTCATGTGCGGCGACAAAGAACTCACATCCAAGAGACGTACGATCGTCGTCCCGAGTGAGATGGAGGATGTCATCCTCAGAAAGAGCATCCTCGAGGAAGTAGACGGAGATATCAGAGTTGAGATGACAGGAGGCGGCTTATGATCAGAGAACTTACCTGCATAGGATGCCCGATGGGCTGCTCACTTACTGTTGAAGTAGAAGACGGCAAAGCCGTTTCTGTCACGGGGAATACCTGCGGGATCGGAAAACGTTATGCTGAGCAGGAGATCCAGGCTCCGACAAGGATGGTCACCACGACTGTTCTTTCTGACAACGGAAGACCTGTTCCGGTCAAGACTATGAGACCGGTACCGAAGGAAAAGATCTTCGAAGTAGTAAATGAGATAAAATCAAGACACGCAACACTGCCTGTTTCGATTGGAGATATCCTTATCGACGATGCCGCAGGAACGGGAGTGCCTGTCATAATAACCGGAGATGCCGACAGATAAGCTCCGCATGGAACTTATATAAAGCGCTAGAATTACCGCAAAACGCCTTGAATCGAATGATTCCGGGCGTTTTTTTCATGCAAAAAACTGTGCTGAATGAGCGCCTGAAAAGCGGTATATTTCGCATGCAGGGAGGAAGCGGCCCCTGGGAGCCGCGATGAAAATAATGAGAGTTCAGTTACTTATCAGAGACATAGAGTACCGTGACGCGCTGACAGAGATGATCGCCGGGTCAGACATGGACATTTTGATAGAAATAAAGTCGGAATCATCCAGAGACGGCAAGTCACTCATCCTCACAGATATTTCACCTGATGAACTGGACCGGGACGTGCTCAGCAAGATATCTCCAAGAACGCTTTTCCTTTCAGCCGTCAGACCCGGGAGTGACGCAGGCAGGAAGGCTTCGGGAGAGACTTCAGCACCTCTTCACATTATTTTCAAATACAGTTGCATCAGCAATATCCTGGCTGAGCTTGCACTGGTACATCACGAATGGACGGGAGATCCGGGCAATATAAGCACGGTCTCGAGGACGATCGCTGTTATAGGCGAATCCGATTATCACAGCGCCGACCGCTGCAGGATCCTTGCGCGGCAGATCGTCTACAGAAAAGGAGGCTCGATCCTTATTCTTCCTCTCGGATACATCAATGATTATTCATACGATACAGGAGAGGCGCGTGGATGGTTCACAAGACTCATGTACATGATAGACGAAGGAAAAGACTATCCGGCAGACACTTTTGTCTGCAAAGACAGTTACGGCGTGAGTTATCTGATGCTTCCACGCGGACTCAACCCTGTATCAGGGCTTGGCAGTGCTTATCTCGGCAAGCTGATCATGAGTCTCGGCTGCAGATTCGATACTCTGATCCTCGATGCGGGTACTTCTTTCAGGAGAGAGAACATAGATCTCGCAGTCAAAGCAGACAGGATCCTTTATTTCGGCAGCGGGAGACGTATACCGGATATCACTAAGATCATTGGAAGTGAGGCGGCGGACAGGCTTACGACGATAAGCATAAGTGCAGATCAGGACGAGACCATCAGTATAGATGAATTCGTCATGCAGATCTGCGGGAGTTAACGGACATGGAATTGATACGCAAGAAGACGATAGCTAAATACGGTACTGCGATGAGCGACATCTTAAGAGAGATCAGACGATGGATAACAGAATGCGAGGATCCGCCGGACATATCAGAGATCATGCAGAAAACGGAAGATGTTTTCTTCTGCTCTGACCTCGCGATAGAGGCAGAGATAGATGAGATCTCTCATATAGTCAGGCAGATTTTCGAAAGGGCATCATGCAAATACGGGATACTTGAAAAATATCTTAATGATCCTTCAATCAATGAGATCATGGTCAACGGTCCGGGCATGATATTCGTGGAACAGGACCACGAACTTCTGATGTTAGATGATGCATATCTTTCTGAAGAAGAACTCGAAGAGACGATAAGGATGTTCGCATCAGATGTACACAGAGAGATCAACGAGGCGAACCCTATAGTCGACGCCAGACTTCCTTCCGGATACAGAGTCAACGGAGTCCTGAAGACCGTCGCGCTCAACGGACCGATCCTTACCATACGTAAGTTCAGAGAAAAGCCTATAGAGATGGACGAACTCGTAGAAGGCGGGACGATCACGGAGGAATGCGCTGATGTTCTTAAGAAACTTGTATTCTGCGGATACAACATTTTCATCAGCGGAGGTACTTCATCAGGCAAGACTACATTTCTGAATGCACTCACTGCTTCTATTGATCCCTCCGAACGGGTGATCATAATCGAGGACTCAGCCGAACTTATGATCACCCATCTGGAGAATAAAGTCCACATGGAATGCAGATCTGCTAATTCGATCGGCAAGGGAGAAGTAACTATGGAGCAGCTCATCAGAACAAGTCTCAGGATGCGTCCGGACAGGATCATCGTCGGCGAGGTCAGAGGCAGGGAAGTAGTAGACATGGTGCAGGCAATGAATACGGGCCATGACGGAGACGTGTAGTTAGTATAGGATTTTTACAGGCTGTGCTTTTTCATCAATTATTATCTCTTTGATAAGTCCTCTCCAGAATGACCTTCTATGCGAATCATCTAACTTTAGATAAAGGTCTTTCCAATTGGAAGTGAATTTTACTTCTTTTTCTTTTGGCTCTTTTGATAACTCAGCTATCTTTCTTTGGAGTTCTGCTGATTTAGTCTTATACTCTGATTCCGAGATATTCCCTAACAAATACATATCATTCAATCTTTTCAATCTGTCTTTGTACTTCTGTGGGTTCTCTCGTTTTTCTTTCGGCTTCATCGTTACATTTACTTTGAAGTCTTCTTCTACGTTCTCAAGTAGCCATATTTCCATTTTCTTTTCGTTAACGTGGCTCTTCATAGGGCATGAGCCGTAGTAATGTTCTGCACATCGGTAATGCTTTCTTGAACCGTCAAAGCACCCACCTAACGACCTGTTACAGTACGGACAGCGAATAAGACCACTGAACAGGTATACTCTTCTTCTTGGGGACACCTTGATATTTCGTGTGATAATCTCTTGCAATTCATCCCATTCAGATGGGGTAAGAAGCGGTTCACAGTATGCTTTATTCTGCCGATATTCGCCTTTTAAAAGGGTTTTCTTGAATATCTTGAGTAATCGTGTGTGGTTGAAAGAAAGTCCGTATTTTTCGTTTATATACCGTGTTGTAGCGTGTGCAGATTGATGCATCATGTAATACGCTAAGTTATATATGGCGGTAACACACTCATTGATATCACTGACACCACAGCACTTGCGGACAAGGTGCTTGACGGCTTCTACTTTTACGGTCGTGATGGAGTAAAGACCGAAGGAACGTGTACATACAACGCTGACACTTCAGACGCAACAGCGACAGCATCCGAGATTCTGAGCGGTTCTTCGGCATATGTCAACGGAAACAAGATAAACGGCAGCATGGTCAACAATGGTGCGGTAACAGGCACTATCACGACAAAGGCACAGCAGTACACCATCCCTGTCGGCTATCACGATGGTAGCGGTAAGGTGTCCATATCAAGCACAGAACAGGCGAAGATAATCGCATCGAACATCAAGAGCGGTGTAACGATTCTTGGAGTAGTCGGTGATTATTCGGGTGAAGCGGTAGCGGTCGAAGCTAACAAGAACGCAACACCTGCGACCACTTCACAGGTCATCACACCATCGACAGGCTACGACTATTTGGCACAGGTCACAGTACAGGCTATTCCGTACACCGAGACACCGAACACATACGGAACTACGGTCACTATAGCATAGGGGGTGTCCTATGGCTATTAACAAAGTACAGTACGGAAACACGGTATTGATTGACTTGACCGACACGACAGCAGAAGCGTCCGATGTTTTGAGCGGTAAGTATTTCTACGGCAAGGACGGAGTAAAGACCTTAGGCACAGGCACAGGCGGAATAGACGGTGATAACCTTGAGTACGGTCTGTCTTTAGTAGGGTCGGCTATAGTCGGTAGTTCGGTTGTTTCATAGGAGGTAACAATGGCTTATACACCAATAGGATGGCAGACAGGAGATACCATTACTGCCGAGAAAATGAATAAGATGGATAATGGGTGGGGAGTTTTTAGTACGCAACTCTTCAACGGAAGCGTAACTGTTGATAGCGGTGGCGACGCGGAAACCACCATAAACCCAGCCGCTTTTTCGGCAACGACGGATGCGATAATTACTGTCAACGGCACGACTTACAACTGCGTAGGCTTCGATGATAATGGATACTGGACTTTTGGCTCACCTTATGATGCCCCATCTGAGTATCCGTTCTCTTTCTATCGAAGCGGAGACACGGTGTACTTTATGGCAAAGGTCACAGGGTCGTACACGCTGGACTTCATAGCAGTGGGGTATGAAGTCGGTACATCTTTTGAAACCGTCGTAAAAATGATAGCTTCCAGCCTACTGCCACTGAAAATTGTAATAGGGTCAACAACATGGCAGGAAGTTTACGACGCAATGAGTGCTGGTCGCATAGCTTTTGTTGGCTCGGGAACAGCAATGGAATTTGTGTCCAGACTCACGGAATACTCAATCTTCTGCATCGCAGCTAGTGGCTCAAATGTTGTACAAACGACATATTATGCCAGCGATGCGAACTCACCGTTCTTCCCTGACTAAGGAGTACGCCCATGAGCAAAGTATCAATAACACGGTCACTACTCGATGACCTTGCAATGAGCATAAGTGCGAAAAGCGGTGAAGCCGTACCGATGACTCTGACGGAGATGAAAGACGCTGTGGACAGTATACAGACGGGCGGTGGCACTCCGAGAACAAGCACCGATTTAGTTGTTAGCGGTGCAACTGTGACCGCACCTGCTGGAGTATATGCGACAGACGCATCGAAGAGCGTTGCAAGCGGAACAGCGGGAACTCCGACAGCCACAAAGGGCACGGTCAGCAATCACAGCATCAGCGTGACTCCAAGCGTAACCAACACCGCAGGATATATCAGCGGTGGCACGATAAACGGAACGGCTGTATCTGTATCGGCATCGGAACTTGTCAGCGGAAACCTTCCTATCACGCAGAATGGCAACAACATAGATTGTGCTAATTACAGTACGGTGTCGGTAAATGTCAGCGGTTCTTCCAAGAATACGCAAGTCGTACAGAGCACGACGCGAACCAATGCGTCCGCACTCACGGCTATCGGCGCGGAACTGACCGTTTCAAAGACGGGAACATACGATATTTACTACTCGTGCTTCCGTACAAACACATCGGCATCGTACACATGGGCAACTCGGCTCTATATCAACGGCGCAGCATACGGCACGGCAGAGAACACGACATGGACGAACAATCAGCAAAACACCCACCTGCCGAACATATCGCTCACGGCTGGCGATAAATTAAGAGTGTATGGCAGAGAAACAAGAGGCACATCGTATTACGTATGCGCCCCGACTCTGGCAATCGTTGAAGCATAAAAAGCAAAGACCCTCAGAGACACGCTCCGAGAGCCTTCGCTTGCTACACTATAACCTTGAAGATATCAAGGGCAAATCCATTATAACACATTTGGTGACTCAGAAGGGTCACAGGGATCACCTTCTTTTCATCATACGCAAATTCCCCCCCTTAGACACGTTCTAAGGGGGTTTATTTGCGTTTTAAGCGGATTTATCGATGGAGAAAATAAAGACGCTCAGAGCCTATACAAACTATGCTTAACATGACGGGAGCATGTCGACCGGGCACGGCAACTCTATCAGAGGGATGCTGAACAGGCTCGAGAATATGTATATGACAGATTCACAGATGTCAGTAGCCTCTGTCAGGAATCAGATAGCCAATGCAGTAGATATTTTCGTGCATCTGAGACGTGACTCAAACGGCACCAGAAAGGTCTGTGAAGTTGCAGAACTCACAGGGATAACGGGAGATGAATATGACATCAATTATCTGTACAGATCTGATCCGGAAGGCAGGCTTATAAGTACCGGACATTGGCTGATGGATACCGAACGACTTGAAAGGATGATGCCTTTATATGACAGACATGAGGACATATAAGTTCACACGAACTGAGAATATCCTTCTGATCATCGGCTCAATTGCTGCCGGACTTCTCATATCTATGCTTATGTACCGGAATATTTTCTTCACCGTAGTCGTGATACCTCTCATCCCTGCTATAAGGGGAATACTGAGAGACAGTATCACAGAGAGACGCAGATACAGATATCTCAGTGAGTTCAGGGACTTTCTGTTCATGGCTTCGACTTCCATAGGGTCAGGCCGTTCGATGAAAGACGCGATAGGAGAATCCATTGAGCCTATAAAGAACATCCACGGTCAGGATTCCATCCTTGCAGCGGAACTCGAAAAGGCATACGAGCGGATGGAGATAGGCTGCGAGAATGATGTTACAGTCCTGATGGACCTTGCTTACTACAGCGGCATGGAGGATGTATATGACTTTGTCACGATCTATTCCATATGCAAAACGACAGGTGCCAGTCTGATAATCGCTCTGAGCAAAGCTGCAAGCGTGATCATCGACAAAATGACGATCGAGCGCGAGATAGAAGAACTGGTCAGAAGAAAGAAAAGCGAAGGCCTTGTGATCTTCATAATGCCGGTGATCGTGGTACTGTTTCTGAATTTGTTCGCGCCTGATTATATAGCGCCTCTTTATGAGACCATAGCAGGGCGGCTCATAATGACATCCGTGATAGCAGCGACAGTATGGATTTATCAGATGATACAGAAAATCGTGAGGATAGATGTATAGCAAGGTAAAACGAACAGTAAAAGAAATAACCTCAAATAAGAAAGTCACAAGGACTATATATTTCATCACTCTTGCAGCATCTCTACTGATACTTGTCCTGGTATTGAAAGGCCCTGAACAGAAAGGAAGTCTGCTGTCAGATGATGACGGCAACATTGTAGGTATCAGGAGACGGAGCCTGGCTACGTCAGAAAGATATGATGTGAGGCTTCTTGTGCAGGATGAAGAAGAGTCAAGTGAAAGGGATCTGACTATCACTTTGAGGTCTCTTCAAGTAAATGATGTCAGCAAAGATAAGAACACTGACACCGGTATAAGCCGTGATGCGGAGATAAGTGCAGAGATAGACAATATGCTGACTGAGATAGAGTACTCGGATGAAGAGGTGATCACGCTCCCGTCTTCACTCCCTGACGGGACGCCTGTAAGATGGTCAGCTGCAAAGCAGTCTGACAGGAGCGGCATCGCTCTGATCCCGGTCGTATATATAGCACTCATCATAGTGGTAATAAAATCAGGGCTGGATTCCGGCAAGGATGAAGAGGCAGCGATGAGAAAGGAGATAATGAGGAGCCTGCCGAGATTCTGCAATCAGCTGTTCCTGATGATGAACGCCGGGATGATATTGAGTGATGCGTTCGAACGTATCTGTTCGAGTTACTCAAGTTACGGCGACAGCGCTATGAACAGATTCGAGCGGGACCTTACAGAGATATGCTCTCAGAATACCGATCACAGAGTGAGCACTGCTTCTCTCATTAGTGAATATGCATCGCAGCACAATGTTAAGGAGCTTGTCAGGATCGCGGCGATACTGACTGAGAACGAAAAGAGGGGAAGTGATGTAGTTGAGAATCTGAGCCGTGAAAGCAAATATCTATGGGACGAACGCAAGATCATAGCAAGAGAAAGCGGCAAGATGATAGACACGAAGATGTCATGGCCGCTGGCTATGCTTCTGATGCTGCTCATAGTCATCACAATGGCTCCGACAATGATGAATATATAAGAACAACGATAAGAAAAAGGGGGTATCACACATGAAAACAATCACGAAAATACGACATAAGATCCGCATGAAGCTCTGCAACAAAAAGGGTATGGAGCTTGTCCAGGTAGCCATACTCATTGGCATTGCAGTCGCGGTCGGGATCATATTCAAGACTTCGATAGTGGACTTTGTCAACAGGATATTCGGTAATCTCGATGCGGCCAATTTCTGATCTCAGAATGGTCATACCAATGAGCCTCAGGAGCCGCAGAGGATCACAAATGGTCGAAGCTGCGATAGTTCTGCCTGTACTGATCCTTACAGTTATGCTGCTCCTGAGGACTTTCGTTTTCTACCTGGAGATACTGAATACAGGGATCGCTGAACACATGGAGGCTCTTAAGGCATGTGACGGATATAAAGGGACCGGCCTCAGGAGCTACACGAGCAGGACCGATGTGAATTTGTACAGAGGCGGTGTGCTCAGGATCAATGTGAGTAAAAGGATAGACACACGAGCTTATATGCTCAACGAGGATCTGATGGCGAGAGCGGGTGAGGCGTTTGGGAAAGATTAAAACAATATCCGGAATAAAAGGCTCTTCCGCTGTTCTTCTCGCCATGATATTCACTGCTTTTGCCATATGCATCGCAGGAAGTATCGCAATATCCAGGCAGCTTGTAGTCAAAAGTGAATGCGAGACATTCGGACGTCTGTGGACCAAAGCGATATTGTCAGAATACGATACCGCTCTTCTTGAAGATTACGGGATAATGGCATATTTCGGCGATGAAGCAGAAGTACGTGGCACTATCGACGATTATATTGCTTACTCGGCTGCAGGCAAGCTTGATGCGGATTTCAGCGGGACGGTTTCGGAGCTTGCAGGGTATGAACTCGGTGAGCCGGAAAACTTCAGGGAAGCTCTCAAGAAGAGTTTTGCAGGTTCTGCCGCTGAATCCGTTATCTCCGGAAAATCAAGACATAAGAGGAAAACGGTACAGGCCGATCCGGATGGAGAAGAACCGTCTGCCGGCAGGAAGATCGGAAATACTGTCGTCATAGATACTCTTCCGTCCGGGGGCATGCACAGCTCTGTTGACACCGGATATATCACCGAACATGCTGAGTCGATCGGATCATCTGAAGGGATAAGGTCAGCAATCGCTTCTTCGGGAATAGAATCACTTTTCATCTGGCAGTACTTCGGTAATCATGTAACGACTCCGGATGATAAAGACTCTTTTTTTACTAACGAATGGGAATATATCATCCGGGGAAGTCTCGATGATGATGAGAATCTCGATTCATGCAGGAAAAGACTTTTCATCGTGAGAAACGCGCTCGATCTTGCTTCTCTTTACAAAGATCCCGAGAAAGTCGAGCTCCTGACGACTGCCGCAGAACTCATTACCCCGGGACCGCTCGGAGCTGCAACGCAGCTTCTTCTTGCAGAAGCCTGGGCAGCGCTTGAGGCAGAAGCAGATATCCAGGCCCTCTACGATAACGAGAGAGTTCCTGTCATCAAGAGTGCAGGTCAATGGAAAACAGGACTAGGCAGTGTCCTTGACTCCGATTCTGTCAGAAAGAAGCTGGATGATGAGGCGAAACAGCTTCTCGATGAGAACAGAGAAGATATCGAGAGCATGGACAGAGAAGATCATTCAGGGAACATCTTTACAGACGGACTCAATTATGATGAACATCTGATGCTCATGATACTTGCTCTTAAGAAGGATGTACGACTCCTGAGGATAATGGATCTTGTCCAGATCAATATGAGGATCAGACATTACAGGGACTTCAATCTCATGGAATATATGACCGGAGTCAGATACACGATAAAAGCGAATGGCAGAGATTATTATTTCGAGGGCAGATACCGATGAAGCTTAAGACATTATTCGGAAAACGGGGCAGCTATATTCTCGAGGCAACTGTGACGCTGCCGGTATTTCTCATAGCAGTGATGCTCATGAGTTCGGTGATACTGATATATGCGTGTATCGAAGATATGAACTTCATAGCTGCGAATGAGATGAGACGGGGAGCTGCGGAAGCTGTTTATGCCGATACCTCCCTGTTGATCCCATACAGGATAAAGAAAGAAGCCCTCGATGACCATTCAAGAGTCATCAACGCAAGACTGACGGATTTCGGTTACAGGACTTCGAGATGGGGCAAAGACGAACTCATACTCATGACACTCAGAATGAAACTTGGATCTTCCTCACGAATAGGGATACATCCTTATGCGGAATATGATCTGTCACTGGTGACAAGAGCTTATGTCGGCAGAAAAAGAAACATACAGCCAATGAGCAAGGCTGAAATGGAAGGAGCTGGTTCAGAACCGGTATTTATTTTTCCAAAAAGAGGCGAGAAATATCACTCTGAAGGATGTGCGTTCTTAAAAGCAGCATCTGTTTCCGGTACGCTGACACCTTCGGTCAGGTCTAAATATTCCTCGTGTCCTCTCTGCAGGAGCAGGAAAGCCGGTATCGGGTCACATATATATTACTTTCCTTCAGCCGGTGAAGATTACCATCTTCCGGGTTGCCCGTCACTTCAGCGGAACTATGTTGAGATAGACAAGAAAGATGCGCTGGCAAGGGGTTATACCCCATGCTCAAAATGCGGAGGTTAAAACTATGAAAAACGAAATGGATCATGGGATCACAGGTCTTACGATCCCCTCATATATCGAAGATATACTGACGCACAATTATTGTCCTTATTTTATGAAAATGACCATCATACGAGAGAACGACAACTACAGATTCATTTACAGGCCTCAGAACCTCAGGAAACTCAGGACAGAAGATCTTGATATCTATTCCAAGATGGTTCTTCTGAGGAGCCTGATAGAAATATGCGACAAGACAGATGCATATCTTATCAAGGCAGACAACTATCTGCTCGAGCCCGAACTGATCTATTTGTCGGGGGACAGATTCAATGAGGACAATCTCAGAATCATGTACTATCCGGATTCCAAGAAACTCAGTAAAGCAAGAAAAATCATGCTTTTTGCAGAGCGGATCAAGGGCAGCAACAGAGAAGAAAGAGAATTCTTCGAGCAATTCAGAAAGATGATCGAAAACGGAGATGTCAACCGGGCAGCCTTGTTCCTGGAGAAAAGTATTCTTCGTTACGAAAACAGGATGATAAGCAAGGCAAGTTAATTCAAGTAAAGCACACATAGATATACAAGACATATATAAGAACGGAGAGAATAGAATGAAAAAGCATTTAGCAAAAGCAGCAGCATTACTGCTGGCTCTTATGATGATACCATCTGCGGCTTTCGCGGCAGTCGGAACATCAACTGCAAATTCTTCAGATACAGCGACTATTTATCTGGGAAAGGTGCTGACCGTCAGCCAGGATAATAAATTCCCTGCAGTAAGAGATTTCAACTTTGAGATCGAAGCAGTCAAAGCATGGGATAACGCTAATAAAGACACGACAAAGAGCGGTGTGGATATACCTGCCGGGCAGATGCCTTCGCCTGCAGCGACAACTACTGACCATCATAAGATCATCGTGAATGGTACGAAATCAACAGTGACTATCGGTGATTTCAGCGGCTCGGCCAATACTGCAAAAGCAGATACAGCAAGAGAGAAGTTCAGAGTGTCACCTGTAAGCATCAAGTTCACCAAGGCCGGTTATTACATGTACAAAGTAACTGAAAAAGGATCACTTCCTGCTGAGATACCGGGAGTTGCATACGATGACAGTTCATATTATGTAGTCGTCTATGTCTGCAACAAGACTGATGATCAGGGCAACACTGTCCCTGGTGTATATGTACATGACATCACTTCTTTCAGGAACAAACCGGATACAGATACTCAGCCTGATCTCACAGACATCCAGAACATAACAGATAACGGCAATAAGGCAGCATCCGAGAATACCTATGAGAACTATGAGAAAACGGGTAAATCCGACCCGACACCGGGAGATGATCCGGAAACAGGACTTCCTACCGGTCCTGACAAACTCGAAGCATACAAATTCTGGAATGACCAGACTACACACGATGTCGTTATCACTAACAATGTAAGCGGAAACCTCGGCGATCTTACCAAAGAATTCGCTATGACAGTCACACTTTCCGGCCTTGAACCCGGAGTTACTTATACGACAAATGTGCCTGCTGAATTCAAAACAGAGAAAAAAGAAACATCACAGGGGGCTGATCTTGTCAGCGCTACTGCAGGAGTTGTCAATACGACAGGAAAGACTTTCACTGCGAATGACGATGGTGATGCCGAGTTCCTGATCAAACTCACAGATGAAGAAGTCTTTGTCATGAACGCTCTTCCGGCAGGAGCTACTTACATAGTCAAAGAGCATGAATCAGACCATATAGCCAGTTATACAGTGACTTCTACAAGCCAGTCAGCACTTATCGGAAAAGCACAGGATGCCAACACAACCGATCAGAAGTCGCTTGCTACAGAAGAAGAATCCGTCGACAGCATCTCTAATATCCGCGGCAGAGTCCCGAATGTACCTAACGATGAGACCGTCACTGTAGCATTCAATAACCACAGAAATCTTGCTACTGTGACTGGACTCCCATACTACGGAGACTTTGCATATGTCATTGCTGTTCTTATCATCGCTGCTGCAGCATTATTGATAAGAAGATCTGCAAGAGCTGATAAATGGACACAAAAATAAGGATCTGCAGGTTCATCGACAGAGCTGATGAGATATGGCGAAAAGCGGTTACTCTGATCCTGATCATAGCTTCTGTATATGTCGTAACTACTATCTATGACATTTACAGCTTTAATCAGGCCGGAATGGGAGGCTTGGAATATCACAGTTTCAGTGAGCTTATGGGCATCAACCCCGATATTTCAGCCTGGATCAGGATCGAAGGCACGAATATAGATCATCCCGTTGTACAAGGCAAAGATAACTACGAATACCTGAGTAAAGATATAAACGGGAATGATTATGCGGGTGGAAGTATATTCCTGGATTGCGGGAACCGTAAAGATTTTTCGGACAGCTTCATAATAATCCACGGACATCATATGTCCGGAGGAGCTATGTTCGGTGATCTTGCATGTTTCAGGGAGGAGAAATTCTTCAGCGGACACACGGAAGGAGAACTGCTCACGCCCCATGATGAATACATCCTTACGATCGCGGGTTCTGCAACAGTTGATGCTTATGACGGATCAGTCTATATGGCTGACAGATCCTCACTTCCACTGGAACTTCTTGAAAAATGTGATCTCAGACGGGACTTAACATTTGGGAAGAATGACAAACTCATAGCGCTTTCGACTTGCTCGGGAGATATGAGCAACAACCGCACTGTTGTTTTTGCAAGGGCAAGATCATCGGAGAGCGAAGATGAACAATGAACCACTAATAAGAAAATCACTGATCAGGCTGTTTACAGATATATCACTTACGATCCTGTTCACCGCATTGGTATTCACTTTCGTATTCGGGATATGTATCCAGAGAGGGAACGACATGTATCCGTCAATAAAGGACGGAGATGTGATCCTGTATTACAGGCATCCTTCACTGATACAGACTGAAGCGGTCGTATATGAATCAGGAGGTTTCCTCAGGACGGGAAGGATAGCAGCCGTTTCCGGGACAGTAATATCCGAGACAAACGATCATCAGATCACATTGAATGGCATCTTCCTGCCTGAGGACCCGGAGACGGGGATATACAGTAAGACTTTTAAAGCGCCTGATCAGGAACTTCCTGCGACAGTATCTGAAGGCTGTTACTTCATTCTGAATGACGACAGATCGAGAATGAGCGACTCAAGAAGCCTCGGAGAGATAGGACGCAGGCAGATAAAAGGCAGGATAATAACAGTCCTGCGCAGAAGAAATATATAGAAAGGGGAAAAGCAATGCAAAGAATCTATCCGGCAGCTGCTTTGACCTTGATCATTTCTATGCTTTTCACAGGGATATGCTTCGCTGCAGGAGGACACGAAAGTAAGATCAATCCTCCTGTCAGCGTAGGTATAACCGCTAAGCATGAGATCAAAGGGATAAGAAACCCTGAGGATAAACAATATACTTTCATACTGTCTGCTGAGGATAAATCCAATCCTATGCCGGAAGGGGCATCTGAAGGATCCATGAAGCTGACGGTAAATGACGAAAAAGAAATAGATTTCGGCAGGATCACTTTCGACTATCCGGGAGCTTATTACTATGTTCTGTCACAGAAAGACAGACCCAAAACATACAGGATAATGATAGCTGCTTTCAATGACGGTACTTCGGATACGGTGATCTGGGATATGGAGGACGGCAGCAAGACCGACAAAGCATTATTCAAAGATGAATACAGGATGAGTCCGAAGACAGGAGATACAACAGATATGACAGAAATGATCCTGTTCGCATCGGTCGCTTTTATGAGTTTTGTACTGATACTTATAGTTCTGCACAGAAGGAGAAAGGAGCATTTGATATGGAAAGAAAACATAACCCGCAGGCATTGATAGCGCTTATATCTTTACTGATGCTGGTACTCCTTGCTCTTCCGGTTTTTGCAGACGGTGAAGAGATCCAGAGCGAGAACATACAGGAAGATGTGGCTGCAGAAACCGAACTGACTGAAGTTTCAGAGGACGTTGGAGAAAATGCTGATGAAGCTGAAATCACAGCTGAAGTCGCAGCTGAAGAAGACAAAGATTATGTAGAAGATGAGATCGTCGAGGAGACAGGACCTGAGGATGAAACAGATGAAGAGGAGCCTGAAGAAATAAATGAGATCGATCTCCACGGAGACGATCAGCTGCCGTCTTATAAAGCTGTTTTCGAAGGCGTATGGGATGAAGAAACACAGAGCACGACATGGGAGGAAATGCCATGAAGAGAAAAATATCGATAATCGTGACAGTCTTCATCATGATGCTCTGTTTCACTCTGGTTTTCGCAAATGCTCTGGACGAAGTCCCGAGCGGACAGCTGAGTGTCCAGTATGATGACGGAACAGGAGCACTTTTCAAAACTCTGCCGGCTAATTACGCGAAGCTGAATAAATTGAATCTGGGAAGCGCAGTGCTGGTATCCGGAACAGGTTATTCGATTGTGAACGGACAGACAGGAAGTTCAGACAAGGTGACAAGACCACATCTCGTATGGACCGGCAAGTTGGCATACGGAGGCGATCTGAGGAGCACTACGTCAAATTCGGTTCTTAAGAGCAACAGCCTTCCTGCGGCGATCCTGAAGTTCCCGAATTCTGCTGAACTGTCTGACGGGAAAAAGGCCGATGTTATTGTCGTACTGGATCATATAACCGTAAATGTAACAAAAAGTCTGAACGACAAGATAACTTCATCAACAAATGTAAGGGTAATGCTTGCTGCTTCGGATAACAGAGGCCTGTGGCTGGTGACCGCTTCACCTAAGACAGCAATAGACAGATGGGATTATACGAATGAGAACAAAAGCACATCAGCAGGCACTGCACACAGACTCAGAACAACCATCAGACTGACCGAACATGCAGACGGCAAGACGATTGGTCGTGCTATTTCGACACAGGAGTATCCGAGCATGCTTGTTGAATTCAAGGACCTTGACGTAAGAGATTTCAGTATAAGGAAAGGCGCTACATATACACAGCTCTGGAACGGGCCTTACGCAGAAGGTATTGAAATGACTACAGGCTGGGGCAATCCTGTCGCACTTGCACCGATGGGGACCGGAATACTAAATCAGTCACTGGTAGAGAAACAGTTTATCAATGGGAACACTAAAATTAAAGGTAAAGGAAGTCAGTTCCAGGCACTTAATGGTGTTACCGGAAACCCTAACGACACTGAATCATTCTATAGTGGTTTTGCTGCACCGGTGTCGCCGGCAGGATTCAGCTTTTACTGGACCGGATCTGTCACAGGAGGAAAGAATACATATGCAAATATGGGAACTGTGATCAGCGGACAGCCTACTGTAGAAGTAAAGGCGATGAGAAGTGAAGGGGGAAGTCTCGGGAATACTGAGACCGGAGTTTCATCAGGGCTCAATACCTGGAAAAGTAATACCCATCTCATGAACTCTGCTGCGACATATTGTTTTGCGCCTGAGGAAGGTTGGATGGTCAAGTATCTGAAAGTCGATGATGAAGAAATAGAACTCTCGCAGGAGGAACGCCTTCAAGGAGGAGAATATGTATTCGAGAGACTTAACAAGAATCCTGTGGTCAGGAGGACCTGGAGAGATGGAGCTATTCTCGATGCAGAAGAGAGCAGTACCTATAAAATAGAGGTCAAATATGTAAGACGTCCGGAATATGAGACAGAGAAGGTGTCAGACAGATCCGAGATAAGATCAATGAGTACTGAACCGGTCACATATACTATCAGGTGTAAGGAGAAATATGCTGAAGCAGGTGCGGGTGCGCATCAGATCAAAGATGATATTGGAGGAGGCGCTCTTAGCATCGTCCCGGATTCTATCCATGTAACTGCATCAGAGGGCAGTACTTTTACGATAGATAAACAGGATCAGGAAGGCCTGTGGGTCACTTTCAACTCTCCGGAAGCAAATGGAGACCAGCCGGAACTGACCATAACCTACAAAGCTACTGTCGACTGGACAAAATGCAGTGGCGGAGAGATCATCAACACTGCTGAAGACACGAATACTCTTAAAATAGTCAATAATATTGTTATTGCAAAGAAGGTGAAAGGAAAGCTCAGAGATACTACAAAGCAATTCGAATTTGAGGTAATGCTTTCAGGGCTTGAACAGGGAAGAGAATATCAGGTGAACCTTTCAGGAGGAGCCGCCATAAGGAATGTATTGAGCGGTACTTCCACATCCAACGGTTTTATCCCTGACAATGACGGTAAAGCAGACATAGAAATTGGCATGAAGGCTGAGCAAACAGCAGCATTTCTCAATATACCGGTGACTGCAGGTTATATTGTTAAAGAAAGATCTTCAGACCATATAGCTTCATATGTACAAAGCTCAGATCAGGATGGACCGATATTTATTAAAGAGTCAGATGAGAACACATCTTCCGGTAAAGAATTATCTTTGCAGCAGGAGACTCTTGATCTTGATGACGGAGAAGTATCTGTAATCTTCACGAACAGCAGAGATCCTGTACCTGTGACCGGACTGATCACTAAGACAGACTTTCTTATACCGGGTGCGGTCATAGTTCTGACAGCTGTAGTTATGACTGTTGCTATAAGCAGGAAGAGAAAAGGACAGGTGCTGAGATGAATAAAAAAATCGTTTCAAGAATTACTTTTACAGCGATATTCTGCCTTGTTTTCAATCTGCTGATAGTTTCCTTCTCTTTGCCTGTTTCAGCGGCTGACAGCGCAAATACAGCGCATATAGACATAACTAATACAGTCGCGACTGCAGGGAATGTTGATGCATTTACATTCAGGATCGAACCGGTTGAAGGATGGACTCATGAGAATACTTCTTCAAGCGGTAACGGGAGTGCTCTAAGTGCTTCTGAATTACCTTTGCCTGAAGGAACACAGACAGGACAATCATTCAAGGAAATCACAATCTCAGGATTTGCCGGGAATGGCAATTCGAGTCTGACCCAAAGCTCAGGAGCGATCACTTTCACAAAACCGGGATGGTATATGTATCGTGTCAAAGAAATGATACCAGATCCGGTGCAGGCAGGAGTCAAGTACGACCAGTCTGAATACTATGTAGTCGTGTACACTGAATATGCAGATGAAATCTCTGATGATGTGATAGTACGAAATGTTACTGCATGGCATAATCCTCACGGCTCCGGCAAATACAGACCGGATCTTGAAGATATTTCATCTATAACTGACAATAACGGAGCACCTGCACTTGATAATAATGAGCCTATGATATACGGCAAAACAGGCATTGGAGAATCATCCGTTGAGGTGAAGTTCTGGAATTCACAGGAGACAGGATCTCTTAGTGTGAGCAAAAATGTTACAGGTAATCTTGGCGACCTGCATAAGAGATTTGCTTTCACTGCTGATATATCCGGCCTGACACCGGGCATTGAATACAAATTGAGAAATGACGGGGCGGAGTTTATCTCCGGAGCGAAAGAAAGCGGAGATGCTTTCATCACGGATATGGATGGTAAAGCAAGACTGGAATTCACTCTTGGTGATGATGATAACTTTTATTTCGAGGGTCTGCCGGAGGGAGCATCATTTGAAGTGAAAGAATCTGCGAGTGATCATTTTCCTTCATATGAGGTAACGAAAGGCAGCAGCGTGATAAAGAGCGACTCTAAGAAAACGCATACGGCGCTTTCTACAGGTACTGTAGAGGTGTCCGAAGCAGCAGCATATTCCGTCGAATTTACAAACGATCGTGATCTTGCGCCTGTGACAGGCATATATACTACCGGGTTGAAAGTGCTCTTCATAGCACTTGCTGTACTGTTCCTCGGTTTTGCTCACATGCTGAAGAGGGCGGGCGAATGACTTGATCAGATGCGATCTCTGATCAGCGGCTCGATCCTGTAATATGGAAGGCCGACTACGTTCTCGTAGTCACCGTTGATATGATCGATATGTTTACCGAAGTATCCCTGGATCGCGTATGAACCAGCTTTGTCATATGGTTCTTCAAGCGAAAGGTATTCCTCGATGTCTTCATCGGAATAGTTTTTGCAATGTACTTCGGTCACATCACTGAAGACTGTGGTTTCGCCCGTTTTTATATCTATCAGGGCAACACCTGTAACAACGTAATGAACAGTACCTCTTATTGAATCCAACATCCTGCGGGCGTCATCACGGTCTTCGGGTTTACCCATTATTTCATTTTTCCATACAATTGTATCTGCACCTATGATAATATATCCGGTGTATTCCGGATCGTCCTTAACGGCATCATAGCAGGCTGAGGCCTTGCGCTTTGCAAGCATTTCAACAGCGTCACGCATTCCGATACCTTCAGGAAGAGACTCATCTGTTTCTGTAGGCATCAGGACAGGGGATACACCGTGTTTATGAAGAATTTCGATACGTCTTGGCGACTTCGAAGCCAGTATTACTTTACTCATATTCACTCTACTCACTTTTTTAAAAATTTACTTCACAATTTTAGCATTATATCCTTGACTTTCCAAGAGAGAATGCTTATAATATTCGAGGTTAAAGCAGAAGTTATCCGCTTCTCGCCTTGCAGACTCGCGTTGGTAGGGCTCAATACTTAGAAAGATTTCTAGTTTTCGCGGATACTTGTGTGTCCGCGAATTTTTAATTTTGCGGGCTGTCTCGTGGAATATTTACGGAGGTAAGAACTATTAGCACTAAGGATAACAAACAGACACAGATCAATGATGAAATAAGAGCTGATGAGGTTCGTCTCATTGATGAAAACGGCGAGATGAGAGGCATCGTAAGCCTCGACGAAGCACTGCGCATTGCTGAAGCTGCAGATCTCGACCTGGTCAACATTTCACCTAATGCTGTTCCACCGGTTTGTAAAATACTCGATTACGGCAAATACCGTTACGAGCAGCAGAAGAAGGAAAAGAACGCCAAAAAGAACCAGCGCGTTACTGAGATCAAGGAGATCAGACTCAGCGCATCGATCGAAGATCATGACGTAGAAGTCAAGGCCAAGAATGCCATCAAGTTCCTTCAGGATGGCGACAAGGTCAAGGTTTCCCTGAGATTCAGAGGAAGAGAGCGTGATTATACACAGCTCGGATTCGACGCAATGGATAAGTTCGCGGAAATGGTTTCTGATTACGGTGTAGTTGAGAAACCTGCGAAGATGGAAGGCAGGAGAATGAATATGTTCCTTGCCCCTAAGAAAGAAAAAAAATAGAGTTGATATAGGAGGACAACCCAAATGGCTAAGAACAAAATGAAGTCACACAGAGGCGCGATGAAGCGTCTGCACGTTACAGGCTCCGGCAAAGTCAAGAGAAACAAGGCATATAAGAGCCATATTCTCACCAAGAAGACAGCAAAGAGAAAAAGAGGTCTCCGTAAGGCGACTACTCTCAAGAGTGCAGATCTGAAGCGTATGCTGAGATCAATGGCTAAGTAATAGGAGGTGTAACAATATGGCAAGAGTAAAGAAGGGCGTTAATGCTCATAAGAGACATAAGAAAATTCTGAAGCAGGCTAAGGGATTCTACGGCAGAAGAAAGAACACTTTCAGCGCAGCTAACCCTGCAGTTATGAGAAGCCTGAGATCTGCATATGTAGGTCGTAAGAACAAGAAGAGAGAATACAGAAGACTTTGGATCGCAAGAATCAATGCAGCTTCCAGAGCTAATGGTCTGTCCTATAGCAAACTCATGAACGGCCTCAAGAAGGCTGGTATCGAAATCAACCGCAAGATGCTCTCCGAGATGGCTATCTATGATGCTGCTGGTTTTGCACAGCTCTGCGATACAGCAAAGAAGTATTGCTAATTGATTTCATACAATAGATCACTATGGATTATTTCGTAAGCCATATAGGCGTAATATTCGCAGCTGCATGTTTTGTCGCTGTATGCGCTGTTGTCTGGTGGTATCTCACTGACAAGAATGCGCGTCTCAAGAGACAGCGTGCAGAAGCAAGAAGAGCTGCAGCAGAAGCCGCAAGAACTTCTTCAGACAAACCGGATAACGAGAAATAAGCATACAGAAAGAATAAACCCTGACTGATTTCGGATCATAAGTCAGGGCCTTTTTGTAGGTGCGTAAAAACATCAAAGGACCCTGACTATTGCCAGGGCCCTCTTGTGCGAAAATATTTACTAAGAAAGAACAATCAAAAGAAAAAGGTTTTGTCGATCAACTCTTATCGACAATTAAAGTGTAACATTGATTTGTGAGAATATTGTTGCGCAAATGTGAAGACTCTGTGTGCAAATGAAGACTCTGTGTGCTTGCGATTCTTGAAAAACACTACATCTTGTGATAACATCGAAATATATCAGATATTATTGTCAACATAACATTGATATAGTACTAAATAGGCGTTCGAAAGCAGAGGAGAGTAGTAATGAAGTGTCCATATTGCAATTATGAAGATACTAAAGTTGTAGATTCCAGACCTGTTGAAGACGGACTGGCTACACGCAGAAGAAGGGAATGCGGTAAATGCCACAAGAGATTTACTACATTTGAGAAGATAGAGAACTCTCTGCTTGTAGTTGTCAAGAAGGACGGCACCCGTGAGAGCTTTGACAAGAACAAGATCATCAACGGCATCATGAAGGCATGCCAGAAGACCAAAGTCACTTATGAAGACGTTCAGAAGATCGCTGACAACATCGAAAGAGGTCTCAGCAACACAATGGAAAAGGAGATCAAGTCCACTCTGATCGGCAGACTGATCATGGACGAACTCAAGAAGATCGATCAGGTCGCATATGTAAGATTTGCTTCGGTTTATCAGGAATTCCAGAGTGTCGATACATTTATCGATGAGATCAACAAGCTCAAATAAATTCGTTTCAGGAAGGATCATGAATTAATGCTTAGAGTAGCAATCGACGGCCCGGGAGGTACGGGCAAAAGTACGATCGCAAAGGCGATCGCGGCTAAATTCGGCCTTGAATATATTGATACAGGTGCAATGTACCGCTCGCTGGCACTGAAATCTGTCCGTCTCGGCGTTTCTCCGGATGATGAGGCAGCTGTAGAAGCAATGCTTGAGAACACTACGATCGACTTCGTAGACAATCATGTTTATCTTGACGGCGAAGATGTCGGAGACCTTATCAGAACAAATGAGATCTCTATGGCAGCTTCCAATATTTCTAAGCTCCCTTGCGTCAGGGCTAAGGTAGATGAAGTCAGCAAACATCTTGCGGCAACAAGAGATGTGGTGATGGAAGGCAGAGATATCGGGACTATCGTTATTCCGGATGCTGAGGTCAAAGTGTTCATGACTGCAGCTCCTGAGATCAGAGCTCAGAGAAGATTTGATCAGCTTCGCGAAGCCGGCAAGCCTGCAGACTATGATGAGATCTTTGCGGATATCCAGAAGAGAGACTATCAGGATTCGCACCGCGCACTCAATCCTCTCAGGCAGGCAGAGGATGCTGTTTATCTCGATACATCCAATATGACGATCGAAGAGAACATCGAAGCTATCGCAGATCTCATCAGAGAACGTATGTAGTGATGTAAATGCTGTATATCGTGTGATATCAGAAGAACAACATAAGAACCACACTTAACTTTTAGGCCTCGCGTGTTCTCGCGGGGCCTGATCCATGTTATTATCTGTATGTGTGCTCCCGGAAAGGGAATAATATGCAGATAAAGAATTTACCTGAGAACGAAAGACCTATGGAGAAGCTGATGTTTGCAGGTGCCAAGACGCTTAGTAATGCTGAGCTTCTTGCACTGATCATCAGGTCCGGGACGAGGGAGAAATCCGCAGTTGCTCTGGCCGAAGAAGTCCTGGCTTTTGCGTCAGAGTCAGGTTGTGAGCTCGGTAAAGCTGATCCGAGAGAACTGATGACGATCGACGGTATCGGTCCGACAAAAGCATGCGCGATAATTGCTGCTCTCGAGTTCAGTAAACGTCAGATATCCGATAGTGTCAGGGATAATGTTCCGGTACTGGCAAGCAGCGATGATGTTGCGACCCTGCTCGTTCAGGAGATGATGTATGAACGCCGGGAGGTATTCATAGCACTTTATCTCAACAGCAGACTTATGGTCGAATCCAAAATGGTCGTATCTATCGGAAATCTCGATTCAGCACCTGTTCACCCGAGAGAAGTCTTCGGACCGGCCGTAAGGAGAGGCGCCGCGGCTGTGATCGTAGCGCATAATCACCCCAGCGGAGATCCCAGACCAAGCCCTGAGGACCTTGCTGTTACCCGCAGGCTCCTTGATTCGGCGAATCTTATAGGAATAAAGCTTCTCGACCACGTAATCATAGGAAACGGCAAGTTCACGAGCCTCAAAGCAGAAGGATATATACCGGAGTACTGATCTCCGGATTTCATAGAAAACAGAGAATCAGATTAAAAATGAGAAGATTTGAATTTACAGAAAACATCAGCAGGGACGAGTTTGACGGTTTTGCTGAAGACAATGCAGGCAAAGTCAAGACTCATTTCCTTGGATCATATGAATGGGGCGAGGTTTCAAAGTACAGAAACTGGCAGCCTCTTTATGTTGGCGTGAAAGAATACTCTGACAAAGCTCCCGGCGGAGTTCTGGTCGCTACAGCGCTTGTGCTCAAAAAGGCGCTTATCGCGGGATATACATATTTTTACATCCCGCGCGGATTCACCATGGACTGGTCAGATTTTGAACTGATAGAATTTTTGACAGGAGCGATGAAGTCTTTTGGCCGCAAACACAAGGCGCTGTTTTTCAAGATCGATCCTGACATCAAGCTCCATACTATCGATATCGAGGGTAATGTCATAGAAGGCGAATCCAACGAGAAACTGGTAGACTTTCTGAAAGCTCTCGGCTACAGGCAGAAGCCTCTCAACTATGCTTTTGAGAATGAGCAGCCTCGGTTCACATTCAGGATAGATATCACCGGCGATATGGACAGTATCCGCTCTAAATACAGCAAGACCACTTTGCACGAGATACGGAAGAGCCACGAAAGCCATGTCGAAGCATACAAAGGAACTGCCGCAGACATTCCTGAATTTGTCAGGCTCACGGAGATCACAGAGGCAAGGCAGGGGTATATATCGCATGATAAGAGCTGGTACAGCAAGTTCTATGATGCGCTGAATCCGTCAGGCATGGTGGATATTTATCTCGGAAGAGTAGATATCCGCGCTCTTACTGAACGAGCCAGGGCGGATCTCGCGGAAAATGAAGCTCTTATGGCCAAGTACGCAGATAATCCGGGAAAGAAAGCCCGCAACATGGTCAAGGAGATCAATAACAGACTCACGGCGATCCACAAGAAACTTGATGATCTCGAGGGCCGCCCTCAGGAAGAAGTGATCGTTTCAGCATATATAACTGTGAAATATCTTGATAAGATCTGGACGCTGTACGGCGCGAATGACATGGACTACAGCAAATACTATCCGAATTATGCTGTTTATGAAAAGATGATCGAGGATGCTAATGCAGAAGGACTCAAGGTGTTCGACGGGTTCGGTACAGTCGGAAGACCGGATGCTTCTCAGGGCGCGATCGGATTATATGAGTTCAAGAAAAAATGGGGCGGTGAGCTGACAGAATTCATCGGAGAATTCGACTACATTCTGAATAAACCTGTTTACCTTGCATACAGCAAACTCATACCGATCTATCACGATATCAGGAACAGAAGAGCCCGCTAGAGAAGGCGAGGCAATAAGGCGAATACGTCAAAAGGGATGAAGCTTTCGGATCTTCATCCCTTTTTTGCTATGAATAAAGTCCTTCCTTTTCAAGACGCTTGGTCATTATTGTGTACTTTTTATAGTGATTGTTGCACTTTTGTAAGCTATTTACAAATTAATTGTTCGGATTCTGATACAATTATTACACAAGTTTGCAAGGAAGGAGGAATTATCATGAAAAGAAAACAATCAATATTCGCTGTTTTTTTATCGTTCGTTATTGCATTGACCTTCACGCCGGTACTATCTGTTAACGCTGATAGTGATGAACTGACATTTACTCTCAGGAATGGAGGCAGACTCTGGGACTTTGTCGGCCAGTCCGATAACACCTACATGTTCGGGTTATACGAAAAGGGAAACTATTTTATGCTCGAATATGCTGATGGGACAGAAGACGAGTTCGATTACAATGAGGGATATAATGATGAAGGCTATTGGGTCTATGGTTTTTTCCCTGACGATGGGGATCTCTCTATGGAACCTGTCGAAATAGTAATTGAAAAATTTGATTATGCCAATGTATCCTATGGCCCTAACTATACGAGACTTGGAATTAAGTATAAAGGGAAATATTATGAAGTAGATAAAGCGGTTCCTTTCAGAGGTGTTTACGGACTCAATGCAAAATTCAGCAAGAATAAATACTATTACAACGGTAAGGTCCAGACACCTGCATTCAAAGTAGTGGCAGATGACGGCAAGAATACGGTAGTTCCTGCTTCAGCATACAAATATACATGGGAGCCGGGCAGAAAGAATGTCGGATATTATTCGGTTCTTATCGAGATGAAAAATCCTAATGACTATGATTATGAGCCGTTTTCATACGAGACATTCTCGATCGATCCGCCTAAACCTGCGAAAGTATCAGTCAAGGCCGGCAAGAAGAGTTTCACCGTAAAATGGAAGAAATTCTCAAAGGCTCAGCAGAAACAGATCACTAAGATCAAGATCGAGTATACAACTGATAAGAAATTCAAGAAGGGTATCAAGACCGTATACGTAAGCAAGAAGAGCTACAAGAAAACCATCAAAAAGCTCAAAAAGAAGAAAACTTATTACGTAAAGGTCACTGCATACAAGAATGTAACAACAGAGGGCTATACTGATACTTTTGAATCATCAGCAGCTACCAAAAAGGTCAAAACAAGATAAAATCACATAACATCACAGGGTGTGTCAGGAATGCTTTTCCCGGCACACCTTTTTTTGTGTGTTTGTCCCTGCTCATCATTGTTGACTTGAAGGGGTTACATATGTATAATATTTGGGTAAAATTATGCAATTAGACCGCTATATGTTGCGTTTTTTCCATGCAGCATGCAGCGGCTATAATATGTATAGATTACAAATTTAATAACATAAGGAGGTGCACATGTCACCAGTTTTAGCTGTGGTCATCGGCATTGTATTCCTTATTGTCGGTATATTCATCGGTTATATCTATCGTAAGAATGTCGGAGAGAAAGCCATTGGAAGCGCAGAGCAAAAGGCACAGAACATAATTCTGGATGCGCAGAATAATGCCAGCAACCTCAAGAAAGAAAAGGTACTTGAGGCAAAGGAGGAAATACACAGGCTGAGAGAGGACTACGAGAAAGAGTTCAAGATCAGAAGAAACGAAGTGCAGAAATCCGAAAGAAGGATTCAGCAGAAGGAAGAGAATATCGACCGCAAGCTCGAGAATATTGAGAAGCGTGAGAACAATCTCACTAAGAGAGAGCAGTCGATGAATGAAAAGCACAAAGAGATCGACTCGTATATCGCTAAGCAGGTTGCTGAGCTTGAGAAGATCTCAGGTTACACCAGAGAAGAAGCTCGTCAGATACTCCTCAAGGAAGTAGAAGGCGACATCCGCAAAGATGCTTCTGAGATGATCGTAAGGATCGAGAACGAAGCTAAAGAAGAAGGCGATAAGAGAGCCAGAGAGATCATCACAACAGCTATCCAGAGATATGCTGCAGATCAGGTCACAGAGAGCACTGTTTCCGTAGTAAGCCTGCCTAACGATGATATGAAGGGCAGGATCATCGGAAGAGAAGGCCGTAACATCAGAGCTATCGAGACTCTGACAGGTGTAGACCTTATTATCGACGACACACCTGAAGCCGTTATACTTTCAGGCTTTGACCCTGTAAGAAGAGAAATCGCAAGGATCGCTCTTGAGAAACTGATCGTAGATGGAAGGATCCATCCTGCAAGAATCGAAGAGATGGTCCAGAAGGCAACCAAAGAAGTCAACACTATCATCAAGGAAGAAGGCGAGAGAGCCTGCTTCGAGACAGGCGTTCACAACCTGCATCCTGAGCTTGTCAAACTCCTGGGAAGACTCAAGTACAGAACTTCTTACGGACAGAATGTACTTCAGCATTCCATCGAGGTCGCTACACTTGCAGGCATGATGGCTGAAGAGCTCGGACTTGATCCTAAGCTCGCAAGAAGAGGCGGACTTCTTCACGATATCGGCAAATCCATCGACCATGAAGTCGAAGGAACACATGTCGAGATCGGTGTCAATATTTGTAAGAAATACAAAGAATCCTGGAAAGTTATCAACGCTGTTGAGTCGCATCACGGCGATGTCGAGGCAACTACTCTCGAGTCTATGCTCGTAGGAGCTGCAGACGCATTGTCAGCTGCAAGACCTGGAGCAAGAAGAGAGACCCTCGAGTCCTACATCAAGAGACTTGAGAACCTCGAACAGATCGCGAACTCCACTAAAGGTGTTGACAAGTCTTACGCTATCCAGGCAGGACGTGAGATCCGCGTTGCAGTCAAGCCTAACATGGTCAAGGACGACGAGGTACCGATGCTCGCAAGAGAGATCGCCAAGAAGATCGAGGCTGAGCTCGAATATCCGGGCCAGATCAAGGTCAATGTCATCAGAGAGACCAAGGCAACAGAATACGCTAAATAATTCAATCAATCTTTATCTATAAGGCTCCCCCTCGAGGGAGCCTTCTTAAGGAATAAGAGTTTATGATTTATCTTGATAACAGCGCTACGACAAGACAATATGATGAAGTGACCGAGATGATGTATACGACGGCAAAGGAGAACTTCGGCAATCCTTCGTCACTTCATACGCTCGGTTTTGATGCGGGCAATATTCTTTTCAAGGCGAGAGCGGATATAGAAGATCTCATGCATCCGGGCGGGCAGGTCATCTTCACTTCAGGCGGTACAGAGAGCGATAATATGGCTCTTGTTCAGACAGCGCGCAAAATGAGGAGAAGGGGCAGGAAAATCATCACGACCAAAGTCGAGCATCCTGCGATCCTCGAGACCTGTAAAAGACTGGCAGAAGATGGTTTTGTGATCGAGTATCTTGATGTCGACAGTACCGGTTATGTCAAAATGGATGACGTCAAAGCTGCTCTGACTGAAGATACGATCCTTGTATCTATCATGACGGTCAATAACGAAGTGGGAACGATAGAGCCTGCAGCACCTGCAGCAAGAGCTGTCAGAGATTTCAACAAGCAGCATGGCACGAATATCGTATTCCATACAGATGCTGTCCAGGCATTCGGCAAGATCCCTATGGATGATGCCGCTTTTGATCTTGTATCGGTGAGCGGACACAAATTCCACGGCCCGAAGGGTGTCGGATTCCTGTATATGGACAAGAATCTTAAGCTCCAGCCGTTTATTACAGGTGGTGGACAAGAAAACGGTTATCGTTCATCGACTGAAAATACACCGGGTATCGCCGGGATCGGCCTTGCAGCGAAGAAATCCCACGAAGATCTTCTCAAAAAAATGTCTGTAATGGCTGACGTCAACGAGTACTTGCGCAAAGGCCTTATGTCTGAACTCAAAGATGTAAGACTCAACGGACCTCTTGAACTCGGATACAATCTTTACGATCATGGCAAGAGATGTCCGAGCGTATTGAATCTTACTTTTGCCGGTACAAGAGGCGAAGTGCTGCTTCACACACTCGAACAGGACAGAATTTACGTTTCGACCGGGTCCGCATGCTCATCGCACAAGACCGGAGACAGCCATGTTCTCCTTGCAATGGGACTCGATCACAAGAAAATCGAAGGGGCTATCAGATTCAGCTTCTCTGAATTCAACACCAGAACAGAGATGGATGAAGTAATAGACAGAACCAAAGCTGCTGTCAACCGTTTCCGCAAGCTCGGAAGCTTCAGATAACAGATGATCAGATAACAGAAGGAATTAAAGTATGAAGAAATTATATATAGTCAGATGCGGAGAAGTAGCTCTAAAGGGCATGAACAAGCCATATTTCGAGAGGATCCTTCTCGAGAGAGTGAGAAAAGCAATCGAATGTTTCGAGGATTCCGAGGCTAAGTGGATAGATGGTCTCATGTTCGTAAGAGTTCCGGATACTGTACCTGAAGACGACGTAATAGCAAAATGTGTCAGAGTCTTCGGTGTTGCTTCGGTCAGCCCTGCAGTAGAGGCGCCTAAGGACATCGATGAGATCGGCCGTATTGCTTCTGAATTCATGCAGAAGATCATAGACGAAGAAGGCATCAGAACTTTCAAGGTCAAAGGCAAGAGAGCCGACAAATCTTTTGCTGTCCAGTCGCCTGAGATCGGCCGCATTGTAGGAGCGATCATCCTCAAGACATGCAAGGTCCTCAGCGTCAATGTCCACAACCCTGAAGTCACTCTGACAGTAGATGTCAGAAGAGAAGGTGCTTATATCTTCAGAGACAAAATCAAGGGATTCGGCGGTCTTCCGCTCGGAACTAACGGCAAAGGCCTTATCCTCATGTCAGGCGGAATAGACAGCCCTGTAGCTGCTTTTATGATGGCGAAGAGAGGAATGAGCATCGAAGCCGTTCATTACCATTCATATCCATATACCAGCCCGAGAGCACAGAAAAAGGTAGAAGAACTCGTCAAAGTCCTCGCTGGTTACATGGGAACGATCAGGATGCACGTCATCAATCTGCTTCCTATACAGGAACAGATCGTTCAGAACTGCCCTGAAGACGAGACTACACTTCTTGTAAGAAGATTCATGATGAGGATCGCTGAGCAGATCGCGATCAAGAACCACAACATGATGCTGATCACCGGCGAAGACCTCGGACAGGTCGCAAGCCAGACAGCAGAAGCTTTGGTCGTGACCGACGCTGTAGTCAAAATGCCTGTCATGAGACCGCTTATTGCGATGGACAAAGTCGATATCATGGACAAAGCAAGGGAGATCGGCACTTACGATATCTCGATCCAGCCTTATGAAGACTGCTGCACAGTTTTCCTGCCAAAGCACCCGGTCACAAAGCCTAAGCTTGAAAGGATCGAGCAGTCTGAATCTGCGCTCGATGTAGAAGCTCTTGTGAATGCAGCTGTTGCATCTGAAGAAATTATAGAGATAAGACCATAAAGATGTTATAATATCATTCGGAGTTATGGCTTCACAGATTACTTAACAGGAGAATCATGATATATGGCAATTCAATATAAAAGAGTCCTGATCAAGATCAGCGGTGAGGCACTTGCCGGAGAAGACAGATTCGGCGTCAATGCCGCTAAGCTCGCTGAGGTCGCAGGACAGATCAAAGCAATCAGAGATGAAGGCGTAGAAGTCGCAGTCGTATGCGGAGGAGGCAATTTCTTCCGCGGCAGAACAGGTGAGAACATCGACAGACCTACTGCTGATTACATGGGGATGCTGGCAACAGTCATGAACGGACTGGCTGTACAGGACGCACTGCTGTCACTTGGCTGCCCGGCCAAGCTCATGACAGCCATCGAGATCAGAGATATGGCAGAAGGCTATGCAAGACGCAAAGCTCTCGACTATCTTGAAGAAGGCAAAGTCGTCGTATTCGGAGGAGGCACCGGAAGCCCGTTCTTCACAACAGATACTACTGCAGCACTCAGAGCAGCAGAGATAGGAGCAGACGTACTTCTCCTTGCCAAGAACATTGATGCTGTTTATTCGGATGATCCGAGGACCAATCCTGATGCTGAAAGATTCACTGAACTTTCATATATGGACATCATCGACAAGGATCTCAAAGTCATGGATCTCACAGCTGCAACACTTTGCAAGGATACAGGTACTAAGATATATGTATTCGCTCTCGCTCAGGAGGGCAATCTTATGAAAGTCATCAACGGAGAGAACGTAGGAACACTCATTCACTAGGAGGAACAAAATGGCAAAGAAATCACTTGAAGAGAGAATCGAAAGCACCAAGAGCTTTCTCAAAGAGGAGCTTAATACCGTAAGAGCCGGCAGAGCGAATCCAGCTCTCCTCGACAGGATCCAGGTCAACTATTATGGAATGCCGACACCACTTAAGTCACTGGCAAATATCTCAGTTCCTGATCCAAGGACACTGCTGATTTCGCCATTTGATCCTAAGTCAGTAGGTGACATCGAGAGAGCTATCCTTGAGGCTAACATCGGTATCAATCCGACAAACGACGGCAAGGTCATCAGACTTGCTATCCCTCAGCTCACAGAAGAGAGAAGAAAAGAGCTCACCAAGGTCGTCAAGAACTACGGCGAAGATGCTAAGGTAGCTGTAAGAAATCTCAGAAGAGAAGAGAACGACGAACTCAAGAAGATGCAGAAAGACGGCGATCTGACGGAAGATGACCTCAAGCAGGAACTCGAAGAAGTCCAGAAGAAGATCGAAAAGGCTATCAAGGACATCGATGCGATCATCGCTGATAAAGACAAAGAACTCATGGAGGTCTAGTCATTATCCTGAATATGAACAAACAGAACGTGGCTGTATAAGCCACGTTTGCTGTATTTAATGGGTTTTTGAATTTTAGTAGGTTCGAGTTATGAGTGAAAGAAAAATACCTGCACATGTAGGAATCATTATGGACGGAAACGGCAGATGGGCCAAAGCCCACGGTGTCCCGAGAGTCATGGGACACAATGCCGGCATGCAGTCCATGAAGAAGATCGTAATTGCTTCTTCAAATCTTGGAGTCAAATACCTCACAGTATATGCTTTCTCGACTGAGAACTGGAAACGCAGCACGGAAGAAGTCAGCGGGATTTTCAATCTCATCGTCAAGTATGTCAATTCAGAGCTTGAAGAACTGGATGCCAATAATGTTCATATCAATATCTTCGGCCAGTATGACATGCTTCCGAAGGCTTCAGTTGACGCTATCAACAAGATGGTAGGAAGGCTGGAGAAGAATGACGGTCTGGTATTCAATATCGCGCTCAATTATGGCGGCAGAGACGAGATATTGAGAAGCGTCAAAGATCTTTGCCGTGAATGCATTGAAGGCAAGAGGGATCCTGCGGATCTGACAGAGGACGATATCTCAAGATATCTCTGGTCCGGAAGCGCTCATTTCGATGTGCCTGATCCTGATCTCATCATCAGAACAAGCGGCGAAGAGCGGATGTCCAATTTCCTTACATGGCAGGCTGCTTACAGCGAGCTGATGTTCACAGATACTCTCTGGCCGGACTTCACACCTGAAGAATACGCTGAGATGCTCAACGCTTATGCGAACAGAGACAGACGTTTCGGCGGCCGCAAAGAATCTACTACTGAGAGCAAATAACGTTTTTTTACGAAAGGATCTCTGATATGAAAACCAGAATCATTTCCGGACTTGTCATGGTCCCGCTGCTGCTTGTACTGTATTTCGGCGGAATAGCGCTGTGGGCTGCGGCACTTCTCATCGCTGTTATGGGCGTTCATGAATTCTGTAATGGATGGAATAATATCGATGTACATCCGTCCAAAATGATCTGCTACGTACTTACTGTTGTACTGTTCCTGACAGCGATACCATCTGAAAGTTCGTCTGTTCCGCGTTTCTATGAGAACATGATGATGATCACTATATGGCTGTTCCTGGTCGTTGCAGCCGGCCTTATCTATGGCTGGAAGATAACCGAGAGAGGACCTTATGACGCAGCAACTACTGTGACGGCTCTTGTGTATATCCCATTCTTCGCATATCACATGGTGCTCATTGATATGACAGATTATAAATTGTTCATCTGGATCGTCGTGATCGCTGCTTTCGGATCGGATATATTCGCGTATTTCACAGGGTATTTCCTCGGCAAACACAAAATGGCGCCAAATCTCAGTCCCAAGAAGACGATCGAAGGCGCTGTCGGAGGACTGATCGGAAGCTCACTGTTCAGCTGGCTCTTCGGGTTCATCTTCATGAAAGAGATGGCACTTGTATGTCTCGTCCTCGGACTTGTCGGAGGTGCGGCAGGAATGGCGGGAGACCTCACAGCTTCAGCGTTCAAGCGCAAAATGGGCATCAAGGATTACGGCCATCTTATTCCGGGTCACGGCGGCATCATGGACAGATTTGACAGCGTTATATTCGTTGCGCCTGTCGTTTACTATGCTATATGCGGCTTGACTAGAATACTGGCTATCTAGATCCAATTCGTTTAATTGTTCATCACACTGACAAGAATCGATCAACTATGAAGAATATATTGATAATGGGGAGCACCGGTTCCATCGGAACGCAGGCTCTTGAAATAATAAGAAATAATCCTGACAAGTTCAGGGCAGTCGGCCTTACATGCAGAAGCAGGGTCTCGAGCCTTATAGAGCAGATCAGAGAGTTCAAGCCTCTGGCTGTTTCGGTCGGGACAGCTGATGATGCTGAAATAGTAAGCGCTGAGTTCCCGGGATTAGAGGTATATCACGGGGAGGAGGGACTTGTTGAGATCGCGGCAATGGACTGCGATATAGTCCTGAACTCACTGATGGGTATCAGCGGTCTTGCTCCGACTTATAAAGCCATTAGCTGCGGCAGAGATATTGCTCTTGCCAACAAAGAGACTCTCGTAGCCGGCGGAGAACTGGTGACTTCGCTTTGCAGGAAAATGAACGTCAGACTTCTTCCTGTAGACAGCGAACACAGTGCGATCTTCCAGTGCCTTGAAGGCAACGGAGGCAGCGCATGCGGCAGAGCCTACAGAGAACCTGATGAAGGTCATCCTTACAGACCGATAAGACGGATACTCCTGACAGCATCAGGCGGTCCTTTCAGAGGCAGAAGTCTCGAGTCCATGAAGAATGTGACTATCCAGCAGGCTCTCAATCATCCTAAGTGGAGCATGGGATCCAAGATCACGATAGACTCGGCAACCATGATGAACAAAGGACTTGAAGTCATCGAAGCCAGATGGCTTTTTGATGTTCCTGCCGAACGGATAGATATTCATGTCCACCCTGAGAGTATTGTTCACTCAATGGTAGAATTCATGGATGGTTCCGTTATTGCACAGATGGGTCTTCCGGATATGAAGATCCCTATCAGCCTTGCGCTCAATTATCCTGACAGACTTGATCTCGTTAAGCCTTTTGACCGTAACGAAAGGGACGAAAAAGTCTCAGGAGCGCTTGATTTCTTCACGACCGGCAAGAATCTCACATTCGAGCAGCCGGACAGAAAGGTTTTCAGATGCATCGATCTCGCGTATGCTGCTCTCAGAGAAGGTGGCAGCGCACCGATCGTAATGAATGGTGCTAACGAGGAACTCGTTGCGATGTTCCTGGGTGGTGAGATCGGTTTCACAGATATACATGATACTATCGAGAAGGTAATGAACAAATATCCGTTCACGTCTCCGGCAAGTGTTGAAGAGATTCTTCACATCGACCGCAAGAGCAGGAAACTTGTCAGAGAAATACTGAGCAAATAAGGAGAATCAGAATTTGAAAACAGCTATTTTATTCGTAATAATGCTTCTTGTCCTTGTCATTCCTCATGAGTGGGGCCATCTTATTGTTGCCAAACTCTGCGGAGTCAAGGTCAATGAATTTTCTGTGGGAATGGGACCGCTCCTGTTCAAAAGGCAGAAAGGTGAGACGCAGTATTCTGTAAGACTTCTACCGCTCGGCGGCTTCTGCGCTATGGAAGGTGAAGAAGAAGCCAGTGATGATCCAAGGGCTTACAGCAATAAGACCAATCTTCAGAAGATAGCGATCCTTATCGCCGGAGTCACGATGAATGTGATCATCGCGATACTCGCTGTTACGATCGCATATTCGATCAGCGGGATCCCGACTAATACTTTAAGTGATGTAACTCCGGGATCACCTGCTGCAGTTGCCGGAATCCAGGCCGGCGATACTATCATCGAGATCGACGGGACCAAAATCAATTCGTGGAACGGCGTTCTCAATGCGGTCGACAAATATCACGAAGGCGACAAAATGGAAGTCGTCTACAGACGTGACGGCAAGACCGGAGAAGCTTTTGTAACTCCTGAGATGGACAAAGAATCCGGCAGATATATGATGGGTATCGTAGCCGGCAATACACGCAATCCTGCAAAATGCCTCACAAGCGGTGCCGCTACAACATGGGAACTTAATAAAATGATGATCGGAGCGTTCCAGTCGATGTTCCGGAGGGGAATCAGCAAGGATGACGTTGCAGGACCTGTTGGTCTTGTAAGGGTAGTAAATCAGACAGCATCATACGGTATCACTTCGTATCTGATGCTGCTTGCACTGGTAAGTCTCAACCTCGCGCTGTTCAATATTATTCCGATCCCGGGACTTGACGGCGGAAAGATATTTTTCATCATTCTGAAGGTGATCAGCGGAGGACGCATCAATGACGATATGGAATACAAAGCCACAGTTGCCGGCATGGTGCTTCTCCTGACTCTCTTCATCCTGGTCACAGTCAATGATGTGATGAACCTTTTTGGTTAATAATCGATAAATAAGGAGCGATAATGTCAAGAATCGTTAAAGTAGGAGATGTTGTCATCGGAGGAGGCGCACCGGTTTCCATCCAGTCGATGACAAATGTAGATACAAGAAATACCGAAGCTCTCGTAAGACAGATCAGAGAACTCGAAGAAGCAGGATGCGAGATCGTAAGATGTGCTGTACCAGACATGGAAGCGGCTGAATCTTTTGGCAGAGCTAAGAAACTCGTCAGAGTTCCGCTTGTCGCTGATATCCATTTTGACTACAAGCTCGCGATCGCGTCTATCGAGAACGGAGCCGACAAAATCAGGATCAACCCGGGCAATATCGGGAGCCGTGATAAAGTACGCGCTGTCGTAGACAAAGCTAAGGAATACAACGTGCCGATCCGTGTCGGTGTCAATTCCGGTTCACTTGAGAAGGATCTGATCGCGAAATATGGCGGAGTCACTGCTGAAGCACTTGCTGTCAGCGGCGCTAACATGGTCAGGCTGATCGAAGATATGGGCTATGACAATCTGGTAGTTTCTATCAAGTCGTCCAACGTCAGGATGAACTATGATGCTCATATGAAGCTCAAAGAACTGGTCGACTGCCCGATACACATCGGGATAACAGAATCCGGAACGCCTAAGAACGGTGAACTCAAGTCTGCTGTAGGTATCGGCGCTCTGCTGCTTGCCGGTATTGGAGATACTATGAGAGTTTCTCTGACTGCAGACCCGGTTGCCGAAGTACATTTTGCAAGACGCATTCTCGAGACTGTAGGACTTCGTGACAAAGCGATAGAGACTGTCTCATGCCCGACATGCGGAAGAACGGAGATAGACCTTATCGGCCTTGCAAATGAGGCAGAATCAAGGCTTGAGCCGATAGCCGCAAGAAGAGCTGCAGCCGGACTGAAGCCTTTGAAAATAGCGGTAATGGGCTGCGCAGTCAACGGACCAGGAGAGAGCAGAGAAGCAGATTACGGTATTGCAGGCGGCAAAGGTGAAGGTCTCGTATTCTCTCATGGAGAGATCATCGAGAAAGTCCCTGAGGACAGACTGATAGACAGACTTATTGAAATCGTAGAAGCAGACGGAACAGTAAATGATTAAGATTTCTGAAGAAATAGTAACAGCTGAAGAATTAGCTGAAGCTACCGGAAGAAAAGTAAAAGACTTAGACATCGAGATCACCGGTATTTCGATCGAAAAATCAAGTTTGGCGCTCGTGATCGACGCCAAACTGAATTTTGTCATGCCTAAGAATCTCGAAGCTGTCATCAAGAAAAGGATCCTTTCAAGGATCGGATATGTCAATAAGGTCCGCTTCAATTACATGTATACAGGCATTCAGGTCAATAACCGCGCATCTGAAGAGAGTCAGAGCAATAACTCTGGCAGCTGGTCAGGCGGGAACGGGAATTCCGGCGGTCAGTACCGGAGCCGCAAAGTCAAGGATGAACCTGTACATGAGAACGCAGCAGGAGAACTGATCCTTCTCGGCAAAGACTTCGTCGGAGAACCGATGGACTATGAAGATCTTGAATATTTTGTCGGCAGAAGTGAGAAACCTGTAGCTGAAGGCGAGGTCTTCCACATAGAATCAATGCCTATCCGCAATGACCGTACTCTGATCACGATCCTTATAGCAGCCAAAGTCAGGACGTTCTGTGTGAAGCAGTTCGTCACTAATGCCAAGTTTGCTGAACTCGAAGAGAATCTCAAAGAGGGCGATGTCATCAGGGTCAAAGGACCTGTCGAATATGACACCTTTGAGCACGAGAATATCCTCAAAGCGCAGTCGATCAAGAAGGTCGAGAAGACGATCAAGGAAGACACTTATCCTAACGGGCGGAGAGTTGAACTTCACTGCCACTCTAAGATGAGCGATAATGACGGTTTCAACGAAGTAGAAGATATCGTCAATACTGCAGCTCACTGGGGACAGCCGGCAGTTGCGATCACTGACCACGGTGTAGTACAGGGATTCCCGGATGCGGCCAAAGCGGCCGGAAAACTTGCCAAGAAAGGCAAGAATATCAAGATAATATACGGCGTTGAAGGCTATTTGTATCCTGATGAAGATGCATGGCTCGAAGACGGAACATTGGATATACGCAAAAACAGGACCTATCACATTATCCTGCTCGCAGCGAATCAGACAGGTCTTAAGAATATATATAAACTCGTAAGCACATCGCATATCGATTACTTCTACAAACGCCCGAGGCTCCCAAGATCAGTTATCGAGGCGCACAGGGAAGGGATCATCATCGGAAGCGCGTGCGAAGCAGGCGAACTTTATCAGGCGGTCCTGCACGGCAAATCCGACGAAGAACTCGAGAAAATAGCTTCTTTCTATGATTATCTGGAGATCCAGCCACTTGGCAATAACCGTTTTATGGTAGAAGAAGGTATCGTACAGAGTAATGACGATATCATAGCTATGAACAAGAAGATCATCGAGATCGGAGACAGGCTCGGCAAGCTGACTGTTGCCACAACTGACTCGCATTATCCGACTCCTGAGGCTTCGATATACAGGAATATCATAATGCAGGGCATCGGTTTCAGAGATACGATGTCGGATTCGCTTTATCTGCGTACAACGGATGAGATGATGAAGGAATTCGAGTATCTCGGCGACAGGGCGGAAGAGATCGTTGTTACTAATACGAACAAGATCGCGGATATGGTCGGCGATGTTCTGCCGGTCCCGAAGGGGAAATTCCCGCCTAAGATCGAAGGCGCTGAAGAACAGCTGAGGAAGAGCTGCTATGAGAAGGCCTGGTCTATTTACGGAAATCCGCTTCCGCCGAATATCGAGGAAAGACTCGAGACCGAGCTGAGTTCTATCATAGGAAACGGGTATGCGGTCATGTATATTGCAGCCCAGATGCTCGTTAAGAAGTCCAATTCCGACGGCTATCTGGTAGGTTCGAGAGGTTCGGTAGGCTCATCTTTCGCAGCTACGATGGCAGGGATCACCGAGGTAAATCCACTTCCTCCTCACTATATCTGCCCTGAATGTAAGTATTACGAGGAGTCTAAAGAACTTGACAAATACGATACCGGTTACGACATGCCAGAGAAGACATGCCCGAAATGCGGTACGAGAATGAAGAAAGAAGGCCTTAATATCCCGTTCGCTACGTTCCTTGGATTCAAGGGTGATAAAGAGCCGGATATCGACCTTAACTTCGCCGGTGAATATCAGCCGGTCGCCCACAGATATGTCGGCGAGATCTTCGGTGAAAAGAATGTATTCAAAGCCGGTACTGTAGCGACGATCGCTGACAAGACGGCTTTCGGATATGTCAAGCATTACATCGAAGACAATAATGTCAAAGCAAACAAATACGATATCGATTATCTTGTCAAGGGCTGCACCGGTGTCAAGAGAACGACCGGACAGCATCCGGGCGGTATCATAGTCGTACCTGATGACCATGAGATATATGAGTTCTGCCCGATCCAGAAGCCTGCTAATAAGAGAGATACTGACGTTATAACGACGCATTTCGATTATCACAAGATCGATGAGAACCTTCTGAAGCTGGATATTCTCGGCCACGATGTGCCGCAGCTCATCAGACATCTTCAGGTCATGACAGGTGTTGATCCTATGACGATCCCGCTTGACGACAAGAAAACGCTCAGTATTTTCACATCGCTGGATGAACTTCATATCCAGAATCCGGATTACAAGTTCACCCACGGCACTTATGCGATCCCTGAATTCGGTACGAATTTTACCCGTAACATGCTCGATGACATCCATCCGACTACGGTTTCGGCGCTTATCAAGATGTCCGGATTCTCGCATGGTACTGACGTCTGGACCAACAACGCTCAGGAACTCCTGCGAAAGGGCACAGCGACGATCGATGAAGTTATCTCTTGCCGTGACGATATCATGAATTTCCTTATCGGAAAGGGCCTCGATAACAGTGACGCGTTCAAGATCATGGAGATCGTGCGTAAGAATAAGGTCCTCAGCCAGGAGCAGCTCGATATGATGAAAGACCATGGCGTACCTGACTGGTATATCTGGTCATGCGAGACTCTTAAGTACATGTTCCCGCGTGCACACGCGGCTGCATATGTTATGATGTCTATCAGAATGGCATGGTTCAAAGTCAACTATCCGGAGGCTTTCTATGCTGCGTGGTTCTCGTCCAAAGTCGATAATTTCGATGCTGAATCTATCGGGAGAGGTATTGCTGAGATAGAGCGCAAAATGGAGGAGATCGAGAAGCTCGGAAATACTGCGACTGCAAAACAAAAAGAACATCTCACTGTATACGAGGTAATGTATGAGATGCTCTCAAGGGGTTATGAATTCGCAGAACCGGTCCTCGGTGTTGCACAGGCTTGCCGGTTCTCTGTAGTTGACGGCAAGGTAATGCTGCCGTTCAATGCTGTATCAGGAATCGGTGACACAGCTGCTGAATCACTTACAGAGGCCTTCGCTGAGAGACCTTTCAGCACGCTTGATGATGTAAGGTCAAGGACGAGATTGTCCGGCACCAATATCGATGACCTCAAGAGACACGGGTTGTTCCAGGGGCTGCCGGAGTCGGCTCAGATGAGTATTTTCGACTTCGCCTGATGCTAGCCGGTCTGGAGTTCCCAGCGGCATTCGCGGTAATAATACAGCAGTTTATACTCGATATGGCGGCCTTCGCTGACGGTAGTGCAGTCGTATTCAATACGTGTGACACCACCGGCGCCGAGCCATTCGATGTTGCGGATATCGGACACTCTAACAGTGGTCTTGATACCATGTTCAATGACCTTGAATCTGATCGGCCGGGGTGAATTGGCGCCTATATCAAATACTGCAAGTACATCTACAGCCTGCCTCATATGGAGTAGTGAAAATCCTTTCGTAAGCGTCATCCCGGTATGTGTATTTTATCAGAACAGATGTTCGCGTTCAATACTCGCGGAGGCACTGCATAAAGAACAACAGCATACTGTACCAAAAAGGAGACAACTATGTTTGAAGCTGAGATCCGGGGTCGTGAGTTCCTCAGAAAGAAAGGGATGGAAGACCGAATAATCGATTTCAAGAATACAGACATCACAGCCGAGAGCACTGCTCTGGCTCTTGATGTCGATGTTGACAGGATATGCAAAGGGCTTGCTTTCAAGGGCAAGAACGGTACTGCTATCGTGATCATAGCCTCAGGCATGTCCCGGGTAGATAATGGCAAGTTCAGAGAGGTATTCGGATTCAGACCAACAATGCTTGCGCCTGAACAGACAGAGGAACTGATCGGACACATTGCAGGAACGATCAATCCATTTTGTCTTAAAGAGACTGCAAGACTGTATCTGGATCTATCAATAAGAAAGCACATTAATGAAACAGTGTTTCCGGGTATCGGCGGTGAAGATTCAGTAGTAGAGCTTACAGTAAAGGAACTCGAAAAGCTGGCTGATCCGGTCTGCTGGGTAGCGGTAACGAAGTAAATGAAAAGGGGGATCTGAAAAATGAGAAACAGAGTATTTCCGGAAATCAAGAAGCATCTTGGGTTCGGCATGATGCGTCTGCCGGTCATTGAGACTAAGTCCGAAGGGGAAGAGAAGCCGCAGAGCAAAATCAATAACGAAGCTGTCTGCGAGATGGTCGACACATTTATCGCAAACGGATTCAACTATTTTGACACAGCGCACGGATATCACAGCGGACTGAGCGAACTCGCGATAAAAGACTGTCTGACCACAAGACATGACAGAAGTGAGTACATCCTCACAAACAAGCTGACTGATGAATTCTTCAAGAGCGAAGAGGAGATAAGACCGCTCTTCCAGCTGCAGCTCGATGCCTGTGGCGTAGAATATTTTGACTTTTATCTGATGCATGCACAGAATGCACGCAATTTCGAATATTTCAAGAAATGCCACGCATACGAAACTGCTTTTGAGCTCAAGAAAGAAGGTAAAGTCCGCCACGTCGGTCTTTCTTTCCATGATAAAGCCGAAGTGCTCGACAAGATCCTTACGGAATATCCGGAGGTAGAGATCGTACAGATCCAGTTCAACTACCTTGACTATGAGGATATCAATGTAGAAGGGCGTAAGGTCTATGAAGTCTGCCGCAAGCACAATAAACCTGTGCTGGTAATGGAACCGGTAAGAGGCGGTAATCTGGTAAGACTTCCTGAAGATGCTGTGAAAGTATTCGATGATCTTCGCGCTGAGACCGGAACTGATTGCACTAATGCAGGTTATGCACTCAGATATGCAGCAGGATTTGACGGTATCGAAGTCGTGCTTTCAGGCATGAGCAATTTTGATCAGATCAAAGATAACATGAAGACTTTCACGCAGGATGATGGCGATGTTCTTCCGCTGACAGAGAAGGAATTTGAGGCGATCAGCAAAGTTGTCGAGATATTCCGTTCCAAAGGCGCTATCCCTTGCACATCTTGCCGTTACTGCATAGAGGAAAACACATGCCCGATGGACATCCGTATCCCGGGACTTTTCTCAGCTCTGAACAGGAAAATCCTGTTCGATGATCCTGATGCTGCAGATGATTACGCAAACTTCTATACAAAGAATCACGGCAAAGCCAGTGACTGCATCAAGTGCGGAATGTGCGAGAATGTCTGCCCGCAGCATCTTGAGATAAGAGACCTCCTCGAAAAAATCGCAGAAACATTCGAATAAAGAGGCATCCCGGACAAGAATACATAAAATGCAACTGACAGAACAGACTGATGAAATACGCAGTCTGTTCTTTTTTTGATTTGCCGTAAGTCTCAGGAAAAAGTCAAAATAGGGGTTGATTTCTATTGAACATATGATAATATATTCATATGAACAAACGATAATAGTTAAGGCTTCTTGTTGTATGCTTGAGAGGTGAAGAAATGCATAAGAAAGATGAATACATGCTCAGAGATCTATCGGAAGTAGAACTTCTTGAACTTGCTGATCTTTTCAAGATGTTTGCCGACTCAACACGCATCAAGATCCTGTACGACTTATTTGACGGCGAGAAAAATGTTACTGAGATCTGCGAAGACATTGAAATGAATCAGTCCGCAGTATCTCATCAGCTCAAAGCCCTCAAGACTGCCAAGCTCATCAGGAGCCGACGTGAAGGCAAGTCGATCAAATATTCACTCGATGATGATCATGTCAAAACGATCATTGCGATGGGCAAAGAGCATATCGAAGAATGACCGCCGGCAGTTCAGCAACTTTATTCAGGACCCAAAGGAGAATAACAACCATGAAGAAGAAATTCAAACTGATCGATCTGGATTGCGCAAATTGTGCAGCTAAAATGGAAGAAGCTATCAAGAAAATCGATGGCGTTACGGATGCATCCGTGAGCTTCCTTACACAGAAAATGATGATCGAAGCTGATGATGCTATATTTGATGATGTTCTGCAGCAGGCGATCAAGTGCATCTCCAAAGTTGAACCGGACTGCCAGGTAGTTCTGAAATAACTTTTTACGGATAATAATCATGAACAACTTAACCAAGAAACAGAAAAAAGATTTAACAAGAATAATAATCGCTTCCGTTCTCTTCGTTGTTCTCATGATCCTGGTCCATGCTCACATCATTCCGGACAGCTTTTCTGAGAGCCTGTGGATGATACCGGTCTGGCTCGTCCCTTATTTTATCGTAGGCTATGATGTTGTCAGAAAATGTATTCTCGGCATATCACACGGGCAGATGTTCGACGAGAGCTTCCTGATGACACTCGCAACAATAGGTGCGTTCGGATGCAGAGAATTCGACGAAGCTGTAGCTGTAATGCTGTTCTATCAGGTGGGAGAATTCTTCCAGAGCTATGCTGTCGGGAAGTCGAGAGGAGCAATATCCGATCTCATGAGCATCGCTCCGGATTTTGCGAACAGAGAGTGTGACGACGGTTCAGTAGAAACGATCGATCCTGACGAGATCGAGCCGGGAGACATTCTGGTGATCAAACCGGGTGAGAAAATCCCTACAGATGGCAAAGTCATTGAAGGAGAAGGCCTCATCAATACTTCCGCACTTACCGGTGAATCTGTACCGAGAGCGGTCAGGGCAGGTGACGATGTTATTTCCGGCTGTATCAACGGCGAGAATCTTATCCGCATCCAGGCATCTAAAGCTTATGATGACTGTACGGTCGCTCAGATCCTTGAACTTGTCGAGTCCGCTGCTTCCAAGAAGTCTAAGACAGAGAACTTCATTACGAGATTCGCGAAATACTATACACCGGCAGTCGTGATCGGTGCGCTGCTTCTCGCATTCATTCCACCTCTTGTTTCGGGATATTTTGCAGCAGAATTCGGCAAATGGGTGCTCAGAGCATGCACGTTCCTGGTCATCTCATGTCCGTGCGCATTGGTGATCTCAGTTCCTCTGGCGTTTTTCGGCGGTATCGGTGCAGCTTCCAAAGAGGGCGTCCTTGTCAAAGGTTCGAATTACCTCGAAATGATGGCCAAACTCGACACTATCGTCACTGACAAGACAGGTACTCTTACAGAGGGCCGTTTCAAGGTCAGCATGGTCGAAGCAGCTTCAGGTGTCACAACCGATGATGTGATCCGGTATGCTGCTGCTGTAGAGGCCGGTTCGACTCATCCGATCGGAGCTGCTATTGTCAGCGCATGTGACAAACCGATCCCTTCATCGAAGGTAAAAGATGAGCAAAATTACGCAGGCCGGGGAATTACTGCAAAAGTCGGCCGCGATACTATCGCAGTAGGCAACGCTGCTTTGTTCGAAGAACTCGGTATTGAAATTCATGAAGAACTTCACGAGGATGTTGCCGCAGCTTCCGGGACTCATTGCTATGTAGCAAAAAACGGAAAGTATATCGGAACGATCCTTGTCGCGGATATGCCGAAAGCTGAAGCAGCTCAGGCGATCAAGGATATTCTGGCTGAGAAAGTCCGCAGGATCGTTATGCTGACAGGAGATTCTGAGAGCGCAGCGAGTGCAGTCGCAAAAGAACTCGGGATCAAAGATTACATGGCTGGTCTGCTGCCTCTCGATAAGGTCAAAGCAGTCGAGGACATGCTGGCTGAGATCGCGGCAGGTTCCGCACCTGAAGGCAAATTGGCGTTTATTGGCGATGGGATAAATGATGCGCCGGTACTGTCGAGGGCAGATGTCGGTATCGCAATGGGATCGCTTGGATCTGATGCGGCTATCGAAGCTGCCGATGTCGTCATAATGGACGACCGCCTCGCGAGGATCCCTGCAGTGATCCGGATCGCGCGCAAGACGATCGGCATTTCCAAAGCCAACATTGTTTTCGCGCTATTTGTCAAATTCGCTTGTCTAGTTCTCGGAGCCCTCGGTATTGCGAACATGTGGGTCGCTGTTTTTGCCGATGTAGGCGTGGCAGTCATATGTATCCTGAATTCGATGAGGATGATCACGCATCGCTGATGCGAAATAATTAAGACAAAACACTAATTCTTGTTGTAAGTTTTAGAACCAAAACCCATATATTGTGGTATAATAATGTTCATAACTATGCAACAAGAATTTTTGCGTTCAAGGAGATCAAATTGACTACGAACGATAACGATAAAGTTAATGTGAATAAGGGTGTACGAGAGGTCACTGCGGACAGCCGCAATACCTCGCTGCATCGAGGAAGAACTAGGGTCAAGGACACACTTGACCTTGATTTTGATTTCGATTTCAAGAAGAAGTCGGCAGAACCGGAAGTGAAGGCAGAAGAAGTGCCTGCACCGGAAGAACCTAAGGCTTCTGAGACTATTGTGCCGGAAGCTGTTACTTCTGAGCCGGAACAGGCAGAACCGGAAAAAGCAACACCGGAAGAAGTTCCTGTAGAAACTGCTCCAACAGAGGAAACTCCTGAAGAACCGCCTGCACAAGTCGAACCTTCGCAGGAAAGCGAACCGGAAACAACAGCAGAACCGGAGCCGGAAACTGAAGCGGCTGATATTACGGAAAATGAAACCGGAACTGAGGCTGTATCCGAAGACACTTCCGACGATACCGATCCTGAGACCGATGACTACTTATATGAAGATGAAGAAGAGATCGTAGGCAGGAAGAAACGTTTCGCACTGGTTCCTGATTTCCTGCGTATCCCGGATGAAGATGAACTCGATGACTCAGATCTTGCGGATCTTGAAAAACTTCTCCAGCCGCCTCATCCGTTCTCGATCAAGAAAAAACGCAGTGCTGTAAGGGCTGCTTACCGGAATGCTCCGGATAGATCTGAAGGCGGCGAAGATGCCGCTGTAAGGACTGTTTCAGGAAAGGTGCCATTAATGAAAGATAACAAATCTAAAGCAGTGGCCAGATCCAAATCCAAAACAGCTAAATCAGACGCTGCTGCATCAAACAAGTCCGGTACAGGCAGCAAGTCCGGAACTGATCAGAATAAGAATAATAACGATAAGAACAAGCAGACTGCTAACGGCAAAGGTTCTTCTTCCGGAGGAGGCGGCAACGGGAACAAGCCGGGCCAAGGCAAGAAGAAGAAAAAGAAACGAAAGAAAAGAAACAAACTCTGGATATTTGTTCGTTCGCTGGTCATCACATTTATCAGCCTGATAATCCTCGGCGGAATTGCCGGCGGAGCATATGCAGCTTATATAGTCAGCCATGCGGATACTATCCATCCGGACAGGATCTATGACACACTGGCAGTCAGCACATATATCTACGATGACAAAGAAGTCCTCATAGATGAGATCTACTACAATGAGAACCGGCAGATCATCACTTACGAACAACTGCCGGAGAACCTCAAGAATGCTTTTATCGCGATAGAAGACAAGACATTCTGGACACACAAAGGCTTCAACTTCAGGCGAATCATAGGTGCTATTCTGGAAAGATTCCACGGAGGACGAATCAGCGGTACGAGTACGATCACTCAGCAGCTTGCGAGAAACGTCTTCCTGCCGGAAGATAAGAGTGTCCGGTCTATCAAGCGTAAGATCATAGAGATGTACTACGCTTACGAGATAGAGGAAGAGCTGAGCAAAGAAGATATCATCACTGCTTACCTCAACACTATCTATCTCGGATACGGATGCTACGGAGTCGATACCGCTGCAAGAAAGTACTTCTCCTGCAATGTCGAAGACCTGACACTTGAGCAATGTGCTGCACTTGCGGCGCTTCCGCAGGCACCGGGATCTTATGCTCTCATCGTTAATGAAGAAGGCGAGCATACTACCAAGATCAAGAAAGGCGTCTACGCTAACGACAACTCTGAGTCAAGAAGAAATCTCGTCCTTCAGCTCATGTACGATCAGGGCTATATCACTCAGGAAGAGAAAGATGCTGCAACCAAGCCGCTTATCGATTTCATCAATCCTGGCGGGATCAATTCAGCTTCGTCAACATCCGCATTCAAGGATTACCTGATCGAGACGGTCAAGAATGATCTGATGAGAACATATGACCTGAATGAAGAGCAGGCTATCAAGCTGATCTATACCAAGGGACTGAGAATATACTCGACTCTCGACAGTCAGGCACAGAAGGTCATCACCAAGCAGTTCAAGGATGACGCGAACTTCCCTAAGGCTAACAAGAAGAACGTCGAGCCTGAGGCTGCGATGGTCATTTCTGAGATAGGAACAGGAAAGATCAAAGCCATGGTCGGATCAAGGCATGCCGACGGACAGATGCTCTTTAACAGAGCTACAAATCCTCGTCAGCCGGGATCATCCATCAAGCCGCTGACTGTTTACTCAGCTGCTCTGCAGAAGTCCTATGAGTATCATAAGAAAGGTGAGAAGTTCAAATTCAAAGACACCGGTTATGACCATCAGGGCACACGCGGATGGGGAGACTACATCACTGTTTCTTCGCTGGTCGTAGATGAGAAGATGAACGTAAACGGCAAGACCTGGCCGCTCAATGTTACAAGAACTTACTCAGGCGCCAACACGTTCAAGACTGCTATCCAGAAGTCGATCAATACCTGCGCTGTGAAGATCCTCGCACAGGTCACCGTACCATACGCGATGGATACACTGCTGAGATACGGCGTCACTTCAGCGGTAGATGATACATCAAAGTCAGTTAACGACGTGAATTTCGCTGCTTTGGCGCTCGGTGCGATGTCCGAGGGCATCTCGCCGCTTGAGATGTCACTTGCTTATGCGACTTTCCCTAACGGCGGTGTCAGAAATACCGGAATATGCTACACAAGAGTTGAAGACAACAATGGACGTACGATCCTTGAGTCCAAGTCAGAGAAGGTCAAGGTGCTCGACAAAGGTGTTGCTTATATCATGACAAACGTTCTCCAGAGCGTTGTAACAAACGGTATCGGTTATCCGGCCAAAGTTGACGGCATCAAGGTCGGCGGCAAGACCGGAACTACAGACAGCAGATACGACATCTGGTTCTGTGGATTTACACCTTCTTATTCTGCTGCCCTTTGGATCGGTACTGACGAGAACGTCCAGATGGATTCTTACTCCGAGAAAGCGGCTGCTCTGTGGGGCAAGATCATGGGCAAGGTCAAGAGAGCCCAGAACGGTTCGTATCCGGGAATGCCGAAGAATGTATTCAGGGCATGGAACGGTGAGTACTACACGGACGGAACAGCACCTCCTGAGCCGGAACCGGAAGAAGAAGAGGAAGAAGGCGAAGCCGGCAAGGATGGCAAGGATGCCAAAGGCAAGACCAAAGCCGGCGCAGCTACAGATGCTTCCAAGCCTGCAGGAAAAACTGATTCGAAAGGCAATTGACGGGCTGATTCAATAAAAGCCTTGCAATTTACAAGTTTTAGTGGTATAAACATACAGTAAGTTATAACTACGAAAGAGTGGGGCATCCCACTCTTTCGCTTGTGTATGGCGTTTTTTGAGAAAAAACAGCGGAGCGATAATGAACAAAAATGACATTCCTGCTAAGGTTACCGGCATACTTGACGAATACCTTGCAGACAAGGAATTAGAGATCTACAGGATCGTCTACAAGAAGGAAGGCCCAGACTGGGTGCTCAGAGTTTTCCTCGACAAGACTATGGATGCTGAGAACGAATATGTCAGCATAGAGGAATGTGAAGACGTAACAAGATTCCTCTCGGATAAGCTCGATGAAATGGATTTCATAGACAGAGCTTACAACCTCGAGGTCAGCTCACCGGGGCTTGACCGCGAACTGATTCGCGAAACGGATTACGTCAGATTTGCCGGCAGACAGGTCGAAGTAAAGACCTACGAGCCGATCAATGGCAGGAAATATATAGAAGGTATTCTGGCAGGTAGAGACGGAGACATCGTTAAGATCGATGCTGACGGACAGATGCTGGAGATACCGGTACAGAAGATTTCAAAGATAAATTTAGCAGTAGTATTCTAAGGGAGGAAATGATGAACAAAGAGTTTCTGGATGCATTTGCAGAGCTGAAGAAAGAAAAGAATCTGTCTGATGAGGAGATCATCGGAGCAATCAAGGATTCTATAGAAAATGCATATAAGAAGAACTATGGCTCATCCAATGTAAGAGTTGAAGTTGACATGGAGACCGGCGATGTAACCGTTCTGATGGGAATGGAAGTCGTTGAAGAAGTAGAAGATGATCTGACTCAGATCTCGCTTGAAGAAGCAAGAGAGATCTATGAAGAGTATGAGATTGGTGATGTTGTTGAATTCCAGATCGATCCGAAGGACTTCAACCGTATCGCAGCTCAGGGCGCTAAGCAGGTCTTCGTACAGAAGAACAAAGAAGCAGAGAGACTCAATTCGTATAACGAGTTCATCAGCAAGAAAGGCCAGATCGTTACCGGTAAGGTCGAGAGAATCAATAACGGAACAATGCTCATCTCACTCGGCAGAACAGAAGGAAGAGTTCCTACATCTGAACAGGTCAAAACAGAATCCTTCAAACCGGGTGACAGAATCAAGGTTTACGTTATGGACGTTAAGAAGGATAATAAGGGCCCTCAGGTCCTGCTCTCAAGATCACATCCTGGTCTTGTAAGAGGACTCTTTGAGCTCGAGATCCCTGAGATCGCTGACGGAACAGTAGAGATCAAGGGAATTGCAAGAGAAGCAGGTTCCCGTACCAAGATCGCTGTTTATTCCAAGGACGAGAGTGTAGATCCTGTTGGAGCATGCGTCGGCAACCGTGGAGTCAGAGTCCAGAATATTACTGACGAGCTCTTCGGAGAGAAAATCGATATCATCGTATGGGATGATGATCCTGCTGTACTTATCAGCAACGTTCTCAGACCGGCTGTCGTTGAGGGTGTATATATCAACGAAGAAGAAAAATCTGCAACAGCAGTTGTTCCTGAACAGCAGCTCTCACTCGCTATCGGTAGAGAAGGACAGAACGTAAGACTTGCTGCAAGAGTAAGTAACTGGAAGATCGATATCAAGAGCAATGATCAGCTCAGAGAAATGGGATTCGCATTTGACGAATACGAAGATGCTGATGATATAGAAAAGGATCAGACTATTGAGGAGACATCAGACGACAGAGCCGATGCGTAGATGCATCAGCTGCAGACAGTCAAAGCCACAGAGCGAACTCATGAGATTCACTGTTAAGGGCGCAGAAATCTCAGCAGATACAGATGGCCGGAGCCCGGGAAGAGGATATTATCTGTGCAGAGATGAAGAATGCATCAAGACATCCTTTCGCAAGAAGGCCTGGAACCGTATTTTAAAATGTAACGTAGATAATGAAATGATTCAGAGGGCTATCGATGAAGCTCTCGCCAGCAATTAAGGAGGATATGAATGTCAAAGAAAGTCAGCGAACTTATCAAAGAACTTGACATCACATTACAGGAACTCAAGGATTACACATCGAAAATGGGTATCATCATCAACAGCGCCAAAGACAGCGTTGAAGATTTTGATGCAAACAGGATCGTCAGCACGATCAACCTTATGAAGGGCAATTCCTCCGGTGCCAAATCCGGAAGTAATAAGCCTAAGATCAAGGCTACTCCTGTAATCAACAAGGATGCTGTCAAGTCCAGACCTAACATGGGTAAACCTGTTATTCCTAAGAAGCCGGTAGCTCCTGAAACAACAGGCACCAAGGAAACTGCACCAGAAGAACAACCTGCTAAGGCTGAAGAGAAGCAGCCTGAAGTTGAAGTTACAAAGAAGGCTGCAGAAGAAGCTCCTGAGAAGAAAGCTGTTCCTGCGGAAGAGGCAGTAAAAGCCCCTGAGGTAAAAGAAGAGCCTAAGGCAGAGAAGGCGGAAGAGCCTAAGACAGAGCCAAAAGAGCAGCCTGAAGAAAAGCCTGAAAAGGCGCCTTCAGAAAAACCGGAAAAGGCTCCTCAGAAGGTTGAAGAGCCTAAGGCAGAGCCAAAAGAAGAACCTAAAGAAGAGCCTAAAGAAGAGCCTGAAGAGGAGTATGTGAATGCTCCTAACAAGCCAATGCGCTTCAAAAAGATTTCTGACGCTGCTACTGAGAAGAAGAAAGCTGAAGAACTCAAAAAGCGTCAGCAGGAGAGAAAGGCTAAGATCCAGGAAGGCAACGCTAAGGATAAAGAAAAGGAAAAGAACTCCAGATCCGGTAAGGAATCAAGAGATTCCAAGGATAACAGAGATAAGGACTCCAGAGATCGTAAGTCTGCTAAGTCAAAAGACGATAGACGCGATCAGAAGTCCGGCGGCAAGGGCAGGAATCAGGAACGCGCACAGGGTTCTCAGGAAGGCGATAACCGCAGATCCGGTCAGAACAAAAATGCGTCACGTGATACAGCAGCTGCTGCATCGGCACCTTCAAGAGATGCTAAGTCCGGTGGTAAGGGAAAGAGCAAGAAGTTCTTCGACAACAAGGACAAAGACAAACAGTCAAGATTTGACAGACGTGAAGATGGTCCGAGCGGACGCCGCAGCAATACCAACAACATCTATGACGAAAGAGCTCTTGAAAAGCAGGAACGTCATAAGAGAAAATACAAGACCAAGCAGGTTGAAGAGCCTACTGTTGAGGAACTTCTCCCTGAAGGCACTATCGCTGTAACTGCTCCGATCACAGTAGCAGGTCTCAGTGAACAGGCTGATGTCAGCGTAAGCAAGATCATCATGTCGATGATGCAGATGGGCGTAATGGCCACCATCAACCAGTCACTCGACAAGGATGCGATCGAGATGCTTGCTGACGATCTCGGTCTTGATATCGTTGTTACAGAAGAAGAAGCAGATATAGAAGAACCTGGCATCGATACACATGAAGACTCAGAGAACGAGCTTCAGCCACGTCCTCCTATCATCACAGTTATGGGTCACGTCGACCATGGTAAAACATCACTGCTCGACGCTATCCGTAATACTAACGTAACAGCAGGAGAATCCGGCGGTATCACACAGCACATCGGTGCTTCCGAAGTTGAGATCAACGGCAAAAAGATCGTATTCCTCGATACTCCGGGACACGAAGCTTTCACAACTATGCGTGCGAGAGGTGCACAGGTCACAGATATCGCAGTACTCGTTGTAGCTGCTGACGATGGTGTAATGCCTCAGACAGTAGAGTCCATCAGCCATGCTAAGGCTGCAGGTGTTCCAATCATTGTTGCTATCAACAAGATGGACAAGCCAGGCGCTAATCCTGACAGAGTCAAGCAGGAACTGACCGAGCACGGTGTTCTTGTAGAAGACTGGGGCGGAGACGTAATTTCCGTACCTGTATCAGCTAAGAAGGGACAGGGAATCACTGATCTCCTCGAGATGATCCTTCTGCAGGCGGAAGTCCTCGAACTCAAAGCTAATCCGGACAGACTCGCTATGGGTACTGTTATCGAAGCAAGACTTGATAAAGCAAAAGGTCCGGTTGCTACACTCCTTGTAAGCAACGGAACACTTAAGTCAGGTCAGAGCGTCGTAGCAGGAACAACATCCGGTAAGATCAGAGTAATGACAGACTTCAAGGGCAAGCCGATCCGCAAAGCCGGTCCGGCTACCGCTGTCGAGATCCTCGGCCTTTCAGATGTACCGGCAGCAGGTGATGCTTTCAACGTTGTAAGAGATGACAAGACAGCCAGAGAGATCGCTGCTAACCGTAAGGAGAAGATGAGAGAAGAAGTACTTGCCAAGAACGCAAGCATGACTCTCGACAAGCTCTTCTCACAGATCCAGGAAGGCGAAGCTAAGGAGCTCAACCTCATCGTCAAGGCAGACGTACAGGGTTCAGTCGGAGCTATCATCACATCACTTGAGAAACTCGAAACACCTGAGGTCAAGATCAATGTCGTACACTCAGGCGTAGGAACGATCAACGAATCCGACGTAATGCTTGCTGAAACATCCAATGCGATCATCATCGGATTTAACGTAAGACCTACTACTGCAGTTACCAACCAGGCTGCTAACGCTGAGGTCGAGATCAGACTCTACAGAGTCATCTACGATATCATCGATGAGATCCAGGATGCTATGAAGGGTATGCTTGATCCTGAATATAAGGAAGAAGTCCTCGGTAAAGCAGAAGTCAGGAACACATTCAAAGTACCTAATGTCGGCGTAGTAGCAGGCTGCTATGTAACAGAAGGTATCGTTAAGAGAAACGCTCAGATCAGACTCGTCAGAGATGGTATCGTCATCCACGAAGGCGTTATTTCATCACTGAAGAGATTCAAGGACGATGCAAGAGAAGTTGCTCAGGGTTATGAGTGCGGACTTGGAATCGAGAAGTATAACGATGTCAAGCCGGGCGATGTTATTGAGTGCTTCAACATGGTTGAGATCAAGAGATAGTAATTAATAACAGGATAATATTATGGCAAAACACAGACAGGGCAGGCTCAGTGAAGAGATCAAGAAGAGTATCAGTGCTTTCCTGATCAACGGAGCCAAAGACCCGAGACTTACATCGAGAATAATAAGCATTACGGGTGTAGACGTCACAAGAGACGGCAGCTATGCAACAGTATATGTTTCACCGGTTTGTCTGTCTGATGAGAACAAAGAAGAAGTTTATGCTGAAGTACTTGAGGGCTTCAACAGCGCAAAAGGAGCCCTCAGGAGTCAGGTTTCGAGAGATATCAAGCTCAGATATACTCCTGAGCTTATTTTCAAGCTTGACTCGTCGATGGATTACGGAAGACACATAGACTCGATACTTGACACACTGGACATACAATAAGAACTGAGGCCGCAATTGAACGACACTATAAGAAGCATAGCAACAATAATGAGTGACCTTGACGGCATTCTTTTATTCCCGCATGTCAATATGGATGGCGATGCGCTTGGATCTGCCTCCGCGCTTTGTCTTGCGCTCAGAAGCCTCGGCAAAAAGGCATATGTCATGATAAGTGAACCTGTGCCGAAAAATCTGGATTTCCTCGAATGCGGATGCTGCATCACAGATGACAGTATTCTGGAAGATGTACAGCTTTCACTGCAGCTTGACTGTAATGGTCTCAGAAGGATCCCCGGCAGGGAAACCGCCTGGGAGAGAGGCAGACTCAAAGGCTGTATCGATCATCACGCAACGACATCCAAGGACATCAGATATGATTTCACAAGAATAGAGCCTAAATCAGCTGCTACCGGTGAGATCATCTACAGGCTCATCAAAGATCTCGGAGCTGAGATCACACTGGATATCGCAAATTGTATTTTTGCAGCAATAACTACAGATACCGGCAATTTCCAGCATACCAATACTACAAGCAGATCGCATGAGATCGTAGGCCACCTCTACAAGGTCGAAGGCTTCAATTCCAAAGTCATCAGTGCGCTCATATATGATCGCAGATCTAAGGAAGCACTCATGCTTGAGAGTGCGGTGCTGGGCTCGCTTGACTTCTATGCTGATGGCAAGCTCGCTGTCGGCAAGGTCACACAGGCACTTCTTGAAGAATACGGATGCACCATGGATGAAGCCGAAGGGATCATTCAGAGGATCATGAGTATTGACGGAGTCGAAGCAGGCTGCCTTTTCAAAGAGTCTGCGAATAATGTAAGAGCCAGCCTGAGAGGCAGGACTTACGCAAATATGGAGAAAGCAGCTGCTAAATTCGGAGGCGGCGGACATGTACTCGCTGCGGGTTGTTCTTTCAATCTTCCGATAGAAGAAGCTGAGAAACTGCTCATCCCTGAGCTGATCGAAGCTGTTTCTTAAGGCGGCTATATAATATGGAATTCAGAGACGGAATAATCAACATAGATAAGCCTGAAGGCTGGACATCACAGGATGTCTGCGCCAAGCTCAGACGAAGGCTTCACATCAAGAAAATAGGACATACCGGAACGCTCGACCCTATGGCTACGGGCGTTTTGCCTGTATGCATAGGAAAAGCAACCAGGATCATCGAGTATTATGACAATGATATGAAGACCTACCGCGCAATGATGAGGCTTGGTCTTGTAACGGATACACTCGATATAACAGGAGAGATCCTCGAAACAAGAAGTACAGAAGGTGTCTCTGAGACTGCGATCAGACAGGCTTTTGCCGCTTATACCGGCAAAGTAGAACAGATACCCCCTAAGTATTCAGCACTTCGTATCAATGGCAAAAGGGCGTATGATCTTGCAAGAGCAGGAGTCGATTTTGAGCTTAAGACAAGGACCGTAATGATCCCTTCGAATGAAGTTCTGGCTGTTGATCTCGAGCAAGGTATCGTAGAATTCGAAGTCACATGTTCTAAGGGGACATATATCCGTACGATTTGCGATGATATAGGCAGGGAACTTGGCTGCGGAGCGGCGATGTCGGCTCTGAGGAGAACAGCTTCAGGGTATTTTAAAGCCTATAAAGCAGTAGATATCAAAAACCTTGTAGAAATGTCCGACGAAGAAATCGCAGAATTGATCATTCCAATGGACATTACGCTTGAAAACCTCGGAATCGTTGAACTTGACGATAACAGAGTTATTGCTTTCGGAAGCGGAAACACCTCAGCGGTAGGTTTCAGCATTGTAAAACCGTCCCGGATGAATCAGATTTTCAGAGTTTATAATAAAGGAACGTTTCTTGGGATCGCTACACTTGAGAAACGAACTCTCATTCCTGCTAAAGTGATCAGAACGACTAATTAGAATATATGCAGATTTTTACAACACTGGAAGATATTAATATAGAAGGCAAAACAGCGGTAGCTCTCGGAAATTTTGACGGTCTCCACATCGGTCACAGAGCTATCATGCAGGATGCTATAGATGCAGCGCATGAACTGGGACTCAAGTCGCTTTGTTTTACATTTTCGAACCACCCATTCAACTTCATTCTTCAGAGAAGTGATGATGACCCTGATGCTGTCAAGCTCATCTGCACTGAAGATGAAAAGGTGGAGCTCGTTGAGGGAATGGGATTTGATATTCTCGTCAATGTCCCGTTTGATGAAGACATAATGAAAATGAGAGCTCATGCTTTCTTCGAGAACATAATCATGAACAAGCTTCAGGCAGGCTTTGTGTCAGTTGGTTTCAATTATACTTACGGTGCAAGGGCAGAGGGCAAGCCTCCTATGCTTATCGAAGAATGCGGAAAGGCCGGTATCGGTGTAAATGTTCATGAGGCAGTCAAAGCTGACGGAAAGATAGTCAGCTCGACTCTTATTCGCGAGATGATCAGCACCGGCAATATGGAGAAAACTGCGAAATACCTCGGAAGGCCGTATGCTTTCAGCGGAGAAGTCAGCCACGGCAGACATATCGGCAGCAAAAATGGTTTCCCGACTATCAATATTCCGACTCCTGCAAGACAAATGCTCCCTCCGAACGGAGTATATTTCAGCAGGATCGTGATCGGTGAAAGATCTTTTAACAGCATCTCCAATATCGGGATCAATCCGACGGTCAGCAGCGATAACACTAAAACGATCGAGACATATATTTTCGATTTTGATGAAGATGTATATGGAGATGATGTCGTTGTGTACTTCGATCATTTCTCAAGAGGCGAGCGCAAGTTCAGATCAAGGGAAGATCTCTTTGACCAGATCTCACGCGACTGTGAACAGGCAAAGGCTTTCCACGCGCGCAGGGCAGCCTCTCAGAATTTGTAATTTATTTTTCAAATAAAGATAGACAACACGGCTTATTCGTGTTAATATACGAGCGTTGCTATGATTGGCAACAATCTAACTAATATACCCTCGCCGCAGTGATGCGCTTTTTCTCCAGAAGGTCTGTTTGATAACTGGCAGGCTGCAGGGCGGTCACGCAGAGTGGGTGAATCTAAGAAAAGGAGATTATTTTTATGCTTACAAAAGAAAAGAAACAGGAAATCATCAAAGAGTACGCTATCAAGGAAGGCGATACAGGTTCCCCTGAAGTACAGGTTGCTATCCTTACTTACAGAATCAATGATCTGAACGAGCACCTCAAAGAGCACCACAAAGACTTCCATTCAAGAAGAGGTCTGCTCAAGATGGTAGGACAGAGAAGAAGCCTTCTTAAGTATCTGAGAGAGACTGATATCGAGAGATACAGAAGCCTCATCGCACGTCTCGGACTGAGAAAGTAATTGATGATATAAAAGCGGGAGCTTTCACGACTCCCGCTTTGCTTGTATTTTCAAAGCAAAACCCATAGGTAGTGAAGAATTTGAATTAACAGGAAGGAGTTGTTAATAAGAATGGGTAGATTTACAGATTACAGAACTTTTAAGACAGCAGTAGGCGGAAGACTCCTGCAGCTCGAGATCGGCAAGGTTTGCGAGCAGGCAAACGGTCAGGTCACAGTAAGATATGGTGACACCGTTGTCAACTGCACAGTTTGCGCAAGCAAAGAGCCTAAGCAGGATGTGGATTTCTTCCCTCTGACATGCAGCTTTGAAGAGAAGATGTATGCAGTCGGCAAGATCCCGGGCGGATATATCAAGAGAGAGGGTCGTCCTTCAGATAAGGCAACTCTCGTTTCGAGACTTATCGACAGACCGCTCAGACCGCTTTTCCCGAAGGGATACAGAAATGATGTTGTAGTTACAGCTACTGCAATGTCAGTTGATTATGATTGCCAGCCTGAGGTCGCTTCACTCATCGGAACATCCGCAGCTATCGCTATTTCAGACATTCCATGGGACGGCCCTACAGCAGGTGTCGTAGTCGGAAGAGTAGACGGCGAATTCGTTATCAATCCTGATTTCGAACAGAGACAGGTTTCTGATATCAACCTCACAGTTTGCGGAACTGAAGAAGCTATTATGATGGTAGAAGCCGGCGCTAAGGAAGTTCCTGAAGATGAAATGCTCGAGGCTATTCTTTTCGGTCACGAAGAGATCAAGAATATCTGCAGATTCATCAAGGAGATCGTTTCCGAGGTAGGCAAAGAGAAGCAGTCATACACTGTTTTCAAGGCAGGCGAGGATGTAGACGCAGCTGTAAGAGAATACGCTACACAGAAGATGGTAGATGCGATCTATACAGTCGACAAGCTCGAAAGACTCGATAACATGGAAGCAGTAGCAACAGAGACCAAAGAACATTTTGCTGAAGAATTTGAAGGCAGAATGGCTGAGGTAGACGAAGTTCTCTACAATGTCAAGAAGGAAGAAGTCAGACGCAGGATCCTCGAAGAAGGCGTTCGTCCTGACAACAGAGCACTCACAGAGATCAGACCTCTCTGGAGTGAGACAGGATTCCTTCCTAGAACACATGGTTCCGGACTCTTCAAGAGAGGACAGACACAGGTTCTCTCAGTTTGCACACTTGCTCCTCTCAGCGAAGCTCAGTATCTTGATGGTATCGATGCTGATGTAACACGCAAGAGATATATGCATCAGTACAACTTCCCTGGTTACTGCACAGGCGAAGCAAAGCCTAACAGATCACCTGGCAGAAGAGAGATCGGCCACGGCGCTCTTGCAGAGAGAGCTCTCGTTCCTGTACTTCCTACAGAAGAAGAGTTCCCATATGCTATCAGAGTCGTCTCCGAAGTACTCTCATCCAATGGTTCATCCTCAATGGCTTCCACATGCGGATCATGCCTCGCACTTATGGATGCCGGTGTTCCTATCAAGAAGCCTGTAAGCGGTATCGCAATGGGACTTATCGAAGGATTCAATGAAGACGGTTCCAGCAAGTTTGCTATTCTGTCTGATATCCAGGGTATGGAAGACTTCCTCGGCGACATGGACTTCAAAGTAACAGGTACACCTGACGGAGTAACAGCACTCCAGATGGATATCAAGGTCCACGGACTTTCAAGAGAGATCCTCAAGCAGGCTCTTGATCAGGCTAAGGTAGGCAGAGCTCACATCCTTGAGAGCATGCTCGAAGAGATCGCTGAGCCGCGTAAGGAACTCAGCCCATATGCTCCTAGATTTATCAGCATGAGAGTTGACCCTGACAAGATCAGACTCGTCATCGGACCTGGAGGCAAGACTGTTAACAGGATCGTTGAAGAGACCGGCGCTAAGATCGATATCTCCGATGATGATGTCGGATTCATCGCTATCTACGCTGTTGATCAGGAAAGTGCTGAAGCAGCAAGAAGAGAGATCGAGCTCATCACTGCAGATGTAGAAGTAGGAAAGGTCTATGAAGGCGAAGTAAAGAGAATCATGGCATTCGGCGCATTCATCGAGATCCTCCCTGGCAAGGAAGGACTGCTCCACATCTCCAAGATGGCTAACCACAGAGTTGCTAAGGTCGAAGATGTCATGAACATCGGTGACAAGGTCCAGGTCAAGGTAACTGAGATCGACAACCAGAACAGAATCAATCTCTCAAGAAAAGAACTCGTGAAAGACTGATCTTCGACCATAATAAATAGCAGGTCCTGACTGTTTAGTCAGGACCTGTTTTTTAGCTAAATCAGTGTATGTTGCGTTTGTTCTTCTCAGCTTCTACATTGTCGGTAGGGAAGATTATGGTAGCTTCTTCTTTGCCTCCTCCACCGTCATCACCACCATCATCGTCATCGTTATCATGATCATTCCGGCCTAATTTGCTGAGATCGATGCCGTGCTCTTTGGCTTTCTCAGAGACAGCGTCTTTGATATTCCGTAATACATAGTCTAAATCTCCGCGCAGTGAGTCCGAATCTACAAAACCTTTCGCATGAATCGGTTCATCGCTGTCTCCATCAACATCCTGAGGTCCATCGACATTCTCTTTGGATCCGAAAATGTGCGGATAGCGCTCGCGAACAGAGCGGTGATCTTCTTCCTCGCCACTATTGATATACCTGACTATCGAATACGCCAGAACACCTATTAAGAACAGCAAACCTAAAATGATAAGCGGCATATTTACTCCTGCAAAATGTCCCCGGGTTAGATATTTATAGAATTGTATACTGATTGCGTCTGTCAGTCAATTCCGAATCAGATATGTTTCAATGAAGCGATTTCCTCACCGGTCAGTCTTCTGTATTGCCCGGAAGGCAGGTCAGGATCCAGTTCCAGCGGTCCCATGCTGAGACGCTTCAGATAAAGCACTTCATTTCCTACGCTCTGGAACATTCTTTTGATCTGATGGAATTTGCCTTCGCGAATCGTGATAAGAACTTCATCGGGCGGATCAAGTATTTCAAGTTCAGCAGGCAGGCATTTGAGTCCGTCTGTTAATATAAGTCCTTCGCGGAATAAAGTAACATCCGAATCATCCGCAATTTCAGCAAGCTTTGCATAGTATGTCTTGTCGACATGATGTTTCGGCGAGAGAAGGCGGTGAGCAAGTTCACCATCGTTTGTGATGAGAAGCAGTCCCTCCGTGTCGCGGTCGAGACGCCCGACAGGGAAGAGATCCTTGCGTTTTTGCTCATCTATCAGATCTATAACCGTCTCTTCCCGGGAATCTTCGCTTGCACTGATGACACCGGCAGGCTTGTTCAACATGAAATATTCAAATTCTTCATAGGCAACAGGTATCCCGCAATATGTGACTGCAGCATCTGAGGGAACTTTGAATCCGGGATCCTTGATCTGCGTTCCGTCAACTGCAACGCGGCCTGCTTTTATTTCCTTTTTGATCTCGGAACGGGTGCCGACACCCATATCCGCCAGAAACTTATCTAATCTCATAACTGATTCCTCCGATTTCATTATACATTATTGCAAGCAGACAATGCGAGCCGGCAGGCAATTCAGTTTTTTAGTTTGAGGTGGTGCATTTCTTTGTATTTATGTGTTATAATGCATTGTTATGTAATAATGGTTTACTATGTGTTCGTATGCCTGCAGGAGAATTTGAAGGTCTGATGCATATGGTCTGCAGATTGTACGAATGCGTAGTAACAATGTTAAAACAAAATATTAACAAAACAGGAGAATTGCAGTATGTTTGAAAACTTATCAGATAAGCCTGTAGCTGAGTATCAGGCTGAACAGGTTAAACACTGGTCTAATATCGATCTTCTTGACCTCTGCGTAAAAGAGAGAGAAGGTGCTCCTTCATTTGTATTCTATGAAGGACCTCCGACTGCGAATGGTAAGCCGGGCATCCATCACATGATGGCAAGAACGCTCAAGGATTCCATCAACAGATATAAGACAATGAAGGGATTCCAGGTAAAGCGTAAAGGCGGATGGGATACACATGGTCTTCCGGTTGAGATCGAAGTAGAAAAGCAGCTTGGATTCAACGGCAAGCAAAGCATCGAAGAGTACGGTATCAAGGAATTTAATGAAAAGTGCCGTCAGTCTGTATTTACATATACACAGATGTGGACAGATATGTCAGATAAGATGGCTTATCTTGCTGATATGGATGATCCGTACATTACTTATAAGAATGACTACATCGAAACCGGTTGGTGGATCCTCAAAACAGCATTTGACAAAGGCCTTATCTATGAAGGTCTTAAGATCCTTCCGTATTGCCCTCGCTGTGGAACAGGTCTTGCTTCACACGAAGTAGCACAGGGATATAAGGACATCAAAGTAAATACACTGACTTGTAAGTTCAGACGTACAGGCGTTGACCATGATAATGAATACTTCCTTGCATGGACGACAACACCTTGGACACTTGCTTCGAACATTGCTCTTACAGTTGGACCTGACGTTGACTACGTTAAGTGTCTGATGAAGAGCGGCGAGAATGAAGGAAACCTTCTCTGGGTCGCTGAAGCTCTCGCAGACAAGACTTTCGGAAAAGACGAATACGAAGTAGTTGAGAAAGTCAAGGGTTCAGAAATGGAATACTGGACATATGAACAGCTTGAGCCATTCTGTGTTCCTGAAAAAGGAAAGGCAGCATTCATTGTAACATGCATGGATTATGTCAGCACAGAAGATGGTACAGGTATCGTTCATACAGCTCCTGCTTTCGGTGAAGATGACTATAACTGCGGACGCAAATACAATCTTGCAGTACTGCAGCCTGTTGACCAGACAGGATGCTATACAGAAACACCTTGGGCCGGAAGATTTGTAATGGAAGACGGTCTTGATGTCGATATCATCAAGTATCTTGCTCAGGACGACAAGATCTATTCCAAGCAGAAACTCGAGCACGCATATCCTCACTGCTGGAGATGCGATATGCCGCTTGTATACTATGCAAGCAAGTCCTGGTATATCGAGATGACCAAACTGAGAGACCAGCTCGTAGCCAATAACAATACTGTTAATTGGTATCCTCCATATGTAGGAGAGAAGAGATTCGGAAACTGGCTCGAAGATGTCAAGGACTGGGCTATCTCAAGATCAAGATATTGGGGAACTCCGATCCCTATCTGGAAGTGCGAATGCGGACATCTGCACTGCGTCGGATCGCGTGCACAGCTCGTTGCTGATGCTGAGCAGGATATCGATGAAACTATCGAACTGCACAGACCGTATGTTGACGATGTAACGATCAAGTGTCCGGAGTGCGGTAAGAGTATGCACAGGATCCCTGAAGTAATGGACTGCTGGTTCGATTCCGGCGCTATGCCTTTCGCTCAGTGGCATTACCCGTTTGAGAATGCAGATCATTTTGACGAGGAACTGTTCCCGGCTGATTTCATCTGCGAAGGTATCGACCAGACAAGAGGCTGGTTCTATTCGCTGATGGCTGTTTCGACGATCGTAAAAGGATGCGCTCCATACAAAAACGTTCTGGTCAACGATCTCATTCTTGATAAGAACGGTAAGAAGATGTCCAAGCACGTTGGCAACACTGTCAATCCGTTTGAAATGATGGATAAGTACGGTGCAGATGCTGTCAGATGGTATCTCGTATACGGATCACCGGCATGGACACCGACAAGATTTGACGAAGACGGCATCAAAGAAGTTATCAGCAAGGTATTCAGCACACTCAGAAATACCTATAATTTCTTCTGCCTTTATGCGAACATCGACAACATTGAGGCTGACAAGCTCGATGTTCCTTATGCTGACAGACCTGAACTCGACAGATGGATCCTCTCCAAGTACAACAAACTGATCAACGACACAACTGAGTCTATGGATGCTTATGACCATATGAAGACAGTCAGAGCTATCGGCGACTTTATCAGTGACGATCTTTCCAATTGGTACATCAGAAGAGCCAGAAGAAGATTCTTTGCTGAAGGAATGAGCACAGACAAGAAGTCAGCATATGCAACAACTTATGAGATCCTCACAGGCGTTGCAAGAATGATGGCGCCGGTCGCTCCTTTCATCTCTGATGAGATCTATACTAAGCTCACAGGTGCTGCAACAGTTCATACCGCTTACTATCCTGAAGCTAAGAACGAGCTGATCGATGAAAAGGTCGAAGAGAGAATGGATCTTGTCAAGACTCTCGTCAACCTTGGACGCAGCACAAGAGAACAGGAAAAGCTCAAAGTAAGACAGCCGCTTTCAAAGGTTATCGTTGATGGAAGATATAAGACTGTTATCGACGATCTGACTGACCTCATCACTGAGGAACTGAATGTCAAGGAAGTTCAGTTCGAGGACGATCTTGACAAGTATATGAACTTCCAGATCAAGCCGAACTTCAGAGCAGCAGGTCCTGTGCTCGGCAAGAATGTAAAAGCATTCGGAGGAATGCTTGCTCAGGCCGATGCAAAGGAGATCATCTCCAAGATCGCTCAGGGACCGATCCCGATGGAGATCAACGGACAGACATATGAAATCGGCGAGGACCTCCTCGATGTCAGGATCTCATCAAAGGAAGGTTTCGTAGTCGGAATGGATAATAATGTCTTCGTAATCCTTGATACAACACTCACTCCTGAGCTGATCGAGCAGGGCTATGTCAGAGAGGTGATCTCCAAGATCCAGCAGCTCCGTAAGCAGGCAGATTTCGAGATGATGGACGAGATCGTTATCTACATGAATGCTGATGACGAAATCAAGGCAGCTGTAGAGAATGCAAAAGAATTCATCAAAGACGAAACGATCGCTAAGGAGATCGTAGAGAAGGAAGGTCTTCAGGAGTTCGATATCAACGGACACAAGACTGGTATCGCTGTTGAGAGAATCAGCAAATAATGACAGAAATAACAAATAAGAAAAACATACTTGATCTCAGTCTGGAAGAGCTTGAAAATCTCGTGCAGGAACTTGGAGACAAAAAGTTCCGTGCTGTACAGGTCTTCGGATGGCTTGCCAAAGGGACTGAGGACTTCGATGCAATGAATAATGTTCCGGCGGGGCTCAGGAAGAGCCTCGCTGAGAACTGCTATATAGGTATGCCTGAGGCAGTTCTCAGCCAGCATTCATCTTCTGACGGAACCGTGAAATGCTTGTATGAATTTGCCGATGGAGCAAGAGTAGAAGCTGTATTCATGAAATACAGCTACGGGAACTCGATTTGTATCTCATCTCAGGCAGGCTGCCGTATGGGATGCAAATTCTGCGCTTCCACAATGGATGGTCTTCACAGATCTCTCACAAGGGGAGAGATGCTCGGTGAAGTCCTCAGAATGAAAAAGCTTACAGGCGAGAATATCAATCATGTAGTTATCATGGGGATGGGCGAACCGTTTGACAATTATCAGGAAGTGTCCGGCTTCATCCGTCTTATCAATTCTCCGAAAGGAGTCAATTTGAGCATGAGGAATATCACAGTTTCCACTTGCGGTATCGTTCCTGTCATCGGACAGTTCGCACATGATTTCCCGCAAGTCAATCTTGCTGTATCACTTCATGCACCTAATGACGATATCAGACGCAGGACTATGCCTGTTGCCAACGCATATGGCTATGACGAACTTATGCAGGCCTGCAAAGAATATACACGTATAACTCATAGAAGGATCACATTCGAATATGCTCTCATCAGAGGCGTCAATGATTCGAAAGAGAATGCAGATGAACTTGCATCCAATCTGAAAGGATGGCTTACGCATGTCAATCTGATACCTCTTAATGAAGTCAAGGGAAGAGATTTCAGGACTTCTGAGGGAAAGAATGTGCTTGAATTCAAGAACAGACTCGAAAGCAAGGGAATTGCTGTCACAGTCAGAAGAACACTCGGAAGTGACATCGATGCTGCATGCGGTCAACTTCGTGCATCGAATGGGAACGGAGGTCATAGATAGTTATGAAGATAATCATAGATGGAATGGGCGGCGATTACGCACCACAGGCAATTGTGAAAGGCGCTGTGAAGGCTGCAGCAGAAATCGACGAGACAATTGTAATTGTCGGACCTGAAGAACTCATCCGTAACTGCCTCAATGAGAACAACTACTCCGGCAGCAATATTGAAATCGTCAATGCAACGGAAGTCATCAGCAATAATGAACCACCTGCAATGGCTATCAGAAGAAAAAAAGACTCGACTATAGTCAAGGGAATGAACATGGTCAAGAACGGTGAGGGCGATGTTTTCATTTCAGGCGGCAGCACCGGAGCACTTCTTTCCGGCGGACTGACAACTATCGGCAGGATCAAAGGCATCAGAAGACCTGCGATCGCTGCATGGTTCCCTAAACTCAATGGAAAAGGAACAACTCTTCTTCTTGACTGCGGTGCAAGCGTAGAACCGAAACCGGAATACCTTCTTCAGAATGGTATCATGGGTTCGATCTTCGTTAACGCGGTCAAAGGTGTTGATTCACCTGATGTCAGACTTCTGAATATCGGTGCAGAAGAAGGTAAAGGCGATGATCTTCATAAAGAAGCATACAAGCTCCTCGCTGCATCCGATATCAATTTTAACGGCAATATCGAAGGCCGTGATGTTGCGGAAACAGAATGCGATGTCGTAGTAACCGATGGTTTCTCAGGCAATATCTTCCTCAAGAGCAGTGAAGGTGTCGCTCTTGCGATCATGAATCAGTTCAAGAGCAAATTGATGGACGGCATTCTGGCAAAAGCAGGTGCTCTTCTGGCTTATGGCAAGATCAAAGAACTCAAGGCTCTTTTCGACTACTCGGATGTAGGTGGAGCTCCGATTCTCGGCCTCAAGGGACCTGTCGTGAAGATCCACGGCAATTCCAAAGAAACTGAAGTTTACTATGCGATCCACAAAGCTGTTCCTTTCGTCAGGAATGACGTAACAGGTATGATCGCAAAAGCGATAAATGATAATGCGGCTCTTTTCCAGAAGGACAAAACCGAAGAAGACAATTAACTGAATATAAGGAGATCAGCAATCAATGAAAGAAGTTTCACAACTTCTAAATACAATTGGATATGATTTCAATGACCGTGATCTTCTGAAGAATGCTTTGACTCATAGCTCTTATTCATCGGAGCATAGGCTTGATTATTCATCCAACAATGAAAGACTGGAATTCATTGGGGATGCATATGTTGATGCAGCTATCGGTGCAGAATTGTTCAGAATAATGAAAGACGCACCTGAAGGTGTTCTTTCCAAGAACAGAGCGGATGTAGTTCGCGAGGAATCTCTGGCAGACGTTGCCAGAGGTATTGACCTCGGGGATTATATCTATCTCGGAAGAGGTGAAGAAGCTACCGGCGGAAGACAGAAGGATTCCATTCTTGCAGACTCGTTCGAAGCTCTGATCGGTGCGATCATCATCGATGGCGGATATGAAGTCGGTAAAAATGTTATTCTCAGACTTCTGCACGATAAGATCGAACTAGCGGTCGAAGGCAAGCTGCGCCAGGATTACAAGACTATGCTTCAGGAGAAACTTCAGGAAGATGGTCAGAACTATAAGATGAAATACAGCATTGTGGCTGAATCAGGTCCTGATCACAACAAGACTTTCACTATCGAGGTCATAGTCAATAATGAAGTGCTCGGGACCGGCACCGGCAAGAGCAAAGCCAAAGCCGAGCAGGCAGCAGCAAGAGATGCACTTTCGAAGGGAGTAATCTAGTTGTATTTTAAGCGAATAGAAATGCAGGGTTTCAAATCTTTTGCAGACCCTGTAACAATAGAATTTAATGAAGGCATAACCTGCATTATCGGACCTAACGGCAGCGGTAAGAGTAACATCAGTGATGCCCTTAGATGGGTACTCGGTGAACAAAGCTCCAAACAGCTTCGCGGAAGCAAGATGCAGGATGTTATTTTTGCGGGTACAGCTACCAGAAAACCTCGGGGAATGGCCGAGGTCACTCTTGTAATTGACAATACAACAGGCATTCTTCCTCTTGAATACAGTGAAGTCGCTGTTACAAGAAGGATGTTCAGATCCGGTGAAAGTGAATACCTGATCAACGGGAATCAGTGCAGACTCCGAGACATCCGAGAATTGTTCATGGATACCGGTATCGGAGTCGAAGGATATTCGATTATCGGGCAGGGCAAAATCGCTGATATTGTCAGCACCAAACCTGAGAACAGAAGACAGATATTTGAGGAAGCAGCCGGTGTCGTTCTCTATAAGACAAGGAAGGCAGAGGCCGAGAACAAGCTCAAATCTGCCACTTCTGATCTTGAAAGAGTTCGGGATATTATCGCAGAGATCGAAGGCCGTATCGGTGGTCTTAAGGAAGATTCCGAAAAAGCGACAGAGTATATTGCTCTGAGAGACAGGCATAAAGTCCTCAGCATCAACATTATCCTGCACAACCTTGATAATCTGCAGGCCAGTGTTGATTCGGGCAAGGCAGAACTTGAATTGCTCAGCAAGAGTATTGATGAATCATCCTCAAGACTTGATGAGATCGAGAATTCACTTGAGGCATCAAGGCTCATGGACGCAGAACTCAGTGAGAAGTATGGTGATTCAAATGCAGAACTTCTGAAGGTGATAGATGAACTGAATACTATCACAAGCGGAGGAGAACTGAACAAAGAAAAACTTGCAGGCATTGAAAGGGAACTTACAAGACTTGCCGGTGAGATCACTTCTGCAGAAGAGAAATACGAGACTGAAAAATCTGCGCTTGCTGATCTTGAGAAAGATGACAAGGAACTGAATGCAGAAATGGATTCACTCCGTGACGAGCTTTCACTGGCTGTAATGGCATTCAATGATCATACTGTAGAGTCTTCCAATATATCTATTGAGATCGAGAATCTCAAAGACAGAATGATCACTATCAACAACCAGAATGTCACAAGAAGAGCCGAAATCAATACACTTACCAATTATCAGAAGACACTTGCTGAGAGAAGAGACTCTCTTACTGATGAGTTCGAGAACAGAGACAAGGCCGGCAATGATAATAAGGCTAACCTCGAAAATCTTGAATCAAAAGTATCCGATAAGGCTTCAGAACTTGCGAAAGAACGTGCAAGAGTAGAAGATATTTCGGAGCAGATGCTGAAGACTTCAGCTCATGTGACAGAGATCTCACGCGAGATCGACGAGATTTCTGTGATGATCAACAAGGCTGTCGCCAGAAGAAGCACCATCGAAGAGATGGAAGCTAATTACGAAGGATATAATAATGCTGTAAGAACACTCATGCAGCATCATTCTTCAGGAATAATCGGAACCGTTTCAGATATTATCACTGTCCCGTCAGGATATGAAACAGCTATTGAAACAGCTCTTGGCGGTGCTCTTCAGCATATCGTCTGCGAGAAGGATCAGGATGCGAAATCAGCCATCAATTGGCTCAAATCCAACAAAGCCGGCAGGGCTACATTCCTTCCGGTCGAATCTGTCAGGGCAGACAAGCTGGATCCCGGCAGCAAAGTAAAGGATGCCCCGGGATTCCTCGGGATCGCTTCGAAAATGGTTACTTCTGAAGAGAGATACAGAGATATCGTTGATTATCTTCTCTGCAGAGTAGTTATCGCAGACAACATGGATAATGCGATCAGCATTTCCAAGTTCATCAGCGGCGGCTTCAGGATAGTAACTATCGATGGTGAAGTCATCAACGCATTCGGTGCTATAACAGGCGGAAGATTTGCCAATAAGACAGCGAACCTGCTTGACAGGAAGAAAGAGATCACCACTCTTACAGAAAAGATCAAAGGCTATTCGTCAAGGATAGAAGCACTCAATTCTCTGATCGATACTGAGAAGAAAAACGAATCTGATCTGATCGACGCAAGAGAAAAGCAGAGACATAAAGTCACAAGTCTTGAGATCGAATATAATGTGCTGATCGCTGACAGGGATCACGCAGCAGAACTTGTCAGAAATGACGATGGCGCAGCGGATAAATATAAAAAAGAACTCGATACGATCGAAAGCGATATCGCAAAAGCTTCAGGGATGATCGATAAGTACGAGGCGACAATTGCTGAAGCTGAGTCTGAGTACCAGGAAGCTGAAGAATCTGCAGACCGTCTCATCGATATCCTTGATTCCCTCAAACCAGTTATCGAAGAGGACAATGAGAGGATCGTAGCTCTCAAGGTCAGGATCGGTGAAAGTGAATCTAAAGTTCTCTCCAGAAATGAGATCATAGAAAGAGTAAGAGATACCGTAACTGAGATCGAGGCAGCACTCGATGACTACAGAGAAGCTGTAGATGAACTCGAGAATTCCAAAGCTCTTCTTCTTTCTACAGGAGAGGAATCCGAAGGCAGAGAAGCTGAACTCAAAGACACAAAAGAAGCACTTGAGAGAAGGATCAGCGATCTGACAGGAGAAATCGAGAAGAATCGACTTGCAAGTGAATCCCTTCATGCTGAGCAGAAAGAGATCAGAGAAAAACTCGAATCTATCCGCGATGACAGATACAGACTGGAAGTCAAGACTGCAAGGAATGAGACACTCCTGGATACTCAGAAAGACAAGCTCTGGGACGAGTTCGAAGTATCTTATGCAGAAGCACTTGACATGAGAGATCCTGAATTTGCGATCACTGCAGGCAACAAAGAGTCACGTGAAGTAAGACTGCGTCTGGCAGAGCTCGGTGATGTAAATGTCGGAGCTATAGAAGAGTACAAGGCTGTAAGCAAGCGCTACGAATTCATGTCCACACAGGAAAAGGATCTGACAAGAGCCATGACAGAGCTGCAGCAGATCATTTCCAACATGGATACAACGATCAGGAACAGGTTCAAAGAGAACTTCGACCAGGTCGTTGTGAATTTCGAAGAAGCATTCAAGGATCTGTTCGGCGGCGGATATGCTGAGCTCAGACTGGAAGACGAGTCCAGGCCTCTTGAGTCAGGTATCGAGATCACCGCTCAGCCTCCAGGTAAGAAGCTCAAGAACATCAACCTTCTTTCCGGTGGCGAGAAGACTTTGACAGCGATTGCTCTTATGTTTGCGGTACTCAAGGCTAAGCCGACACCTTTCGTCATTCTCGATGAGGTCGAAGCTGCGCTGGACGAAGTGAATATAGAGCACTTCTCAGACTACCTCAGAAAATTCGACAATATACAATTTGCCCTCATTACACATCAGAAGGCAACGATGGAACATGCAGATGTCCTTTACGGTGTAACAATGCCTGAACAAGGTATATCACGCATGCTCTCTCTCAAGCTCGGTGATGATTTTGACGCTGAGGGTCTGGAATAATATAACTACAGAAGGAGACATACTATGGGACTTTTTGATAAGAAATCTACTTTCAGGAAGTTTATTGACAGTATCACGAATGCGATCTACGACAACCCTGATCTCGGTCCTGAATTCATGGAAGAACTGGAAGAGGGGCTTGTAATGTCTGATATAGGCATCGATACTTCTGACGCCATCATGAAAGAACTCGATACTGCTATCAATGAGAGATATATCATCAAAGAAAAGCAGATCAAGAAGGAGCTTTCGGGGATCATCGAAGATCTCATGGACAAAGGCGAAAGAAACAAAATGTCTGAAAAGTATCCTCTGATCATTCTCATGATCGGTATCAACGGCGGAGGCAAGACTACTACGATCGCCAAGCTTGCACATATGTACAAGAAGAAGGGAAAGAAAGTCATGCTTGCAGCGGCGGATACTTTCCGTGCAGCTGCCGCTGAGCAGCTCCAGACCTGGGGAGACAGAGTAGGTGTCAGAGTGATCAGACATGAGGAAGGAACTGATCCGACAGCTGTTATTTATGACGCTATACAGTCGGCCAAATCAAACGATATAGATGTTCTTATCTGTGATACAGCAGGAAGGCTCCACAACAAGGTCAACCTGATGAAGGAACTCGAAAAAATGAGCAAAGTCATTTCAAGAGAGTATCCGGAAGCATCAAGAGAGAATCTTCTCGTTCTTGACGCTACCACAGGCAAGAACGCTGTAAGCCAGGCAGAAGAATTTTCTGCAGTTTCAGATATTACCGGTATCGTACTGACTAAGATGGACAGTACCGCAAGAGGCGGTATTTCTATCACTATTGCTGATCAGTTCGATATGCCGATCAAATTTATAGGAATGGGCGAGGGCCTTAACGATCTGATCCCATTCAATGCACATGATTTTGCGGAGGGAATTTTTGATGAGTAAGCCTATTCTTGCCATAGTCGGCAGACCTAATGTAGGCAAATCCACATTTTTCAACAGAATAATCGGTGAGAGACGTGCTATCGTCGAAGACATTCCGGGTGTAACAAGAGACCGTATTTATGCCGAAGCAGAATGGAACGGCAAGGAGTTCGGTGTTATCGATACAGGCGGTATCGAAGTCAAAACTGACGATACGATCCTTGCGCAGATGAGAGAGCAGGCTGTCACAGCTATGGATATGGCAGATGTCATCGTTTTCATGGTAGATGGCAAAGAAGGCCTTACAACAGCTGACAGAGAAGTGGCAATGATGCTCAGACGCACCGGCAAAGAGATCATTCTCGTTGTCAACAAGGTAGATTCACCGTCCAAGTCATACGAAGCTCTTTATGATTTCTATGAGCTTGGTTTTGATGAGCCAATCGCCATCAGTGCAGCCAATATGACCAACATGGGCGATCTCCTCGACAGAATAGTCGCGGGTTTTCCTGAAGATGAATACGGCATGAGGGATGAAGCTGTCAACATCGCTATTATTGGTAAGCCTAATGTCGGCAAGTCTTCACTAGTCAATGCACTTACCAGACAGAACAGAGTGATCGTTTCTCCAATAGCAGGAACCACCAGAGATACGATCGATACTCCTTTTACCTATGAAGGTAGAGAGTATACTCTTATTGATACAGCCGGACTTCGCAAGAAGAGCAAGGTAAATGATACGATCGAGAAGTACAGCGTAGTCAGAGCTATCGCCGCCATTGAAAGATGCGATATCTGTATTCTGATGATCGATGCAGTCGAGGGACTTACCGAGCAGGATAAGAAAATCGCAGGCTATGCGCATGAAGCAGGCAAAGGCCTTATGATCGTTGTCAACAAATGGGATCTGATCGAAAAGGAAACCAACACTATGAGAGATTATGAGAGGAAGATCAAAGCAGAGCTTCTTTTCGCTTCATATGCTCCTGTAGTGTTCGTTTCTGTACTCAATAAACTCAGGATCTACGATATCATCGAGCGCGCTTCAAGAATCGCTGATGCGAGACAATTCAGGATCACTACCGGCAAACTCAACAGTATCATCGAAGATGCTGTTATGATGAGACAGCCGCCTTCAGATAAGGGCAGAAGACTCAAGATCTATTACGGCACACAGATAGGAGTCAAGCCGCCGCTGTTCTCTTTCAGTATCAATGACAGAGAACTGATGCATTTCTCATATGCAAGATATCTTGAAAACAAAATCAGAGAGAACTTTGATTTTGAAGGTACTTCAATCAAATTCGTATGGAATGAGAGAAGAGGTGAACGCAAATGACCAATGAATTGATGAAACAGTTAGCTATCATTGCCGGTATTGCTTATTTGCTGGGCAATATCAATCCGGCGATCATCATAGGTGCACTGCATCATGTTGATATCCGTAAGGAAGGAAGCGGCAATCCGGGCATGACCAACACTATGAGAGTTATCGGTCTGAAGGCCGGAATAGCAGTTCTCATAGTTGATGCTCTAAAAGCATTCGCTGCTGTCAAGATCGGGTTCTATTTCGGCGATCTCCTTGGCGCGATGGTAGCCTTCGGTGCTGTCGTGATCGGACATTGTTTCCCTGTTGTTCTGGGATTCAAAGGCGGAAAGGGCGTGGCTGCTTCACTTGGCGCTGCACTTGCTCTTAACTGGCAAAGTGCGCTTCTTGCACTTCTTGTAGCTGCTGTCATTTTCATTGTTACCAGAAGGATGTCTCTGGCTTCGATCGGAGCAGGTCTGTTTTATCCTTGCATAATCTGGCTTTTCAATCCGGATTGTATTTATTTCGCGATCGGTGCAGCGGCATTCCTTGTCCTGATGCATATTCCGAATCTGATAAGGCTGTTCAAGGGTGAAGAGAAACCTCTCACACTTGGTCACAAGGATAAGAAATCTTCTGATGAACCCGAACCTGTAAGTGTAGTTGACGAGCCACTGACTGAAGAAGAACGTGAAGCTCTGAATGCCAAGAAGGCAGAAATAGAAGATATGGAATCCGGGGAGTCACCGATAGCCGCCGCAGCAACGCAGGACGCTGCTCTCATAGGAGCACAGACTCAGGAAGCAGTAAGACCTGAACCGCAGCCGATGGATTATTATGCAGGTGTTGAGATCCCTGACATCGGTTCTCATAAGCGTAATATCGCCGTAATAGGTAATGGTTCATTCGGTACTGCAATCGCGAATCTTCTTGTATATAACGGACACGACGTAACACTATACGGACGTAACAGTGATGCGATAGAGCTTCTCAAGAAGACCCATATCAATGACCATTATCTTCCATATGTTATCCTGAGCGACAAGATCAACTACACCAGCAGTCTCAAGGAAGCAGTCAAAGACAAGAGCATTGTAGTTTTTGCGGTACCGACTCAGAAATTCAGAGAGGTCTCGAAACAATGCGCTCCGTATATGGAAGATGGAGTAATTGCTGTCAATCTGGCAAAAGGTATTGAACAGAAGACTCTTAACAGATTATCTGAAATCGCGGCTCAGACCATTCCGGGAGCGACATATGTTGCTCTTTCCGGTCCTTCACATGCTGAGGAGATCGTCAGAAATTTCCCTGCCGGCGTAGTTGTTGTTTCACGCAACAAAGCTGCTGCTGAGGAAATCCAGGATGTGTTCATGTCGGATCAATTCCGTGTATACACTCAGGACGATATGATCGGAGTTGAGATCGCGGGTGCTGTCAAGAACGTCATCGCGATCACCACGGGTATTTCTGACGGTATGAAGCTGGGTTCAAATGCAAGAGCAGCTCTTATGACAAGAGCGATCCATGAGATCATCAGACTCGGAACAGCAATGGGTGCATCAAAGGATACTTTCTCTGGTCTTTCGGGCATCGGTGATCTGATCGTAACTTGTTCTACAAACCTTTCAAGGAACAGAAGATGCGGACTTCTTATCGGACTCGGGCTGGAAGCGGAAGACGCTGTGAAGAGAGTAGGTTCTGTTGTCGAGGGTTACTACACATCTGATGCAGTATGCGAACTGGCAGAGAAATATAACGTAGATATGCCTATCTGCAATGTAACAAACAAGATACTCAAAGGAGAACTTGCTCCGGAAAAAGCTCTCAAAATGCTTATGTCCAGAAGCAAGAAGGATGAAATCGAATAAATGAGCAAATACAATATCATTACATACGGCTGTCAGATGAATGAGCACGACTCCGAGAATATCGCGGGTCTGCTCGAAGCCATGGGATATGAATACGAAGAGGATCCGTACAGATCAGATGTTGTAGTCATCAACACCTGCAGCGTCAGAGAAAATGCTGATAAAAGATTTTTCGGTGTACTCGGACAGTTCAAGAAAATCCGGAAGAACAATCCGGATTTTATCCTTTGTGTATGCGGATGCATGCCGCAGCAGCCGAGGATAGTTGAGAAAATCAACAAACAGTTCTCTTGGGTGGATATCGTCTTCGGAACTCAGAACATCGCAAAATTTCCTGAGCTTCTTACCAGGAGAATCGAAACAGGCAAGAGACAAAGAGAGATAATTGACAATAATCCTGTTATCGATGAAGAACAGATGAAGCCTAAGAGAATGTATAAGCATAAGGCTCTTGTCAATATCACGTACGGCTGCAACAATTTCTGCACTTACTGCATCGTTCCTTATACTCGCGGACGTGAGAAAAGCAGGATGATGTGTGACATAGTAAGAGAAATCGAGACTCTTGCTGCTGACGGAGTCAGGGAAGTCATGCTCCTAGGTCAGAATGTAGACTCTTACCGGGATGCGGCAGGTCATGATTTTGCGGATCTTATCCACGCAGTCAACGATATCGACGGGATCATCAGGATCAGATTCATGACATCACATCCTAAAGATATCTCTGACAAAATGATCGACTGTTTCCGTACCTGTGACAAACTTTGTCATAACATCCATCTTCCGGTGCAGTCAGGCAGCGATATAGTCCTTAAAAGGATGAACCGTCATTATGACAAGGCAAGATATCTTGAGATCGTCGATAAACTCAGGAAAACTGCTCCGGACATCACGATGTCTACAGACATAATCGTCGGTTTTCCGGGAGAGACAGAAGAAGATTTCGAGGAGACGCTTGAGATCGCAAGGATCGTTCGCTATGATTCGGCATTTACATTTATCTATTCGCCGAGAGAAGGAACGCCTGCAGCCAAATTCAAAGATCAGATACCTGATGATGTGATGCATAAGAGATTTGACAGACTTGTAGATGTCATGAACGCTATAAGTCTAGAGAAGAATCTCGAATACAAAGACAAAGTATATGAAGTGCTTGTCGAAGGCGTCAGTAAAAACGAAGATAACACCTATGCAGGCAGAACAGACGGCTTCAAACTTGTCAATTTCACCTCGGAGAAATCTCCGGATGAGATCATCGGTACATTAGTTAACGTGAGGATAACTGAGAGCAAGACATTCAGTCTGGAAGGCATTGAAGAAGCTTAATGGTAGATCTCTTACACAGCTTTATTGAATACTTCACTTTTTCACATATCATGGTCGTTGTGTATGCGTTGAATACGATCATTGCACTTGGCCTGATTTTTCTTGACTCAAAATCATCCACAGCTACGATGGCCTGGATCATGGTGCTTTATATCATGCCGGTCTTCGGCCTTTTCCTGTATCTCATACTATCCCAGAATATCGCCAGAAAACAGATATTCAGGATGACAGAGAATGAAGAAAAGAATTTCGAAACGTTACTCAGTTGGCAGAAAGAGACAGTAAAAAGTGATCTTGCAGATACACAGGATCTGCCCATGAGATGGTGGGATATGATCACTATGAATATTGATTATTCAGGATCTCTTCTGACAGGAAACAGCAGCGTCGAAACAATTTTTGACGGTAAAGAAATGTTCGCGCGTCTTTGCAGAGATATCCGGAATGCCAAGTACACGATCAAAGTATGCTACTTCATAGTCAAGGATGACGAGATAGGCAGGGCATTTATAGACCTTCTCACAGAGAAAGCGCGGGAAGGGGTCAAGGTCAGACTTCTGATAGATGCTCTGGGAAGCAGAAGTATCGGAAACAAAGACCTGAAGGAGTTCAAAGAAGCCGGCGGCCAATATGCATATTTTTTCAAGCCACGCATCAGGCATCTTTTCTTCCGTATCAATTATCGTAACCACCGCAAAATGGTCATCATCGATAATGAGATCGGTTATATAGGCGGATTCAATATTGCCAAGGAGTATCTGGGATATAAGAAAAAATTCGGATATTGGAGAGACACTCAGCTCATTATAAGAGGCAATGCGCTTACGATGCTGAACGCCAGATTCTATATGGACTGGAGATACGCTTCCGGAGAGAAGCTTGAACTTCTTGAAAAATCCGTTAAGCATGCTTACAAGTCTGAGGGGGGAATGATACCGATCCAGATAGTATCCAGCGGACCGGAATCAAACAAAGAAGAAATCAAGCGCAGCATGATGAAGATGATCAATGGTGCGCAGAAGAGTATCTATATCCAGACGCCGTATCTTGTTCCGGATGCTTCGATGCTTGAATCGATCGCGATCGCTGCGCGTTCCGGAGTTGATGTCCGCATCATGATACCATGCATACCGGATCATCCGTTCGTATACAGAACTACTCTATACAATGCAGGCATACTGATAAAGGAAGGTGCCAGAATATACATTTACGAAAACGGCTTTCTGCATGCGAAGACCCTCTCGGTAGACGGAGAAGTCTGCACCGCAGGATCCAGCAATTTTGACATCAGAAGCTTCAGACTGAATTTTGAAGCGAATGCTTTTATATATGACAAAGAAGTCACACAGCGCATGGACAGACAGTTTGAAGAAGATATGAAACTGTGCAGAGAATATACTGCATATGACAGAGCACATATAGGACTCTTCGAGAGAACTGCCGAATCAATTTCAAGACTTCTTACAGAGATCCTTTAGACAATCTCTGTAAAACAGAAAGGGGAATCTAATCAATGAATTTACATCTGATTCTGACTAAGGTATTGATGCTTCCGGGAATTATCCTCGGACTAAGTCTGCATGAATTTGCGCATGCATGGATGTCAGTCAGACTGGGCGATCCTACACCTCAGAGACAGGGAAGACTTACTATTAATCCTCTTGCACATATCGACTGGATGGGATTTATCGCTCTTGTACTGGTAGGATTCGGGTGGGGAAGACCGGTCCAAATAGATCCGAGATATTACAAACATCCCCGCAGGGATGAATTTCTTGTAGCTATAGCCGGTGTTACCATGAACCTGATAATCGCTGTGATACTGTCATTCCCTGCAAGAGCTCTTGAGTCAGCTTACTATACATCAGGCGGATCTATGATCATTGAGAATGTTTATTATATCATTATGTATGCAGTGATGATCAACCTGGTACTCATGATATTCAATCTCATACCATGTCCGCCGCTTGACGGATGGGGGATAATCACACAGATATTCAAACTCGACAGATACAGCTGGTGGTACAAAGTTTATCAGTACGGTACATGGATCCTTCTCATACTGATCGTATCCAATCTGACAGATATCATCATCACACCGGCCGTAACTTCGCTTATGAGATTGCTGAGAGTATTCTAATCTGCCAAAGATATCGACTGAATATAATCTATGAAAGCTCTGAGATGCGCTGGAACATGTTTGATTGAGTAGTACAGCTGCAAAGTCTCATGAAATACATCTTTGAGCGGGATAGAAATCATCTGATCTTTAAATTCGGCTTCTGACTTGAGCATTATACCAAATCCCTGGGAAAGCTCGATCAGCAGCTGTTGTTTTGCTCTGGAACCGACTCTTGTAACATCTCTGAATGAAGTCCCGAAATGCTCGCGAAGTATGTTAGTACAGTATTCATGATAATCTTTCTCAGAAGCCTTGGTAATATACGGCAATTCTGTAATAACATTTTCTATGCTCCCGTAATTTTCAAGCGCTGATTTGGAGCAAAAGAGAAATGCGTCTCCGGAAAGGATATCGATCGTCCTGAAAGAAGGGTTTGAGTATTCAGCAGGAACAAGAATATCCGGGATAAGGATGGCGTGGATCTTACGTCTTCTCAGCTGTTCATAAAGAGTATCTTTATCATCGAAAACTACCCTCAATTCGATTTCCGGATGAAGATCCCTGAATTCTCTCAATACCGAAAGATCGAAGAATTCTCCGTAAAGTCCGATTTTGAGCTCATTATCAGTGACATTCTGGATCTGCTTAGTAAGTGATTCGTAATCACGCCTGAGCTCTTTAGCGCCATTATAGAAAGTATGGCCGGCTTCTGTTAGAAAACATTCTCTGGTTGTCCTGTAGAATAATTTGACTCCAAGTTCTTCTTCAAGCTGGGAAATATATTTGCTCATAGTTGTCTGTGCGACATTACATTTCTCAGCAGCCTGAGTGAAATTTTCACTGTTCGCAGCTGCGAAAAACAGGTCAAGTTTTGATATATCCATAATGCCTCCGATTATCTCTGTTTTGATTATAGAATCAGTGTACAATCCTTGAATTTCAAAGTAAAGGGGATTCAGCACGATTTGGAATAGATGCTTTCAATTAACCAAAATGTTTCATTGACAAAAGCACGATTCGAGATTGACATTCATTTAACAAAATGACACAATTTAGTTAAATAAATAACTGTACTCATTCACGGAAGAGAGGAAAGTCCATGTTAACATTAGGAATCGATATCGGATCAACAACTTCAAAATGTGTACTGATGGAAGATGGCAGCAAGATTATCGCTACAGGACTTAAGATCGGCGGACTGGGTACAGAAGGTCCGGAAGAAGCTCTTGAAGAACTCTGGGCTCAGACTGAATATACGCGTGAAGATATAGACAGAACTATCGTTACCGGCTACGGACGCAATAAATATGAAGGTGCTGACGGAGAGGTCAGCGAACTTACTTGTCATGCACTCGGTGGCAGATTTATCTTTCCGGATCTCAGAACAGTTATAGATATAGGTGGTCAGGATGCCAAAATCATCACATTAGGTGAGAGCGGCAGAATGACCAATTTTGTTATGAATGATAAATGTGCAGCCGGAACAGGAAGATTTCTGGATGTCATGGCTAATATTCTCAGAATGGATATTGACGAACTTGACGAATGCGCTTCACACTCAGAGAAGCCTGCATCGATTTCCAGTACATGTACTGTCTTTGCAGAGTCCGAGGTTATCAGCCAGCTAGCCAACGGTGTAGCAAGACCGGATCTTGTTGCCGGTATATGCGAAAGCGTAGCATCAAGAGTAGGAGCATTGGCAAGAAGAGCCGGTGTTACTCCGAGGGTATGTATGTCCGGCGGCGTTGCGAAAAACAGTGCTGTAAGGCATGCGCTTGAAAGAAACCTGGAAACAGAAATCAGCTTTGACCCTATGGCTCAGTACTTCGGAGCAATAGGAGCAGCACTTTACGGATACAGACAATTGACGAAATAAATCTTCATCTCAGGCAGTATGTGGCGGCAAACACATCTCCTGATTCTAAACAACAATATATAGTCAGAAACCGTCTCCTGCGGCAACAGAAGACGGCTTCCTATACAAGGCTCTGTGCGGCAGAACCGTGTACCTGACGAATATTCTACCGCACAGCGCCCTGGATTTAAAGTGTTCAGGGCTATTAATGTGCCCAAAATTCTTAAGGAGGATGAAATGGCAGAAGAAGTAAAAAAGCCTGAAGAAGTCAAGAAGCCTCGTAAGCCTCTTGATCCTAACTCAGCTAAGTACAAACTCGGCAAGATCGCTTCAGATGCATTCGCTACTGCAATTGAAGCAAAGAAAGAAGGAAGACCGGTAGCATGGGTATCCAGCAACTTCCCGGTTGAGATCCCTGAAACTCTGGGACTTGCAACAGCTTACCCTGAGAATCAGGCAGCAGGAATCGCTGCAAGAGGAGCAGGTGAGCGTATGTGCGAGGTCGCTGAGGCAGACGGCTATTCAAATGATATATGTGCATATGCAAGAATCAGCCTTGCTTATGCAAAGCTCAAAGAGTGTCCTGAGCAGGACGTTGCAATGCCTGATGTACTGCTTTGCTGCAATAACATCTGTAACTGCATGATCAAGTGGTATGAAAATCTTTCACAGGAACTTGGGATCCCGATGATCATGCTCGACATTCCGTTCAACCCTGACTATGAAGTTTCAGATGCTGAAGTAGCTTATGTAAGTGGACAGTTCTGGGATGCTGTTCATCAGCTCGAAGATCTCTTCGGACTCAAGTGGGACGATGATAAGTTCGAGAAGGTAACAGGCTTCAGCTGCCGCGCAAGTCGCGCATGGCTCGAAGCTACAGCTCAGGCAAAATACACACCTTCACCATTCAACGGATTCGATCTTCTCAACCACATGGCTGTAATGGTTACAGCAAGAGGTAAGGAAGAAGCCGGTGAAGCAATGGAAACACTTCTCAAGGAATACAAAGAAAACCACGAGAAGGGCGAGAGCACATTCAGAGTTGAAGAGAAGCACAGAATCATGTTCGAAGGTATCGCTTGCTGGCCATATCTGAGAGCTACTTCAAGAGGACTCAAGGACCGCGGAATCAACATGGTAACAACTATCTATGCTGACGCATTCGGTTTTGACTACAACTCATTCGAAGAGATGATCAAGGCTTACTGCAGCGTTCCTAACGCGATCAACCTCGAGAAATCAAGAGACAAGAGAGTTAAGCTCTGCAAGGACAACAACGTAGAAGGACTCCTTGTTCACACTAACAGATCCTGCAAACTCTGGTCCGGATTTATGGCTGAGATGAGCCGCCAGATCGGCAAGGAATGCAACATTCCTGTCACAAGCTTTGACGGAGACCAGGCAGACCCTAGAAACTTCTCAGAAGCTCAGTATGACACTCGTGTTCAGGGTCTCTGCGAGATCATGGAAAGCAACAAAGAAGCTAAGGAGGCGTAATCATGGTTCAGGATGTTTTGAAAAAATTCCACGAGGCCGCAGTATCGCCTCGCGCTCAGATGGACAAGTATATGTCCGAAGGCAAGAAAGTAGTTCTTACTGCTCCTGTTTATACACCGGAAGAACTGATCCACTCAATGGGATTCGTTCCGATGGGAGCATGGGGCGCAGATATCGAACTCAACAGAAGTAAAGAGTATTTCCCTGCATTCCTTTGCTCGATTGTTCAGTCGATCCTCGAGCTCGGAATCAATGGCGCATATAAGGGAGCATCCGCAATCGTTATTCCGTCACTCTGTGACACACTGAAGACTCTCGGTGAGAACTGGAAGTACGCAGTAGATGACATCAAGTTCATCCCTATGACATATCCGCAGAACAGAAAGCCTGCATACGGCATTGCTTTCACAAAGGCAGGATATGAAAGAGTCATCAGAGATCTTGAAGCACTCGGCGGAAAGTACGATCCTGCTGCTCTTGCAGAATCAATTAAAGTTTATAACGCTCACAACGCTGTAATGAGGAGAGTTGACGAGGTACTCGCAGGTCATCCGGAAATTACGGCTGCTGAGAGAAGCGACATTTTCAGAAGCGCATTCTTCATGACAAAAGAAGAGCATACCGCTCTTGTTGAAGAATTCCTCGATGAACTTGCTAAGACAGAAGCTTCCGGTGAGAAACTCGGAATCGTTGTATCCGGTATTCTTACAGATGCTCCTCAGCTCAACAAAATCTTCGATGAGTTCGGAATGCATATCGTTGCTGACGATGTAGCAGCACAGTCCCGTCAGTACAGAACAGACGTACCTGAGGGAGATGATCCTCTCGAAGCACTCGCTGTCAAGTTCGCTGAAATGGATAACTGCTCAGTACTCTACAATGTCAAGAAGCCAAGAGTACAGTGGATCGTTGACACAGCGAAGGCTCGTAATGCAAAGGGTGTTGTCGTAGTAATGACTAAATTCTGCGACCCTGAAGAATTCGACTATGTAATGATCAAGAAGGCATGTGAGAAGGCTGATCTTCCACTCGCTCTTGTAGAAGTAGACAGACAGATGGTCCACTTCGAACAGGTCAGAACAAATCTCGAAACTTTCAGAGATATGCTCTCTATGTAAATCATAAAAAACAGTTTATATAAAACGGAGGTAACAAATGAGTGAAGTAAGAAGACCTCTTGAGGGAGTAAAGGTAGTCGAATTGGCAACCTTCATCGCAGCTCCTTGCTGCACAAGATTCCTTGCGGACCTCGGTGCTGATGTTGTTAAGATCGAAGCTCCTGCCGGAGATCCGATCCGTTACACAGCAGTAAACGAAGGCAGACCGCTAGATCAGAAGGAAAACACTTCCTGCGACCTTGAGAACGCCAACAAAAGAAGTATCACACTTAACATCAAGTCTCCAGAAGGACGTGAAGTACTTGAGAAACTGATTGCAGGTGCAGATATCTTTGTAACAAACAACAGACAGCCTTCACTTATCAAGAACAAACTTGATTATGAAACGCTGCACGCGAAGTATCCTTCACTGGTATTCGGATTCATTTCCGGTTACGGAGAAAAGGGACCGGACAAGGATCTTCCAGGATTCGATTTCACAGCATTTTATGCAAGAGGAGGTATCCTTAATCCACTCAGAGACAGGGATTCGCTTCCACAGCTGACTATTCCGGGCATGGGAGATCATCAGGTAGGAATGAACCTCGCTGCCGGACTGCTTGCTGCTCTTTATAAAGCGAAAATGACAGGCGAAGGTGATAAAGTAGTTGTTTCACTTTTCCACAGTGCTGTATGGGATATCTCATTGATGCTTCAGTCCAGCCAGTATGGCGATCCATCCACACAGTATCCTATCTCAAGAAGCGACTTCGGAAATCCGCTTACTGTTGCTCACAAAACAAAGGATGGCAAGTGGCTCCAGATCGCTATGCCACAGTACAACAGACATTATCCGATTTTCATGAAGGCAATCGGTCATGAAGAGATGATAGATAATCCTAAATTCTATCCACAGGATAAGCTGCAGCCTAACAAGAAAGAATTCTATGAATTCCTTGTAAATGAAATGGCAAGCAGAACGCTTGACGAGTGGTGCAAATTGATGGATGAAAATGATCTTCCGTATGCAGTAGCTCAGACATGGGATCAGCTCCTTAAGGACAAGCAGGCATGGGGTTCCGATATCTTCTACGACATGGAATATCCAAACGGCGCACATCGTACACTCGTTCGTCCGCCTGTTATGTTCGAAGAAGCAGGACTTCCTCCATACAACAGAGGACCATATCTCGGAGAACATACAGAAGAGGTTCTCAGTGAGACAGGATATTCGGACGCAGAGATCGCAGAACTCCTTGAAAAAGGCGCTGCAGTATCCATGGATCCGGCGCTTAGAGACTGATCCGATCAAGCGAGCTTATTGGAGCTTTGCTCCTGATTGAAATAATGGGACTTAAAAATCATTGTTTAATGGGGGAATACTTTTTGGAGGATTTAAGAAATGAAAATTGCTGCTTATGAAGTAAGACCTGATGAAAAGCCGATTATCGAAGGACTTTGCAAAGAATATGGTATTGAGCTCGTTTCCACATCTGCAAATCTTGATGCCAGCACAGTAGATATGGCAGAAGGATGCCAGGGTGTCACAATGCTCGGCCAGAGTGATCTCTCTGACCCTATCATTGACAAGCTTCACGACTTCGGCGTAACAGTTCTTGCTGCTCGTTGCGTAGGTTTTGACCACATGAACCGCCATTATGCAAGATCCAAGGGCATGCATATCTGCCACGGATCATACGCTGCTAACGGAGTTGCAGAGTACACTGTAATGGCTATTCTCATGTGCATCCGTAACTACAAGAAGGCTCAGGCTAATACCGATGATAACGACTTCACACTGAAGGGTAAGATGGGAAGAGAGCTCCGCTCACTGACTGTCGGAGTTATGGGAACAGGCAAAATCGGACGCACTGTGATCCAGCTGCTTTCAAGCTTCGGATGCAAGATCCTTGCATATGACATTTACCAGAATGATGATGTCAAGAAATTTGCTACTTATGTAGATCTTGACACTATTCTTGCAGAATCCGATGTAATCACACTCCATATGCCTCTTCTTGAGGACACAAAGGGCATGATCAACAAGGAGAACGTTTCTAAGATGAAGGACGGCGTAGTTCTTATCAACAACGCAAGAGGTGAGCTCTGCGACGTAGATGCACTTATCGAAGGCGTTGAGACTGAGAAGATCGGCGCACTCTTCATGGACGCTTTCCCGGGCGAAGTCGGTATCATTCACATCGGACACGATGCTGATATCATCAGAACAGCAGGAATGCCTTATTTCAAGCTCAAATATCTGCGTTCATTCGTAAATGTTTATCACACACCACATATGGCTTTCTTCACACAGGAAGCAGGCGAGTCCATGGCAAGATGCGGAGTAGATGCTATCTACGAACTGCTTACCAAGGGCGAAACACAGCACGAAGTTCCTAAGAACATTTAAGGAGGAAAATATGATTCTTGACAAGAAACATGCCATGCAGCAGAAGCTCTTCCGTCAGTTCGCTGAGACAGAGTTCACAAAAGAGCTGCAGGAAGAACTGGATACCACTGGTGCTTTCAACTGGGATATCCACAACAAAATGGCAAAGTACGGATTCATGGGCGTCAAGATCCCAACAGAATACGGCGGAGCAGGCGGAGACTATCTTTCATACGTAATCATGGACGAAGAGCTTGCTCGTCAGAATCTGGTACTTTCTATCTATGCTAATACTTCAAACTCCCTCGGCGGAGGACCGCTGCTTCTTGCAGGAAGTGAAGAACAGAAGAAAGAGTATCTGCCTCCAGTAGCAAAAGGCGAGAAGATCCTCGTATTCGGACTTACTGAGCCTGGTGCAGGTTCTGATGCAGGTGGTACAACAACCACAGCTATTCCGACTGCAGATGGCGAAGGATTCGTTATCAACGGACGTAAGTGCTTCATTTCCGGAGCTCCTATGGCTGACTGGATCATCATTTTCGCTAAGACAGATCTCAAGCAGAAGGGTTCAAGAGGTATCTCCATGTTCATCGTTGATATGCATCTTCCGGGAGTTTCCCTTGGTGCAGACGAGAAGAAGATGGGAATCAAGGGCTATCCTACAAGCGACGTTGTATTCGAAGACGTTGTTGTTGGCAAAGAGTGCCTGATCGGACCTCTCAACAAGGGCTTCCAGTATGCTATGAAGACTCTCGACGGCGGACGTCTCGGAGTTGCTGCAATGTCAGTAGGCGTTGCTCAGTGTGCTCTTGACGAAGCTGTTAAGTATGCAAAAGAAAGAAAGCAGTTCGGACGCAGGATCGCAGACTTCCAGGGAATCAGCTTCATGATCGCTGAAATGGCTGCAGACGTTGAGGCTGCAAGACAGATGACTTATCATGCAGCTATTCTCAAGGATGCTAATGATCCTGAAGCAGGCGTTGCTTGCTCCAAGGCTAAGTTCTTTGCTGCAGAAGCTGCTAACAGATGCGCATATAAGGCTGTACAGATCCACGGCGGATACGGATATATCCAGGAGTACAAAGTTGAAAGACTTTACAGAGACGCTCGTATCCTCTCGATCTTCGAAGGAACTACACAGATCCAGCAGCTTGTAATCGCAAACAGTCTGCTTAAGTAAGAAGAGGAGGTAAGGACAATGAAAATAATGGTAACAGTAAAGCAGGTTCCTGATACCTCCGGTAAGGTAGCAGTGAACGAAGACGGAACTCTGAACCGTGCTTCCATGCAGACTATCATCAACCCTGATGACCTGAACGCTGTAGAAGAAGCTCTGACACTCAAAGATGAGTACGGATGCAAAGTAGTAGCGTTCACAATGGGACCTATGCAGGCAGAGCCGATGCTCAGAGAGCTCCTTGCTATGGGCGTTGATGAAACAGTTCTGATTTCTGCAAGACAGTTCGGCGGATCTGATACTTATGCTACATCCCAGATCATAGCTGCAGCTATCGATACTTACGGAATCGATGATGACGATATCATTATCGCAGGCCGTCAGGCTATCGATGGAGATACAGCTCAGGTCGGACCACAGATCGCTGAAAAGCTCCATCTGCCACAGGTAACATACGCAGGTGAAGTCAAGAAGGAAGGCAACACTCTTACGATCAAGAGAATGCTTGAGGACGGATACATGACAGTCAAGGTCGACACACCTTGCATGATCACATGTATCAAGGAACTCAACGAGCCTAGATATATGAATTTCCGCGGCACGATCGAGTGCTGGGAGAAGCCTCTGACCATCATGGATTATGATGCTCTTAAGGATCACGAACTGATCGATGCTACAACAATCGGTCTTAAGGGTTCCCCGACGAACATCTATAAGTCATTTGCTCCTCCTGTAAAGGAGCCTGGAATGATGCTCGAGGGTTCCGGCAAGGAAACCACTGACAAGCTTGCTCACATTCTTACCGGCAAGCACATCATCTAGGGAAGGAGGAAAGACATGGCTTACAATAGTGCAGATATAGCTGCTTTCAAGAACGTATGGGTTTTCTGTGAGCAGCGTCAGGGCAAAATGATGCCTACAACATTTGAACTTATTTCTGAGGGCCGCAAGCTCGCTGATGAGCTCGGCGTAGAGCTGTGCGGAATCCTGCTCGGTGACGACGTAGACGGAATCGCTGCAGAACTCGGCGGATATGGTGCAGACAGAGTTTATGTTTACAACAGCCCGCTCCTCAAGAATTACACAACAGACGCTTATACAAAGGTTATCGTTGACGCAGTAGAGGAATTCAAGCCTGAGATCATGATCTACGGTGCTTCCCACATCGGAAGAGACCTCGCTCCAAGATGCGCTGCAAGACTTCACACTGGTCTTTGCGCAGACTGCACACACCTCGACGTTGATCTTAACGGATATATAGAGTTCCTCAGAACAGGATCCAACGTTGACGTTGATAACACTAACTTCGAGACAAAGATGTTCGATGTTAACACAAACCTCAAGATGACCCGTCCTGCATTCGGCGGACACCTCATGGCTACAATCGTTTGCCCGAGATTCCGTCCTGCAATGGCAACCGTTCGTCCGGGCGTTATGAAGAGAAGACCGTTTGACGAAGAAGGCGTTAAGAAGGTAGAAATCGTACATCCTGATTTCGAGCTTACCGAAGCCGACATCAAGACAGAGGTAGTAGAAGTAGTTAAGGCTGCTAAGAAGCTCGTTGACCTTATCGGAGCTGAGTACATCGTTTCCGTAGGTCGCGGTATCGCTAAGGACGTTGATGGCGGAATCGCTCTTGCGGAAGAGCTCGCTGAAGTTCTCGGCGGTGTTGTCGGAGCTTCCCGTGCTGTAGTTGATGCAGGCTGGATGACAGCTGATCATCAGGTAGGACAGACAGGTAAAACCGTTCATCCTAAGGTTTACATTGCACTTGGTATCTCCGGAGCTATCCAGCACAAAGCAGGAATGCAGGAATCCGAGTACATCATCGCTATCAACAAGGATGAAAATGCTCCGATGTTCGAAATCGCAAATTACGGAATCGTCGGCGACCTGTTCAAGGTAGTTCCGCTGCTGATTCAGTCAATCAAGGATGCTAAGGCAGAAGCGTAATCAAGATGTCATACAAAATTTTTACACTCAGCCCGGGCTCGACTTCAACAAAGTGCGCAGTCTTTGAAGATGATAAGCTGCTCTTCAAAGAAAATATCTCGCATGAGCCTGAAGTGCTGAAACAGTTCCCGACTGTAAATTCACAGCGTCCTTTCAGAGTAGGTGTAGTCATGGCTGTTCTTCACAGCCATGGCTTCCAGCTCAGAGATATGGATGCTTTTGCAGCTTACTCAGGTGGTCTCGAATCAACTCCGGGCGGTATTTTCCCGGTCAATCAGAAAATGCTCGTTGATGCTATGTCCGGAAGAGTAGCTGACCATCCGGCAGTACTCGGTTCTCAGATCATAGGAGAATTCTCAACAGCGCTCGGAAAGCCGGCTTTTGTTATTGATCCTCCTGATGTTGATGAGTTTGACGATATCGCAAGGATCTCCGGAATCAAAGGGATCTACCGCGAGTCTCATGTTCATGTACTCAATCAGAAGGAAGTTGCAAGAAGGATGGCAGCTGAGCTTGGCAAGAAATATGATGAATGTAATTTCATCGTATGCCATATCGGCGGAGGATTATCTATAGCAGCTCATAAGCAGGGAAGAATGGTCGATGCTAATGATGTAGTCAACGGCGACGGTCCGATGGCGCCGAACAGATCCGGCTATGTACCGCTGATCCCGCTTGCTAAAATGTGTACATCAGGCAATTATACCTACGATGACATAAAGAGCCTCGTTTCTAAGACCGGAGGCCTCAAGTCACTTACAGGCACAGATGATAATCTTGAACTCAAAAAGATGAGAGATAATGGCGATAAATGGGCAGCGCTGGTATATCAGGCATTTGCTTATAATCTAGCCAAATTTATCGGATCATACGCATGTGTCCTTGAGGGTAAAGTGGATGCGATAATCCTTACCGGAGGAGTTTCCAATGATGAAGAATTCGTTGAGAATATCCGCAAGTATGCCGGCTGGATCGCACCTGTCAAATCATATGGCGGCGACTTCGAAATGGAAGCCCTTGCTGCCGGCGCTCTTCGTGTTCTGAAAGGAGAAGAGGAGACAAAGGAATACACAGGTATTCCTGTATTCAGTGGGTTTGAATACGAACCTGAATAAAATGACCAAATAAAGCAGGAGTCCGCCGGCTGGCGAACTCCTGTTTTTCATTGCGGTTGATCAGAAATAGTTTGCTATGCGGCGAAGTTTGGATTGATACATGTGATGTTCCATAGCTTTACGTCCTGCAGCAACATTTCTGGTTTCGAAAGCAGCGAAAATCGCTTTATGTTCCTCGAGTATTGTTTTCAGATAATCTGATGTGAAAGTCTTGGCCGGAGCAGAATGCTTGAGATATGTATGATAAGTCGAAAGGGTACGCTGGATCATGCGGTTCTTGGTTCCCTGATATATTATCTGATGGAACTGAAGATTGAAGTTCAGTACCTTTTCTATATCATCCTTAAGTGTATAGAATTCCATGAATTCAATGGTTTCTCTCAGTGCATCGACTTCTTCCGGTGTCATTCTTTTGATAGCCCATTCAACAGCCTGGATCTCAAAAAGTATCCTAAGATCGAATAGATCAGAAATATCACGCTTTGAAAGGCCACTTACAAATGCACCCCTGTTAGGTATGTTGTCAATCAGTCCATCAGCCTCGAGCTGGCGGAATGCTTCTCTTACCGGAGTACGGCTTATGCCATATTTCTTGCAGACAGCAGCTTCTGTCAGTTTTATACCGGAAGGGATCTCTCCGGATAGTATTTCTTTCTGAATTTCCTGATACAGTCCTGAAGAAATAGGCTGATTTGATTTGTCTGTATTTAATGTATCCATAAAATCCACCAATAAACTAGAAAGTGTGTTAAAATGTATTAGGAGATATACAATCTCTGTAATTGTATACATCTATAAATAACTATAAAAGCCTGCCATTTCAATGTCAATGACGGACTTTGATATTTTTCTTTTTTCAACAAATAGCACATTATGAAAAAGCTGATAGACGACAAAACAATACCTCAGATACTTGATATTCTCGAAGAAATGCATCCTGATGCTAAGTGCGCCCTGGAACACAGAGACAGGTTCCAGCTTCTGATCGCGGTTGTTCTCTCGGCGCAGACAACTGATGTAAGTGTCAACAAAGTAACACCTGAATTATTCAGTAAATACCCCGGGCCAAAGGAGCTTGCATCAGCCAGACAGGAAGATGTGCAGGATATAATCAAAACCATTGGATTATACAAAAACAAATCTTCCAACATCATCAAGCTTTCGCAGAAGCTTATGGAAAATCATGGAGGTATCGTTCCCGGCGAATTTGATGCTCTTACAGCTCTGCCGGGCGTCGGTCGCAAAACAGCTAATGTTGTTCTCGCAGAAGGTTTCCGAGTTCCGAGAATTGCTGTTGATACTCATGTATTCAGAGTATCTAACAGAATAGGACTTGTGGATGAATCTGATGTTACCGCTACAGAAAAAGCATTGATGGAGAGAATTCCTGAAGAAAAGTGGATCCTTGCTCATCATTTGCTTATCTTCCATGGAAGAAGGATCTGTACAGCGAGAAATCCGAAATGCGGGGAATGCTACCTTAATTCAATATGTCTAAGTTCAAAGCTGGTTCAGGAGGTATGATGTTATGGATCTTATGCAGGCTATGACAGAGAGACATTCTGTCAGGGATTTCAAAGAAGAACCTATTTCAGAAGAACATGTGGAAGAGTTGCGGAATTATATCGATCAGCTTAACACTGACAGCGGTCTGCGTATTCAATTGATACTGGATGAGCCAAAAGCGTTCAATTCACTCGGAGTCAGACTGATAACGTATTATGGTAACTTCAGAAATGTATTCAATTACATAGCACTCATAGGCAAAAAGTCTGATTCTATGGCAGAAGAAAGATGCGGTTATTACGGTGAACATATAGTTTTGAGAGCTCAGCTGATGGGTCTCAGAACTTGTTGGGTAGGAGGAACATACCGTAAAGTACCTGCTGCATGTGAACTGAATAAAGACGAGAAAATCTTTGCAGTTATCGCTATCGGCTATGGCAACAATGATGGGGTGCCGCACAAATCCAAAGAATTCAGTGATGTTGTGACTTCGTACTCAGGCGAGGCTTTTCCAATATGGTTCAAGAAAGGAGTCGAAGCTGCATTACTTGCTCCGACTGCTATGGATAAGCAGCGATTTATGTTCTCACTGAAAGATAATAAAGTTTCTGTACGTGTATTCCCGGGGCCATTCACAAAAATGGACCTTGGTATCGTTAAATATCATTTTGAGATCGGCTCGGGAATCAAGATATTCTGATCATTCCGATCTGTGTCGTGCGCTGTAGGCACGGCACAATTTTTATCAAACTAACACTTGAACATTGACGGTCCTGAGTCTAAGATAAAAGGGAACTGATTTTTGATCTGACAAAATAGTTTAAGGAGAAATCATATGAAAAAAACAGTTAAAGACGTGAACTGGGAAGGTAAGAGAGCTGTTATGAGATGTGACTTCAATGTTCCTCTCAAAGATGGCGCTATCACTGATGATACAAGAATCAAAGCAGCTCTTCCTACTATCAAGTATCTGCTTGAGAACGGTGCTTCAATAGTTCTTATGTCGCACCTTGGACGTCCGAAGGGCAAGGCAAATCCTGAATTTACACTTGCTCCTGTAGCAACCAGACTGAGTGAATATCTTGGTCTGGAAGTAAAATTCGTGCCATCGGATGTTGTTGTAGATGACAATGTTAAGGCAGCCGCTGCTGATCTCAAGGCAGGAGAGGTGATGCTGATCGAAAACGTCAGATTCCGCGCAGAAGAAGAGAAGAACGATCCTGAATTTGCACGTGAACTTTCACTCCTCGGCGACATTTTTGTTCAGGAAGCTTTCGGAACATCGCACAGAGCACATGCTTCCACAACAGGCATTGCAAGTTATATACCTGCTGTTTCAGGTTTCCTCATCGAGAAAGAACTTAAGTTCCTCGGAGAGGCTGTGAACGATCCTGTAAGACCTTTTGCTGCGATTATGGGCGGTGCTAAGGTCAAAGATAAGATCTCAGTCATTACAAGCCTGCTTAATAAAGTCGACATACTTATCATTGGCGGCGGAATGGCTTATACATTCTTCAAAGCTCAGGGATATTCGATTGGTAAGTCACTTCTTGACGAAGAAGGTCTCGGGCTTGCAGCAGATATTCTCAAGCTCGCTGAAGAAAAGGGCGTTAAGTTCCTGCTTCCTGTCGATGTTGTAGCAGCTGATGAATTTGCTAATGATTCACCTCACGATGTATATCCGGTAGACGCCATTCCGGATGACAGGATGGGCCTTGATATCGGACCTGAAACCATCAAGCTTTTCACTGATACTCTCGCAACCGCCAAGACTGTTGTATGGAACGGACCTGTCGGAGTATTCGAAATGGAGAACTTTGCTGTAGGAACTAAGGCTATCGCAGAATGTCTCGCAAGTCTGGATGCTACAACTGTTATCGGCGGTGGAGACAGCGCAGCAGCAGTTACGCAGTTCGGACTGGACGACAAGATGACACACATCAGTACCGGAGGAGGCGCAAGCCTTGAATTCCTTGAAGGAAGAGAGCTTCCTGGTATAGCCGTTATTGAAGATAAATAAAATGGGAAGGATAAAAGAGATGAAAAAATTTTTGATTGCAGGTAACTGGAAAATGCACAAGACAACTGCTGAGGCTGTCAGCTTCGCAGAAGAAATCGCAGCTATGAAACTGCCTAATGCAGAAGACGTTGCTGTTCTTGCTCCTTTTACTCAGCTTGCTGAGCTTGGCAAAGCTTTCGCAGGAACAGGTATCAAGTTCGGAGCTCAGAATGTTCACTTCGAGCCATCCGGAGCTTTCACCGGTGAGATCTCAGTTCCGATGCTCAAGGAGATCGGTGTAGACTATTGCATCGTCGGCCACTCTGAAAGAAGAGAATATTTCGGAGAGACAGACAAAACTGTTAATCTCAAACTCAAAGCACTGCTCGAAGCAGACATCAAGCCTATCCTGTGCGTTGGCGAATCACTGGAAGTAAGAGAAGGAAAGGGAGAGCAGACATTCGTAGCATCACAGCTTGTCGCTGATTTCGAAGGAATTCCTGCTGCATTACTTCCTAACGTAGTAATCGCATATGAACCTATCTGGGCGATCGGAACAGGCAAAACAGCTACTCCTGACCAGGCAGAAGAAATGTGTGCTTTCATCAGAGGAGTCATGGGCGGAATGTATGATAACAAGACTGCTGACGAAATGCTTATCCTCTACGGCGGAAGCATGAAGCCATCAAATGCTCCTGAACTTCTCTCCAAGCCGGACATCAACGGCGGACTTATCGGAGGAGCCAGCCTCAAAGCTGCAGATCTTGCTGCTATCGCTTTATCTGCAAATGAAATTAAGTAGTTTGACACTAAGGTGAATCGGTGTTATAGTAAAGTGTTCGATTTCGTCAAAGCGCGAGATCGAGCACTTTTAACACATTATAAGATTTTTTGGAGGAAAACATGCACACAGCTTTAATGATAATTCTTCTTGTGTCAAGTATAGTACTTATTGTCAGCATTCTGCTTCAGTCCGGTAACAGCGACGGTCTTTCGGGTTCGATCGCAGGTGGAGCAGAGCAGTTATTCGGAAAGCGCAAGAGCAAAGGATATGACGCGCTTCTTTCCAGGATAACAACGATCTGCGCTATTGTTTATATTATCGTATCACTTGCAATTGTAGCTATTTTCAACTAATACTGCACAATATCATAAGGCAGAGAACTTATGCTTAAGATATTAACTATTATATGTATTCTGGCTTCGGTTCTTGTTGCTCTTGTTCTGATGTCCTGGCTTAAATCAAAACGCGGACAAGGGGAGAAGGCAGCTTTGCTTTACAGCATTCTTAAGGGCCGCAATGCCAGCTTCGGATTATTTCAGATACCGCCTGTATTGATTTCAACAGCTATTATTGCTGTTGTAGTAGGTGTAGGAACAGAATGGACAAATGCCGCTGCGTATGCTTTCGGAGCGGTTATTTGCATTGCGGCGATGTTCGCTTCATCAGGTGCATTTGTCAACGGATCTGCTTCTTCGTTCCATGCAGCTTCTTCATCTGATATTCCTGCATCTGTCAAGTGTTCATACAGGTCCGGAGCAATAGTCGGTTTTATTATTTCAGCTGCAGGCCTGCTGCTTCTTGCAACCTGCTTCCTGAACATTCATGATATCGCCTTCATCGATTTCATTGCTCCGTACGCTCTCGGAGTTTCTACTACTGCAGTATTTCTTTATACCGGCGGCTACGTATATTCTTCAGCGTATGCACGTGCTGTTCCGGATAATGATTTCACTGATGTTTCAGGCTTTATGTACGGCAGCGGGGCAGATCTTTGCGAGTCTTATGTGCTTGCAGGAGCAGCTGCTGTCATGCTGGCTGATCTTGCTGTTGTCACTTCAGGAGTTACTTCAACATTTACAGCGGACGCAGCAGCTAAATATCCGCTTATTGTCTATGCTTCAGGAATAATCGCTTCTATAGTCGGCACAATGATCTACAGAGGCGGTCTTCAGAAGAGACCTGCAGGCAATCCATCTGTTTCATGTATCATAGCAGGCATTATTACTGCAGCTGCATCGATTTATTTCAGCAATTATATGATGCAGTCGCTTGTATATTCATTTGCGACTATTTCCGGTATCCTTGCAGGCGTTCTTGCAGGAGCTATTTCCATATTCTTCTCGAGCGACAGCAAGCTTATGCTCGCTAATAACGCAACTGATAAGAAACTCGGCAAGCATGCTAATGTAGTATTCAACGCAGCTTCCGGCATGATATCTACATTTGTTTATGTAATTATAGCTGCAGCTGCGATGTACGTTTCTTTTAACTTCGCAAGTTATTACGGGATCGCTCTTTGTGCAGTCGGATTCTGTTCTATCACTGCATGTCTCAGCGCTGTAACAGGACTATCGATATTCACTAAGTCTTCATCAGATATTATCAGTGCAGGAACATATTGTGATAACGAGGAGCAGGATGAGACCCTCAGAAATGATCTTTCAGACATCCTTGCTGCTGCTTCAGTCAGAGCCAACGCTTTGGCGAAGTCATATTCAGCTATAGCAGGTTTCCTTTCAGCAGCATCGATCCTTTCTGCGATCTTTTATATGTCTGACTCAGGTTCCATTAATTATCTCTCCGAGAAATCTATTTCAGTTCTTCTCGGATCGATGGGCGGAGTTGCATCTGTCTTCCTGATCCTGGGTATTATTATCCTTGCAGTAAGAGCATCGGGAACTGTAGCTGTTCGCAATATGGGAAGATCCACCGAAGAAGGTTCTACAAGTTCTCTCCGAGGATCATTTATACCTGCTATCCTTGCTGTAGCCTTACCTGCTATGGCAGGTCTGTTCTTCGGGTTCAGGGTCCTTTTCGGATTCCTTGCCGGAGCTGTTTTTGCAGGTTATATCCTTATCACTGCTATCAACAATTCAGGCAGACACTTCGAGAACACTGCAGCACAGTCACTTACATCGATCATCAAGATGATGGTTATCTTTTCGGCTGTCTTTATGTTCACTATCATCAATATCGGAGGCTTTATCCACTGATTGTGATTTCCGGAGTACCATCTGCATAGAACCAATACAAAACAGTGGCTCCGGAAACAAGCCGCTGTTTTAATTAATAATAATTTTTACCACTTTGAAAGACCGGCTCAAGCCGGAGATTGTGAGTAGATATGAGGCACTACAGATTTAAGGTTTTTGTTATTAATCCCGGATCAACTTCCACAAAACTTGCACTTTTCCATGACAGAGAGAAGGTGCTTCAGACTTCTGTCACACATGATGCCAAAGTTCTTAATTCTTTTGCTGAAGTCAATGATCAGCTTGACTACAGAATGGATGTTATCAAAGAGTTCGTCGAAAAGAATAATATTGACCTCAGCGATGTAGATGCATTTGTCGGAAGAGGTGGTGGTTGCTACCCGGTACCATCAGGGACTTTCGAAGTAAATGATCTGCTGCTTCAGGACATCAGGAATAATGTAGGCAGAACGATCCATCCATCTGTTCTCGGTGTTCAGCTGGCTGCTCTCATGCAGGAAAAATACGGTGGCAGACTGTTCATGGTTGATCCGATCTGTGTCGATGAATATACAGATGTTGCCAGGATAACAGGTGTCAAAGAGATCAGAAGAAGAACTGAATCTCATGCACTCAATCTCAGGGGAACTGCAATGAAGCATTGCAAGATCCACGGAATCGACTATAAATCAACAAGACTCGTTGTTGCTCATATTGATGGTGGTATCACTATCGCTGCTCATGATTGCGGCAGACAGGTCGATTGCAATGAAGGAGCCGGAGGAGAAGGTCCTTTTACTGCAACAAGGACCGGTACTTTGCCTCTGATGGGTGTTCTTGATTATCTGGAAGATCACTCAGATGAACACTCAATAGCTGAAATGCGTCGCCTATGCACAGGGACAGGAGGTTTTGTTTCACACTTCGGGACATCTGATGCTGATGAAATCTACAGAAGAGTCAAAGAAGGAGACCGGGAAGCATATATAGTCTGGGAAGCTCTTGGCTATAACATAGTTAAATATATAGGTTCAATGGCTGTTGTTCTCAAAGGACAGGTCGACGGGATCCTTCTCACAGGAAGATATACCAGATTCAAATCGCTGATCGATGGCATCAAAGATTATGTCGGATGGATCGCACCGGTATATGTATATGAGAATGAAGTAGAGCAGGAAGCAATGTGTGCAGGTGCACTCCGAGTTCTCAGAGGAGAAGAAGAGCCAAAAATCTATACAGGTAAAGGCATGGTAAAATCAGAGTTTTGTGATTCATACACATGTTCGCAATAAATAATTGTTGATAATCAATAAATAGTAGTGATACTATTGTTAAGTGGTTCAACCAAATAAAGCTAAGGAGGATTAGATAATGTTAGATAAGCTCGAACAAATTCGTAAGGAGGGTTTCGAACGGATCAGTGAGGCAGCAGACAGAGATGCACTTGAAGCTGTCCGTAAAGAACTGACCGGCAAGAAAAGCGCTCTCCAGGAAGTTCTTAAGAGCCTGGGCGGTCTTGATCCGGATATGAGAAAATCTGTCGGAATGAAGGCTAACGAGGTAAAGAACTTCTTTGCAGAAAAAATTCATGAGAAGGAAGAAGAACTGATCTCTAAAGCATCTGCTGTAGAAACCGAGATCGACCTTACTCTTCCTGGAATTGAAGTGAGTGAAGGCGCACTTCATCCGATCACACAGATGTGTTACGACCTCAATGATGCCTTTAGATCCCTTGGCTTTGAAATATATAGTGAAGACGATATCAGCAGTGAAAAGTTTGCATTTGATAATCTGAACTTCGCAGCTGACCATCCGGCAAGAGCTTCTATGGATACATATTGGCTCGAAGGTACAGAAGATAAGAGAGGAAATGAAAGACTATGTCTCAGACCTCATCTTACCGGAGGTTCTGTAAGATATCTTCTCGAGCACGGCGCTCCTGCCAGATTCGTATATCCGGGCAGAGTATATCGTAACGAAACTACTGACGCCAGACATGAGAGAGCTTTCTTCCAGTATGAAGCTCTTATCGTAGACAAAAATGTTTCTTTCAGTTCCGGCAGAGTCATGATCGAAACGATTCTTGAAAAAGTATTCGGCCGTAAAGTCAATGTAAGAATGAGAGAAGGGTTCTTCCCGTTCACTGAGCCTGGTTATGAGATAGATATGGAATGTCTTCTCTGCGGTGGCAAAGGCTGTAAGGCATGCAATCACAACGGCTGGATCGAAGTAATGCCGGGCGGAGTTATCCATCCTAACGTTTTAAGAGCAGCCAATCTTGATCCTGATGAATGGACAGGTTTCTATACCAATATCGGACTTGACAGACTCGTAATGATGCGCTACGGAGTAGACGATGTAAGACTGTTCCACAGTGCTGATCTGAGATTCCTCAAGCAGTTCAAGTAGGATAGTGTCAACTGATCTATGAAAACAGCGACAGGCATACGCCAGTCGCAACAGAACCTTGAAAACAACAAATATTGAACTTTGAAACACAGAAATAGAGGCTGAATTTAAGACTGAAGCCGTGTGAAAGCGCGTAAAGAC
>JAFRDH010000021.1 GCA_017403955.1 Mogibacterium sp.
ATTTTGAGGGTACGACCCTGATCCGGTGACTATAGCGAAGAGGTCACACCTGTTCCCATCCCGAACACAGTAGTTAAGCTCTTTTGCGCCGATGATACTTGGAGGGCAGCCTCCCGGGAAAGTAGGACGTCGCCGGTTTTTCTTTTGTAAGAAACGTCTGATTGCAAGATCGTTCAGATTACGAACTACCTTGCATTCAGACGTTTTTTATCTTTCCTGATAATTTTGCACTGTCTCCTGGCTAATGAAATCAATTACTTCCATTTTCATTGTAAAGTTGCGTAAGTTTTTTGATACAATTACTTATAATTTGATACATTTATGTCTTTAGCTGATGTTCAGGGGGATATCGACTATGTATAGAAGAAAAAAGCGTTCCGGGTCCACCGGTTTACTCAGAACTCTGTTTGCTGTTGTTCTTGCGCTGAGTATGACAGTTGTTCTTGCAGTGCCGAAGGATGTAATGGCGGCTTCTAATACCAAAGGACCGAATTCAATTGTCCTTGACAGCCTTTTGAGTGACCGTCAATTTGTTCCGCAGGTTCTTATGACAGGCATTCGTCCTGAGAAAGACTGGGGAGGACAAGGTTTCAATAATAATCCACATATGAATGTTGGTGGAGGTGTTGATCACTTCATGTATGAAGATCTGATAGATCAATATACGAGTGATGTTGCCCTTAAAGCACTTGTAAGCTTGTACACTTTGAAGTCAGAGCTTGAAACCTATCCGATTGAAACACTGATGAAAGCATGTGAACAGATGAGCAATTATAATGCTTTTCTGTATGCGCTTAAGACAGCGAATGATGCAGCGAATAATGCTCTCAAAGAGGCGTATGATGATCTCGGCGGAAAGTATCCGGTCCAGGAAACGATTGCTGCGATCAAAGCTGATCCGGAAACCTGGGATGGTTATTCTCTGACAAGACTTGAATCTATGGTCGAGGGTTCAGAAGAGTATAACGAATACAAGAATGAGCTCAAAGATTCAGAAGATGAGCTCGACAACAAGCTTTATACTTTGCTGAATCAGAAAGAAGAAGAATGCTACGACAAAGAAACTCTCAAGCAGTTGAGAGATACTGTACGTTCTGTACAGGGAGTTGAGAACCAGTCAACAAGTGAGGCATTGAAGTCGACTAAAATCTACGACGTGATCCTCAATGATATTTTTGTATCTGATTATACATCTGCTCTTGGCATTTCTACGAGCAGGGATACGACAGCAAAGACTGAATATGAACAGTGGAGCACTGCCCTGGGCAATTACAATCAGGCGCTTGACTATGTCAGCGGTGCGGTCGACCTCACGCAGCAAGACGCAATGAAGATAATGATAGAGGATTATCTTGATGTGCTCAAAAGTTCAAGTGAAAATCAGATGCAAAATCTGTCAGATGCCTTCACGGTAATGGAAGATGAAGAATCCTGGTTTAAAAGCGATCTCAGTCCGAAATATGATGAGATCATAGCACTCTACGGTGACAGCGGGTTATATGCGAACGAAGATGTTGCTTCCAAAAGATACTATGAAGCACAGCTCGAATGTAACAAAAGGTATATGACGCAGTCTTCAACCGCAGATTTTCTCAGCACTGTCGGTAAGACTGTCTCACTTGCCCAGAATACTTTGGCTAATTACTGGCTGGTCGATACTCTTCTCAGAGAGAATGAGACGATTCGCGGAGTCCTCAACAGGGTGGCAGGCCAGACGTCCGGAGCCGGTGATGCAGGATTTACAACTGCAGTCGCCAAATACCGTAAACTGCTGGATTACAATGACGGCGATGCTCAGACTGAAATCATTTTGAGCGTTCTCAACACCGCAGTGTCTGAATTGAATTCAACTCTCGAAAAGACTGTATCTAAAGGCCTTAAGAAAGAAGCCAGAAAGGCCCTTGTTTCACTTGGCAGGGACTCAGTGTCGAGGGCAAAGATAGCAATGACTGCATCGAGGATAGCGAATGTCTACAGTGCAGTGGATATGCTCGATGACTATTGCGCGAATTATCAGGAGATAGCAGAAAAGATTTACGAGATAAAGTATCTCCAGCAATTGGCGGAGTATGCGGCAGAGTCATATAACAAAGATGTCAAGGCATACAGAGAAGAAGGAAGCGCGACAAGAGCTGAAAAATATGCCAGCAATGCTATCGACGATCTGCAGTTCCTCAAGCAGATCAAAATGAGACAGAATAAGGATGCATATGATGCGCTCAGCGGCATGCAGGATGAAACACTCGCAGGCTGGATCGCAAAAATAGTGTCAGACGGTGGTGGGGCGCTGCTTGAGAAACAGTATAACAAGCAGATGAATGCTTTGACTCAGATGCAGGTATTCCCGGTAGCAAATGCGCCATTTGAAGTAAAATCCGGCCAGACACTTACAATTACTCACGAAGACTATATGGACGGCAGAACCACATACGTTGGTACCATCAGAGCTGACGGCGAGATCGTAGGGCAGGTAGCCGAGATGGATCTCTATGCGGCAGATGGTATCTCTGTAAGTGGAAATCTTATCATTGACTGTGATATCAGGGTGCCTCAGATAATCGGATACGGCGGATCGGTTACTGTTGAGAGTGGACGGAATCCTGTCATAGGCTATGTCGATGGAGACATATATGCAGGAAGCGATCTGCATATCAGAGGATCCGTAAATGGAAGTATCGGTAATTACAACAAAGACAACAGAATCAAAATAACAGTAGACGGCAGTGTAAGTTCGGGATATCTGGGGCCTGAAAATGCAGAATTCATTATCAGGAAAGATCTCGAAGCAACAACGCTGAGCATGTCCTCGTCAAAAGTGACCATTGAGGGCAATGCACAGGTCGAGACAGTACTCACGGGCACATCCTCGGATCTGACTGTAAAGGGAGATCTGAAACTTTCAACGTTCCATGATGATGATACAAGGGCATATATCGGACTGAAGAAAAGTACTGTTGAAGTGTTCGGTGATTTTGAATATTACGGACTTGGCGGAGATTATTGGTATCTCGTCAATGAATACAGATTAGCCGAGGATTCACAGCTCATACTTCATGGTGTATCAACATTTGATACATATGATAAAGAACAGTTTTCTATTAAGTTTGCTGATGATACAGGCCGAGGAAGCGGTATCATTATCGCCGGTGACGGAACTGCAAGGATAATAAACAAAATCTATCCAGATCAGGAGGTCCCGCAGTCCTGGGGCTTACCTGAAATAGTAACGAAATATTCACTGGAAATAAAAACTGATTCGAGCTCAGGTCTTCAGAATGTCAGATTCGACACAAACCGTATAGCCGGATTTGAAGATCTGGTCGGAACCGTGAATTTCCCTGCTGATATGCAGGTGCTGGAAACATCAACTGTGGATTATGCAACAATTAATTGTCCGGGAACTATGGTGTTCCATAAAGATCTCGTTGCCAGATCGATGACATCCAATAGCCAGCTGCATATTAAAGGTGATTTCAATGTCACCGGGTATTCTAATTTGCGTAAATCTGTAACGGTAGACGGCAAAACAAACTTAACAAAAAGTCTGACAGTATACTCCTCGATTGATTCGCCTGTGACGATCACCGGAAATATGTTCCTGAACGATGGCAGCGAACTGACAATTTATAAGGAAAAAGTACCGGATGACTCTGCTTATACGGAAGCAGAGATCGCTGCATGGGAAAATGATACATTCGCTTTGACCGTCAATGGAGACATACTCTCGAGAGTAGGAGCTACGATCGATGCCGAGTCCTTGCGTGTCAATGGAGATCTGACTACCGAGGGCTTCGATGATGCGACCGGCAAGAACTCTTATATCGAGGCAGAGAAGCTTTACGTCAAAGGGTATTTTGACTGCAAGGGCAACATTATTCCGGGACTGGGCCAGTCAGGAATCGTAGACCTCACCCTTGAAGATGGTGCTGATCTGACCGGACTCAGCACATCAGGGCAGTTTACTATCCGTAAGGTAACTATCCTTGACCCTAACGACTCTGTGCATGAAATCATTACTAATGAAAACGTCAGGATAAGGTATCTGAATGTGCCTGATTGCAGAGTGTCTCTTCCGAAAGGACTGAGATTCTCGAATCTTGATATCGACGGGACAATGACGGTCGTTGGTCAGGTGCCGGTATTCAGCGGCAAAACTGCATATACGGGCAAGATCGTATTCGAGGACACGGTCAGGAACTTCACGCTTTATAATGATGAGTCGTCTTCCAGCGGTGTCACGCCACCGAATAATTTCTTCAACAAGATCCATGCGAAGAAGGATCTCTGGATCTATGGTCAGTTTAAAATGATGGAACCGGAAGTAGAGACAGATACCGCCGCAGGTGACCTCAAAGTAGACGGAGACTTAAGATTCGGTACCGGCGCAAATGGAACATTCTGCAGTAAAAAAATCGATTTCGGCAACGCGAATATCATCGTCGGACAAAGTGCAACGCTGGATTTTGCTGCTGATGAAGTAACAGCCCGCGGACTGACCGTTCAGTATCCGGACTCAAAGTTCTTCATGAGATGTCCGCTTACAGACGGTGAAAGAAGACACCTTATACTCAATGGCGGAGATTATCAGGTGAATGATGATGATCCATTGGTAGACTGGTTGACGCTGAATAGTGACGAGACCGGATTGATCGCAGGCGGAGACGGCACTTTTGGCAAAGTGGAAGCCAATGTTCCGGATCTTATCGTGAATGTCGACAAATTCGATACAGATGAGTTCGTTTCCGACACCGAGAACATACAGATTTCCGGTAATTTCAAAGATATTTATCTTGGAACGATACCGGAAGAGGTGAGAAACAAGATCAAGAGTATCCGGTTCGACAATGTATATGGTCTTGACAAAATGTATACGGGCTACGATGACAACCGCGTCGCATACTACACCTGGGACATCAGCAACATTGAGGAAACAGAAACCGGTAACAAATATACCGGAGCGCTTATCCTGTCTAATGATCCTGCAGGCGTTCACAAGGTGACTTTCGGACGTGCGAACGAAAACGAAAGCTACAGATATACCAGGCTGTTCAAGAATGGATCCTTCATACTTCCGTACAATTATGAAGACGAGCTCATGAACATGCTGTATACAGAAAAGAAGTGCTATAACCTGATCGACGTTACAAAGCATCAGGTAAATAAGGACATGGATCTGTATTACAGAAGTTATGCATTTAGCGAAATTCCTGATGATCCGGAAGTGATACTGCTTGATGAAGAGAAGGAAGTGACACCTGGAGCTCTGTATGAGACCAAAACATTTGCGTTCACACCTGAAACAGATGGAATGTATGGGTTTGAGTCTATGGGAGATCTGTATCCGGATGGATGTATTGCTGTCGAAGATGGCAAATACTATTCGGAAAGATACAGATATGATACGCAGCACTTCAGCGAGAAATTCCTTGGAAGGGCAGGCGCTACATATTACCTGCAGTCAAGACTTGATTATGGGGATGTAGGAACATACAAGGTCAAAGTCAGCAGACTCGGAGATATCGAACCGGATGAACCGGATGAGCCAGATCATCCTGATGATCCTGATCCGGATGAACCTGATCCTCATCTGAACACGATCCCGGTCGAAGAAATACAGTCTGTAGAATTGATACATGACAGGCCGTATACGTTATCTATTGCAAACAGTGATAATGGGATCGGCTTCTCGACAGGCATCGACTATGTTATGAGGAGAGGCGACAAATTCATAATCCATAAGAAGAACGGTACTTCAGTCACATACACTTATGGCGATTACTACATCGGCGAGTACACTACAACGACTGTCCTTAACGATGGAACTGACTGGCTCAGACTCTGGGAAGAGGAAGTACATGAAACTGATGAGAACGGAAACCTGATCCCATGGCAGGCAGGAGAAAACCACAAGTGGAAAGTGACTTACAGTATGACTCCTTGGGCAGCGGAAGACAAATATCCTGACTGCGCAGATAACATTACATGCCTTGTGGATGTATATGTTGCCGGTGAGGAAGAGTATGACCTCGGTATCGCTAAGGAAGACGCAATAAGAGATATCGATATCGAGCTCATCGGAGAATACGAAGGATATCTTGATGATTATGCTCCTGAACAGAAAGAAGAAATTCTGAGGATCGCAGCTGAATCGAAGCAGGCGGTTGAAAACGCTGAAACCGCTGAAGAAGCAAGGCGCATAAGTGAAGAAGCTATAGCTGCCAAGAACAAGATCTACAAGTCGTACCAGATCGAGGAAATGGAAGAAAACTGGAACAGTGCAAAAGAAAACTTTTCAGGCTTCAAGGATGAAAATATGCTCGATGAATGTTATACACAGGAAAATAAACGACTGATCCTGGACCGTATCGCAGAGACCGAGCGCGCTATCGATGAAGTCATGGCCGCTCGTGACAATTATGCTACCTATTATGAATTCTATGACTACTATTATGACACCATCTGGAACCTGTCATATGACTGCGTGGACTACATCGATTCCCTTGAGGAAAAAGAGTATGTCTCATCACTTGTTGTAAAACTGACACCTGACAGATACAGATACGATGGAAGAGTGAAGAGACCTAAGGTGACCGTAATTGCTGACGGCATTGAGCTGCCTGAGAGCGAGTACAGGATCGACTGGCCTGCAGACTGCAAGAACGTAGGAGACTATTTTGTAGATGTCTATCTGACAGGACAGTACAGAGGCAGCAACGCTGAAGTATTCAGTATTGAAAAGGCTGCAAATACTGTTACTGCAAAGGGCAAGACTGCAACAGTCAAGTACTCAAAACTCAAGAAAAAGAATCAGACCATAGCCGCTGCAAAAGCATTCACGGTCAGCAAAGCACAAGGCAAGGTCACATACAAAGTTGCAGCGTACGATAAGAAGGCTAAGAAAAAGATCACTATAAACTCAGCAGGCAAGATCACAGTCAAGAAAGGCCTCAAGAAAGGCAAATACAAGATGAAAGTCAAAGTGATAGCCGGAGGAAACAGGAACTACTACGCAGCGACCAGAACAGTAACCATTACCATCAAAGTCAAATAGAATAACAGCCGGAAGCTGTACGATATCAAACTTCGTCTGCTTCGTATGTTAAAGTAAAAATGGCCCGATCATCTGAAAACTTATCCGTAAAGTATCAGATGAGACTGGGCCTTTTTTGTGTGCGAATGCTCCTGGAAAGACGTTGTTATATACGTGTGTAATAACTATATAAATGTATTTTATTTAGTACATCAAAACTGTACGACTGGTCAGAAATAACTTCACTTGTTCCACACATTAGTGATAAAATGTAGTCAATATTACGAGTTTGTACATTTGTTGTGCAAGCAATTACTTTGTTGAATTTCAACAGGAGAGGGAGACGATGAAAAAAGGATTAAGTGTTCTCTTGATTGCAGCAGCACTTTTCGGTTTTTACGGCGGAGCTGTAAACATTAACGATGTGCTTGCATGCAAAGATTATTGGGAAGAGGCTGGAGAGAAATCAACAGCTGACATGAACAAACTTGAAGATGGTCTTAACCAGCTCAAGGATAATGAACAGGCTTACCTTGACGGACTCAAGCAGGTAGCTGACGGTGAAGTTGCTCTTGCAGAAGGCGAAGTCGCTCTTGAAGAAGGTAAGGCTACACTGGCACAGGGTGAAGCTGACTATGCAGCAGCACCTGGAAAACTTGCAGACGCAAGGAAGCAAATCGCAAAAGGTGAGAAAGATCTTGCCGCAGGTGAGAAGAAGCTTGCTGCCGGATACAAAGCTTATGAACAGGGCAAGGCTGATTTCGCAGCAGCTCCTGCAAAGCTTGCTGCAGGAAGAAACGCTATTGCAGCAGGTGAGAGTGAACTTGCCACAGGCAGAGAGGCAGTCGGTGGTATTGATCAGCTGATCAGTGGTCTTTCGACTGCAAAGAGCGGGTATCTTGAGCAGTGGCAGCCTGGATTTGAGAAGAAGCTCTCCAAGGAACAACTCGAAGCTTATATGGCCGGACAATCTAAAGATGGTCCGGGACTCAGACAGGCAAGGGATGTTGTTGCAGGAACACTTCAGAAGAAAGCTGAGGATATCGGTCTTATCGAGACGATTTCGGGAACGAAGGATCTGACTAAGGATATTCTTGATGCATATGATGAAGGAAAAGGAACATATGCAAAGTTCGATAAGGCAGTTACAAACGCAGACCCGCTTTTCGATGCTATGGATACTGCGAAGGAAACACTTGAAGGATTCTCTGCACTTGCTAAAGAAAAAGCAGAAGATCCAAAGCTGGCTATGCTTGAAGCCGGTCTTACGGGTGATACTCCTGTACCGGTAGCAGAAGGTCAGACAGTGCCTGTCAGCAAGCTCAATGTAACTCAGCTTAATAATGTAGTTGAGAGCCTTGGGGCAAAGAAAGCACAAACTGAAGAAACCAAGGCCGGACTGGAAGAAAAGAAAGCTCAGCTCGAGCAGCTGGATCCTGCTACACCGATCGACGAATCCGGAAAAACTGCAGGAGAAGCTCTTGCAGAGGTAAAAGCGGGAATAACTCAGTGTGAAGAGGGAATCAAGACAATCGACGCTTCAGTAACTAACCTCAACGCACTCATAAACGGCAGAGCACAGGTTGCTGCTGAGATCGGGGCATTCTATAATGGCGCAAAGGACAAGCTCGGACTTGTCGGTAAACTCAATGCAGATCTTGCAAAGACACTGAATGAAGTGATCCCTAAACTGATTGCAAATGATCCTGAAATGGCAAATGAGGATTATGCAGCTGCGATCGCAACTCTTAAGGAAGCGCTTGGAACGCTTTCAACTGCTCTTGACGGCAAGGTCAAGGATATCACTACGAACAAAGCAGCTCTTGAGGGAAGCTTCACAAGCTGGGATTCCGGTTACAAGCAGCTTGTTGCAGGACAGAAACAAATTGCTGACACTGAAGGAAGAGCACTTCCGTTCGCATTCAAGACCATGCTGACTAACCCAACGATCAGAACGGTCCTCAACGATAAGGCTCCGGCTCTTATCCCTGCTCTGACACTGTACAGCACAGATAAGCTTGTCAAGGAAGATCTGGAAGACTTTGACAGTGACATGAATACACTTACCGCATCAGGCAGTGTAATAGATAAAGCTATTGCTGTTCTCCGTGGTATTAAGGCAGAAGCAGTAAAGAAGATCGCTCAAGGTGAGAAGGATCTCGCTGCAGGAAGACAGGAACTTGCTAATGGCGAGGCTGATTATGCAGCAGCTCCTGCAAAACTGGCAGCAGCTAAGAAGCAGCTTGCTCAGGGTGAAAAGGATCTTGCAGCAGGAAGAGCAAAGCTTGCTGATGGTAAGCAGCAGTATGCACAGGGCCTTGCTGATTACGAAGCAGCTCCTGCAAAGCTTGCTGATGGTAGAGCTCAGCTCGAAGAAGGTCTGAAGGCTCTGATGGAAGGAAGAGCTACTCTTGCAGACGGAAAGGCTAAACTCGCTGAGTATGAAGACGGCGAGCAGCAGGTAAGAGATGGTCTTGCTACTTTGATGTCAACGAAACCGGATGGCGGACTTAAGAGCATCCTCGACAGACGCAACGGCGATGACGATTTCGACAATGGTGATAATCATCTTGAACTCGATGAGGGCCTTGAAGCAGTAACAGTAGGAAGAGGCTATCAGGCTGACTCCGGTGTACTGATCACTAAGGAAATCACAGGCAGAGCTATCGGAACAGCTGCCGGACTAGGCGCAGGCGCTCTCGCAGTACTTGCTGCAATTCTGTCCTTCCTCAAGAAGAACAAGGGTGCAGGAATCAGCGCTCTGCTCTCAGCAGCAGCAGGTGGTGCCGGTGTTGCCGTAGGAACAGGCGCAGGAATGGAATTCTCCAGCATTGCAGGATCCCTCGTTGGAGCTACTCCATGGATCGCATTCGGAGTACTCGGAGGCGTTGCACTTGTACATGCAATAGCACACCTTGCATCAGGCAAATCAGCATAGTAATACTGATCTTTGCAACTGATAATAAATGAACTACAGATACCCCGCGTCACAGCACGCGGGGTATTTTGGCAATATGGTGTCAAACAAATTGTTTGACGGAAAGAACATATGCTGTCAAAGAAAATATTTGACAGCATATTCTGCGTGTGTTATTATAATGCGGCATGAGTTTTGCGGGGGTGGCAGCATTATAATTGCGGCCGTATGAGATGAACATTGAGCTATGAGTGAAGAGCTTAGATCAGTTGAATATGCGAGTATGCTTTATGACTTTTACGGTTCGCTTTTGAGAGAGAACCAGAATGAAGTGATGGCGCTCTATCATGAAGACAACCTGAGCCTTTCTGAGATAGCCGCAGAGCTCGGAATGACGAGACAGGCAGTTCATTACACCCTCAAGAAGGCAGAACATGCACTTAAGGAATATGAAGACAAGCTCGGCCTTGTCGCTGCTTACAACAAGAACCAGGAGCTTGCTGCCAGAGCAGTAGAAATTCTGGAAAGATCAGCGATCGGTGAGGCCGACAGAGACTCGTTAATCTCTATCATACACAAGATCACGGAGTAGATATGGCATTCGAAGGACTTTCGGAAAAGTTACAAGGAGCGTTCAGAGACCTTAAGGGACAAGGCGTAGTTACACAGAAGGATTTTGACAACGCTATGCGTGTTGTCAAGATGGCACTTCTCGAGGCTGACGTCAACTTCAAGGTCGTTAAGGACTTTGTAGCAACAATCAAAGAAAAAGCTCTCGGCGCAGGAGTGCTTAACAGTCTGACACCTGATCAGATGGTAGTCAAGATCGTTAAGGACGAACTCATCGAGATGATGGGCGGCACCAGTTCCAAGCTTACGTTCTCACCGAGCGGATTTACGATCTTCATGCTCGTAGGTCTGAACGGTACAGGTAAGACAACGACTGCCGGCAAGCTTGCTTCTTATCTCAAGCAGACAGGCAAGCACCCGATGCTCGCAGCGTGCGACATTTACAGACCGGCTGCTATCGATCAGCTGGAAATCGTTGGTAAGGCTGTCAATACACCGGTTTATGTAGACAGAGAGTCGCATGACGCTGAGAAGATCGCGCTTGATGCGATCAAAGAGGCGCAGAAGAAAGGCTGTAACGTTCTGATCGTGGATACCGCAGGACGTCTGCAGATCGATGAAGCTCTGATGAATGAGCTCAAGGTCCTCAAGAAGTCGGTCAAGCCGCATGAGATCCTGCTCGTAGTCGACGCACTTACAGGTCAGGATGCTGTCAACATCGCGAACGGTTTCAATGATGCTCTCGGTATAGATGGTATCATCATGACCAAGATGGACGGTGACTCAAGAGGTGGTGCGGCACTTTCCGTCAAAGCTGTCACAGGCAAGCCTATCAAGTTCATGGGTACCGGTGAGAAGTATAATGCGCTCGAGCCATTCTATCCTGACAGGATCGCGTCCAGGATCCTCGGAATGGGCGATGTGATGACACTCATCGAACAGGCAGAGAATGCTTTTGACGAGGAAGAGACAAGGAAGCTCGAAGAGAAGATCCGCAAGAACAAATTCGACCTCGACGATTTCCTCACGCAGATGAGGCAGATCAACAAGATGGGCGGACTTGCCAAGCTGATCGACATGATCCCGGGTATTTCCGCAGCTGACAGGAAGAACCTCGACCTTGACGCAGGCAAGAAAGAACTGGGCAAGATGGAAGCGATAATCCTTTCAATGACAGCAAAGGAAAGACGCGACCCTAGTATTCTCAACGCTTCGAGGAGAAAACGTATCGCTGCAGGTTCCGGCACCAGCGTTCAGTCTGTCAATCAGCTCATCAAGAAGTACGAAGAGATGAAGAAGATGACCAAGGCCATCAGCAATCCGAATTCCAAGAAGGCGAGAGCCATGATGAGGAATCTCGGTTTTTAACAAGTTATTGATCCCGCCGGAACGATCAGCATAAACACGGCGGATTATATAAAAAGTCTATTAAACAATCAAAATATTATCAGGAGGAAATTATGGTAAAGATCAGACTTAAGAGAATGGGAGCTCACAAGAAGCCTTTCTACAGAGTAGTAGTAGCAGATTCAAGAACACCGAGAAACGGTAAGTTCATCGAAGAGATCGGAACTTATGATCCACTGAAGAACCCTTCAGAAATCAAGATCGACAACGAAGCTGCTAAGAAATGGCTTGCTAACGGAGCTCAGCCTACAGATACAGTCAAGGCACTTCTCAAGAAATCCGGCGCCATCGAATAAGGAAGGAAGGAACAATGGGAAATCTAGTAGAAGTAATTGCTAGAGCTCTTGTGTCCAGGCCTGACGAGGTTAGGGTTACAGAAGAAACAGACGGAAAGAACGTCCTTGTTAAGCTGCAGGTCGCTGATGAAGATATCGGCAAGATAATCGGCAAATCCGGGCGTATAGCCAAAGCGATCAGGACAGTAGTCAAGGCTGCAGCAATTAAGAATAATTTGAGAGTAACGGTGGAGATCGTTGAAGAATAGAAAAGCCGGAGAGACCGTTAACATCGGAAGAATCGGCAGCAGTGTCGGACTCAGAGGAGAAGTCAGAGTCAACCTGTATGCACCGGATTCGAACAATCTGAAGGAGGGCAAAGTCCTCCTTCTTAAGCATGCAGACAAAGAGATCAAAACTGCATGCAAGAGTGTCAGACTGCAGAATAATAAACCTGTCATCAGGGTCGAAGGCGTTGAGGACAGGACAGCAGCGGAGTCGCTCAGAGACATGGAAATCTTTATTTATGCAGAGGACCTTGAGGAACTGCCTGAGGGTGAGCATTACGTGCGCGACATCATCGGCTACAAAGTCGTTGACCTTGCCGGGACCGGCAGTGAAGCGAAAGGGTCGCCGAGACTGATCGGTACGCTCAGAGATGTTATCCAGAACACTGCACAGAGCATTCTTGATGTTGAGACACCTGAAGGCAAGTCAGTTCTCATACCTGCAGTAGATGCGTTTCTCAAGAAGATCGATGACGATCATGAAACTATCGAAGTCGAATTGATCCCGGGATTTCTGGACTGATCCATGGGCCGGAGCAGCAATGAAAATTAATATTCTTACGATCTTTCCGGGAATGTTTGAACCTCTTAAGGAGAGCATGCTCGGGAGGGCAATAGACAAAGGAATACTAGAGATCAGTGTGGTCGACATCCGCGATTATACTAAGGACAAGCATAACCGCGTCGATGATACGCCGTATGGCGGAGGCGCCGGAATGGTGATGCAGGTCCAGCCGATAATCGACGCATACAGAGGATCGGGCTTTGGCGGGGACGTGATTTACATGTCTCCGAGGGGAGAACTTCTTACCGGCGGCCTGGCAAGAGAATTGTCGCAAAAGGATGAGATCACGATTTTGTGCGGGCATTATGAAGGCGTCGACCAGAGGGCTCTTGACATGCTTGAAGCCAGAGAGGTTTCGATAGGCGACTATGTACTGACAGGCGGGGAACTTCCCGCAATGGTTCTGATCGATACGGTCGCGAGATTCCTCGAAGGCGTGCTTTCGAGTGAAGAGTCTGTCATGAATGAGTCAGTTTATTCGGGGCTCCTTGAGTATCCTCAGTATTCCAAACCTCGTGAATTCGAGGGAATGGAAGTTCCGGAGGTTTTGCTTTCGGGTAATCATAAGGAGATCGACCGGTGGAGATGGGAGGAGTCTCTAAGGATCACTTCTGAGAGAAGGCCGGACCTGATGAAAGAGTATCTGGACAAACCGCATGATCTGACACGCAAGGAGAGAGCAGTACTTGACAAGTACAAACCGTGATCCTCTCTCAGCCACAAAATATAGTTATTTTGACAGCCTCGGGTAAATACATATTGTACTGCGGGGCTTTTGTATTGTATAATTTGACGAAGAGGGCCTATATGAAGAAAAAGAAGGTAGCAGCAATAATTCTATACATTGCATTGGTGATTCTGTGTATTTCAGTCATCTATGTCGTGCCTTCTGTAAAGGGACTTCTCGAGAAGACTTATGTAACGGAATTCGGCAGGATCAGCATTTCTGATGAGGTTTCCGGGTACATCCTGCGTGACGAAGTTGTTTACGTGGCTGCACAGGACATGAAATTCAAGCGTCTTGCGGAGCATAATGTACTGACTAAGGCAAAGGCCAGGATCATTGAGGTCGAGCCTGAAGAGGAGCCTGCCGATGCAGCCGGAACTGCAGAGCCTGCAGAACCTGAAGAAGAAGAGTCCAATGTGCACAGGAAGTACCGATCGCTTCTTGAAGAGGTCGGCGAGCACACCGTAGAGACCGCAAAGGGCAAATCCGCAGACGCCGGGTATATCAGCTATTACCTGGATGGAGCTGAGACTGACCTTTCACTTTCAAGACTGATGGATCTGACGGAAAGCGATCTGAAGTCTCTCACTAAGAAGAATGCGGTCGATATGCCGGAATCTAAATGCAACAAAGGGGATCCGGTTTTCAAGGTGACCAGGAACAGCAAATGGTATCTTGTATTTTTCCTTGATAACAAGGATGCGGAGAAGTACTATACCGGCCGTACCGTTACTATAAATATCGATGGTGAAGAGGTGAGCGTAACGGTCGCTTATACTGAACCGGGCGACAAGAAGACCAAAATCGCACTTTCGTGCAAGCACTTCTATGAAGGTTTCCTCGAGACCAGACGGCTCGACACAGTCGTTACTGTAGCAAGTGCGGAAGGTCTGGTCCTCAAAGACACCAGCCTTGTTGAGAAGAACGGACAGATAGGTGTTCTTGTCAAGAACAAGCTGGGGCAACATGTATTCAAGCCGATCTCTATCAAGGCAGATAATGGAGAGGAATGTGTAGCGTATTCCGATATCTATGTTGATGAAGGCGGCAACTTCGTTGAGACCATTGGCACTTATGACGAGATCATTGAAGAACCGTCGCCTGAAGAGATCGCCGAACTTAACGAAGAGAGTGAATCAGAGAACGATTGATTGCAATGACTATTCAGGAAAAATTTACTGACATTTTAGAACGCAAGAACGCTGCAGCGATCAGAAGCGGAAGACAGCCTGAGGATGTAACTTTGCTCGCGGTCACTAAGACACACGGAGCGGATGAGATCAATCAGGCTATTGCTGCAGGCGCAACAGATATAGGAGAGAACAGAGTCCAGGAACTGGTCGAGAAATATGACAAAGTTTCTCCGGTAAGATGGCATCTGATCGGACATCTCCAGACCAACAAGGTGAAGAATATTATCGACAAGGTCGTCATGATCCATTCAGTCGATTCAATGAAACTTGCGCGCGAGATCAACAAGAGAGCTGAAGCCGCAGGCCTTGTTATGGATATTCTCATCGAGATCAATTCCGCAATGGAAGAGACCAAGTCGGGGATCGCTGCTGGCGACCTCAAAGAACTGGTCACAGAAATCGTTTCGGAATGCGCTGCCATAAGAGTGAGAGGCCTTATGTGCATTCCGCCTCTGGCTATTACACCTGAAGATGCAAGACCGTACTTCAGAGAGGCCAGAGAGTTATTCGAAGAAATGAAAACATGGGATCTCCCGGAGGAGAGATTTATGCCGGATGTTTTGTCAATGGGAATGTCCGGAGATTTTGAAGTCGCCATTGAAGAGGGATCAACAATTGTCAGAGTAGGCAGCTCGATATTCGGGCCACGTAATTACAGATAGGGAGGATGCAAAAAAATGAGTTTCATGGACAAGATGAAGAATCTCGTTGGGATCGATTATGAAGAAGATGATTTTGACGAAATCACTCAGGAAGAGATAGACAGCTATAAGAACAAGATGGGTTCCGGTACCACCACCGCTCCAAGTCAGAGAGAAGAGAGCGCACCTCCAAGCACCGGCATCAGCCCACTTGCTTTCAACGAGGTTGTTCCGCCTATGACAGCAATGTCGAAGAGCACACCGGAGGCAAAGGCGTCAATGAATCAGTCCGGCCCGTTCAAAATGGTAGTAATTGAGCCAAAGAGCCTTGACGAATGCCGCAAACTCGTAGATAATCTTAGAGCACGCAAGCCAGTCATCATTAATCTTGAAAGAACTGAGACGGATCTTGCGCGCAAAATGTTCGATTTCCTCGGCGGTGCGACTTATGCTCTTTCGGGAACCGTACAGAGAATCAACCCGAACATTTACATTTTTGCTCCTAACAATGTAAACATCAAGGCAATGGTCGACAGAGCAACCGAATCCGGAAAGCCTGCCAACTCCAATCCTTGGAAGTAATTAATATTACAATTCGTTCATAATAAGCCATTTCCATATGGCTATCAGATATAATAAGACAGAACTGCAAATCATGAAAGGTAAGGTGCTAATACTATGATAATGCCTATCGATATCGATAAGAAAGAATTCAGCCGCGACAAGAGAGGATACAATTCAAGAGAAGTAGACGAGTTCCTCGATATTATCGTTGCAGATTATGAGAAGATCCTCAATGATAACAGATCCATGGCTCACAAGATCAAAGCTCTTGAGAAGCAGCTTGAAGAGGCTCAGAAGGATGACAACGCTATGCTCGAGACACTCGAGACAGCAAAGAAGCTCATGGCTGACATCTCCGCAAGTGCTGAGAGAAGAGCAGAGCTTATGATGAGAGACGCTGAGCTCGAAGCAGAGAATATGCTTCTTGATGCAAAGGTCGCAGTCAGACAGCTCACAGAAGAGCATGCTGTACTCAGCAACAAGATCCTGAGACTCAGAAACAACTTCCGCAAGATGCTCCAGACAGAGCTCGAGAACCTCGAAGCGGATCCATTCAATCTCATCGGAGATCTCGACAGACCTGAGTCCGATTCTGATCAGCCTGCAGCTGCACAGCCTGCACAGGACCACAAGGCTCCTACACTTATCGTGAACAAGCCTCTTGAAGATGCTCCTGCAGTAGATGAAGACGCACTCGTTGAGCCTGTTACAGACCTCAGCCAGGCAACACTCTCCGATCTTTCAGACGGCCTCAAGAAAATGGCAGGAGACCCTGCAACCATCGGCGACACGATCATCCTCAAATAATGTGTCACCGGGGACGGTTCTTTCTGACACACTTTCACAATAGGAACAGATAATCAAAAACGGGAGAACCCCTCCCGTTTTAGTGTGCAATTATTTTCTTAGTTCTTTTGCTACTTCTTCCTGCGGCGCTTTGCTGTTTTGGGTTTCATGATCGAATAGCCGAAGAATCCGATTTCTTCGCGGCGCAGTCTGTAATATTTGCCGTGGTTGAAGGCGACCAGATCCATTTTGCCATAATCGTATGCGCCTTTTTCATCTACATATTTGTCATCGATATGTACAGCTACTATCTCAGCGATGAACATATCGTGCGACGGGAATGACTTGATCTCAGTGACTTTGCACTCGAGATTGACCGGGGCCTCGGCGATCATCGGCGCTTTGACGATGTCTCCTTCTTCTCGCGTCAGGCCAAGATGGCTGAATTTGTCGATATCGCGGCCGGACTTCACACCGCAGAAATCCATCGCTTTTGCCAGTTCTGTTGTAGTCAGATTGATCACGAATTCGCCGTTCTTCTCTATGATATCGTGGGAAAAGCGAGATTTCTTTATCGAAACATATGTCATCGGCGGGTCGGAGTTGATGATCCCTGACCATGCGATAGTAAGTATATTGCTGTTCTCCATATCTCCGCTGCTGACCATGATCGTCGGGAGCGGAGCCATGAGCGGACCCGGTTTTGAACTTATCTTCATATTACTTCCTTTTCTTTATCTGTTGCGGAGGCCGTCCAGTATCGCAGCGAAGACCTCCGGGAGATCTGAATGAAATTCCATGTATTCACCTGTTGAAGGATGGACAAATCCCAGCGTCCCTGCGTGCAGGAGCTGGCCATCGAGCTTCCTTCCCATGAGCTTTTCAGGTTTGTTGTGCGGGCCGTACAGAGCATCGCCGACAAGAGGGTGCTTGCGATAAGCCATATGTACTCTGATCTGATGCGTCCTGCCGGTCTCAAGGCGTGCTTTGATCAGTGTATAGTCACCAAAACGTTCAGCGACTCTGATGTGCGTGACGGCATCTTTCTGCCCGGAGCCATAAACGGCGCGGCGCATACGGTTCCTTTCATCGCGACCGATCGGTGCATCGATCGTCATTTCGTCTTCGCGGATATTATCATAAACAAGTGCAGTGTATTCTCTCGTGACCGAGTGGACCTGAAGCTGAGCAGCAAGTGATTCGTGTGCTCTGTCATTCTTGGCTATCATGAGAAGACCGCTTGTATCTTTGTCTATCCTGTGAACGATCCCCGGCCGGATAACTCCGTTGATCGAGCTGAGAGAATCGCCGCAGTGGTACATTATCGCATTGACCAAAGTTCCGGACCAATTGCCCGGTCCCGGATGCACTACAAGTCCGCGCGGTTTGTTGACGACTATCACATCATCATCTTCGTATACTATATCAAGCGGGATATTCTCAGGCGTGATATCCAGCGCTTCCGGCTCAGGAATATCGATCGTAACAGAATCACCGGCCCTGAGCTTGTGTTTCTTGGATGTGACCGCAGAGCCGTTCACTAACACCTTGCCCTGCTCGATAAGGCGGACAGCATAACTCCTCGACAACTCATCGGTGTTATAGCCGAGAAAAGCGTCGAGCCTGATATTGTTATCTTCTTGTGATGCTGTTACCGATATGTTTGCCAAAATGATCCTCCCAAGATCCTGCTATTCAGTCTTGTCGTGCTTGCCTGCACCTGATGACGCAGCCTTTTCTTCGTCTTTGTACGCGAACAGGATATAGAAAACAATGAGGAAACATCCGCATGTCACGAATATGTCCGCAACGTTGAAAACGGCAAAACTCCAGCATGAGATCATGTCTGTTACATAGCCGAGCGTCAGTCTGTCTATAAGATTGCCCACGCCGCCGGCGAAAACCATAGTGATCAGAGCGGCGAGGACTTTAGAGCCTTTGCGGGCTTCGATAATCAGAAAAACAAGGCAAGCGATGATCAGGACTGATGTGAGTGCAACCGTAATGAACTTGTTGCCCGAGAACATGCTGAACGCAGTTCCTGTATTGCGGACATAATACATGCTGAACCAGTCACCTATGACAGGGATCCTGTCGCCTGGCTGCATGAATGTCCTGACAGCGTATTTACTTGCCTGATCAGCGGCGATAATAAGAGCCGCTATTAATGGATATATGAACATATAAAAGATCCTATTTCTTGCTTCCCGGTAATGCCGGGTCAACATAAACTGTCTGGTTGTGTGTAAAAATCACCATGCCCGGTTTGGAACCGGCCGGTTTCTTGACATAGCGGACCGGAACATAGTCGACCGGTACGTTGCTGCTGTTCCCGGCTTTGCTGTGCCATGCAGCGATCGCGGCCGCTTCGTAGATCAGTTCGGCAGGAAGATCGCTTATAGTACGTCCGTCATCAAGCCTGATGATGAGGTGCGATCCCGGGATGTCTTTCGTGTGCATCCAGACGTCAGTCTTGGAAGCGTATTTCATGGTGAGCCAGTCATTTTCAGTGTTGTTCCTGCCGACGAGGACCTGCGTTCCGTCTGATAATGTATACTTGTGAGGCTCCGGCTTTGCCGCTTTCCGCTTGCGCTGGGAAGCTTTGGCGCGGCGCCTTACATAGCCCGCCTGCTCGAGTTCGTCCCGTATAGTCTCGAGAAGCTGAACGGAATCAGCAGCCTCGATGGTCTGGATCACTGATTCAAGATACTGTATGTCCCGCTCGTTGTCCTCGAGCTGAGCCTGCTTCTCGTGAATCGCGGTCCTTGCTTTGGAATATTTCTTGAAATAGCGCTGCGCGTTTGCGGAAGCACTGATTTTTTCATCCAGAGGGATGTCTATCAGGCTGCCGTCATAATAATTCGTAACAGTAACTCGCTTTGCGCCTGGCTTGACCATATGGATGTTGGCGGTCAGCAGTTCACCGAAAAGTCTGAATCTGTCGGAGTTCTCCGCGTTCAGAAGATCCTCTGAAAGCTTCTTTTTCTTGAGAAGCGCTTTGCTGAGGGCGGACTGGACTGATTTGAGCATCGGCATGGATTTCTGGCGGACCATGTTGGATGCTTCGCGGTTCGAGAAGAAAAACTCGACTGCCTCTGATAAAGTATCAAAGTCGATCCTGGTGAGGTCTTCGTATTCCTCAAGATCTGTTATATGAAACTCCCTCGGAGTTCCGTGTTCTGTTTTGCCCGATGTTTCATCTACGTAGACCCTCGGCACATAAGTACCGTCCTCGATCGAACGCAGGATCTCCATGAGCCTTGCGGCAGGACGTGTGGAAAGGGTGGCAGCGCTGTGTTTATCGGCACAATATGCGAGCAGCTCCCTGCTGACAGCAGGCGAGATCCCGCCGATACGGGCCATAAGGGCACGGTCGTCATGAGGAAGCTCCATGTCCTCAGTTACATCATGGAAAGGTATCTTATCCTGCTGAGGAGGATACTGATAAACAAAACCCGGCAGAAGCTGGCGGTATCTGTTGACGTCGATAGAGATACGCTTGATCGAGTCGATGATTTTGCCCGTCTCGATATCGATGAGCACGATATTGCTGTGCTTTGCCATGATCTCTATGATAAGACGTCTGCTCACCGAGAAACCGAGTTCGTTCTGCGCCTCGATATCGATCTCGATGATACGCTCCGAATCCTTCTGACGGACCTCCGTGATGCGGCCGCCCTGAAGATGCTTCCTGAGAAGCATGCAAAATGTAGGCGGCTGGTCGGGGTTTGTGTAGGTGTTGGTAGTAAGACAAACACGCGCAGACTGGCTGCCCACTGAAATGAAGAGCCTGACATTGCCGGCTCTTGTATGTATGAGCATGACAAGCTCCTCAGGACCGGGCTGGTAGACTTTCTCTATTTTGCCCAATGTGATCCCGGAAGCGAGCTCTCTGGTTATTGCGTAAGTAATGATTCCATCGTAAGCCATAACAATTAATATTACCATTCAAAAGCATGATGTCGCAACACCTGCTGACAGTTTTGATGTTTTGTGGTAAACTGTAATGGCGCGAAAGATCAAAAGCGAAAAAAGACTAACAGGAGGCTTTCGGAAAATGATCAAAAGTATGACCGGCTTCGGAAGAGGCGAGTATGTGGATGATGTCAGAAAGGTGACAGTAGAGATCAGAGCGGTCAACCACCGTTACTGCGATATCTTCGTCAAGATGCCGAGGAAATATTCCTTTGCAGAGGAGAAGATCAAGGCAGCTATCAAGAACAAGTTGTCGAGAGGAAAGATCGAGGTTTCGGTAAGTGTTGACAACTTCGGCGTGAGCGATGCTGATGTAAGGCTCGACAAGGATCTGGCAGGAAAGTATTACAGAGCTCTGTCGGAACTGAGTGAAACCTTCGAGATCGGTGAATTGACAGGTATTTCTCTCAGCCTGCTTGCCAAGATGCCTGATGTGATCAGGACTGCTCCGGCAGAAGAAGATGAAGAGGAAATGATGAGATGTCTTCTCACTGCAACTGACAGAGCAGTACTCGACATTTGTTCGATGAGAGAGACTGAAGGTGAGAAACTGGCACAGGATATTTCGATGAGAGCAGATATCATCTCTCAGATCCGCAGCAGGATCGAGAAGAGAGCTCCTGAGCTCGAGAAGGAATATGCTGCCAAGTTCAAAGCTCGTGTCGAAGAACTTCTGGATGGCGTTTATGAAGTGCCGGAAGAAAGAATCGCACTCGAGGCTGCTATTTTTGCAGATAAGGCTAATATCACAGAGGAACTCGTAAGACTTGACAGTCACATCGCACAGCTCAGAGAATTTCTGAAGGGCAAGGAAGACTCTATTGGAAAGAAGATCGACTTCCTCATTCAGGAGATGAACAGGGAAGCCAACACCATCGGTTCTAAGTCCAACGACAAGGAAATCACATCAATGATGCTCGATCTCAAGGCTGAGATCGAAAAGATCAGAGAACAGGTACAGAATATAGAATAAATTACGAAACACCCTTGACTGCTGTGATATAATATTTCTGTTCGGAATATACGGTTTTACCTTAGGAAGAGGTGTATATGAGTCACAACAAAGGCAAGCTTTATGTGATCTCCGGTCCGTCCGGTACCGGCAAAGGCACGATTTGCGCGGAGCTTCTCAAGGATGCAGGCAACGAGTTCTCGGTATCTATGACGACTCGCGGTCCGAGAGAAGGAGAAGTCCACGGCAAGGATTACTATTTTGTCAGCAGAGAAGAATTCCTCGAGAATGTTGACAAGGGCAATTTCCTTGAGCACGCAACAGTATTCGACAACTTCTATGGTACACCTAAGGACATGGTGATGAAGAGGCTCGATCGCGGACGTAACGTCATCCTTGATATCGATGTTCAGGGAGGACTTCAGGTCAAGGCAGCAATGCCTGAGGCGATCCTGATTTTCCTGCTTCCACCAAGTCTCACCGAGCTGAGGCAGAGACTTGAAGGCCGTAAGACCGAGGCCCCTGAGATAATCGAGAAGAGACTCAGCAAGGCCCTTGAGGAGATCAAGTTCATCGGCGAATATGATTACTACATAGTTAATGACGACCTTGAGAAGGCAGTCCTTGAGGTAAAGTCCATCGTGACAGCAGAAGCGGCAAGGGTACCTGAGAAGGTCAGACCTATCATAAGGAAATACGAACAGGAACAGGAGAAGGGAGAATAATAGATGTTACTTTATCCATCAGTCAACAAGCTTCAGGAGAAGACAGACAGCAGATATACACTGGTAATACTTGCAGCCAAGAGAGCAAGAGACCTGATCGACGGCAAGCCGGCTCTCACAGAAGAAGAGAGCGAAAGACCTGTAAGCCAGGCTGCAAAGGAGATCGCAGAGGATCTCATCACATACTCTCGTCCGGAAGAACTGGAGTAATATCCGGAGCACATCATCAATATGAAATGACGATAAGAAGCCTTAATGGCTTCTTTTTTTGACATATGCGCTTTCTTTAGCTACAATTACACAAAAGCAGAACCGGTTTCCCCGGGGAATTTCAGAGGTTTAATATGAAAAAGTATGCGTTGATAGGTAAGAATCTGGCGCACAGTCAGTCGCGTAAGATCCATGCGCTGATCGGTGATTATGATTACAACCATATACAGATATCTGAAAGTGCTGAGCTCGAGAGCCTGCTCGCGGATACAGACTACAGCGGCTTCAATGTTTCCAGTCCGTTCAGATTTGAAATAATCAAATACCTTGATGAGCTTTCACCGGATGCTGAACGTATCGGAGCTGTCAATACCGTCAAAAGACTTCCTGACGGAAGGCTCAAAGGATTCAATACAGATATCGAAGGATTTAAATATACAGTCAAAGGACTGGCAAGGGATCGTAAATGCCTGATCCTCGGGACCGGCGGCGCAGCAATGGCATGCGCGGTCGCACTTGAGGATCTCGGAGCTTCAGAAGTTATCCTCGTTTCAAGAGATCCTGAAGCGGCTTGCGAAAGACTGGAAGGAAGAATAGAGATCGTCGGATATAACCGCCTTTATCTGCATTACGATGCTCAGATACTTGTCAACGCTACACCTGTCGGACAGCTTCCTGATCTTGAGCATTCGCCTCTGACTGACAACAGGATCACAGTCAGGATGTTCTCAAGACTTGAGCTTGCCGTGGACCTGATATATAACCCTTACAGGACCAAGTTCCTGCAGGATGCAAGAAGACTTACCGGCTGCCATACTAAATCCGGTCTTGAGATGCTTGTGGTCCAGGCGATCGAGTCAAGATATGAGTGGAGGGGCGTCAAGACTGACTCTGAAGAAGAAGACCGTCTGGTCAAATCTGTCAAAAGAAAGATCCTCATGGATCAGTTAAATGTCGTGGCAGTGGGAATGCCGGGAAGCGGCAAGACCACGATATTCCGCAGATATGCTTATGAGCTGGGTCTTGAGTTCATAGATACAGACAGCGAGACCGAGAAAATAATGGGAGAATCTGCTCAGACAGTGCTTGGCTCGGGCGAGGCGGGCATAGAACTGTTCCGCGCGATGGAGCACGTAGCAGTGAGGGAAGCCTGCAAGCATAATGGCGCAGTCATAGCGACAGGCGGAGGGACAGTACTCAATCCTATCAACCGTGACCTTCTGAGAAGCAACGGGATCGTCGTTTATGTCAAACGGCCTCTTGATATGCTGGATATCAAGGGAAGACCGATCAGTATCAACATAGGAGTTGCAGAACTCTTCGGCGACAGGGACAGGATCTACCACAGAACAGCAGACATGTCGATCCTCAACGCAAGAATCTTCGGCGGCAAACGCAAGGCCACCGGAGAAGGTAATACATATAACTATGAATTGAAAGGTTTTGTATATTATATCGCGAGAAAGATTGAGAGGTATCTGAATGAAATTGCTGATAATCAATGGACCTAATATGAATATGCTCGGGATCCGTGAGACTGAGATCTACGGAACCGGTTCATATGAGGATCTTGTCGGGTTCATCAGAAAAGAACGCGGTGAGGGGAATGAGCTGACATTCGTACAGTCAAATCATGAAGGAGATCTCATAGATGAGATCCAGCAGGCTTATTTTGACGGCTATGACGGGGTCGTTATCAATGCGGGCGGATATGCACATACGAGCATCTCGATAATGGATGCTATCAGGGCTTCGGGCATTCCGACTGTAGAAGTCCATCTCGCAGAGCCGCTTCTGAGAGAAGATTTCCGGCATCATTCATATGCCGGCGAGGCAGCTATAGCCACGATCGCCGGCAAAGGATTTGATGGTTATATTGAAGCGATAGATCTCTTATACGAGCACATCGCCCTCCATGCCTGATGGGACACTGACACCCATCATTGTCAGAAGGGTAGGCGCGATATCTGCGAGCTTGCCGGTTGACTTTTTGAATGGCATCGGCTCATTGCAGATGTGGCAGAGCGGAACAAGCGCTGTTGAGTGCTTTGTTACGACATTTCCTGCTTCATCGAGCATGGTGTCTGCGTTGCCGTGGTCAGCTGTCAGCAGGATCTGGCCGTCTTTGGCGAGGATCGCGTCACGGATCTGGCCAACAAGACCGTCGAGAGTCTCGATCGCTTTGACTGCTGCATCGAACACGCCGGTGTGGCCGACCATATCAGGATTAGCGAAGTTCAGGATGTATACATCGTATGCGTCCTGATTTATTTTTTCTATAACTGTGCTCGCAACAAGTGGAGCGCTCATCTCAGGCTGAAGATCGTATGTAGCGACTTTAGGCGAAGGGATGAGGATCCTGTCTTCGTTCTCGTTCGGTTCTTCTACGCCGCCGTTGAAGAAGAATGTGACGTGAGCATATTTCTCTGTCTCAGCGATCCTGAGTTGCTTGAGTCCTGCTTTTGCCAAAGTTCCGCCGAGTGTCGGGTCAACGTCTTCCGGAGGGAATGCCACTGAGACATTAGGCATCGTTGCATCGTACTCAGCCATGCAGACGTAAGTAAGGCCGCTGACTTTGACTTTACGGTCGAACCCGTCAAAATCAGGGTCAACGAGTGTTCTTGTGATCTCTCTTGCTCTGTCAGGTCTGAAGTTGATGAAGATGACAGAGTCGTTATCCTTGATCGGAACAGGTGTCACGACTGTAGGCTGAACGAACTCATCTGTTTCATCCTTGGCATAAGAATTGTCGATAGCATCCTGTGAACAGGATGCCTTGAGGCCTTCGCTGAGAGTGAGGGCATCATAAGCTCTGACAAGTCTTTCCCATCTCTTATCTCTGTCCATTGCGTAGAATCTTCCGGAAATGACACCGATCTTGCCAAGTCCTTCTTCTTTCATGTAATCTTCGAGAGGTCCGAGATAGTCCATAGCGCTTTTTGGCGGTACGTCTCTTCCGTCGAGGAAACAGTGTACGATGACTTCTTTGACATTGTTCTTCTTAGCCATATCGATAACAGCCTTGAGGTGTTCAAAGTGGCTGTGTACGCCGCCATCGGATACGAGTCCCATGATATGAAGGGTGTGACCTTCTGATGCATTCTTCATTGCGCCGAGTAGGGCTTCGTTCCTGAAGAACTCACCGGATCTGATTGATCTTGTGATCTTGAGAAGATTCTGGTAAACTACGCTGCCTGCGCCGATATTGAGGTGGCCGACTTCGGAGTTGCCCATCTGACCTGCAGGAAGACCTACCGGTTCACCGCTGGCTTCGATCGTGATGAAAGGATACTTTGCGAAAAGCTCATCGAGTACAGGCTTTTTCGCTGCAGCGATCGCATTTCCGTATGTCTCTTCTCTTATACCGAATCCGTCGAGGATCATTAACATAGTTGGTTTGTGTTTCATAGAAATAATCTCCTGAATCATAGATTTTGTATTCATGTTGTTCCATTCAACTATCAATTATAACATAGAATACGAGCCAGTCGGGAAAAAACATAATGCATCATCTGTTAAGTGGAATTTTGGGAAGCGCGAATGTATAATTAAAATACTATGGCTGTAAAATTCACAAAAGAACAACAACTTGCAATAGATACGACGGACAAGTCGATACTTGTTTCGGCTGCTGCCGGTTCTGGCAAAACAGCAGTGCTGGTCGAACGTATACTCAGCATCATCCTTGAAGGCAAAGCTAACGTGGATGAGATGCTTGTAGTGACTTTTACCAAAGCGGCTGCCGCTGAGATGAGGCTGCGTCTGGCAAAGGCGATAAGGGCACGCATGCGGGAACATCCCGAGGAGAGCAGAAGGCTCAAAGACCAGATCGGCAGACTGTACCGTGCTTACATCTCCACTATCGACAGCTTTGCGCTGAGAGTGATCAGAGAATTCTTCTATGAGACAGATATAGAGCCTGACTTCGGGACGTGCGATGAGGTGCAGGGCGAACTGATGAAGAGGGAAGCCATAGCGGAGCTCTTCGATGAGAGATTTGCAGACGATGACTTCAGAGACTTTCTCAGGCTTTACAGTGAAGAACGCAGTGAAGACAATATCAAAGATGACCTGCTCAGCGCATATGGAAGGCTCAGATCGATACCTGACTATTTCAACTGGGCATATTCCAGGGCTGAGGAACTCCTTGTGACTAAGGAGACCTTTGAAGGCTCTGCATTGCAGCATGCTATGCTTGAGGATGCCCTGGAGACTTTTGCCAAGGCATATGAGACGACCGGCAAACTCCGTGAACTGATGTGTTTCTCCGCGCTTGAAGCGATGTATGATGAAAAGCTCTCGCAGGAGACAAATACGATCTATGATGTCCTTCAGGAACTTCAGGCAGGAAATCTGGATGAGTCTGTGATGGCCATGATATCCGGGATCACTTATCCGCAGCTCAGAACGAAGAAGGGTCAGAAAGAAGCTTTCGAGCCGATCAAAGAAGAAGCCAAAAATCTCCGGGAAATGTATAAGGGGATCATCAAGGATTGGGTCACCAATTACTTGTCTCCGGATCTTGAGACGCGGCTTGCTGAAATGAATGCGGCATACAAATATACAGTTTATTACATCGGACTGCTAGAGGATTTCGAGGCAAGATATGCAGCGAAAAAACGCGAACGCAAAGTTATGGATTTTGCGGATATGGAGCATAATGCCGTCAGGATACTCGGCAATGATACTGCTGCAGAGACACTGAGACGCAGATTCAGGTTCGTGTTCATCGATGAATATCAGGATACGAACAATATTCAGGAGTATCTGATCGGGAAAGTCTCAAGACCTGATAATGTCTTCAAGGTCGGGGATGTCAAGCAGAGCATATACAAATTCAGACAGGCTGAGCCGGAGATATTCGAAAGGGTATATAAAGAGTTCAGTGACCCTGCAAATACAGATGGGATCGCCATTGACCTTTCGAAGAACTTCAGGAGCAATGATGCGACAATAAGATATATAAACCGTGTCTTCGGTAAGATCATGGAAGGCTATGATGAGCGTGCTATGCTCTACACCGGCTGCAGATGCATAGAAGAATATGACTTCAAGCCGGAAGTGCATGTCCTGACCACAGTTGAGAACGAAGAGGATGCTGCGGAACCTGAAGCCGCAGATATTGCGGATGAAACAGGTGAAGTCGACGAAGAGATAGAAGATCTCAGCAAAGAAGAAGCAGAAGCGGCGTATATTGCTGATCTTGCCTGCAGCCTTATAGGAACAGAGTTCCATGATACCAAGGCGGATGTGGTCCGCAAAGCTCACGCGAGGGATATAGTGATCCTTTTCCGCGCAGTCAAGACCAGAGGCGACATCATGGCAAGAGCCCTGAGAAAACGCGGGATCGAATCTCATGTCGAAGAATCCGATGACTATTTTGACACAGTCGAAATCGGGGTTGCTCTTTCGCTTCTGCAGTGCATAGATAACATGAAAAGGGATGTACCGCTGATCGCGTCACTTCATTCAGAAGCTTTTGGCTGGACTCCGGAAGAACTCGCTCTCATAAGGATCGCGCACACCGAGCACCTCAGAAATGCACCGAAAGATTACAAGGGCGAACAAAGGCCATATATAAGGCCGGCATATTGGGAAGCTCTTGACTGGTACAGAACAGACGGCCCTGAAGGAGCTCTTCGGGATAAAGCGGCCTACGCATATGACAAAATCATGGAGTGGCGAAGGCTCTCGAGAATGATGACACTTGAAGATTTTGTCTGGAAAGTCCTGACGGATTCAGGCTATTACAGGATGGCCGGAGCTATGAACGGAGGAGCGAGACGACAGGCAAATCTCAGATCCCTTGCAGACAGGGCAGGCAAGTACAGCCGCGAAACTGTTTCATCCCTCAGTTCCTACATCGCATTTATCGATGTGATGAAGAAAAAGAAAATCAGCAACGGACAGGCTTCGATGGTCGGAAGTGATGATGATGTCATCAGGATCTCGACTATACATAAGAGTAAGGGCCTCGAGTATCCGTTCGTGATCGTCGGAGGCCTCGGCCATAATTTCAAGAGTGACGGAAGTCAGAAGACATTCAGCTTTGACTCTTCTGTCGGAGTAAGTCTCTCATATGTAGATCCTGAGAGAAGATACTGGCGGTCGACTCTGATGCAGAAGGCTATAGCAGCCAAAGCAAAAAGGGACAGTTACAGTGAGGAACTCAGGATACTCTATGTTGCGATGACAAGAGCACGCAACAAGCTCATAATGACCGGAACATGCGATAGCTTAGAGAAGCTGCTTGAGTACACTCAGACCCCGCGGAATTATCTCAAAGTCATCCGTGAACTGGTCATGACACCTGACAATCAGTATTTCATAAAGCCGCTGCTCATGAAGTCTGCAGGCATCAGTCAATATACTTTGCGCAAATGGGAGGACCTGATCCCGGACAGACTCACTGATGAAGAGCAGGCGCTGTATTCAGAGATAGATAAGAGGTTCACTTTCGAATACCCGGATAACGATCTTTTGACAGCTAAGGCGAAATATTCAGTCAGTGCGGTCAGACGTGAGGAACTCGAAGCAGCGAAGGCCGAAACGGAGCCGGAGGAGCCTGTCATAACTACGAAGGATACAGAACCGGTTTTCCTGTGGAATGCATCTGAATCCCGCAAAAAGGCAAGCGCTGCTGACATAGGGATCGCTTATCACAGGATCATGGAATTCCTGGATATGAATAAGGTCCTCGGTGATGACGGAAGTGTCCGGAGCGATTATATCGAAGAACGCGCTGCGTTCCTTACAGAACACGGAGCGATAGAAGCTGACGTCATGAAAGGCGTTGACACAAGCAAGATAAAAGCTTTCTTCGAAAGTGATATCGGAATGCGTGTTATTGCAGCAGCTGCTGCGGGCAAACTCAGAAGAGAGAAACCGTTCACTCTGAGGACCGCAAGAGGTGGAAGAGAGATCCTGGTGCAGGGTGTCATCGACTGCTGCTTCGAAGAAGACGGCCGGATGATACTTATCGATTACAAATCCAGTTTTATCAGGAAGGACAGGGACAGATCTGAGGAGATCAGGCGTATACGCAACGAATATGCTGTGCAGATAGAACTGTATTCCGAGGCTGTATCCAAGGGAACAGGTATGGATGTCGCAGAAGCATATCTCTATCTGTTCGAGACCGGAGATGCGGTACAGATGCTGTAAAAGATACAATTAACTAAAGATATAACAGGAGGGATAAAATGGCTAAGGTGATTTTGCTTAACGGAAGTCCTAAGGCAAACGGCTGCACTAATGCAGCACTTGAAGAAGTAGCGCGCACTTTGCAGGCGGACGGGATCGAAACAGAGATGATCCATGTTGGCAAGCATGACATCAGAGGTTGCATCTCATGCGGGACATGTGAAACAAAGGGCAAGTGTGTGTTCGATGATCTTGTGAATGAGGTCAATGCCAAGCTGGAGAAAGCTGACGGCCTGGTCGTGGGAAGCCCGGTCTATTACGCTTCACCGAATGGAACCATTCTTTCGTTCATGGACAGACTTTTCTACAGTGCACAGTATGATATGCACATGAAAGTCGGAGCGGCAGTAGTAAGTGCCAGAAGAGGAGGCAACTCAGCAACCTTTGATGTACTGAACAAATACTTCAGCATAAGCGGAATGCCGATTGCTACATCGACATATTGGAATCAGGTACACGGCTTCTCTGCAGAGGATGTGAAGAAGGACCTCGAAGGACTTCAGACTATGAGAAACCTCGGACACAACATGGCTTTCATGATCAAAGCTATTGCTGATGCCAGAGAGAAATATGGAATGCCTGAAGTCGAAACCGGCTCTTTCACAAGCTTCCCTGACGGACTTTAAAATATAAATCAGGAGGATCAATAATGCGTTATTACAACAAAGAATGGTATGCACTCATGCAGTTCCTCGGAACGACCGACATGTTCGAGCCTGTTATAGACAAAGAGTACACAGATGAAGAGATGGATGCGCTTTATCGCGAAATGCGCGAGAAGTATATCCAGGAAGAACATGACCTCTATGATGAGCCGCCATGCCTTGACATCGATGAATGGAAAGAAGAGTTCCCTGAAGAAGATTTCGATCCGGATGATTATCTGATCGCAGACATCGATGAAGAAGGCGAAGAGATCAACTACAGGAATCCGGAAACTTATGAGGATCTTGTTCAGTTCCAGATAGACGAGTATGAATTCCAGTGGAAGGAATTTGAGAACCGCCCGCCGTTCAATGAAGAGGAGGCCGGTGAGGAATTCGATGAGAACTATAACGATAGTCTGGAAGAGCCGGATGAAGATATACCTGCATGGATACTTGAAACCGTTGATCCGAGACTCGTTGCGCTTGGACTCCTTCCTGAAAGTGCATATAAGAAGCTGCTTGCAGAGGAAGAGGAAAAACAGAACAGATTCGACGAGATGGATGAGATCGCTGACAGAGAATATGAGTCAATGATCGAAGAAATAATGGAAGGTATCCCTGAAGCGGTAAAGGAGCTCCCTGACGGTACAGATTATGATGATGCTGTAAGGATATGCGAGGATCTGAATGAAGTTGACGGAGATTATGTCCTTGAAATAAGAAAAGAAAACGGGGATATCGCGATCGTATTCTCAGGCTGGAATGAGGACGGAGACGAACTGATCAGAACAGGAAACTTTGAGAATGTTGAGATCCTCGAAGATGAAGGCGTCGTCATCAATGCAGAAAGAGACGAAGACGGAGATGTAATATCTGACTGCGACTTCACAGCACATGAGATATACTTTTCTAAAGACGGTTACGAAGTCCACCTGATGTTTGATAACAACGGACTCAAATATCTCACATTCAAATGCACCTACATTACTTTCGAGCAGGAATGTGTCACCGGGGACGGTTCTTTCTGACAGACACCGGTATCATTATTAAATGCATAGCAAAAGAGACCGCATCTGCGGTCTCTTCTGTTGTTTTAAATTGCTTTACGAAATCGTAAGTGACAGATCTTATACAAGACCCTGAGCCATCATAGCTTCAGCTACTCTTTCGAATCCAGCGATGTTAGCACCCTGTACCAGAGCGTTCTTGTCGCCATAGTACTTCTCACCAGCCTTAGAGCAAGCGTTGAAGATGTTCTTCATGATCTGGTGGAGCTGTGCATAAACGTCCTCATGCTGGAATACTGTGTGGCCGGAGTTCTGTCCCATCTCGATGCAGGAGCAAGCAACGCCGCCAGCGTTAGCTGCCTTAGCAGGACCAACAGCGATCATGTTGTCCATGAGATACTTAAGAGCATCGTTGGTTGTAGGCATGTTAGCACCTTCGCAATAGAACTTGCAGCCGCCCTCAACGATCTGCTTAGCATGCTCCATGTGAACGTCATTCTGCATAGCGCATGGGATGAACATATCAACCTTGCATCCAGTATCCTGGAATACGCCCCAAGGCTTCTTGCCAGGGAAGAATGTAGCTTCTGGGAACTTCTCAGCATAAGGTGCGCAGATGTTCTTGCCGGATCCTCTGAGTTCGAGGAGGTAAGCGATCTTCTCATCAGTGCCGATTCCTTCTGGGTCATAGATATATCCGTCTGGTCCGGAGATTGTTACGAGCTTAGCGCCGAGTCTCTGGAGCTGCCATGCTGTTCCCCAGGATACGTTACCGAAACCGGAGATAGCAACAACCTTATCCTTGATCTCTTCGCCGTTAGCCTTCAGCATTTCCTCAGCGTACCATACGATACCAAATCCTGTAGCTTCTGTTCTTCCGAGCAGTCCGCCGTAAGGGATTCCCTTACCTGTGAGAACTCCACCGTCGAATCTGTCAGTGATTCTCTTGTACTGACCGAACAGATATCCGATTTCTCTTGCGCCAACACCGAGGTCACCAGCAGGAACGTCAGTGTAAGGTCCGATGTGTCTGTAGAGCTCTGTCATAAATGCCTGGCAGAATCTCATAACTTCAGCATCACTCTTTCCGTTAGGATCGAAGTCAGAACCACCCTTGCCGCCGCCGATTGGGAGACCAGTCAGGGAATTCTTGAAGATCTGCTCAAATCCGAGGAACTTGATGATTCCAGGATATACGTTTGGAGCGAATCTCAGACCACCCTTATAAGGTCCGATAGCGCTGTTGAACTGATATCTGTAGCCCTTGTTAACCTGAACTTTACCTTCGTCGTCAACCCAAACAACTCTGAAAGTAACTCCTCTTTCAGGCTCAACGAGTCTCTCGAGAAGTGCGCATGCTTCATACTTAGGATTAGCGTCCATTACCGGAGCAAGAGAAGTAAGTACTTCTTCTACTGTCTGATGGAACTCAAGCTCTCCAGGATTGTTCTTCTTGCACTGCTCGATGACTCTTTCTACATAATTTGCCATTGGTATCACTCTCCTTATGCAATTCATTTAGATTAAATTTTGCTTGTGGCGCTGTATGCGCCTACACATAAATTCTATCACTTGACACAGAAATGTCAACCGCTGAAGAGCGATGCTTGAATGCAAATTTGGTATATTTTCTGAACAATGAAACAGCATAAATCAGCTGTGTTCAGCTGGCGCCCGGTGTTTGTCAAAAGAACCGTTCAAAGCCTGCAGGTTTGTGGTAAAATTAATTATCTATGACTACTAATCTTAACAGTGAACAGAATAAAGCAGTAAAACATATCAACGGACCGGTCCTGATCCTCGCGGGTGCCGGCTCAGGCAAGACCGCGACCATGACACACCGCATGGCGTACATGATCAGTCAGGGCATCGATCCGCATAATATACTCGCCGTCACATTTACCAACAAGGCGGCTAATGAGATGCGTACACGTGTCGCAGATCTTGTAGGCGACATATATGGCATGTGGATACTGACGTTCCATGCTATGTGTCTTCGCATGCTCAGATATTCCGGAGAATGCCTGGGGTACAAGCCGGGATTCACGGTCTACGATGAGACTGACAAGAAGACTCTTATCAAGAAGATCTGCAAGGAACTCGGTGTAGATGAGAAGATCACTCCGGTCGCTATGATCATTTCAGTCATCAGCAAATGCAAGGAGCAGGAGCAGTATCCGGATGATTACCTTGCGGAATCTCCGGGAATGCCTCAGAACAAGGCCATACATAATGTGTATTCAAAATATCAGGCGGAACTGATGGCAGCAAATGCTATGGATTTTGACGATCTGCTGTGGAACGGGGTCAAGCTTCTCGAACAGGAGCCTGATGTCCTCAGATATTACTCAGACCGGTTCAAATATATAATGGTAGACGAGTATCAGGATACCAACTATCTCCAGTACAAGCTTATCAGCATGCTCGCGTCAAGACATGGCAATCTATGCGTTGTCGGAGATGACGATCAGTGCATTTATCAGTGGAGAGGCGCGGATATCCGCAACATACTCGACTTCGAGAACGACTTCAAGGATGCTTTTACCGTAAGGCTTGAGCAGAACTACAGATCTGACGGCAACATCCTGAGACTAGCGAATTCGGTCATCAGCAACAACACCAACCGCAAGGTCAAATCTCTCTGGACAGACAGGGAAGACGGCAACAAGGTCACTTACAGAAGGCTTGAAGACGAGAAGCAGGAAGCCTACTGGATCGGATCGGAGATTGAGAATCTGAGAGCTCAGGGATATGCTTACAAGGATATCGCGATCCTGTACAGGAAGAACGCCCAGTCAAGGAGCTTCGAAGAGAAATTCAGCTTCCGCGGTATCCCGTACAGAGTTCTTGCCGGTCTCAGATATTATGACCGCAAGGAGATCAAGGACGTAATGGCTTATCTCCGCCTTATTGAGAATCCGGGCGATAATGTCTCAATGATGAGGATCATCAATGAACCTAAGAGGGGCATCGGGGCCAAAACTCTTGCTGCTATCGAGGAGTATGCGAATGCGTACGGAATGAGCATCTTCGATGCACTGTGCGATGAGACGCTGAGGGCATCATTAAGTGCAAAATGCAGAAAGGCTTCGGGTGAACTGACTCAGATGATCACAGATATCAGGAGCGAGCAGGACAACCTCACGATCCAGGATATTTATGACAATGTTCTCGAACGTTCCGGTTATCTCAAGGCTCTGGAGGATGCGCATACTATCGAGTCAGACGGCAGGATAGAGAACATAATGGAATTCAAGACCGTTATCGCAGAGTTCGAGAAAGGACTCGAAGACGGTACTGTACAGGCCCTTCGTGATGAGATGAGGGCAGAGAGACTTGCGCTTCTCGGAGAGGGGATCGAAGCGGCGGATCCGACCCCGCTTGGCGCTTTCCTCGAACAGATCACGCTGATGGCAGATATAGATAATCATGATGAAGACGAGGATGCGGTAGTCCTTATGACGCTGCATTCAGCCAAAGGGCTAGAGTTCCCGGTCGTTTTCATTCCGGGCATGGAGAATGGAATGTTCCCGGGCGTAGCTGCGTTCGATGAGACTTCCAAGATGGAAGAAGAACGCAGGCTCTGCTATGTCGGTATCACACGAGCGATGAAGAAACTGTATCTGACTGGTGCGCAGGTCAGGACCATGTACGGCAGAACGGATTTCCAGATGGAGTCTATCTTCCTCGATGAGATGGACAAATCCTGCCTTGACGGTGACAGAACGGTCAAAGACAGAGTCAAGTCCGGAAGCGGATTGAGAGGCGAAGGCGGTATGCTGGGTGACTATATATTCAGCGGCAGGGCGATGGGCAATGCCGATGGCTATAACGGCGTACCGAAGGTAAAGCCATTCGATAATCTGAATGCTGCGAGAAAGGCAGCGCACAGGAGAGATATCGAGTCCGGTGAATTCGAGATCGGGGACATGCTCAGACATCCGAAATTCGGTGTCGGAATGCTCATCGCGCAGGATGAGAAAACAATGACAGTGATGTTCGACGATTATGGTGAGAAGAAGCTAGGGAAAGGCTTCGTAAAAATGGAAAAGGTGCAGTGACCTATGAATTATGATGAGAAAATCGCAAGGATAGATGAACTTGCCGGCAAGCTCAACGAAGCTTCAAGGGCATATTATGCTGACGGGATCGAGATCATCACCAACTTTGAGTATGACGAGATGTATGATGAGCTTCTCGCTCTTGAAGATGAGACCGGCTACATCAGAAATGACAGCCCTTCGATCAACGTAGGATATGAGACAGCAGCAGGCCTTCCTAAGATAACACATGAGGTCAAGATGTTGTCGCTCAACAAGACCAAGGACAGAGACGAACTCAAGGCATGGCTTGGAAATCAGGAAGGACTTCTGTCATGGAAGCTTGACGGACTTACTGTCGGACTTACTTATGAGAACGGAAGACTCAGCCAGGCCGTTACGAGAGGTAACGGAATCGAGGGTGAGCTTATTACTGCTAACGCTCTTGAGTGCCGTAATGTGCCTAAGATGATCCCTTACAAAGGCAAGGTCATAGTAAGGGGCGAAGCCGTGATCAAGTATTCTGACTTCGAGAAGATCAACGAGGCGATCGATGATACTGATGCCAAGTATAAGAACCCGAGGAATCTCTGCAGCGGAAGCATACGTCAGCTGGATCCGAAGGTGACCGCCGAGAGATCCGTTTACTTCTATGCTTTCACACTTACCGTATCTGAAGGAATAGATTTCGATAGCCGCCGCGCTAAAATGGAGTGGATGAGATCACAGGGCTTCGATATAGTCGACTATGTGATGGTAAATGCGGACAATCTGATCGATGTTATAGATGATTATGAAGCTCGCATTCCTGAATTCGACATACCATCAGACGGACTTGTACTGACTTTCGAAGACGTCAATTATGCTTCGACTCTTGGCGCTACAGCCAAATTCCCTAAGGACTCAATAGCATTCAAATGGCGTGACCAGAATGCTGATACCATCCTGAGGGAGATCGAGTGGAGCCCGTCAAGAACAGGACTTCTCAATCCTGTAGCGGTCTTTGACCCTGTAGAACTCGAAGGAACTACAGTTTCAAGAGCTTCAGTCCACAACCTGAACATCGTAGAAGATCTTGCGCTTGGGATCGGGGATACGATCAGAGTATATAAGGCCAACATGATCATCCCTCAGCTCAGCGACAATCTTACAAGAAGTGGCAATCTGGAAATACCTGACAGATGTCCGGTATGCGGAGGCGCTGCGGAAGTGTTTGAAGACGGCGGGACCAAGACTCTTCACTGCATCAATCCTGACTGCCTCGCCAAACACGTCAAGAAATTTTCGCATTTTGTCTCAAGAGATGCGCTCAACATAGAGGGACTGTCTGAATCCGGTCTCCTCAAGCTGATCGGGATCGGCGCAATAAGGACTTTCCCGGATCTTTTCAGACTCGAAGGATACAAAGACGAGATCATACAGCTTGAAGGTTTCGGACCTAAGTCCTACGACAACCTGATAGCTTCTGCCGGAAAGGCATCGCATACAACTCCTGCAAGGCTGCTCTACAGCCTCGGAGTACCGGGCATCGGAGTGTCTACATCGAATACTATAGCAAGATTTTGCCGTAATAACTGGAGCGAGATCGAATCGCTGACAGAAGAAGATCTGACGATGATCGATGGAGTAGGCAGTGTGCTTTCCAGAGACTATGTCAAGTATTTCAGCGACGAAGAGAACAAGAAGGTAATAGCTGAACTTGTCTCAATGCTCGAGCTCGATGAGAGCTACGAAGCAGCAGGGATAGGTCTTGAAGGCAAAACGTTCGTTATTACAGGAAGTCTCGAACATTACAGCAACCGAAAGGAACTTAAGGCAGAAATCGAGGCAGAAGGCGGCAAGGTCGCAGGCTCAGTTTCCGCCAAAACAGATTACCTGATAACAAACGACCCGAATTCCGGCTCTTCCAAGAACAGGAATGCCCGTGAACTCGGTGTTGAGATAATCACAGAAGAAGATATCCGCAGGATGCTCGGACACTGATTATCTGCATAACGGACAGCTGTGCCGGGTAAGCAGCACGTTTGATCAGTTAACTCACGCTGAACAACAGAAAGGAGGAAGAGAACAATGGATAACATGAATGCTATGATCGATATGGAACAGGCATACGAAGAATCCATAGAGAAGATTTTCGAACTGCTCGAGGAAAAGAAATATTTCCGCTGCAGAGATGAACTCCTCAAACACGATGAAGTAGAAATCGCAGAAATGCTGGTCGATATCCGACGAAAATTCGATCTTCAGAGAATGGTCGTGTTGTTCAGGGCTCTTCCTAAAGACATCAGCGTAGATGTTTTTGCCGAACTGAGTACGGATGACAAACTTGATATCATCAATATAATCACAGATCCCGAGCTCAAATACATTCTCGATGAACTCGACTTCGACGATATGATCGACGTACTTGAAGAACTTCCTTCAAATATCGTTGACAAGATACTCGACAAAACACCTAAGAGCGAGAGAAGGATGATCAACACCTTCCTCAAATACAAAGAAGACAGCGCCGGCTCACTGATGACGCCGGAGTATATTAGTCTCAGGAAGAACATGACGGTCAGAGAGGCACTTGATCATATCAAGGAAGTCGGACTCGATTCCGAGACGATCTATACATGCTATGTCCTTGATACCGGACGTAAACTGATCGGAGTAGTTTCGCTCAAATCACTTGTTATTTCACCTGACAATTCGATCATATCCGATCTCATGCACGATGACCCGGTCGTAGCGCATGTAGATGATGACCAGGAAGAAGTATCCGACCTCTTCACACGTTACGGTTATCTGGCTATCCCGGTCGTTGACAACGAATACAGACTGGTCGGTATCGTAACCGTCGACGATATTCTTGACGTCATCGAAGAAGAGGCGACAGAGGATATCGAGCGTATGGGCGGTGTCATCGATACAATGGATAAGGAATATCTGGATATGTCGGTATTCCATCATGTCAAAGCGAGACTTCCGTGGCTGTTCCTGCTGATGTGCTCATACTTCATCACAGGCGGGATACTTCAGAGATTCGAGGATGCAATGTCTGCGGTCATCGCGCTGGTAATCTACATGCCGATGCTGATGGGTACAGGCGGTAACTCCGGATCGCAGTCATCCACACTTATCATCCGTGGTATGGCGACCGGTGAACTGGAACTCCGCGACTTTATCAAGGTAATGTGGAAGGAGATCCGTGTAGGTCTCATCGTTGGAGTCTGCCTGAGTATTCTCAACTACTTCAGGATAGTGTTCCTTGACCACAATCCGCCGCTTGTTGCACTCACTGTTTGCTGCTCTATGATCCTCATAGTCATCATAGCCAAACTGATAGGATCGATGCTTCCGATGCTGGCGAAGAAAATCGGGATCGACCCTGCGCTGATGGCGGGACCTATGATGGCTTCGATCACAGACATGATCTCACTTTGCACATACTTCATCATGGCAGGCTTCTTCCTCAAGATTTAAATAATAATTTCACGCCAATATTTGATAATGATCAGGGCTGATGCATTCATACGACTGCGTCAGTCCTTTTGAATTGGCGGTTTACGGCGTGTTTTTGAAGTATGAAAGTTCGTTAAGAATATAGTAATTACAACATCTTGTGGTGTATAATAACTTTGATTCGGTATATATAGAACAGTTAGCTACATGAAACTATTGGAGATTTTCAAGGAACATGATCGTATTCAACAATGTCACTAAAAAGTACGGCAGCAATATCGGACTTCTGGATGCCTCAGTGCATATCAACAGAGGAGATTTCGTATTCCTCGTAGGTCCGAGTGGTGCAGGCAAGACGACTTTTATCAAACTTATCCTCAAAGAGATCGAGCCTGATAAGGGCAGGATCATTCTTGCGGGCAAGGATATCACACATATCGGAAGGAGAGAAGTCCCTGAGATCAGACAGAAGATCGGAATGGTCTTCCAGGATTTCCGTCTTCTCGAGAAGAAGACCGTATATGAAAATGTCGCTTTTGCTATGGAGGTTCTCCACAAGAGCAGACGCGAGATCAAGGAGCGTGTGCCATTTGTTCTTGATCTTGTAGACATCAAAGACAAAGCGAACAGATATCCTGATGAGCTTTCCGCAGGTGAACAGCAGAGAGTAGGTATCGCAAGAGCTCTGGTCAACAAGCCAAGAGTTCTGATCTGTGATGAGCCTACAGGAAACCTCGACCCTGTTACTGCGATGGATATCATGGAACTCCTTGAGAAAATCAATATCAGAGGAACGACTATCCTCATGGTCACACACGCAAAGGATATCGTCAACAAGATGAACAAGAGAGTAGTTGCTATTGATCAGGGACGTATCGTACGTGACGATCAGGAAGGCAAGTATTCAAGACATTCTGCAGCTGAAAGCGACATACTGGCACCTGGCCTCAGCGCTCTTGCAGGCACAGGCGTTGAAAACATGACTAACGACGAGCGCAAGACTATGTACTTCGCATCGCCGCAGACCGCTGTTTCTTTTGCAGATGACGGAGATGAAGGAGATGTTGCATCAATGGTAGATGAATACCTGAATGGCGGGGAGGATGTCTATGAGTAGGACCGGTTATAATCTCAAACAGGCCTTCTCACAGATGGGCCGCAATAAGGGAATGTATTTCACCTCAGTTCTCGCTATCACTGCAATGATGCTCATTCTAGGATTGTTCTTCGTTGCATTTGTAAATGTCAATCTGTTTGCTGCGATGATAGAGAAGGACTATAACGTTATCCAGATCTATCTGGTGGATAACAACACAGATGAAATTGCTTACAGTGTCCAGGATACACTTGAAGGAACACCGGGAGTCGATCATGTGACTTTCGTTCCTAAGGATGAAGCCCTCGAGACACTTAAGGTCAGATGGGGCGATAACGGATATCTTCTGGACAATCTGCCTAAGAACCCTCTGCCTAATTCTTTCAATGTATATGTAGAGGACAAGGACGTCGCTCATTCGCTTGCGGAGAGTGCGGTGTCGATAGAGGGTGTGGACGATGTTGTTTATTATCAGGATACGATCGACAAACTCGCTCAGATATCTCATTTCATAGAGATGGGATCACTGATAGCGATGGGATTCCTCGTTATCGTTTCGATCATCATAGTTGCCAATACGATCAAACTCACTGTTTTCAACCGTGAGAAGGAGATCGGCATCATGAAATATCTCGGCGCGACCGACTGGTTCGTAAGAGCGCCATTCATCTGGGGAGGCATTATTATAGGTATGCTCTCTGCGGGCATAGCTACGGGCCTTACATATCTGATCTATAACAAGGTCACCCAGATCATAGGATCCGACATTACAAGGATATTGTCTGTAACTGTAGTCCCTGCGGATTATCTTACAGTCAATCTCCTGATAATTTTCATGTGCATCGGCGTAAGTATAGGGATCTGCGGAAGTATTATTTCCATCAGGAAGTTCCTTGACAGATAAACGGGGTATCGGATGAACAAAACAAGAAAAAGTCAAATCATAATAGTCATACTTCTCATACTGACGCTCGTCATTGCGCCTTTCACTCCTTATGTATCTACTTTTGCAGAGACTCAGGAGGAGATCGATGCAGCGCATGAAGCGGCAGAAGAAGCAAAAGCAGCAACTGAAGCTAAGAGAAAAGAAGCAAAAGCAGCTGCTAAGAAGGCTGCGGATGCTGTAGCCAATATCGAGGCTGCCGAAGAGCAGCTCCTGAAACTTCAGGCTCAGATGGAAATCACTCTGAGTGCCATCAATACCAAGAAGGCAGAGATCGAGAGCACCAGAGTCAAGATGGCTCAGAAGCAGGAAGAAATCAAAGAGCAGAACGAAGCTCTCAATAATCGTCTTACTGCGATGTACAAGACCGGCACGACGGGTATCGTTGATGTAGTGCTGAGCTCGGAGAGTGTTGAAGACCTGCTGACTAATGTCGGTATGGTGAACAAGATCCTTGAGAGTGACCAGAAACTCCTCAAGAAACTCCAGCGCGCTTACAAAAAGCTCCGCCAGCTCAAGAAAGAACTCGAAGAGCAGAAAGCAGCTCTCGAGCAGCAGGAGATCAACCTTGAGGCACAGGAGTTCGAAACTGAAGAACTCAAGGCTAGATTCCAGGAAGAAGCCGACAAGCTCAAGGCAATGGAAGACCAGCTCGAAAAAGAAGCGGAAGTCCTCGCTGCAGAAGCCGCTGCAAAGCAGGCAGAAGCTGAGGCAATGATCCTTGATGAAGGCGGAGATGTAGAAGTCGAAGTAGGCAATTACACATGGGCCTGGCCTACTCAGAGCAATTGGTTCATCACGTCCAATTACGGATGGAGAATCTGCCCGTTCCACGGCAGAGAGTTCCACAACGGAATAGATATCGTGCTGACCAGCGGGACGTATGGTTCGCCGGTATATGCTATTGCGGACGGCATGGTCACCAGAGCATCATGGTACAGCAGCTACGGCAACTGCATCCAGATCGGGCACGGATCAGGATACAGTTCGCTATACGGACATCTTAAAGGATTCAACTGCTCTGCCGGGCAGTTTGTGAAGAAGGGTACTGTGATCGGATATATCGGAAGTACCGGCAATTCAACAGGACCACACCTGCATTTCTCAGTATACAAGAACGGAAACATGACCAACCCGTTCAGTCTTTACTAGAGATACAGCATTAACAGACAAGTAAAGGAAACAACCGGAATGACATTTGAGAATAAGAATGTTCCGGATATTATCCTCAGTATAATCAGATCCAGAGGCATCGAAGATGAGAAGCTTGAAGAGTTTTTCTCTACGAGGCCAAGGCTCGCATATGATCCATTTCTGCTTGCTAACATGAAGGCAGGAGTGGATTTACTGCTGAATGCAATCGATTCAGGCAAGAGGATAGTAATTTACGGAGATTATGATGTCGACGGGATAACTGCGACATCGTTGATGATGAAGGTCATCGGCTCTCTCACAGACAATGTGACATACTATATCCCTTCAAGACTTGATGAGGGGTATGGTCTTCATACAGAGTCGATAGACAGAATATATGAAAACGGCGGTGAATTCATCGTTACAGTCGATTGCGGATCCGTCTCTGAGAATGAGACGGCATATGCGCATTCTCTTGGCATAGGCACACTTGTTACAGACCACCACAATATTTCAGGAGTTTCAGCTGAAGGTCTGATCATCAACCCGAGACTCTCGGAAGATGAATACCCGTTCAAAGGCCTTGCAGGTGTTGGCGTTGCTTACAAGCTGGCGCTTGCGATCGCAAGAGTAAGAGACATTCCTAAGTCCATAATGGCTGAAGTTCTCGAGCTCGTTACGATCGGGACTATTGCGGACATTATGCCGATGCTCGATGAGAACAGGACGATCGTCAAATGCGGACTGAGATCGATACATCTCGGATGCAGGAACAAAGGACTCCGCAGACTTATTGACATGTCCGGACTCGATTACAGAACGATCAAGGCAAGCGATATTTCCTTTGGAATCGCACCTAAGATCAATGCTTCAGGAAGGCTCGGTGACGCAACTCTAGGCGTAAAACTGTTCCTTTCTGAGGATGATGCAGAGATCGAAAAATACTGCAGGGAACTTGTAGCGGCAAATCAGGAGAGGAGAAGACTCCAGGACGATGCTTATGACAAAGGCCTTTCGATGCTTGATTCCGAGCTTGCCAAAGGTGATTTTGTCGTAGTGGAGATCAATGATTCACACGAAGGCGTTCTCGGGATCGTAGCAGGCAAACTCCGCGAGAAGATCAACAGACCTGTAGTAGTTATTTCACATAACGGAGATACATATAAGGGAACCGGGCGCTCGATACCGGGTATCGATCTTTTCAGGATGCTCGACAAATACAGAGACGGGTTCATAAGTTTTGGCGGACACAATGCAGCATGCGGCTTCACGATCGCTGACGACCGCGCGGATCAGCTTCGCGCGGACCTTAACAATGACATAGCCGAGATGCTCCTGAATGACAGCAGTCTCTTTGATGAGGACCACAGCTATGATGCCATGATCGATGCTGATGAAGTGACTCTGGAACTTGCCGAAGCAGTCGAACTCCTGGAGCCTTGCGGCAAGGAGAACGAACTTCCGGTATTCGCTCTGACCGAAGTCAAAGTATCCGGCTGGAGATTCCTCAAGAATGAAGACAAGATGGCCAAGTTCCAGATCTCATCCGGCAGCAGCAGGACCATCGATTGCCTGCTTTTCCATGATGCAGCTGACGCCTTCGATATCATCAACGAACACGGGACTGTCGATATCCTCGGCTCGGTCGAGATAAACAAATGGCGTGATGAAACCAATGTCCAGATCATAGCGAAGTATGTGCTTCCGGGAGGAACGCTCTGATGGATTATTATACAGAAGACAGGAACAATGATTTGACCGGCGAAGTGATCGCTCAGGAAAGTGATACGGAAAAGCCGGAAGAGAAAAAGCCTAAGAAGCGGTTCTGGGGACCGTTCCTTCTTGGCGTGCTGCTTACAGTCCTGGTGGCCTCGGTGGCTGTGTGGTTCAACAGAGACATGATCCATTTTGTGCCTGCGGAAAAGCTGCAGTACTATCAGGATCTTGATAATGCATGCGGCAAATATTATGAATCCGTTCAATTGCTTTCAACTGATCCGCTTGCAGAGAAGCCTGCAACGGAGTTCACTGAAGACGATATCAGGAGACTGGTTGCCAGTATCAATGACCCGTACGCGCAGTATTTTTCAAAAGAAGAATACGAAGAATTCCTGAATTCTTTCATGGGCAATTATGTCGGAGTCGGGATCGGAATCGTTGATGTCGATGGCGCTATAACCATCAAATCCGTATTCAGCAACGGCTCTGCCGCAGAAGCGGGAATCAAAATGGAAGATGTGATCGTGAAAGTCGATGGGGTGGAGCCGACTTCGGTCGAAGATGCTGTCAGCAAGATCACCGGTGAAGAAGGCACTACTGTTACCCTGACGATTCTCCGGGACGGTGAAGAGATGGATTTCACCCTTGAAAGAGCCGAGCTCGATCAGGAATCGGTCGCTTATTATGAGCTTGAGGATCATAAGAAAGTCGGATACATCAATATTATGTCATTCGTCAAACAGACCGATGAAGATTTCAAACTTGCGGTCAAAGATCTTGAGAACAAAGGCTGTGACAAATTCATAATCGATCTCAGAAACAATGGCGGCGGTCTGACAGATTCGAGCATCAAGGTCGCGGATTATCTGTTGCCTGCATGCACTATCATGACAGACGTTCTCAAGGATGGAACAGAGACCGTTTACTCATCTGAAGAGAGCTCTGCAGATATAGATTATGTGGTTCTGGTCAATGAAAACACTGCAAGTGCCTCGGAGATCCTGACCGCTGCTGTTCAGGATAATCACGGAGCCAAGGTAATAGGAACTAAGACTTACGGCAAGGGTGTTACACAATCCGTACACAAATTCAAAGACGGATCAGCCCTCAAGTATACTGTCAGCGAGTATTACAGACCTAACGGTGACAAGGTCCAGGGTATCGGTATCACACCGGATATTGAGGCAGAAGCGGGAGACGTGATGGATGCAGCTCTGGAGGAACTCGGCGAGTGATTATCTACTATACTCACAACTTCACAGGGGGCAGGGATACGAGCCATGAACTTCTGAAAATGGCGATCGGGGATTTGCTCGGCGACCATGAAGAGGCTGCATATCTTACAGCTCACATGACTACTTCCGGCGATAACGGCAAACCTGTTATCAAGGGATTCAGGCATTTCTCGATTTCTCACAGCTGCAATACCTGGGCTGTTCTGTTCGCAGACGGAGAATGCGGACTCGATGTGCAGTATTACAGACCGTGCCGTATGTATCAAATCGCACAGAGACTTTTTGACCCGGAAGATCTGGATGCGTTTCTTATGGAACCGGATGAAGACTCGTTCTTCTGTATCTGGGCGAGGCGGGAATCTCTGATCAAGGCTGTAGGAGGATCGATCACTGCAGAAGATGTTCCATCTGTGGCTGAATGCAAGGCCTTCTATTCAGGCAGGAACTGGTATATCAGAGATATACAGATACCGGGTGCTGACAAGTACGCAGCAGCTGTATGCACAGGACGACGCATAAAAGACAAAAAAATAGAATTCAGAGAATTGAAGACAGATCGAAATAATGCCATCAAATAATAAAACAAAAAAGACCCCGATGGAGACTGCTTACGCTTATCTTGCCAGCAGGATGCGTACAGTCCGGGAGGTCGAGACTCATTTGAAAGATAAAGGTTTCAGCGAAGAAGAGATAACAGAGACTGTCAATGATCTCATCGGACTCAGGTATCTGGACGATTATCAGTATGCTCTCAGGTATTATGAATATAACCGTGAGAAGAAAAGAGGCACGCTCAGGGCGGCAAGAGAGCTGGCAGAAAAGGGAATAGACGCTGAAACGATCAATATCGCGCAGGAAGACTTTATTTTCGCAGAGAAAATCGATGAATTCGAAGATGCTCTTCATATAGCGGAACATGAACTGTCGTTAAAGAACAAAGCAGCTTCGGACGAGAAGACCGCAGCTTATATAGCGCGTAAACTCGAGAACAAAGGATTCAGGCGTGATATAATATTTAAAGTATTGAACCGGCTCAGAGCCGGAGCAGATGACTGAAAACAACATTATGAGCGGAATCGACAAGCAGGAAATCAACATCAGAGACAGACACGCAAGAACACTCAAGATGACCGGAGAGGGAGGCCTTCTGAGGCTGAGATCAGCTATGGTCATCGTTATTGGCGTGGGAGGCGTTGGGTCCTATGCGGCAGAAGCGATCGCAAGATCCGGAGTCGGAAGCATCACACTGATGGACGGAGATGTAGTCGCTCCGAGCAATCTCAACAGGCAGCTTGTAGCACTGACGTCTACAGTCGGTAAGAACAAAGCCGAGATAATGGCAGAGCGTATAAGGGATATTGATCCGGGAATCGATGTAAATGCACTTCCGAGATTCTACAGGCCGGGTGACGGACTCGACCTGACCGAATATACATGGGTCATCGATGCGATAGATGATGTGGATTCCAAGACTGCGCTTATTTGCAATGCGGTCAGAAATAATGTCAATATAATCAGCGCCATGGGAGCTGCAGGTAAGTTCAACACTACTTTCCGGGTCGACGATCTTGCTAAGACCAGCACATGTCCACTTGCCAGAGTCATGAGGAGGAGACTCAAAGACGCCGGGATAGAACACTTGCCGGTCGTTTTCTCAGAAGAGAAGCCGGTACCTAGGGACGGCGAACTTGGAACACTTAGTTATGTTCCCGGCGCATGCGGACTTACCATGGCGGGATATGTAATAAGACAAATAGCAGAAATCTAAGGAGGTGTGACGTGAAAAAAATCATAATTACGGGCGGACCTACCACTGAGCAGATCGACGATGTAATGAAAATCACTAATATGGCAAACGGAGCAACAGCTGCGGCTCTTGCCGAGAGTTTTGCCATAGCAGGCTATGAAGTAGTAGCCATAATGCATAAATCTGTAAGGATAGATTCACATAAGAATCTCAAAATCATCAGAATAGAGAATGCACTTGACATGCTTCGTGCTATTGAAAGCGAGGCAAGGCAGGACAATACTGATGCATTTATCCATGCTGCTGCTGTTGGCAATTACAGCAAGGACTTTGCTTTTCTGCTGGAAGATATGGCAGACGAGATCTACCGCAAGATGGGCAAGATCAAGTCAGCAGAAGATATCCTTGCCATAATGAAAGACCCTAAATGCAGACTGGACTCCAGAGCAAGTTTGCCGGGCTATCAGGAGAACCTTGCAGTCAAACTCGCCCTGACACCTAAGATCATAGGCAAGCTCAGATTCTGGTTCCCGAATACGCTTCTGGTAGGATGCAAGTTCACAAATGGAGCAGACAGAGGCGAACTCTTTGATACGGCTATGGCACTTTGCAACAAGAATCATATGGATTATGTCCTTGCAAGTGATCTTGAAGATATCCGCAACGGAGACATGTCGAGATATCTCATAAACCGTGACGGCTTCACACAGATCATGCTCAGGAATCCAGACGCTATTTTCAAGTTTGTAGACGAGAAACTTCAATAATATAGAATGACCGATAAAGATTGACTAATATGAAGATATTCGCGATATCGGACCTGCATTTGTCCTTTAATGAGAATATTGATAAGCCTATGGACAGTTTCGGACCGGAGTGGGAGGATCATGCCCGCAGGCTTAAAGAAAACTGGGTGGACCTGATAACTGATGATGATCTCGTCCTTATCCCGGGCGATATTTCGTGGGGACTTAAACTCGAAGAGGCGATGGCGGATTTCGACTGGATACATAACCTTCCGGGCAGGAAGATCATCTCCAAAGGCAATCACGATCTGTGGTGGGGAAGGATCGGGCATCTCAATACACTTTATGACGATATTACATTCCTGCAGAATGACTGCTTTCTGCTGGAGGAAGAGAATATAGCCATCACCGCATCGAGAGGATGGCCGTATCCGGGTTCTGATGAGTATACGGAGCATGATGAAAAGATATATTCAAGGGAACTGCAGAGGATGAGGCTGGGACTCGATGCTGCCGCAGCAAAGGCACCGGGGGCAAGACTTATTGTCTGTCTTCATTATCCTCCGACTGATCCATCCGGCAGAATTACCGGTTTTACGGATATTCTTGAGGAGTACGGTGTCTGGAAATGTATCTACGGACACTTGCACGGGTATGCATCATTCAAGAGAGGGTACCGGGGGGAGCTGAGAGGTGTACAATATCAGCTGGTCTCTCTTGACTATCTGGGAACAGTACCCAAACTTATTTACGAAACTGAAAACTTAGAAGGGAACACTCAGAAATGAAATATGCATTCATAGTCAATCCTGCTTCCGGCCAGGGCAAGCACGATGCGGATCTTATTCCGCATATCGAAGAACTGATCGCGGGCAATCCCAACAGAGACATCAAAATGTTTTTCACTCGCGGTGAGAAAGATGCAACAGTTCTGGCTGATCTGATCGCAAAAGAAGCTGAGGGCGACATTGTAGTCTTTGCATGCGGCGGAGACGGAACGATCCAGGAAGTCGCGAACGGACTCTATGGACATGACAATGCGATCCTCGGGGTCATTCCTGTAGGAAGCGGAAATGATCTTGTGAGGGAACTCGGCAAGAAAAAGCATAACGAAGCGGAGTACCTCAAGCTGCTCAACATCTTCGACGGGATCATTCACAAAATGGATCTTATCAAAATGTCGTGGATCGAAGACGGCGAAGAGAAGACGCGTTATATAACGAACGGCATCAACATCGGTTTTGACGGAAATACCGCGATCCTCGCACACGATCTCAAGAGACTTCCACTCGTTTCCGGTACCGGTTCATATCTTCTTGCAGTAGCCAGAAACCTTGCTGCAAAGAAGGGCCAGAAACTCAGGATCACTGCGGACGGTAAGAACTTCCATACTGGCGAACTTCTTCTCGCGACTGCTGCGAATGGCGGATTCTGCGGAGGCGGAGTGCGCAGCTGCCCTAATGCGGATCTGTTCGACGGACTGATCGAACTTCTTGCAATCAAAGATATGACCAGAAGAAAATTCGTTTCACTCTTCCCTAAATATAAAGCAGGTAAAATATTCCAGATAAAGGGAATCGAAGATTTTGCATCTTACACTCAGGCGAAGAACATCCTGATCGAACCGATGCTGGGACCAACTATGAAGTTCGTAGGAGATGGAGAGATATTTGAAACAGGAGCTCTCAGGATCGATGTGGTCCCGCGTGCTCTCAGGGTATTGGTGATTTAGTAAATATATGAATAACGGAAAACAGGCATCACACAATAATAGTATGTTCAGAAAGGCAGCGCTTATTTTTGCGCTGCTTATTCTTGTTACCTCAATTATTTTTACCGGACAGACCGGGATGTACTCTTTTGCAGGCTCTGATCCGGAACTTGCGGAGATCACTCCTATTGGCGATCTGAACGCTGAGCCGCCGGAATTGAAAGCAAAATCGGCAGCACTGTACTCTCTGGAGATGGACAAGTTTGTCTATGCCAAGAATGAGAACGAAAAGATATCACCTTACAGCATCACTAAGATCCTTACTTGCTATCTCGCTTTGGAGAAACTGGATCCGGATAAGACCGTCAAAGTTTCGGCAAACGCTACTAAGGTTTATGAGAACGGCACTTCGATCCTGCTCAAGACCGGAGAGAAAATGAAAGTCAGGGATCTTATATACGGCACACTTCTCGAATCCGGTAATGACGCAGCTTATGCACTTGGAGAGGCTGTCTCGGGCAGTGAGAAGAAATTCGCCAAACTCATGAATAAGACTGTCAAAAAGTGGGGGTGCGAAGATACACATTTTGTAAATGCCAACGGCTGGAAGAACAAAGACCATTACACTACCGCCCACGACATGACAATAATAGCCAGAAACTGTTTCAAAAATGAAACTTTGGCCAAAATGTCGGCTGCCGAAGAATACACTATCCCGGCGACAAATAAGTCGGGAGAAAGAGAACTGGGCAACGTATTCCTCCACAGTATTGACGATAAGAAAGGGATCCTGTGCGGCAAGACCGGCAGCTGGGATGAAGATGACTGCTCGATTGCACTTGAATTCAAAAAGGGCAACCTGAGCGAAGTGATCGTCTTGTTGGAGGATTCCAAGAAGGGCCGCAGATCCGATGTAAAGAAACTTATCGAATTCTCAGAAATCGTTACACCGGGATTCCTGATCTGTGATGAGGGCTATATTGTCAAAATCGCCAAAGTCCGCCATGGAGAGTTCACGAAAGTGCCACTCGCGGTAGATGGGAGGACGACAGCATATCCTTCGACAAACAAAGCGTCTGACATAACTGTAGAAATCAAGGCAGATAAGCTTGAAGCGCCAATCAGCAAGGGAGACAAAGCCGGAACATATACGGTTTATGCGAATGGCGTGGTCGTAGGAAAGCACGGACTGGTCGTGACTGAGGACATAAAGACAGGCTGGTTCCCGTCATACCTGTATATTTCCAACAGGACAACAACGATAATACTTGAAATTCTTGCGGTAATTGCTGTACTTCTGATAATGATCATATTGATCAGCAGAAACATGAAAAAAGAAAAAGACGGCTCCGGCAAGACGGAAAAAGAGAAGAGAGTAAAGAAAGAAAAGAAAGAGAAATATGTAGCTAAGCATTGATAATGGGAAAAGAGTAAGGGGGATGTCTTTATGAACAAAATTCTCAGACCATGCGGGAAAATAACCGACAATATAATAATAGCTTCATTCTTTTCCCTTCTGCTGGCTGTGTTCGGGGCGCTGATCACCCAGATAGCATTCAAGCTGACGCATTTTGACGAGAGAATGGAAGTCATAATGCACAGCGACAATCTGGCGGCATTTCTCACAGATTATGCGATATTCCTGGGTATATGGGTCGTGTGCCTGATCATAGTGATCATTTTCAAAGCAAACAGGCCGATGCTCAAAGCCTTTGGCCGGAATAGGAGCGGCAATAACCTCAAAGGAATATTAGCCGGGATCTTGCTCGGATTCGGCACCAATGGATTTTGCGTTCTTATGTCATTGCTTATGGGAGATATCAAGCTTTCTTACAATGGCATCGATCCGAAGATATTGCTATTATTCCTTGTTGCAGTCTTTATTCAGTCCGGTGGGGAAGAAATCACTGACAGATTCTATTTGTATCAGAAACTCAGAAGAAGATACCGCAGCCCGTTGGTTGCAATTCTCGTCAATTCGATTGTGTTCATGGCTATGCACATTATGAATCCGGGATTCACCGTTATAGCCGGAAGCCAGATACTTCTTATAGGTATAATTTTCTCGCTGCTCGTCTATTATTACAATAGCCTGTGGGCGGCAATGTGGTTCCATGCTGCATGGAACTACACGCAGAATATAATATTTGGTTTACCTAACAGCGGTATCGTCTCAGAGTATTCAATATTCAAACTCGAAGCAGCTTCCGCAACAAACGGACTGTTCTATGATGTGAAATTCGGAGTCGAAGGAAGCATCGGTTCATCAATTGTACTGCTCATAATACTCATAGCTATATTGATAATTAACAGGAAGAAACCTGAATCCAGAGACTGCTGGAAAGAATCCGAGGAGGCTGCAGCTGCGATCCTTGCGGAAGCACCTCCAAAACACGCTGCTTCTTGATAAAGATGCTTGAATAGGATAACTCTTCTGTGATAGAATAACTTTCGCTGTGGAGAGGTACCCAAGTGGCTGAAGGGTCTGGCTTCGAATACCAGTAGGTCGGTAACACCGGCGCGGGGGTTCAAATCCCCCTCTCTCCGCCATATATGCGGCATACGAGCCGTTTCGAGAGTCGTTCTATGAACGGCTCTCTTTTTTAGTGTCCAGGATTATCATTGGCAGACTGCCGGACGGATATTAGATGAAACA
>JAFRDH010000022.1 GCA_017403955.1 Mogibacterium sp.
GCAACAGATACTACTGGATAGTCACCAAAACCTGTGTGTGCAAAGCAATCTCCAAAGAAAAACTAGCCCTTGCGGGGCTAGTCAGTCTGTCCGATTACTATGCCGAACGGCACATGTTGAAGTTGATTTGAACCGCAGTATGCCGAACGGCACGTACGGTGGTGTGAAAGGGGCTACAAGTTAGCCCCTATTCGATTTGTGTATTATTTGACACTTGTCTTACACACTTTGATCAATTTGTATGCTATAATAATTGTGAGCAAGTATTGCCGCGAAGGAATAATGCAATAGATCGCCATTCCGGACCAGTGATACGATCTGCTTTAGACAATAAAAAGAGGAGGGCCAGGATATGAAGATCCAGATTTCGGCTAAGAATTACCCTATGAGCGAGAAGCTCAGCAACTACATTGAGAAGAAACTTGGTAAACTTGACAAATACTTCAATGAGGATGTAACCGCCAATGTAGTTGTCTCCAAACTCAGAGACGTTCCGAAGTTCGAGGCAACAATCAATGCTAAACAGGCTGTTTTCAGAGCAGAGATGGCTAATGACAGCATTTACGATGCAGTAGATATGGCCACAGAGAAACTCGCTAACCAGATGTCCAAGCTTAAGGGCAAGCTGGAGGCAAGATATAAAGAGAACAAAGCTCTGAAACTCGAATTCATTCCGGAGCCGGAGAGTGAAACCTTTGATGAAGAAATGGTCATCGTAAGAAGGAAACAGGTTGAGCTTGAACCAATGGTAGCAGAAGAGGCCGTTCTTCAGATGGAAATGCTCGGACATGACTTCTTCGTTTTCCTCGATATGGATACGGATGCAGTCAGTGTTGTATATAAACGTAAAGGTAATGCATATGGTCTGATCGAAACAGACAGATAGTAACACAGGATAATATTTTACAAAAGGGGATCAAAGCATGAGCCAGAAGGACTGGGATCCGGATGATCTGCTGGATTTTGACTATGGCAGGCCTGTGAATAGAAACGAGGTCAGCTCAGAACCAAACAACGGCAGCAGCCGGGGCAGTTCACAAGATTTTTACGAAGAATTAAAACAATATGAGGCATTAAGGAATCATGACGAAGAGCAGGCCGCCACGCAGCCTGCATCTTCGCGTGTCAAAGACCGCAAAGCCGCGATCAAAGCAGAGAAGAAAGCCGCAAAAAAGGAATCAAGAAAGTCTGCATTCAAATCTTCCGCCAAGCCTGCGAAGCCTGTCCGCAAAGCAAAGAAATCTCTCCCTGCGGATGAGACTGAGGCTCTCAGACAGGCACAACAGGAAGCCTACGAGAGATATCGCAGCAACTACAACAAGAACACGGTCAAGAGGAACAGACCTCGCAAAGCAGGTATCTTTACGAAGGGCCTTTCTCTCCTGTATCTTGCTGCAGTAGCTGTATTCGCAGTCGTAATGACTATTATTGATGTGCTTCCGTTCGGTATGCTTGTTGCGCTTTATGCTGTTCTTGCACTCCTGAGCCTGATAATTGTTATTCAGCTGCGCAAAGACAACATCAGGAGGTGGGTCAGAGTCATTGCCTCACTTACTGCTGTTTTACTGATAGCCGGATACGGCGTGGGTTCTGCGTATGCTATGGGAACTCTCTCGTTCCTTAACTTTACATCGGTCAAGAACGAGAAGAAGGTCGCATCCATCACCAAGCAGCCGTTCAATGTCTGCATTACGGGAATGGATGTACGAGGAAAGATAGACACAGAAGGAAGATCTGACGTTAACATGCTTGTCACTGTCAATCCTAAGACTGAGCAGATATTGATGACCTCCATACCGAGAGACTATCAGATATATATGCCTGACAAGGATTATGCGATGGACAAGCTGACGCATACCGGTTTCTATGGTATCGAGACGACAATCGGTGCTGAGGAAGACCTGTTTGACACGCAGATCAACTATTATGTCAAGGTCAATTTCTCAACAGTCAAGAGATTCATCGATGCCATAGGCGGAGTTGATGTTTACTCAGAATACACGTTCACACCTGTCAAAATGAAGTCCTGGACTGTACAGGAAGGTATGAACCATATGAATGGAAAGCAAGCACTTGCTTTTGCCAGAGAGCGTAAGGCCTTCCCGACAGGAGATAACCAGAGAATCAAGAATCAGCAGGCTGTATTCGAAGCTATGATCAAGAAAGCGACCAGCAGCAAGACCATGGTTCTCAGCTACAATAAGATCATCTCCAACCTGAGAGACTATTTCAAGATGAGTATCAGCTCTGCGGAAATGAGAGCATTCATCAAGCTGCAGCTGGCCAAGAATCCTAGCTGGAAGATTTACAAGAATTCCGTTACGGGCGGCGATGGATCGATGCCTACATACTCGACCGGATCTGCTTATGCTTACGTAATGACACAGGATCAGGCCAGTATAGATAATGCCAAAGCCCTCATAAACGGGGTGCTGAACGGAGACAAGCTCGATAAAGACGATGACGGAAAAGTATTTGTCGTCGGAGCAGAATCCGGCGGAGAGGAATCCTCCGGAGAATAATCAGAATAATACAGACAAAAGGGATAATAAATGATAGACAATCTTTACGGACTATTTATGAGCATAAAGATAACTGATGTCCTCGACATCGTTATCGTTGCATTTCTCCTGTACAAGATGTTCGGTTTTATCAAGGAAACCAGAGCACAGCAACTGTTCAGGGGAGTGCTTTTGATTGTCGGTATTTTCCTGCTGTCAGAACTCCTTAACTTAAGTTTGCTGAACTGGCTCCTGACAAGACTTATCACGGTAGGTCTTATCGCAGTGGTCATTCTTTTCCAGCCGGAGATCAGAAGAGGTCTTGAACAGATCGGTCGGAGAGGGATCCTGTCACGGCAGTTCAGAGATATCGGCAAAGAAGAGATTTACGCAACTGTCCACAAAATCGTCGATGCTGTTGACGATTTCTCTTCGACAAGAACCGGAGCGCTTATGGCGATCGAGCGTGAGACTATGCTCAATGATATTATTGAGAGCGGTGTAATTGTCGATGCCGAAATGTCTGTGCGTCTGCTTGGTAATTTGTTCTACGAAGGATCACCGCTTCATGACGGAGCCGTTATTATCAGAGGCGTAAGAGTGCATGCCGCAAGCTGCGTGCTCCCGCTCACAAGCCGTTCCAGCATCGGAAAGAATCTCGGGACCAGACACAGAGCAGGTGTCGGACTAAGTGAAGTATCTGATGCTTTTGTAATTATCGTGTCCGAGGAGACAGGAGCCATCTCAGTAGCTCATAACGGAACGCTGAGAAGATTCCTCGACCTCAAGACACTTGAGAAGATGTTGCTTGATATCTATATCCCTGCAGGAGAAGATACGGACCTCCTGTCGAGGATCTTCAAGGGAGGTGTGTTCGGTGGAAAGAAAGAAGCCTGACAATCACCTCAAGGGTCTATCGGTCATCATCGCACTTCTCATATCCATTACTTCGTGGATCTATGTTGTATATAACTATGATCCGATGACCAGAGTAACTTACCAGAATGTACCGATCACTTTCATAGGAGAAGATACGCTCGCGGACAAAGGCTACGCTTTATCGGATGTCAGTACAGAGTCTATTTATGTAACGCTCAATCAGAAGCGTATAGAGTCTACCAAGATAGACGCAGATGACATCACTGTTGTTGCTGATGTAAGCAATGCCGTTGAAGGCAAAAACGGGATCAGCCTTGGAATAGTCGGGCCGGAAGGGACGCAGCTTGTCGACAGTGAAGTAAGAACGATTTCTGTTACGGTAGAGCAGGCGGAGCGAGTGGAAGTAGGCATAGATGTCATGTATCTTGATGAATCTGTGATCAATGTAGAGCCTATTGCAACAAATCTTACTTCGACCAAGGCAACTGTTATCGGGGCAACATCTACTGTTAAAACAGTAGAAAAAGCTGTGGCGTATATCGGCTATTCGGATACTGCCGAAGGGGCCGGAGTGTACACCAGAAACCTTGTAGCTGTTGACAGCCACGGTAATGAAGTTCAGCATATGGTGATCTATCCGGGCTCAGTCAATTTCAGTGCGGAGCATGGAGTCGTCAAGACAGTGGACCTTGTTCTGAAAACTGTAGATAACTCAGACGATAATTACGAAAGAACAGTTGATGCACCTGATACGATTGCTGTCAAAGGCAGTTCGAGCGCGGTCGAATCTCTTTCAAGACTGGAAACTAAAGAGACAGATATCAGCTATATATATGAAGATTCTGACATTGAGCTGCAGGTCGATCTTCCTGAGGGTGTATATCTTGCTAATACATCAAGAGGAGTCAAGATGCATGTCAAAGTGACGGAAAAGGTCGAACCTGAAGAAAAAGAGGAAGATAACGGTTAATAGCTAAAATAAAAATCGCTGCGGCTTTGCCGCAGCGTATTTTTTTCGGATCAGATTATCCCCAGAGCTCGACAGGGTATGTTCCATCTGCCTTGAGTGATGCGAATTTGGCTACTACTTCAGGTTTGTCTTCTTTGTATGTCACGCCGAACCATTTGTCAGAAGAAGTGAGAACTTCATAAGTTGCAGTACCTTCTGTGATCTGTTTGTTGATCGGTGTCTGAATGTAATACTCGCCCTTCATAGGATTGGATCCCATGATCGTTGCAAGAGATTCTTTGAATCCCTCACGGAGTATATCCATATACTCCGCTCCGAATCCCCAGAGGTTCATCGAAACCGGTGCGTCAGCCGGGATCTCGAATTTGCTTCCGTCAGGGAGAGTATCTGTGATCCTGCCATCAGGTTCTCTTCCGACCTTGAGATGTTCGACAATGCTGACAAGCTTTCCGTCTTCAGCCTTGCAGATACCTCTTGAAACTGTGCCGTTCTCAGAAAGAGTCTTTTCGATCTCAAATCCCACCATACAATTGTGAGAAGCATCAGCTTTGGTTGTCAGGAACTCATAGATCTTGACAAAGCCTTCTCTGCCATAGTAATCGTCAGCGTTGATCACCGCGAAAGGAGCATCGATGATGTCTCTTGCGGAAAGGACCGCCTGACCTGTACCCCATGGTTTGGTCCTGCCTTCAGGAAGTTCGAATCCTTCAGGAAGATCGGTTACTTCCTGGAATGCATAATATGTGGTGTATTTCTTCCCGGCTCCGTTTTCGATATGTTCTTTGAAGACCTCTTCGAAATCGTGCTTGATGATAAAGCATACTCTTCTGAATCCTGCCTGATATGCATCATACAGACTGAAATCCATAATGATATCGCCTTGTTCGGTTATCTGGTCGAGCTGCTTATTTCCACCGTATCTGCTGCCCATACCTGCTGCCATTATTACAAGAATAGGTTCCATTATTATTTGTTCCTCCTGTATCAGTTGCTGAGTTTTTCGATTTCTCTTTTGATTCTGTCACGGACTACATCCTCTCCCATGATCTGCTGGATCGTCCACAGATCAGGTGAATTTGATCTTCCCATGAGAGCTATACGGATGACCGCGCTGACATGACCTACATGTCCTTTGTATTCCTCAGGATGCTTTTTGAAGTCTTTAGGCTTTGCGGCATATCCGAGATCTGTGGAAAGAGTTCTGATCTTTTCGAACCACTGTCCGTTATCATCGGAATGATCATATGTATCGAGATACGCCTTGAGAATAGCTGCCGCATCTGCTGCTGCTTCCTGCGGATACTCATCCTCGATGGTAAATGACTCATCGAAGAAGTAGCTGATGAAGTCCATTATCTGTCTTGCATATACAAGGTCTGCTCTCGGACGGGCATCGTGACGGCCCATATCAAGCATAGCAGCAAGTTTGTCCATATCTTTGAATACATATTCGAATTCCGGCGCGTAATCTTCAGACCATTTTCTGAGCCATGCAGCGAGTTCGGATGCCTCGATATGGAGCAGAGTGCTCTTGCTGACATCGTTGAGTTTGTTAAGGTCGAAAAGGGCGCCGCTGCTGGACATTTTTTCTGTAGTGAACTTGAAGTCGTCGATCGGCGCTTCAGGATCTGCAGCTCTCCATTCCTCGTAATTGGAGTTGAGGATAGTGAGAAGATACTCTCTGACAGCTGCAGGGTGATATCCCTGGCTTCTGTAATAATCGAGTGAAAGTTCCGGGTCCTTTCTCTTGGAAAGTTTGCGCTTGTTGCCGTCTTCTCCGATTTTCATAAGCTGTGCGGTGTGGCAGTAAATCGGGAGCTCCCATCCGAGATCTTCGAAAAGCTCGACGTGGATCGGAAGGGAAGGGAGCCACTCTTCACCTCTTACGACATGTGTAGTGCGCATCAGATGGTCATCGACTACGTGCGCAAAGTGATATGTAGGGATCCCTGTCTGCTTGATGATTACGGTATCCTGGAAATTGTCAGGAACCGAGAGTTCTCCGCGGATCGCGTCTTTGACGATGTGCCTTGAAGTCTCTTCGGCAGAAACATTAGGAACGCCTTTCGATTTAAGTCTGATGACAAAAGGGTCACCGGCCTTGATGCGGGCGCAGATCTCTTCCTCAACAGATTTGTCTTTGTCCCAGTCTCTGTACTTAGACCAGCCTGCGTAGATTCCCGGTGTGAGCTTGGCTGCTTCCTGCTGTTCTCTGACTTCGGAAATCTCTTCTTCGGAAAGGAAGCAAGGGTAGGCAAGGCCTTCCTCGAGAAGTTTGCCGGCAAATGTACGATAGATCTCGCCTCTGTGGCTCTGTGTGTAATCTCCGTACTCCCCGACGTCCCCGTTCTCCGTGACGCCTTCATCAAAATTGATGTCGAAGAAAGCAAGAGAAGAAATAATAGTCTCTACTGCGTTCTCTACGAATCTCTTGTCGTCAGTGTCCTCGATTCTCAGGAAGAATTTACCTCCGCTCTGATGAGCGAGACGCTCATCTACGAATGCACCGTAGAGGTTGCCGAGGTGAATGAATCCTGTCGGGCTCGGACCGAGTCTTGTTACCATTGCGCCTTCAGGAAGATCGCGCGCAGGGTACATCGCTTCGTACTCCTCCGGCGTATGAGGATGTGAAGGATATATAAGATGAGCTAATTCTTTATTATTCATGATCAGTCTGATTCTCCTTGTTTGATTTTAACCATAATATTATATCTTATAGAGCGTGTTGATTTCAATTTGAACAGCATGGCAAAACAAAATATAATACTACAGAAAGGAGCGTGCTGATATGACACATGAGGAACAGAGAATCTGGCTGATAGCTAAGCTGAAGGCTGAAGTGCCGGGATACAGCAGATTGCAGGTGCCGCGTGATGAAGATGAACAGCGGAACCTTCTCAGAGCGCTGATGAATATGAGGATGCCGAGACCGATAAGCGAGGAATTCCTTACGACACAAGATGCATATCTCAGAAGAGAGAGCATTATGAAAGGCATAGTCGATGAGCTCACACTCGAGCCATGTGAAAGCGATCCGAGACTTTATATCTGGCAGGGCGACATAACAAGGCTTCGCGTCGATGCGATAGTCAATGCGGCAAACAGCGGAATGACCGGATGCTACCAGCCGCTCCATAACTGTATCGATAACTGTATCCATTCGGCTGCCGGGATCAGATTGAGGCTCGAGTGTGCCCGGATAATGAACAGGCAGGGATATGAAGAACCAACAGGCAGAGCCAAGATCACTCCCGGTTATTGCCTGCCTGCTAAGTTTGTGCTGCATACTGTCGGGCCAATCGTCAGCGGACCTCTGACAGATGAACACAGAGAGCTTCTCAGATCAAGCTACAGGTCATGCCTTGAACTTGCAGCTGAGAACAAGCTCAGGAGCGTTGCTTTCTGCTGCATATCAACCGGAGTATTCATGTTTCCGGCTCAGGAAGCTGCAAAAATAGCTGTCGATACTGTACGCAGTTTTCTTGACGAGCAGGAGGCAAGAAACAGCGAGATCGGATCATATCTGAACACCGATACGTATAAAGGAATAGAAAAAGTAATATTCAATGTCTTCTCAGACAGGGACCTTGAAATATATGAGAATATACTCGGGTAGATAGTTGCTATACATATTAGCCAATAAATGTAGATTAATTGCAATATATGACTAAAGTGTGTAATATTAGATAATAGAAAGAGAGAAACAATCAAATATCAAAAAACTGATCATAGGCAGGAGGAAAAGGTTGGGAAGTAATATAACAATAAAAGAAGTAGTAACCAAAGCGGAGCGGAGAGTTTTCGTAGATTTTCCGAACCGCTTTTATCGTGATGAGCCGAATTTTGTACCGGCCTTCTATGGCGATGATATGGCTGACTGGGATCCGAAGAAGAACCCGGCTTTCTCATATTGTGAAGCTAAGGCATTCCTGGCATACAAAGACGGCGAGGTCGTCGGCCGCATAGGCGCTATTCTCAGTCATGCCGCAAATGAGAAGTGGGGAACTAAGAGAATGAGATTTTCTCAGGTCGACTTCATCGATGACCGCGAGGTGTCGGGAGCACTTTTCAAGGCTGTAGAAGACTGGGCAAAAGAAAAGGGCATGACAGAGGTCCACGGGCCGCTGGGATTCTGCGATCTTGACCGTGAGGGAATGCTTGTTGAAGGATTTGACAAGAGAAGCATGTTCGTCACTTATTATAACAGGCCGTATTACATTGATCATCTGACGGAACTTGGCTATGTTAAAGACACAGACTGGATCGAGCATCTTATTCCTCTGAACGGATGGGATGATCCTAATTATAAGAGGCTCAAGAGGATCTCGGATGCAATGCTCAAAAGAACCGGTTTCCACAAAGCCGATGTCAAAAAGAAGTCCGACTTCAAACCGTATATCCGTAAGGTGTTTGAACTTGTCAACATAGCTTACGCTCCTTTGTACGGAGTAGTCGAACTGAATGAAGCACAGATCGAGAAATATACTAACAAATTTCTTCCTCTTGTAGATCCTGATTTCTGCTGTCTGATAGTAGATGACAATGACGAGCTCATGGGATTTGGTGTAGGGGCACCTTCTATGTCAGAAGCGATGAAGAAATGCCACGGACATCTTTTCCCGTTCGGATGGGCAGGAGTACTTAAATCACTCAAGAAGAACGACACCTTGGATCTTTTCCTGATAGCTGTAAGGCCGGAACTCCAGAAAACAGGTATCAACGGCATCATTATGGAGCACCTTTTCACCGGATGTAATAAACATGGTATAAGGCATGCAGAGACTGGTCCTCAACTCGAGACAAATAACAAGGTCCACAGCCAGTGGAAAATGTTCAATATTGAGCCTCATAAGCGCCGCAGGTGCTTTATCAAACAGTTGTAGTTTCATGATAATATGCTATAATTTATCGGTCGGCATCATAACCGGCCGATTTCTTTTTCCGAAATCGATCATGATTTGAGTAATGTATCAAGGAAAAAATAATGACAAATAATATAGATAAGAATGGAGATTACATCATAAGAGCGACAGCTGCAGGCGAGACGGTAAGAGCTTTTGCTATCAAATCCACTGAAATGGCTGCTGTTGCAAGAGAAACACATAAGACCCTGCCTGTAGTTACTGCTGCACTCGGAAGACTTCTGTCAGCAGGCGCTATGATGGGTTCGATGATGAAGGGCGATAAAGACAAGCTTACTCTTCAGATGAAAGGTGACGGGCCTATCGGACAGATCACGGTTACCGCCGACAGTCACGGCAACGTCAAGGGCTTCCCGGCAAATCCGGCCGTGGATATTCCGAGAAAATACGCCGGCAAGCTTGATGTAGGCGGAGCTATCGGAAAAGGGCTCCTTACCGTTATCATGGACCTCGGTCTTAAAGAACCGTATAACGGGCAGGTTGAGATCCAGACCGGCGAGATCGGAGATGACCTCGCATATTACTTTACGGTATCTGAGCAGACTCCATCTGCAGTCGGTCTCGGAGTCATGGTAGACACAGACAGTTCTGTCAAGCACTCAGGCGGTTTCATAATCCAGATCATGCCTGATGCAGCTGAAGAGACGATCGCCGCGATCGAAGAAAAAGTCTCCGGTGCAAAACCTGTTACGACAATGATGGAAGAAGGGATGTCGCCTGAAGATATTCTGGAGTATTATCTGGGTGATCTCGGTCTTGTCATAACGGAGACACTTCCGGTGAGATTCTATTGTGACTGTTCCAAAGAGAGAGTGGCCAGAGCTCTTGCCACGATCAGCACCAAGGATCTTGAAGATATCATCAATGATGGAGAAGAAATCGAAGTCAAGTGCTATTTCTGCAATTCCGCATACAAATTCGGTATCGACGAACTCAGAGAAATCATGAAGAACCGCTGATCGGAAGAAAGGGAAGATAATGGAATTAAGCAAGAAAACGCTTTACCGCGCGGCTATAACCGTGCTGGGCAATCTCACATATGCTATGGGAGTCAATCTCATGATCAGCCCGATCCATCTTTATAGCGGCGGATTCACAGGGATAACCCAGCTGATCAGGACTTTTCTTCTGGAATTTCTGCACATTCCGCAGATCCCGGGAGTCGATTACATGGGAATCATATATTTTCTGCTGAACCTTCCGTTCTTCCTCATGGCTTACAAGGTCATGGGGCGGAAGTTCTGCATCACGACACTGATTTCCATAGGTATGGCCTCAGCATTCCTCACACTGATCCCTGTACCGGCCACACCGATAGTAGAAGACAGGATACTGGCATCTGTTGCCGGCGGCCTCGGATCGGGATTCGGAGCCGGACTTGTACTGAGAGCGGGAAGTTCTCAGGGCGGACAGGATCTGATCGGAGTATGCCTTGCCAAAACACATCCGGATTTCAAGGTCGGAGCGATCGGGATCATCATCAGTGTATGCATCTATACGATATGTCTCTTCATGTATGATGTTCAGACTGTTCTGTACTCGATCATCTTCGCGGTAGTTACCGGACTGCTTATTGACAAAGTGCATGTCCAGAACATCAAGATCCAGTGCATGATATTCACTAAGAAGGAAGGTGTTGCCGAAGCTATTCTCAGCAAGGTCAACAGAGGTGCTACCAGATGGGAAGGACTGGGTGCTTATACAAATGAAGATTCACATGTCATAGTTACAGTTATTTCCAAGTATGAAGAGCCTCTTCTGAGGGAAGTCCTGGCAGAAGTCGATCCGGAAGCTTTCATGATAATCACAGACAAGATAAGGGTTGCAGGATATTTCCAGAAGAGATTCACAGAATGAAGACATCAAAAAAGTGTGCCGCGGCACACTTTTTAGTCTTTTAATATCAGAGTCACAGGGCAGTGATCACTTCCGAATATCTCGGTCATGATGACTGAATCTTCGAGCTTAGGTCTGAGCCTGTCTGAGATGATGAAGTAGTCGATGCGCCACCCGGCGTTTTTCTCTCTGGCTTTGAACCTGTATGACCACCAGGAATAGGTGACTGTCTCAGGATACAGGTATCTGAATGTATCGGTGAAACCTGCGTCAAGAAGCTCTGTCATCTTGCCGCGCTCTTCATCAGAGAAACCAGCATTCCCGCGGTTGGTCTTAGGATTCTTCAGATCGATCTCGTTGTGAGCTACATTAAGGTCCCCGCAGTAAATAACAGGTTTGACTTTGTCGAGCCCGCAAAGATAGTCCCTCATTGCATCCTCGAATTCGCATCTGTAATCGATCCTTTTGAGTCCGTCCTGCGCGTTAGGTGTGTAGCAGCATACGAGGTAGAACTCAGGATATTCCAATGTTATGACTCGTCCTTCGTCATCATGCCCGCCATTGAGCCCATAAGATACAGAAAGTGGTTCACCGGCGGATTTCTTAGCGAAGATAGCTGTACCGGAATAGCCTTTCTTTTCTGCATAGTTATAGTATTCATAATAACCTTCAGGATGGAAGTCAGCCTGCCCGGCCTGCATTTTAGTCTCCTGCAGACAGAAGAAATCCGAGTCGCATTCATAGAATATTTCTTCGAATCCTTTACTCAGGACTGCTCTGAATCCGTTTACGTTCCAACTTGTGAATTTCATTACTTCTTTGCCTCTTCCTCGCCTTTGCCCTCGATCGCGAATGGGACCATCATCCAGTTCTTGTATATGCCGATTCCACGTACTATTATGTAGCCTTTGTCCGGAGCCGTGTTCCTTACAACCGACAGAATATAATCGCGTCCTTCTTTGATGCCTCTTCCTTCGAATGTGATACCGAGTTTAGGTATCGCTCTGCGGTTCTTGAGTTTGGTGACACTCCGCTGGAAAGAGATATGACAGTTATTGATAGAGATGCGGTTCTTTTCGTTAGTTCCCGCGGCCTTTGTCTTGTATATCTTTTCCGGCTCAACGTACCAGTAATTCTGGTCGACTTTCCCTTCGATGCCCCCGACCTTTGCTTTGTCAGAGCACTGCCAGAATGAATAATTCGCGTTAAGTCCCGCACGTTTATTGTATCTGGCGAGCCAGATAGTAGCCTCATCATCAAGGATGCTCGCATCCATGTAATTAGTCAGCATATCGTAGTTCGCATAGACTGCCGATTCATAACCGGCAGCGTGGACTTTCTTGCAGAACGCGAGGACGATATCGTGATAGAAGGAAGCTGCGTACATTTCGCCGGCCTTGATCTTCTTGTCGAGACGTCCGTCAGGGAAAATCTCATAGTCGATGACCAAAGGCATCGTAATGTCATAAGACTTTACTGCGTTAATGAGAAAGTCAGCTTCTTCTTCTGCTTCTGCAGGAGTCAGAGCCTGTGAATAGAAATATGCTCCGACCATCAGGCCTGCTTTCGCGGCAGCTTTGGCATTCTTCCTGAAACAAGCATCTTCCTGAATGGCGCCGTCCTCAGCTCCTCTGTAGCCGGCTCTGATGAATACAAAATCCGCGCCGCTTGTCTTGACTTTCTTCCATTTGATCTTGTCGCCGTTGTGCTCTGAGATATCGATGCCTCTCAGCGCAACACAATTCGAGAACCGATCGGCATGCTTGAAGCCCTTGTCGGACATGTAAACATCAGTAGCTGTCTGAGCCGCATTTACTCCTTTGATGATTTGTATCAGGACAAATAAAAGTATAATGACAGCCAGAATCAACTTGGATCTGGAGGTCAGCTTTATTCTGCGGCGCCTCCTGACAGGTTTGCCTGATGAACGCTCTGCAGCCTGCTGGCGAAGCTCTTCTCTTCGCTTTGCCGTTTTCTCATTGCGGCGTTCCCTGCGCTTGGCTTCATAATCTGTATTCAAGTCAAATTTATCTGCCATCTGAAGCTCCTTATGATCAGAACTCGTCAGTATGCATGTATTGCATCAATTCCTTCTCGAGTTCGACTCTGTGATGCTTGGTATAGATTCCCGGAAGTCCGCCTGTATGCATGAAGATCACTTTTGATCCCGGCGCGATCGCTCCGGACTTTGCCTTGTCATAAACGGCTTCGAAAGTTTTGCCTGTATAGCAAGGATCGATGATGATAGCCTCTTTGCGTGCAAGATAATACATGACATCTCTTACTTCTGCGACTGCATTGTTGTAAGCACCGTGGATATAGTGAGTCTCGATAATAAAATCTTCCGGTGTTACGCCAAAGTCTTTGTCATAGAATTTGGATACCTTGAGATAATAATCCCAGAGTGCAGAGAGGAGGTTTTCTTCATCGGTGCCTTCTCCGTCATACGGAAGTACATTGATGCCGACAAGTTTGAGCGAGGATCCGCATTCCTTGAACCCAAGAAGCATTCCGAGGTAAGTACCCATACTGCCTACGGTTACGTATACAGAAGCATCCTCAATACCAAGCTCACGAGCTTGTTTGTCAAGTTCTATCGCACATTCCATATAACCGAGCATACCGATCTCATTAGATCCGCCCATCGGTACATAGTAAACCTTTTCTCCTTCATTTGTATACTTGTCGATAACTGCCTGACGTCCGGTCTCCATGTCTTTTACAAAATAGACAGGACATCCGAGCATTCCGTCAAGAAGAAGGTTTGCGCTGATTTCTCCGGGATATTCATCTGCAGTAACTATCGCACATTTAAGACCGTATTTTGTAGCAACAGCAGCAGTGAGTCTGCCGTGATTGGTCTGTGCGCCACCCTCAGTTATAAGCATTGTTGCACCCTGATCCAGCGCATCTTTAAGGAAATATTCGAGCTTGCGGAGCTTGTTTCCACCTGTAGCCAGATTGGTCAGGTCGTCTCTTTTGCAATAAACATCTACCCCGAGATCAGCACTTACATTTTTTAGATGTTCAAGTGGAGTAGGAAGGTGAAGAATCTCAATTTTTTCGTGTCCCATCAACATGTTGTTCGCCCTCCGAAGAATAATTATAGAAATATCTGCTTATAACAAATTGTAACACACTTAATACAATTATTGTTGCAAATAAATACAATCCAATACAGTCAGATAATGTTATAATGTTAACAGACATATCAGTACGAGAGTACTTGTGTTATTCATTTGATGAAATATAAAGGAGATACTACTATGGTTAATGAAAAGTACTACGGCTATGGCACTGCGCCTAGCATCATTCGTGAGCTGTTCGCCTACGGACTGGAGCAGGCAAAGAAACTCGGAAAAGACAAAGTTTATGACTACTCACTTGGAAATCCGAGCATACCTGCTCCGGCTAAAGTAAATGAAACAATCAAAAAGTTAGTAAACGAAGAAAGTTCGATTCTTCTGCACGGCTACTCAATGGCTCCTGGCTTTGAAGGCGCAAGAGAAGCTATCGCAGCTAATCTCAGAGAGAGATTTGATACAAACGCACAGGCAAGTGAGCTCTTCATGACATGCGGATGCGCACCTGCTCTTGTATCTGTTGCATGTGCTCTTACATGCAAGCCTGAAGACAATTTTGTTGTAATTGCTCCTTATTTTCCAGAATATAACGTATTCTTCACAGCTGGCGGCGGCAAGGTCAAAGTCGTTGAGGCTGATGTCCCTGATTTCCAGATCAATCTCGAAGCTCTTGAAGCAACTGTAGACGAGAACTCTGTTGCTGTTGTTATCAACTCGCCTAACAACCCGTCCGGCGTAGTATATACCAAAGAAACTCTCGAGAAGATCGGTGCATTCCTCAAGAAGAAAGAAAAAGAATATGGACATCCTATCTATATCATCGCTGACGAGCCTTACAGAGAACTCGTATACGGCGATGCCAAGGTAACATTCATTCCTGAAGTATATGATAACACTATCGTATGCTACTCCTGGTCCAAGAGCCTTTCACTCCCTGGTGAACGTATCGGCTACGTATACGTACCTGCAAAATGCGAAGACGGCAAAGCTGTTTATGCTGCTATCGCCGGTGCTGCAAGAGAAATCGGTTCTGTATGTCCTCCGACCCTTATCCAGAGAGTCGTTCAGGAATGCGTTGGATGTGCACCTGACCTCGTAGCTTATGACGAGAATAGAAATGACCTCTACAACGGCCTCGTTGAGATGGGTTATGAGTGCGCTAAGCCGGATGGAGCATTCTATCTGTTCATGAAGGCTCCTAACGGAGACGATATGGCATTCTCCGAAGCTGCAAAGCTCGAAGAGAACATCCTGATCGTTCCTGGAACAGGCTTCCATTGCCCTGGATACCTCAGACTCGCATACTGCGTATCCAATGAAATGATCAAGAACTCTCTGCCGGGATTCAAGAGACTGATCGAGAAATACGGCAAATAAAAAAGTTTAAAAAATTGCCGTTTTCCCCTTGTAAAGGCAGACAGTATAACATATAATAGCGGTTGCGAATTAATTCATTAAAAATGAAAGTGGGGTAAATTAATGGCAAATATTAAATCCGCAAAGAAAAGAATCAAAGTTATCGACAAGAAGACTGCTCGCAACATCAGAGTAAGAAATCACGTTAAGGATGCTGAGAAGGCATTCCTCGCAGCTGTAGAGGCTGGCAATGTTGAAGAAGCTGAAAAGGCTTTCAAGCATGCTGAGAAGAAGCTCATGCAGGCAGCAGCTAAGGGAACATATCACAAGAATACTGTATCCCGCAAAGTCGGCAGATTCGAGAGAAAGCTTAACGCTATTAAGTAATCTCACCCGTCCCCACCCGCGTATAAGTTAAATACGCCAAACAGCCGGAGTGTCTCCCGGCTGTTTTTTATGTTCGAATTTGGGATATAGCAATTTTTGGGCGTAATATCCAATACAATATCATATACATTCTGTTAAAATAATAATAATAAACCACGCCACGCGCGTGTATATCCCGACAATTTCATAAGGAGGAACTATGTTTAGCATGTTGTTTTCACCTATGAATATTGGGACTTTGAGAGTGAAAAACAGAATAGTAATGACAGCTGCAGAATTCAGTCTCGGAGAGCCAAGCGGCAAAGTAACACCGCGGCTTTCAGATTATTACGAGGAGAGGGCTAAAGGGGGAGTCGGCCTGATCATTCCGGGAATCTGCAGAGTAAATGACATGGCAGGAGCGGCAACTTATACGCAGCTTGCCATGAGCCATGACTATCATATCGAGCCGATGCGCGAGATGGTGAGGAAGATACACAGTCATGGCGCAAAACTGGCGATACAGCTGCATCATGCCGGACGGCAGGGACTCGCCAGTTCTATCAATTCGCTTCCTGCCGTAATACCACTGGCGGAACGGGTACCGAAAGTAATGGATCTTGTGTACAAATGCACCCCGATGCTCCTAGGCATGGAAGAAAAAGGCATATGTTTCTCGGTCCAGGCCCCGTCTGACTGCGAACTGTCACCGCATGGTGCTGCCCGACTGCACGGGATGAGCAGGAAAGAGATCAAAAAGCTTCAGAATGACTTTATCGATGCTGCGGAGAGATGCAAGAAAGCCGGCGTTGATGCAGTCGAACTTCATGGCGCGCACGGTTACCTTATACAGCAGTTCCTCTCGCCGAAGACCAATCTCCGGACAGACGAATATGGCGGGAACTTCGAGAACCGTATGAGATTCCTTGAAGAGATCGTGCTTGGTATCAAGGAGCGCTGCGGCAAAGATTACCCGCTTATTGTAAGGCTTACAGTCGATGAGATGTATGACAGGATCGGACAGCCGGGAGTCGGGTATGATCTCGAGACAGGCAAAAGAATCGCAAAGCGGCTTGAGGAACTGGGCGTTGATGCGATCAATGTATCAAGCGCATGCTACGATGTTTATAATTGCTGGCTTGAGCCGACGACCTATGAGCCGGGTTGGCGAAAGTATCTTGCAAAAGCTATCAAGGAAACTGTGAATATCCCTGTAATTGCAGCAAATGTGATCCGCACGCCGGAACAGGCAGAGAAGCAGCTTGAGGAAGGATATCAGGACTTCGTAGCATCAGCACGGGCATTTATTTGTGACCCTCACTGGCCTGAGAAGGCAGAGGCAGGACACCCGGAGGATATTCGCAGATGTATCGGCTGCCTGAATTGTATCCGCTCATTCATGACAAACGCGGGTGAAGGAAAGCCGGGCGAATGTGCTCTTAATATGAGCATCGCGAATGAAAGATTTTATTTCAATATGCCTCGCGACGGACGCGGGCGAAAAGTGATAGTCATCGGCGCGGGACCTTCAGGCCTTACTGCAGCAAATACCATGGCAATGAGGGGATTTGACGTTGATTTATATGAAAAAAATACAAAAGCCGGCGGTCAGGTGATCGCGGCGGCATCGGGAAGCCATAAAGAGCGCCTGTACTGGGCGATAGAAGACCTGCTGACTGCCTGCAGGAAACAAGGCGTCAGGGTCCATCTCGGGACAGAGCTGACAGCACCTGAGATCATGGACAAGAAGCCTTATGCAGTGATCATTTCGACCGGAGGCAATCCTCTGAGACCCGGATCGATCCCGGGTATCAGAGGGAACAATGTTCTTGCAGCTCCGGATCTGCTTCTCGGAAAAGCATCTATCGTGAATTCCGACGTAGCAGTTATCGGTTCCGGAATGACGGGGCTTGAAACAACTGAATATCTTAATGAACACGGCAACAGAGTCACAGTGATCGAGATGGCGGATGAGATCGCCCCGGGAGCATGGTTCCAGCTTGTAGACGATGAGATGGAAAGAATCAGGCCATACGGTACCCGATTCATGATCGGTACTAAGCTTTGCTCTATCGAGGATGACGGAGTGATTGTAGAGAACGTTCAAAGCGGGAAGCAGGAGAAGATCAAAGCCGACCGCGTAGTTCTCGCTATGGGTGTTAGACCTGAGACTGCTCTGGCGGATAAGCTTTTAGAGCTGGGGGTCAAAAACGTTTATCGCACTGGTGATGCTGTTAAGAGTGGTACTATCGCTCATGCCTGCCACAGTGCATATGACACAGTAATGAAGATAGGCCGCGAAGATACTGTGGCTGTAACAAGGGAGACAGCTGGTATGGGCGGCCTGAACAAGTTAACAGAACTCGTATACAAGAAAGAGCTGGCTGAAATCAAAGGCAGGAACATACTTATTACCGGAGCATCGAGCGGTATAGGCAGGGAAGTTCTCGACAAGCTGTCAGAAATCTCAAAAGATAACAAAATCCTTGCGACCAGCAGAACGATCGAAAAACTGGAAGGCTATGGGAACAATGTTACGCTTTTCAACTGCGATGTCAGCACAAAAGAAGGAGTCGACAAATTGTTCGAGAAGGCGGAATCGCTTTTTGACAAGATCGATCTCGTGATCGCTAATGCCGGTGCTCCTTACTATGAGAAGTTCGATTATGTTGACTGGGAACGCATCCAGAACATATTCAATCTTAATACAATATCGCCAATTTATACATATACTAAATATCTTGAGCATCTTGACGGCAGGGAAGGTCATATCGTGTTCACGATCTCAGCAATGGGCGAGATGGCGATACCGGGATACGCTCTTTACACCGCGACGAAGTTTGCTATGAAAGGGTTCCAGGAAGAAATTAGACTTGAGGCGCCTGAGAACATCAAGGTGACTGCTGTTTATCCTGTATCAACTGCGACAAACTTTTTCAATGTCGGAGGAAATGGAATCGATGTCGGCCGTCCTTTCCCTGTACAGAAAGCCGAGGTAGTAGCTGAGCGGATGATCAGCGGAATCGAGAGTGCTAAGAAGCATGTCTATCCATGCCGTATCTGGAAGCCGTCAAAGTTGCTGATGACGATAGTACCGCAGGTCAGAAGCGCGTACTGGAGCATTGAGAAAAACAGACTCAAGAAATTCCTCAGGAAGAAAGCAGAACTTGAAAACAAACTGGCTGATAAACTGTGAAAGGAGACCAAGATGGCTAATATTCATGATATTACAAGAGATCAATGGATGCTGAGAGGGCCGCTTGCCAGAAAAGGTTATGACTGGTGGTGGCATTCAATGACTGCAGAGAACGCCGAGACAGGCGAACTCAAGCCTTTCTACGTTGAATTTTTCACCTGCAACCCTGCCTGGGCACAGGATGAGCCTGTTATCGTCTGGAATGATCCTGAAAAACAGAAAGCAGGCGTACTTCCATCGTACCTTATGGTCAATGTCGGATTCTGGGGAGAAGAGCACGGACAGCTTCACAGATTTTTCTCCCTGAAAGATGTCAACATCCACGCAAATGCTCCTTATAGCATCACCGCAGGCGATTGCAGATGCAGCGAAGTACATACGGAAGGATCCGTTACAGTTACTCCTGAGGAAGCCGCTGCACATCCTGAGTGGATGAGTGATGCCGGTTCGATGAGCTGGAAATTCGATATCCGCAAGGAGATCGCTTTCCATGTAGGATATGGCGCAAGCAAATTCTTCAGAGCCATCAACGCATTTGAAATGTTCTGGCACGCTGAGGGCATGAAGTCCGCATTCACTGGCGAGATCATACTTAACGGTGTAAAATACATTCTGAGGCCTGAGACATGTAACGGCTATTCAGATAAGAACTGGGGCGGAGACTTTACCAGCCCTTGGGTATGGCTGTCTTCTAACAATCTCAAGAGCATGATCACGGGCAAGAAGCTTGAGAACAGCGTGTTCAATATCGGCGGGGGAAGACCTAAGGTATTCTTCTATGCACTCAACAGAAAGCTGCTCGGAGAATTCTACTACGAAGGCAAGGACTATGAGTTTAACTTCTCGAAGTTCTGGACGCTGTCGCGCACTAAGTTCGATTGCTGGGAGACCGATGATGAGATCCACTGGCATGTACTGCAGACGACAAGGAACGCCAAACTGGACACACAGATCCGCTGCTATAAAAAAGATATGCTGAATATCAAGTATGAAGCGCCGACCGGATACAAGAAGCACAACAGACTATGGAACGGAGGCAACGGAACCGGTACTCTCAAACTGTACGAGCGTTCGTTATTCGGACGTAAGGAGAAGCTGATCGATGAAGTATATGCTGAAGGCATAGGATGCGAATACGGCGAATACTGTGATCCGGAATAAATAATATACGCGAAAGGTTTTAGTTATGAAATCATGTACTGGAAAAATCCTCAAGGTGGATCTGACTGCTGGAACTACTTCAGTCGAGAAGATACCTGATGAGATATATGAAGCTGTTCTCTCCGGAAAAGGTCTCGGAGCATGGTATCTGTACAAGAATATACCTGCCGGAGCTGATCCTCTCGGACCTGAGAATATTTTGGGCTTCTGTTCCGGTGCGCTTACAGGGACGGGCGCTTTCATGACCGGCAGATGGACTGTTGTATGCAAAAGTCCGCTGACCGGCGGATGGGGAGATGCCAACTGCGGTGGAGTCTTTTCGTCTGCGATCAAGCAGTGCGGCTATGATGCTATATTCTTTTCAGGCATATCGGAGAAACCGGTGTATCTCTACTGCGACAACAAAGGCGCTGAGATCCGCGATGCTTCCGGATACTGGGGCCTCGATGCTGTCGAGTCCGAAAACAGGCTCCGGGAAGACAATTCACGCGGCAAGAAACCTTGTATCGCAGTGATTGGCCAGGCAGGCGAAAACCTGTCCCTGATATCCGGTATTTGTAATGAAGGTGGCAGGATAGCAGCAAGAAGCGGCGTTGGGGCAGTGATGGGGAGCAAGAAACTTAAGGCTGTTGTTCTTGCGGGCAGCAAGCCTATGCCATGCGCGGATCCTGACGCAGTGAAGGCGCTTTCAAAGGAACTTGGCCGCAAGATCAACAAGATGTGGATTCCTAAAGGCCTCGGAGGCGGCATCGGATTGATGGGAGTAGGTATGGGAAAGAGCCCTCTTGCTCTTCCGATGGATGGATCCATGACCGCATATCTGTTCCGGGAATGGGGTACGCCTTCGAATACTCCGCTGGCTGTCACAAGTGGTGACGGACCTCTCAAAAACTGGTCTGCCGGGCCAAATGAAGTACACGGAATGCGTTTGGCTATGGATTATAATCCTGAAAAGATCAATAAAATAGAAGAGGCGAAGTATCATTGCTATTCCTGTCCTCTGGGCTGCGGAGGCAGGCTGGACATCAGCGGAATCGACTACAGTGAGTACTACGAGACACATAAACCGGAATATGAGACACTTCAGGCTTTCGGGCCACTGTGCGTCAACAGAGACCTCAGATCCGTCCTGTATATGAATGAACTGCTCAACAGAGCTGGTATGGATTCGATTTCGGCGGGGAATACTGTTGCCTGGGCGATCGAGTGCTACGAGAACGGAATCATCACCAAAGAACAGACTGACGGACTCGAACTCAAATGGGGCAATTACGAAGCTGAAATAGAACTTCTCCGCAAAATGATCAGCAGAGAAGGATTTGGTAATGATCTGGCAGATGGGGTCAAACGTGCAGCCGAAAAGTATGGCGGCAAGGAATATGCCATGCATGTCGGAGGGCAGGAACCGGGAATGCATGATACGCGTAATGACCCGCAGCTCGGCATTCATATGGTCGCGGAACCTGCACCGGGCAAACATACTATCGGCATGTCGATCCAGTACGGTGCGATGTCACTTTGCGATATCTGCAGCTGGGCACCGCCTGCGACTCTCCATCCAAAATCGGAGGATCTCGAACCGACTGAGAATATCGCACTTATCTCCAAAGCAAACGCCTGCTATTCGATGCTTTTCGATGGTATAGGCGGATGCTATTATGCCGAGATGATGGGTGTTCATATGTACAAAGCCATCGAGTACATCAACGCTGCAGCGGGATGGAATTACGATGGAGATCATTATATGGAAATCGGGGCAAGGATCCAGACAATAAGGCAGATGTTCAATGTCAAACACGGATACGAGCCTTCAAAGGTCAAACTTCCAAAGCGTATGCAGGGCATGCCGCCTCTTAAGACGGGTCCGCTCAAAGGTGTAACGCTCAAAAATGATGAACAAGTGGCTGCGCACTGGAAAGCATTCGGCTGGGATGAAAAGACCGGACACCCTCTGCCGGAGACGGTAGAAATGCTTGGAATAAACAGATTGATGGAGATGTGACATGGCAGCAAAGAAAGAACCCCATTTTAGCTACAGGAACTGTGTCAGCTGCAGCATCTGCGTGCAGGCTTGTCCTGTCGGCGCACTTGATCTGACACGGCCGGGCAAGAGCGGCAGATACAGGAATTTTTTCCCGGAACTGGTGAATGACAGATGCATAGGGTGCAGCATGTGTGCGAAGAGCTGCCCTATGGAATGCATCAACATGACAGCAGTATTTGATGGAGAATAGAGGCCTCATGAGAGTCAAAGTTTTCCCGCCTCGAGGCTGTGACAGAAGTGCTCTTGATGAAAGGTCATGGGTCGAATTGCCTGAAGGCAGCAATGTAGGCGATGTGCTTAGATTGATAAAATGCAGCCCGGTGAAGGCAAAGTTGCTTCTTGTGAGCGTAAACGGGGAGCATGCAAGGCTTGGCAGAGAACTCAGAGACGGAGACGTCGTGGGCTTCTTTTCACTTGTCTCAGGGGGCTGATACCTGCGGGAACAGGCTGTAATTCAAAATGAAATAATCGGTAACGGGCAATGCGGCAAAAGTATCTGCATTGCCCATTTCTTTATGAATTTTTGGAATATGCTATATTGCGTATGATGATAATCATTTCCTCTATTTATGATATAATTTTTCAAATTGCAGGAGTGGATCAGAGAGGGTAATAATGGCGAGACATATCATTATTGCAGGGAAACGGCATGTAGGCAAGACGACTCTTGTCAACAGACTGCTTGAGGGGCAAAGCAGGCCGTTATACGGATTCCGGACAGCAGCCGGGAAAAGCATGAAGAAAGGCTGCAGGTCTTTTTTCATCCATCCTGCCGGTGCTCTGACAAGAACCGAGACAGAAGAGAATCATATCGGTGACGGCAACGGAATACAGCGCATTGCATATCCTGAAGCATTTGACAATTACGGTGTCAGATGTCTTGAAGCAGCAGATGACGGGATCATAGTAATGGATGAACTCGGATTCATGGAACAGGATGCAGAGAGATTCTGCAGCAGGGTACTGGAACTTCTGGATGGAGACATTCCCGTACTAGCGACTGCAAAGTCCGGACACGATATAGATTTTCTCAACAAGATCCTCAGTCATCCGAATGCGGATGTTTACTACATCACGATCGAGAACCGTGATGAACTGTATGAACTTCTGAAAGACAGACTGTGATTATGCGGGGGAGGATATATGTATAATCGTGGAATTAGTCTGAAAAGCAATATTACAGCGGTAATCAGGACCATGCTGATTTTGGCCTTGTTTACCGCTGTTCTTTTATTTTCCCGGAGTTTTGTCTTTGCGGAAGACGCCGGGATCACGGTTCAGCTGAAAGGAGAGACTGTCAGATCATTCAGCATGGAAGAACTGCAGCAGATAGCAGCAGAAGAGGGAGATCTGTCATATGTTTTCTCGGGATGGAACACATTCCCGACTTACAGAAAGTTCACGGTCAAAGGGCCGACGATACGTAAGCTCCTCGAAGAGGCAGGTGTGATAAATGATGTGACTGACACAGGTACTGTCACTTTCTCAGATGGAGTTTATAAGGTAAGCCTTACCGGAGCTCAGCTTTTCGGAGAGAAAAGATATTGCTATCCGCAAGGTAATCTTGTGGATCCGATTAAGGGGATCATACCGGCAGAGTCGTATGATGGTGCAACAGGGATCGAAGCGGTGCTGTCGATAGGACCGAGCAATGAAGATCCGACACTTTACATCGGTCAGGTCGCACCGAATGAAGAGAACCGGCCTGCTTTCGTTCACTATCTTAAGTATATCAATATAAGCACCTTACCTGCACCTGTATGCGGAACTGTCGAGTCTGTTCCTGCAAGCGGATCGGTCTGCGGTAAGGGAAGCGAAATCATTCTGAAAGGAAACCTGAGCAGTCAGGAGTATATCTATTACACATGGGACGAAAGTGCGGCACCTGACTATGGCAGTGTGATGTACAATAGCGGTGCCAATCAGGGAATTGACACGATCCCTGTTCTTCCGGACAAATACGGCATTTTCCATCTGAGTGTGAAAGTCAAGGGGTATGGCAAACAGGATGGTGATGTCCAAGTATTTGAGTTCAAAGTATTGCCGGATGCCCCTGTGGGCGTGAAAGCTGTTCCTGCATCCTATCATTCAGCTAAAGTCACATGGAACGGCACAAGTGATGCGAGCGGATATAGAATCTACAGAGCTTTGGGTTCGGGCACTCCTGTTTTCTATAAAGAAGTCGGGCCAGGGGTCCTGTCCTTGACAGATACAAACCTGAATACCGGAACTGCATATACCTATCAAATCACGTCTATCGTAGATCAGTACGGGACTTCTTGGGAAAGTCCTTGCTCGCTGAAAGTAAGCGCCAGACCGGCATTGACAAAACCTACCGTCAAACTGACTGCCAGGAAGAAGCAGGTGACCGTTAAGTGGAGTAAGGTTTCTGGTGCAAGCGGATACGTGATCTACAGATCAACCAAAAAGTCATCCGGATTCAAGGCTGTGAAGACAATCAAGAGCGGAAAGACTGTAAAGTTCGTAAATAAAAAACTCAAGAAAGGCAAGAAATATTATTTCAAAGTCAGAGCATACAGAACCGTAAGCGGAAAGAAAGTCTACGGAAGCTATTCAGCAGTAAAAGCTGCAAAAGCCAAATAAATGATTTGTTATTCATTACACCAATCAGTGTGGGTATTGTTATTGATAAAAGGAGGAAAGTATGCAAGCCGGATTGAAATGGAAGACCGCAGCTTCGAGACTTCTGGTCGCTTTGATAGCAGTTGCGATGATCTTCACAATGACTCCAACGCTTGGCATGACAGCCTATGCGGAGGACGGAGCAGGATCGGAGACACAGACTCCGGTACTCGTAGTTACAGGTCAGGGTGTTCTTGGCAACGGGGGCGTATATAGCGCTGAAAACGTTTCCCGCGAAAGATCCTATACTCTGGATGAATTAAAAGAATTTGGTGATGACTATGTTGTTTACAGCCAGAAGTACTCAGCAAAGAAATCTAAGGATCCATTTGCAGAGAACTATTTTCTGGTAGACGGAGTCAAATTAGCAGCTCTCCTCGGAAAAGAGGAAAGCGCTGTAGATGACGATGTCTTTGTGTATGCGACTGATGGCTATTATGTTCAGTTCCTTCATGACGCACAATATGTAAACGGAAGGACGAAGACCGTAGGACTGGAAAACCCAAGATATTTCTATGATCTCAGTACGAAAGAAAAGGGTGAACAGGTTCCTGCAGTAATAGGATGGGCAGATGTCAATACCGGGCTCACAGATGGTTCGACTCCGGAAAAACTTCCACCGGGCAAGCCTGAGGCTCTCGGATTTCTCAGACTGTACTGCGGCCAACTTGATGCAGAAGGCGGTGGTGCTGCAGACATGAACCAGTCTCTGTTCAATGGTAATAGCGTAGATGCCCAAGTCAATAAGATCCAGGAAGGCGCTGCTGTAAGCGAGACGGCACTTACAGTAGGCAGTAATACCTACACTCGTGCTGACGTTCTTATGATGCCGTTTGCTGATGCAAGTTATACATATCTGAATTCCAAAAATGTGGAAATCACGGATTTTGTCCGCGGAGTGCCGATGTCGGTCCTCCTGGATGGATATAACGATACTGATGTTGTGACATTCTCATCAGCCGATGATTATCCGGTAAAAGCAAGCGGATATACTGTGAAGCAGCTTATAGATAATGACTATATGCTTGCTTACGAGGCAGGAAGCAGTGCCTCAGAATTCGCAGGTGTCTATGACACCGCAAAAAATGATCCGTCAATATACGGATTCTTCCGCCTGTATGGCGCTGATGAAAACGGAAAGCCTGCAAAGATGGTAGACAATATCACAGTGACCGCGGCTTCCGGTGAAGATTATTCCAACAGTCCGTACAAGCATATCACCAATGGAGGACAAGGTGGAGATTCGCCGTATAATATCGATTCGATTACCGGTGCTACACTGACAGTAGAAGGACCCGGCGTGAAGTCAAGTGTTCCTGTATCTGTTCGTGATCTCGAAGGCAGAGATGCCGGAATAAAGAGAGCTGATTATACTGATAAGCGTGACGGCAGTGATATAGCGAGGACCTACGAGGGTATTGATCTGCACTTCATACTTAATAACATGACAAGCGGTGATAATGGTATCAAGCTGACAGACAAAGCTCAGAAGGTGCTGATCAAAAACAGAAACCGCAAAACTATTGCTGAATTCACAATGGATCAGGTCGAGGAAGCTCACAACAGCGGGACTCCGATCTTAGTAGCGTATGGAACATCTCTGACAGACGGAACCAATATACGCCCGTTTGTATTCAACAATGGTGCAGGGGCAGATCCGCAGCTCGGGAATGAAGATGGCTGCATCAAGCTCGTTTACAATAAAGAATCCATAACGGGGGATACCAACGACAAGTACAATACTTTCGGCAATATGGCATATATTTATGTCGCTGAGGCTGATACCCCGGGATACAAGCATGACAAAGCTCCGTATAAGTCACCGGAAATCTCCAATTATCTTCTGACCGTGACAGGTGAAAAAATCGGACGGGAAGTCAACTATACTGTTGACGAACTCGAAAATATGGTTGAATACGGTGAAGGCGGCGCTCCGGATAATAATGGCATGGGATACCGGGATGAGTATAGTCTTGCTAATTCCAACTATTGGTATGTAAATGAATACGAAGGCGTACAACTGTGGAAATTGCTTCTGAAATCAGGTCTTGATCCGGCTTTGGCCGATGATGATAAGACGATCGTCAGCTCCACAGCAACTGATGGCTATGCTTCTACCGATAAATTCACAGTCAAGCAGGTTGCCGACCCTGACAGCTTCGGATTCTATGAGAAGAACCCGCTGGATCAGAATGACGGAACATATGAGGGCAATGAAAATATCCGTGAAGGAGATAACGTGGACACCGGGGACAAGCTCAGAACAGGATATCCGGTTCTCGTCGCATATGGTGTTAACGGTTATCCGTATGTGGAGAAGAGCTCGCAAGAAGGATATCTCTCAGGCCTTCAGAATGATGGAGGTCCGCTCCGTATTATTTCCGGAAAACTGAAATACAATCACGCTAACGGATCCAACCAGGCAAAATATCTCGACAAGGTTGTTGTAGGAGATAACACATATCATTACAGCACTCATAAATACCACAGTAAGGATGTCTACAAGAATCTGGCAAATACAGAGCTCAGTATTCAGATCCTTAACGGCCAGAGTGAAGATGCTTCGGCAATTGATAAGGTCACCTATACGATCGGGGACATTGAGAAAAGTATCTATGAGGATCTGACACGTGTCCAGTTGAGTGTTGCAAAGGTCAAGAACTATTATGGCCAGACTAAAAACGGAAAGGTATTCAGTGATCTCTATGAGGGCATGAATCTCGCTTTCTTCCTGACAGATATTGTTGAGATCCCGGGATACAAAGGCACGATTACTTTCAGCAACGGTACGGACCAGATAACGATGAATCTGGAGGACGTACTGAAGGCAAAAGGAAGTAATGCTGCAACAGGAATAGGCGGACTATATCCTGTCATAGCATATGCTAAGAACGGAGCACCGCTCGTAGCTACCAAAAATGCAGAAGACGGTTATGAAAGTGAAGTTACGCTTGCAGAGGGCACAGAGTATCAGAACACAATCACTGTTAAAAACAACGGCGGTCCGCTGCAGCTGATTTTCCCGACGATCGACGGAAATGCAGAGATGTCAGAAAAGACTATCACCGGCATCAACTCGATTACGGTCAACCTGGCAGCTGACAAATACGCACATATCGAGGCGCCGTATGATTCTTACAAGGACAATAAGGTCACAATCTCAGGTGAGGGTACAAGGCTGACAGAACCTAAGGACTTTACTGTTTCTCAGCTTGAAGGCAAGCAGACTATTGCATTTACCGGTGATTACAGCATCCTTGACAGCGAAGGAGCTACCTCGCAGTTAAGATACCGCGGTATCAATTTGTATGCACTGCTTACCTCTACCGCAGTAGGACTCAAGACTAATGCTGACAAGGTAATAATTACTACGACAGACGGCAAATCAAAGGAATTCTCACTTTCGGAGATAAGAAATACATACACTAACACTGTCACAGGACAGACAGGACTGCCGGTACTCCTTGCTTACGGCAAAGGTATTGCAGGCGGCGAGGATATGGAGGATGGAAAACCTCTGGTAGAAAGCAAGTCAAGTGCCGGATATGATAGTAATTACAGCAATTCCGGAGGACCTGTAAGGCTTGTGGTCGGTCAGAAGGATGCTGAAGATGTCAACAGCGGAAACAATCTGAAGTTCGTCAGCTCCATCGAAGTTACAGGATCTGATATGGTGAGCTGGAACCATAGCGTAAATGATACTTTCAAGCAATATCTTTCTGAAAAAGTTGCAGTTCAGGTCGTAGACAAACAAGGCACAGAACTGTTCAGCAAAGATTACACTGTGGAAGAAATCGAAGCTAATACATCATTAGTAGAACGTATTTCTGCACAGACCACTCAGATCAATACATGGGAAGGCATTGATTTCTGGGGATTCATACAGCAGGAGTGCAAGGGTATCAAAGGCATAGAAAATCCTGTTACAATTGATGTAAGAGCGAACGATGGATATACCAAAGATCTCCGCTCGATCTTTGCTCTTGAAGAACTGCAGAACGGTATCAAGGATGGAACAGAGTACAAACCGATACTCCTCGCTTATGCTATAGACGGACTTCCATTGACTACAGGAAATCCAAAACAGCCGACGCAGTTCCCTGACGGTGAAGGTTATGATGCTACTGTCGGAAACAACGGTGGACCGATAAGATTGGTCACCCATAAGAATCAGGGTGCATCGCTCTCTTGTGTATCAAGCATAAAGATCACCGTCGGCGAGGGCGGCAGTTCCGATCCTGAAGAACCTGCTGCATTCACTATCAAAGGACTCGGCTCCGGTGATATCGGCCTTTCGATAGAAGATATCGCTAACACAAAGAACAGCGCAGGTGATGTCGTAGGAAAGGCCGAAGGCACATATATTACCAAAGGGACCTCCAAGAAGGTAAAGGGCATTCTGCTTAAGAATCTGCTGGCGAATTACGGCGTGAGCATGGATGATGCTGTTATCACGCTGCATACTCCTGACGGATTCGAAACCTCAGGTAAGGGTGCTTCATACAACAATATTTCGTTCAAGCAGGCTGCAGATCAGAAATACTTCCTAGCATATCAGGAATGGAACGCAGAGGCGAATGAGTGGAAGGATATCGATGATATCGTCAAGAACACAGATGTCCACACAAACCTCAGGATGTACCGCAATTACTGCGAAGCGAACGGACTGGATAATCAGACAGAATGGCTTGATGAATGCAATAATATTATTGCGATCACTGTTGAACTGCCTGATATGACAGTATTCAAAGAATACCCTGTCAACGCTGTTCGGTCCACTTGGATGGACAAAGACGGCACTCTCCTTGTCGGAACATACGGAAGTGGTCTCAATATCAAGAAAGCCGGAGATAAGGAGTTCACCGTTCTGAATACCAAGAGCGATCCTGCACTCAAGACTAATTTCACTTCTGCTGTTGCAGCAGATGCTGAAGGTGGTATCTGGGTCAGCCAGAATGCAAGTTATACTGAACCGGACAACAATCAGGGTGTTATGTATATCAAGGATGGAGAGATCACCCAGTACACTGTTGAAGCAAATCCGGGAACGATTCCGCACAACTACGTACAGGCTATCAAAGTCGATACTGACGGCAAGGTATGGTTCGGATCATTCGGTGGACTTACGATCTATGATCCTGCAGCCGGTACATGGACGACCTATAATAAGACAGACAAAGACTTCCCTGCTACATCGATCAATACCATAACACTTGATGGCCAGGGCGGAGCATGGCTCGGATTCTATCCGGACGGAGCAGGTACAGAAGCAGATCCTTATACAGGCGGATTCTGCTATATCGATAAGGACGGCAATGTCAGCAAGAAGACGACACTCGTCGGAGAAATGACTTCTGACAATACGACTGACAATACGACGAGCAAACTTGCTCAGGCATGGATACGCAGTATCGCTATCGATAAGAAAGGAACCGTATGGGCAGTTGCTGCAGGTACTAACCTTGAAGAGAATGAGGGAGGTACGATATTCAAGATCAAGTCCGGGTCGTCAGCACCGGATAACACTTATACCGGTAAAGAAGTCTTCGGCGATTATCTGAACGGAAGCACAACGACCGAAGTCAGAGTAGTTGCAGTCGACAAGGACGGATCGCTCTGGTTCGGAACATCTGCAGATGGCGTGCTCAAAGTAGACAATCCGAAGATCAATGCTGAGGGCAAGATGGATGTTTCTGTACAGTACGCTAAGGAGACCGGTTCATGGAGCGCGGCAAACATGAACAATGTCTACAGCATAGATTTCTGGAATGACGGAACTGTTTATGTCGGAGCTGCAGGCGGTCTGATGGTACTCGGTGAGGAGCCACAGGGCGGCGGAGATGAACCAGGAACAGAGCCTACCGGAGATGCAACCGCTGAAGATGCAGCACTGACGATCACCGGAGATGCACTTGCAAGAGACGGATATTTCTCGATCAAGGGCATCAAGAACTGGGAAGGCATCAATAAACTGGATGCTACATTCCATACAAAGAATTCTGCAGGAACAGAAGAAGACATCGCAGTTCAGGGTGCAACTCTGGAGAACATCTTCAATGTCGTAGGACTTGCAGAAGGTGCAGAGATAGATAGTGTAGATATCTTCTCTGCGGATGGAAAGCAGATTACATATACAGCAGAAAAGGCACTTGGAACAAGCCTTGACGGCAACAAAGCTATGTTCATCTGGACCGAAGGTACTGCCAAAGTCCAGAAGGTCGTAGTCGGACAGTTCGAAGAGGGCGAAAGCAATAAGGGCCTGTGGGCAAAAGACGCTATCAGGATCGTAGTCAATGCGAAGAGCGGCGACGAACCTGCTGTGGATCCTGCAGCAGTAGCAGATGAGATCAGTGCTCTCCCTCAGACAGTCACTGTCGATGACAAAGACGCGATCGAGAAAGCAAGAGCAGACTTTGATGCTCTGACCGATGAGCAAAAGGAAGAGCTGCCTGCAGGAACTGAAGAGAAACTCCAGGCAGCAGAAGCAAAACTCGAAGCAGCTGAAGCTAGGGCAGCTGCAGAAGAAGCGCAGCAGCAGGCAGCAGCTGCTGAACAGGCAGCTGCAGAGGCACGCGCAGCGCAGGCCGAAGCAGAACAGGCAGCTGCAGAGGCACAGGCGGCCGCGGAGACAGCAAATCAGAATGCCGCAGAAGCACAGGCGGCTCAGGCGGCAGCAGAGGAAGCTGCAGCCAATGCACAGGCAGCTCAGGCGGCAGCAGAGGAAGCTGCAGCCAAGGCACAGGCGGCGCAGGCCGAAGCAGAAGCAAAACAAGCCGAAGCAGAAGCAGCACAGGCAGCTGCAGAGCAGGCAGCACAGGAGGCAACGACCGGATCCGCTGAGTTAGTATCAGCAATCAGCGAACTTGCTAATACTGTAGTAGATGCCGCATCTGCAGGTTATACCGCTGCTAAGTACACAGCTGATACATACAAGCCTTATGCAGAGGCTCTTGAAGCAGCAAAGGCTGTGATGCAGAAGGCAGACGCTACAGTGTCAGAGATGAAGGCAGCAAACGATGCACTTGCTGCAGCTAAGGCAGCTCTTGTAGAGAAATCAGCTAACACTCTGACAGCTAAGGGCAAGACGATCAAGATCAAGAAAAAGACGATCAAGAAGAAGACTCTGAAGTATGCAGCCAAGAAAGCATTCACGGTGAGCAAGGCTCAGGGAACTGTGACTTACAAGAAGACCAAGGGCAACAAGAAGATAACAGTTGCCAAGAACGGAAAGATCACCGTTAAGAAGGGACTTAAGAAGGGAACCTACAAGATCAAGGTCAAAGTCACAGCTGCTGGTAATGACAACTATTTGGCAGGCAGCAAGACTGTCACAGTCACTATCAAAGTCAAGTAAATATAACTAAAATCTGCATAACCAACAGCAGCTCTCTCCATACAAGGGGAGAGCTGTTGTGGTAAAATATGGATGATATCATCTTGACAGGAGCTGCGATGCAGAGAAGCATTACCGGAACTACAAATAAACATACAGGGAGGCTGGTGATACCGGTTCTCTTTGTTGTTTTGCTTGCTCTGATCATGGCATGCCTGTGCATAGGCAAATATCAGATATCGCCGGCTGAATGCATCAGGATCCTTAGCGGGAAGATCGCAGGAACGCAGCAGACATGGGACGGAATGGACGAGAACATGCTCATCGGAGTAAGACTTCCGCGAGTCATGGCTGCAGTCATTGTCGGAGCTGCGCTTGCTCTTTCGGGTGCAGTCTATCAGGGAATATTCAGGAATCCGCTTGTATCCCCTGACTTTCTCGGTGTTTCGAGCGGAGCATGCGTCGGAGCAGCAGTTGCTATTCTGATGGCTATGCCGTCTGTGATGATCCAGGTATCAGCATTTGCAGGCGGAATTATTGCAGTGGCAGTCACTATGCTGATCCCGAGGATGCTCAGGAGTGATTCCGGCATCATGCTCGTGCTTGCGGGAATAATCGTAGGCGGAGCGATGTCATCTATACTCGGATTCATCAAATATATCGCAGATCCAGAGACACAGCTTGCCGCTATAACTTACTGGCAGCTCGGAAGCTTTGCCTACGTAGACAACAAGGCTGTAGTCAGCATACTTCCGCTGAGCATAATAGCCGCTGTGGTCCTTCTTGCTATGTCGTGGTGGATCAACATCCTTTCGCTTGGCGAACAGGAAGCCAAAAGCCTCGGAGCAAGGGTCAATGTCATGCGTGGGATCTGTATCGTCTGTTCGACAGTGCTCACAGCGGGTGCTGTCTGCATATCCGGAACGATAGGATGGGTCGGTCTTGTCATACCTCATTTCGGAAGAATGATCGCAGGATCAGATAATAGAGTATTGCTGCCGGCATCGATGATCATAGGCAGTATTTTCATGCTTTTTGTAGATACAGTGACAAGGATCGCAGGACCGGCGGAAATGCCGGTGAGCATACTGACCGGCCTTATCGGAGCACCGTTCTTCGCATGGCTTCTGTACCGTCAGCGTCATATTTTGAGATAGAGCCGCATGGATAATTTGATTTATGAAGTAAGCAACATAACATTCAGATACCCCGGCTACGAACGCAACGTGCTCGCCGGAGCCTCTCTTACTTTGCGAAAAGGAGAGATACTCTGCATTCTCGGACCGAATGGCGCAGGCAAAACAACACTTTTGTCATGTATGGCGGGGTTGCTCAAACCTCTGTCCGGAACGATAAAGCTTTGCGGCAAGGACATAAGCGGCATGAGCGAAAGAGAGATCGCAAAGCTCACCGGTTTTGTTCCTCAGCAGCATATACCGGCTTTCGACTACAGCGTCCTTGATTTTGTCCTCATGGGAAGAGCACCGCATACCGGGATATTCAGCAGACCGGGTGCAGAAGAGAAAGCGCGCTGCCTTGAAGTTCTTGAGAATATGGGACTTGGGGCAATTGCTGATAAATCATATCTGGATATCAGCGGAGGCGAGAGGCAGCAGCTTCTTATAGCCCGCGCAGTCATACAAAGTCCCGAAGCTATTTTGTTCGACGAACCGACTGCTCACCTTGATTACGGCAATCAGCACCGGACGCTTCGCAGGATCAAACAGATGGCTTCTGAAGGATATTCTGTCGTCATCACTACGCACAACCCGGATCATGCCCTTCTTCTCGGAGATAAGGCAGCGATCGTCAGCAGGGACGGCTCTGTCATCCAGGGGACAAGTGAAGAGATCCTTACTGAAGAAAGACTAAGCAGCGTCTACGGAATGGATATAAAGATAAGATACATAGAAGAGCTTGGGAGGACAGCATGTCTGGTGCCGGGATTATGAGCAGATTCAGGAATAGGTCTATAGCACTCATCCTCATTTCGTTCCTGATACTGTCTTCTGCTATGCTCGCAGGATGCAGCAAAGACAGTACACCCGGAAATGGGCCCGATCAGGATTCTTACGGAACGATAGTTTCGGAGACAGGTGAAGAACTCACTGTCATTGATCAGGCGGGAAGGGAAGTCACGGTAACCAGAGATCCTGAATCGATAGCTCTCTGCTACAGGGTCGTCATAAGATTCCTGATCAATCTCGGAGTTGGCGACAGGATCACCGGAATAGGCAAATCCGAAGCGTTTCTTGAGGAAGTACAGCCATCATTAAAAGATTGTACTGATGTCGGCAAGGGGGTCGCGGATATAGAAGCCCTTGCAGAACTTAAGCCTGAACTGTTCATCCATAAAGCCTCGGACACTGAGACTCTGGAGGCTGTTCAGAAGATAGGCATTCCGTCGATCGGTATAAATGTCGAGACTCCTGAAGATATGATCGTTGCGGTCGATCTGCTAGGCAAAGTATGCGGAGCAGAAGAAAAGGCACAGCAGATCGCAGAGTATTACAGGAACAGCATCAGCAGGTCAGAAGAGATGACCTCTCAGATAGATGAAGGTGAGAGGAAAACTGCCATTGTCATGGGGTCTTCAATAGGGAAGGTCGCTGACGGCTCAATGCTGCAGGGCAGGATGCTTGAAACAGCCGGTGCGGTCAACTGCGCCGGAGAACTGAAAGCAACTGAACTATGGCCTAATGCCGGAACAGAACAGATCTTCAGCTGGGATCCCGATTATATCTTCATTACAGGCAGCGAAGGGAGAGTCTATTCTGCAGAAGATATATATAATGACCCTTCATGGTCAGAACTCAAGGCAGTAAAGAACAAACACGTGTTGACTATCCCGTCAGAGAAGGACTCATGGGAGTTCCCGGGAGTGCTGAGTGCTCTTGGGATCGAGTACATGATATCTGCCATGTATCCTGAACTGATCAGTGAAGAAGAACTGGAAAAAGATGTCGGAGCGCTCTATGAACTTGCTTACGGCAGAGCATATACAAGAGAAGAATTAGGTTATTGATCAAACCTTGCAGATGAGATCGAATGGATAAGAGTACAAAGAGATCAACGGGAATACTAGCATGTCTTGCAGCAGCATTTCTTGTGCTGTCACAGGTGCTGTGGTTCCTTCCTGTACTCACTTTTGCCGAAACTGCGGGAGATGTCCTTGTAGTCAGAGTCCAGTACTATGGTGAGATCGGAGACAAGGTCCGCGAGAAAGCACGTTTTACAAGGGATGAGCTTGAGTCGATGGGCGCGGCGACTTACTATTACTCGAATATCACAAGGGTCGGTACAGTTATGTCTATGGCTGCATACGGACCTGAAGTAATGACAATAATTGAGAATGCCGGAATAGATCCCGGCTCTATTCAGAATGTCACATTCAGGACAACGGATGGATACACGCGTAACTTCACGGTCGGAGGGCATCTGACGGCCACAAAGTACTACTATCCGAATCTGTCCTCATGTTACGAGAGGAATGAAGAGGGGAATGCTTTGACCCCTCTCGAAGGCGCGACTGAAGGACGTGAGGTCGTTCCTGCTATTCTGGCTCTGGAGTTCGGCGAGAGCAAAGAACCGGGGATATTCGCTGAAGATCTTCCGATGAGCACCAAGAAAACCTACAGATTCTGTATGGGACAGTCAGATCTGACCGAGGGGAAGATGACAAATCCTAACGATGGCGGGGGAGATATCTCATCCATGGAATCCTGCCACAGCATCTACGGTATCGATATTACTCTTGCGGGTTCCCCGATATACGGCATGAGTCTTGATCTCGATGATCCTGAGATCAAAGTCGGCAGCATGAAGAAGATCTCTGTCAGCTTCGATGTAGAAGATGCATTCGAAGGAGCTTTTACCGCAGAAGATCTCGAATGGATCAGCAGCGATCCGTCTATTGCGGAAGTAAACGAAAAAGGCGAGGTAACTGTCCATAAAAACGGGACAGTGACTATTACAGCTATAGCGCCTGACGGGACAACAGCATCTATCACAGTGAACGGAACAGGGGAAGAGAAAGAACCTGATAAAGACACAAAGACGGAGACCAAGCCTTCGAAGAAGTCCAATACCACCAAGACCCAAAAGGACGACAACAAAAAGACAAACAACGATACCGTAGTCAAAAAAGAAGACAAGAAAGAAGTTAAGAAAGAAGATAAGGCAGAAGAAAATGCCAAAGCGAGGCCTGTTTCTCTAAACATCCATGAGATCGTAATAGGGGATATGGTAGTAGAGGAGACCTCCGGAACTGAAGAATTCAGAAACAAAATGGCAGATGATGCAACGCCTCTTGATGCAGCGCGCACGTATGACCCTGCGGCAGCCGCAGGAACTGCAGCCGGAGCGGGCGCGCTTTGCGGCATGGGAGCAATAGCCAGAATTATAAGTTATCGCAGGAATTTTTAAAGGAGTTACATATGTCAGAAGCTGTAAAAGATGTGCTGAGGGTGATAAGTGAATCCTTGCAGATCCCGACGATCATAATCCTGATCATACTGATGGCAATTGCGATCGTAATGCTTGGCGGAATTATTGCTGAGTATTTCACTGACCACAGAAAGCTGAAAACAAGTATACCTGATCTGATCGATATACTGCAGAACAAAAGCTCATCGGAAATGATGAAGTCTATTGAGTATGCCGAAATACTTAAACGGCAGAAGGCAGCGCTGATTCATCTGCTGAGAAGGATCTCTTATTCGGATAATACTCGTGAAGCACTTGCACGCCAGCTGATCGCAGATGAAGAGGCGAGATACAGGAAGATCACCAAGATCACGGATATTATAGCCAGAGTAGCTCCTATGTTCGGACTCATGGGAACACTCATCCCGCTCGGGCCGGGGCTTATAGCGCTAGGACAAGGCGATACCAAAACTTTGTCGGATTCACTTCTGATCGCGTTCGACACAACAGTAGCCGGACTGATCACAGGTGCTGTTGCATATGTTGTCTCCGGGATCCGCAAAAGCTGGTACGAACAGTATATGGTAGCGCTTGAAACGCTTATGGAGACTGTCCTTGAGGAACAGGCGAACGAACGTATGAAGGCATATATGAGACTCAAAGAGAAGGAAGAGTCAGGTAGATAGGAGGCTGTCATGAGACTTAGCAAAGGGAAAGGTCTTCGCGTCAGATATCAGGACGATGACTTCAGCCCTATGGAGGGCGTGGGCAATATGGCTGATGCCATGCTGGTTTTCGCGTGCGGTATCCTGCTTGCTCTTATCATAAGCTGGAATGTTGAAATTACCGAGCGCGGCGAGATCAACCATGATATCGGCAATAAATATGAAGTAGAAGGGATCGGTGACGAAGCCGTTGAAACAGTTGATCCGGCCGAAGGCCTTGTGGAGATGGGAAAAGTCTACCGCGACCCTGAAACAGGAAAATACTACGTCATAGAGGACTAAAGATCACAACGAGAACCGGACAAAATGAAGATACTGAAAAGGACATCAGTCCTCGTATTATTGGTAATAGCGGTGATGATGCTGACCGCGTGCGGCACGGATGAGATTGATATCAGTTCGTACGCTGATCAGCAGATAGTTCTGACCGGCATAGAAGATGAGCCTGTCGTCATTTCGATTGCCGATCTGAAGGCCATGAAGTGCAAGACACTCAAGGCTGAGAGTACGAGCGATAAGATCGGCAAAGTCAAAGCCACCGGCCCCGAACTCGGCACTGTGCTTGAGAAGTACGGCGCTAAGAAAGAAGACTTCTCCAAGATGATCATCTGCGGCTCAGATGAATATGATGTGAAGCTGCTTAAGGACTACATCACAGAGCACGATATCTATCTTGCTTTCGGAATAGACGGTCAGCCTCTTGATGAGGAGAGCCTTCCATGCAGGATCATAATCCCAAACTCAGACTCAGCGTACTGGGTCCGCATGGTCACCTCAATAGAATTCATAAAGTGATCTTATTATTTGACAGAATCAAAAGCCCTCCGGGGGGGTCTGAGAACTCACCGGAGGGCTTTTTGCATACTTTGTTCAATAATCGATATCTTTATACATCATAGCCGAATGTGTCTGCCATGACTTTTGCCATACGTTCTTTACGGCAGTTTTCGCAGAGGCATTCCGGCTCGTTGCCGCTTCTTTTTGCAGCTTCATCTATCTGTTCCTGTGTGCCGATGACAGCTCCGCATTTTGAGCAATGGACCAGTTCGAAGGTCTTGCCCCAGATAGTGCGGGTCTTGAAATCTTCTGTCATTTCAATAGCTTTGGTTGGGCATACCTTTGCGCAGGCTCCGCAACCGATGCAGACACTGCTCGGATCTCCGTATGGAGTTGAGATCGCCTTGGTGATACCTCTGTTGACTGTGGAGATCGCTCCTACAGAAAGCGAACCGCAGACCTTCGCGCAGAGTCCGCACATAACACATTTCTCCCCGTCGATCTTGAGGAATCTGTCGATTTCAGGAGCTTTGTAGTATTTGCACATTCTCTGGATCTCAGGGCTTTCCGGCGCACGCTTGGCGAGAAGGGTGAGTATCATTCCGCGCTCGCGGCGTATCTTTTCACTGTCAGTTTCTACCTCTATCTCGCTGTTTACAGGATATACGCAGGAAACTACGACGCTCTTGCGTCCGCGGTCAGTGATTTCTACGATGCAAAGACGGCAGGCACCCATGCCTTCCTCTATTGAGTCATGCTGGCAAAGTGTCGGGATCGTGATCCCGTTGCGTCTTGCTATGTTGAGCAGGAATTCGCCTTTTTCACAGGCACATTCTTTTCCGTTGATTTTGATGATCATTTTGCCTGCCTCCCTTCTGTAAGTACTGCATCGAAGCGGCATGTCTCACGGCAGCTGCCGCATGAGATGCACTTCTCCGGGTCAATGCTGTGAGGCTGCTTGACTGTTCCGGAAATAGCACCTGCTGGACAAGCTCTTGCGCAGGATGTACATCCGCGGCATTTATCAGGATCTATCCTGAATGAAGTGAGGGCTTTGCAGACGCCGGCAGGACAACGATGCTCAAGGATATGTGCTTCATACTCATCACGGAAATATTTAAGTGTTGTGAGTACCGGATTCGGTGCAGATTTGCCGAGAGCACAAAGCGAGCAGTCGATCATCGTTTCTCCAAGTGCTTCGAGGAGATCGAGATCTTCAATAGTCCCGCGTCCTTCGCATATATCTGTCAGGATCTCGAGCATCTGCTTGAGACCTTCACGGCAAGGTGTGCACTTACCGCATGATTCACCGCAAAGGAAGTTGACATAGTATCTGGCGACATCTACCATGCAGCTTCTGTCATCCATTACGATCATTCCGCCTGATCCCATCATAGCACCGTATTCTTTGAGCGTATCAAAGTCTACAGGAAGATCGAGCATGCTTTCAGGGATACATCCGCCTGAAGGACCGCCGGTCTGAACTGCTTTGAATGGTCTGTCGCCCTTGAGACCGCCGCCTATTTCGAAGATGAGCTTCCTGAGGGTAGTACCCATCGGGACTTCGACAAGACCAGTTCTCTTGACTTTACCTACCAGTGCGAAAACCTTGGTCCCTTTGCTGTTCTCTGTTCCGACAGAAGCAAAAGCTTTGCCGCCGTGGCTGATGATAAACGGAACATTGGCGAGTGTCTCGACATTATTGAGGACTGTAGGCTGGTTCCAGAGACCTCTCTGAACGGAACGGATATATTTTGCTCTAGGCTCTCCGACTTTGCCTTCTACTGACTGCATGAGAGCTGTGGATTCTCCGCAGACAAAAGCACCTCCGCCGCGGACTACTTCAAGATGAAGTTTGCGCCCGGTCCCGCAGATATCGTCACCGATAAAGCCGGCTTCTTCCGCATCAGCAAGAGCTTTTTTGATATTATGGACAGCGAGGTTGTACTCGTCTCTTATGTACAGATAGCCTTGCTCTGCTCCGATCGAAAGGGCACATATCGCAAGACCTTCAATGACGCTGTGAGGATCGCCTTCAAGTATCGATCTGTCCATGAAAGCACCCGGGTCACCTTCGTCACCATTGCAGGCAACATATTTCGGGAAGTTGTCATAACCGAGAGCTGTACGCCATTTGCGTCCTGTCGGGAAGCCTGCGCCTCCTCGTCCGCGAAGACCCGAAGCATCGATCTCGTCGATGATCTCTTCAGGAGTCATGTTGAGAGCTTTCTTCAAAGCCTCATAGCCGCCTGAAGCGATATAATCGGAGATGTCCGCAGGTGAGATCTTACCGATATTGCGAAGGGCGATCTTCATCTGAGGTGCGTAGAACGGATTCTCGTCCTGGCTTCTTACGCGTTCACCGCTGTCACTCTTATACAGGAGCCTCTCTACAAGCTCGCCGTTTCTGATCGTTTTCTCGAGGATCTCGCTGACATCGGATACTTTGACATGATAGTAGGAGATCTCGTCAGGAAGAATCGTTACAAGCGGACCGTTTTCGCAGAATCCGTTGCATCCTGTACGCTTGATATCGCATTCGACATTGATGCCGTCTGCACCATGCGTAAGACGCTCAAACTCTTCAGCTACTTTGGCACTGCCGTTTGCAAGGCATCCTGTACCGCAGCAAATACGGATCGTTCTCATCTTCTAGCCCTCCTTCCTGTAAGAATCAAGTACTCCCGGAAGCTTTTCCATAGTCATCTTACCATAGTAGGTATCATCGATGACCATTACAGGCGCAAGAGCACATGAACCAAGGCAGTTTACAAGCTCAAGACTGAAGAGACCGTCATCCGTGGTCTCACCGTCAGTGATCCCGAGAGCTCTTGTGATGCCCTCAACGAGAGTCATAGAACCTCTGATATGACAAGCGGTACCATCGCAAAGCTTGATGATGTGCTTGCCCTTAGGTTTGAGAGAAAGAGCCTTGTAAAAAGTAGCCATGGAGTAAAGGGAAGAAAGAGGTACTCCGAGGTAATCGGAAAGAGCCTCAAGGCCTTCTCTTGGTATATATTGGAATTCATGCTGCAGATCCTGCATGATAGCAAGACTGTAATGCTGATCGGCAGGGTAACTCTGCAATATTTCTTTGATCTTATCTGTATCGACAGGCAATTTAAGCACCTACCTTTCTTATTAACCCCCTGCAACAACAGGGAAGATGTTTACAGTATCAGTATCCACAAGAGGAGTCCGGATCCCTTGCAGGAATTCTATTCTGCGGCCGTTGACAAAGATGATCGACCGCTCGTTGACCTGTTCTCCGTCAGGAGTCAGTAGTTCTGCACGGAACTTATTACCGTATTTGTCTGCTATCTGATGGCAGAGATCGTATACGGAAGATGCTTTTTCCGGCCATTCCAACTCCTTGCATCCGGCAAAATCAGGATCTCTGTAGAACGCGAAGAACTTGACGATCATAATAATTCCTCTCTTGAATAATGCACCAAATCCGGACGCGGCAAAAACCGCATCCGGATCAGATAAAACCTATTATTACTTTTGATTGTATCACAGACCAAGTTCTGCGTCTTTGGCCGGAAGTGGAATACCTTCGCTGTCCCATCCGCGGACTGCATAGTATTCTTTGAGCATGGTCTCAAGCTCACTGACTTTGCCCTTCGCAGGTCCGTTCTTGAGTGCTTCTCTGAGAAGACGAGGAGGAAGTGTGTCTTTTTCAACACCGGCTACGATATTGAACTTCTTCTCGAGGTTCCAGATACGCTCACCCTTGAGCAGGATCTCTTCATCAGACTCATCATCCCAGCCGCATGCTTCTCTCAGCATTGCAGCTATCTCCGGAAGTCCCTGTCCGAATGTTGTGAACAGGCAGATGCCGGAGGAGTCGCAGAGTGCTGTGAGATCCTGGAAGATCTTGAGTGTTGCAGCCTTGCCTTCCGTTACCAGTGGGTCCATAGCCATAGGGATACCGAGTACCTCAGGAGAGATCATGTATCCTCTTACATGGCAGCCGCCTCTGTTGGAAGTAGCGTAGTTAAGACCGATACCCTGGATAGCACGTCCGTCATAAGCAGGCATTTCCTGTTTCTTTACTGACATAGAGAGTTCAGGGTGTCCGTATTTCTCGGCCATACGGTATGAACCGAGTCCCAGGATCTTGCCGAAGCCTTCGCCTTTGCAAGTCATCTCTGTTGCATCGACCATTGCCTGAGCATCACCGAATCTCAGCGGGAATCCGATTTCTTCTTCTTTGATGCATCCCATCTCGAAGAGCTCCATTGCGCAAGCGATGGTAGCACCCATCGTGATAGGGTCGAGACCGTACTGGTTGCAGAGGAAGTTAGCTTTGCAGACAGCTCCGAGATCTGTGACTCCGCAGTCTGAACCGAATGACCAGCCTGCCTCGTACTCAGGACCTTCGCCTCTTGACTTGAATGCTCCGCTCTGGATGTCTACAAGTCTGCCGCATCCGATCGAGCAGCCGAAGCAGCCCTTGTTACGGATAAGGTGTCTTGCTGCCAGAGTTTCGCCTGAAATGTCGTCAGCCTGTGGGAAGAGTGCTCCGTCACGACCGTTGTTGACAGGAAGTCCGCCCACGCTGTTTACGATGTTTACAAGAATCATTGTACCGAGCTGTCCAAGTCCTGCACCTGTTACAGGATGTGCTGCGAGCTGAGCTCTTGCTGCAGCGCAAACCTCGAAGAATTTGTCAGGATGAGCAACCTTGACAGATTTAGTTCCCTTGACAGCGATAGCTTTGAGCTTCTTTGAACCCATTACAGCTCCTGTGCCTCCACGGCCGGCTGCACGGTGCTTGTCGTTCATGATACCTGCGAAAAGTACACCTTCTTCAGCTGCTTTGGAGATGGTAGCTACTCTGAAGTTCTCGCCGCATTCAGCATACAGAGCTTCTGTAGCATCGAATACATCTGTTCCCCAGATAAACTCAGCATCTCTGAGCTCGATGATATCATCGCTTATATACAGATATACAGGCTTCTCGGAGATACCTTCGAAGATAATGCCGTCATATCCTGCATATTTGAGCTCAGGCCCGAAATGTCCGCCTGAGTTGGAAGCTTCGATCGTTCCTGTAAGAGGGGATTTACAAATTACGTTGTAACGTCCTGATGATGTTGCAAATGTTCCGGTCAGAGGACCTGTCATGAAAATGAGGTTGTTTCCCGGTCCGAATACATCGCACTTAGGATCGCACTCATCGCAGAAATACTTGGTTCCGAGACCTCTTGCACCTACGAAATCTCTTGCACTCTTGTCATTGAGAGGCTCTTTGGTGATTTTACCTGTTCCGAGATTTACCCGGATGATTGTTCCAACATATCCGTTATTCATCACTACGCCTCCTCTCCGATAAGATCTCTGTACTGTGCGCTTACAGCAGCTCTTTTGTCATGGATCGCATCAGTTTCAACGAATTCAAGAGCATGTCCCGGGCAGTATTTTACGCACTTCGGGTCGCCGTCGCACAGATCGCATTTGAACACTTTGCTTACGAGAGGATGATAGGAGATGTTGCCGAGAGGGCATGCGTTGGAGCACATCTTGCATCCGATACATTTTCTGTAGTTGATAACGACAGCATTATGTTCATTGCGGGTGATGGCTTTTACAGGACATACCTTCATGCATGAAGGCTCTTCACACTGAAGGCACATCATTGGAATAGCAACAGCTGCTTTCTCATATTCGAAGACATGGACATTGGCAAGTTTCGGATTGAATTCTCCGAAGTGACCGAATGAGCATGCCAGCTCACATGTACGGCAGCCTATGCACTTTTCCGGTTTTACTATTATTTGTTTCATAGACTTGCGGGCATACAAAAAGCCCTTCACCTCCTCTTTGTTAATGAGTTTGCTTAATATTATCTACAAATTAATTGTAGTATATGTATATTCGGAAATATAATATGCAGAAGGGTATTGCATATTGCTTTTTGGAATAAGAAGAGGATATAATCCACATACCATGAACATACAGAATTTAAGATATTTCGCAATAGTGGCCAAGCTCGAAAATGTTTCGAGAGCAGCGGAGCTGACGCACACGTCTCAGTCATCGATTTCCAAGAATATCCTGACACTGGAGGAGGAACTTGGGATCAAGCTGTTCGACAGACACGGCAAAAAGCTTGTACTTAACGATGCCGGCAAAAGATTTCTCGAAAGCTGCGACAAAATCCTTCAGGAAACCGATTCTGTGACGAAGGATCTGCATCATATGTCCGTCGGAGGGGATAATGTGATAAGGATAAGCGCAAGAGGAATGGACCCGCATCTCTTTGCGTGCATGGCGATGTTCAGGGTCTCTTATCCTGAAGTGGAATATGCAATAGACTCTATTCCGGAGAGGAACGAGCTTCCTGACATCAATGAATATGACATGATCATATACCCGGATGAGATCAAATACAGCAAGTTCAAAGGCGTTCCTTTCTACAATGAGAAATACTATTTCGCAGTAAGAGGGGACAATCCACTCGCACAGAGAGTTTCGCTTCCGGTCAAAATGATGAACGATCTGCATTTTGTATTTCTGAGACATCAGACCGAGTATGAGTACCCGTTCCATGTATGTCTGGCACAGAATATAAGGATGTCTACAGTCAATTTCGCGGATACGGAGGATCTTCACAGGCAGATGATCGCGCACGGGATCGCAGTTGGGTTCGTATCCGAAGGAAGTGCGGAAATATACAGGAATGACAGCAGGATCAAACTGCTTCATCTGACCGATGACAGATTCACCAGGCGGATGAAACTTTGCTTCAAAAGAGAAAAGCACCTGTCCCCGATGGCAAGTGCTTTCAAAGAATATATGGTCAGTTATTTCAATCTCCAAATTGAATGATGTCGAAGTCCATTTCCTTCAGTGAGCCTGTAAGCAGTTTCCCGTCCAGCGGGGTAGCTCTCCCGCAGAGGCATCTTACGGCCAGAGCTGACTCAATGCTTGCGCATGCTGCAGGCGTGAAAGAAAGTGAAGTAGATATGGTCTTAGGAGGTGCCTGATAATACAACTCATGGAGCAGCCGTGATCCGGGCGGTACGACCATCGCCTGAAGATCCCAGCCTCTGATCGCTCCGTGGATGATCGTCAGCCCTGCTTCTTCTGCGGCATCTTCCAGAATAAGTCTTGCTTCGACGCTGTCAAGAGCATCAACAACAAGATCGACGCCCGTCATCAAGGTGACGGCGTTTTCTTTTGTAATGAATTCGCAGACCGGTCTGACTTCGATCTCGGGATCGATCGAATTGACTCTCGCTGCGGCAGCTTCTGCTTTTAAACAGCCGAGATTATCCGATGTGCTGAGGATCTGACGGTTGAGGTTGGAGTCTGTGAAAGTATCACCATCCACTACGGTCAGTTTTCCTACGCCGACCCTTGCGAGATTTTCAATGATATTACCTCCGAGTCCTCCGCAGCCGGCAATAAGAACATGGCTCTCAGCCAGCTTGTCCATATCTTCTTCTGAAAGAGCAGGTATGTTGCGTATATGTCGTTCTCTCATAATGATTTTCCCCCCAACAGTTGTCCGAGCTTATCCCCTTGTGCTGATGCGCTGTCCGCTATTTCATGGACATAGTCTGAGTTGCCGCAGAAATGGATCCACTCAGGATATCCGTTCTTTCCGAGCAGAGGCTCAGCCAGAGTTTTGTCAGGTATAAGCCCAAGTGCAGTTATAAGCGTGTCACATTCAATAAACGAATCTGTTCCGGTGTCCAGATGATGCAGAGTTACACCTGTAATATCCGGGAAACCGTGGATCTCAGTTACTGTGGAATTCAGGATCACAGGTATGCCATATGCTTTGATGCATTCTTCCTGATTCCTCTTCATGCCCCCGAGAGTATCTCTGATTTCAGCCATTCCGGTCACGGTTTTGCCAAGAAGAACGAATCTCCTTGCCATTATCTGACCGATATCACCGCTGCCGAGGATGAATATTCTGCGGCCAATATCATAATGACCCAGATTGATCATTTCCTGAGCTTCACCTGCAGTATATACTCCTGCCGGCCTTGTGCCGGATACAGGAAGAGACCATACAGATCTCTCGCTGCAGCCTGTCGCGAGAATACAATCCCTGAAGGTGATATTGGTCAGTCCGGAAGTGTTGACTGCCAGCGCGGTCCGGTCAGGTGCGATCGAAATGATACGGGTCTCCGGAAGATATCCGGATCCGGAATCTGCGAATTTGCGGAATTCCTGCTCGAGATACTCAGGACCAGTCATATCCATGCCGTATCTGCCCGCCCCGAATCCTTTGTGTATGCACTGGGGAAGTATCCCGCCGGGTGTCTGCCTCTCATCAGCAACAAGAACATTCTGCCCGAGGCGCGCCGCAGCAGCAGCGGCTGCAAGTCCCGCGGCACCGCTTCCTATCACCAGAATATCCACTGAAAGTTCTTTGATTGCTGTCATCTGATTTCCTTTGAGAATACTGCATCCGGTAATGATCCACATAATGCTATCATGATTGAAGGCGTCCCGCAAATAAGATATATTTACGTTAGGAATAACGAGGGGGCATGACATGCGAAAAGTAGACGTACTGGTGATCGGAGCCGGCCTTCTGGGATGCTTCACGGCAAGGAATCTTGTCAGATATGACATCGACGTCATCGTTCTGGAGCAGCACGATGATGTGTGCCGCGGGATATCAAAGGCTAATACCGGGATAATCTACTCCGGGTATGATCACAAACCGGGATCTGAAAAATACAAACTCTGTGTTCAGGCAAACGAAGAATTTGATCAGCTTTGCCGTGATCTTGATGTGCCTTTCAAAAGAACAGGATCTCTCATGGTCGGATATGGGCCGGCTGCAGACAGGGTGATAAAGAAGAAATTTAATGACGGTCTCCAAGGCGGCATCAAAGGTATCAGACTGCTTGAAGACAGTGAAGCTGAGAGGATGGAGCCTGCGCTCAGACCGGGAATCACATCAGCCCTGTATTCTGAGAGTACCGGAACAGTCGATCCCTGGGAGCTTTGCATCGCGGCATATGAGAATGCTGCTTCAAACGGAGCCGTGTTCGTATTCGGAGCCAAAGTGATCTCGGTCAAGAGAGAGAATAACGGATTTACCATCGGGACTGAGAGCGAAACGTATCATGCGTCAGCTGTAGTCAACGCCGCGGGACTCTCTTCTGACAAAATCAGAGAAATGACCGAAAGCCCCGACGTAAGACTTTACCCGACATCAGCGGATTATATAGTCCTGGACAAGGATTCAGGGCAGACCGTTCAACATATCATTTTCCATGAAGGAGAGGATGGCAAGGGTCTCACTCTTGTGCCGACGGTCGACGGCAACCTTCTGATAGGACCTGATACCAGGCCTTCACCTGAAGAAGAGATCATTGCAGAAGACATGAGAACTGCTGCAGAGGGATTCGATGCGCTTCGCGATATGTGTGAAATGGTAGTGCCGGGACTGGATCTCGGAAGGCAGATAAGAACATTCGGATCTATGAGACCGAATCCTTTCAAAGTCTATGAAGAGAACGGTGTGGTGCTAAGAAGTGATAAGAGTATCAAGGATATAAGGATAATGGAAGAGGACGGCCTTTTAAGCCTGATCGGCATCAAAACTCCGGGGCTCACCTTCTCGAATGTGCTGGGAAGACTTACAGCAGACAAGGCCGCGTCATATATAGGAAAGGCTGAACTCCGGGCGGATTTCGATCCGGTGAGAAAAGGCATAATCAGAGCAAGAGACCTGACACTGGGGGAAAGGGCAGATATGATCGCAAAGGATCCCGGATATGGGGAGATCATCTGCTCATGCATGGATGTCACTGCATCAGAGATACGTCAGGCGATCCGGCGCGGCGCTGATGACTTCGAAGCTATCAGACGCAGGACGGGCTGCGGGATGGGAAAGTGTCAGGGCAGCCGCTGCAGGAAGAGAATGATGGACATTCTCAGAAGGGAAGGATAGAGATGGATCTTCTCAAAGTCGACAGCATAGATGATGCAGTCCGCAAACTCAAAAAATGCTGCGGAGCAGGTTTTGCAGCAACAGAACTCGCGGGACTTGAAACAGCTGCGGGCAGAGTGCTCGCTGAAAATATAATATCTGCTGAGGATATTCCCCCATACAGAAGATCCGCGGTAGACGGTTATGCTGTCAGGAGCAGGGATGTAGGTGCTGCCGGGGATATGATCCCTACAATGCTCAAGATAACAGGAGAGATCGCGGCAGGACAGGATCCGGGCGATACCACAGTGGACAAAGGATGCTGTGTATACGTATCCACCGGGAGCGCTGTGCCTGAAGGCGCTGATGCTGTCGTAATGGTCGAATACTGCGAATCATTCGGCGGGAACATGCTGGCGGTGTCAAAAGCAGCTTCACCTGGAGAGCATGTGGTCCGTGCAGGAGAAGACATGCAGAAAGGAGATGTCATCCTGCAAAAGGGCCGGAAACTCCGTGCTCAGGATATCGGAGTACTTGCGGCTCTTGGGATCACTGTAATTCCTGTGTTCAGACCATGGGATATCACGATCATTTCGACAGGAGATGAGCTTGTCAGACCGGATGAGACACCTGGTCCCGGGCAGATCCGCGATATCAATTCATATACTATCAATGCGAGGAGCATAAGTGAGGGCTTCAATGTCCTCAGAATAGTTGTCCTCAGGGACGAAAGAAACCACATAATCGATGCTCTTGCAGATGCATCTGCAGGTAGTGATGTAGTGGTAATATCCGGTGGAAGTTCAAAAGGATTCAAGGATATGACTGCAGAACTGATCGGTGAAGTCGCAGACTCAGGTGTCCTGACCCACGGGATCGCCGCAAAACCGGGCAAGCCGACAATAACAGGCTTTGACAGCAAAAGCGGGACGATCTATCTTGGACTTCCGGGACACCCTGCTGCAGCGCTCATGGTCTATGAACAGATACTGATAAGGCTGTGGCGCGACCTGACAAGGCAGGAAGACGATCTGACGGTAAAAGCGAGAATAACTGCCAATATCCCGTCAGCACCGGGCAGAAGGACATTCCAGCTCATACGCTTCAGAGATGAAGAGATGACAGAGGCAGAACCGGTGATAGCCAAATCCGGCATGATCTCACCTATGAGCATTGCAGACGGATATTTCGAGATGAGTGAGAACCGTGAGGGCGTCAAGGCAGGAGACATAGTAGAGATAAGGCTCTGGAGATAAGAAGAGATAAGGGTGCGAAAATGAAGAGGAATCTGTATCTTACAACAACGCCTGTGGAAGAGGCGAAAGCAATCTATCTGGATGCCATTAAGGAAGACATAAAGCCTCAATCTGAAAATGTCAGAGTAATAGATGCGCTCGGACGCGTTACCTCCGGGGCTGTATATGCCAAGTATTCATCACCGCTTTACAATTCAGCAGCGATGGATGGTATAGCTGTGATCGCGGCAAGGACCGAAGGCGCGTCAGAATCAACACCAATCCTCCTTAAGCCGGAGACTGACTATGTAATAGTCGATACCGGGGATCCTGTCCGCAAACCGTATGATGCGGTGATCATGGCGGAGGATACACAGGAGACTGACGAAGGGATGGTCATCCGTTCTGCTGCTCCTTCCTGGCAGCACATCAGACCTGTAGGTGAGGATATCGTCGAAGGAGAGATGATCCTGACAAGATGTCACAGGATCAGGCCGATAGATATTGGGGTACTGCTATCAGGCGGAGTTACAGAAATATCGGTTTTCAGAAGTCCGCGTGTAGGCATCATCCCGACGGGTACTGAGATCGTCGAACCATATGAAGACCCGGAGGAAGGCGACATCATCGAGTCGAATTCGAGGATGTTCGAAGCCATGATAAGGGAAAATGGAGGACTGCCTCACAGATACGATATCGTCAGGGATGATTATGAAGAGATCAAAGCCTGTGTGCTTGCAGCGGTAGGTGAAAATGACATCGTGATCGTCAATGCCGGTTCGAGCGCGGGCACTGAGGACTATACAGTCCATATACTAAGGGAGATCGGTGAGGTATTCATCCACGGAGTGGCCATGAAGCCGGGCAAACCGGTCATTCTTGCAAAGGTCAATGGCAAGCCGGTCATCGGGATACCGGGCTATCCGGTCTCCGCGTATCTGGCGGTGGAAAATTTTGTATTTCCTGTGCTGAGAGCGTTCACCGGGCTCAAAGAGACACAGAGCAGGACGATCCGTGCAGTTCTTTCAAGACGCCTGGTCTCATCCCTCAAGCACAGAGAGTATGTACGTGTAAGAGTGGGCAAGGTCGGCGGAAGATATACAGCAGCTCCTCTTGCGAGAGGAGCAGGGGCGGCAATGAGTATGGTCAAAGCAGACGGATTCTGCGTGATACCTCAGGAATCTGAAGGATATGAAGCAGGGGACACCGTTTCTGTCGGTCTGTTCGGCCCGGAGGATGAGATCAACAGGACTATTGTATGCACCGGAAGCCACGATCTTCTGCTCGATGTCATAGCTGATCTTATGTCCGGAGAGCCTGAAGGGATCAGGCTTTCAAGCACACATGTAGGCAGTCTCGGCGGGCTTATGGCTCTGAGGAGAGGCGAAGCGCATATAGCACCGACCCATCTCCTTGATGAGAAGACCGGTATTTACAACGAATCCTATATACGGATGCTGTTCCCGGGAGAGGAAATGATCCTTGTAAAAGGTGTGAAACGAATACAGGGGATCATGACCGCTGCAGGCAACCCTCTCGGGATCCGCGATATCGAGGATCTTACCAGAGTCCGCTTTGTGAACAGACAGCGCGGCGCAGGTACGAGAGTTCTCCTTGACTACAAGCTGAGTCAGGCAGGTATTTCGCCTGAAGAGGTCGAGGGATATGATGCAGAAGCTGCTACCCACATGGCGGTCGCAGCACAGGTCGCGAGCGGAGAAGCTGACTGCGGGATGGGAGTTCTCTCAGCCGCTAAAGCCATGGGGCTCGACTTCATTCCGGTCGGAGAAGAAGAATATGATTTCGCCATGAGACCTGAGACACTCGGAATGCCGGAAATGAAGAGCTTCCTCAGGCTCCTTTCGAGCGATGATTTCAGAAGCCGTCTGGAAGAACTCGGAGGATACTCTCTCGAAGGCTCAGGAGAGATCAGGCGCATTGTGTAGGCATTTGTGATATAATAACCATTACGGTTTTACACCCCGAGATCATTACAACACGAGGTATAAATGAGTTATTTAGATAATATTAGGAATTTCAGCATTATTGCTCATATAGATCACGGCAAATCGACACTTGCAGACCGTCTTATTGAGAAGACGGGTCTTGTCGAAGCCAGAGATATGAAGGAGCAATATCTTGATAATATGGACATCGAGAGGGAGAGGGGAATAACGATCAAACTCCAGACCACACGTCTCAAGTATAAGGCAGCTGATGGCCAGGAGTATATCCTCAACCTGATCGATACACCGGGACATGTCGACTTCAACTATGAAGTTTCCCGCTCACTGGCTGCGTGCGACGGAGCCGTTCTTGTCGTAGACGCGACACAGGGAGTCGAGGCTCAGACGCTCGGCAACGTTTATCTGGCGCTGGATGAGGACCTTGAGATCCTGCCGGTCCTGAACAAAATGGATCTGGATTCTGCCAGACCGGATGACGCCAGAGCAGAAATAGAAGATATCATCGGACTTGATGCGTCTGAGGCGCCGGAGATCTCCGCAAAGACAGGAATGGGTATCGACGAGATGCTTGAGAAACTGATCGAAGTCATTCCTCATCCGGAAGGAGACCCGGACGGCAAGCTCAAAGCTCTCATATTTGACTCTTATTATGACAGCTACAAAGGCGTGATCATCTATACAAGAATTTTTGACGGAAGAGTCAGGCGCGGCGATATCATCAGGATGATGAACACCGGCAAGAACTACGAAGTCACAGAGGTAGGATACTGTATCCCGGGAACGGTCCCGGCTGATGAACTGAAGGCCGGCGAAGTAGGCTATATATGCGGAAGCATCAAGCAGGTAGCAGATGCCCGTGTCGGTGATACGATCACACTCGCATCAAACCCTGCAGAGGCGCCTCTCAAAGGATACAAGAAAGCGCAGTCCATGGTTTACTGCGGTATCTTCCCGGCAGAAGGCGAGAAATATGAAAATGTCAAAGACGCTCTTGAGAAACTCCAGGTAAACGATGCTGCGTTCAATTTTGAACCTGAGAATTCTGCAGCTCTCGGCTACGGCTTCAGATGCGGATTCCTAGGACTCCTGCACATGGACGTCATCACAGAGAGACTTGCGAGAGAATTCGATCTCGATGTCATCACGACACTTCCTTCTGTAGTATATAAAGTCGTCATGAAGGACGGCCGTGTGCTGGATATTCAGAATCCTTCCAACCTGCCTGATCCGACACTTATCGCTCATATCGAGGAGCCGATAGTTAAAGCGGATATCATGACACCTAACGAATACGTCGGAAGCATCATGTCGCTTTGCCAGAACAGGCGCGGCAACATGATACACATGGAATACCTTACCAAGACACGTGTACAGCTCCATTATGAGATCCCGCTCAACGAGGTCATCTACGATTTCTTCGATGCGCTGAAGTCCAGGACACGCGGCTACGCATCGCTTGACTATGAGTTCCTGAGATATCAGACAGCTAAGCTTGTCAAACTGGATATCCTGCTGAACCGTGAGCAGATAGATGCTCTGAGCACTATCGTGCCTGAGGAAGAAGCGATGGCTAAGGGCAGAGGCATCTGCGAGAAGCTCAAGGACATCATTCCGAGGCATCAGTTCGAAGTCCCGATCCAGGCAGCGATCGGACAGAAGATCATTGCCCGCGAGACCGTTAGAGCATATCGTAAGGACGTTCTTGCAAAGTGCTACGGCGGTGATATCACCCGTAAGAAAAAGCTCCTCGAGAAGCAGAAAGCCGGCAAGAAGAGAATGCGCCAGTTCGGTACGGTAACGGTACCTCAGGAGGCATTCACTGAAGTACTCAAGCTCGATGACGGCAGATAACAGATAATTCAGAAGATGAATAAGATCCGTTTCAGGATAGTTCTTAATATAATCATTATTGCAGCTTCAATCGGCGCGTGGCTTGTGATGGTTTTTGCCAAAGGCGGCATGCTGACAGACACAGGGCTGAGAAGCCTTAAGTATTTTACGGTGCTCTCGAATTTATTCGAGGGCACTGCGTGTATTATCTGGATCCTGGCGGTTTCATGCATCAGACCGGATGAGAATAAAATCATTCGTGCAGAGAAGATCAAATATATGGCTGCAGTTTCCGTTGCATTGACTTTTATTACGGTCATGACGTTCCTCGGACCGCTTTACGGATATATCTCGATGCTGTCCGGCGTGAACTTCTTCCTGCATCTCTTCGTCCCGGTCGCGGCTCTGGCGGAATGCATTTTCATTTCAGATACCGAGTACACTAAGGCGGATAATCGCCTGGCGGTCGTACCGATGCTTATTTACGGCGCCGCATATATTGGCAATACGCTGATCAACGGGATCGGTGAATGGCCGGACACCAACGACTGGTATAGTTTTCTGACCTGGGGATATCCAATAGGCTTTGTGATCTTTGCAGTCCTCATATTCCTGACATGGCTCACCGGAGCGATCCTCAGGAAAATCAATAATTATTATGACAGAAAGGCCTCCGAAGGCGGAGACGGTGAATGATTTGGCATTGAAGACAGGCCTGTATCTGCATTTTCCATTCTGCGTGAAAAAGTGCAATTACTGCGCTTTTCTTTCTTTTGATGCAGAAGGTTCCCCACGCAAGGAATATACAGAAGCGATGATCAAAGAGATCGAGACAAGGGGGCTGTTCTTTAATCATGAAAGAGAGATAGACAGTGTGTACCTTGGAGGCGGAACTCCGAGCGTCATGGATGTTTCGCAGCTTTCGCTGATCATGAAGGCAGTCAGGAAGAATTTTGACATCAAGTCCGATGCTGAGATCACGATCGAAGCAAATCCGGGTACTCTCGGCAAGACAGACAGAGTGACCCGCACCAAGCTCCAGGCTTACCGATTCATGGGGGTCAACCGGCTTTCGATGGGAGTTCAGTCGATGAACAACGACAGACTCCATCTGCTTGGCCGTATACATACTGCTGAGGATGTAATAAGAGACTTCAGAATGGCGCGTGAAGCAGGATTTGACAATATCAATCTTGACCTTATTTTTTCCGTTCCGGGAGAGACGACTGAAGATGCACTGAAAGATGCAGAGGCAATAATCGCTCTCGGACCGGAACACATTTCATGCTATAGTCTGCAGCTCGAAGAAGGGACTCCGTTCTATGAAATGGCAGATCAGGGTCTCATAACTGAAGTGGATGATGAAGAGGACCGCAGGACTTATCACGAGATATGCAGCCTGCTCAAAAAGTCGGGATATGAGCACTATGAAATAAGCAATTTTGCCAGACTGGCGGATGAGGACATAGGAAAGGATCCTGATGCTGTCAGCCCGTTCAGATCAATACACAACTCCGGATACTGGGACATGTCTGATTATATGGGGATCGGGCTCGGAGCAAGCGGCTTTATCTCAAGGATCAGATACCGCAATACACCGGACCTCAATGAGTATCTGACGTTCTTCAGAGAACATGATCCTGCAGATATATATATTTCGGATATTCCGTCCGCTGAATACCACATCAACAGCGAGTTTGACATGCTCAGTGAAAAGGTCTTCACGGGACTCCGCAGAAGGGAAGGAATCAAATACAGCGAGACAGGTCTTACAGAAGAAGAGTTCTGGCGGGTATTCTCGTACGGAAGAAAAGAAGCCGAAAGATTTTCCGAACAGGGGCTCTTGATAATTGACAAAGAAGGCCTTAGACTTACAGAAAAAGGGATAGATATCAGCAATTCCATCATGGCTGAATTCGTATAATCAGCAAAGATCACTAATCACAGAAAAGGAGATCAGTATGAAGCATTATATTATGGCTCTCGATCAGGGCACTACCAGCTCCAGAACTATTATCTATGATAAGAACGGAAGCATCATCTCTGTAGTTCAGAGAGAGTTCACACAGATATTCCCTCATGAAGGCTGGGTCGAGCACGATCCAATGGAGATATGGGCGTCTCAGATGGGAACTGCTCAGGAAGCGATCCTCAAGGCCGGTCTTACATACAAGAATATTGCAGCCATCGGTATCACCAATCAGAGAGAGACTACTGTAGTATGGGACAAGAAGACAGGCGAGCCTGTATATAATGCGATCGTATGGCAGTGCAGAAGAACAGCGGATTACGCAGCAAGACTCAAACCGCACGAAGATATGATCAGAGCCAAAACAGGACTCCTTGCAGATCCATACTTCAGCGGGACAAAGCTTGCCTGGATCCTCGACAATGTTCCGGGGGTAAGAGCAAGAGCCGAAAGAGGCGAGCTGCTGTTCGGCACGATCGAAAGCTGGCTCATATGGAAGATGACAGGCGGAGAAGTACATGTTTCTGACTATTCCAACGCTTGCAGAACGATGCTCTTCAACATCAATACTCTGAAGTGGGATGAGGAACTCTGCTCACTTCTCAATATTCCTATGTGTATGCTGCCTGAGCCTGTTGAATGTTCAGCAAACTACGGTGAGACCATCAGCGAACTGTTCGGCGGACCGATCCCTATCACAGGATCTGCCGGAGACCAGCAGGCAGCACTTTTCGGCGAGGCATGCTTCAATGAAGGCGACATCAAGAGCACTTACGGAACAGGTAATTTCCTGCTGCTCAACACAGGAGAAAAGCCTGTAACTTCGAAAAACGGCCTGCTGACGACTATTGCCTGGGGACTTAACGGAAAAGTCAATTATGCTCTTGAAGGTTCGGTATTCGTTTGCGGAGCTGCTGTACAGTGGCTGAGAGACCAGATGAAGTTCTTCCGCAGCGCACCTGAATCAGAAGAGATCGCTGCACAAGTACCTGATGCGGGTGGTGTATATGTTGTACCTGCATTCGTCGGCCTCGGAGCACCTTATTGGGATCCTGAGGCAAGAGGCGCTATGTTCGGGATCACAAGAGGAACGACCAGAGAACATATCGTAAGAGCCACACTCCAGTCGCTGGTATATCAGAATGAAGATCTGCTGGCTGCTATGGTCGCAGATACCGGCAAAGAGATCACAACTCTTAAGGTCGACGGAGGCGCAGCTCTGAATGATCTTCTCATGCAGTTCCAGGCGGATATTTCCGATGTGGACATCGTCAGATATGCATCGATCGAGTCAACATCGCTTGGAGCGGCATATCTCGCGGGTCTTGCGGTAGGATATTATGACGGACTCGCAGATATTATCGCAAGCAAAGAAATCGCTAAGACCTTCAAGCCATCTCTTGGCGAGAAGACAAGAAAGGAGAAGCTTGCCGGCTGGCACAGGGCAGTCAGAGCTACAAGAGCATTCCACGAATGATAACTGAAAGATTTGAATTCAGAGATATAAGGCCTGATGAAAGAGATCAGGCAGCAGAAATAGAACAAATAGTATTCCCGCCGAACGAAGTAGTGCTCCCTGACGATGTCAGGGAGCATGCTGAGGTCGCACCGGACTTATTCCTGGTTGCCGTTGACAGAGAGACCGGGCTTGTCGCAGGATTTCTGTACGGACTTGCCACGGATGAGCAATCATTTAGGGACGAATACTTCACGGACGTTTCTCTTTATAAACCACAAGGGGAGAATATAGTATTGCTCGGACTTGACGTACGGCCTGAATACCAGGGACAGGGTCTGGGAAGAGCCATAATGACTGAATATTCCAGGAGAGAAAAGAAAAAAGGTCGCAAAAGACTTATACTTACATGCCTCGAGAATCTGGTAGGAATGTATGAAAAGTTCGGATTTGTTGATTTGGGTATTTCCGGATCTTCATGGGGCGGTGAAGAGTGGCACGAAATGGTCAAGAACCTTTAACGGAAAAATCTTGATAAAACTTTAAAATACCAGTAGACAAAACGTTTTTAATCAGTTATAATACCACTTGCGCATGAAAAATGTGGCGCATTGGTCAAGAGGTTAAGACGTCGCCCTCTCACGGCGGAATCTGGGGTTCGATTCCCCAATGCGCTACCAAGACAAACCCTGCTAACAGCAGGGTTTGTTTTTTTCTGATGTGACAGTGGGGACGGTTCTCTTTGACACATTTCAGATCGTGTCTGCAGAGCAGTTCTCCTTCAGGTTACTGTAAAGGTCGGCTTAAAGCAGACAAGTTGTCATGAAATATCATAAAAAGCAGGCTTTTCGGAGCTTGTTTTATTTTTTTTACTGTAAAATTTGCACTCTGCGGTCGGGATTGTCATGAAAAACCGCCATTTTTCATGACAAACGACGATATAACAAGAGATTCTTACATTAACTGCAGACTTGACCCGACAGAGCAATACACTGTATGGCTCGAGAGAAAAGCGAAACAGAATGAGTGAGATCGTCAGATTCGGAGCAATCTCATTATCATACTTTTTGCGTATGATAATTCAAAAGATATATGTATTACAAATAGTAACGCGAAAAGTGTATTATTAAGTATTAATTATTGTAAATAGGCACTTTGTGCCTGAAACTGTAATATAAGCTGAGGTATGGAGGACGCAGATGGATTATAACTTTCCTGTAACAAAAACAACTACACCAAAGGAAAAGCCAACAGATTGTAAGTCACTCGGATTCGGTAAGTACTTTACGGACCATATGTTTATTATGGATTATGATGAAGGACAGGGTTGGCATGACGGAAGAATCGTGCCTTACGGACCTATATGCTTTGACCCGGGTTCAACTACACTTCACTATGGACAGATGATGTTTGAAGGACTCAAGGCCTATCGTAATCCTGAGGGAGGACTCAACCTGTTCCGCCCTGACATGAATGCAAAGCGTCTCAATAACACCAATGAGCGTATGTGCATTCCGCCAATGGATGAGGAATTGTTCCTTGCTGCTGTAAAAGCTATCGTCAAAGTAGATGAGGACTGGACACCGACAGATCCGGGAACATCCCTTTATGTCAGACCTTTCATCGTTTCACCTGAGGTCAGCTTCTCGGTACTGCCTGCGAAGAAGTACTGGTTCATAATAATACTCTGCGCTGTTGGTGCATACTATGAAGGTAATGAGAGCAAGCTCCACGGCAGCCGTATTCTGGTAGAAGAGAAATACATCCGTGCCGCTATCGGGGGTACCGGATATGCCAAAACAGCAGGTAACTATGCTTGCGGTATGATCGCTTCCATCAAGGCCAAAGAGCATGGCTGCGAGGAAGTATTATGGCTCGACTCATATGAGCACCGTTATGTAGAAGAAGTCGGCACATCCAATGCTTTCTTCAAGATAGGAGACACCATAGTCACTCCTGAATTATCCGGATCCATTCTTCCGGGCGTGACCCGTGACAGCACGATCCAGCTTCTGCGCAAATGGGGCTATAACGTTGAAGAACGCCGCATAGAACTTAAAGAGATATTTGACGCTATCGAGAACGGCACACTCAAAGAGGCTTGGGCAACAGGAACAGCTTGCGTTATCTCACCGATTGGAGTCCTTAACTACAAGGGAGAAGACTTTGTTATCAATAACGAAGTTGTCGGCGATGTCAGCCAGCGTCTCTATGACAGCCTGTACGGAATGCAGACCGGCAAGCTCCCTGATGAGATGGGCAACTGGATAGTCAGAATTTAGTTAATATGGAACTCAGGACCCTACAGTATTTTGTTACTGTTGCAGAGGAACTTAATATAACAAGGGCGGCAGAAAAACTGCATATGAGCCAGCCACCTCTCAGCGCACAGATCAAGAATCTTGAAACAGAACTCGATACGCTCCTGTTCATACGCGGCAAGAGACATCTCAAACTGACTGAATCCGGTCAGCTTCTGTACAGACGTGCCAAGGACATATTGAGCCTTTCAGAGAGAACAAAAGCAGAAGTTCTCTCTATGGGAGAAGGGATGCGCGGGACCATATCGATCGGACTTGTCGAGGGTATGGCTCCGGATATAGCCGCGGAGTGGTTTGCAGGCTTCATGAAGCAGCATACGAATGTCAGGTTCAGGATCCTCGATGGCAGCACAGACGACTTGCTTGAGAAGCTGCGGAGCGGAATCATCAGTCTGGCTGTTATCACATCGCCATGCGATCATTCACTTTTGCACAGCTTCCATGTTGGCGAGGAGCAGATGGCAGCTCTGATGAGCAAGTCGCATCCTCTGGCTCAGGCGACCGGACGCAAAGTGAGTGTCGGTGATCTGGTTGGCGAAAATCTGATCGTACCAAGCAGGAAAGCTCTGATAGATACCATATACAAGTGGTTCAGAGAAGTGAATGCTGAGCCGAGGATAGTATGTGAGATGGACAGCTACCTCGATGCAGCGGCGCTTGCCGGCAGACAGGTAGGTATCAGTATCTATCCGAGGACAGCATACATTCCTAATGATTCGCTTGTCTTCAAGGAGATAGCCGGGCGGGGCAGGAAGATGGAGTACCTGTTCGTGTGGCGTAAAGGCCATCCTCTTCCGGTGATCGAGGAGACTTTCATAGATTATGTCAAAGCCATGATAGCCGCGGAATAAGAAAAGGACACGGAGAATACCGTGACCGGTAATACAGCGCTCGCATTTTAGGCGGGCGCTTTTTTCATACGCAAAAAATATGATAATGCCAATGATATATATATTTCATTCAGAAAAGATAAAGGATTATCTTAAGAGTATATTTTTTTCGCCTAAGCCGCTCTGCGGCAAGAGGGATAGAGAAAGGGGTGAATTATGAGTACAGTATCTGACTATTTCGGCTCAATGGTATTTGATGACAAGGTCATGCGTTCGATGCTCTCTGCAGATGTTTATCGTTCAATGCGCAAAACGATCAATCAGGGCGACCCTCTGAATCCGGAAATAGCTAATGCTGTCGCCCAGGCGATGAAGAACTGGGCTGTGTCCAAAGGCGCAACTCATTTTACCCACTGGTTCCAGCCTCTGAACGGTGTCACTGCCGAAAAACATGACAGTTTTATTCAGGGTTCTCCTGATGGCGGCGTGATTATGGACTTCTCAGGCAAGGAGCTCATCAAGGGCGAGCCTGATGCTTCGTCATTTCCATCCGGAGGTCTGAGAGCGACATTTGAAGCCAGAGGTTACACGGCGTGGGATCCGACGTCCTATGCTTTTATCAAAGACAAAACACTCTGTATTCCGACGGCTTTCTGCTCATACAGCGGAGAGACGATGGATGAGAAGACCTCTCTGTTGAGATCGATGGATGCATTGAACAGACAGGCGCTGAGAGTACTTCATATACTTGGGAATGATTCCGTGAAAAGGGTACAGGCGGTAGCAGGCGCTGAGCAGGAATACTTCCTGGTACCGCACGATCTTTATGAACAGAGACCGGATCTGAGATTCACCGGACGCACTTTGTTCGGAGTCATGCCGCCTAAGGGGCAGGAGCTTGACGACCACTATTTCGGACCGATCAAGCCTGAGATAACAAGATTTATGATGGAACTCAATGATGAACTGTGGAAACTTGGGGTCCTGGCCAAAACAGAACATAATGAGGTCGCGCCATCACAGCACGAGCTCGCATGCATATATACGAAAGTCAATGTTACGGCTGACCAGAACCAGCTTGTAATGGAGATGATCAAAAAGGTGGCAGAGCGCCACGGATTCGTTGCGCTGCTCCATGAAAAACCTTTTGACGGGGTCAATGGCAGCGGCAAACATAATAACTGGTCTCTTTCAACGGACAAGGGTATCAATCTGATATCTCCCGGAGATACACCGCATGATAACGCGCAGTTCCTCCTATTTCTCTGCGCGGTCATCCGTGCGGTGGATAAATATCAGGATCTGCTGAGAATATCTGTTGCATCTGCCAGCAACGATCACAGGCTTGGCGCAAATGAGGCGCCTCCTGCTGTCATTTCCATGTTCCTCGGGGATGAACTGACAGCGGTCCTCAAGTCGATCGAGGAGGATCTGCCGTATGAGAAAGATGGCGATGTACTGATGAGGCTGGGGACGGAAGTTCTTCCGGGTTTCAGCAGGGACAACACCGACAGAAACAGGACGTCACCATTTGCGTTTACAGGAAACAAGTTCGAATTCCGTATGCCGGGCTCGATGGGCGGGATCGCTTTTCCTAACACAGTCATCAACAGCGCAGTTGCTGACTCACTTGAATATTTTGCAGACAGTCTTGAAGGAACCACAGATGCAGCCTCCGATATATACGAATTGGTCAGAAAGACTTTGAAAGACCACGGAAGGATCATTTTTAACGGTGACGGATATACGGATGAGTGGATCAGAGAAGCAGAAAGAAGAGGGTTATCAAATTACAGGACCACTGCAGATTGTGTACCGCATCTTCTCGATGAGAAAAATGTGGATATGCTGATGCGTCAGGGTGTGTTCACCCGGTCTGAGCTTGAGTCAAGATGCGAAGTCATGCTGGAGAACTATTGCAAGACAATATGCATCGAGGCAAGGACGATGAGATCTATGGCTATGAAGAGGATAGCCCCTTCAATAGAGAGATATACTGCTGAACTTGCCCGAAATCTTACCGATAAGAAAAGTGCAGTACCTGATGTTTCATGCAGATTTGAAGAAAAGATGATCAGATTCCTCTCGCAGCAGACAGACCGCATCTATGATGACGTGGATGCACTTCTGGAGGTGCTGGGTATGCTGGAAGGAATCGATTATAAGCAGGACGCTGAAATGATCAGGGACAGATTGCTTCCGGCAATGGAACAACTGAGGGCAGACAGTGATGCCGCAGAGAATGTCACTTCCAAAGCATTCTGGCCGCTGCCTAACTATGGACTGCTGTTGTTCGGCGAGAAATAGAGAGGTGTGATCATGTGTACATTGATGACTACGACAGGAAGCCTCACAACATTAACGGAATTCAGAGAGGCTTTCGCACTTACAAAATACAGAGGACCGGATGATACACGGCTGATCGATACCGCTGAACATAAGGTGATCGCCGCACAGGAAGAGACTTCCGGGAGCTGCAATACTTTCAGAAGAGGAATCATGGGCTTTCACAGACTGGCCATTATGGGACTGACGCCTGAAGGGATGCAGCCGTTCATCAGAAACAGTTGCAGCGTTGTTTGTAACGGTGAGCTGTATGGCTTTGAAATAATGAAGAAGGAGCTCGAATCAAAGGGGTATACATTTTGTTCAGGTTCAGATTGTGAGCTCCTGCTGCCTCTGTGGTTTGAGTATGGGGCAGAAATGTTCGATATGCTTGATGCTGAGTTCGCCTGCGTCATCTATGACGGCAGGACTGACGAATTTATAGCAGCAAGGGATCCGATTGGCATCAGACCGCTTTACTACGGTTATGATGGGGAAGGATGTATCGCATTTGCAAGTGAGCCGAAAAGTCTCCTTGCGATCTGTGAGAAAGTAATGCCTTTCCCGCCGGGATGTTACTGGCGTAACGGGGGTTTTACAAGATACCGCGACATGACTCTTGTAAAAGAACATGAAACGGGCGATCTTGACGAAATATGCCGCAACATCAGGACAAAACTGACAGAAGGGGTCAGGAAGCGTCTTGTGGCTGATGCCAATGTAGGATTTCTTCTTTCAGGAGGGCTGGATTCTTCGCTGGTATGCTCAATTGCAGCGAGAGAGTCGGATCAACCGATAAAGACATTCGCTATCGGCATGGATATCGATGCGATAGATCTGAAATATGCGCGGACGGTCGCAGATTATATAGGAAGCGATCACACTGAAGTGATCATGACAAAGCAGGATGTTCTTGACGCTCTGGAATATGTAATTTATCTGCTGGGAACATTCGATATAACCACGATAAGAGCATCGATGGGCATGTATCTGGTATGCAAGGCGATCCATGAGAATACAGATATAAGAGTTCTTCTCACTGGTGAGATATCTGACGAACTGTTCGGATATAAATATACTGATTTTGCTCCGGATGCTGCAGAGTTCCAGGAAGAGGCATGCAAAAGGATAAGAGAACTGCATATGTATGATGTTCTCAGAGCCGACAGGTGTATTTCAGGCAACAGCATTGAAGGAAGAGTACCGTTCGGAGATCTTGATTTCGTGGATTATGTGATGTCGATCGATCCTGAGATCAAGATGAATAAATATGGTAAAGGAAAGTATCTGCTTCGAAAAGCGTTCGAGGGAGATTATCTGCCTGATGAAATACTGTGGAGAGAAAAGGCTGCGTTTTCTGATGCGGTCGGTCACTCAATGGTCGATGACCTCAAGGAATTTGCAGAGTCTCAGTATACAGACGAGGAATTCAGGAGCGGCTGCAGTAAATATTCCTATGCAAGACCATTCACCAAGGAATCGCTTCTGTACAGGGAGATATTCGAGAAATATTATCCGGGACAGGCGGAAATGATAATTGACTTCTGGATGCCTAACAAAAAATGGGATGGCTGCGATGTAGATGATCCGTCAGCCAGAGTCCTATCCAACTATGGAGACAGTGGGAGATGATCGAGATGAACAAAAAGTACATTTTCGTTACAGGCGGTGTTGTTTCCGGTCTCGGGAAGGGCATTACTGCAGCTTCCCTGGGAAGACTTCTCAAGGCGAGAGGACTCAAGGTAGCTGCCCAGAAACTGGACCCGTATATAAATGTCGATCCGGGAACAATGAGTCCGTTCCAGCATGGAGAGGTATTTGTGACTGATGATGGTGCAGAGACTGATCTGGATCTGGGACATTATGAGAGATTCATTGATGAAGATCTCAACAGATATTCAAATCTGACCACAGGCAAGGTCTACTGGAATGTTCTGAATAAGGAACGCCGCGGAGAATATCTGGGATCTACTGTTCAGGTCATTCCTCACATCACTGATGAAATCAAAGAGTTCATCTACAGTGTCGGCAGGGAAGGCTCAAGTGATGTGATAATCACAGAGATCGGCGGTACGGTCGGAGATATCGAGAGTCAGCCGTTCCTTGAAGCAGCCAGGCAGGTATGTATCGAGCAGGGAAAAGCAAACTGCCTGTTCATACATGTCACTCTGGTGCCGTACATAAGCGGATCCGGTGAGCACAAGTCCAAACCTACTCAGCATTCTGTCAGAGAACTGCAGAATATGGGCATCTCACCTGACATAATAATCATGAGGTCCGATCGTCACATAGATGAGGACATATATGATAAGATATCACTCTTCTGCAATGTCAAAAGGGACTGCGTCATAGAGAACATAACTTTGCCCGTGCTTTACGAAGCTCCTTTGATGCTCGAAAAGGCACACTTCTCCTGGATCGTATGCCGGGAACTTGGCATCGACGCAGGCCCTTGCGACATGGAAGACTGGAAAGCAATGGTCGAGAGGATCAAAGCAGGGGGCGAAACTGTAACTATCGCTATGGTAGGCAAGTACATGAAGCTCCATGACGCTTACCTGTCAGTTGCAGAAGCGCTGAGGCATGGTGGATATGAGACAGGGCACAGTGTCAGAATAAAATGGATAGAAGCTGAGGACATAACCGGAGAAACAGAGGAAGATATACTTTCAGATGCTGATGGGATCCTTGTTCCGGGAGGTTTCGGAGACAGGGGCATCGAGGGAATGATCCGCGCAGCAGGGTATGCGAGAAGGAACAATATCCCGTACCTTGGAATATGCCTGGGCATGCAGATCGCCGTAATAGAATTCGCAAGAAATGTGCTCAGATATGCTGATGCCAATTCAGGTGAGTTCAATGAGAACAGTGCTCATAAAGTGATAGATCTGATGCCGGACCAGTACGGGGATATACCTAAGGGAGGAACAATGCGGCTTGGCGCATATCCATGTATGATCCGAGAAGGATCTCTGCTGAAACAAATATATGGAAGCGACAGAATAAGCGAACGTCACAGACACAGGTACGAATTCAACAATGAATACAGAGAGGAGACTGAAGGCGCAGGTCTTATGATCGCAGGAACATCACCTGACGGACGCCTTGTCGAATCTGTCACTCTGCCTGATAATAAGTTTTTCATCGGAGTCCAGTATCATCCGGAATTCAAGAGCAGACCTAACAGGGCACACCCGCTGTTCAGGGAATTTGTAAGAGCAGCAGGAGATAAAGATCTGGCGCAGGTCACAGAGATCTGAGGTTGAACAATAAGGGTCCGCGATCGAAAAAGATTGCGGACTCATTTTATTGCTATAAAAGCTGCAGTATATATAATTAAATAAAGAGATGCATTCAACATACCAGTCATGGCGGATGCAGAGGAAAGTCAAAACAATAGTAAGAGGTGTAATTGTGGAAAATCTTAATGTATCTGTTCTGGACAGTTTCCATGCAGTAGATGAGGACATGCTCGATGAGCTGCTTGCTGCAGAGATCAAGGCGAATACGGTCAAAATCGTTGTCCTTGATGATGATCCTACAGGTGTACAGACCGTACATGATGTTTCGGTTTACACTGACTGGTCTATTGGGAGCATCAGGGAAGGTTTTGCCGAAGATAACAAAGTATTCTATATACTCACAAACTCTCGCGGAATGACAGAGCCGGAGACGACAAAAGCCCACCGCGAGATCGCGGAACGTGTAGCAGCGGTCTCGGAAGAGACAGGGATACCTTATCTGTATATGTCAAGAAGCGATTCTACTCTCAGAGGTCATTATCCTCTCGAGACAGAATTACTGAAAGAGGGCATAGAAGCATCCGGCGGTCATGTCGACGGAGAGATCATGTGCCCGTTCTTCAAGGAAGGCGGCAGATTTACTATCAATAACGTGCACTATGTGCGGCAGAGCGATATTCTGGTGCCTGCTGCAGATACAGAGTTCGCTAAGGACAAGACTTTCGGATATACAAAATCTCTTATCCCGGAATATATAGAAGAGAAGACAAATGGGAGGTATAAGGCTGCAGATGTCACCTGCATCAGTCTGGAATCACTGAGAAATGTTGAAATAGACAAAATCGAGGAGCAGCTCCTGGCAGTAAAGGGCTTTGGCAAAGTCTGCCTTAACGCTGTTGATTATTGTGACCTCAAAGTATTCAGTATCGCATTTTACAGGGCTCTCGCCAAGGGAAAGAAATTCATGTTCCGTACAGCGGCAGGTGAGGTCAAGGTGCTTGGAGGCATCTCGGATCAGCCGCTTCTTACCCGCAAGGACATGATCGTTGAAGAAACAGACCTCGGCGGGATCGTCGTGGTAGGGAGCCACACAAAAAAGACCACAGCACAGCTGAGAGAGCTCCTGAAACTTGACTGTGTTGTGCCTGTAGAGTTTGATTCCAACAAGGTGCTCGAAGGCGATGAAGCTTTCTATGCAGAGGTCGACCGCTGTGTCGCAGAAGAAGAAAAAATCATCAGGTCCGGCAAAACAGCAGTCTGCTATACCTGCAGGACACTTCTGACCCTTGAAAACGACACAAAGGAAAGCGCTCTTCAGCGGAGCGTCAAGATCAGCGATGGCGTTCAGAGTCTGGTTGGCAGACTCCATCTCACACCTGCGTTCGTGATCGCCAAAGGCGGCATAACTTCGAGTGATGTAGGCACAAAGGCACTTGCAGTGAAGCGTGCGAACGTCCTGGGCCAGATAAGGCCCGGTATCCCGGTCTGGCAGACAGGCGAAGAGAGCCGCTTCCCGAGGACCCCATACGTCATTTTCCCCGGAAACACCGGCGATGAAACGACCCTCCGCGAAGCCGTCACCATCCTGATGTGTGCCACCGGGGACGGTTCTCATTGACACACTTTTCAGCGATGATAATAACATCAGACAGGAATAATACTATGAATAAAAATGTCAGAACTTACAATATACTGCTGCCGATCTGGCTGCTGATATTTTTTCCGACATGGCTGTGGCTTATCCTGATACCGGCGAACTATATTATTGACCGGGTCGTGCTCAGCTGGAGCCTTGGCGAGATGGAAGAGAAAGGGCAGTTCTGCAGGAGCCATACATGGAAGATATGTCTTGCCGGATTCCTTAGTGACTTTGCCGGTGTGATCATCCTTCTTGCATCTGCGCTCATTATGACAAACATAGGCGGAGGCGGGGATTCTTTTATCAGCAATGCAGCCGACGGGCTTATGTTCGATCCGTTTTCTAATGTACTGTCGCTGCTGATCACGATCGCATCTATCGCGGTCTCAGGAGTCGTCATTTTCAATCTGGACAGAGTGATCCTTAACAAGGCAGGACTGGATCCTTCTCATGCTAAGAAGTCGGCATTGAGACTGGCGATGATCACAGCGCCGTATCTGTATCTGATCCCATCGAAACTGATTTACTGACAAAAAGCCCGGACCTCTCTGAGATCCGGGTTCTTCGTTTCATAAAGACTATTCGTTTATGCTTCTTCGTCTGTGAAGTATTTCTTGATTTCTGCACCCTTGACACGGCCCTTCTTGAGTTCCTCGAGCTGCATGTAGTGAGGCAGTGTTCTGTGGTGCTGCCATGCGTCTACATCTTTCCAGAATTCAACGAGGAAAATATCATCAGGGTCTTCCGTCGACATATAGAAAGCATATTTGAAATTGCCTTCTTCGTTGCGTGACGCAACATCGATTCCCTGCTTTCTTATGAGCTCGCGAAGTTCTTCTCTCTTACCCGGCTCGCATTTGAATGTAACATTAAGAACTAGCATATTCTCCTGCTCCTTTCCCTTGATTCAGTACTTTATATAGAGATTATCAGTTTGCTGATGAATGTTCAACTAAATCACAGTTTTTCAGTATCCGTAATCTGCACTTGTATTATCTCATATGGCACATTTTGGGGTATATGTGAATTGAAATATATAGTGTATAATACTACAATATAGCTGTTCTTTGAGCAAAAGCACCTAAGCGCTCGTTGATCACTTGATCGTATGGTGCTGCGCCGAGGCCATGAGCCTCCGGGGTATCCGGGGAAACCCGAATGCCTTCCCTTAATCGTAAAAAAGAGCATGACAAGCAAAGTATTTATTGAGCTGCATGATCTTTTTCGTGCAGCTTTTTTGTCAGATATTGCAGAATGATTGGTTGATAAAATATGGATAAAACCCGATATGGATGCGCTATGCTGGCCGGAGGATCCGGCAAACGAATGGGCATATGCAACAAAGCACAACTTGAATATGAAGGCAGGACGTTTGCTGACCTGATCGGATCAGAACTTACCGGTACAGGCATGCCTTGCTATATTTCGACAGCGGCATATGAACAGACAGTCCCCGAAGGATGGACACTCGTAAAAGATGAGGTCACCGGAACAGATGGACGTTTTGCCGGCCCGATGGGTGGGATTTACTCATGCCTCAGGCAGGCTATGAGAGACGGACTTGAGGGAGTGTTCTTTGTCCCGTGTGATGCGCCGATGTTCAGTAAGTCCGTTATAGAACGCATGGCAGAAATACTGGAAAATGAGCCGGACAAACCTGAAGCGCTGATATGGTGCACCGGAGATGGTAAAATACAGACGACTTTCGGCTGGTATTCTGTTAAATGCATCAAGGTGCTTAAAGAAGACATTCTCAAAAATGGTTTCAAACTCCTAAAAAGTCTTGAGCGCATCAACTGCAAATATATCAAAACTGCCGATGAAGGGGTAAACGATCGTTGTTTCATTAATGTTAATAATACTGAGGACTACAGAAACATGCTGAATGAAGACTTAAGAAAAAAGAATCTGGATACGCCTATATCACTCGAGGAAGGAGTCGAGCTTCTTGTCAGCCAGACCGAGCTGATCAAGGATAAGGAACTCGTTCCGTTCAGACAGACGCTCGGCAGGACTTTGGCAGAAAATATTACCGCAACACATGATCAGCCGCCGTTCCCGCGTTCACCGTTCGACGGCTACGCTATAAGAAGCGCTGACTCCGAAGGAGCAAGTAAAGAGAATCCTGTTATGCTGAAGGTCATCGGCGAAGTCGATGCGGGCGGAGTTTTCGAGGGTACGCTGCATGAGGGTGAAGCTCTTCGTATCATGACAGGCGCGCCGGTTCCTGAGAGCGCGGATGCAGTGATCAAGCAGGAAGAAACCGACTATGGTGAGGACAATGTCAGGATCTACAGACAGATGAGGCATCTCCAGAATGTCTGTGCCATAGGCGAAGATTATAAGATGGGCGAGATCCTCCTCGAAGAAAGAACACATATCGGAGCTGTTGAAACAGGAATAATCGCGAGCACCGGACGTACAGAGGCTTATGTATACCGCAGACCTCGCGCGCTCGTTCTTTCGACCGGAGACGAACTGTCGATGCCGGGTGATGAGCTAAGACCTGGCAAGATCTATGATTCGAATCTCTTCACGATAGAAGCACTCCTTACAAGCTGGGGCGTAGAAGTCACCGAAGCAGTGCAGGTCCCTGACGAACCTGAGAAAGCAGCGGAAGTGATCAGTAAGTATGCAGATTCTGTAGATATGATCGTTTCTACAGGCGGAGTTTCTGTAGGGAAGAAGGACATAATGCATGATGTCTACGCATTGCTTGGCGTTTCAAGGACATTCTGGAAGATCGGCATCAAGCCGGGAGCTGCGATGATGTCCGGAAATTACAAAGGCAAAATTGTCCTCTCGCTTTCCGGTAATCCGTATGCGGCCTTCGTAGACCTGCATCTTGCGGTCAGACCTGTCGTCATGACGATGAACGGAAATGATCATTTCGGCATGGTAAGAAGCCGCGCGACTCTGATGAGCGATTACGACAGACCGAGTCCGATCAGACGATTTGTCAGAGCATTCGTTCAGGATGGCAAAGCTTATATTGAAGGACATCTTGGCGGGAACGGAGATATAGCATCAGGTCGCGGTATCAACGCTCTGATCGAAATACCGGCAGGTTCCGATGCACTGAAAGCAGGAGAAGAAGTAAGAATTCTCTTCCTCTGATACAAAAGGAGTTTATATGCAGACTGTAATTGCGGTTTCGGGAATCAAAAATTCCGGAAAAACTACGCTCATCTCGAGGTTGGTAGCGGAGTTCTCCGGGAGAGGGAAGAAGGTAGCAGTTATCAAGCATGACGGCCATGATTTCGAGTGCGACGTTCCCGGTACAGACACCAGAAAGTTTGCTGATCACGGAGCATACGGAACAGCCTGCTTTTCGGGAAACAGGATGTTTGTGCACCGGATCGGAACAGGGGAATCATATCAGGATCTGATCAGATTTTTCCCTGAAGCCGACATCATATTCATCGAAGGTGCAAAGGACAGTGCTCTTGATAAGATAGAGGTGGTCCGCAGCGGGATATCCGCCGAACCGGCATCAAACCCGGAAGGAAGATTCCTTATAGCTACGGATCTGCCGCAGGGCACATTCGATGAAGAAACTGCTGATATTAATGATATAGCAGGTATCGTTAAGAAAATCGAAGAGATTGTGGACTGCACTGGCTGTAGATAGCGCAACCCGCAAAATTCATTGCCTTCTATTCGTAGATTTCCTCTTCAACAACACATTCGCTTTTGATCGTTCCAACAAGGTGCTGCAATCCGTCGATCACATGCGGACGGATATCTCCACCGACCAGAACCTGCATGATCGTATCACCAAGTTCGAGATGGCCTTCATTGAGCCATACACGTAAATAATAAATTCCAGGTAATTCATAGGTCCCGGCTATCGCAGCCTCGACCTTTTTTTCATCATAAGAAAATCTCATACCCGATACCGGCTTCGTGCCTTCTGCGTTATTGCGCACCTTCGCCTTCGCGGATTTCCTGACGATACCCGTATGTGTCAGATACATCCCGATCTTCTCAGCGGATGGATCGGCCTTAGCTTCTCTGATCCACACATCTCCTGACGGAACTTCTTTACTCTTTATAAGACTGCTGCTCATCTCTTTCTCTCCATTGTATTAGTTATTATCGCAATATTCATTGATGATTATTCAATTAATGATTATTCACTTGATCGTTCACTAATCACTGCCCGTATCGCTTCCTCTATTGCAAGCGCCCGACTTAACAGCGCATCGTGTTTTTCGATCGCCTCAGGTGTCCGGCACTTGGAAAGGCTTGCGTCAAAGCGCTCCTGCACTGTTACGACCATATCACCCTGAACGCGTTTGTCTGCATAGTACAAGATATCGGAAGGGGTAAGCTTAACTTCTATGTCATTTGCCGGACTGTGGTGATCCCTCACAATATCCGCGATCTGCGTGAAACCTTCACGTTCAAGGAAATCGGCGCCTGCTTTCGCGTGATTGTGTTCTGTCCTGCAGACATCGTGCAGGAGGGCAGCACATCTGAGAAGATCCCGGTCATAACTCAGACCCGCAGCCGCAAGCTTATCCAGAAGCTGATCCTGAAAATCCGCGACCGCTTGCATATGCCTGACCACATGCTCCGGGGTGCCGGCACGTTTATATAATTCATTAATTATCTCATCATTCATTATGTGCATTGATTTTACTCCTGTCAGACGGATGCTGTCTTATATCAGCAACAGGTCAATTATATCACAAATGGTTTTCCTGATGGTTCGTCATGATTATAAAGAATATGCCGATCTTTAGGTCAGTGTGACCTCATGATTCTTTTTTCCTACCGAAGAATTGTTGATGAATTCCAATAGTTACAGCATCGATGTTCACTGCAGCCTGTTGTGATGTAAGATCGAACTCTGCAATGGTCTGTATCTGATGCGTTAACGCTGTTAACACAGAATATGCATGAAATGAATATAAGTTTACTGCCTGCCCGGATCAATCAAGAGGCTGAAACAGTGCTGAGGTTCAGTTTTACTGAAAAATGAGTGTTTCATACTACATTTTCAGTAATCGGATAAGATTTAATGACTGAATCTGTCCGAATCATCAAATGAAAAAGAGAAGCTCTATCATAAAAAACTACACAGTATTGAAGTCATGTGGGCCGGACTTTTATACGGATAAAAGTCTGATGACTGAAACCGTTGATTTCACTGCGTTACAGGCTTTTTAATAATATTGATTGCAAACGAATAATTATTCATCCTGACGCACCAAGCTCTTATCGCGTCCGATTTTGAGCATCCATTACTGAAAATAAAGCACTTGCATGCGGTTTTTCAGTAAAGTTGAACTTCTGCTATGCAACTTGCTCCCGGTCGGATCCATATCTGACCGTGTTCATATAACGTTCCTTAGGCAAAGATCTTTAAAGATCGGGGAAATAACTTATTGACAAAATCAGAATCATTTGATACTGTATCAGTATCAAATGATTCTCTTTATCAATTATCGAACTTTTTTAACGAGGGAAAAGGTGATCAATGATGGATTCTCAGAAAAAGATCAAATTGAAAGTTAATGGAAGAGAACATTGCTTCACTATCGGTGATGGTTGCGGTGAGATCCCGGCTTCTGAGACGCTTGTAGAGACGATCAGAGAGAGGCTTCTCCTTACCGGGACCAAGCGTCCTTGTAATGAAGGCGGCTGCGGTGGATGCACTGTTCTTATCGATGGAAAACCTTCACTTTCATGCTCAACGCTGACTTCAGAATGTGACGGAAAGCAGATCACTACAATAGAAGGGCTTGAAGATCCTGTTACACATGAACTTCATCCGATCCAGCAGGCTTTTATAGATCTGGATGCCATCCAGTGCGGAATGTGTACACCCGGAATCACACTTACTGCCAAAGCTCTTCTTGATAACAATCCTGATCCGACCAGACAGGAAGTAGCCGAAGCGCTTGCAGGCAATATCTGCAGATGTACCGGTTACGAAAAGTACTTTGACGGCATTCTGCTTGCTGCAAAGAGAATGAGAGAAACTGCGAATAATGGGAAGGGAGAGTGACCGGAATGGATATTGTCGGTAAGAATGTTGAGAGGCTCGATGCCAGAGCCAAAGCTACAGGAGCTGCAAAGTTCACTGTAGATATTCGTGAAGTCGGCATGCTTACAGCTAAGTTCCTGCGCTCTCCTTATTCTTTTGCCCAAATTGTTTCCGTAGATACTTCTGAAGCTGAAAAAATGCCTGGTGTTTATGGTTTTGTTGATCAACTGGATCTGGTCGGAAGGACAACACATCATGACATACTCGATGACAAAATCAGATTTTTTGGCGAGGCTGTCGTTGGAGTAGCTGCAGAAACAGAAGAGCTGGCATTGGAGGCTCTTGAGAAAGTTCAGGTTACTTACAGAGTCCTTCCGGGTGTGTTGGATTTTGAATCTTCTGCGAAAGAAGATGCTCCTAGAGTATGGCCGGGTGGAAATGTTGCGACCTGGAGAGGCGCAAGTCCTGTAAGTCAGGGAAGCTCACTTCGCTGGGAGAAAGGCAACACTCAGGAGGCAATAGAGAAAGCCGATCATAAGGTGTCAATAACAGTCAAAACACATACACAGTTCCACGGCGCGCTTGAACCTCATGCTTGTACGGCAAGCTGGGATCCGGGTATGGAAGTTCTCAGAATGAACATTTCAAGTCAGGGCGTGTATGGTAATCAGGAAGATATCGCATCTTCACTCCACCTCAATCTTGATCAGGTTCAGGTCACAGCTGGATTTGTCGGAGGAGGATTCGGTTCCAAAGCGCATAACACATGTAAAGAGTATCTTATGAGCGCGATCCTGGCACAGCGCACGCTCAGACCAGTCAGATATGAGCCGGAAAGAAGCGAGGAATGCATAACAGCGCTTAGACATGAAGCCACATTTTCTTATGAACTTGCGGCAGATAACGATGGTACTGTGAAGGGCATCAGCATGAAGGCTTATCGAGTAGGCGGTGCCCACACATCACTGCAGATGAACTTTCTCCTCGGAAGTACGGAATATGTAGCACCGACCTATCTGAGGAGTCCAAATGTCTGCTATGAAGGCTGGAGCGTATACACTAATATGCCGCTGTGCGCTGCATACAGAGGCTTCGGTTATTTCGAAGGTGGTATTGGATTCGCAGAAGCAGTGGATATGCTCGCTGAGGAGATCGGAATGGACCCGGTCGAATTTCTTCTTAAGAATGTTCCTGTCAAAGGAGATCCTGTAAGTACTGATCAGGGACCGCTTACGACCGCAGGTATACGTGAGACAGTACAAGCATGTGCTGATGCGATCAGATGGAAGGCAAAATATCATGTGCCTGGCGGAAGGAAGCTACCTGACGGACGTATGCACGGAATAGGACTTTGCCATGCGATGGGCAGAGCGACATTGCCGAATTTTGTCACCAGCGGCAACGCAACGGTTCAGGTCAAAATGGATGGAAGTGTAAGAGTCTTTGCAGGTATCAGTGATATCGGACAGGGGCAGGCTACGGCAATCAAACAGATCGCAGCGGAATCAGTCGGAGTTCCTTTCGACGCTGTTTCCGTGACCTGGGGTGATACTGTAGCTCCGCATACCGGCGATCAGGTGGCAAGCTCTACAACAATGATGACCGGTAACGCAGTCAAGCTCGCAGGTGATGACGCGAGAAGGCAGATCATCGAAGTTGCAGCAAGACTCCTCAAAGAGCCGGAAGAAAACCTGCAGGTGAAGAATGGTTTTGTTTCCAGCATTGCGGACCCTGAGAAGAGGATGCCTGTCTCGGCAGTCATCAAGTCTCCGGGCGTCAAAGTGATCACCGGAAACGGCAACTGGTCGATAACCGACATACAAGCTTCTCCAAGATCGCTGGTTGTAACTGCCTGTGAAGTAGCGGTAGACACGGAGACGGGCAAAATCCAGCTCCTTAACATGGTGCAGGGAACAGATTGCGGCAGGGCAATATGCAAAACAAGAGTAGAGGGACAGCTCGACGGAGTTCTGTCAGGAGGCGTAGGTTATGTCCTTTCAGAGGACTGCGCTATAGATTTCAAGGACAACGGCAGGATACTCAATCTGAATCTGTATGACTATAAGATGCCGACTGCACTTGATTGTGTAGATATCCTTCAGCCGGGAATTATTATGGAGTTTCCGGATGAAGTCGGTCCATATGGAGCTAGAGGAATGGGCGAAGCAACGCTTTCAGCGAGCGCTCCGGCCATCATGAATGCAGTATATAACGCAATCGGTATCAGATTTGAAGCGACACCGCTTACATGCGATAAAGTCCTTAAAGCAATAAAAGCAAAGCAAAATAAAGAAAGCATTTAATCAGGAGGGAGAAACGTGTTATGAGAACAGAACAAAAAGAGTACATCATACTCAATGTGAACGGAATCGACCGCAAGTTCACTGTCGGGGAAGACAGAACTGATGTACAGCCATCGGAAACACTTGCAGAAACTCTTCGCAATCGCCTTGATCTGACAGCTGCCAAAGTGAGCTGCGACAAAGGCGCGTGTGGATGCTGTACTGTGATTGTCGACGGGGAGGCTACTCTCAGCTGCTCAACATTGACTGTTGAGTGTGATGGAAAACATGTACTGACACTTGAAGGTCTTGAAGATCCTGTGACAGGAGAACTTGATCCTATCCAGCAAGCCTTTATTGATCATACTGCTTTTCAGTGCGGTTATTGCACTCCGGGAGTCATCATGACAGTCAAGGCACTGCTAATGAAGAATCCACATCCTACAGAAAATGAATTGAAAGAAGCGCTTGCAGGCAATTACTGCCGTTGCGGATCACATCATCAGGTGATCGAAACTGTGATGGATATGACAAGAGAGGAGGCTTAGCATGGCAGAACACAGATATTTAGGCAAGAATCAGCCAAGGCTCGCAGCGAGAGACATCGTAACAGGAAGAGCCAGATATGCTGCTGATGAAAAAATAGCAGGTATGCTCTGGGCCAAGGTTCTGAGAAGTCCATATGCGTATGCAAAAATCATTGATATCGATACAAGTAAAGCGGAAGCTCTCCCTGGAGTTAAGGCAATAATCACATACAAAAATGCACCTCACTGGAAGGCTGGCATGATAATTCCTCACAAGCATCTGCTTTCTGACACAGTTTACTTCATAGGAGATGCGGTAGCACTGATCGCAGCCGAGACAGAAGCAATTGCAGATGAGGCAAGAGATCTGATCAAAGTCGAATATGAGGAACTCGATCCGATCCTTTCCATTGAGGATTCCATGAAGGAAGATGCTCCTCAGCTTTATCCGGAGATCCCCGGGAACGTTGCAGACTATGAACCGTTCGCGAATCAAGGGATGGCACTTACGCAGGAGAAGGTCGGAGACATTGAGGCAGGGTTTGCAGAAGCTGATGTTATCCACGAGGTAACTACAGTACTTGAAAACGCGCAGAATCCTCTTCCGCCTGAATCTCCGGGAATCATAGCTGAGTGGAACGGAGAAGATTACGTAACTGTCCGTGGCTCTATGTCCAGTAACGGACTCTGCAGAATGATGAACTCAGGATGTATGAATCTCCCGATTTCGAAGATGAGAGTCATTGCGTCTTATGTTGGAGGCAGTTACGGCTCAAAGCATTTCTCCAGCAATGGCCTGATAATTCATTACGCAGCAGCACTTTCCAAAGCAACCGGCAAGCCGGTGGGACTCTTCTATGACAGAGAAGAGCATCTGACATGCCAGACAACAAGAATGAATTCGATCGGAAAGTACAAGATCGGAATGAAGAAAGACGGTACGATCACTGCGATCCAGGGCGAGTGGACAGGTGAAGCAGGAGCTTTCAACGGTGAGCACTATATGATCATCGCTGTTGGACTCATCTCGCAGGGAGTGCTCGCGCAGAGCAAGAATGTAGACATTTCGACAAAGATCGTTCTTACCAACCGCCAGACAAGCGGAGCATTCAGAGGATACGGTTATCTTGAGAATGCTATTCACATCAGTAACGCGTTGTATCAGACTCTCGAGAAAATCGATCTGGATCCTGTCGAATATTTCCGCAGAAACAGGCTCAAAGTGGGAGATGAATTCTACCATGCATATATGTGCTCCGGAATGGTCAAAGCAGCCGGCCCTGATGCCCTTGAAATGATCAATAAGGGCGCAGAGAAGTTCAGATGGGACGAGAGGTGGAAAGGTTTCGGCGTTCCGACATATGAAGATGAAAATGTAGTACGTGCAGTCGGTGTAGGATTCTGCGGACAGAGTGACGTAGGAGAACAGCTCGCGAATGAGAACGTCAATCTTACATTCGATGGAGGTGTCACAGTAAGTTGCGTAGCGACTGAATTCGGACCGGGTACAAGAGATGTCATGAGAAAGATCGCAGCGGAGGCCCTGAATGTTGATCTCAGCATGGTTCGCGTGACTGACTCTGACAGCATGGCTGCTCCTTATGAATGGGGAAGCACAGGATCGAGAAGTACTTATGCAATGGGAACAGCAGTACTGAAGGCCTGCGAGGATGCAAAAAGACAGCTCTTCGAAAGAGTCGCTCAGATTTTCCACTGCCCGCCTGAAGCACTTGAGACCAAGGATGGAATGGTTTCAATCATAGGACATCCTGAGGCAACAGTTCCATGGATCGCAGCGATCGGATTCAACGGCAGCATTACGGGTGTCGGAAACTTTGGCGGTGAATACAACGTACTCGTTCAGCAGGTACAGTTCATCGAAATGGAACTGGATAAGAAAACCGGCAAAGTTACCGTTCTTGAACAGCTTTGTTCAACAGACTGCGGACAGATCGTAAACCCGGATGCGCTCAAAGGACAGCTTGATGGATACTTCCCTGGTATCGATATGGCGATCAGAGAAGGAATGATCTGGGACAAGGACGGAAGAATCGTCAATCCGAACATGATCGACTATAAGACAAGAACCTGGAATGAGATCCCAAAACATGAAAATATCATTCTCGAATCGGCGGCAGATGGCAATTATGTAGGAACAAAGCCTCCGTACGGAGCATTCGGAGCGGGCGAGCCAAGTCTTGCACCTGGAATCCCGGCTTTGACCCTTGCAATCTATAACGCGACCGGCAAATGGTTCACAACATATCCAATCACCCCGAAGGAAATCCTGGATGCTCTTAGAGAGAAGGAAGGTAGGTAGATCGATGAAAAATTTCAAACATAAAGATGCCCTTACTGTAAATGAAGCTGCAGAAGCCAAGGCACAAGGCGCAAAGGTCATTGCAGGCGGATCAGACCTGCTCGGAGAACTCAAAGATAAGATTCTCCCTGAGTATCCGGAAAAGATCGTAAACATAAAGACGATACCGGGAATGGACGCAATAGAGAAAATCGAAGGAGGTGTACGCATCGGAGCAAATGTTAAGCTGTCAGAACTTGCCGGCTGTGAACTGGTCAAAGATAAGGCCCCGGCAGTTGCAGAAGCTGCATACTCAGTAGCGTCACCGCTTATCCGTAATCAGGCGACTGTTGGAGGAAACATCTGCCAGGATGTACGCTGCTGGTACTATCGTTATCCGAATCAGATCGGGGGCAAGATCCTCTGTAACAGAAAATGCGATGGTATGCAGTGTTACGCATTCACCGGAGAAAACAAGTATCACAGCATAATGGGCGGCATGAGAGTCCACAGATCCGGGTGCAGCGAATCCTGCCCTGCACATATCGACATCCCGCAGTACCTTGAGAAAATCAGAGCCAATGATCTTGATGGAGCAGCCAGGATCCTTATGAAGAAGAATCCTATTCCTGCAATGACAGGACGTGTATGTCCTCATACATGCATGACTGACTGCAAGAGAGACAGATATGATGAGTCAGTCAACATCAATCAGATCGAAAGATTTATGGGTGACTATATCCTTGCGCATGCTGACAGATTCATGACGGCTCCAGAGCACGAGACCGGAAAGAGTATCGCCATTGCAGGTTCCGGACCGGCGGCTCTTTCTGCAGCGTTTTATCTCAGACAGGCAGGACACACTGTTACTGTATACGAGAGAATGGAAGAACCCGGAGGCGCATTGATGTACGCTATCCCTGAATATCGTCTTCCTAAGGACCTGGTACGTAAGCAGATCAAGGCAATTGCCGATATGGGAGTTAAGTTTGTATGCAACACTAAGATCGGTGAGGATGTAACAGTTGATCAGTTGAAAGCTGAAAATGATAAGGTTTTCCTGGATACCGGTGCATGGGAACCATCGGTTCTCGGTATTGAAGGCGAGGAACTTACAAGATTCGGTCTTGAATTCCTTGTAGAGGTCAAGAAGTGGATGGCTGATAAACCTGGTTCAGATGTCATCGTAGTCGGTGGCGGTAGCGTAGCGGTAGACGTTGCGGTCACCGCGAACAGACTTGGAGCAAAGAGTGTTAAAATGATCACCCTCGAGCCGGCAGACAAGCTTCCTGCATCCAAGAAAGACCTTGACTGGGCTCTTGAAGAGGGGATCACCATGGAAAATTCATGGGGACCTAAGCGTATCCTCAGAGATGGTTCAAAAATCACAGGACTTGAACTCAAGAAGTGCGTATCGCTTTTCGATGAATCCGGAAGATTCAGTCCTAAATATGATGAGAACGACACTATGATCGTAGAAGGTGATGCAATATTCCTTTCGATCGGTCACAGGATCGACCTCAGTTTCCTCGGAGAAGATCCGTTCCTTGCAACAGAAAGAGGCCGCATCACAGTCGATGATAAGACTCAGGCTACAAGCAAGGAAGGTATTTACGCAGGCGGAGATGTCACAACTGGAACCAAGACAGTTGTACTGGCTATTGCAGCAGGTAAGAAGGCTGCGGATGCTATGATTGCAGAACTTGGCGGAGAGCCGGAAGCCTCACTCAAAGAGGGATTCCTCAAGGCGGGAGCGCATTGCCTCGACCATACACCTCAGCTTGAAACACCTCATGTGCCTGCAGCTGAACGTACGATCGACAAAGAAGATGAACTGACATGCAGCTTTGAAGAGATCCTGACTGAAGCTAACAGATGTTTCAACTGCTCATGCTATGCCGTAACACCGTCAGACATTGCAACTGCGCTGATGGCTGTACATGCAAAGGTGGTAACGAACAAGGCTGTTTATGATTCTGATGAGTTCTTTACCACAAAAGTGAAGATCCAGGATTTCCTTGCGGAAGATGAGATCGTTACAGCAATCGAAGTCCCGTTTGCAGATGGTGTTTGTTCATACGACAAGTTCAGAGAGAGAGAATCCATTGACTTTGCCGTAGTCGGACTTGCAACTAACTATAAGGTGAAAGACGGAGTGATCAAGAATGCAGACATCGTTCTTGGAGCTGTCGCACCAGTACCTTACAGAGCCGGGGATGCGGAAACATACCTCACGGGCAAGGCAGTCAGCGAAGAGGTGGCTGAAAAAGCTGCAGAAATCGCTCTTGCAGGTGCAGATCCTCTCGAACAGACTGAGTATAAAGTAGATATAGCAAAGACTCTCATCAAGAGATCGATTATGAAACTTTTATAGAGGACATCATGGATAAGAAAAAATGTGAAGAATTGGTTATTTCCTATGGAGAACTGCTGGAAAGTAATTGTTTCACACCTGAAACGGTAGCTGCCGTATTTGCTGATGATGCTTTTGCAATCCTGCCTCATGCCGGCGAAGGAAAAGGCATCATGGAACTTGTGGGCAAACATTGCGAAATGATGGGGCCTTTTACCGGAGCTACTCATAATATCACTAACATCGTTATCACCCCTGTGGGTGATAACGATGTCAAGGCAACGTGGCATATGGAGGTCGTTCACCAGTTCAGACCGGAAATCGCGCAAAATCTGCCGGGCGATCTGTTCATCGTAAATGATCTTGTATCTGCGGACCTTGCAAAGCAGGGAGATACATGGAAAATCAGCAGACTTTCAATGGACACTAAATTCAAATACTTTATCAGCAGCGCAAGAGACTGATAAGCGACAAAGCTGCTGATTCGTGATATACTGACACATGTTATCATTCAAAAATGTCAATGTACGGAGGAATCAATGGCAGCTAGAGATTCTGCTTATGATAAAATACTTGCTTCTGCAGCTAAGCTGTTTGCAACCAAAGGTTACGCTGGTACTACTACAAGAATGATCGTAGCAGATGCCGGATCGAGCCTTTCCGCGATACAGACGCACTTTGGATCAAAAGAAGGAATTTACTATGCGGTAATGAAAAACACCGCTGATATATTCTTTGAACTGAATGATTCATATCTCAGGGAAATCAATGAAATTGACCGTCAGGGATTGTTGGACCGGGAAATGGCGTGGAATCAGATCGTAATGCTTCTCGGACACACGATCGACTGGGTTTTCGATCCGAAATACAAGTATGAAATCCTTCTTGTCAACCAGGCTCTTCTGGGACTTGGCGCGGAGAATGTAGAGATTCCTGAGGAAATATTTAAACTATATCAGTATTTTGAGCGCCTGTTCCGTGCGTATACCGGTGATGATGATAGCGACTGGCCGGTAAAACTTGCCTTCTTCACGATCACGACTGTTTTCGATGCAGGTAATTATACGGCTATCCTTAACAGGATGCTGGATAAGAATCTTGAGACTGAAGAGGGACTTCTGGCAATGAAGCTGAATCTGAAAAGCTATACCATGACCAATCTCAGAGTCAATCTGGATCTCAGATGCAAGGAATAGCATGTGCCAATATATACTCATTGGGCCTCATTGGACCGATGTGACCTCAAAATCCTTTTTTGAACGAAGAATAGCTGATAAATTCCAAGAGTCACAGCATCGATGCACAATGCAGTTTGTTGTGATACATGAACGATCTCTGCAATGGTCTGCACCCGGTGCATTATAGCAGCTAACACAGAATATGCACGAAATGTATAAAACTATGCTGCCTGTCCGGATCGATCAAGGTGCTGAAACAGCGCCGAAGTTCAGTTTTACTGAAAAATGACTATTTCACATCGCATTTTCAGTAATCAGATAAGATCAATTGAAAGAGATTGGCCAGCTCATGAAGTACGGAAGAGAAGTTCCATATTAAAAAAATATACAGTGGCGGTATCATGTGGCGCGTACTTTTTCACGGATAAAAGCCCAATCGCTAAAACCCTTGATTTCACTGCGTTACAGGCTTTTTAATAATATTGCCTGCAAACGAATAATTATTCATTCTAACGCACCAAGATCTTATCGCTCCCACTTTTGAGAATCCATTACTGAAAATACACCATACATATGCGGTTTTTCAGTAAAGTTGAACTACGGCCTTTCATAAATGCATTTCTATCGCATGCAATTTGCTACTGATTGGATCCATATCTGATCGTGCTCATATAGCGTTCCACTTGATGGCAGGACCTTGACCGTCCCGGAACTGCAGCGTGACAATTGTTCAAAGCCGTATCCGTAATGGAATATATGTATCACATGTAACTTATCATATGCTGTGAAATAATATATAATGACTGGCAGAATAAGATGGTGGAGAGGATCGGGATATGAATCTTGAAGTAATAACAGGAACTAAGGAAGAATTCGAAGCAGCTGCACCTTGCCCGGAAGGCGAGGCAACAATGGATAATTACAAGTCATATGTCAAAGAACTTCTTGCAAATGCAGAGGCTCAGGGCAAAGAACTTGTTTGTATGAGATCGCTTCAGATGGTTGAGCGTGTTTCAGACAATTTCAATAGAATCAATTGGATCGAACAAGCCATAAACGAGTTCCAGCGCGAACACGATAAGCCTGAACTCGTTCGTATCGTAGCAGAGAACGATGCTGCAGCTGAGCAGTATAAGGTCGTATATAACATGTACTATGCTACCTCAAAGGCAACGAGGCTGAATGATGACAAGTGGGACTAAAGCTGATTGGGGATCTTTTGTTCCGAAATGGCACAAAGCTTTCCAATTGTGAATAGATGAAATCAGCTGATAAGTGATATAATCATCGCAAATGATAAGATGATTCGCAAGGGCGTTCCGGCAGCGCCCTTAAAAAAGCATACCGATTAGTAAAAAAAAACAATTCGCTGCTTTTTATGTATCATGTGTTACTGTCAGGCGCATTGGGATTTTGCTAAACTATGTCTGAAAGGAGACAGAGAACCGTCCCCCTGTCTCCGGGAGGGGAGATTATGAAGTATGGTGCTGTCATCGTAGCGGCAGGAATGTCGACTCGTATGAAACAGTTCAAACAACTGATGAAGATCGGCGATATGAGTATTGCTGAGAGAGTCATCGTAAACTTTCGCCGTGCAGGTGTCAGGGATATCGTTATGGTGACCGGATATAACGCAGACCAGCTTGAGAAAGCGCTAAAAGGATTCGATGTTGCTTTCGTACGCAATGAGCAATATGAAACTACTCAGATGTTTGATTCTGCAAAGCTTGGGCTCGAGTATCTGAACGGTAAATGTGACAGAGTGTTCTTTTGCCCGGTGGATGTTCCGTTTTTCACGGACCGGACAGTCACTGAAGAAATCGAGAAAATGGACGCGGACAGCAATATCAAGGTCATAGTTCCGAACTGCGGCGGCAAGGACGGCCACCCTCTGCTGATAGAAGGAAAGGCTGTTGGGGAGATCCTGGCGCATAATGGAGAAAGGGGAATGAAGGGAGCATATGAATCCCTTCCTGAAGGCACAGTTGTAAGGATCAATGTTGATGATGAAGGTGCTGTAATTGATGCCGATACAAGAGACGACTACAGGAAACTTGTCGATCTCCATAATGAGAGGCTGCTTCATCCTGAGATCCGCATAACATTCGCGAGTACTACAAGGTTCTTCGGACCCGGGACTGTCGAACTTCTCAAGGAAGTGGACCGGTGCGGCAACGTGCGGGACGCATGCGAGAAATGCGGCTTTTCGTACAGCAAAGGCTGGAACATACTGAAAAGCTGCGAGGAGAAGTTCGGATATACGATTGTAGAGAGACAGGCCGGAGGACAGACCGGAGGAAGTGCGAGAGTAACTGATAAAGGTCGTGATCTTCTGGCAGTGTATGAAGAACTAGAGACCGAACTTACGGAAATCGCTGAAGAGAAATTTAACGTACTGATGAAGAAATATCATCTTACAGCAGAGAACTGATCCCTAAGCGGGGCTACATACATATCATGATAAGAGCAGTAATATTCGGAGCAGGTCAGGCGGGCAGGATGGTAAGCAAATGGCTTCCCTCGTCAAACGAACTGATCTGTTATATAGATAATAATAAGGACAAGCAAGGCACATCAATTGATGGCATGCGGGTCGTATCGCTGGAAGAGGCACTGGCACTCATGCCGGACAGGATCTGGATAGCGACTCTCAATGTGCAGGCTGCAGCCTCTATAGAGGAACAGATCCGGGATGCAGGATTTGAGGGAACTCTGAGATATGCTCACGCATTCAGAGATGCTCAGGACATCAGGCTCGCGGCACTCAGGCTGATTGCTCCGGAGATCAAATCAAGAAATCTGCCGGGTGCGATCGCTGAGCTCGGAGTATTCAGAGGAGAGTTCGCATCAGAACTCAGCAGGCTGTTTCCTGAGAGGGACCTGTATCTGTTCGATACATTCGAAGGCTTTCATGGATCCGATCTGGCGAAAGAGAAAGAAGTGACAGGCGGCAGAATGGCGTGGCATCCGGATTTTTCCGACACAAGCATAGAGACTGTATCCGCTAAACTTGCGCACCCTGAGAAAGCCCGCTTTATACAAGGACACTTCCCGGAATCGACAGTTCAACTGTCAGGTGATGAAGAATACGCTCTTGTCAATATAGATCCTGACCTGTATGAACCGACACTTCAGGGACTCAGGTATTTCTGGCCGAGGATGACATGCGGCGGGGTCATAATGGTGCACGATTACAACAGTGCACAGTTCCCGGGAGTGAGGAAGGCAGTACAGGAGTTTGTCAGTGACGCGGGCATAATGGTCATTCCTCTGCCGGATCTTCACGGAACCGGAGTGATCGTGAAATACTGACCGGACTTGTGACGACTGACAGAAAACAATAAATCAAATACAGGAGTTTTTCATAGATGAAGATATACATGGTCAGGCATGGGATGCCTGTTGGAGCAGAAAAGGGCAGGAGATATCTCGGCGTCACTGATGAGCCGCTTTGCAAAGAGGGCAAAATGCAAGCAGAAGCCGCGGGTCAGCTGCTTTCGCAGCTCGAGCCCTCAGGAAAAATAAGGATAGTCTCGAGCACATTAACAAGGAGCATTCAGACTGCGAAGATCATTAATGAACATCTCGGCTGTGATTTTATCGAGATCGATGATGAACTCAGAGAAATAGATCTCGGAGAATGGGACGGAAGATATGCTGAGGATATCAGCCGGGAGTTTCCGGAGGAGTACGATGCCAGAGGAAAGGATCTCTGGAACCACAGAACACCGGGAGGAGAGACGTTTGCCGAGACAGGAGCGCGATTCCGTGATGCACTTTATGAGATCGTGAAGTGGTCCGGAAATGATGAAGTGATAGTTGTTGTCTCGCATGCGGGAGCGATCAACGCGGGCCTGAGTCTGATGACAGACCTTACATTCGAGGAAATGAGAGCATTCAGACTTCCGTATGCCGGAATAATAGCAGTTCAGGGGAATGCAGATGATGCAGGCGGACTGAGGGCCAAGATAGAGAAAACCTATTTCTGATAACGGAGGTTAAGAATATGAAGTTGATTAAGACAGTAGATGCCGTCGGACAGGTCCTCTGCCATGACATCACACAGATCATCAAGGGTGTTACTAAGGATGCCGTTTTTCGCAAAGGACATATCATCAGAGAAGAAGATATCCCTGTGCTTCTTTCAGTAGGCAAGGATCATATCTATGTCTGGGAAAATGATGAGTCGATGATGCATGAGAACGATGCGGCTGAGGTGCTTTGCAGGATGTGCAAAGGCGAAAACATGAGCCGCGGCGGTGTCAAGGAAGGAAAGATCGAGCTTTCCGCTGAATGCGACGGCGTCCTCAAAATCAACAGAGACAAGCTGAAAGCAGTCAATTCTTTCGGGCAGATGATGATCGCTTCAAGACATGGAGATTTCCCTGTGAAGGCAGGAGACAAGCTTGCCGGAACCAGGATCATCCCTCTCGTAATAGAAAAAGAAAAAATGGATCAGGTAGAGGCTCTTTGTGAAGGTGAGCCTATCATGAAGGTCGTTCCGTATAAGAGCCATAAAGCCGGGATCGTAACTACCGGAAATGAAGTTTTCTTCGGACGCATCAAGGATACTTTCACACCGGTCGTACAGGCCAAGATCGAGGAATTCGGAGCGGAAGTCATCGCTCACAAGTACTCCGATGATCAGAACGAGAACATCGAAGCTGTAATAAGAGAAATGCTCGATGCGGGCTGTGACATGATAGTCTGCACCGGAGGAATGAGCGTCGATCCTGATGACAAGACGCCTCTCGCCATTCGTAACGTATGCGGCTCTGTTGTCACGTACGGAGCACCGGTTCTTCCGGGAGCTATGTTCCTGCTCGCATATTACGGAGACAGCAAGATCCCTGTCATGGGGCTTCCGGGCTGCGTTATGTATGCGAAAAGAACTATATTCGATCTTGTACTGCCTCGCGTAATGACAGACGAGATCCTCGGAAAAGATGATTTTGACAAACTGGGAGAAGGAGGTCTCTGCCTGAACTGCGAGATCTGCACCTTCCCGAACTGCGGCTTCGGCAAAGGCGGCAATTAAAAGGAGGCAACAAAAATGAGAGCAATGCACGATCTTCCGGTTATGCATCTGTATGATGCTATCACCGATGCGAATAATAATGCCGAGACTCTGGTAGCAACTGTGATCAGAGGAGAACATACCGGCGAGAAGGCTCTTATCCTTGATGGCAAAATGACCTGGAATTCGTCTGAGGATGGAGTGCTCAGAAAACACGAGAAAGATGTAACTGCTGTTACAGAGAGCGGTGTGATCAACCTTGGCGGAGAGGATGTTTTCATTGAGCTTCTAGGCAATGAGAAGCAGGTCGTGATCTGCGGCGCAGGCCACGTTGCGATGCCGATCGTATCTATCACGCGCATGATGGGCATGAATGTCACTGTTATCGATGACCGTGAAGAATTCTGCGAGAACGCAAGGAAACGCGGCGCTAACAGAGTCATCTGCAAGCCTTTTGGCGAGGCTATGGCAGAGATCGAAGGCAACGACGATACTTTCTTTGTTGTTGTCACAAGAGGTCACCGTTATGACAAGGATTGTGTCGGCGGAGCGCTTCGCAAGAAGCATGCTTATGTCGGAATGATCGGGAGCAAAAGGCACTCGACTTTTGTCAAAGAGAACCTCATGAAGGAAGGCCTTTCAGAAGAACTGGTCAACAGCATCTATACTCCGATCGGCCTCAATATCGGAGCAGAAACACCTGAAGAGATCGCAGTCGCGATCGTTGCAGAACTGATAGAAGTCAAGAACAGGAAAAAGAGAAACTTCGGATTTCCTAAAGATGTGATGAAGGCTATCATGGACGACAAGCGTGATCCTATGATCCTCGCGACGATCGTTGCAAGAGCCGGGTCTGCTCCCAGAGCTGTCGGTTCAAAGATGCTCGTAAGAAAAGACGGAACGATCGTAGGCACGATCGGAGGCGGTTCTGCTGAGGGCGAGATAATGAAGTATTCCAGGCAGCTCCTCGAAGAAGGTTTCAAGGGAACAGAACTCAGACATGTGGACATGGCATGCTCTGCGGAAGAAGACGGAATGGTCTGCGGAGGCGTTGTAGACGTACTTCTGGAGACTGTATAACATGGTCGGTACACGATAAACAGTAGAGACGGTCAAAATGAAAGATAATTACGGCAGAACGATCAATTACATGAGGATCTCTATAACTGACAGGTGCAACATGCGCTGCAGGTATTGCATGCCTGACGGCATAGAGAAGGTTTCTATGAGCAAGATCCTTACTTATGAAGATATCCTTCGTATAGCTGAGGCTGCGACCGGGATCGGGATCACAAGATTCAAGATCACCGGAGGTGAGCCTCTTGTAAGACTCGGCTGTGCAGATCTTATCAGGGATATCAAGGCTCTGCCTGGAACTGAACAGGTGACTATCACTACAAACGGGATGGAACTTGCCAAGTACATGCCTGACCTCAAAGCTGCAGGCATTGATGCCATAAATGTGAGCCTTGATACAATGGATAAGGATAAATTCCGTTACATTACTCAGTGTGGTGATCTCGAGAAGGTCATGGAAGGGATAGAATCTGCGATAGCCAGCGGGATCCGGACCAAGATCAACTGCGTTCCTCAGAAAGGCTTCAATGAGAACGAGATCCCTGATTTTGCAAAATTTGCATTTGCAAAGGGTATCGACATTAGGTTCATAGAATTGATGCCGATCGGACAGAGTGATGCCGGTAAAGGCCTCTCGAATGATGCTATTTTATCGAAACTCAGTGAGATATATCCTGAACTCGAGCCGGATGGCAGCATACATGGAAACGGACCTGCGGTTTACTATCAAATTCCGGGCAAGAAGGGCGGTATCGGCCTGATAAGTGCGATGCATGGCATATTCTGCTCAAGTTGCAACCGCATCAGACTTACTTCACAGGGAATGATCAAACCATGCCTTTGCTATGAAGAAAGCATAGACATAAAGCCCGCTCTTGAAGGCAACATTCAGGATATACAGGAATTGCTCAAAAGAGCAGTCGAAATCAAACCGGGGCAGCACTGTTTCAACGAAATGCCGGATAATATAGAGAAAAGATCAATGTCACAGATCGGAGGATAATCAAGTATGAGCCACCATCACGAAAAGAAAGAACGCACAGTACCATTTACAGCAGCCTGGATCACGCTTTCTGACAAGGGAGCCGCAGGAGAGCGTGAAGACAAGAGCGGACCGCTGATCGGCGAAATGCTGACGGAAGCCGGATACGATGTAGTGGAAGGTATCCTTATTCCGGATGGGGTCGAGGAATTGTCAAAACAGCTTATAAGGCTGGCTGATGATGTTAAAGTCAACCTTGTACTGACAACAGGCGGGACCGGTTTTTCACCAAGAGATCTGACACCGGAAGCTACGATCGCTGTATGCGACCGCATGACACCCGGGATCGCAGAGGCTATCAGAGCTTATTCAATGACGAAGACTCCAACCGCAATGCTTTCAAGAGCTGCTGCAGGCATGAGGAAACAGACTCTGATCATCAATCTGCCGGGAAGTCCAAAAGCAGTAAGAGAATGCCTCGAGTTTCTGATGTATCCGCTGGAACACGGACTTGAAATCATGCTCGGACAGACAGGCGAGTGTGCCAGATCATAAACAAGAGAAAATGTCCTCGTGAAATGAAGAGGACATTTTGTTGACCAACCGATTACTTTTTAGAAATAATACGGTTCAGACGACATATATTTACGGAAGAATTCCGGCATTGGTTGAGCCGGATCTTCACCTATATCAATTAATTCTCATCACTTTACGAGTAATATTAAAGAAAGGATGTTACCAAAATGAAGAAGAAACTACTGGCAATTGTACTTATGATCGCAATGGTTTTCGCTTTTACAGCATGCGGCAGCAAAGAAGCAGAAGAAAGCGAACCTGCAGAAACAGCTGAAACAGTTACAGTCAATGTCTTTGCTGCCGCATCACTCAGCGCAGTTATGGCAGATTTCGAGGCTTCTTATGAAGCAGCAAACGAAGGTGTAGACATTGTAATCAATGCAGACAGTTCGGGAGCTCTCCTGACTCAGATCCAGGAAGGCGCACCATGCGATGTATTCTTCAGTGCTGCCCAGAAGCAGATGGATACTCTCGAAGAGGCAGGAATGGTAGTGGAAGGAACAAGAACCAATGTTGTAAACAACCAGCTCGTAGTTGTTACTCAGCCTGACAGCGAGACTTCTGTTACCGGCCTTGCAGATATCGCAAAGGCAAAGAGCATCGCTCTCGCAGACGGAAGTGTTCCTGTAGGAAAGTACACAAGACAGGCAATGATCAATCTTGGACTTCTCGCAGAGGTTGAAGATCCTGCTGCTATCACTACTCAGGAAGTATCCGACCAGCTCGGTGGAGTTGAGATCAGTGAACAGGGCAATGTAAGCAAAGTTCTTGCAGCAGTTGAAGAGAAATCCTGTGAAGTAGGAACAACTTATCTCTCAGATACTATCGGACACGAAGACAGCATCAAGATCCTTGAGACTGTGGGATATGATGTGACCGGAAATATCATTTATCCGGTTGCTCAGATAGCTAACCCTGATGCTACAGAAGCAGAGTCAGCTGCAGCTGCAGACTTCATCGCATTCATCACAAACGACGAAGCAAAGGCACTTTATCAGCAGTACGGTTTCGATACTGATGTAGAATAATTTGTGTTAAAATAGGGCAGTAATCAAAGAAATCACTTACCGTGGAGGTCTGAATGAGCACGTTTACTCAGCTCGCAGGGTCGCTTGACTGGAGCCCACTATGGATATCACTCAAGACCGGGGTCGTTGCTACGATAATATCGTTCTTCCTCGGCCTTTGGGCTGCCCGAAAAGTCATCAAAAAAGATTACAGAACCAAATCGATTCTTGACGGGATTCTCACTCTCCCGATGGTCCTTCCGCCAACTGTGGCAGGTTTCTTTCTGCTTCTAATATTCAGCAGAAGAAGAGCTTTCGGGATTTTCCTGAATGATACATTCAATATCCAGGTCGTTCACACATGGCTCGGCTGTATCATTGCAGCAACCGTTATCGCTTTTCCGTTGATGTACAGGAACGCAAGAGCAGCGTTCGAGCAGATAGATGCAAATCTGGTTTATGCCGGAAGAACTCTCGGTATGTCTGAACTCGCGATATTCTGGCGGATCGTGGTACCTACTGCGGGACCGGGGATCGCCAGCGGTACGATCCTTACTTTTGCCAGAGCGATGGGCGAGTACGGAGCTACTTCCATGCTGGCAGGTAATATCCCGGGCAAAACCGGCACAGTATCGCAGAGAATAGCGATGGTCATTCAGGACGGTGACTATATGACTGCCGGTTTCTGGGTAGTGATCGTGCTCCTGATCACCTTCTTTGCAGTCTTCCTTATCAATATCATCACAGGGAAGCACATGAAAAATGTGAGAAAATGGTAGGTACGGCTGTGAAGAAATTATACGCGGATATACATAGGGAAATAGGCAATTTTGAGCTGAATATAACAATCGAGAGCGAAGCCTCAAGGATCGGTATACTCGGGGCTTCCGGCAGCGGCAAAAGCATGACGCTCAGAAGTATTGCGGGGATCGAAGAAGTAGACAGTGGTCTCATCAGGATCAATGACAGAGTGCTGTTTGATTCTGATAAAAGGATCAATCTCAAGCCGCAGAAGAGAAACGTCGGATACATGTTCCAGAATTATGCTCTTTTCCCAACGATGACGGTTCTTAAGAATGTCATGGCGGGCATGAAGGGCTCTGCTGATGATAACCGCATCAAAGCAATGGAGATGCTGAAGAGATTCCGTTTGGACGGATATGAAGACAGACTCCCGGGAGAATTGTCCGGCGGGCAGCAGCAAAGAGTCGCGCTTGCAAGGATCATGGTTACTGAGCCTGAACTGATCCTGCTGGATGAGCCGTTCTCAGCGCTGGACGGATACCTGAGAGACCGTATGCAGGTCGAGATGCTCGAGATGCTCAAAGACTATCCGGGACAGGTGATCATGGTGTCACACAGCAGGGATGAACTGTACAGATTCAGTGAGGAACTGTTTGTTGTCAGGAAGGGCGAGATCCTGAGGCATGGTGAAACAAAGGCCGTATTCAGTGATCCTGTCAAAATTGAAGTAGCGAAGATGACCGGGTGCAAGAATTTTTCGGATGTGAAAATCCTGAATGAGCGTACAATAGAGGCTACTGACTGGGGCATTACAATCGAGCTTGAGAACAAAGTCCCGGAATGGCTAGGCCATATAGGCTACAGAGCACATTATTTCGAACCTGTCTGGGGTGAAAGAGAGGAGAATTGCATAAGATTCGACCTGGTGAGAGTTGATGACCTGCCATTTGAAAAGAACTACTATATCAAGCCGGAGAAGACCGAGTTCAGGGAAGACGATCTGTTGTGCTGGTTCGTTCAGGGCGAAGAACAGAAGAGAGTCGAACAAAAAGGCCTTCCGGATTATTTGAAACTGACAGAAGATAATATATTGTTATTAGAATAAAGGAGAAATTATGAGCGAATTCACACATTTTGACGATAATGGCAATGCATATATGGTAGATGTTTCTGACAAAGAGATCACGAAGAGAACTGCCGTTGCGCAGGGAACGATCTCTGTCAGCCGTGAGGTGATGGATGCGGTGCTAGGCAACAAGATTAAGAAAGGCGATGTTTTCACTGTTGCTCAGGTCGCAGGGATCATGGGAACCAAGCGTACTTCTGATCTCATTCCGATGTGCCATCCTCTGAGTCTTACAAATGCCAAAGTCACATTTGATGTTGACGAGGAGAATTGTGTGATCACAGCATATTGCACAGCTGTCACTGATGGCAAAACGGGGGTTGAAATGGAGGCGCTGACAGGCGTTTCGGTCACTTTGCTCACGATATATGACATGTGCAAAGCTATCGACAAGCGTATGCTGATCGGAGATATTCATCTTGTCAGTAAATCAGGCGGCAAGAGCGGAGATTTCAGATATTAAGGAGATGATCCATATACATATATTAGAGAAGGACATCGCATGGTGTCTTTTTTTGTCCTTGGCAGAACCGTACCAATGCAACAGAATATAGTTTTGTTTTGTGGTGAGATGATTTATAATGTTATTAATATCGGGTAGTATGGCATTGTGCCCGGCTTCCCATGATCACCATTATTCAAAATGAATACTTTTGATAGTTTATCAATAAGGAGGATTCTCAATATGATCAACAAATTACTCGTTGCGGCAGTTATCAAATCCTTCGAGGATATCCTTACAGAGAAGGACGTCCCATATACAGTCAGAGATGATGATGAAACCAGACTTTTCATGAAGACATGGGATGATGCAGACGAAAGTGAGAGAAATCTTGCTATCAGACAGGCAAGACCTGCGATCAGAAAAATCGCATCAATGGAGCCTTATCTTTTCCTGAAGGATGGAGAACCTCTCAGCATACGTCTTAATTTCCTTACAAGAGAGCTCAAAAAGGACTCATTCGGAGAGATAATGCTCGAGCGTCCTGAACTGGGCTGGAGATTCTCGATTTCTGTTAAAAATGATGCAAGAGTTATCTCGACTATGACTGTAGCTGACCGTGCGCAGGCTTTCTATATGGACAAGGAAGTAAATGTTTTCAATGAAATCGATGACTTTGGAGACAGAATTTTCGGCGTACCTTGTTCTAATGACTATTTCGATGAAGTAAACGAAATTCTTCAGAAGATAGAACCAAGCGACAAAATCACCTGGAAGAATCTCCTCAAGAATGACGATTTCGCATTTGACGAAGTAATCACCCCTATGCTCAATGCTATGAGCAGAGAAATCAAGAGAATTTGCCAGGATCACCCTGAGGCTCCGATGAAGCTGATAGAGTACTTCTATGGCAAAATCGATTACTACTATATTAACCCGCTTTCCAAAGTGCAGCTGACTCGTATCGGTGCTGTCAATGCACATGGCGGACTTGGCCGCATTCCTGACAATCACAATCTCATGGTTCCTAGAGTCAAGATCCCTAGAGACCTTCTTGATATAAGAGAAGGCAAGGGAGAGTACGGCGAACTTTCAAAGGACACCATTCAGCTGTCATTTGACGGTGGCTGGGCTGTTTGCATTCAGCTTGGAATCGAGAAGGATGTTGAAACAGGACGCCACTTCGCACTCAACGTATACCTGCCTGTAACACCTTTCGGCAGCTATCGTGATCAGGTCGAATGGGAAGAGGCATAGTATAATATAGAGCAATGAATTATTATCACTATGATGTGCCTGATGACTCTCCGCTTCGCGGCATTACTTTCACGACTGAAGGAGAGGAGCTTACCGCACTATGGTTTGATGATCAGAAGGACGTAAAAGAGATAGAATTCACCTGTGTCGATAACGTAGCAGCGTCAGACACTAAGCGATGGCTCGATATGTATTTCAGCGGAAGGGACCCGGGATTCACACCAAAGCTAAGAGCTGTAGGGACAGAGTTCCGCAAGACCGTCTGGGAAATGCTGCTGAATATACCATATGGACATACAATGACTTATGGGGAGATAGCAGCAGGTATTTCTGAAAGTATGTCTGCACAGGCTGTCGGAGGTGCAGTAGGGCATAATCCGATAGCGATAATAATTCCGTGCCACAGAGTGATAGGCTCGGACGGCAGTCTCACAGGCTATGCCGGAGGACTGGACAAAAAGGCTTATCTGCTGGAACTTGAGAAATAACCAAAAACCAAAAGGACCGCATCGTCTGCGGTCCTTTTGTGTAGATATTGTAAGAGGGATGAAAGTATTATGGTGTAGATATTTACTGAACCGGGGATTATTGTAGTTCAGTAAGTATTACCGAATTTTTATTGGGTTAGTCAATTCTAACCCTTGCACGATTATAATAGCATGTACATTTCCTAGTGTCAAGGTAGGAATTAATTTCTTTTATTTTATTTTTTACATTGCTCTGCCCCTGCTGATCCATATCGCTAAACAGTTGATATGACTGGTTTTGAATGGTATTATTTTGGAAATCAGAAATTAGTTGACGGACACAAAATGCTCTCTGAAAAGCGGAGGTGATCACATGACTGGTGCAGAGGCTATGATCAAATGCCTTGAGGCAGAGAACATAACCAAGGTATTCGGCTACCCCGGCGTAGCGATAGCTCCATTTTATGAAGGACTTTATAATTCAGACATAAAACATATTCTGGTCAGGCAGGAACAGAATGCCGGACATGCAGCGAGCGGATATGCGAGACTATCACGTAAACCTGCAGTCTGTGTAGTTACATCAGGTCCTGGTGCGACCAATCTCATAACCGCGCTTGCGACAGCATATGCGGACAGTATTCCTATTGTTGCTATTTCCGGTCAGGTTTCAAGTAAACTCCTGGGCAGGGATGTTTTCCAGGAGGCTGATATGAGAGGCGCTACCAAGTCTTTCGTCAAGTACAGCTATCTTGTCAAAGATCCTGACGACATCCCGAGCGTATTCAAAGAAGCCTTCTATATCGCCTCAACAGGGCGTAAAGGACCGGTTCTGATCGATATCCCGATGGATGTTCAGAACAGTACCCTCAAGAAGCCGTTTGTGTATCCTGACTCAGTACATATAAGAGGATACAAACCGGAGATCAAGGTGAATATGAATCAGATCCGCAGAGTCGTACAGGCACTCGCTCAGGCAAGAAGACCTCTTCTCTGCGCGGGAGGCGGAGTCATTCTCGGGAACGCTGAGACTACGATCAGGGCTTTTTGCGAGAAGTTCAATATCCCGATCGTCCATACAATGATGGGAATGGGGGTCATTCCTAAGAGTCATCCGCTCAATTTCGGCATGCTCGGCAACAACGGCAAACCTTATGCTAACAATGCAGTCGAACAGGCCGATGTACTGATCGTTGTCGGAGCAAGGATCGCAGACAGAGCCGTATCCAAGCCGGAGAGCCTGGCAAGACGAGTCGCTGTCATTCATATAGATATAGATACTGCGGAGATCGGCAAGAATCTCGGACCGACTATTCCTCTTGTAGGAGATGTCGATGATATTTTCAAGATCCTGCTGGAAGAGGAGATCCGACCTGCTGATCCTTCGTGGATCGCAGAGCTCGAGGATATCAAGCACGGAACCGTCGATACAAGAGTTTTCAGCGATCGCTATGTCAATCCTAATCTTCTCGTTCAGACACTGTCTGACAAAATGGATGACAATGCTATATATGTTGCTGATGTCGGTCAGAACCAGCTCTGGAGCGCTGATAACTATATAATGAAAGATGGCCGGTTCCTTACGACCGGAGGAATGGGAACGATGGGGTATTCGATCCCTGCCGCTATGGGTGCCAAAATGTTTGCTCCTGAGAGACAGACTGTTGCGGTATGCGGTGACGGTGCATTTCAGATGTGCATGAATGAACTTGCGACCATGCGTGAGAATAACGCAGAGATCAAGATCGTGATTGTCAGAAATAACTATCTTGGCCTTGTCAGAGAGTATCAGTACAACTTATACAATGGCCATTATGAGGGCGTCAGACTGGGAGAGTGGCCTAAATACGACAAAATCGCAGAAGCTTACGATATACCGTTCTTTATCTGCTCGACAAATGATGCTCTTGATGAAACAATAGATGCTTTCCTGGCATATCCCGGCGCCAGTCTTATGATATGTGATGTGGACAGCAATGACAGAGTAAAGTAGGAGAGGAGGGAGTCTATGAAAGGTATTTTCTCGGTATTGGTAGAGAACAAAGACGGAGTCCTCTCCGGTGTCTCAGGACTTTTTGCCCGCAGAGGATTTAATATAGATACTCTGGCTGTTGGAGAGACTGATAATCACGAGATCTCCAGTATGACCATAGTTTCGACCGGAGACCAGCGAACGATAGATCAGATCGAGAAGCAACTCAACAAGAATATCGATGTTATCAAGGTCAGGAGGCTGAGCGAAGCTAAAAGTGTATGCCTTGAAATGATGCTTGTCAAGGTCGCATATAACGCATCTAACAGGTCCTCTCTCATCGAACTCTGCCAGATCACAGGGGCCAAAATAATGAAAGTCGCTCCTAAGTTTCTCCTGCTGGAGTATCACGGTGAACCGGAAAGTGTCGAGGATTTCATACAGCTTCTGAGAAGCTACGGGATCCAGGAAATACAAAGGACCGGAACTATTGCGATGGAGAAAGTTTAATATTATCTCAAGTTGTGGTATTATTTTTCTATGAGTATTCAATCAGACAATAACAGCCCAATCAGGAGGCAGCTCAGCAATGAGCTTTTGTATCTGTACAACACCGGTAAGCTGTACCACGCTTACCGGACTTTTGGCGCGCATATTTCAGACGGTGGAGTTCAGTTTACAGTCTGGGCACCTGACGTGAAGGAGGTCAGGGTAACGGGAGACTTTAACGGATGGAACCCGGCAGATAGCAAATATGTACTCGAAGAGATCGGAAATACAGGTATACACACCGGATTCATTCCGGATATTGGTGAAGGCACCAGATACAAATATGATATAGAATTCCTTTCAGGCAAACATGTTCTCAAGGCGGACCCGTTTGCGTTCGCTGCAGAACGAAGACCTCAAACGGCTTCAGTTGTCTGTGACATTTCGTATGAATGGGGTGACAGTGAATGGATCAGCAAGAGAGAGAACACTGATACGTTCAGGTCTCCTATGAATATATATGAGCTTCATCTCGGCTCATGGAGAAGACATCCGGTCGATCCCGATTCCGATGATGAGGATGGATTCTATACATACAGAGAGACTGCAGCAGAGCTCATCCCATATATCAAGGAAATGGGATATACGCATATCGAGATACTCCCTGTCATGGAGCATCCACTGGATGCATCATGGGGTTATCAGGTCACCGGTTATTATGCTCCGACAGCAAGATACGGAAGTCCGACAGATTTCAAGTATCTTGTCGATGAGTGCCATAAGGCCGGCATAGGAGTCATCCTTGACTGGGTACCGGGTCACTTCTGTCCGGACGAACAGGGACTTGCTAATTTCAACGGAGGCAAACTCTATGAGAGCGTGATCCATCCTGACTGGGGCACTTACAAATTCGACTTCAGCAGGAATCAGGTCAGAAGCTTCCTGCTTTCAAACGCTATGTTCTGGCTGGATGAGTATCATGCTGACGGGATCAGGGTCGACGGTGTCAGCAGCATGCTCTACCTGAACTTCGGCGTTACAGACAAATCCAAACTTCAGAAGAACAGACAGGGTGGTGACGGTGACCTCGATGCTATCGACTTCCTCAGAGAGATGAACTACATGGTCGGTACTGCTTTCAAGGGCGTCTTCACTGTCGCAGAAGAAAGTTCTGCATGGCCGCTTGTAACCAAACCGCCACAGGACGGCGGCCTTGGCTTCCACTACAAATGGAACATGGGATGGATGAATGACACACTGGAATATATGAAGTGTGACTTCCCGTACAGGAGCGGCGCTCACAACAAACTGACTTTCTCAATGACATATGCATACAGTGAGAACTACATCCTGCCTCTTTCGCACGATGAAGTCGTGCACGGCAAGTGCTCGCTTATAGGAAGGATGCCGGGAGATATCTGGAGACAGTTCGCAGGTATAAGACTTCTTGCGATCTACCAGATGACGCACCCGGGCAAGAAGCTCAACTTCATGGGACATGAGATAGCTCAGTTCATCGAGTGGCGTGAGTATGAACAACTCGAATGGTTCCTTACAGGCTATGAGAATCATGAGAAATATCAGAGATTCATCAAGGATCTCAATCATGTATATCTCGAACACCCTGCACTCTGGGCGGACGACATCAGCTGGGACGGATTCAAATGGATAGATGCAGATAACAGAGATCAGAACATCTATACATATATCAGAACCGGCAAGACACCTGACCAGAAAGATAAAGAGGTCCTCGTGGTGGCCCTAAATACTGCTGTGCAGGCGTTCGATGAATTCACTATCGGAGTTCCTGAGAAGGGATTCTACAAAGAAATATTCAATTCAGATTCAGCAAAATATGCAGGCAGCAATCGTGTCAATACAAGGCAGGTCAGAGCCAAGAAGAAACCGGCTCACGGAATGCCTTATTCGATCACCGTTAAGCTCCCTGTAGTCGGAGGCGCGATCTTCCGCAAGAAATAAAGAAATCAAAAGAAAGGGTATTAGATCAATACAAAGTAAAGCTTATGATTAAAACAAAAGAAAGTTTCAAAAGAGAGTACATACGCATAGCAGAAGAAATATTCGAGAGAACTCCTGAAAAGCTCAATGACAGAGATAAGTTCGCAGTTCTCGCAAGACTTGTCAATGCAGAGACAAATCTCAGAAGATCAGCACTTACTGACCCGGCAGCTCCACCTGAAGGCAAAAAGGTTTATTATTTCTCAATGGAATTCCTTATCGGAAAGCTGATGGAGAACTATCTTATTAACCTCGGCATCAGAGATCAGGTTGCAGAAGGGCTTAAGGATTTCGGAACTGATCTTGAAACTCTGTGCGCAGTAGAACCTGATCCGGGTCTCGGAAACGGTGGTCTTGGAAGACTCGCTGCATGCTTCATAGATTCTATGGCAGCACTCGGCATCAGAGGCGACGGAATGGGTCTCAGATACAAGTTCGGACTCTTCAAACAGAAAATCGAGAACGGTTATCAGATCGAACTACCGGATGCGTGGCTTGATGAAGGATATATCTGGGAGAGAGCTATCCCGTACGAATCAGTTATCGTCAGATTCGGCGGAAGAGTTGACAGAAGATATGTTGACGGAGAGATGGAATATGAGCATGTAGATTATACCACTGTAAGAGCGGTACCTTATGATGTTCCTATTCTCGGATTCGGCGGAACTACAGTCAATACACTTCACCTCTGGGATGCTCAGCCTGTTCACGATACGATCGATATGGACGCTTTCAATCAGGGCAACTACAGCAAGGCCATGAAGGAAAGAAGTGAGATCGAGGCTATCACAAGCATTCTCTATCCGGATGACAGACAAGGTATCGGAAAGAAACTCAGACTCAGACAGGAATACTTCCTCGTTGCTGCCGGAATCGGTATGATCGTAAGAGAATATAAGTCGAAATACGGCGAAAACGTCTGGGAGAAACTTCCTGAGAGAGTTCAGATCCATATCAACGATACACATCCGACTATGTGTATTCCTGAACTCATGAGAGTTCTTATGGATGAAGAGGATCTTGAATGGGACGAGGCTTGGAAAATCACCAAGAACACGATCTCATTCACGAACCACACCGTACTTCCTGAAGCACTTGAGAAATGGCAGATCCCACAGTTCCAGGAACTTCTTCCTAGAATTTATATGATCATTGATGAAATCAACAGACGCTGGCAGAAGAGTCTTCCTATCGAGGCTCCTGACTGGCATGAATTGTCAAGAGAGACATCAGCGCTCTGGGATGGCGAAGTCAAGATGGCCAATCTTTCGGTAATCGGAAGCCATTCAGTCAATGGTGTTTCGGCACTTCACAGTGATATTCTGACTAAGACAGTCTTTAAGAAATTCTACGAGCTGAATCCTCGTAAGTTCAACAACAAGACCAACGGAATAAGCCACAGAAGATTCCTTATTCAGGCTAATCCGTCACTTACAAGACTGATCAACCAGACAATCGGAACGAAATGGCAGTCAGACCTCAGCAGACTCAACATGCTCAACGACTTCATCGATGATCCGGTATTCCTGAGTGATCTTCAGGCTGCCAAGAGATACAACAAGCAGAGACTTGCCGATTATATCAGCAAGAATATGAGTATCGATGTAGACCCGGATTCCATCTTCGATGTTCAGGTCAAGAGGATCCATGCATATAAGAGACAGCTCCTGAATGCTTTCAAGGTTCTTGATCTGTACAACAGACTCAAAGCTAATCCGGATCTGCCTATCAACAAGTATACTTTCATATTTGCCGGCAAAGCAGCTCAGGGTTATGAGTTTGCGAAAGAAGTCATCAAGTTCATCAACAGCCTTGCTGATGTAGTCAACTCTGATCCTGATGCAAATGACAAGATCAAGGTAGTATTCATTGAGAACTTCTGTGTATCCAATGCTCAGCTGATTTATCCTGCTGCTGATGTAAGTGAACAGATTTCTACAGCAGGAAAGGAAGCCAGCGGTACCGGAAATATGAAGTTCATGATGAACGGCGCTATTACTCTCGGGACTATGGATGGCGCGAATGTAGAGATCAACCAGCTTGTCGGAAATGACAATATGTTCATTTTCGGATATTCATCTGATGAGGTAGAGAACTTCTACAAGCACGGCGGATACTCTGCACAGTTGACACGTGACAATGATTCCAGACTTATCCGTATCACTGATCAGCTGATCGATGGATTCTTCAGGAAGAGCGGTCAGGATTTCTGGGGCATTCATGATGCACTTCTCAACCATAATGACGAGTTCTTCGTGCTCGGAGATTTCGATTCCTATGTCCGTACATGGGAAGAACTTGACAAAACTTACAGTGACAAAGAGAAGTGGGCCAGGATGTCACTTGCCAATATTGCTAATTCAGCATTTTTCTCAAGCGACAGAACTATCAAAGAATATGCTGAAGATATTTGGCAGGTACTCTAGTGTTCTAAATAAATACATAAGGCAATTTAGTTCTTAAAACAGATAAAATTAAATAAAATTATCTTATGTGAGACGTTGCTTTTATATAAACCATAACTAAGAAATTGCACAGGAGGCTAGATGCTATGAAAAAGAAAAAATGTATTGCTATGCTCCTCGCCGGGGGTCAGGGAAGCAGACTGAAAGAACTGACTTCGAGCATTGCAAAACCGGCGGTATCTTTCGGGGGTAAATACCGAATCATCGATTTCGGTCTCTCGAATTGCGTTAATTCGGGAATCGATACAGTAGGAATCCTTGTGCAGTATAAGCCGCTCATCCTGAACAAATACGTAGGAACAGGTGAATCCTGGGATATGGCTGTTGCGGATGGCGGAGTCCATATCCTTCCACCGTTTGCCGGAGAAACAGGCGGTGAGTGGTATGAAGGAACAGCAGATGCTATTTATCATAATATCGACTTCATAGATATTTATGATCCTGAGAATGTTCTGATTCTTTCAGGTGACCATATCTACAAGATGGACTACAACCTGATGCTGGAGGAGCATGTTTCCAGAGATGCAGATCTTACCGTATCGGTAATCGAAGTACCTTGGGAAGAAGCAAGCAGATTCGGTATCATGTCCACTGATGAAGAGGACAGGATCACAAAGTTCTCAGAGAAACCAAAAGAACCGGACAGCAATCTGGCTTCAATGGGTATTTATATCTTCAAGTGGAAAGCACTGAGAAAGGCTCTCCTCGAGGATCATAAGGACCGCGATTCAGAGCATGACTTTGGTAAGAACATCATTCCTAAGATGTTAGCTGAAGGCAAGAACCTTATCGTTTACAGGTTTGAAGGATACTGGAGAGACGTCGGAACTGTTCAGAGCTATTATGACAGCCAGATGGACCTGATGGATAATGTAGAGAATATCAATGTGTTCACAAAGGATATGAAAGTGTTCTCGAACTCGAATATTTATCCGCCTCAGTACCTCGGCCCTAATGCTATCATCAAGAATTCTCTGATCTGCAACGGCTGCACTGTATATGGAACTGTTGAGCACTCGATCCTCGGATCCGGCGCAGTAGTAGGTGCGGAAACGGTTGTAGAAGATTCGATCATCCTGCCTAATGCAATTATCGGCAGGAACTGCAAGATCAACAAAGCTATTATCAATGAAGGTGTCGTAGTAGGCGATAACGAGGAAATCGGCAGCGCTGATGGAGAAGTATTCGTATACGGCAAATCTAAACTGTCAATTTAAGGAAGGAGGAGTAGAGCAATGAAGACAATTGGACTGATTTCTGCAAATTATGGGAGCTCCTCATTCGGTGCGCTTTTAGATAACAGAACACTTGCATCGCTTCCTTACGGCGGCAGATACAGACTTATAGATTTTGCACTTTCAAATATGACTAATTCCGGTATTACAACGGTTGGTATTATTGCACCTTATAACTCAGGTTCTCTTATCGACCATATCGGTATCGGAAGCCCATGGTCACTCGGCCGTAAGAGCGGCGGCCTGTTCCTTATGCCTGGTTCGGCTTACGGAGTTCAGGCTGCAGGAAGCAGATTCCTGCTCAGAGACCTTATCAAGGCAAAGAAATTCTTCGAGAGAGATGATGCTGATTACGTGATCATGTCCGGAAGCAGCGATGTCTGGAATATCGATTTTGAACCACTGATCAAGCAGCATGAAAAGTCCGGAAGACCTATTACTATGGTATACAAGAAGGTACCTAGAGGTGAGGACTACTTCGGATATTTCCTGAACATCGACGAAGACGGCAAAGTAACAGACATCAGAGAAGAAGCTTTCGGGTGGGCGAACTATTTCGCAGACTGCTTCATTATCGACAGAGATTATATGCTCGACTTCATGTCATGGTTCGGACCTCTTGAATATATGGACATGATCCAGATCATCCAGAACAATATGGATACAATGGATCTCGGCACATTTGAGTTCAGAGGATATCTCGGCAAGATCAAGAATCCTGCTGACCTGCTCAAGGTCAATCAGGCTATGACTGATTACGATATCCGTAATGAAGTATTCTGCAATCCTGAGAGACCTATTTTCACTAAGACTCAGGACGAAGCTCCGGTATTCCATCTCCCTGAAGCTGATGTACGCAACTCTGTAATTTCTGCAGGATGCAGAATCGAAGGCAGAGTTGAGAACAGTATTATCTTCAGAAGTGTTAATGTCGGCAAAGGCGCAGTTATCAGAAACAGCGTGATCATGATGCATGGCGAGATCGGAGAAGGCGCTGTGCTTGATAATGTAATTGCTGACAAATACGTAAAGATCAACGATGGCGTCAAGCTTTACGGAGGCGGAGGAGAGCCTATCATTATCGGCAAAGAGAAAACCATTTAATATTTCCAGGGGATAAATAAATGGCTACTAAGACAAAGATTTTGTTCGCGGCGTTCGAGGCTGTTCCTTTTATCAAGACCGGCGGCCTCGGCGACGTTGCCGGTTCGCTTCCGGCCTATATCAGAAACGATGAATTTGACGCAAGAGTCATTCTTCCGCTTCTGAATACAATTCCTGCAGAATACAGGAATAAGATGAGATTCATCGAAAGCTATGAGGTTAAACTGGGCTGGAGAAGTCAGTACTGCGGACTTTTTACACTCCGTAAAGGCGGCGTCACATATTACTTCCTTGACAACGAATATTACTTCAAGAGAGGAAGCGTATATGGCGAATTCGATGATGGAGAGAGAGTAGCTTTCTTCTCATCAGCCGTACTCGAAACAATCAGACATATCAGCAAAAATTTTGCACCGGATATTCTGCATTGCAACGACTGGCATACTGCGCTGATACCTGTATTCCTCAAAGAGCTTTACAGAGGCGAGGACCTGTTTGACAGGATCAAGACTGTCTTCACTATCCACAACCTCAAGTTCCAGGGGCAGTATAACAAATACATGATTGGGGACGTTCTCGGACTTCACAGAACACCTGCAGAGGGTCAGCTCAATCATGATGACAGTATCAACTTCCTTCAGGGTGCAGTTATTTACTCAGATGCTGTTACTACAGTAAGCCCGACTTATGCTGAAGAGATCTGCACTGTCAAATATGGTGAGAGACTCGAGGGTCTCTTTGAGTCAAGGAAATACAAGCTTTCCGGTATCATTAACGGTATCGACAGGAAGAACTATGACCCAATGACAGACAAGGCTGTGGCGGTACATTTCGATGAAGACAGCCTTGACAAGAAGACAGAAAATAAGCTGGCTCTTCAGAGAGAACTCGGACTTAGAGAGGATCCTGATGTTCCACTGTTTGCCATGGTAAGCAGACTCACTCAGCAGAAGGGTGCAAATCTGATCGTTGATCTTCTTCCGGAATTCGCTGAGCGTAAGATGCAGCTGGCTGTACTCGGAACAGGAGATCTGAACTTCGAAGCTGCGCTCGGAGACTTTGCATATAGCCACGGCGAGAACTTCGCTGCAAAGATCACTTTCAACGAGCCGATGTCCAGGAGATTCTACGCATCTGCAGATGTATTCCTGATGCCGTCTGAGTTCGAGCCATGCGGACTTGCGCAGATGATCTCGATGAGATACGCTACTCTGCCTCTTGTCAGAGAGACCGGCGGCCTCAAGGACACAGTAAAAGGCTATTGGGATGCAGGAGAGAATGCTAACGGATTCTCTTTCAAGGACTTCGATGCAAACGGACTCAGGAATGCCGTAGATTGCGCTCTTGATCTCTGGTACACAGATAAAAAGATGTGGCGCAAATTGCAGCACAATGCTATGAATGAAAACTTCGGCTGGGAAGAATCAGCTGAGAAGTACAGGGAGCTTTACAGAAGCCTTGTAGATGCTGATTGAACTATCAGGATCATTTAACCGTTTTCACTACGTATAATAATCAAAAACACAAACTCCCGTTTCGTCTATAATATGCACAGAAACGGGAGTTTTGGTAATAAAGGACTAAAGTAAAATATGAAGATATATCACGACTCCAGAAATACAGATTACAGAAAACCTTTCGGAGCTGCAAAGACCGGAACAGACATAACGATATCACTAATGGTCGAAGACATGAAACCTGAGAATGTCAGACTTGTTGTACGCAGAGACGATTCATCCGTACCTCAGTTCCTCGGGATGAAAGAAGTAGCGGGATCGAATACGAAGACAAAATATGCAGTGACGTTGAAAGCTCCTGAAAAAGGATGCCTTCTGTGGTACTATTTCGCACTTGAAGTCGGTGACGAAGATTTCCGTGATACGATTTATTACGGGAATAACGAAAATGCAATGGGCGGTACCGGCCGTATATACAGAATGGATCCGGTACCTTATCAGATAACTGTATATCGCGAATCCAGTGTTCCTGAATGGTACAAAAACGGGATCGTATATCAGATTTTCCCTGATAGATTTGCAAGAGATGAAGACTGGAAGGAAAGATGCGAAGCCTCGGTCAAAAAGATCAATGAAAGACCGGGCGGAGCGAAACGTTTTATCCAGGAAGACTGGAATCAGAAAGCGTTCTATGTAAAGGATGAAAAAGGCAGAGTAACAGACTGGCCTATCTACGGAGGCAGTTTTAAAGGCATAGAAGAGAAACTTGATTATCTGAGTTCTCTCGGTGTCTCTGCTATTTATCTGAATCCTATTTTCGAATCAACATCCAATCACCATTATGATACTGCCGACTATATGAAGACTGACTCATCTCTCGGAACAGAGGAAGATTTTGTCAGCCTTGCTGCTGCTGCAAAGAAACGCGGCATAAGGATATTCCTTGACGGTGTATTCAGCCACACCGGCGCAGACAGCAAGTACTTTGACAGGTTCGGGAATTTTGAACCCGGACTTGGCGCTTATGCCAACGAAGACTCACCTTACAGAAGCTGGTACAAGTTCGATGATAATGAAGAGTGCGGTTATAAATCCTGGTGGGGAGTAGACGACCTTCCGGAGGTGGACGAAGAGGATCCGGGGTTCAGAGAACTGATCACGGGCGAGGGCGGAGTGCTCGAACACTGGATGAAACTCGGCGCATCCGGATGGAGACTTGACGTTGCGGACGAACTTCCGGACAGTTTTATACGCGCAATCACAAGCCGTGTTAAGAAAACAGATCCTGAAGGACTTGTGATCGGTGAGGTCTGGGAGGATGCCAGCAATAAGATCAGCTATGGAGAACGCAGAAAATACTTCATGGGCGATGAGCTGGACGGAACGATGAATTACCCGCTGAGGGATATTCTGCTTGATTACATCAACTATACGATTTCTTCCGGATATGCCGGCGAGATGCTGATGAATCTTAAAGAGAACTATCCTGAAGAGAATTTCTACGGAGCACTCAATCTCATCGGAAGCCATGACCGGGAGAGGATCATTACAGCAATGGCCTGCGAAGAGGATTACAGATCTGCTGTACGCAAGGTCAGAGCGCTTGCGACTCTTCAGTATACACTTCCTGGAGTTCCATGTATCTATTACGGAGATGAAGTCGGTCTTACCGGCAAAGCTGATCCTGAGAACAGGAACGGATTCCCGTGGGGTTTTGAGAATCTTGACCTCGGATATCACTACAGAATGCTGGGGCTCATATATCATGAACATCCGGTTCTCAAGGATGGAGAATTCAGGATGCTTTCCGGTGACTACGGCATCAGTGATGATGTGTTTGCTTTCGTGAGAAGCGGCGGACGATCAAATAAGACAGGCGAGAAAATAATAGTTCTTGCCAGCAGACGCTATGGAGATGTGGATGTTGATCTCAGAAACATTCCGGGACTTGAGTGCGGATATGCGCTGGAACTTCTTTCCGGGGGAAGGATGGAGACAGGTGATGCAGGGATAGAGGAGATCATCCATATGGAACCTCTGTCCTGCAGGATCATCTGCATAATGGATGAGCCTCCTGCTAAGGAGATGCTGGGAAGAAGCGCGGGCGTGATCTGCCATATCAGTTCTCTTGGCAAGGGCGTTCTCGGAACTCCTGCCAAAGAATTTGCGGATTATATCGCTTCTGCAGGAATGAAAATCTGGCAGGTGCTTCCTCTCAATCCGACGGGACTCGGCGATTCGCCATATTCAAGCAGAGCTGCTTTTGCCGGGAATCCTGATTTCATCAATAGAGAAGAACTTCCTGACAGCAGCGGCTATGAACAATTCTGCCGCGATAATATGGACTGGCTCAGCGAATATGTCGCTTACACTATTATCAGGGAAATCGAGAAAGAGAAATCCTGGCAGGAATGGCCTGATGAATATAAATTCGGCGATCCTGCAAAGCTCCTTGAGAAGCTTTCAGCCGAATATAGCGACAAGATAGAAAAACTGGTGCGTGATCAGTACTATTTCGATGCTCAGTGGAAGGAACTCAAAGAATATGCTAACGGGCTAGGCATCAGACTGATGGGAGATCTGCCTATATATATGGCGACTGACAGTGCGGATGTATGGGCGAACAAAGAAGTCTTCAGACTGGACGAAAACGGAAGACTCAAAGTACACGCCGGTGTACCGCCTGATGCATTCAGCAAAGATGGTCAGGACTGGGGAAATCCACTCTATGACTGGCAGGCCATTGAAAAGGACGGATACTCCTGGTGGATGAGAAGACTCCGGCAGTGTGCAGGACGATATGACATCCTGAGACTTGATCATTTCAGAGGATTCTCTGAGTATTATGCTGTGCCTGATGGCTTCAAGCCGACAAAGGGGTGCTGGCAGCATGGCCCGGGTCTCAGGTTCTTCAGAAAACTCCATGAGATGCTCGATGCGGGCGGATATGAGATGAAGATCCTGGCTGAGGATCTGGGCTTCCTCGATGCAGGAGTGAAGAATCTGCTTGAACTGGCAGGCCTTCCGGGCATGGATATCTGGCAGTTCACATCCGATGAGATGGAAGAAATGCCTGCAGAGAGGGCTAAATACAGAGCCTTTTACACAGGAACACATGACAACGATACCATTATGGGCTATGTGCTTGAACTGCTGAAAGAAGAGAAAAAAGCACATTCAGGAATATCTTCCGAAGAGTTGAGAACTGAGGCGGAGATAGAAGCTCTCGCAATGATCCGGAAGATATATGAAAGTCCTGCTGCTCTTGCAATGGTGCAGCTTCAGGATATGTTCCTCCTCGGCAGCGAGGCCAGAATGAATGTCCCTGGAGTAGCTGAAGGTAACTGGGGCTGGAGAATGCCCGGAGAATCCGTAAGTGAAGCATTCTCTGACTCCGAAGAAAGAGCTGCATGGTTCAAAGAGCTTGCAGAAAAAACCAAAAGATAGAAAAATGATTTACACAGACAAAACCAAGAAAGCGATAAAACTCAGCTATAAAGCTCATGCGGGACAAACTGACAAGAGCGGATTGCCGTATTTTCACCATCCTATGCATCTTGCAGAACAAATGGATGATGAAGACAGTACTGTTGTCGCGCTTTTGCATGATGTGGTAGAGGATACGTCTTACACATTTCACGATCTTGAACAGATGGGATTCGGAGATGCAGTGATCGAGGCGCTTAAATTGCTCACTCATGACGATTATTCGCCATACCTCGATTATGTCAGGCGGATAGCAAAGAATCCTTTGGCAACAAAGGTCAAACTTGCAGACCTGAGGCATAACAGTGACCTGTCGAGACTTAATCATGAACCTACAATTAAAGATATCGAGAGATATAATAAGTATCAGAAAGCAATTGCAATACTGACAGCAGAGCAACAGGAATGATAAGAGGGGGAAGTTATGAAATTCAGAATGGTACATGTTAACTTCAATGTCAGCGATCTCGGCAAGGCTATGGAGTTCTATGAGAAAGCCCTTGGCCTCAAAGAAGTAAGAAGGAAAACTGCTAAAGATGGTTCGTTTATTCTGGTGTATCTGGGAGACGGACAGAGTGATTTCGAACTCGAACTGACATGGCTCGAGGAGCATCCGCAAAAGTATGATCTCGGTGAGGAAGAGTTCCACCTTGCATTCCATGTGGACGATTTTGATGCTGCACATGCTCTTCACGAAGAGATGGGATGCATCGCCTTTGAGAATCATGATATGGGCATTTATTTCATAACTGACCCTGATGGTTACTGGCTCGAGATAATACCTGAGAAAAAATAAAGCGTTTGACCGGAAGGAGAGCATTACCGATGAACGAAAAATCGTGTGTGGACTGCGGCGTACTGAACTGCCATAAGATGGATAAAGAATATCCGGATTTCTGCCTGACGACTGCGCTTTCTGAAGAAACAATCGACAAGGTCCGCAAGCTATATGAAGATGAAGAGAACAACCGTGTCTCGGTTATTTCCGCTGAGATAGAGAATGAATTCTATCTCAGATACACAAGAGTGGAGGAAGTTGTAGAGTTTGCTAAACGCATGGGTTACAATAAAATCGGTATAGCCACATGCGTAGGCCTTATCGAAGAGAGCAGGATACTAGCCAAAATACTCAGAAAGAACGGATTTGAAGTATACGGTGCCGTATGCAAAATCGGTTCTTTCCTGAAGACTGATGTAGGCGTTGCACCTGAAGACATCACAAGGACAGGGGCAGTGATGTGTAATCCTATAATGCAGGCAATGGTTCTCAATGAACATGGCACAGACTTCAATGTGGTGATGGGCCTGTGTGTAGGGCACGACAGCCTGTTCTACAAGTATTCCGATGCATTGGTCACTACTCTTGTTGCCAAAGACAGAGTAATGGCTCATAATCCTGTCGGCGCACTTTACCAGGCAAAAGCTTATTACAAAAAACTCACTCAGGACTGATGACAATGAAAGATATGAGAAACAATAATTATTATGGCAAAAATGTATTCGTGACAGGAGCGTCATCCGGGATCGGGCAGGCGTGTGCCCGCATGTTTGCAAGTAACGGCTGCAAGGTCACCGGTGTTTCGCGCAATACGGAAGAAAGCACGGAAAATTTCTCCGGAGGCGGGAGCCTGACTATGCGCCGCCTCGATGTGACTGACGAAGAGGCCGTAAGAAAATTTGTCGATGACCTTCCTGCTGTAGATATCGCAGTACTCTGTGCAGGAATGGGAGTAGCCGGACCTGCTGAGACCACCCCGCAGGACATGACAAGAAAACAGATGGAAGTCAACTATTTTGGCACTATCAATGCTGCACAGCCATGTCTTACAAGGATGCGCGAGCAGCGCCGCGGACTTCTTATCGTAATTGGATCGATAGCCGGAAGAGTTTCTATTCCGATGCAAAGCCAGTATTCTGCAAGCAAATATGCACTTGAGGCTTTTACCGATGCAGTCAGAATGGAGATGAAGCAATACGGCGTCAAAGCTTGTATAATCGAGCCCGGTGATACTAAGACGGGCTTCACGGCAGCCAGAGAAACACAGGAAACTAAGGGTGACGCAGATAACTACAGCCGTGTCCTGCGTCAGAGTGTCGCAAAGATGGCTGCTGATGAGCAGAACGGAAGATCGCCTGACAGCGTAGCAAAGGTCGCACTGGCACTTGCGGGCCGCAGGAATCCTCCGGCAAGAGTACCTGTCGGGATCGACTATAAAGCTCTGATGATCCTACTTCGCATACTGCCTGATGCAGCAAAAGAGTTCATTCTGAGCAAACTATATCTGCCGAAATAATGGAATCAATAAACAACGGGAGAGGACTATGAATACATTAAGACAAGATGCAAATGAGATAATCAGTGCAAGTCTTAAGGCTGTATTGCCTGATGAAGCCGTAAAACGCGCGCTGAAAGATCTCAGCAAGCCATCCGGGAAGGTTCTGCTTGTTGCTGCGGGTAAAGCGGCATGGCAGATGGCAAGAGCCGCGGCAGATACTATCACGGTAGACGCCGGAATAGTAATTACTAAATATGATCATGTTATGGGAGAGATCTCTGGCGTCATATGCTGCGAGGCAGGACATCCTGTTCCGGATCAGAACGGCTTTGACGCTACAGCCAAAGCACTGGAGCTGGTGCAGGGACTTAGTGAGGACGATCTGGTGATTTTCCTCGTTTCAGGCGGTGGAAGTGCGCTGTTTGAATCACCTCTTATCCCGGGTGAAGAGCTTCAGGACATTACAAAACAGCTTCTTGCGAGCGGCGCGGATATTGTTGAAATGAATACATTAAGGAAACGACTGAGTGCTGTAAAGGGCGGCAAGTTCGCTCTTGCGTGCAGTCCGGCTAAGGTTTTCAGCATCGTTCTGAGTGACGTTCTGGGCGATCCTCTCGATATGATCGCGAGCGGACCTGCATATCCTGACACATCTACATGTGAACAGGCGCTTGGGATAGCTGAGAAGTACAACCTCAAACTGTCGGATACAGTGATGGAACTTCTCAATAAAGAGACTCCGAAGGAACTGGATAATGTGACTACAATGATAACCGGGAGCGTAAGGGAACTTTGCACAGCAGCTTCTGTCAAATGTACCGAGCTTGGCTATGAACCGGTTTTCCTGACAGACCAGCTCTGCTGTGAGGCAGCTGATGCAGGTAGTTTCCTGGGCTCCATCGCAAGATCCCATGCAGGAAAAGGCAAAAAGCTTGCTTTCATAGCAGGCGGTGAAACAGTCGTACATTTAAAAGGTAAGGGACTCGGCGGCAGGAATCAGGAAATCGCTCTTGCGGCTGCACTTCCTCTCGACGGCCTTGAAGCAGCAGTCTTCTCTCTGGGAAGCGACGGCACTGACGGACCTACCGATGCAGCAGGCGGCTATGCAGACGGAGAAACTTTGGCAAAGCTGGCAGCTGCCGGCCTGAAAGTTTCACAGGTCCTTGCGGACAATGATGCATATCATGCACTCAAAGCCGTAGACGGGCTCATCATGACAGGACCAACCGGAACCAACGTCAATGACCTGTCAGTAGCACTTATCCGCTGATGCAACAGAATGCATATACTTCATTTTGTTAACGCCGTATTTGAGTTGGCTGCTCCACATACTGCGTCAATGTAATTGAGGTGTTTAAATGAATTCTCAGTACGAATTCTATCTGTATTCCTTTATTTAAAAAACATCCTGTATGTATATAAAGGACCATGAGCCATTGTTTGGAAGGTGATAAGATGTTTCTTAAAGTAAAAACTTACAAATCGAAGCAGAAGCCAAATGAATATGTATTTGTTTATGTATTTAGTGAAGAGGTGATAATTAATACTGAGGAGATCACTTCAATAAAGAAATCAAATGCAGACATGGCGGTTAACGTAGATATGGATGGAGTTCCCGGGAAAAAGCTGTACGAGATATATCTTCCATTAACAAAGTATCTTGTTGATCAAGAAGATGCTGATAAGATTTTTAATGCAATTGGAACTTCAATATGAATCTTCCGACAATAAAACAGATAAAAAAGAACAGATACTCTAGGGTATCTGTTCTTTTTTGGTGCGCCCTGAGGGACTCGAACCCGCGACCTTCTGATTCGTAGTCAGACACTCTATCCAACTGAGCTAAGAGCGCATGTCTTTGTGCGACCAATAAATAATACAATAGTCTTAATAAAAAGTCAATGGGTTAGTCAAATCTTAAATGAAAGGCCGGCTTTTCAGCCGGCCTGCACGTATGCTTTATAAGGTCATGTTCTATTATACTGCGAATCCCTTTGTCATCTTGTCATCCGGATCCATGAACCATTTAGCTTCTCCACAGAGATAAGCAGCGCCTGTTACCTGAGGGATGATTGTGTCGAATTCACCAACCTTAGGTCCGAGAGCAGCAACGGTTCCGATAAATCTTGTGTCGATGAATGATTTGTAAACGAAGCATTCGCCTACACCGAGTTCACCATGCTTGAAGAGCCAGGAGAGCTTAGCTGATGTACCTGTTCCACATGGAGATCTGTCGATCTGAGGATCATGAGGTTCACCGAATACGAGCTGATTCTTCAGTGAGAACTTAGCTTCCGGACAATATGCCTTGTCATCATCAGTAAGTTCATCTGAGCAGTAGTTCTCGATGAGGTCTACGCTGGTGATGTCGAGTTCCGGGTGCTGGATTTCATATTTCTTGTTGATCTCCTGGAGAGCAAAGCTTGACCACTCTGTGAGGAACTTGGTGTGCTCAGGAGTTACCTTGAATCCAAAGTTCTTCTCGACGTCAACAAGAGCGAAGAACGAACCACCGAAGCAGATGTCGAATACGACTTTCTTGCCCTGATATTCGAGTTCGCAATTTTCTTTGTATACAAATGCAGGAACGTTGGTGAGCTTAACGCCTGTAACTTTGCCGTTCTTGCAGGTGCAGTCAAGATGGATAAGGCCTGCAGGTGCTTCGATACAGAGCTTAGTTACCGGCTCTGTCATTTCCATGAGACCTGCTTCGAGGATAACTGTAGCAGCGCCGATTGAGCAATGACCACACATGTTCAGATATCCGCCGCCGTCCATGAAGAAGATACCGAAATCTGCTTCAGGATTGATTGGCTCGCAGAGAATAGCGCCAAACATATCGTGGTGGCCGCGTGGCTCAAACATGAGCATTGTTCTGAGATAATCATAATGTTCTTCAAGATAATGCTTCTTTTCGATCATTGTGTTGCCTGGGAGTTCCGGGCAGTCGAGAGCTACTCTGCAATATTCGCCCTCTGTGTGAGCTTCAACAGTTCTGATGACCTGCTTGTCATAAAGGCCATAGTTGACTTTAGGCTCGAGATACTTTGCCATGGGTAATTACCTCCTTAAATATAACCATTCACATGGGGTATATTGAAACAAATTTGTCTTGTTTCTAATACAAATATGATAACGCAATCTGAGAAACTGTGTCAATCATTTACCATCTATAATTATAGAGTAAAACGAGTTGATTTGCTTAAAAAGTATTTAAGTTAATCTTAACGATAAAAAAATAAGATGAAGAAAAACTAAAAAAATTTTTTGGAGATAAAAAATGCTGAAAACATTCAAATTCTAAGGGTTGTGGGCTATTTGATATCATTTTTTTCAATGATTTGCCATAATATCATAGTTGATAATAATAATTAGTCGTGATATTATATTCGTGACAAGAGGGGCGTTTTTTGTGTGTCTTATCAGGGAATACGCGCTTTATAAATGTATATAATAATTAATGTAATACAAAGGAGATAAGTATTATGGAAAACATTCAGATGTTGCTGAAGCAGGGTGCTGTAGGCAAGCCATGTGCACCTGTAGTAAAGGTAGGCGACAAGGTCAAAAAGGGAACTCTTATTGCTACTCCTACCGGTCTCGGCGTCAATGTACACTCCAGCGTTTACGGTGAAGTTGTTGAGATTCTTGAAGACAGAATCATCATCAAACCGGACGATGAACAGCCTGAAGAGTATGAGAAGATCGCAAAGGGAACAAACCTCGAGATGATCAAAGAAGCCGGCGTAATCGGCCAGGGCGGAGCAGGATTCCCTACATTTATTAAGGCAGATGCACATCTTGATCATGGTTATGTCCTTGTTAATGCTTCAGAGTGTGAACCTGGACTGAGACATAACATTCAGCAGATCGAAGAAGACCCGGCACCACTTCTGAGAGGTATTCATTATCTCATGGAGATCGCAGGAGCTGACAAGGGTATCATCGCTATCAAGAAGAAAAACAGAGCAGCTGTTGAAGCACTTGATGCACTGCTGAAAGATGATCCTGCAATCGAAAGACACCTTCTTCCGGATATCTACCCAATGGGAGAAGAAAGAGCTGTAGTAAGAGAATGCCTCGGCATCGAGCTCGAGCCGGACAAGCTCCCATCAGCAGCGAATGCTATCGTTATCAACAGTGAGACCGTATATTCATGCGTAGCAGCTATCGAAGATCAGAAGCCTCTTATCGACAAGAACATCACTGTAAGAGGAATGATCGAGGGCGGCAATGAAGCTCACGTATTTGAGAAAGTTCCTGTAGGAACAAGCGTAGGCGCTCTGATCGAAAGAGCAGGCGGACTTGATTCCCGCGGATATGGTGAGATCATCATGGGCGGTGCTTTCACAGGAAAGTCCACAACACTTGATGCTCCTATCACAAAGGCTACAGGCGCTATCCTCGTAACTCGTCAGTTCAGAGATCTCCACGGAGCAAAGGTTGGTATTCTGGTTTGTGCATGCGGCGGCAACCTCGAGAGAATGCAGGAACTCGTCAAGAAGTACAACGGAACAGAAACTCACGTTTGCTACTGCAAGCAGGCTGCAGAGATGCCAAACGGAACACGTAAGTGTGAGCGTCCTGGTAACTGCCCTGGACAGGTTAAGAATAACCTCGAGTTCAAGAAGGCAGGCTGCGAGTACATCATCATCGGAAACTGCTCTGACTGCTCCAACACAGTTATGGCTTCCGGTCCTAAGATGGGACTCAAGGTTATGCACCAGACAGACCTCGCTATGATGGCAATAGGTCATGCACTCTACAGAACACTCAAGGTCTCCAAGAAGGTTGACCAGGATCTCGACGTAGTAGACAACGTAGAGGACAATGAGACTGTAGAATAATACATTAATTATCCAATTAATCCGGTATTGACTTCTTGCCGGATGAGACCCCAATGAATCCGGCAAGAAGTAACTATACACAACTGATTGCACACAACGTGCAGACAGGCAACATTTTTAAGGAGGAAGATCGATATGTCAATTACAGCTGAAACAGCTAAGCAACATGCAAACGATCCAGCAGTACTCTGCTGCAGAGCAGAAGCAGGCACAGAACTGACACCTGCAAACTTCGAGGATCCAGCAATTTTCCCGGATCTTGTTGATTCCGGACTGCTGAACCTTGACGGTGCTCTGACAATTGGTCAGGTACTTAATGGCTCAAAGCTCACTAAGACAGTTGATTCTCTCACTCCAGTTACAGCAGATATCGTTGATAAGTTCGACGCAGCAGAGGGCGCTGAAGAAGCACCTGCAGCTGAGGAAGTAGCTGAGGCAGCACCTGCAGTAGCAGCTCCAGTAGCAGCAGCTCCAGTAGCTCCAGTAGCAGGCGGCGTTATCAGCCTTCACATCGGCGAAGGTAAGGACATCAACATCCAGATCCCGGTTGGCATTGGCGGTGGCGCAGTAGCAGCAGCTCCTGCAGCAGTAGCAGCAGCTCCAGTAGCAGCAGCACCGGCAGCAGCTGAGGAAGAAGGCGAGGCTGTAGTTGTCAGAGAGATGACACGTAAGCACTACAAAATCGATAAGGTAGTTCTTGGCGACGAAACCAAGATCGAAGGAACAACTCTGTACATCAGAGAGGCAGCAGCAACTGAAGGCGCTGACGCTCAGAAGCTCGTTCACAGCCTCACTCTTGATGTAATCACACCAGACAACTATCACACATACACAGAGACAGTAATGGATATCCAGCCAATCGCTACTAAGGAAGACGATTATGAGCTTGGTGAAGGCGTTACAAGAGTTCTCGACGGCGTTGTAATGATGGTTACCGGTATTACTGAAGAAGGTATTCAGGTTGGTGAGTTCGGTTCTTCTGAGGGATACATCGATGAGAACATGATGTGGGGACGTCCTGGCGCTGTAGACAAGGGCGAGATCATCATCAGAGCTCATGCAGTTATCGACAACAAGAAGAACATGGAGAGACCTGGTCCTATCGCTATCCACACTGCAGTTGACCACGTAACTCAGGAAATCAGAAATGCTATGAAGAAGCAGCTGACTGATGAGCAGGTAGTTGATACACAGGTTATGAAGCAGGTTAGAAGACCTGGTAAGAAGAAAATCGTTATCGTTAAGGAGATCATGGGTCAGGGCGCTATGCATGATAACTTCCTGTTCCCTACAGAGCCAGTTGGAGTACTCGGAGCTAAGCCAAACGTAGACCTTGGTAATGTTCCTGTAGCTGCTAACCCACTCGAGGTAATGGACGGCTGCATCCACGCTCTTACTTGCATCGGACCAGCTTCAAAGGAAATGTCCAGACATTACTGGAGAGAGCCACTGGTTTACGAAGCAATTCACGATGATGACGTTGACCTGGTAGGCGTAATCTTCGTAGGTTCCCCACAGGCTAACACAGACAAGTTCTACGTATCCAGAAGACTTGGCCAGATGGTAGAGTCCATGAACGTAGACGGCGCATTCGTAACAACAGAAGGATTCGGAAACAACCACGTAGACTTCACTTCCCACATCGAGCAGATTGGTAAAAGAGGCGTTCCGGTTGTTGGATTCTCATTCTGCGCTGTACAGGGTGCTCTCGTAACAGGTAACAAGTACTGCGATGCTATGATAGACAACAACAAGTCCATGTCCGGTATCGAGAACGAAGTACTTGCTTGCAACACTCTCTGCCACGAAGACGCTATCAGAGGTCTGGCAATGCTCAAGGCTAAGATGGCTGGCGAGACAATCAAGGCACCTGAAAGAAAGTACACACACGCTGTTAAGGAGAGCAACGTAGAGCTGATCGAAAAGGCTTACGGCACTAAGATGGAACTCGTTGAGAACGAGCAGTCACTGCCAATGAGCGAAAAGAGAAAGGCTAAATATGACTAATATTGGAAAGAGGTAATATCGAGATATGAAATACGGCGATAAGATAATCAGAATGGAAGGCGTTATCGTTGAAGTCCATGACGGAAGCGTAGCAATAGACTTCAAGGGCAGACTGGGGCATCTCAGAATCCCTAAGAGAATGATTATTTCAGACTATGACCTCGAGGTAGGTCAGGAAGTTGCATGGAACATGAGCTTCATAGAACAGGAGAGCGCCGAAGTCAACACAAGATATCTCGAAACTATCGAACATTCCAATAAGCTCCAAGACGAAATGCACAGTAAAACCAAACAGGAGGTTTAATTCGAAATGAGTATGACAGTTGTAAAAGGATTACAGTCTGAGATATTCGTACCTATCACTCCTAAGTCAGTTTGGGCTCCTGTAACAAAGCCGCTCAGCGAGATGACAGTTGCTCTGGCAACAGCTGCCGGCGTACACAGAAAGGATCAGGAGAGATTCAACCTGGCTGGAGACTTCACATGGAGAAAGATTCCTAACGAGTCCACAGAAGATGAGCTGATGGTAACACATGGTGGTTACGACAACTCCGACGTTAACAAGGACATCAACTGCATGTTCCCTATCACAAGACTTAAGGAGCTCGCAGCTGAGGGATTCATCAAGGCTTGCGCACCATACCATGCAGGATTCATGGGCGGCGGCGGAAACATTGAGAAGTTCACCAATGAGACAGGTCCGGCTGTAGCCAATATGCTTAAAGAAGAAGGAGTAGACGCATGTCTGCTCACCGCTGGATGAGGAACTTGCCACCGCTCTGCAACAATCGTGCAGAGAGCAATCGAGTCTGTTGGTATTCCAACCGTCATTATTGCCGCACTTCCTCCAGTAGTAAGACAGGCTGGTACACCAAGAGCTGCTGCTCCTATGGTACCTATGGGCGCTAATGCTGGAGCACCTCACGATGTAGAGATGCAGACTGCTATCGTAAAGGCATCCCTCGAGCTCCTCGAGACTATCGAGACTCCGGGCAAGATCGTTCAGCTGCCTTACGAGTATCACGCAGTTATCTAATTTGGGGAGAGTCATACTGGACTATATATCCTGACTTAAAACTGAATAGGACATCAACTGATGTTGAAGATGGGGCTGAGAAATCAGCCCCATTTTTTCCAGAAATAATAATGCCATATTTCATACAGGTATTGAAATGTGGATTGTTTTGAAATAACATTTAGACGCGGGATAAATAATCCGCACAACAATTATCATTTATCTTATCGGTAAGGAGAGGTCAGAATAGCAATGGCTGCAAATGATATTGAACTGAGAAGACTTGTTATCAAGGCGTACCATATGACAGAAGTCGAAATGGGAGACGAAAACAAGATCACCACAAGCGGCAAGATGACGATCAATAATGATCATCTGCCGGAATTAGCAGAGAAATATAAGGATGTAATTGAAAAAATAGACGTCCAGATCATCAAGCCGGGAGAACATGACAGATATACCAATACTATTATGGATATCATTCCAATCTCTGTTAAAGTGCTTGGTAAGTGTGGTGAGGGAATCACGCACACGATCACAGGTGTTTATGTAATGCCTACAGGCGTTGATACGGAAGGAAAGCAGGCTCATGAATTCGGTTCATCTGAGGGCAATCTCAAGGATATGCTCTATCTGAACAGAGCCGGTACACCGGGGGACGATGACTTTATTATTTCCTTTGACATAACATTCAAGAAAGGAATGGGACAGGAAAGATTTGCCATTATCGAAGCATACAGAATGCTCGAAGAGTGGATCAATGTATTCAGAGCACAGCTCAAGAAGTTCGAGGGAACGAAGTGCACTGAGAGGCATGAGTACTATGACAGGATCAGACAGGGACAGAAGAAGGTCCTCGTTATCAAGGAAATGATCGCACATGGTGCTATGCTCGACACATGGATCTTCCCTAATCAGCCGTCAGGAGTTGAAGGCGGCAAGTCACTTATCGACTATGGATGCACACCTATCATGCTGACTCCTAATGAGTTCAGAGATGGTGCTATCAAAGCTATGAACTAAGGAGGTAGAAGTATGGGAGTTGGTCCTTCGACTAAGGAAACAAGTCTTCATCATTTCAGAGATCCGCTGATTGAGATTCTCGGACAGGATGAGGGCATAGATCTGATGGGAGTTCTCGTATACGGTTCTCCTGAGGGTAATGAAGAGAAAATCAGATGCTCAAGAAACGCAGCTGTTATCGCTGAATGCGCAAGGCCTGACGGCGTCATCGTTGAAACTGACGGATGGGGCAACCTGGACGTAGACTATGTTAACTGTGTAAATGAAATCGGCGAGAGAGGTATTCCTGTCGCCGGCCTTAACTGGAGCGGCACAGCAGGAACTTTCGTAGTAGAGAGTCCATATCTTGTTAATGTAGTCGACTTCAACAAGAACCCTGAAGGCATCGAGTCCAATATCGTTGGTGAGAATAACTACACCGAGGACGATGTAAGAGAATGCGTTAAGAAGCTCAAGATCGCAATGGCAAAGAAAGAACGCGGACTTAAATGGTACTAAGATAAGTAATATATAGAGACATAAATGGGACGGCTGAGGCCGTCCTTTTGTGATATAATAGGTCCATGTTTACCCATCTCCACGTACATACTGAATACAGTCTGCTCGATGGTATGAGCAGGATCTCCGAGCTCCCACAGTATGTTAAGGACCTCGGAATGGATTCGTGCGCGATCACTGATCACGGCGCGATGTTTGGCGTGGTAGATTTCTATAAATCATGCAAAAAGGCCGGCATCAAGCCTATCATAGGATGTGAGGTCTACACAGCTGCGCGTACGATGTACGACAAGGAAGCCGGAAGGGACAGGAATTCAGGACATCTTATTCTGCTCGCGGAGAACCAGACCGGTTACAGCAATCTGGTCAAGATCGTTTCGAGGAGCTATGTCGATGGATTCTATTTCAAGCCAAGGGTCGACAAGAATCTGCTGAGACAGTTCAGCGAAGGAATCATCTGCCTCTCGGGCTGCCTGGCGGGTAATGTCCAGAGAATGCTTCTCAATAATGACTATGAAGGCGCTAAGAAGGAGGCTTTGGAACTCCTCAGCATATTCGGTGAAGGCAACTTCTTCCTTGAGATACAGAACCATCATCTTGAGGAGGATGTCAGAGTTATAGAAGGACTGCGCAGGCTGTCTGCGGATATAGATGTTCCGCTTGTTACCACTAATGACGCGCATTACATCAGAAGGACTGATGCAACTGCGCAGGATATCCTGATGTGCATCCAGACTCAGACCAATGTCACGGATGAGAACAGGATGAAGTTTGAGAATGACGAATTCTACATCAAGTCCGAGGCAGAGATGCAGGCGCTTTTCCCGGATCTCCCTGACGCTATCGCAAGGACACATGAGATCGCGGAGCGCTGCAACGTAGAGTTCACATTCGGCGATTATCATTTGCCGGAATACGTTCCGCCTGAAGGCATGACATGCGATGAGTATCTCAGAGACCTTTGCTACAAAGGGCTCGTAAGGCGCTACGGTGAGGACTCCATGGATCCGGAATCTTTGTACAGAAAGAGACTGGAGACAGAGCTCAAGGTCATTGAGAATATGGGGTATGTCGAATACTTCCTTATTGTGTGGGACTTCATTCATTATGCGAAGTCTAACGGAATAGCGGTCGGGCCTGGAAGAGGATCGGCTGCGGGAAGTATCGTAGCTTACAGCCTTGATATAACTGAGATAGATCCGATCAGATACAACTTGATTTTCGAGAGATTCCTCAATCCTGAGCGAGTCAGTATGCCTGATATTGACGTGGATTTCTGCATCGAGAGACGTCAGGAAGTCATAGATTATGTGATTCGCAAGTACGGCAAGGATAAGGTGTCCCAGATCATTACTTTTGGTACACTCAAGGCCAAAGCTGCTGTAAGAGATATCGCAAGGGCGCTTAATGCTACATATCAGGAAGGTGATGAGATAGCCAAAGCTATCCCTAATGAACTCGGCATCACGATCGCAAAGGCTCTTGAAGTGAATCCTGAACTCAAGAGGAGATATGAGAATGAGCCGCTGGTAAAGCAGGTTCTCGACCTCTCGATGGCACTCGAGGGGCTTCCGAGACATGCTTCCACGCATGCTGCAGGTATAGTTATCTCCAAGCTTCCGCTTGACGAATATGTGCCGCTTTATTCTTCAGATAAGGGTGTAGCGACACAGTTCAATATGACGACTATCGAGGAACTGGGACTTCTCAAGATGGACTTCCTGGGACTCCGCAACCTCACCGTTATCAGAGACGCCCTCAAGATGATCAAAGAGAATCACGGCGTCACGATCGACTGGGCCAAAATGGGCTACGACGATCCTGAGGTATACAAGCTTATCGCAGACGGTAATACGAAGGGAGTATTCCAGCTTGAAAGCGGCGGTATGACTGACTTCATGAAGAACCTCAGACCGTCATGCTTCGAAGACATCGTTGCGGGAATCGCGCTGTACAGACCGGGGCCGATGGACTCGATACCTAAATATATAGAGAATAAGAAGCATCCTGATAATATCCGCTATGTGGATCCTCATCTGAAGCCGATCCTGGATGTTACATATGGCTGCCTGATCTACCAGGAGCAGGTAATGCAGATTGTTCGTGACCTCGGAGGATATTCGTTCGGACGTTCGGATCTTGTACGTCGTGCGATGAGCAAGAAAAAGTTGAGCGTCATGCTCGAGGAGAAGGCGTATTTCATCAACGGAAAGAAAGCAGAAGACGGGAGTTCTGAGATAGCGGGATGTGTCGCTAATGGTGTTCCTGCTTCAGCTGCTGAGACTATCTTCGAAGACATGGTCAGCTTTGCTTCGTACGCATTCAATAAGTCACACGCAGCTGCTTACGCTGTTGTTTCATATGAGACTGCCTACCTCAAGACGCACTATCCTGTTGAGTTCATGGCCGCTCTCATGAGCAGTATGGCAGGCGATGCCAAGCATACTGCGGACTATGTCAGGAACTGCCGCGAGATGGGAATCAGGCTTTTGCCGCCTTCAGTCCTCAAGAGCAAGCGCAATTTCAGCACGGAGAACGGCAGTATACGATTCGGCCTTCTGAGTGTCAAGAATGTAGGGACCGGTATTATCGATGCGATCATCAAGGCTCGCGAAGAAGTGCCTGAAACACATGATATATATGAGTTTATAAATGCTGTAGATGCAGGAGAACTTAACCGCAAAGCAATAGAATCACTCATCCAGGCAGGCGCATTCGACGATATTAATCCGAACAGGGCAGTGATGATGGCTGTGTCTGATGACGCGGTCCAGAGAGCTCAGAAGCGGGCCAAGACAGGGAATCACGCTCAGATAAGCCTTTTCCAGATGGATGATTTCAAGGATGAAGTCCTTACAAGTCCGCCGCTGCCTAGAGTGGCAGACTTCCCTCAGGATACCAAGCTGGCGATGGAAAAGGAAATGCTCGGAGTATATCTCTCGGGTCATCCGCTTGATGAATTCGCAGAGGTGATACGGGACAATATAACCGCAAGCACTTCGGATCTGATCGCAGGCGGAGAAGAGTTCACGGGAAGTGATGATGACAGTATCGTGATCAATACCTCAAAGTTCAACGATGGTGATTTTGTTGTCATGGCCGGAATGATAAGTGGTGTCAAAACCATGATCACACGCAAATCACAGGAGATGGCGAGGTTATCGCTCGAAGACTTTGATGGTGTGATCGGAGCGATAGCTTTTCCTAAGGTCTATGAGAGGAAACGCAACATCATCCGCAATGACCGTATAGTAGGAATATCCGGACGCGTAAGCTTCAAGGATGAAAGCGATGCTGAGATCCTTGTCGAGGATGTAGTTCCAATCGAAGACATCCGCGAACTCACAAGGCCACGCAATAACAGGAATGATTATAACAGAAGAGGATATGACAATAACGGCGGCAACGTTCAGAGCAGCGGCAAAGCGGTGCCTCCTGTAAAGTCTTCTGCTCCTCTGGATGCATCTAACTTGGTGAAGCTCAGAGTTCCGGAAGATGTCTTAAAGTCTCACGTAGATGCCAAGGGCGTACTGTATCATCTGACGGATATGATGAGCCTGTATCCGGGGAACAGGGATGTATTGGTGTATCTGCCTGGCATGAAGCCTCTTAAACTGAGGCAAGAGAACCGGGTCAATATGACACCTGAGCTGAAGGCTAAGCTGGTACGAATGCTTGGTGAGAATAACGTGAAGGGATAGAGAATGAGTAAGGCAATCGTAATATATACATCAAAGCGCGGCTCGACAAAGCAATATGCCGAGTGGATCGCTGAAGACCTCGGATGTGAGGCGCTTCCTCTTTCGGAAATCAAAACGAGCGGCAGAGATGCTTTCAATCTGTATGAATATGACTGTATTATCTACGGCGGATGGATCAGAGGCAGCGGTATCGTTGATTTTGATAAATTCGCGAAGCTTCTCGATGATGAGCTGATGAAGAGACTGATCGTCTTCGGTGTCGGATTCGCAGATGAGACGGCAGAGAACTACGCACAGGTCTGGGGTTACAGTATCGGCAAACTGGATCCCAAGAACGAGAACAGATCCATTCTGTATATTCTCGGCGGCAGATATGACCCTCAGGCCGTTGCAGGCGGAGACAAGTTTATGATGAAGATCATGAGAACGGTTCTCCTGTCGGGCAGCACACCGGATGCCAAAATGCAGGCAAACAAGATCAAAGACCGCATTGACAACGGCGTGGATATGGTCAACAGAGACAACATAACATCACTCGTCAAAGACGCAAAGAAAAAATTATAAATATCAAGCAGCATCACAAAATATATGCAGATGCTGCTTTTTCATTTAACAAGATTACTGTAAAAAGTCTTGATTTATTCACGATCTGTCATGAAATAATCGATTTTAAAGTCGCATTGACCTTATTTTGTGCGATTATACTGAAAAGATTCGACTCCAAGCCCTTGTTTGTCATGAAAAACCGCCAGATTTCATGACAAAACTATTTAATTAAACATTTTTTTACAGTAAATCGATAAAGAACTGCCTTGTTTTAGCTGATTTTAAGACCGTTTCATGACAAATCATCTCTCCCATGACAGATTTTACATTAAATTCCTTATCATTTAAGGCGCTGGAGTAAGAGGCTAAAGGAATACTAAGAAGTGGCTGAATTAACGATCCGAGGACGCGAACAGATCAACTCCTTAAATGAAGGTTTAAAAAAATAAAACTAAAGACGGTAAGTCGTGATGCGAGCATTCCACAGGATGGTTTACGAAGTAAACGATCCGAGGACGCGAGCAGAACGACTTACCGTCTTTCTTTTACTCTTTTTAAATCAAAATTATCCTACGATCATGTAGAGTATGAAGAGTACTCCGGAGATCCACATTACAGGCTTAACGTCCTTTGCGTTTCCTTCACATACCTTGAGGATGAGGAAGGAAAGGATTCCGAACATGATACCGTTAGCGATCGAAGATGTGAATGGCATCATGATGATAGCGAGGAATGCAGAAATGATTTCTGACATTGGAGCGTTTTCGAACTTTACGTTCTTGATCTGAGTCATCATCAGGTATCCTACATATACCAGAGCAGGTGTTGTAGCGAAGCTCGGTACTGAAAGGAAGAGTGGTGAAAGAACGAGTGAGATGATGAAGAGAACTCCTGTTGTTACGGATGTGAGTCCTGTCTTTCCACCGACAGCAGCACCTGCAGAAGACTCAACGAATGATGTTACTGTGGAAGTTCCGCAGATAGCACCAACGCATGTTCCGATAGCATCGGAGAGAAGAGCCTGCTTAGCCTTTGGAAGATTACCGTCTTCGTCAAGAAGGTCAGCCTTTGCAGCTACGCCGATGAGTGTTCCTACTGTATCGAAAATATCAACATACAGGAAGGAGAAAACGATAACTACGAACTGAAGAATGTGTGAACCGATCCATTCAAAATCGAATGAGAAGAAGTAGTCCATCTTGACACCGCTGAGTGCAAAGCTAGGATATACGCTGTATACGCCAGCTTCAGGATCAGGTACATACCAGCCGATTGCCTGTGCGATCATTCCGAGTACCCATGTGATCAGGATGCCATAGAAGATAGCGCCCTTAGCTCCTTTGTGAGCAAGGAATGCGATCACCAGGATACCAACGAGTGAAAGGCAGATAGCAGCATTTCCCATGTTTCCGAGCGCGATTCCGCCTTCAGTTGTAACGGAAACAGCTCCGGAGTTCTTGAGACCGATGATAGCGATGAAGAGACCGATACCAACGGAGATGGAGGACTTGAGGTTCTGAGGGATATCGTTTACGAGCGACTCTCTGAAGTTAGTGAACGAGAGCAGGATGAAAACGATACCTTCGCAGAGAACAGCTGCAAGAGCTACTTCCCAAGGCTTGTCGGTTCCGACCATCGGGCATACAGTGAAAGCAAAGTAAGCATTCAGTCCCATTCCGGAAGCAAGAGCAACAGGGTAGTTGGCAAGGAATGCCATGCAGAGTGTAGCGAATGCTGCGGAGATTGCTGTTGCTGTGAAAACAGAAGCACTGTCCATTCCGGAAGCAGAAAGGATGCTCGGGTTTACTGCGAGAATGTAAACCATTGAAAGGAATGTGGTAGCGCCGGCGATGATCTCAGTTCTTACGTCGGTGCCGTGTTCCTTGAGCTTAAAGAAATTTTCCATAAAAATACCTCTTTCTTTGATTTTTATTATCGGAAGAGTGAAAGACAAAAACACTCTCCCTTATAATAATTTACTCACATATAATATAACCAGCGGTGGAACTGCTCAATAATAGTTTGATAATGCACTTCAAAAAGTGTAAGATTTTGGCGGAAAAATCGAGTTTTTGGCGCAAAACCCGAACGGGAGCAGGACGCTCATCGTGAATTATTCATTAATCCTACCGGATCAAAAGGCATGTGAAGAATTGTGCTAAAATCCTTGAAAAATCAGTAATTGTACTTGCAAATACATATTGTTTTCTTTATAATATACGAGTGCCTTTGCGCACAGTTATATATTTGTCACACTGTGAACAGCCGCGGTGCCTTGCAAAATGCGGGGTTGAAGGCAATAAGCTTCAAGGGCAATGGTCACAGTGGAAGTTAATTTAACCGGAGGTTATAAAATGTCAGTAGTATCAATGAAACAGCTGCTCGAAGCAGGCGTCCACTTTGGACATCAGACAAGAAGATGGAACCCTAAGATGGCTCCTTATATCTTCACAGAGAGAAATGGAATCTATATCATCGACCTTCAGCAGACACTCGGTCTGATCGATGAGGCTTATGATTTCATGAGACAGGTTGGAGCAAGCGGTAAGCCGGTTCTCTTCGTAGGAACTAAGAAGCAGGCTCAGGCTGCTATCAAGGATGAGGCAGAGAGATGCGGAATGTTCTTCGTAAACGAGAGATGGCTCGGCGGAATGCTCACAAACCACAAGACTATCAGCAAGAGAATCGAAAGACTCGCTGAGATCAGAGAGATGGAAGAGAACGGCACAATCAACAAGTATGCCAAGAAGGAAGCTCTCAAGATGCTCGCAGAGGCTGATAAGCTCGAGAAGTACCTCGGCGGAATCAAGAACATGAGAGGACTCCCTGGTGCAATCTTCGTAGTAGACCCTAAGAAGGAAAGAATCGCTGTCAAGGAAGCTAAGATCCTCGGTATCCCTGTAGTAGGTATCGTAGACACTAACTGTGACCCTGATGATGTTGATTTCGTAATTCCTGCAAACGATGACGCTATCAGAGCTGTCAAGCTGATCACAAGCACAATGGCAGACGCTATCATCGAAGCTAAGCAGGGTGAGAGCTTTGCAGACGCACCTGAGGCTGCACCTGCAGAGGCAGAGGCTGAAGAAGAAGCAGCAGAGATCGAAGAGTAATTCATGTCATTCTGAGGCCATTGGCCGAAGAATATAGAGATAACAGGAGGAAGAAATGGCTGTAACAGCAAAGATGGTGAAAGAACTGCGCGATATGACAGGCGCAGGAATGATGGACTGCAAGAAAGCTTTGGTTGAAGCTGATGGAGATATGGATAGAGCTGTAGAAGTTCTGAGAGAAAAGGGACTTTCTAAGGCTGCTAAGAAGGCCGGCAGAATCGCAGCTATGGGTCTTGTAAGAACTGCATTTGCAGAAGACGGCAAGACAGCTGCTATCGTAGAAGTAAACTCTGAGACAGACTTCGTTGCTAAGAACGACGAGTTCATCGGATTCGTAGAGAAGCTGGCTAAGCTCGCTCTTGAGGCACAGAGCAATGATATGGAAGCATTCAAGGCTATGCCTTTTGAAGGTTCAACAGTCGGAGAAGCTCTGACAGCACTTATCGCAAAGATCGGTGAGAACATGAGCGTAAGAAGAATCGACAAGGCTTCCGGAGAAGTCATGGCTACTTATCTTCACGGCGGCGGAAACATTGGTGTTATCGTTGCTGCTAACGGCGCAGACACTGATGAGAACAAGAATGCACTGAAGAACGTTGCAATGCAGGTAGCAGCAATGAATCCTCAGTATGTAAGCAGAGACGAGATCTCCGAAGATGAGCTTGCAAGTCTTCGCAAGATCACTCTCGAGAGCGCACTGAACGATCCGTTCACACTTCCTAAGCCGATCCTCAACGGACTCCTCGAGAAGGTTGCTGATGTTTGGGGCAAAGAAGATATCGATATCCTCGCTGAGAAGAGAGCAGACAAGAGCTTCAACTTCAACTATCTGCCGAACTTCCTTTCAGACGAAGCTAAGACAAAGCTTGCAGGTCTTGCTATTGCTGCTAAGCTTGAGATCACTGAGAGCAAGGTATTCAAGGGCCTTCTTGACGGACGTGTTAAGAAGCAGCTCAAGGAAATCTGCCTGCTTGATCAGACTTACGTAAGAGCAGAAGATGGTAAGCAGACTGTTGCTGAGTATCTGAAGAGCGTTGACAAGGATCTGTCACTCGTTAAGGTCATCAGATTCGAAGTTGGCGAAGGCATCGAGAAGAAGCAGGAAGACTTCGCAGCTGAAGTTGCTGCACAGATGGAAGCAGCAAACAAGTAATCTTTATACAGGATCACTTATAACCACAACTAAAGAATCCCCTGAAGATGAGAGTCTTCAGGGGATTTTTCGTGCTGTCAAAAGCAAATTCTGTTTTTAGTTGGATGTCAGCATGCTGACTGCTTTTCTTGCTGCAGCAGCTGCGTCAACAGTATAGGCATCAGCGCCGACCTGTTCACAGAAAGCCTGAGTGACAGGAGCTCCGCCGATAAGAATCTTGACTTTATCCCTTATGCCGCGGTCGATCGCGCCTTTAACAACATTAGCTATTTCGCCCATGCTTGTCGTAAGCAGGGTAGAGCAGGCAATGATATCACAGTTTTCATCGATCGCAGTCTGGATGAATGTCTCTGCATCGACATCACATCCTGCGTCTATGACCTCAAGGCCGCTGCCTTCCATCATTATTTTGACAAGGTTCTTACCGATATCATGAAGATCACCCTTGACCGTTCCGAGTACAACTTTGCCTGAAGGACCTCCGGATGTACTTTCTGTCAGCAGAGGCTTAAGAACATCTGTAGCAGCAGACATGCATGACGCAGCTCTGAGCATTTCCGGAACGAATACTTCACCGGCTGAGAAATCTTCTCCAAGTTCATTCATGCCTCTTACAAGACCTTCGGTGAGGATCTCGGAAGCAGATATTCCCGCTTCAAGAGCTGAATTAACAGCTTCAAGTGTCATATCTACCGAACCTTCCTGGAGAGCCTCGGAAATCTCAGTAAGGAGGCCATTATCCGGAGAATCGGTTTTAGCCTGTACTGTTTCAGCCGGCTGAGCTTCTGTATTTTCTTTATGCCCGGAAACTATGCTGACAGGGGACAACCGTGTTCCGTCAGGACGTGGTATGTATCGAGGGAGATGATACTCGCTGTTGTATTTTCTTATTTCATCATCGATCCACGGATCTACATGTTTATATACCGTGCCTGCAAGGCCGTAAGTGATGGAAGGAATGAAGTGTCCTCCCGGACAGTATTCCTTCAGCGCCTTTGCTACGTAAGTGCGGACTTCTTCTTCACCTGCATCAGCTCTGTCGATCGCAGCACCGATACCGCCCATGAGGACCATTTTGCCTTCAAGCTTCTCCTGGAGGGCAGGAATATTATTTTCAGGCAGAGTACCTTGCCATACCTGAATTCCGATCTCTGCCATATCTTCAACGATCGGGGCCATGTATGAGTCTGCATGGTGTATCGCAATGACACCTTGCGAGCGTATATATCCATAGAACTCTCTGTAAGGTTCCTTGAAGAATTCACGCCACATATCAGGTTTCATGAAAAGAGCATCCTTGGTGCCCCAGTCGTCATGAGCGAATATAGCATCCGGGCGGAGTTTCTCGATCATGAGCTTCACATATTTCATCCTGTAGTCGTTGATATATGCGATGAGGTCATGCATTTCCTGAGGGTGGTCATACAGATTGGTCAGTACTTCCTGAAATGGCATCAGATTGTGACACTGCTCGAAGATACCGGTCGGGATGAAACCTGCTACGAGTTTGCTGTCACCGGCTGCTTCTCTTGCCTGCCTGCGGATCGGCTCCCATGCAGCATCATCGCTGCAGTTGGCAACGATATCCGGAGCATGGACGTAATCTCTCCAATGCGTGATGTCCTTGATGACTTTGTTTTCCTGAGTAATATTAGGCATTGCGCCCGGTGCGCCAAGAGGCCATTCTATCTCGGTACCCCAGAGATCATGGATCGTTGCGCCCGGTCTGAATCCGGGACGAATATATCCGCCAATCGGATGCATAACGACCATCTGAAGAGCCTCGTACTGGACCAGCTGTCTCTCAGGTCTTCCATCAGGTTTCAGTAATTCAAGAAAGATTTCTTTCGCGTTTTGCATTTTGATTCCTCCCCCCAAGCGTGACTGGATAGTGTCATCATGCCATGTCAGTCGATCAGTATACAGGATGTGAATGTTATCGTTTGCGGACCATAGTTGTATTTCAGTCCGGACTTGCGGCAGACATCGTTGATCACGAGGCCATATGCTTCCATTGATATTATGAGTCTGGAAGGGTGACGGCACGGTCTGTCCGGATAAGTGCATTTATTACAGATCGTGCATGCTCCCGCACCCATCGGGAGACATCCCGGAAAAAGTGACTTTACCTGTCTGACGAATTTTTCAAAATTAGCAACGTGGAGCTTGTTCGTGTCCCTTATCGAATGATAATCAACTTCGCGGCGCATTTTCCCGGTCGTCTGAACGAGAATTCCACGGTGATATTTTGATGCCTTGCTTGCGGATAGCTCGAGTGAACCTACTGCAGGCGGGCAGCTCCAGCTCCGGCCGTAACTCCGGCACTGATCAGCAGAACACATGTCTCTTACCTCCTGACGGAATTCAAGAGCAGACATCTCAAGCGGTGATGTGCTGGTAAAACCTGCTTCCAATGCAAGCTTTTCAAGTTCTTCGATAGTTACACCATCAGAGCGGTCGATCAACATCCGCAAATTCTCCTTCTTTGATTTATTTGTCCTTTTTGGTATATTGTAGGCAAAGAACAGATTATATTCAAGGTTTGTTTTGGTCAGGGGGAACGTGAAATATGGAATTATTCTTTCCTATAGTATTAGACGGGGCTAATGGTACTGAACTTCAGAAAAGAGGATATGACGGCAGCAAATGTGCTGAAGCATGGGTACTGGAGCATCCTGAGATAATGATCGAGCTTCAGAAAGAATATGTGGAAGCCGGCAGCGATGTAGTTTATGCACCGACTTTCGGAGCTAACAGGATCAAGCTCGAAGAGAACGGAATATTTAATCAGGTTGCTCAGTTCAACAAGGATCTTGTTAAGATATCCAGAGAAGCGACCGGAGGAAAAGCGCTGGTTGCAGGAGATATTGCTACAACCGGCAAGTTCCTCGAGCCTCTCGGAGACATGACTTTTGATGAACTTTACGATATTTATCTGGAGCAGGCATCAGCACTTGAAGAAGCCGGCGTGGATATGTTCGTTATAGAGACGATCATGACCGTTCCGGATGCCAGAGCAGCGCTGCTTGCGGTAAAATCAGTAAGCGACAAGCCTGTGCTGGTTTCATTTACATGCGATGAGAACGGGAGAACTCTCACAGGGACAGATGTCTGCGCAGCTCTTGTGATTCTGCAAAGCATGGGTGCTGACGCATTCGGCCTTAATTGCAGTACCGGACCGGATGAAATGCTGGCTCAGTTCAGGAGACTCAGAGAGTTTGCAGAAGTACCTTTGGCTGTCAAACCTAATGCGGGACTCCCGGAAACGGTTGACGGAAAGACAGTATATAATCTTTCCCCGGAAGATTTTGTAAAGCATACATGCGAGTTCAATCAGGAAGGTGCTGCATTGTTCGGCGGCTGCTGCGGAACAGGACCGGAACATATCAGTACACTCAAAAAATCTCTTGCAGATTTCAAACTTACAAAACCTGAGCCTCAGCACAGAGATAAGATCGTTTGCGCGACAGAGAAGGATGTATTCGTGATAGATGCAGGCATCGAAGTAAGCAGTCTTATCAGCTGTGATGCAGGACTTGAAGAAAACATCAGGAAAGCAAACAAGAGTGATGATCCTGTTATTGCTGTGGAGATCAGTAATAGCGCGGATCTTGATGAATTCGGAGCTGCTCAGTATGCGATCCGAAAGCCGCTTTGTCTGGTATGCGATGATAAAAAGCTGCTCGAAGAAGCACTCAGACTGTATCAGGGCAGGGCAATGTACGCCGGAAATATCAGTACGGAAGAACTGATTCCGATGACTGATAAATATGGGCTTATTATATGAGGATGAAAAAGTAATGGGGTTTCATGTTTCACAGGAAGAAATGAAAGAACGGATCTGCAGTGAACTGGTAAGAAGAGTAAGGGATGGCGGAGAGATCTGCTCAATGCTCAGACTTGAATATGTCAGTTCAGATGTAGAGAAAGCGGAATTGACATTAAAACATATCGTGCAACAGTCGGCAGCAAATCCGTCAGGCAAGCTTCATGGCGGCATCATCACATGGCTGATGGATTCGACGATGGGAATGCTCAGCAGAGGATATACCGGCATAGGGAGCTCTGTCACTGCGGATATTCATGTCAACTTCCTTAAAGGAATAGATGTAGGGGACGAACTATTTATCAAAGCAAGGATAACACATGCCGGAAGAACAATAATCAATATATGCTCTGAGGCTACTGTTAATGGTAAGCTCTGCGCGACAGCAGATGCGATTTTCTATAAAATATCATGAGACTTAACGAAAAAGAACTACTTGTCGTGAGTTTCGGGACTACGTCAGCTGAGAGCCGCAGCCTCAATATCGGGGCTGTGGAGCATGCCATCAGAACTGTGATTCCGGACTCATACTGCGTCTTAAGATGTTTCACATCGCAGACTATCATCAATATAATAAATAAGAGAGAAAGCCTCAGGATAGACAATATCACTGAGGCTATTGAACGAGCTGTTCAAAACGGCATAAGGATACTTGTTGTGCAGCCTACTCATCTTATGAAAGGCTTCGAATATGATAAACTGTGCAGAATTCTGTCTGACTACAAGGATTCATTTGAAAAGACCGCAGTTGGAGACCCGCTTCTCACATCTGAAGAGGACTTTCTCAGAGTGGCGGACGCTCTTATCGATGCCTCATGTGTTTATGATGACGGTTCGACAGCTTTCGTGTTCATGGGACACGGGACAGAAGCGGCTGCAAACGGAATTTATGAGAAGATGCAGAGTATTTTCACCGGCAAGGGCAAGAGTAATTATTATGTCGGTACGGTAGAGGCTGAGCCATCGCTCGATGATGTCATCAGTGAGGTACGCGAGGGAAATTATAAGAGAATCGTCCTGAGACCGCTCATGCTCGTTGCCGGTAATCATGCTGTCAATGATATGGCTTCGCAGGATGATTCTGAGTCATGGTTCTCAAGATTCAGGGATGCAGGCTACGAAGTCGAGTGTATTATCGAAGGCTTGGGACAACTTCCGGCAGTACGTGACATATACGCTGATCATGCACTTAACGTGATCGCGGGCATTTCTGATAACTGATTATTGCTGCTATTCAGAAAATCTATAGGTGTATCACTTCCATTGATACAAAGACTGTTCAGTGTTACAATGATGACGCACTGTAAACAAAAAAATAACAAGAAGCATTTGGTGCCCCTTTTATACAGGGGAGAATAGGGAAACAGGTGAGAATCCTGCGCGATCTCGTCACTGTGATAGAACGTGGCGGCTCAATATGTCACTGGACTTGTCATCCGGGAAGGCGAGCCGACATGCAATGTTCTTCAGCCAGGAGACCTGCCAAAAGCTTTGTACAGGAAATGACTTGCATTCAGTCTGCAGTGCTTTGGCTGATGCGGTTAATTTCCAGATCACGAGGAATTGGTCGTACAGTATTTGAGGAGTTATGCTCTGCACTTTCTGACACCTTTTTGCCGTGGCTGGTAAGAAGGCTTTTCTTTTTGAAGAGCCGGATCATATCTATGGAGAAAAGGAGACAAACAAAATGAAGAAGAAATTATTGGTGCTTATGCTGGGGCTGACGATGGTTTTATCTTTCTCGCTTCTGACTGCATGCGGTTCAGGAAGCGGAGATGCACCGGAGGGTCAGTCTGACGCAGATGCTGCTGCAGGTTGTGCCGCATTGATCGATGGCATTTATGTTCAGGAATGGTCGGAAGAGACCGACGATCTGTGCATTGCTGCAAAGGCTGCATGGGACGCGCTGACAGATGAGCAGAAGGCAATGGTCGAGGGTGAATTTGCTGATCCTGACTATTTTGGAAGAGACACCGGAGACGCATCACTGGATGATCCGCTGAATCAGGACGACATTGGTGAGAATGAGCTTCTGGTAGTAAGCTTTGGTACATCTTTCAATGAGAGCCGCGCAAATGACATCGGCGGAATCGAAAAGGCTCTTCAGGAAGCAAATCCTGATTGGTCAGTAAGAAGAGCTTTCACTGCGCAGATCATTATCAACCATGTCTTTGCCCGTGACGGCGAGAAAATCGACAACGTTGATCAGGCACTTCAGAGAGCAGTTGACAATGGCGTTAAAAATCTTGTCGTTCAGCCTACTCATCTGATGCATGGTGCAGAGTACGATGAACTCGTCGGAGTACTCGAGAATTATAAAGACAAATTCGAAACAGTTAAGGTAGCAGAGCCTCTTCTCGGTACTGTTGGCGAGGATGCAACAGTTGTCAATGCCGACAAGGAAGCGGTAGCTAAGGCAGTTGTTGCAGAAGCTGTTGCAGTAAGTGATTATGATTCACTTGAAGCAGCTGCTGCAGACGGAACTGCATTCGTATTCATGGGTCACGGAACATCGCACACTGCAGCTGTAACTTATGACCAGATGCAGGAGCAGATGAAGCAGCTCGGATATGGTAATGTATTCGTAGGCACTGTAGAAGGAAAACCTGAAGACACAGCATTCCCTGCAGTCAAAAAGGCTCTTGAGGATGCAGGATATACCAAGGTCATCCTCAGACCTCTGATGGTCGTTGCAGGTGACCACGCTAACAACGACATGGCCGGTGACGAAGAGGGTTCATGGTACTACGGAATGGTCAATGGCGGTGAATTCGAAGTTGAAGGAGCTGACGCGCCTGTAGATACCGGAGCAGGTCTCGGTGCTGAAAACGTATCATCGCAGATCGAGGGACTCGGAAGAATTCCTGAAGTTCAGAAAATATATGTAGCACACACTGCTGAAGCAATCAACATGTAATCCTTACGGGTACACAGGTATGCGGAAAATAACACTGTCAAAACTATTATCATATGTTGTAGTGACTGTCTCACTGATTCTGTTAGCAGGCTGCAGCGGGACAAATCAGAATCCGGATCCGGGAATAGAAGATGGAACTTATGTTGCGACATTCACAACAGACAGCTCAATGTTCCATGTCAGCGAGGCCAATAAGGATAGAGGCATTCTGACTGTGCAGGATGGCAGGATGACGATACATGTCAGCCTTCAGTCCAAGAAGATAGTCAATCTCTATCCGGGAACAGCACAAGATGCAAGCAAGGAGGGTGCAGAGCTTCTGGAGCCGACTACTGACACTGTCGTCTACAGTGACGGATATGAAGACGAGGTGTACGGATTCGATATCCCTGTGCCTGTGCTGGGTGAAGAATTTGACGTTGCCCTTATAGGGACACACGGCAACTGGTATGACCACAAAGTTATTGTCTCAGATCCTGTCCCGGGAGACGATATCCAAAAGGTCATCAGCGAAGGCGAAGACAGCGCTGATACATCATCCGGTATCGATATCGCGGATGGTGAACATAAAGCCGAAGTGGTTCTTTCCGGAGGTTCAGGCAAAGCGACTGTAGAAAGTCCTGCAGTCATCCGCGTAACTGATGGCAAATGTACTGCTGTCATCATCTGGAGCAGTCCGCATTATGACTATATGATCGTGGATGGACAGAAATACAAACCGGTCAATGCTGAGGGCAACTCAGTCTTTGAAATACCTGTTCCGTATTTTGACAAGCCGGTGGAAGTAGTTGCGGATACTACGGCTATGAGTGAGCCGCACGAGATCGAGTACACACTTACTTTCGATTCGGCATCATTAAAGTAATTCATATAATGCAGGGATCCCGCTGAGACACGCGGGATTCTTGCGTTCAAAAGACAAGACCTCAGGCGGGTGTCTGAGGCGATCTGGTGAATGAGAAACAGCAGAAGAGCAATAAGGCTGTCAATAACTCTGTTAATGATAATGTGTCTGATGCTCTCTCTGACAGGCTGCGGAGACAGTCCGGAAGGAGAGGGTTCAGGCAGTTCTTTGGATGAGCATCTGACAGGTTCTATGGAGCTTACGTATGCGGATCAGTTCCATGTCAACTACTATGAGGACGGGATAGCCGTTGTAGAAATAGAGGACGGTCTCAAATATCTTGTCGCTGAGAACACCGAGGAGCTTCCCGGCTGGCTGACGGAGGATGAGATAAGCGGCATGACACTGATCAAAGCTCCTGCGCAGTCTGTATATAACGCTGCATCCTCGGCGATGGACCTGATAGACGCTGCCGGTGCGATCGATTCTGTAATAATGACCAGCACGCAGGCGAAAGACTGGGGTATCGAGAAGATCAGAAAACTGATAGAACACGATAAGATCCTGTATATCGGCAAATACCGGGCTCCGGACTATGAGGCGCTGCTCGAAGGCGGCGTGGATCTTGCTATCGAGTCCACCATGATCTACCACAATCCCCAGGTCAAAGAAGCTATCGAAGATCTCGGCATTCCTGTTCTTGTGGAGAGATCGAGTTATGAGTCTGAGCCTCTCGGGAGACTTGAGTGGATCAAGCTTTACGGACTGCTCCTGGGACACAGCGAAGAAGCAGAATTATTCTTCGATGAGGCTGTATCGAAATTAAATGATGTGGATACTGATGCAGTGACCACTGCACCTACTGTCGCGTTTTTCTCGGTCAATTCGAATGGCTCTGTCGTAGTCAGAAAACCGGGAGATTATGTTACTAAGATGATCGAGACCGCAGGGGGAACTTATACTCCTGCGGACATAACTGATGAAGAAGATAACGCGCTTTCTACCATGAATATGCAGATGGAAGCGTTCTATGATAAAACAGTCGATGCTGATATACTTATCTACAACAGTACCATTGAAGGGGGGCTGGAAAGCATCGCTGATCTGACCTCGATGTCAGATAAGTTTAATGATTTCAAAGCTGTGAAAAACGGCGCTGTCTGGTGTACGGATTCCAGCACGTTCCAGCGTACGACAGGCGCAGCTGAGATGATCGTCGAGATGAATAAGATATTCGCCGGAGCAGCTGATGACAGCGGCATGGAATTTTTCCACAAACTCAAATAGACCCGGAACAGGTATTTCCGGAATAGGTATTTAATGAAGAAAAGCAGAATAAGAGCGTGTTACGCTTTGCTGGGAGCACTGCTCCTGGTACTGATACTACTGAATATATTGACAGGCAGCTCCTCTATGTCGATGGGAGACGCACTGAGGATCCTTTTCTCGCATGATACGGTAACCAAATACGGCAGGATCGTATGGGATATCCGTATGCCGAGGATTCTTGCTGCGGTCCTTCTGGGGGGAGCTCTTTCAGTTTCAGGATTTCTGCTCCAGACATTTTTTGCAAATCCGATCGCCGGGCCGTACATTCTGGGTATTTCTTCCGGTGCCAAGCTTGTCGTAGCATGTGCGATGATTTTTGCGCTGACACACGGCATGATGGTGCACTCTCTTGTGATGATAATTGCTGCTTTTGCAGGATCCATCGCAGTCACCGGAGTCATCCTGCTTATTTCCGGCAAAGTCAGGAGCATGTCAGTGCTTATAGTCTGCGGTGTAATGGTTGGATATATCTGCTCTGCGGCGACAGAATTCCTGGTCACTTTTGCTGATGATTCAAATATTGTCAATCTCCACAATTGGTCGATGGGCAGTTTCTCTGCTGTCAGCTGGGAAAATATCAGAGTTATCGCTCTTGTCGTTCTGATATCTGTGATAATTACCTTCCTGCTCTCCAAACCGATGCATGCTTTTCAGATGGGTGAGCAATATGCGGCTTCGGTAGGAGTCGATCTCCGTTCGTTCAGGATCGGTCTCATAACTCTTTCGAGCGTGCTGTCCGCAACAGTCACAGCTTTTGCCGGACCCATCTCTTTTGTCGGCATTGCAGTACCGCACCTGATAAGGTCTTTCACCGACACCTCGAAACCTGTAGTCATGATACCTCAGTGCTTCCTGGGAGGCTCGGTGTTCTGCCTGTTCTGCGACTTGCTCGCAAGGAGCCTGTTCGCGCCGACTGAGATGAGCATAAGCTCGATGACAGCTGTTTTCGGAGCACCTGTTGTCATAGCGATGCTCATAAGAAGAAAGGCAAGGTGATGATATGGGTTCAGTGATCAGAACAGAACATCTGGATTCGGGTTACGGCCATAAAGTAGTGGTCGAAGGAGCCGGGATCGTGGTACAGCCCGGTGAGATCGTGACACTCATCGGACCGAACGGAGCAGGCAAATCGACAGTCCTCAAGACTATCGCAGGACAACTCGAACCGGTAGCCGGAACGATTTTCATCAGCGAGAAAGAACGCTCGTCATATACTCTTGCGGATATTGCTAAGAAGCAGGCGGTAATGCTGACTGAGAGGAAGCCTGCTGAGAAAATGACTTGTGAAGAGGTCGTTTCGCTCGGAAGATATCCGTACACAGGGAGGCTTGGCATCCTCTCGGAGAACGATAAGATAATAGTAAAAGATACGATGGATCTGGTCCACGTGACCGAACTTGCGGAACGGAGCTATGATCAGATCAGCGACGGACAGAGGCAGAGAGTGCTGCTCGCGAGGGCGATTTGCCAGGAACCGGAGATAATGATCCTCGATGAGCCTACGTCTTATCTGGATATCAGGCACAAACTGGAGTTCCTTGATCTTCTGAGAAACCTGACACAGGAGAAGAAAATCGGAGTGATAATGTCGATGCATGAGCTCGAATTGGCGCATCTTATTGCTGACAAGGTGATCTGTATCTCAGCAGACGGCAAGGTCGAAAAGGTCGGCAGCCCGGAAGAAGTATTCACCGACGAACTCATAAGCAGGCTGTACAGCCTTGGCGACGGAAGATTAAAAGAAGTTTACGCGGGATTTGTTAAGAGTATAGAGAGAAATGGCTAAGGTAATAATGATCCAGGGCACGATGTCCAATGCGGGCAAGAGCCTTCTTGCTGCAGGACTCTGCAGAATCTTCAGACAGGACGGATACAGGGTCGCGCCGTTCAAATCGCAGAACATGGCGCTTAACTCCTTCGCTACGAAGGAGGGCCTTGAGATGGGAAGAGCACAGGTCGTTCAGTCGGAGGCTGCCGGGATAGAGCCTATGGTATGCATGAACCCGATCCTCCTGAAGCCGACGGATGACGAAGGTTCTCAGGTGATCGTGAACGGCAGATCGATCGGCAACATGAAGGCCAGAGATTATTTTAAGTTCAAGACAGAACTTATCCCTGTAATAAAAGAGGCCTTCCGCAAACTCGAGGATATGGCAGATATCATTGTGATCGAAGGTGCGGGTTCTCCGGCAGAGATCAATCTGAAAGAAAATGATATCGTCAATATGGGCCTTGCGGAGATGGTCGATGCGCCGGTCCTTCTCGTGGGAGATATAGACAGAGGCGGAGTTTTCGCACAACTTCTCGGTACGGTCATGCTGCTTGAACCTGAAGAGAAAGCCAGAATCGGCGGCCTTATAATAAACAAGTTCAGAGGAGATGCATCGCTCCTTGACAGCGGGATCGAGATGCTCGAGGAAAAAGGCGGCATACCTGTCGCCGGAGTCGTTCCGTATATGGACATCAAGGTCGAAGACGAAGATTCACTTTCTGAAAGACTGACTTCCACAAAACGAGGCAAAGTGGATATCGCTGTCATAAGGCTGCCTAAAATATCCAATTTTTCAGATATGGATGTTTTTGAGCAGTTCCCGGATGTTTCAGTCAGATATGTCGGGCGAGTGTCTGAACTCGGTGAGCCCGACATGGTCATTATCCCGGGATCAAAGAGCACTATCGCTGATCTCAGATGGATGAGAGAGACCGGACTCGAAGAGGCGATCAGAAGATGCCATCAGGAAGATATCCCGGTATTTGGGATCTGCGGAGGTTACCAGATGCTGGGAGAAGAAGTCTCAGATCCTGAAGGGGTAGAAGGAGGCGGCACCATCGCAGGCCTTGGCCTTCTGCCTGTTACAACTGTTCTTGCAGGCGATAAGAAGACGGATCAGTTCGCAGGAAGATTCGGAAACATCGGAGGCATTTTTGCGGGACTCGCAGGGATGACAATTGAAGGATACGAGATACACATGGGCCGCACCGTAAGAAGTGACGGCAGCGAAGACGGTCTTGATTTTACATCCGGAAGCACCGGCATATGCTGCGGGAATGTGTATGGCTCATATATACATGGTATATTTGACAGAGGCGAGATCGCAGGAGAGGTCGTAAGAGCTCTGGCTGAAAGGAAAGGCGCTGAGCTGGAAAAAGTCAGCGCATCGGATCACCGGGATTTCAAGGAAAAAGAATACGATAGACTGGCGGATATCCTGAGAGGATCACTCGATATGGATAAGATCTACGCAATGCTCAGGGAGGCTGCATTTTGATACGTATAGATCCATTCAACAAGGAAAGATATGACGAGATACGCGCGCGCTGGGACAAAGTCGCCAAGCCGCTTGACAGTCTCGGAAAATTCGAAGACATCACAGCACGGATCGGTGCAGTACACGACTCTGCAAAAATTGATATACGCAAGCGTGCGGTCATAATGATGTGCGCTGATAATGGTGTTGTCGCAGAGGGCGTCACCCAGTCGGAACAGGATGTCACAGCTGCAGTAGCCGGATGGATGGGCAAGGGCATCAGCTCTGTCTGCAAAATGGCTAAGATCTGTAAGGCAGACACTATCCCGGTAGATGTCGGGATCAATATGGAAGGGAGCCCGAAAGGCGTCATCGACCGCAAAGTCATGAAGGGGACAAGAAATTTTGCGAAGGAACCTGCGATGACTGAAGATGAGTGCATGCAGGCCATCGATGCGGGGATCGACATCGTCTGTGACTGCAGTGCGAAAGGATATAAACTGCTTGCGACAGGCGAGATGGGTATCGGCAATACGACTACGAGCTCAGCTCTGGCGGCAGCGCTTCTCGGACTGGATGCAGCGGAAGTAACAGGAAGAGGCGCAGGACTCAGCACCTCAGGACTCGGCAGGAAGATCCGTGTCATCCAGGATGCGCTTGACCGGTACATCCCTGAGGACGATGTGGATATCAGGAGCCCTGAATACGCTTCGCAGATGCTCGCGTGCGTAGGCGGACTGGACATCGCTGCGCTTACAGGCGTGTTCATCGGAGGCGCGATTTATCACATCCCGGTGATCATAGACGGATTCATCAGTTCTGTCGCAGCTCTGGCTGCTGAGAGACTCGCTCCGGGATCAAGGTATTACATGATCGCTTCTCATGTCGGCAAAGAACCGGGTATGAAATATATCCTTGATGAGCTTGGCATGGATGCAGTCATACATGGAGGTCTCGCACTCGGAGAAGGTACAGGTGCGGTCATGATGATGCCGCTTCTTGACGCAGCACTGACGCTTTACAATGATGGACTGGAGTTCGAGGAAACCACAGTCGGGCAGTATACTCACTTTGACGAAGCGAAAATGACGCTGGTGATCGGTTATCCGGACAGCGGCAAATCCGTTTTGGCAGAAAATATCGTGACAAAAAGTGGGTCGGACAATTCCGGCAGATATTATGTTGCTACGATGATCCCTTATGGCGAGGAAGGAAAGCTCAGGATCAAAAAGCACCGGAACATGAGAGCCGGCAAGGGATTCACCACCATCGAGCAGCCATTCGATGTATATAAAGCGATCGATCGCATCGAGCAGCCTGCGGAGAGCGATGTGCTCCTCGAATGCGTTTCGAACCTTGCTGCAAACGAGCTTTTTGAAAGACATACCTGCGCAGATGAGGTCGTCAGGAAGATAACCGGAGATATCCGCAAGTTTTCTAAACAGTTAAGGAGCATCGTCATAGTCAGCAACCACTATGAGATCGAAGAGGGTTTCGATGAAGAAACGATCTGTTATGCGAGAACACTTGACCGCATAAATGATAAGCTGTGGGACCTCGCAGACGAGGTCATTGAATTACAAAAGTAAAACATAATGAGATTATTAAGGACGATCGCGGTCACATTCGCGCAGTATTCGAGAATACCGATCCCGCATTTTGAATGGGAAGAGGAAGACATGAAGTACAGCATGTCCGCTTTTCCATTGGTCGGAGCTGTGATCGGCGCGGTCTTCTACGGCATTTTCAGGCTGGCACAAATGCTGGAACTTCCAGCGTTTGCACTCAGTCTTTTGCTGACTGCAGTACCTCTTATACTGACGGGAGGTTTCCATGTAGACGGGTTCATGGATGTGTCCGATGCGCTGAGTTCTTATGGATCAAGAGAAGACAAGCTCAGGATCCTCAAAGATCCACACATCGGAGCATTCGCAGTTATAAGACTCGCAATCTGCGGACTTATATATATAGCCTCACTTGACATCGTACTGGCAGGAAGAGATCCTGCGAAAATGTCGATCATTCTGGCGGCGGGATTTGCAATGGCGAGAGGACTCAGTGCGATAGGTGTTCTGAATTTCAGAGCTGCGCGCAATGAAGGGATGCTCTTCTATGAGGCTTCATGCGCGGGAAAGGGCAGGAAAGCGAATAATGTGATTTGCTTTGTCTGGATCGCAGCGTCCCTTTTCTTGATGGTATACACCGATTTAACTGCCGGAGCATTCGCGGGAGCTGCCGCGATCCTCAGCTTCTGTTGGTACAAGTACAAGAGTTACAAGGAGTTGGGCGGCATCACCGGAGATACCGCAGGATATTTCGTTACAATTTGTGAAACAGCAATGGTCGCAGCAACAGCGATAGCATCACTGATATGAATATGATCAAAGTTACGATTATCAGGCATGGCAGGACCAAAGAAAATGATGAGAGAAGGTACTGCGGATGCAGGACCGATAGCAGCCTCACCGCAGAAGGTAAGGCTGAGCTTTCCGTGATACCTGCCTGCGAAAAAGCGTTCCTCATCGCAAGTCCGCTCAGAAGAGCGATAGAGACTGCGGAGACGATGTTCCCCGGACCGGATATTCATATCATCGATGACCTGAGAGAGACCGATTTCGGTAAATTCGAGGGGAAACGGCATGAAGAACTCGACGGAGACCCGGATTATCAGGCGTGGATCGACAGTAACGGGACCGCTGAGATCCCCGGAGGCGAGAGCATGCAGACGTTCAGAGCCCGCACAATGGAAGGTTTCAGGGAAGCAGTCAGAATGGCATCGTCACAAGATGCCGAGGACCTTATCATCGTTGGTCACGGCGGTACTGTGATGTCTGTCATGAGCATTCTTTTCGGCGGCTCATATTATGATTATTACACCCTGAACGGGGATGGCTATACTTTTGAACTGGAGGTAAATGATGAAGGAGATATCGCTGCTGCAGGCACATATAATCGCTTTTGCGGCAGGGTTCATTCTTGATCTGATAATAGGTGACCCTTACAGCTTCCCGCATCCGGTAAAGTGGATCGGCAATCTGATAGCAAGGCTCGACAAAAAACTTCTCGGAGAGATCCCGGAAGAACTAACGGATCCGAATTCGAGGGGCAGAGCGTCTGAACAGAGAAAAGGTCTGATCATCGTTCTGATAATAGTGCTGAGTACTGCGGTTCTCTCAATCGCTGCTATTGCAATATCTTACAGGATAAACATGATCCTCGGGATCGTCATTGAATCGATCCTGACATGTTATGTCCTTGCAGCTACGAGCCTCCGTAAGGAGAGCATGAAAGTGTACAGGGAGCTGATGAAAGGTGATCTTGACGGAGCCAGAAGAGCGGTCTCGATGATCGTCGGAAGAGATACTGCCGTTCTTGACGAGGCAGGCGTTACCCGCGCAGCAGTCGAGACAGTGGCAGAAAACCTTTCTGACGGAGAGATCGCACCGATGCTTTATACCGCGATAGGCGGACCTGCACTTGGTCTCATATATAAGTCGATCAATACGATGGATTCGATGATCGGCTATAAGAATGACAGATACATGTGGCTAGGCAGATGTGCTGCAAAACTTGATGATATCGTCAATTATATTCCTGCGAGGATAAGCGCCTGGCTCATGATAGCGGCAAGTGCAGCCGGCGGCAGAGACTTCGATGCCGGAAGGGCTTACAGGATCTGGAAAAGAGACAGATACAATCACAAGAGCCCTAACGCTGCGCAGACGGAAAGCGTTTGTGCAGGTGCACTCGGACTAAAGCTGGCAGGGGACTCGCAGTATTTCGGCAGGATAGTCAAAAAGCCATCGATAGGAGATGAGATCAGGCCGATAGAGCCTGAAGATATACGGAGAACGAATAAGCTGATGATCATATCGTCAGTGATCGGAGAGGTATTATGTCTGATAATAATGGCTATGATCGCAGCAGTGTGATCCACGGCGGAGATGTATATAGGAATAATGTTGAGCTGGATTTCTCTGTCAGCCTGAACCCTGAGCCGATCCCATCTGAGGTAGAAAACGCTGCTTTCAGAGGAGTATATGCGATGGACCGGTACCCGGATCCACTTTATACAGAGCTGAGACAGGCGATCGCTGCATTCGAAGAAGTTGATCCGGATGAAGTCCTTTGCGGCAATGGCGCGTCGGAACTCATCATGGGGATCGTTCATGCGGTCATGCCCCGCAAAGCGCTGATCGTTTCACCTTGCTATGCCGGATATGAAATCGCTCTTGCTGCTGCCGGTGCAGAAGTCGAAGAATATATGCTGGATGAAGGAAATGATTTCAAACCGGATGCAGGATTCCTCGACATGATAGAGGACGATACGGATCTGATCTTCCTCGGCAACCCCAACAATCCTGTCGGAAATCTGATAGACGAGGACCTTCTCGAGACTATATGCGCGAAATGCAAAGAGACCGGGACTGTGCTTGTTCTGGATGAATGCTTCATCCACTTGACCAAAAGATATGATCAGAAGCCGGATCTTACCGATGGGGCGATCCATTTAAGAGCTTTTACCAAGACTTTCTCTATGCCGGGTATAAGATGCGGATATATGCTGTCGGGCGACAGGAAGCTGCTTAGCGAAGTAAGGAAGCATCTGCCTGAGTGGAATGTGTCTGTCGTAGCGAATCAGGCGGGGATAGCTGCTGCCAAAGTACTTAAGGATACTGATTATCTTGAGAGATCAGTCAGGAATATCAACAGACTTCGTCTTGAACTGGTCGCCGAAGCAGCGCTGCTCAGGGTCAAAATGTACAGGAGCAATGCCAATTATCTTCTGATTCGGTCGAGATATGATCTGTACGGACCTCTTCTGAGCAGAGGGATACTTGTCAGGAAGTGTGACAACTTCCACGGGTTGGATGATAGTTTCATACGAATCGGCATCAAGTCCCGCAGAGATAACTTCGAATTGGTAAATGCGATCAAAGAGATAATGAAAGAAAGATCAGAGGACGATATATGATAGAACTTGTAATGCCCGGCGATATAGAGAAGAAGAGTTTTCAGATCATTGCTTCGGAACTGGCTGAGATGGGGATCACGCTCGATCCGGAACGTGACCTTATCATCAGAAGAGCGATCCATACGTCAGCTGATTTTGACTATGCTGAGACCCTGACATTTTCACCTGATGCTGTCAGGATCGCCAGGGAACTGATCGCCGGCGGAGCCAATATCGTTACAGATACCAACATGGCTCTGGCAGGAATAAACAAAAGTAAACTTGCTGCTTTTGGAGGCGAAGCGCACTGCTATATGGCGGAGACGTCTGTCGCGCTGGAGGCAAAAGAGAGAGGCGTTACAAGAGCTTCCGTAAGCATGGAGCATGCAGCAAAGGATATCAAAAAATCCGGTAAGAAAACGATATTCGCTATCGGCAACGCTCCGACAGCGCTGGTGACACTCAGATCGATGTATGACTCAGGTGAATTCACTCCGGACTTCATAATCGGAGTCCCTGTCGGATTTGTGAATGTAGTGGAAGCCAAAGAGCTCATTATCGATACTGACATCCCTTATATAGTCAACAGAGGGCGCAAAGGCGGCAGCAATATCGCTGCTGCGATAGTCAACGCGCTTCTGTATGGAATGAAATAGCATGGATAAACTTCGCAAAGGATTTACCACCGGGAGCTGCGCGGCGGCTGCTGCAAAAGCGGCCTGCCTGATGCTGCTGACCGGCAATATCAAGGAAACGATCTCCATAGGAACTCCTAAGGGGCCGGTTTTCGATGCGAAGATCGAAGATATTATCGGAACTCCGGACTCTGTGAAATGCGCAGTGCGTAAAGACGGAGGAGATGACCCGGATGTGACGACAGGAGCTCTTATATATGCTGAAGTTGCTTTTGCTGAAGAGACAGGGGTAAGAATACTTGGCGGTGAAGGAGTCGGACGTGTTACAAGACCGGGTCTGGATCAACCGGTCGGAGAAGCAGCTATCAATTCAGTACCAAGAGCGATGATCACTGAGGCCATCGCTGAGGTCTGCAGATTATATGATCACGAAGGCGGGATCACAGTCACTATCTCAGTCCCGGGCGGAGAGAAGATCGCAGAGCACACCTTCAATCCGAGGCTCGGCATCGAAGGCGGGATCTCGATCATCGGTACTTCGGGAGTTGTCGAGCCGATGAGTGAGCAGGCCATCCTGGATACGATCAGGGTGGAACTCAGTCAGAAGAAAGCCGAAGGACATACGGTCGCTTTCATATCTCCGGGCAACTACGGACTGGATTTTATGAAGGAGACTTACGGAACAGACCTTGACAGAAGCGTAAAATGCAGCAACTACATCGGCGATACCATCGACATGATACGTGAACTCGGCTTTGACGGAATGCTGCTCACAGGGCATGCAGGTAAACTGGTCAAGGTTTCCGGGGGCATAATGAACACGCACTCAAGGATGGCTGACTGCAGGATGGAACTCATATCTGCGGCAGCTGCAAGAGAGGGCGCTTCGAACGACCTTATACTTCACATTCTCGATTGCCTGACGACCGAAGAAGCCTTTGCTTTGCTCGAAGAGGAAGGCATCCTGAAGAATGTAAGCGGCCGCATCATGCAGGGGATTATGTATCACCTTAACAGGCGGGCACAGGGAGAACTGCACATAGAGTGCATCATGTATAACAAAGAAAACGGGATCCTCGCAGCTTCAGACGGAGCAGAGGATATGATAAATAAACACAGGGAGCAGTGGAATGGATAAAGCACAAGTATATTTTGTCGGAGCAGGACCGGGAGCCGCGGATCTCATAACCGTCAGGGGTATGAGACTCATTTCGGAGGCAGATGTGATCATTTATGCGGGATCGCTTGTAAATCCTGAACTTCTCAGCTATGCGAAAAAGGATGCTGTGATACATAACAGCGCTTATATGACTCTCGAAGAAGTGCTTGATGTCATGAAGACCGCCGTTGCTGAGGGCAAGACCGTATGCAGACTCCACACAGGAGATCCGAGTCTTTACGGAGCTGTCAGGGAGCAGATGGATGCGCTTGATGAGATGGGTATCACTTACGGATCATGCCCGGGTGTATCGGCTGCCTTCGGAGCTGCTGCTTCGATGGACCTCGAATATACACTTCCGGGACTTTCACAGTCACTTGTCATCACCAGAATGGCAGGGAGGACTCCGGTACCTGAGAAAGAAAGCATAGAGAGCTGGGCTGCTCACGATGCTACTATGGCGATCTATCTCAGCACCGGGATGCTCGGAGATCTGACGGAGCGCCTGATCAGGGGCGGCTATAAAGAAGACACTCCGGCTGCGATCATCTACAAAGCGACCTGGCCGGAAGAGGAATTTTACTATTGCACAGTAAGTGAACTCGAGAAAACGGCGGCGGATCATAACATCACCAAGACGGCGCTGATCCTCGTTGGAGATACGATCGGCAAACACGGATACGAAAAATCCAGATTATACGACAAAACATTCACCACGGAATTCAGAGAGGCGATCACTGAGTGATCACCTGGGGACAAATATGAAGATAAGGGTCATTTGTTTTACGGATAGGGGTCATGAGCTTGGGTGTCTGATCGCAGGCAGGCTTATTTCGCATGAAATGGAACTGTTTTTCAAGGGGCCGCTGAAGGATATCTGCAGGTCGGCTTTTGAACAGAGTATTCCGCTTGTCTTCATCGGAGCATCGGGGATCGCGGTAAGATCTGTAGCACCATTCGTCAAAGACAAGCTGAAGGACCCGCCGGTGCTGGTCCTTGATGAACTCGGCAGGTTCGTCATCCCGCTTCTTTCCGGACACGTAGGCGGTGCGAATGAACTGGCGGCTGAGATCGCAGAAGCTATCGGCGCTGTGCTTGTCATAACGACCGCGACGGATATAAACAATGCTTTTCCTGCGGATGTTTTCGCAAGAGAGAACAATCTCAGTATAGTCAACAGAGACGGGATCGCCAAAGTGGCTACAGCTTCGCTTGAAGGACGGCCGGTCACGATCTCGATCAAGGATTATCCGCCAGAGGAGCCTGTGGATATAGTCATTACAGACGAGCCGGCACTCTCAGGTGCAGCGTCTCTGAGACTTGCGCCTAAGAAATATGCGCTCGGGATGGGCTGCAGAAGAGGTAAATCATTCGAAGAATTAAGAGATTTCGCGCTGAGTATGCTCGAAGAGAACGGGATCAGTCCCGGTGATGTCGGATGCATAGCAACGATCGATGTCAAGAAAGATGAAGAAGGTCTGAAGGCTTTATCGCAGGCCTGGAGGATGCCTCTCATCACATTCGATGCGGAGCTCCTCTCCAAAGTTCCGGGTGATTTTTCAACGTCGGAAATGGTGCTTGAAAAGGTCGGAGTAGATAATGTCTGCGAGAGAGCTGCTGTACTTGCGGCAGGCAGAGGCGCAACACTGGTAGTACGAAAAACTGCGAAAAATGGCATTACAGTTGCCATCGCAGCTGTTTAACAGATACAGAGGTAAGGTTATGAACGTAGTCAAGGTCGTCGGCATGGGACCGGGTTCTGAGTCCATGATGACACAACAGGCAATACAGGCACTCGAGGAGTCAGATGTGATCGTTGGTTACACGGTCTATCTTGACCTGCTCGGAGACAGATTCGCAGATAAGGAATTCCTGTCTACTCCTATGAAACAGGAAGCAGAAAGATGCAGGATGTGCTTCCGCGAGGCGCTTAAGGGTAAGAAAACCTCGATGATCTGCAGTGGTGATGCCGGTGTGTACGGAATGGCATCACTGATGTTCGAGATCCGGGAAGAGATGGGGATCAAGGCAGACGAGATCGGGATCGAGATCATCCCGGGGATCACGGCTGCAATGAGCGGAGCCGCAGTTCTCGGCGCGCCGCTGAATCATGACTTTTGCATCATAAGCCTGTCGGACCTCCTTACTCCGTGGGAGCTCATCGAGAAAAGACTCAGAGCTGCTGCACAAGGAGATTTTGCGATCGCGATATACAATCCGTCCAGCAAAAAGAGACATGACTATCTTATGAAGGCCTGCGACATCCTGCTTGAAACTGCTGGACCTGACAGGGCATGCGGTTATGTTCGAAGCATCGGAAGAGAAGGGGAAGAGTATCACACATGCACTCTTGCAGAGCTTAGAGAAACTGAAGTCGATATGTTCACGACCGTTTTCATCGGTAATTCACAGAGCCGGATCATGGACGGAAGGCTCATCACACCAAGAGGATACAAGCTATGAAACCGATTATTTTCTCAGGTACAACTGAAGGGAGAACGCTCTCTGAGAAGCTGACCGCATCCGGAATAGCGCACATTGTTTGCGTTGCGACCGAGTACGGCGAGCTTGTCATGGAGCCGAGTGATTATGCGGACGTCAGGAGAGGACGCCTTACAGGGCTTGAGATGTATGACCTTTTCAAGGCTGAGGCAAGCACGGTTTTCGATGCGACACATCCTTACGCCACAGATGTTTCACACAATATTCTGACTGCATGCAGGGCTTCCGACAGAGAATATGTGAGGATCATCAGAAAGCAGGACAGTGAATTGTTTCCGGAAAATGCTGAGATCCATGCCTTCGACAGTGCTTCTGACTGTGCAAAAGCTCTTGTGGAGACGGAAGGAAACATCCTTCTCACGACAGGCAGCAAGGAGCTGGGGATCTATGCAGCTGATGAAGGCGTCAGAAACAGACTTTTTGCAAGAGTACTCCCTTCGCATGAGAGCATAACGCTATGCGAAGAAGCCGGTCTTTGCGGCAAGCATATCATCGCGATGCAGGGGCCATTCAGCATGGATACGGATCTTGCACTTATAGATCAATTTGACATCAAGGTCCTGGTAACAAAATCCAGCGGAGCTGCAGGCGGTGCTCCCGACAAGATAAGAGCTGCTGCAAAAGCCGGGATCCCTGTATACATGATCGGACGCCCGGCAGAAGAAACGGGACTGTCAGTCGATGAGACTCTGGCAAAATACTTCGGCATCCGGAGTCGTATGGAGATAGATCTGATCGGGATCGGCCCGGGGAGCAAAGGTCTTCTGACGGCAGATGCAAGTGAGGCGATCGGCAAGGCAGATATACTGTTCGGCGCTTCGCGAATGATCCGGGATTTCAGGAGCAGCAAGGCTTATCCGTATTACAGGGCAGAGGACATTATCCCTGTTCTGGAAGAAGAAAAACCTGCAAAAGCAGCAATCCTTTTCTCAGGAGACACAGGGTTCTATAGTGGTGCTGGCAAGCTCGCGCCGGCTCTGAGAGATTGGGCGGGCAAGTCAGATTCTGAATGCAGCATCAGGATACATCCGGGGATCGCATCCTTTACATATCTTGCATCCCGTTCGGGAGTGAGTTATCAGGACGCAGAACTTGTGAGCATCCATGGCTGCTCGGATGACAAAAGGGCAAATTCGAAACTGCTGAGATCAGTGAAATACAGCGAGAAGACATTCGTGCTTCTCTCTGGTGACAAGGATGTAAGGCTGCTTGGGGAACTTCTTACGGCAAACGGTCTGGGTCACGTGCATATCATCCTCGGATACCAGCTGTCATATCCGGAAGAAAGGGTCGGTCTGATCAGAGCGGAAGACTGCAAGCTGATCACCGAATCCGGTCTGTACACAGCCATAGTGATCAACGACAGACCTGAGGTCAGGCCGGTGGCTCCTGTGATAAGCGATGAAGAAATGATCAGGAGCAAAGTCCCGATGACCAAGGAGAGCGTAAGACATCTCAGCGTACTGAGGCTTGGTCTTACAAAAGGATCTGTGGTTTATGATATTGGAAGCGGGACCGGCTCCATAGCATGCGAAATCGCGTCGCTAGACCCGGACGGAACTGTTTACGCTATAGAAATGAAAGAAGAAGCCTGCGATCTGATCAGGCAGAATGCAGATCAGTTCAGGCTTAGCAATATAGAGGTGATCGAGGGCAAAGCACCGGATGCGCTTGCGGGACTCGAGACTCCGACACATGTATTCATAGGAGGCAGCTCAGGCAATCTTAGGCAGATTCTTGAAGTTCTGGCTGCAAAATCGCCGGTATCCGGCATACGTGTAGTTATCAATGCTGTGAGCCTTGAGACCATGGCCGAGATCAATCAGGTGATCCGCGAAATGGAAGTCACAGATGTGCTCGTGGAGCAGGTCTCTGTCAACAGATCGAGGGAACTCGGAAGCTATCACCTTATGACAGCGGAGAATCCTGTCATGATAGCATCCTTCACACTGAAAGGGGTGAAGCTATGACAGGAAGGATACTCATAGCGGCTCCTAAGAGCGGAAGCGGCAAGACGATACTGACATGCGGCCTTCTCAAGCTGATCAAAGACAGCGGCTCTGCAGTCATGTCGTATAAATGCGGACCTGACTATATAGATCCGATGTTCCACCGCAAGGTCATCGGGATACCGGGAAGCAATCTCGATTCTTTTTTCTCGGATGCTGAGAAGATACGCAGGATCGTAGCTGAGCATATATCCGAGGGCTATGACGCAGCCGTGATAGAGGGTGTCATGGGAATATATGACGGTATCGCGGGTGCTTCGGGCAAAGGATCTTGCTACGATATCGCGAGGATCACAGGTACACCGGTAGTTCTGGTGATCGATGTCAAAGGCATGGGACCAACGATGCTTTCAGTGATCAAAGGGATATTGTCTGACGACACATCACATCTGATCCACGGCATAGTTCTCAACAGGATAACACCGCACTATTACAAAGAGATCAGCCCGCTTATGAAAGAAATGCTGGATGAGATCTCCGCGCAGAGAGGCATCAGCGTCAGCCTGCTCGGCGGCATCCCGCATTCGGATGAGATCAGACTTTCAAGCAGGCATCTTGGTCTGATCATGCCGGACGAGATAGACGATCTTAAAGAACAGGTCGACACATCGGCAAGACTTTTGTCGGATCATATGGATCTCGGACTGCTTGAAGATATCATGGGTCAGGCAGAAGTCTTACAAGATGATTGGATCTGTAATGACATTCAAGATAATAAAAAATATGATGATCAAACCGTAACAATTGTTACTGCAAGAGACGAAGCATTTTGCTTTTATTATGAAGAGAATCTCAGGATGCTCGAGAAGTACGGGATCAAAGTCGTTGAATTCTCGCCCCTTCATGATGAAGCGCTGCCTGCTGATGCAGACGGGATACTACTCGGGGGCGGATATCCGGAACTTTTTGCGGAAGAACTCAGCTGGAATTCTTCTATGAGACAATCTGTTCATAACGCGATCACTTCGGGAATGCCGAGCCTTGCGGAGTGCGGGGGATTCATGTACCTGCTGGACAAGCTCGAAGACAAAGAAGGTAAGCAGTATTCAATGAGCCACATCGTACCGGGTTCATCGCACAACACGGGAAAACTCGGAAGATTCGGATATATCACTTTGACCGGATCTGCAGGAATAATTGAAGGACTATCGATCAGGGGGCACGAATTCCATTATTATGACAGCTCAAACAACGGATCAGATGCTCTGGCGGTAAAGCCGGGCAGCGGAAGATCCTGGGAGTGCGTCCATGCAGGGGATGATCATGTCTGGGGCTTTCCGCATCTGTATTATCCGTCATGTCCTGAACTGATCATCAGATTCAAAAAAGCGATGCTTGAATATAAGGCGCGCAAAGAGATTTAACTGCGGGGGCCGGAAAATGAAAAATTCATACAAGTTTTTCGAAAACAGGGAATGCAAATACTATCCCTGCCACAAAGGAATAGATGAGATCAACTGTCTGTTCTGTTACTGCCCGCTTTATCATCTTGAGAAATGCCCGGGCGCCCCTTCATATGTAGCGAAAGACGGCAAGATGATCAAGGTATGCACAGCATGCACATTCCCTCATCAGCCGGATAACTACGATAAAGTGATCGAAACGATCAAAGCTAACAGATAATAATTGCAAGGAGATATTATAACAATGATCTACAGACCAAGAAGACTTCGCTCTACACCTGAGCTGAGAAAGATGGTCAGAGAGACCCGCATCGATGAGTCATCCCTGATATATCCGATGTTCGTAATGGATGGAGAGAACCGGATCGACGAGATCAAAGCTCTTCCGGGACAGTATAGATATACAGTCGACAGAGTTGATGCCAAGGTCGAAGAAATGCTTGAAGCAGGAGTATCGAGTATCATGCTGTTTGGTATCCCTGAAGTCAAGGACGAAATGGGAAGCCAGGCTTATGCTGAAGACGGTATCATCCAGAGAGCGGTAAGCCATATCAAGTGCAAATATCCTGAGATGTTTGTGATCACTGATGTGTGTATGTGTGAGTATACTTCACACGGGCACTGCGGAGCTCTGTGCAGATGCGGAGAAAGATATGATGTAGACAATGACAGGACTCTTGAGCTGCTTCAGAAAACAGCTGTTTCACATGCGCTTGCAGGATCGGACATGGTAGCACCGTCCGACATGATGGACGGAAGAGTCAGAGCGATCAGAGAAGCTCTTGATGAGAATGGCTTTGTCAACACACCGATCATGTCATATGCTGTTAAGTATTCTTCGTCTTTCTATGGCCCGTTCAGAGAGGCTGCCGGCTCAGCACCTGCATTCGGTGACAGGAAATCCTACCAGATGGACTATCACAACAGGAGAGAAGCGATCAAGGAAGCGATCCTGGACGTTGAGGAAGGCGCAGATATAATCATGGTCAAACCTTCGACAGCATATCTTGACATCATCAGGGAAGTATATGAAGCAACTGATGTTCCGGTCGCTGCATACAGCGTGAGCGGGGAATACGCAATGGTCAAAGCAGCTGCAGCAAATGGATGGATTGATGAGAAAGCAGTCATGTGTGAAATGGCAGTAGCAGCATACCGAGCAGGAGCAACAATATACGAAACATACTACGCAAAAGAATTAGCTGAGTGTATCAAGCAGGGAATCATTGGTTAAAATCGTCTTGAATATGTCCTTCAGGTGATAATACTCGAAGAGCTTTTCGCCGCATGGGCGGCTCGCTCTTCTGCGTGATCACCATTCCGGACATATTCAAAACTATCCCAAATGATACCACTTGATACCACTGGAAGGGGTTAGAGCTGAATGGATCATATGAAGAGCTTTTCGCCGCATGGGCGGCTCGCTCTTCTGCGTGATCACCATTCCGGATACATTCAACACAATCCCGAATGATACCACTTGATACCACTGAAAGGGCCTGGTGCCGCATGGGCGGCTCGCTCTTCTGCGTGATCACCATTCCGGATACATTCAACACCATCCCGAATGATACCGTTTTGTGCAGTGTTTATTAATGAAATAAGATGTTTAAGGAAGATAATGGTTTGAAAAAGTTAATAGTCGGGAGCAGAGGGAGCAGGCTTGCTGTGATCCAGTCAGAATTAATGATGAAGAGGATGGAAGAGGTTTATCCTGACATCCGCACAGAACTGGTCACGATGAAGACTACCGGGGACAAGATCCTCGACAAGACTCTCGATCAGATCGGCGGCAAGGGGCTTTTTGTGAGAGAGCTTGATGAGGCGCTCCTTTCGGGCGTCTGTGACATGACAGTACACAGTCTCAAGGATCTTCCTCAGATGACTGACGAGAGGATACCACTCACTGCTTTCTCAGAAAGGGAAGATGCGAGGGATGTGCTTGCGCTGCCTGAAGGAGCAAGCGGGATCGATCTGTCAAAGCCGATCGGTACTTCGAGCCTCAGACGATCCATTCAGATAAAAGAACTATATCCCGGTGCAGAGACTGCGCCAATCAGGGGCAACGTTGAAACAAGACTCAGAAAGCTTGATGAAGGACAGTATTCAGCACTGATCATGGCGGCCGCAGGCCTGATAAGACTCGGACTTCAGCACAGGATAAGCAGATTTTTCGAGCCTGATGAAATGATTCCTGCTTCATGTCAGGGGATCCTTGGGATCCAGGCCAGAGCAGATGACGAAGAAGTCAGGGAGATGATCGCTACAGCTCTTAACTGCAGGGAGGCAGAACTTTGCGCCGCAGCAGAGAGGGCTTTTGTCAGAGCGATCGGGGCGGACTGCGGTTCTCCGGACACGGCTTACTCATGGATGGAAAACGGCGAAATGCACTTGATCGGTTTCAGATATGAAACTTCGTGCGGACGCATCTCAAGAGAAAACCTCAGCGGCAGGGCAGATGAGCCTGCTGAAGCAGCAGAACTCGGCAGAAAACTTGCAGAGAGACTTCTAGGCAATAAGGAATAAGACGATCATGATAGAAGATAAAATGCAGAAAGGCAAGGTATGGCTTGTCGGTGCTGGCCCTGGAGATCCGGGGCTGATGACACAGAAAGGCAGGAAGGTCCTCGAGGAGGCAGATGTAGTAGTGTATGATGCACTCATCGGAAGCGGGATCCTGTCTCTGATGCCTGCAGGAGCCGAGAAAATATATGCCGGAAAGCGGTCGGGACATCATTTCCTGAAGCAGGATGAGATCAACAGGGTACTGCTCGAGAAAGCGCGGGAAGGTCTCAGAGTCGTGAGACTCAAGGGTGGTGATCCGTTCGTTTTCGGAAGAGGCGGCGAGGAACTCGAATTACTGATAGAAAATGATATCCCGTATGAGATCGTTCCGGGAGTTACGAGCGCCGTTGCAGTACCTGCATATGCGGGGATCCCGGTAACCCACAGAGACTTCTGCTCGAGTGTCCATATTATCACAGGACATAAGAGGAAAGATCATACATACGATATAGACTTTAAGGCTCTTAAAGAAACAGGAGGAACACTTGTGTTCCTGATGGGAATCGCATCTCTTCCTGTTATTACAGCGGGACTCCTTGAAGCAGGTATGGATCCGGAGACCCCTGCTGCAGTCATCGAGAAAGGGGCAACCGCAAATCAGCGGATCATTTCATCGACGCTTGCTGATCTGGCTCCGGATGCTGCCGCGGCTTCAGTTATCACACCGGCAATCATTATTATAGGCAAAGTCGTTTCACTGGCGGATCAATTCAGCTGGAGACAAGAGCTTCCGCTCTCGGGGATCAAGGCTGTCGTAACAAGGCCTAAGGAGCTGAGCTCGGGACTTGCGACAATGCTCAGAGAAAAGGGTGCAGAAGTCATTGAACTCCCGACTATAGAGATCGCGCCGATCGAAGATAATGGAGAACTTACAGGAGCGATCGGGGCGCTGGACAGCTATGACTGGATCGTTTTCACGAGCCCGAGCGGAGTCAGAGTCTTCATGGATGAACTTCTGAAGAGCAAAGACATCCGATCTCTTGCCGGATGCAGGATAGCTTCCATCGGAAAAGGGACCGAAAAGGAACTTCTCAAATACGGATTAAGGGCAGATATGGTCCCATCCGAATATGACGGGAGGACTCTGGGCACAGAGCTCGCCGGACTTCTTCATGAAGGGGAGCGGGTACTTATCCCGAGAGCAAAGATCGGCAATCATGAGCTGATAGAGGAATTATGCAAAATCAGCGGTATCACGATCGATGATATCCCGACTTATGATACGATATATACATCACAGGAGTGGTTCGACGCAGGGGAAGCATTTGATGATCCGCACACATACGCGCTTTTCACGAGCGCTTCGACCGTAAGAGGTTTTGCCAAAGCTTATCCGGGCATGGACTACAGCAAAGTCAGGGCCGTCTGCATAGGAAAGCAGACGAAGGCTGAGGCAGATGGGCACGGCATGGTGACTTATGTCTCTGACAAAGCTACTCTTGGATCACTGGTGAGCAGGCTGGAAGAAGTCTGCAGTCAATAAGATCAAAGGTAATAAATTATGAAAAAGGGAATAGCATATGGAGTTGGAGTCGGCCCTGGTGATCCTGAACTTATGACACTCAGAGCCTGCAGGCTCATTCGTGAAAATGATGTTATCGCAGTGCCGGGCAAAGTCGCGAAAGACGCAGTAGCTTACAGGATCGCATCAGGAGCTGTGCCTGAAATAGCAGATAAGGAACTCGTTTCTATATATATGCCGATGGTAAGGGACAGGGACCTTATTGCGAAAGCTCACAGGGAAGCGGCTGACCTGATCGAAAAATATCTTGATGAAGGGAAGAATGTCGTATATATAACTCTGGGTGATTCAACGATATACTGCACTTTCAGTTATATCCAGCATCTGCTTGAGGCTGACGGATATGATACGGAACTTGTACCGGGGATCACATCCTTCTGTGCGGCTGCTGCAGCACTCAATATTCCGCTGACTGAGTGGAATGAACCGCTTCACGTCATTCCTGCACTTCATAATACAGAAGTGGGTTCGCTCAAATGGCCGGGCAACTATGTTCTGATGAAATCCGCGAGCAAGATGCGTGGAGTCAAGGAAATGCTTTCACGCACTGATCTGGATGTGCAGGCAGTGGAAAACTGCAGCATGGAGACTGAAAAGAAATACAGGTCGCTGGAAGAAATACCTGATGATGCAGGTTATTTCTCTCTGATAATTGCGAAAGAGAAGACAAAGTGATTGAGTTAAAGGATCTTACTAAGAAATTCGGTGATTTTACTGCGGTCGACGGACTCTCCTTTGAAATAGGAACGGGAGAGTTTTTTGGCTTGCTCGGACCTAACGGCGCAGGCAAAACGACTACCATCAGCATGTTGTCAACGGTATTGCTGCCGACTTCGGGTGAGATCTACATAGACGGAGTCAGGCTCACAAGAGGAGCTTCTGAGCAGAAGCGCAAGCTTGCTGTCATCACCCAGGAATACTCGATGCGTCAGGATATGACGATGGACGAGGTAATGGAATATCAGGGCAGACTCTACTATCTTCCTAAGAAAGAAATCAAAAAGAGAGCGAACGAGCTCCTTGAATTTGCAGGACTTTCGGAGTATCATCGCAGAACGGTGAGGCATCTTTCCGGCGGCATGAAGCGTAAACTCATGATCTGCCGTGCTCTTCTGATCGAGCCGGAAATTCTTCTGCTTGATGAGCCTACTGCCGGTATGGATGCGCTTTCAAGGAGACAGATGTGGAATCTCCTCAGGCAGGTCTCAGGAAGAGATATGACGATACTCCTCACGACTCATTACATTGAAGAGGCTGAGGCTTTGTGCGACAGGGTCGCGATGATCAACAGAGGCAAACTCCGGAAACTCGATTCACCTGAATCGCTGATCAGGGAGATCGGCGAGTTCACGGTGGATGAAACGGGAGAGCATGACCTTAAGAGCACGCATTTCCACACAAGAGAAGATGCGATAAGATATCTTGAATCCGCTTCGGCAGATTCGACATTCAGGCAGACAACGCTTGAAGATGTATTTATAGAAGTAGCCGGAAGGAAAATAACTTAGATCATGGGGATCATAACAGTACTCTGGGAGAAATGGGTAGAATTCAGAAGAGATTTCTACAAGATCACCGTTGCGGCGATGATCTCTCCTTTGATGTACCTGATTATTTTCGGACTCGGCATCCGTACCACATCTCATGGCGAGCCGTACATCCACTTCCTTGTACCGGGCCTTGTAGCGATGGTAACGATGACCGGCAGCTTTGGCGCGATCGCTCAGAGCATGAGTGTCCAGAGGCTTTATGAGAAAGCTCTCGACCAGGTCATGGTCTCGCCGACGCCTCTCTGGCAGTTCATTACAGGGCAGGTGATCGGGGGAAGTCTTCGCGGACTATATGCAGCCTGCGTGATCCTTGTCATGACGATACCCGTCAGACACGGGCTCGTTTTCAACTGGCTGTCATTTCTGATCATGGTGCTCAACGGCATGGTTTTCGCAACACTGGCACTGGTGCTGTCGTTCCTTGCCAAGACATACTCGGATGCGCCGAGATTCAACACGTATATAATCATGCCAATGTCGTTCCTGTGCAACACGTTCTTCTCGACCGAAGAAATGCCTGACGGATTCAGGCAGATCATAGACATACTGCCTCTCTCGCAGGCAAGCGGCATGATAAGAAGCATCGCGAACGGCGAGGCGCCGGGAGCCATCGGATTCGTAATACTTTTTGCGTATCTTATAATACTCGGCGGTATATCGGTATTCTTCATATACCGCAAAAAGAATCTGTAGGAGGGTGATCGTTATGAAGAAGTTCGTACACATAGCGCCCGCCGCGGAAATACTCAAAAAGGCACTCGTTCTGATCGCGTTCGTTCTGGTGGTGATCGCCTTTACGATTCCTGTGAATGCTGACCCGCTTGTGATCAAAGACTCTGATGATCCTTCGAATGAAACGAATCAGTCAGAGACTGCGCCTTCGAGGGACAGATCCACACAGGACGGGACCCTCATCTACGGCATGACACCTGTCTATCCGGAGGATTTTGACGAAGGCGATTATGAGGTCGAAGCAATCTCGAGCTCGCAGTTTTTCAAGATAATCCACACTGATCTTACGAATTCATCAGGAAGGATCAGGGCAGTGATACGCATTTCCAGCACGAGCTATGCATATGTTTTCCAGGGAACTGCAGCTGAAGCGGCTGCTGCAGATGAGTCGCAGTGGATACCTGCAGATGAATCGAGCGGATACGGAGAGTTTCAGATCGAAGCAGAGGCGCTGGATAAAGAATTCCCGTGCGCTGCATATAGCAAGAAGAAACAAAAGTGGTATGATAGAGACATAGTTTTCCTGGCGGAGAGTTTACCTCAGGAGAATCTTCACATCGACCTTTCGGAAAACGGAGGGACGATCGTCGATACGCAGGAAGCCGCAGTCAAGGTCATATACATTGCGCTTGCAATCATAATCCTCGGCGGGATCCTCAACCACTTTGTCAAGAAAAGATTCTACGAATAGGCTTTAGTGAAAGGGCTGAATCAATATGAGTTTATATTTTCCGATGTTTTTTGATCTGTCAGAAAAGAATGTCCTGTTCATCGGAGCAGGCAAAATAGCTGTGCGCAGACTTATAAACATATTTCAGTTTGTCGGTTCAGTTACAGTGATCGCGCCTGAATGCGATCCGGATATTCAGAAAATCGCAGATGCAGGATATATCAATTATTACCGCAGAAGATTCGATGAGAATGACCTTGAAGGGATCGATATAGCTTTTATCTCAACAGGTCACGCAGGCACAGATGTCAGGATAGCCGGAATGTGCAGGAGAAGGCATATTCTTGTAAACGTGGCAAGCGACAAATCACTTTGCGATTTCTATTTCCCTGGCATCGCCAAGAAGGGTCCTGTAGTCGTCGGAGTTACTGCCGGCGGGGAAGACCACAAGCTTGCCGCTGAAACAACAGCCAAGATAAAGAAACTGCTTGACTACATTGATATACCGGAATCGGATGATGCAGATGGCAGATACTGATGAGATACTGAAACTCGCTAATGATGTGCTGGATATTTCCAGAAACAAGCTTCTTGTGAACCTTCGCTACATGGATGTTGCACTGACATTTCACAGGAAGCATGTTTATGATGGGAGCATTTCCGCAAATTCAGACTGTATCTGGTTCGATCCTCTTTATGTCCTGAACGTATACAAAGAATCCAGAGAAGAAATCACCAGGAATTATCTTCATCTCGTCCTGCACTGTGTATTCCTGCACCAGTTTGCCGGGGCAAGAATAGACAGGGCAAGATGGGACCTTGCGTGTGATGTGGCAGTCGAGAGCACTATCTGTGAGCTCAGACTTGCCTGCACCGGAAGCGACAGGGAAGACAGACAGCTGCTTTTGATCAGACGGCTGAGATCTGAGATAAAATATCTCACTGCGGAGAAAATATATGCATGGCTTGAGAACAAGCCGTCATGGGTCCGCATAGATGAATGGCTGGAACTCTTTTCGGTGGACGATCACAGCACATGGTATGATCATGAGAGCAATAGTTCAGGGACTGCATCGCAAAGCCGGCTTGCCGGTCCGTCTCCTGAAGTCCGCTCCGCTGATGAAGATCAGTGGAAGAATATTGCACGGCAGATAGAAATGGAGCTTGAGATATTCGCCAAAGTCAGAGGCGAAGGTGCCGGCAACCTCATTCAGAACATTCGGGCAGTGACCCGTGAGCGCTGCGATTACTCGGATTTTCTCCGCAAGTTCGCTTCTGTGGGCGAAGAGATGAAGGTCTCGGACAGTGAATTCGACTATATTTATTACACATATGGTCTCAGTAACTACAGGAACATGCCGCTCATCGAGCCGCTCGAATACCGGGAAGACCACCGGATCAGAGATTTTGTCATAGCTATAGACACATCCGGGTCAGTGGCAGGAGATGAAGTCCGGACATTCCTCAGGAAAACATATGGTATCCTCAATCAGCAGGGATCGTTCTTCAGAGACATCAATGTCCATATCATTCAATGTGATGCCGAGATACAGGATGATCATGTCATAAGAACCACCGCGGATTTCGACAGATATCTCGAGGAGATGGAGATCAGGGGACTCGGCGGGACCGACTTCAGACCTGTTTTCAGATATGTGGATGAACTGATCAGAGATGGCGCGTTCAGTGATCTCAAAGGACTTATATATTTCACTGACGGACTCGGGACATATCCGGAAACGAAGCCCGGATACAAGACAGCATTCGTTTTCGTAGACGATGGATACAACCTGCCGGCAGTTCCGGTATGGGCAATAAGAGTACTGCTTCAGCAGGACGAACTAAGGGAAGGAATCATTCAATGAATATAAACAAAGCAAAGATCCAGATAAGAAATGCGGTCAAGGCTTACCTGACTAAAGATGACATGGGAGAATATGTAATACCTATCGAGAAACAGAGACCGGTACTTCTGATCGGTCCTCCGGGGATCGGGAAGACTGCCATTATGGAGCAGATCGCTGCTGAACTCGGGATCGGTCTGGTTTCATATTCCATGACTCATCACACAAGGCAGAGCGCTATAGGACTTCCTTTTATCTCTCACAGGACTTTCGATGGTAAGGAATATGATGTGACAGAATATACGATGAGTGAGATCATAGCATCTGTGTATGAACTGATGGAAGAAACCGGTGTCAGGGAAGGGATCCTTTTCCTCGATGAGATCAACTGCGTATCTGAGACACTTTCTCCTCTGATGCTACAGTTCCTTCAGTATAAGGTGTTCGGAAGACATCGTATCCCTGACGGATGGATCATCGTAGCTGCAGGAAATCCGCCTGAATACAATGATTCTGTAAGAGATTTTGACATAGTCACTCTTGACAGACTCAAGAAAATTGACGTCGAGGCAGACTATGAGACATGGAAAGAATATGCTGCCAAGGTCAGCATCCATCCTGCGATCATGACATTCCTTCAGAGCAAAAGAAACAGATTCTACTCAGTTGAGACAACTGTCAGCGGCAGGAGCATCGTGACCCCGAGAGGCTGGGAAGATCTGAGCAAAATGCTTTATCTCTATGAGCAGAATGACCTGACCGTAGATGAAGACCTGATCATACAGTATCTGCAGGACCCTTCAGCGGCAAAGGAATTCGCAGTCTATTATGACCTTTTCAATAAGTACAGAACGGAATATCCTGTAGAGGATATCCTGTATGGAAGATACGATGAAGAGATATCTCAGAGAGCTGCGGATGCAGGTTTTGACGAGGTATATACTCTTATCGGGTTGCTTCTCGGAAATGTACGTCAGGATGTAAGAGCGTGCATCAGCGAGCATCAGGTGATCGAGAATGTAAGGAACTGCCTTAAGGATTATGCCGGAGGCGAGGGATATGCTGCGCCGGAAGACTGCATCAGAACGATCATAGATGAAGAAGAGAAGAAGCTTTCTTCCGGAAAAAGATCCGGCTCTATGGACGAGGACAGGCGCAAAGTTCTCGTCAGGACAATAGATGTCCTCAGTGAAATGGAGAAAGGCATCGCAGGATCCTCAGGTTATCCGGAGACGTTCGGTATCATGAGAGACAAATACGGAGAAATGGTACGTGACCATGCGGAAGATGTCGGCGAGGCACAGACCAAGATGACCGGCCTTCTCAAGTTCGCCGAAAAGTGCTGGGGTGAAGGCAAGGAAATGCTGATGATCGTAACAGAACTTACCGCAGACCCGTACTCAGCAGATTTCATAAACAGATATGGCTGTGATGAATACTTCCGGCATAACAAAGATCTTCTCTTCAGTGAACGACAGCTCGAAATAGACCGGAAAATCAGTGAAATAACCAAATAAATCACCAATGCCCGCACTTGTGCGGGCTTTATTAGTATCGCGAATACTTACTGCTCGGTCATATAGCTGATATCAATAATCCTTAAATACTTCTTCAGATATAATGAAAGTCGTAGATTTTATTGTTAATTTCTGAACCGAGGTGTAAGCATGAACTACGAAGAACTCAAAAAAGAGATGGAAAAATACCCGGAGACTATGTCTGCGGGTGAGAGAATGCAGAAATACGCTGCTGGAGAAGAGGTAGATCATATACCTTTCTCGATCCAGAGCAACGAAGAAGCTATGGCGAATATCTTCGGATATACTACTGCTCAGTGGAGAAATGATGTCAAAGTCCATATCGATGTCATCAAACGCAGAAAAGAAGAATTCAACATCGTCGGACTGGCTTCCGGGCTCAGACTGAGAACGATGGCGCAGGCCGTCGGATCCGAGATATACTTCCCTGAGGTGGGAATCGACCGCGTGATCAAGCCTGTACTGACAGACTGGTCCCAGCTCAAAGAGCTCATGAAGGATGATCCGAAGAAGAACCCTGTATTTCTGGCTGTCCTTCAGAGAGGTATCGATCTTAAGGCTGCTTTCCCGGAAATGGGTATTGCAATGCCGGTTGCAGGACCTTTCACGAATGCGTCTCTTATCAGACCGGTAGAAATGATCCTGAGAGATACCGTAAGACATCAGGAAGAACTCAACGACCTCCTCAAATGGTGCGTAGACTATACAGTTGCTTATGCTGAGATGTTCGCAGACGAATTCGGCGGCGGAGGCTGCACGATCTGTGACCCGATCAGTTGTTCAGATATCCTCGGCAAGAGGAATTACAAGAAATTCTCAGAACCTCATCTTGAGTATCTGATCGAGGGACTTACACAGACTCTTGGCAGGAAGCCTGGGATCCACATTTGCGGCAAGACTTCACCGCTGTGGGAAGACATGACCAAACTCAAAGTATCCAGCTTCAGCGTAGACAATATGGAAGACCTCGCAGCAGCAAGAGATATCATGGGACCACACTTCGGCCTTGTAGGAAATGTAGCACCTGTCGATGTCATGCTGAACGGTACTATCGATGATGTTATCGAGACATGCAAACAATGCATCATCAAGGGATCAGAAGCACAGAACGGATACACACTCGGAACAGGATGCCAGGTCCCGATCGGAACACCAAGAGAGAACTTCGATGCATTCATCTTTGCAGCGCGCAAGTACGGAAGAGGGGCAAGGAAAGGTTATCTGCCGCTTGGCATAGCTGAGGAAGCGCTCAACGAAGCAATCGATACAAAGGAATAATTACCGGTATTCTTTTCAGGACTCTAAGTATATATAATAAAGGAGATAATTGTTGATTATGGCTACGAAAGAAGAATTACTGCAGAAAATGTCAGACTATGTCTTCGAGATGGAAGACGAAGAAATCGCTGATGTCTGTGAAGAATATATTGAGGCAGGATTTGATCCTCTTGACGGGATCCTGCATGGTCTTGTAGACGGAATGAACCGTGCAAGCGAAATGTATGATCAGGAAGAGTACTTCGTAACAGACCTTCTGCTCTGCTCAGACGCGATGTATGCAGGCCTTGACGTTCTTCGTCCGCACCTTCCTGAAGATGCAAGCATGGGCGAATCCAAGAAGGCAGTCATCGGTGTTATCGAGGGTGATACACACGATATCGGAAAGAACCTCGTTAAGATCATGATGGAAACTGCAGGTTTCGAGATGTATGACCTCGGAAGAGACGTTCCTATCGACAGCTTCATTGAGAAGGCAAAGGAAGTTGATGCTGACCTCATCATGATGTCAACCCTTATGACAACAACTATGCCGGGCATGAGAACAGTTATCGAGAAGCTCAAAGAGCAGGGTATAAGAGATAACTTCAAGGTCATGGTCGGCGGAAGCCCTATTTCCGTGAAGTATGCAGAGGATATCGGTGCAGACGGATATTCAAGAAATGCAGTTGAAGCCGTAGAAGTAGCAAAGAAACTCTGCGGTGTTGAATAATAACTTATCACTTGGGAGGTAATCAGATAATGCCGCTTCTAACGGTCAAGCCACAAGGCAAAGCAATAGAATTCACTCCTGGTCAGACACTCACTGATCTGATGCTCGGTGCCGGAATATTCGTTGACAACGCATGCGGGGGCAAGGGCATCTGCGGAAAATGCAAGGTAAGGATCCTTGAAGGCGATGCCGGAGCGATTACTGAAACAGAACTTGGGATACTTAAGCAGGATGAAGTCGAGTCTGGGATCAGACTCGGCTGTCTTGTTGTTCCTGACAGTGATCTGACAGTGGAATCACTCCAGAAAGAAAAGAAACACGATGTTCTTACATCAGGCTATCTTCCGGATTTCGAGTTCAAAACGGATATCATCAAGACACAGGTCACGATCCACAAACCTACACTTGATGATCAGACTCCGTTTGAAGATCAGATACTTGAAGAGACCGGAGCAGAAGGAATGGACTATACTGCTCTCGGAATAGATTCGATGAAGCCTGGAGAATATACTGCAGTCATTCATAAGAACAGAGTTATCGGTCTTGAACATGGTGATACGACAAGCAGAAGATTCGGCGTCGCGATAGATATCGGTACGACAACTGTTGTCTGCTCTCTTGTGGACATGAATACCGGAGAGGAACTCGGACATGCATCGGAAATCAATGCGCAGAAGCATTTTGGCCTTGATGTACTGACGAGGATCACCTATGAGATCGAGCATCCTGACGATGGGATCATCATGCTCAGAAAGGCCATAGTAGGCTCGATCAATAAGATGATCGGTTCGATCTGCACGAAATACGGTGTGAGTACGGATGAGATCTATGAGCTGACGGTCGGTGCTAACTGCACGATGATGCACATGCTCGTCGGAGTCGATGCCACGCCGATAGGCAAGGCGCCATTTGCGCCTGTTTTTGCCAAAGCCAAAGATATCATGGCTTCAGAGATCGGACTCAAAGCAGCTCCGGGCGCAAGACTTTACTGTCTGCCTTCAGTATCCGCATATATCGGAGCAGACATCGTTGCCGGAGCTTATGTATGTGATCTCAAGCACCGCAAAGGCAATACTATTTTCATCGATATAGGTACCAACGGTGAGATCGTACTGGCTGCAAACGGGAAACTGATGTCATGTTCTTGTGCTGCAGGACCGGCTCTTGAGGGAATGAATATAAGCTCGGGAATGCGTGCGGCAGAAGGAGCGATCGAGGATATCCACATCGGCGAGGACGGCCTCGAGCTCAAAGTGATCGGAGACTGCGAGCCTGCAGGTATTTGCGGAAGCGGGATCCTCACAGCCACCAAGGAGCTTCTCAGAACAGGAATTGTCAGGAAGACAGGAGCATTCGTCAAGGCGGACAAGTTCCCTGCTGACGATTACAGATCGAAATACATTCTCGTGGACGAAGACGGCAAGAGATCATTCAAGATGACAGACGGGGATGAGCCGCTTTGCATCACCATGGGAGACATAAGACAGGTTCAGCTTGCCAAAGGCGCTATACTTTCGGGCTTCATGGCTCTGATGAAGAAAGCAGGTATAGGTATGCAGGATCTTGATAAGGTCCTCATCGCCGGCCAGTTCGGTGCACACCTTCCGGCCGACAGCATTACCGGAACCGGAATACTGCCTTTCGATGTAGAAGACAAGATCGAGTACGTCGGAAATACATCCAAGACCGGAGCATATATGGCACTGATGTCATCGGATGTAAAGCGCGAGATGGAAGAACTTGCACATGAGATGGATTATCTCGAACTCGGAGCAACAGACAACTATGAGAGACTGCTCTCCGAATGCTTGATTTTCCCTTCGTTCAAATAAATAAGGAATCTGCCCGGAGGGGCAGGGAATAGGAATTTTACAGTTATGACTACTGCTAATGAAAGACTAATAAAGATCCTTTCGGGTCAGAAGGTCGACAGGCCTGCATGTATCTGCCCGGGAGGAATGATGAATATGGTTACCAAGGAGCTCCAGGACGTTGCAGGTGTATATCTTCCTGAGGCTCACACTGATGCAAGAATGATGGCTGATCTTGCCAAGGCTATAGTAGATCAGGGCTGCTTCGAGAACTACGGAGTTCCTTTCTGCATGTCAGTAGAGGCGGAAGCTCTCGGCGCTACCTGCACGATGGGGTCGCAGCTTTTCGAACCTCATATCACCGGATATGCTATCGATACAGTTGAGGATTACAAGAAGCTCTCACCGATGGACCTTGAGTCCGGACGCGCGAAGGTAGTACTCGATGCGATCAGGATCCTGAAGGAGGAAACAAGCGACTATCCGATCGTCGGCAATCTTGTCGGACCTGTGAGTGTAGCCAGCTCAGTAATGGAGCCGACCAGATATTACAAGCAGCTCCGTCAGAAGAGAGAGCTTGCGCATGAATATATGCAGTTTGTAACAGATCAGCTGATCAGATTCGGACTTGCTGAGGTCGAGGCGGGTGCTAATGTCATCGTTATCTCAGATCCGAGCGGTACCGGTGAGATCCTCGGACCTAAATACTTCGATGAGTATGCGGTCACATATATCAACCAGGTCGTAGATGCAGTTGCCGCAGCAGGTGCAAAGACAATAGTCCACATCTGCGGTCAGATGAAATCCGTTTATGACAAAGTCGCCAAGATACACAGCGATGCATTCAGCTTTGATGCTGTAGTTTCGATACGTGAGGCCAAGACACAGCTCCCTGACAAAGTGATCATGGGCAATGTCAGCACTTTCGCTATCGAGATGCAGAATACGAGCACAGTAGAGAAGCTGGCAAGAAGCTGCTATAACGCCGGCTCGGATATCATATCTCCTGCATGCGGACTGGGTATGGGTTCGCCTCTTGAAAATGTAAAGGCAGTGCTCAGCACAGTCAGAACATTTGGTGAATAATATGCCTGCACTTATTGATGGTGACAGGTTGATCAAGTATGAAGATGCTGCGGTGCATTTTGTTGTGCCGCAGCATATCAGATATATAGAGGAATTGGCTTTTGCCGGTTCGGATTCTCTTGTCAGCATTGAGCTGCCGCAGGCAGTCGACTATATCGGCAATTACGCATTCAGAATGTGCAGCTGCCTGCAGGAGATAACTCTTCCTGACAACATTATTTCAGCAGGATCCGGCCTTTTCCAGCACTGCTGGAAGCTTAAGAGCATCAGACTTCCGGAGGGGATGGAGATGATCGGAGGCGAAATGTTCGAGAGCTGCCACGGACTAAGATCGCTCACTATCCCGGATTCGATCGTAAAGATAGAACGCAATGCGTTCAGCGGATGCAGAAACCTGACAGAGATCATGATCGATCCGTCCAGGATAAGGATTCTTCCGGCTTCTGCAAGATCAGTGGCGGCGCTTACATATATGGAGAGAAATTCCGTAGATGGGGGCAGCAGCGATATAGATGAGTATGCATGGGAGCGGCAGGGCAATCTTCTCGACCTTGCGATCAACAGGAGAAATGCTGAGGCTGTCAGATATATGCTCAGGCGCGGGCTTGTAACAGAGGCTGCTCTCAGAGAATATCTCAGGAGATCTGCAGTCAGAGACCGGGTAGAGATCACTGCGCTTCTCCTTGAATACGGGAGAAGTGTAACCACTGAGGATCCTTTTGAAGAAGATCCGTTCAAATAGAAATACAGGAGTTAGTAAAATGGCTGCTATCACAGAATACAAATGTACATATTCAAATTCAGTAGGGATCAGTTCTGAAGTCACAGAAGGCCTCGGCCTTGAATTCCCGGACGCATATATGCACAGCGATACGATGCAGACTCTGGCAAAAGCTATCAAGAAGCATGACGATGCGGATTTCGTTCTTCTGCCGTTCTGCAGAACAATAGAGGCTGAAGCAATGGGTGCTGTACTGAATTACGGAGACGCGAATACAGGACCTAGAGCAAAAGACCCGATCTGTGCAAATCTTGACGAAGTGCTTGCGCTTCCGGATATAGATTTCAGCAAACATCGCGTTCATGAGGTCCTTGATGCATGCAGTGCAATGAAAGGTGAAGGAGAGACTGTATGTCTTGAGGTCACAGGTCCGTTCACGATCCTCAATGCACTGATGGAGCCGAGACTTGTGTTCAAAGCGTACCGCAAGGACAGAGACAAAATGAAGCTGGTATTCGATAAGTTCGCTGAGCAGCTCTTAAGATATATAGAAGAAGGAAAGAAGGCAGGCGTGGACGTGTTCATTTTCTCGGATTCTGCAGGAGCACTGGACATCCTCGGACCGAAGTTCCTTACTAACGCGGTAGAGGACTTCTACGATCCTTTCCTCAGAAAAGTCAGCAGGATCATGGATGAAAGCTGCATTTTCCTGCTTTGCCCTAAGTTCACATATGCGCTTGTTGATACAGGTCATGCTGAGCTTAAAGAGTATCAGCTTGAGCCTGGCATCGACTTCCTGAAAGCAATGCTGGATATGAGAGGAAAGGCAAAAATCGGAGGACAGGTCTGCATAAAGAACGTAGGAGTCAAGCTGGCACACGGAAAGTTCCGCAGCGTTGAATTTCTTTAATGCTATTTGCCGGCTGCTTATGCGGCATGAGGGTACGGCTCTCGCCTCATATGCGCACAAGCAGCAGTAAGTATTGGGTGTGGGAATGGCACAGGCGCAGAATATTAAAAAAGTACTTATAGCGTGTTCTATGATCGAGGATGAGGTCAATGCTGTCTTCGATCGTTGTGATGTCAGCAATACCGAGATCTGGTGGGAGGAACGTGGCCATCACAATGACCCTGACAAGCTCCGTGAGGTCATCCAGAAAGAGATCAGCAGAGCAGAAGCAGCCGGAGCGGAAGTCATCATGCTTGCCTATGGCCTTTGCGGAAAAGGGGCTGTCGGCTGGCATACGGAACATGCTGTTCTTGCTATACCGAGATTCGATGACTGCTGTAACATTATGCTTTGCACCGGCAAAAGACAGAAAAGAAACCTTCTCGAGGCAGGGAACATGTATCTGACCAAGGGATGGAGTAAGGATGCAGGCGCGCTTCTTTCGATGTTTGCAAATGCTAAGGCCAAGTACGGAGAAAGACGCGGGATCAAGGTAATGAAGCTTATGTTTGACTCATATACAAGAGTGAGCGTGATCGATACCGGATGCTATGAAATCGAACCTGTACAGAAGTATGCGGCAAAATGTGCTGAACTTCTTTCACTGGAGGACGTCACTGTTCCCGGAAGCAATAAGGTGCTTGAGAAATTATTATTAGAAGAATGGGATGAAGACATAATCGTCAAAAACCCGGGAGAGGCTATAAGCGAAGAAGACTTTGAATTCGGAGGAGATAAGAACTCCGCATCAGGCCAGTTGATAGTGTCAACTGATCTATGAAAACAGCGACAGGCATACGCCAGTCGCAACAGAACCTTGAAAACAACAAATATTGAACTTTGAAACACAGAAATAGAGGCTGAATTTAAGACTGAAGCCGTGTGAAAGCGCGTAAAGA